>NZ_CP110973.1:0-1200000 GCF_026248825.1 Larkinella insperata | reverse complement strand
AATCAGGCCTTATTGATGCTAATATTGAATCAACATCATTTAATTCTTTGTCAATAACTTGCAGTATTTCATAGCACGTCCAAAAGCTTTCTGCTTCCTTTTTTTTAAACGGAGATTTTGAAGTATATCTTAATCTACTATTAATTTTTGTAGGTTGGTTTAGTTTGCTTTGAAAGTCCCAATGAGTTTTTGAATAGCCTAACGGTTTTCTGATAATTTTTAAAAATAGTGGAGCACGCCTGTCATCAATTTGAGCGGCATCAGCAGCACGGATGAGGCAAGCTAATTTAAGCAAATCAATCGACCAATTTTGAGGGAATAATCCTGATACTCCTATTTCTTGGCGGAGTTCTGTTTCTACTTTATCAATATCCCACCAATGACTGTATGCAACTTGGCCAATATAATAACCAAAAGCTTCTCTTATCTCTGGATCATCGATTAAATAATATTGGTTTCCTTCATAATAAAATGGCTTGAGTGCTAGTTCTAGTGCATGTTTAGCATGAAGGTCACGTAATACTGCTTCGTCAGCTTCTTTTAATATTTCAACTTCAATCTTTTCAATCGGTGTGTCAATTGGAAATCCATTTTTTTTCAAACCAGCTGCTATTGTATCTTTCCAAATTTGATGATTCCTGAGTTGAGCACTTCCGTCTTGATATGCAGCTAGTCCCATTCCAAGATCATGTATTAAAAAAGCGCTTCCTAAAATAAATGCTTCCGTAGGAGTGAGAAAGTAGTTCTTATTTACCAAAAGATCTGCTGTATCCCATAAGGCATCAATGTGCGTAATATCGTGGACGGTAAAAAAAGGTAGACTTCTACTTATTTCACTGGCTAGCACTTTAGCTTTTTTTCGAAAGGAGATATACGTATTCCTCAATAAATCTCTGTGACTCGAATATGGATCTTCATTTCCTTGATTGGAAAGAGTCTTTTTCCAAAGTGAAGTTAATTCGTATGAATCCATCTTCTAGTAGAGAGTTACATTTGGGCAAATTTATATACATAGTATAGCAAAAAAGCCCCAAATCAAACGATTTGAGGCTTTTTGCTCCCGAAGCTGGGCTCGAACCAGCGACCCTCTGATTAACAGTCAGATGCTCTAACCGACTGAGCTATTCGGGAGTGTTAACCCGTTGTGGTGGGTCATTGTGGGTGCAAAAGTAATGGTCGGCGTTTATTCTTGCAAGCATTTTTTCAAAAATTACGCAAGAAGTGGTCCGGCATCCCTGTCCCTAACCGAGCGACGGCACCCGCATCAGAATTAACTCCTTGATCTTACGGGCATCACCGCGCGTAAAATTTTTAATGATAATTTCGGGCCGGGCCCGGGGAATGATGCGGATTGTCGAAAAAAACATTCCGTTGTCTATTTCTACCCCGGAAATATCGCTGTAAAACACGAAGTTGTCCGTGCCGCCAATCAGGCGGTTTACGCGGAAGGAAACTCCTTTATCGTTGAACTCGACGACGTCCCGGTTGATCGGGTCTTTAAAGCCGCTGGATTTGAAAACTTCTGCCATATGGTTTGTCGGATGGTAGTACCAGGCCCTAGCGTCGCTGCAAACGCCCGAAACCGTGGTTTATTTAGGGATATAAATTACTTTTTTGGTTTCAAAGAAAGACTCGTCAAAATAGTCGGACAATTCGTAAACCTGGTATTTATCCCGGATTTCCGCTAGCTCTTCAGCCAGATCACCGCCTTTCAGGTACAAAACACCGTTCCGTAGTTTATTGTTGCCAGCTTTGAGAATCTTGTAACGAACCCAGCCCAGGAAGGGTTGCAAGCGCGTAACAGCCCGGCTTACCACAAAATCGTACGTCGTATTCAGGTGTTCAACCCGCGCCTGTTCGGCCCGGACGTTAGTGAGGCCCAGAGCCGAACTCACCTCCGTAACTACCTTTATTTTCTTGCCAATGCTGTCAACCAAATGGAAGTCGGCCAGCGGAAACAAAATTGCCAGCGGAATGCCCGGAAAACCGCCCCCCGTACCGACATCCAGAATTTCGGTGCCCGGTACAAATTGAATCACTTTTGCGATCCCGAGCGAGTGCAGAATGTGCTTTTCGTACAATGAATCGATATCCTGCCGTGAGATGACGTTGATCTGAGCGTTCCACTGACGGTAGAGTTCTTCCAAAGCCGCAAACTGGTCTAATTGCTGCTTGGTGAGGTTCGGAAAATATTTTTTTATCAGTTCCAAAGCGAATCTACTAGTATGAATGTTGGAGTATGAATGCTGAATGGAGACAGTCTGTGATGACTTTTGTTCATCATTTTCCAGCTATTTCCAGGTCATTTTTCGTTTCTTTTTACGGGGCCGCAGGGTTACAAAGCCCATAATGGCGTAATACACGGCCAGAGTCAGGTCCATAACCGGTATGGTCATCCATTTGACCGTGTGGCCGAGCCGGTAACTAATTCGTCCGACGATGATCCAAAACAGCACCAGCCGCAGCAGAAACAGGCCGGATGCGATTAGCAGCAACCGCCCGTCTGATTGATGGACCAACGCCGGCAATCCCGTATCCAGAATGCGGATCAGCGCAATCAAGCCGACAACTGGCCCGGTGAGCCAGCTTACGATGTGCGACAGCGACAGCAACCCCAACCGAATTTTATGACCCGTTCGGTAATACTTACCTACCGACAAATGCCGTTGCTTCTGATGCCACCACTCCGCAAACGTGGCCTTGGGCCTTGAATACGTAAACGTTGTCGGATGCAGGCTAACGGCCACGTTGCGGGATGTGGCTACTTCGTTGATAAACAAGTCGTCGTCTCCCCCCAACACGCGAATGTGCGAATAAAAGCCCTTGTTTTCCAGAAACAGCTGCCGCCGGTACATCAGGTTCCGGCCAACCCCCATGTAGGGCAATCCCGCCAGCGCCATCGAAAGATACTGCACGGCCGTAAATAAAGTTTCGTATCGGATCAACCGATTGATCCAGCCGTCTTTTTCCCGGGTGTAGGGGCCAAATCCCAGCACGATCTCTTTCTCCGACCCGTCGAGTTGGGCCACCATCCCCGCCAGCCAGTATTCACTGGCCGGTTGACAGTCGGCATCCGTAAGCAGAATAATGTCGTGAGCCGCGTTCCGGATTCCCGTTGTCAGGGCGTATTTCTTGGGTGTAACGTGCTCGTGTTCGCGGTCAACGCGCATGAAGCGCAGGTGGGGCAGTTCCTGCGCGGCCTGTTCCAGAAACTGCCGGCTGCCATCGGTCGAGCGGTCGTCCATAACCAGCACTTCAAAAGTAGGGTAGACCTGGCTGTCGAGCAGGGGCAACAGGGTTTGAAGGTTGTCCAGCTCGTTCCAGGCACACACAATGATGCTGACTGGAGGATAGGAATGAAGGGCAACGGCCGAATCCGGCGGTTCGCTGCTGTTCCGGCTGGAATGGAAAACCAGCCGGGAAAAAATACCGAGTATATATATAAGTTGTAGGCCGACGGCTAACAGGCACACAACCACCACAATAGATGTCACGCAATAAGGAAATAATTGGCTGACAGACAGCCGTTGAATACGTCGGCAAATATACAGCTTTTGATTTTCGTCGCAGGTCTTTCCAACTTTGCAGTCATAAAAGTCAGCAGGAGCAAACAAAATGCAATTTACCATACAGGCGACCGACCCGGAGTCGAAAGCGCGCACGGGGGTTCTTTCAACCGATCACGGACTGATCGAAACTCCGATTTTTATGCCCGTAGGAACCGCCGGAACCGTTAAAGCCGTCCACCAGCGGGAGTTAGTGGAGGATGTGCGGGCGGAAATTATTCTGGGCAACACCTATCACCTCTATTTAAGGCCTGGTCTTAGCGTACTGGAAAAAGCCGGTGGGTTGCACCGGTTCAATGGCTGGAACCGGCCTATCCTGACCGATAGCGGAGGGTATCAGGTTTATTCGTTATCGAATACCCGTAAAATCAAGGAAGACGGAGTTACTTTTAAATCCCACATCGACGGCTCAAAACATATTTTTACGCCGGAAGGGGTGATGGACATTCAGCGAACCATTGGCGCCGACATTATGATGGCTTTCGACGAATGCACTCCGTATCCCTGCGAATACGGGTACGCTCGCACGTCTATGGAGATGACGCACCGCTGGCTGACGCGCTGCATTGAACGCTTCGACTCCACACCCGCCAAATACGGTTACCAGCAGACGTTGTTTCCGATCGTTCAGGGGAGTACCTACAAGGATCTTCGCCAGCAATCAGCGGAGTTCGTAGCCGAGCAGCAGCGGGAGGGGAATGCCATCGGTGGTTTGGCGGTGGGCGAACCCGCGGAGGAAATGTACAAAACGATTGAACTGGTGAACGCGATTCTGCCGTCTGACAAACCGCGTTACCTGATGGGCGTCGGGACGCCCGAAAATATTCTGGAGGCCATTGCCCTGGGCGTTGATATGTTTGACTGCGTAATGCCGACCCGCAATGCCCGGCACGGTGTCCTGTTTACCACGCAGGGCATCATCAACATCAAAAACGAACGCTGGAAAGACGATTTCAGCCCAATTGATGAAGAACTTGGCGGGTATGCCAGTACCTTTTATTCAAAAGCCTATCTTCGGCATTTGATGCGGTCGGAAGAAATTTTAGGGGCACAAATTGCCAGTCTGCAAAACCTTACCTTCTATTTATGGTTAGTGAAGCAGGCCCGACAACAGATCATTGGAGGTAATTTTGCTAAATGGAAAGGTGCTATGACAAAAAAACTGATGCAACGTCTTTGATGATAGCCAAATCCTGTTTTTCTTGTGTCGGAGAAACTAATATAGTTTCGTTGAACAATGCAGTAGATAACTTGTTTGTAAACTACTGATATCTTGTTTGCAAACTAGACGAAAATCTATAGTTTTGCGGCAAAGCGTTAAAACTGGCTTAAAAAACCGGCTAAACTATCCGAGATAAGTTGTTTCACCACACTCAATGGTTTATTAACTGTCAAACAATAACCTGATAAGTATGAAAAAAGTATCCCTGTTCGTGAGGGCAATAGGACTGGCTCTTCTGGCAGCGACAGGTGCCAGTGCTCAGTATAACCCGAAAGCCTCGTATGAAGGCCCAGCCAAACTGAACACCTGGTCGGTTTCGGTCATGGGCGGACCCACTCAATTCTTCGGAGACCTTAGAGAGTATGACTTCTATCCAGTTGGGAAAACCAACTCTGATAGCTACAGTGAGCGCAACTCGGCGTTCATCGGTGTAGCCGTCGGAAAGCAGTTGTCTCACCTGTTTGGCCTCCAGTTGGATGGGCAATACGGTAATCTGGTTGGGATGAAACGCCGGTTATATTACTCTTATTTCCGTTCCAACTTCATTCAAACCGATTTGACAGGGAGCGTTAACCTGAAAAGTCTGCTGTTTGGAATCAATAAAATGAAACGCTGGAAGATTGATGCCTACACCGGTCTGGGTGTAGTATTCTTCAAATCGACCGCGTATGAATTAGGAACCGGCCGGGTACGTCGCTGGACCAAAACCAACAACGGTGACGGTATTCTGCGGGAAGCCAAATACGAGAAAGACTGGGCCATCCCCGTTGGTGTAGCCGTGAACTATGAACTGAGCTCTCGCTTTGATCTGGGTCTTGATTTCCGGCTTACGAACGTAAACACCGACCGCCTGGATGCAACCATCGGTGGCAACAGCTCAAGCTACTTCGACGGTTATGGAACCCGCGGCCAGTTTGATAACCCGTTCGAACGCAAAGGGGAATCGAACATGGATAAACTGGGCTACGCAGCGTTGTCAGTTACTTACAAGCTAGGCAAAAATGCCGTTAAAGTTCAGAAAGTGAACGGCAAGTACGACTACGACACCACGCGGGGTACTTACCACCTGCGCTGGACCGATCCGAAAAACCTGATCAAACCGCCGGTCATCCTGACGCTGGAGCAAATCGACTCCGTTGCTAAAGCAAACCGTCCGAAAGACATCGATCCGAAACTGTTGATGGATACTGACAACGACGGTGTATCGGATTACTTCGACCGCCAACCCAACACACCAGCCGGTAGCATCGTCTCTGGAGCTGGTGAAGCGATCGACTTCGATAAATACGTAAGTGCAGCGCTGCCCGGTATTGCCTGCGCCGAGATCCTGACGAACGTAACTTTCGATACGGATAAAAACATCATCAAACCGCAGTTCTACGACATGCTGAACAAGGTAGTTGAGTTGTTGAACAAAACTCAATGCCGTCTGCAACTGTCAGGTCATGCTGACCGCCGGGCTTCTGACCGGTACAACATCGCCCTGTCACGCCGTCGTGTTGAAGCCGTTAAGAACTACCTGGTTAAACAAGGTCTGAACGATCCGAACCGGATCATCATCGACTACTTCGGTTCCTTCAAGCCCATCGGTGACAACTCCCGCGCGGGTCTGACGAAAAACCGTCGGGTTGAATTGCGGCTTGTTCCGTAAGTGATCTAAAGCTTCACAAAGTAAAAGCCCCGAAGGTGTTACCTTCGGGGCTTTTTGCATCTAAACTACACCACAATGGCATGAAATATGTACAAGAAATAATATATTATAGTGTACACACAAATTCGCATAAGTTATAGTAATTTAGTTCACTGTTTGCTAGTAGTATCTAGTTTTTGCCATTGGTTACGTTTAATTCAATTACTGACAGCGTGTCTAGTCCAGGTATGAAAGTTGGTAGGGGTAAACTATTGTTTAGCCTATTCATGATTTTTAGCGCTTTCCTGTTGCAATCCACGGCATACGCCCAAAAAGTGGATAACCTATCGGAAGAGCAGATTCGTCAATTCATCGAGCAGGCTAAAAAAAGCAGGATGTCCGAAGCGCAGATCGAGCAGTTGGCCCTAACTCGTGGATTTGCACCATCCGATATAAAAAAAATGCGTGCCAAAGTTACTGAGCTAAGCAAATATACACCTCAGGAATTGCAAATGGTTTCAATGGGAGAAAGCCGCGAACAAACCGACAAAGCCAGTTTGAGCACCGCTGTTGCCCCGCTCTCCCGCCCGGAAGCGGCCGAAAACAAACTGACCGTGTTTGGCGCGAATCTGTTTGCCAACGCCAATCTTACGTTTGAACCCAATCTGCGGATACCGACCCCCAAAAATTACCAGATCGGCCCCGACGATGAGTTGATCATCGACGTTTACGGAAACGCGCAGCGGAATTACCATACCAAAGTTAGTCCGGAAGGGGCGGTGAAGCTGGAAAATTTAAGCCCCATTTATGTCAACGGATTGACCATTGAACAAGCAGAACAGCGAATCATTGGCCGGCTCCGGCAGGTGTATGCCGGATTAAATACAACCGCCAGTGGCATTTTTGCCAGTGTTAGTTTGGGCAGCATCCGGAGCATTAAAGTAACGCTGATCGGCCAGGTTGTTAAACCCGGCACCTACACACTTTCGTCACTGGCCACTGTTTTCAATGCGCTCTATGTATCGGGCGGGCCGGATCCGGACCGGGGTTCATTCCGTGACATCCGGGTATACCGCGGCAATCGGCTGGTCCGTACGCTGGATATTTACGATTTCCTGCTCCGGGCCGATCAGAAAGATAATATTCGGTTGCAGGATCAGGATATTGTTTTTATCAACCACTATGATACCCGCGTTCAGTTAACCGGTGAAGTAAAGCAACCGGCGATCTACGAAGTGCAGAAGGGCGAACTCCTGAAGAATTTGCTAGCCTTTGCGGGCGGATTCACGGAAAAAGCGTATACGGCTTCGCTGACCCTGCGCCGGAATACACCCAAAGAGTTGCAGGTCATCACCGTTCCGGCGGCTGACATTCCAGCATTTTTGCCGCAGCGGGGCGATTTATACACCGTTGGCGCCATTATTGACCGCTATGAAAACCGGGTGACGATCAACGGAGCGGTTTTTCGGCCCGGGATCTACGCGCTGCAAAAAAACGCGAGCCTGCGCCAGCTTATTACCACCGCCGAAGGACTGCGGGAGGACGCCTTTCTCAACCGGGCCACCATCCGGCGGTTGCGGGAAAATCTGGACCCTGCGCTGATTGGCGTAGATCTGGGTAAGCTGATGCGGGACGAAGTGCCGGACATTGTGCTTCAACGGGAGGATGTAATTGACATACCGTCCTACGGCGATTTGCGCGAAAATAGGGTAGTGACGATTCTGGGGGCGGTCAACCGGCCGGGCCCGTATGCTTACGCTGACAGCATGAGCGTGGCCAGCCTCATTGTGCTGGCGGGTGGTTTTACCGATGGGGCCACGGCCTCCCGGGTTGAGATTGCCCGGCGGGTCCGAAAAGATACTGCGGGCTTACCGCAAAACCAGAACGTGCGGATTTTTCAGTTTGAACTCAATGAACGATTGCGACTGACCGAAGCCGATGCTCGTTTTACCCTTAGCCCATTCGATCAGGTATTTGTGCGGAAATCGCCCCGCTACGAAGCCCAGAAAACCGTAGCCCTGACCGGCGAGGTTCGCTACCCGGGTGCCTACTCAATTCGTGACAAATCCGAACGGATTACGGATTTGATCGAACGGGCTGGCGGTTTGCGGTCAGAAGCCTACTTAAAAGCAACCCGCTTTACCCGGAACCGGGAACTGGTGTCGGTAAATCTTAGTGAAATCATTGCCAGACCGTCTGACAGCGGGAATTTACTCTTACTGGAAGGCGATTCCATTCACATTCCCAGAAAAACGGAGCTGGTTAAAATACGGGGCGAAGTGCTCAATCCGTCGGTTGTGGACTTCAATTACCGGAAGTCGATCAGAGCGTACATCAATGAAGCCGGTGGTTTTAATTCAAAGGCATTGCGTCGGAAGCTGTTTGTCATTTATGCCAACGGGAAAGTAAACCGTACCCGGGGCTTTCTGGGCGTTCGGGATTATCCCGACCCTGAACCGGGGATGGAGGTGGTTGTTCCGTCAAAACCGCCTAAAACAGAGAGCAGACTGTCGTCGGCGGAACGGATTGCGGTGATGACCGGGATTACTTCCCTGGCGGCTGTGGTGTTAACAATTATCCGGTTGTTCTGATGAAAAAGTGGATAACGCTGTCCCCCCGAGATGCCGGTAGTCTTCGGCCATCTTCGCAGGTGGAGCCACGGTGGGCTTTGCTGACCGTCTGGCGTCAGAAGGACAACATACTGAAAGTCGCCTTTCTATTCGCGCTGATTGGGGTTGTTGTGGCCCTGGTCAGTCCGGTTGAGTTTAGTTCGGAAGTGCAGGTCATGCCGGAGTTGCAGGCGCGGTCGGCCATGAACTTGAAACGGTTCGGGGCGCTGGCTGAATTAGCCGGTATTAACCTGGAGGGAGTTGGCAATACGGAAGCGATTCGGCCTGACCTCTACCCGGATGTCCTGAAGAGTACGCCGTTTATCCTGCATCTGCTGAATCAGCCGGTAAGAACCGTTGACAGACAGCGATATTCCTCGCTGGCGGCTTTTCTGACGAAAGATCCTTCGTGGCTGGACTGGTTTAAGGAGAAAGAACCGTTGAGGGTGCCCAAAGCGCTCAATGACCGGCAAACGTTGCATCTGACGCGTGATCAGGAATTGCTGGTTAAGGATACCAAGGAACGGATTTTGTCCGATCTCGACAAGCAATCCGGCGTTATTATCATCAAAGTGAAGATGCCGGATGCGGAAGTTGCGGCCCAGGTCAGTCAGGTGGCCATTGATTACCTGACCCGTTACGTTATTACCTACCGAACTGAGAAAACGCGGGAAGACCTCAAATTTCTTTCAGAACGGTTTCGGGAATCCCGCAAACGGTACGACCGGGCTATGGTCAACCTATCGGCCTACAAAGACCAGCACCGGTACATGGTAACGCAGCTTGGTACCATTGAGGAACGCCGATTGCAGGCCGAGTTTGACCTGGCGCAGGGGTTGTACAGCAACATCACGCAGCAGTATGAACAAACACGAATCAAAATTCAGGAAGAAACGCCCATTCTGAAAATACTGGAACCTGCGCAGGTTCCTACTAAACGCAGCGAACCCCGTCGCACCATCATGGTTATTCTATATACCTTTGTCGGAGGAATCATCGGTACTATGATTGTACTGATAAGACACATAGATTGGCGGCTGTAAAGCTGGAACATGATGAGCGAGAATCAAGATATAAAGGCCACGCGCATTGCCGTTGTTGGTTTGGGCTATGTGGGGTTGCCGCTGGCCGTTGAATTTGGGAAACAATACGAGGTAGTAGGGTACGATATCGATGAACGAAGGGTGGCAGAACTGAAAAGTGGATACGACCGGACCCGCGAGACGGAAGAAACTGCCCTTCGGCAGGCAAACCGCCTGCGCTTTGCCTCGGATCTGGAGGCCATTGCCGGCTGTACGGTGTACATCATTACGGTGCCAACACCCGTTGATGCGTACAAAAAACCGGATTTGCGGCCTCTGCTGGGGGCTACGCGCGCCATCGGGCAGGTACTGAAGAAAGGCGATGTGGTTATTTACGAGTCAACGGTTTATCCAGGGTGTACGGAGGAAGACTGCGTGCCAGTCCTTGAAAAAGAATCCGGATTGACCTTTAACGTTGATTTTTTCTGCGGCTATTCGCCGGAGCGCATCAACCCGGGCGATAAGGTGCACACGTTGACGACTATCCGGAAAGTAACGTCTGGTTCAACCCCGGAAGCCGCTCGGTTTGTGGATCAGCTTTATGCGTCGATTATTCAGGCGGGCACGCACCTGGCTTCGTCGATCAAAGTGGCCGAAGCGAGCAAGGCCATCGAAAACGCCCAGCGGGATGTTAACATTTCCTTTGTTAATGAATTAGCTCTGATGTTTGATCGGATGGGCATCGATACGCTGGAGGTGCTGGAGGCCGCCGGAACCAAGTGGAATTTCTTGAAGTTCAGGCCCGGTTTAGTAGGTGGCCACTGCATTGGTGTTGATCCGTATTACCTGGCCCACAAGGCCGAAAGCCTGGGCTATTACCCGCAGGTTATTCTGTCGGGTCGGCGCATCAACGATGATATGGGCGTCTTTGTTGCCAGCAAACTCGTGAAGCTCATGATTCGTAAAGGGCATACCATCAAGGACACACGGGTGCTGCTGTTGGGAATTACGTTCAAAGAAAACTGCCCGGACATCCGCAACTCGCGGGTCATTGATATTTACCGGGAGCTGACCGAATATGGCATAAACGTTGAAGTGTATGATCCGTGGGCAAACGCAGACGAAGTGGAGCATGAGTATGGCTTCCGGCTTATTGATCAGCTAAGCGGGCCCTACGATGGCATCGTAATGGCGGTCGCTCACGAGCAGTTCCGGCAGCTGGATCAAGCGGCCCTACGCACCGATAAAACGGTTATTTATGATTTGAAAGGATTGTTGGATAAAAGCATAGTAGATAGCCGATTGTAATCTCAAATCTGTGTTGATTGGTAGCCTAAATAAAGTGTCTTCCGCCTATGCAACACCCGTTAAGTTGATAGCATTAACGGGTGTCAGCGTTGTTGTTACGTTGTATATCAACTACCTCTTAGCCGATCAGGTAAGCCCCGAAAAATACGGTACATGGCGGTTATTTCTTACGATAACGTCCTTTTCCGGACTGTTTCATTTCGGGCTAACGGACGGTATTACAATTCAGTGGCTCTTCAAAGATGGTACAGACTGGCAAAAGTCCGCTAAACGCGACTTTTCATACCTGGTTATTCAACAGGTGTGTGTTTACACTGTTATCGTTGTTGTAGGAGGCAGCGGAATATATCCACAAGTGTACCAGACAAATCCAGCGGTATTGGTGGCCAATCAGATTGCCTTGCAAAATTTATCAGGTCTGCTTCAATCTTTATTTAACCGTCATCATAAATTCTATTACGGTCCTCTGTTAACGTTATTTAGTCAGGTGGTTTTTCTAGTAGGGCTTACTGCTTGCAAGACAGGTTACATGAAATCACTGGACCTTATATTGCTTAGTAATATTCAGATAGCGGTTACGGTTCTACTCATGGTATATTTGGCATCTAAGAAAGCCAAGGGCTGGCCGGCGATACAGCCAGAAGATTTTTACCTGACTAATATTCTTAGAAAAACAAAGGAATTCATCAGCTTGGGGTTGCCTATTCTACTTGTTGGCTTACTTTTTTTAGGCTTTCAAAATATCGATAAATTACTCATTGCCGGCTTTTATCCAGCGCGTCAATTTGGTTTTTACGCTTTTGCCGCAACATTATTGAATGTGTGCCTGACGGTTGTTTCCTCAGTTGCTAACTTTATGATGCAAAAGTTAGCCCCTTATCGTCATTCGCTAGAACTCTATTATGATAAAGCTGTCTTCTCAATTTTACTGCTAATACCATTTTTATTTTTCAGTGTAACTCCTCTTCAATTCTTGGTTCAAACGTTTTTGCCTGCCTATTCAGCATCGACAGTTTATGTACGCTATTTGTCCGGATTTATTGGACCTTATTTACTGGTTCAATTAATTCAGTTCAGCGTCTTTAAATTATTAAATAAACAACGTGTCTTCTTGATTCTGGCGACGGTATTTTTTGTCCTGAGTCTCAGTGTAGAATATCTATTGGCCCTGACTAAAGTACCACTAGTTATGATAGCCTTGTCTTCTGTTTTACTAGCCTATGGCTGGTTTGCAGTTGGCGATTGGTTGTTATGCACGATAAAGCCTGAATGTAAACTGAAACAAAAAAAGAGGTACTTTTTTATGGTTGCGACTATTTGCTTGTACTTACTAATAAATTTTATTGCTATCGAATGATTACGCGAGTCATCATACTAAACTATAATACAGCTGATTTAACCCTTCAGTGTGTTGATTATATTCGTCAGCAGGAAGATGAGCTTACGCATATTGTGGTGGTTGATAATGGGTCAACAAAAGAACATTGTCAGATTTTGGAAGAAAGTTTACCCTGTTCAGTTAAACTAAT
The DNA here is from genome assembly GCF_026248825.1 of Larkinella insperata. Taxonomy (NCBI): domain Bacteria; kingdom Pseudomonadati; phylum Bacteroidota; class Cytophagia; order Cytophagales; family Spirosomataceae; genus Larkinella; species Larkinella insperata. The sequence goes on along the minus strand of NZ_CP110973.1, from coordinate 1,187,114 downwards.
AAAGATCCACAACAATATAGGCTTCTCTGCCGGAAACAATCGTGGTTGTGGTAAGATCGGCGGATTGCCAGATGCTGACTATTATTTATTCATCAACAGTGATGCTTTTCTGACGCAGGCTAACAGCATTCAGGAATTACGCAACGAACTAGCTAAAGAATCAAAAGCTGTTGCTATTTCCCCATTAATTCACACCGTTTCCAATTCTACACCTGTTCGCCTTCAGATTCAGGTCAGGAGAGTAATAGCCCCCGGCTGGCTGATCGTTTGCCAAAGTCCTATTCTACGTCGTCTGCCGTTCTTCAAACAGCGGTATTTACGTTTTATTTATAATGACCTGGTGCCTTACCAGGAAAAGGTATACCGTACTGATAGTATCAATGGGGCTGTGTTTATGGTTAAAGCTGAATTTATGCACCGTATTAATCTATTGGACGAAGGTACATTCTTATACCTTGAAGAGTTGATACTGGGAGAGCAAGTCCAAAGGCTAAATAAAGTATGCTTACTGCATGGCGGAGTTATCGTTCCTCATTTACAAGGTGCTAGTTCAGGTAGCAAACAAGGAGAGAATGCGAAAAAATCATTTTATTTTTTTATAGATAGTGAAGCGTATCTTTTGAGGAAATACCATAATTTTTCAGAATGGGCTCTTTCTGTCATACGGCGTATACGCTTGTTCGAGTTTGCAATTAAGTCGCTCTTGTATCGCTTTAAATAGATAACGAACGATATGGCTGTTCAGATAGGGTTTAACGTCTTCTTTCTAGCTTTCATTGGCCTACTTTTGTTTATTCTCAAAAAGAAGATAGATAAGCCTGGATATTTAGATATTTATTCTTCTTTATGGTTTATTTTACTAATAGGTTCGCAATGGGCGGGATATCCTTATTCTGCTAATGTTTCCACTTTGTTTGTTTTTTACCTTGCCTGGATTTTCTTTTTGCTTCCATCGTTATTCTTTTATGGTCAAAGTAATTCGGTAGGACCTATTATTCATAATTACGTTCCCAACGCGAATCGGTTAAGATTGACGCTGCTGGCTTTAATGGTAATAAGCCTGCTCGTTAATGTAGTAACTGTGTACTCGCTTTCAGGCAGTTTAAACTTTATTAAATTTGGCTTGGTCGCACTAAGATTACAAGGTCGTAAACTGTTGGACGAACAGTCAACAATTCTTTATCAGCTTTTTGCGAAATGCTTTATAATTTATGTCCCCTTAGCCATGATAGGCTATAAATATAAATACATCAGCAAACTTACCTTGTTTTCTGCTTGCTTTATTGGACTATTTACTTGTATTATAACACTGACTAGAGCGCCTATATTATCATGGGCTGTCACCATTATTACAGCTAGTAGTGTTTGCTTCAATGTTACGCAGAGAAGATTCTATACGTATATATTCTTCCTCATCTCGCCGGTTATTATAACAACAATGCTGTTTGGGATGGATAACGAGGAGTTACTGGAGATGGCGAAGCTCTATATCTTTGGCGGGATAAAAGCTTACGAAACCGTGTTGTCCGGGAAGTACCCGGATATGTCTTTCTATGATGTCAAATTGTACAGTATTGATTTTATAAATTACATTCTTAAAAAAGCTAGTCTCATCGAACGGTATCCATCCTTGGTGCGAGAATATACGTATGCACCTTCTACAAATGTATATACTTACTTGGATGCAGGTACATTAGACTTTGGCGTGGCAGGCGCTATTTTGTCGGCTTCAATATTGGGCGCCATTGCCGCTTATATTCATCATAAAGCTCATGTTACAAGAGATGTTTTGTATGTATCATATTATTGTTTTATCAATTATACAATTGCCATTTCTTTTATGAACAATGAGTTGATTCGGATCAATGGTTTTATCTTACTGGCTGAATTGTTGATTATTAGGGCAATAATAAAGCCTGCATCTGTACCTTTTTCAGATTCTTCTCTTTTAAAGAAATCACTTCAGGTTGTGTATGATCGTAGTTGAATTAATGGGCGGTTTGGGGAATCAATTATTTCAATATGCGGCAGGTAAAAGCCTGGCTTATAAAAGTAAGTCGGAGTTATATGTAGATGCCCGATTTTTAATGAATCGAAATGTAGAGAGCCGAAAAGTTACTTATCGAAACTATGATCTTGATATTTTTAAAATAAATCCACCTTTAGCTGCGGCCTCTGCTTCGCTACGGTACGGTATTAGCGCTTCATTGGTTTTTCGACCCGTAAAGAGATTGTTTAATCGATTTATAAATGCTGGTCCTTTACAATATGTTGCCGAGCGAAGACCTTATCAGTATGACGTTCAATTTGGGGATCTTACGGATAATGTCTACTTGAGTGGTTATTGGCAAAGTACTCAATATTTTCAAGCGATCCAACAACAACTAAGAGCGGAGTTGCAATTTGCCGAGTCTATTCCTGCTTACGCATCTGAATTAGCTGAAGAGATTAAAAGCAATCTGTCATCCGTTTGTGTGCATGTCCGGCGGAGTGATTTTATAAATAACCGGCGTCATGATGTTGTTCCGCCTGTGTATTACCAAGAAGCGGAGAAGCTTATTTTAGCCCGAGTAAACTCACCAACCTTTTACGTATTTTCTGATGATATTGAATGGTGCCGGACTCATATTCGGTTCTGCGCACCTACGGTGTTTGTTGGTGATGAGTGGGCGGGTAACCGGGCTCAGTTACACCTGCAGTTAATGACGTTTTGTCAACATTTTATTATACCCAATAGTACATTTGGTTGGTGGGCGGCCTGGCTAAGTCCTGGTTTAAATAAGATAGTTGTTGTACCGAAGAAGTGGGCCTATGTTCATCAAAGTTTTATTGGTTCGGATGAATTAATTTATCCCGGTTGGCTTACTATTTAAAGAACTAGTTCCTCTATGACTACGATTACTATCGGCTTGCCAATTTATAATAGCTCTCTTTATTTAGGAGATACTATTCAATCCATCATCAATCAATCCTTTACAGATTGGGAATTATGGGTGGTTGATGATGGCTCAACGGATAGTTCTGTCTCTATTGCTCAATCGTTTACGGATTCTCGCATAAAAGTAATTGCTGATGGTAAAAATAAAGGCCAAAGTGCACGGCTTAACCAAATTTGCCAGATGGCTGTTGGCAAGTACGTTGCCCGGATGGATGCAGATGATATTATGACGGTCGATCGCTTACAGACTCAATGTGATTTTCTGAAAGACCATCCCCGTGTTGATGTTATAAGCTCGTTTGCATATTCGATTGATATCCATAATAAAATAAAGGGTATGCGGAAGGCTTCTCGAATGCCTGAAACCTTGCAGGAAGCAGTCAGGGGTTTTCCAATTGTCCATCCCACTGTGATGGCCCGGCGCGAATGGTTTCTGGCTAATCCGTATAATGAACAGTTACTTCGGGTGCAGGATTATGAACTCTGGCTTCGAACGATGTCTACCAGTACGTTTGCTGTCATTGAGCGTCCTCTCTTGTTTTACCGTGAAATTGGTTTGCCGTATAGAAATAAATACTTGCGCTCCTCGGCCGAAATACGATCTGTTTTACGTCAGCAATACCGGCACCAGCTGGGCAGGAAAAAATTATACCAGGTTATGGCAACGACGGCGCGTAATGATGCATTATATTCGATCTTTAATCTATTTAAAAGCGAAGATCAACTGCTGCTTCGTCGGAGCCAGCGATTGGATCGAGAAAAACAGATTATAGCTCAGAAATTGCTTGATCAAGCAATTATTAAATAACAATAAAGGCCGTTTTTTCCTTGGGGAGAATAAAACAGCGCTTGATAAGACCATTGCGGGATGTTTGAAGGGAAACAAGTTCGGGCGGATAGCGTGAATACATGTGCCCATAGTTAAGCCAACTGACCCAAAGCTTTATATGGTACTTATCACTGTTGGATTACCGGTTTACAATGCAGAGCCTTTTCTGGCCGATGCTATTCAGTCGGTTATTAATCAATCTTTTACAGATTGGGAATTAGTGCTAATCGATGATGGTTCACGTGACAATTCGCTCTCTATTGCACGAAGTTTTACCGATCCACGTGTAAAAGTTATTTCGGATGGTAACAATCTGGGTGGAGCCGCCCGGCGCAATCAAATTAACCAACTGGCTAACGGACGGTACATCGCCTTGTTCGATGCCGATGATATCATGGCGCCCAACCGTTTGTGGGACCAGGTATCCTGGTTAGAACAAAACACGCAGGTTGACATCGTCGGTTCGTATCTATACACCATCACAATTGATAATACTGTGTATGGCATCCGGGGAGCCACGTATGTACCGGATACCATTCACGAAGCGATTCGCAAAAATCCGATTGCCCAGCCGACGGTTATGGCCCGGCGCGAATGGTTTCTGGCCAATCCGTACGACGAACAGATTGGGCGCTGCCATGATTTTGAGCTCTGGCTGCGAACCATCGAGCATTCCAAATTCGCGATCATCGATAAACCGCTGATTTTTTACCGGGAAGCAGGCATTCCTTATCTGGAAAAATATACGCGGGGCATAACAACCATACACACGCTCTTGAGAGACTATCGGCAGCGCGGAAAGCTGTGTTTCAAATGCTATGCGAAAGCTCGGCTTGGCTACTTTGCAAAGGAGTTAATTTACCGGGTACTGGCCCTATTGGATGCGGAAACCTGGCTCCTGACGCTGCGGAACCGTACTCTAAACCGCGAGGAACAGACCCGCGCTCAATCATTACTTGCCCGGTCTATTGCCCGAAACAAAACCGGCTCCTCTACCCATTTATGAAACCATTACTCACGGTAATTCAAACGTTTACAGTACCTGTTTCGCTCGGATTTATCGAGGGGCAGGTTTCTTATTGGAAGGAAAAAGGATTAGCCGTCCAAATTGTCTGCGCTGACGGAGAGGCACTACCCGTTTTTGCCCGTAAACACGGTGTTACTTATCACGTTGTTTCGTTCAAACGGGCCATTACCCCTTTCCATGACCTGATTTGTCTCTGGCAGACTTACCGGCTTTTTCGGCGGGTCAAACCGGCCATTGTTCACGGAAATACGCCCAAGGCCGGCTTGCTTTCCATGCTGGCGGCCCGGTTAGCGGGCGTAACCGTTCGCGTGTACGAGATCCACGGTTTTCCGTTTGAGAGCCGGCGGAGACTCAGCCGCTGGTTACTGATAAGCATGGAGCGTTTATCGTGTCGGGCGGCTACTCATGTGCTGGCCGTCAGCGATTCGCTTCGGAAACAGGCCATCAGGCTGGAAATTGCAAAAGCGGAGAAGCTAACGGTACCGCATCACGGAAGCTGCAACGGGGTAGAATCTCTCGGTAAGTTTAACCCGTCGAAGCTGGATGCCCGAAAACTTCGGCAGCTTAAGGAAGAACTGAACTTAAATGGTACCGTGATCGGGTTTGTGGGCCGGCTCACGCGCGATAAAGGCGTGGTCGAACTGGCATCGGCCTGGCAACTGCTCCGGGAAGAATACCCGAACGTCACCCTGCTGTTGATTGGTTCGTCAGAATTGGAGTCGTTTCCCGGAAAAGAAGTGGTGGACGAGATGCTGCGCGACCCCCAGGTTCGTCAGATCGGCTTTGTGTCGGAAATGGCTTATTATTACGCCCTGCTGGATTTTATGCTGTTGCCGACCTACCGGGAGGGCTTGCCAAACGTGCTGCTGGAAGCCGGTGCGATGGAAGTAGCGGCCATTGCCAGCCGCGTAACGGGAACCGTTGACGCGCTCGTTGAGGATGAAACCGGCCTGTTCTGTGATGCCTATTCGGCCGAAAGTCTGGCCCGTCAGATGCGTGTTTATCTGGATAATCCGGACCTGGTACGGCAACACGGTCAGAACGCCCGGCGGTGGGTGCTGCGTGATTTCAACCCCGTCGATGTCTGGAACGCAAAGTTTGCGGTTTATCAGCGGGCCTTGCAGTCGGCGGGCCTACCGCTGGCTGATTCCGAAAAACCAACTGTACCGGTATGAGGATTTTGCTGCTGCACCAGTATTACCTTCCTCCGCACGAAGCGGGCGGCAACCGCTGGAACGAATTGTGCCGGTTATGGGCTGAGCAAGGCCATCAGATTACCGTAATCGCCGGTATGGTTCATTACAACCGGGGGCGCAAATACGAACATTGCCGGGGAAGGTGGGTGGTGGAAGAAAACGACATTGCCGGGGTGCACGTCGTCCGGACGCACGTGTCGGAATGGCATAATGTGAACTGGGCCGGGCGGTTGTGGGCCTACCTCACATTCCTGTTTTCCGGCACTTGGGCGGGACTATTCCGGGTGAGTACCGGGTATGACGTTTTAATTGTCACCTCACCACCGCTACTGCTTGGCGTACTGGGTATCGTCCTGGCCTGGTGGAAGCGCCTGCCTTTGGTAACCGAAATTCGGGATTTGTGGCCCGATACACCCGTTCAGATGGGCGTCTTAAAAGGCGTCTTCCTGATCCGGGCGGCTTATGCGCTGGAACGCTGGCTGTATAACTGCTCGGAAAAAGTGGTGGTGCTGACCCCGGCATTCCGGCAGGTGTTGCGGGAGCGCAAGGGCGTTGAACTCTCGAAGATTATAGTCATTCCGAACGCGGCCGATTTTCAACGAACCGACCAGCTAAGGGCAACGTTCGACCGCAAGGCTTTTCGCCAGGCGCAGAAAATGGAAGGATTTTTGTGGATCGTATATGCAGGAGCGCACGGCGTCGCCAACCAACTGGACCAACTCGTGGCAACGGCGGCTCTTTTGCAGAATCAGCCCGTCCGTTTTTTACTGATTGGCGATGGCATGGCTAAAAATACCGTTCGGGCCGAAGTCGAAAGACGGGCGCTGCAAAACGTTCGGTTCATGGATGCGCTGCCCCGCGAAGTGGCTTTTCAATACATTCTGGCGTCGGATGTCGGGATGATGACCATGCAGCGGCTGGATATATTCAAGACCATCTACGCCAACAAGATGTTCGAATACATGGCGGCCCGGCTTCCGATTCTGACGGCAATTGATGGCATTTCACGCTTGGTAGTAGAACGGTCGAATGCCGGAATGTTTGTGGATCTTCAGAAACCCGTTGAGGTGGCCAAAAGGATCAGGCTCTATCTGAACCAGCCCGAGCTGCGCTGCCGACACGGGCAAAATGGGTACGAGTACGCCAAAATACACTTTGATCGGAAACGATTAGCTGACGAGTATTTACAATGTCTTGCCGATGTACCGAAAAACCGGAAAACGTCTGATTGATGTTAGTGTATCCTTACTGGCCATCATGATGGTGTTGCCCCTGATGCTGGCGCTGATACCTGCGTTGGCGCTGGCCAACGGGGGAACGCCCTTCTTCGTGCAGTTCCGGCCCGGTCGGCACGGGCACATCTTTCGGTTGATCAAGCTCAAAACCATGAGCGACCAGCGGGATGCCAACGGATTTTTGCTTCCCGATGCCGAGCGTCTGACGCCGGTTGGCCGAATGATTCGTAAGACGTCCCTCGACGAGCTGCCCCAACTATGGAACGTTCTGAAGGGCGACATGAGCCTGATTGGGCCGCGTCCGTTGCTGATTGAGTACCTGCCACTCTACAGCCCCGAGCAACGCCGACGGCACGAGGTTCGACCCGGAATCACGGGTTGGGCGCAGGTTAACGGGCGGAACACCTTGTCCTGGGCGAAAAAGTTTGAGTTTGATACCTGGTACGTCGATAACCTGTCTTTGGGTCTGGACTGCAAAATCATTCTGCTGACCATTCAAAAGGTCTTGAAGTCGGAAGGAATTTCGTCCGCGTCGGCGGCTACGATGGAAAAATTTACGGGAACGATTTAGGATGTTACTGTACGGAGCCAGCGGTCATGCCAAAGTGATTATTAGCTGTTTGCAAGCGGCCGGAGTCGCTGTAGATGCCATTTTCGACGATGACCCGGACAAGAAGAAGCTCCTGACGATTCCCGTGGTGGGCGGCTATCGCGCCGAGTATAACCCCGGTGAGCCGTTGGTGGTAGCGATTGGGGATAATCGCGTTCGGTGCCGTCTGGCGCAGTGGATTCAGCACCCCTTCGGAACCGCCGTCCATCCGTCGGCCCTGATCGATTCCAGCGTAATGCTGGGGAATGGCTCTGTCGTGATGCACGGGGCAATCCTCCAGGTCGACACCTGCGTTGGAAACCACGTCATTATCAATACCGGCGCATCGGTCGATCACGATTGCACGGTGGCCGATTTTGTGCACGTTGCTCCGGGGGCCGTCGTATGCGGTGGCATCCAGGTTGGCACCGGAACCCTCATCGGAGCCGGGGCCGTTGTTTGTCCTAACCTGAACATTGGTCGGTGGGCGACTGTTGGGGCCGGGGCCGTTGTGACGCGCCCGATTCCGGATTATGCTGTGGTGGTCGGTAATCCGGCCCGAATTATAAAAATAAACCAACCGCTATGACACCAGAGATTTACCTTTCCTCACCGCACCTTGGCGAACTGGAGCTTCAGTACGTGCAGGAAGCGTTTTCCTCCAACTGGATTGCCCCGCTTGGCCCACACGTCGACGGCTTTGAACAGGAACTTTGCGCAGCAACCGAAACCGGTTATGCGGCCGCTCTGTCGTCCGGAACGGCGGCTTTGCACCTGGCGCTGGTCTTGCTGGGGGTTGGCTCCGGCGATGAAGTGTTGTGTCAGTCGTTCACGTTTGCGGCCAGTGCCAACCCGATTATCTACCAGGGAGCCAACCCGGTTTTTATCGACAGCGAAACCAGCACCTGGAACATGTGCCCCGACACGCTCGAGACGGCTCTGAAAGACCGTATCGCCCGGGGAAAACGCCCCAAAGCCGTCATTGTCGTACACCTTTACGGAATGCCAGCCCGCATGGCGGAAATAATGGACATCTGTGAGCGGTACGAACTCCCGCTGATCGAAGACGCTGCCGAAGCGTTGGGGTCGTCTTACCGGGGAAAACCGTGCGGGAGCTGGGGCAAACTGGCCGTTTTATCGTTCAATGGCAATAAAATTATTACTACGTCCGGCGGAGGAGCCTTGTTGTCAAACGACGAAGCGCTGGTTGAAAAAGCCCGCTTCCTGGCGACGCAGGCCCGCGACCCGGCCCCGCATTATCAGCATTCGGTCGTTGGCTATAACTACCGGATGAGCAATGTCTGCGCGGCCATCGGGCGGGGGCAACTGGCGGTTCTGGAGACGCGGGTTGCGCAGCGCCGGGCTAATTTTGACCAATACGTTGAGCGACTGAATGCATTGCCGGGCGTCGGTTTTCAGCCCGAACCCACCGGCTTTTTTTCGAACCGCTGGCTGACCTGCATCACAATCGATCCGGCGTTGTCCGATGGTGTTACCCGCGAAGATATTCGGCTGGCTCTGGCTGAACAGCGAATCGAAGCGCGGCCTTTGTGGAAACCCATGCACCAGCAGCCGGTTTTTGCCCGGGCACCCTTCTACGGTTCCGGCGTGTCGGAGCAGCTTTTTGAGAACGGACTTTGCATACCGTCGGGCTCCAACCTGACGGCTGGGCAGCTTAGTAAAATAAGCGCCTGCATCGAGGAAACCTTTTCCCTGCCGCAGGACGAACATCTGCCGTCCGAGACGGCCTAAATACCGGGTAAAAAAGCAGATTCTATGCCGCGTCAACGGGTTTTACACGTCAGTACCATACACCCCACCTACGACCCTCGTATTGTCTATAAATATTTTCCTACGCTGACCGGAGCGTATGAGGTGTACTGCGCCCTGCCCAAGCCCGATGCCACGGTTGCTCCGGCGGTGCGCTTTATCAAGTTGCCACATTTTCGCCGGGTTGTCTTGCGGTTTCTGATCACCTGCCCGGTTATTTTGTGGAAAACCCTGCGGCTTCGTCCAGTTCTGGTTCACGTGTACTCGTCGGAATTTCTGCCGTTTGCGTATGTCTACCGGTTGTTGGGAGCGGCCGTTATCTACGAAGTACAGGAGAATTTGCACAAAAAGATTCACCTGAAAAAACAGAACCGGGGCTGGCTGCTGCAACAGGCGTTTCGGTTTTTCGACCGGCTGGCCTGGCGGCATTTCTCGCTGATCTTTACCGAACACGGCTACCTGACCACGTACACAAACCTGGTCAAGCCCCAGGCCGTCATCTACAATTATCCGGTTCTGCCTTTTATGGAGGCCTTCCGGCGGCCCTATCGAAAGCTGGCCGATCCAATTGAGTTTTTTTACATCGGTTTGCTGAGCTTCGACCGGGCCATCGAAACCCTGCTCGAAGGTTTAGTCCTGTTGAAAACCGACTACCCGGATTTCAAGGTGCACCTGTTTGGGCGGTGTACGTTTACCCAGGCGGAACTGGAAAACATTCCGGCGTATCACAAGCTGGGCGAAAACCTGATTTTTTACGGCTATACCGATCAGGCAAAAGCCCTGGCGTATGCTGCAAAATCAGTCTGCGGGCTGGCGCTTCTGAAACCCGTTGGCGATTACCCCGAGTCGTATACCACTAAAATGTTTGAATACATGGCGCTCGGGCTGCCGGTCATTACGGCTAATTTTCAACTATACCGCGATGTCGTGGAAAAACATGCCTGCGGGTTCTGCATCGATCCAACCGACCCTCGGGTGTTTGCCGACCGGATGCGGTATTTGATCGAGCACCCGCAGCAAGCGCAGGAGATGGGCCAGCGGGGCCGGCGGGCAACGGAGTCAACCTACAACTGGACCACGGAAGAAGCGAAGCTGATGGACCTTTATCAGAAGGTGATTGCTCACTAAAAAAGCCGTAAGCGGATCTCGCTTACGGCTTTTTGCAAAAAAGAGCAGCTTTCTTTTATAATGCAGCCTGACCTTTAACGCCTTTGCCGATGGTCAGCAACTCTTCTGGCGATTGGTAGCCCAGGACTTTCTTTACCACTTTGCCGTCGCCATCGATAAACAGCAGGGTCGGGTAGCCTTCCAGCGGATATTGCAGCGCCAGTTCCGGTCCTTCGCCTTTCTCCATATCGATTTTCACGTTGATGAATTCCTTATTGAAAAAGTCGCCGACTTCCTTCTGGGTAAAAACGTTTTTCTGCAACAGTTTGCAGGGACCGCACCAGCTGGTGTAGGCGTCCAGAAACACAAGTTTTTTCTCCGCTTTGGCTTTCGCTAACTGCGCTTTCCAGGCGGCATCCGAGAACTGAATACCCGGCTCGGTACCGGCGGTGGTGGCGCTGGCGTCGGGTACGGTCTTTTCTTCGCTGACGACCTCCGTATTATCCGCCGAAGTTTCGGTGACGGCCGACTGCTCGTCAGTTGACTTACTTTGGGAGTTGCAGGCGTTCAATACCAGCGCAAACGCCAGCAGCAGGGAGAGCAAACTTGTATTCTTCATAACTTTTAGATCGGTTCGTTCTGATGAGGTTATAACGACAGATGAGTTCTGATTGGTTTCTTTAGCCGGATTTTTCCGCTTAAGGCCCTACAATTTTAAGCAAAAAAAAGGATTTGTAAAGGGTCGATCCCGCTCCAATTTCAGGATGCAATAGTACTCTTGTCAATTCTTTACGAACTTTGCGGCCGGAGAACGGTTTTAAAATCGTTCTTCTGAAGCACTATGGAAGTAAAACAAGCTGAGTTTGTCATGAGCAATTCCGACCCGTCCCGCTGCCCCAAGCCGGACCGGCCGGAGTATGCCTTCATTGGCCGCTCCAACGTCGGAAAGTCGTCGCTCATCAACATGCTGACCGTCCGGCATAAGTTAGCGAAAACCTCGCAGACGCCCGGAAAAACACAGTTGATCAACCATTTCCTGATCAACAGTGAGTGGTATCTGGTCGATTTGCCGGGCTACGGTTTTGCGAGGGCACCGCAGCGTGAGCGGGAAAAATGGGAGCGGATGATCGACAGTTACCTCAAAAACCGTCAGAATCTGATCTGCACGTTTGTGCTGGTCGATAGCCGCATTGATCCGCAGCGCATCGACCTGGAGTTTATGGAAAAGATGGGGGAACTCGGCTTGCCGTTTGCCATCATCTTCACAAAAACCGAAAAAAGCAACACGAATGCCGTGCAGCAGGCCGTGAAGCGGTACGAACAAACCATGCGGAAAACATGGGCCGAATTGCCGCCGATGTTTCTTTCTTCAGCCGTGAGCGGGCGCGGGAGAGAGGAAATTCTGGCGTACATCGATCAGTTAAACAAGGCGTTTCACGAACAGGACGACGCAAAAAAATAATTGCTAGATAAAGGGTTTAAAATCGCGGCAAAACCGTTTGATCAGTACGATTAGCAGGGGATTCGCCGTATCTTTGCCCTTCAGTTTTTAGAAACATTGGCAATAACCAAATCAAATTGACCGTTACCCATTAAACTAGGCAGCATGGAAGCGCTGAAAGAAATTGCGAATATTGCCGGAAAAGGCGGCTTATACCGGATTGTAAAACCCAGCCGAACGGGTGTGATTGTGGAATCGCTCGACGAGAAAAAAGAAAAGTCGATGATTGGACCCACGGCACGTGTATCGGTATTGAAAGACATTTCAATTTACACGGATGACGATGAACAATCGAAGCCCCTGGGGGATGTGTTCATGGTGATCTATGAAAAATACAATGATGAGTTGCCGATTACTCCCAAGGCGGCTTCAAACGCCGAACTGGCGGACTTCATGGCCGAAATCGTGCCGGAATACGACCGCGACCGGGTGCATATGTCGGATGTAAAGAAAATGATCGGCTGGTATAATATTCTGCGGAAGAACCTGCCGGAAGCGTTTGAGACAAAGGCGGAAGAAACGCCCGATACCGACGCTGAATCAACCGAAACGTCCTCTCAAACTGCCGAAACGCAGGAAGAGAAAGCGTAGATTTTCCATTTTTCAGTAATTGAAAAAGCAGGAATTGGCCTTTGGCTTTCCTGCTTTTTTTAGTTTTAAGCGTAGACGAGCGAGGAAAGACAGGAGACAAAAGACCGAACGACGATACAACTCTTTTATCTTTCTTATCTTTTGTCTCTACAAAAACCGCTTTATATTTTCCTCCGAAAACCCGGCGCTGGAGGTCATGCCCTTGCCGCCGATGCCGGTGACGATGTGGATATTGTTCAGATCGGCTTCGAAAATCTCCTGCGTGGTCTGGGCGTAAAACCCGGCCCAGGTGCGCTGGATGCGGTCGACGGGAAAACTGACAATCCGGCTGGCTTCCTGCCGGATTAACTGGTTGACGTAATCTTTCGTGTCGAAGCCCAGGTCGTCGGTCTGCGTGGCCGGAGCGTATTCGTGTGAATCGCCGATGATGATCGAGCCGTCGAGCGCCTGCTTAAACAGAACATGGATGCCCCACTTTTTCAATTCTGCCAGATGGTCCGGCGCTTGCAGATTGGCGTAGGACGGACACTCGGTAAAGGACTCATACCGCCGGATGGTCAGGCCCGTCAGAATATTGCCGGGCAGCGTAATTTCCGGCATTGGCGCGGTTTGCATCATTTGCAGTTTGCTCACCACCAGTCCGCTCTGGGCAAACAAGTCGGGAAACAACAGCCGAAACTCGCTGCCGTTGCAGAGGAATACCTTGCCCGCTTCAAATCGTTCGCCGTTCGCCAACTGGACCCGCGCGCCCGCTGCCGTCGACTCACAGCCGACCACCGCAGCGTTGTTCCGGTAAGTTACATTCGGGTATTTCGTGGTTAGGTAACCGATGAGCCGGTGGATCATCTGATCGGGTTCTACGCTGATTTCCTCCGGAAAAACCAGGGCTCCCTGCACGTAATCCGACCGCAAAACCGGGTAGCTGTCCAGCGTCCGGGCCTTCGACCAAAGTTCACACGGGTAACCGTCGGCCCGTCGTTGGTCGTAGAGTTCGTTGGCCAGCGTCCATTCGTCGGCGTCGGAGGCCACATAAACCGAGCCGTTTTGCCGAACGGTAATGTCGTGCTCCTTCTGAATTTCCCGGTACAGCTCCAGGCTGCGCCGACCGTAATGGTACCAGCGGCCGCTCAGTCCGGACGGTACCACCTGACCAAAATTGCGGACCGTAGCGCTGACGGGCCGGTTGTCTTTTTCCAGAATCAGGACTTTCTGACCGGCACGGGCCGCGTGCAAGGCGTGAAACGTACCCAGAATGCCCGAACCAACGAAAATAAAATCGAAAGAAGCCAAGAGAAAAAACGGTTATAGGGATGGGTTGGAAGGGTTGGTCAACGCCTGCGCCGACGACAGGGAAAGGGTAGCTGGTAGTTCCGCGAGCGATGGAAGCAGACGGTCGTGCGGGTACGGCTCCAGTTGGCTGCGGCTGTGCGTACCGTTCACCACACCCAGGTTCAGGCCGACCCCGGCGGCCTGGCCCGACAGCAGGTCGGAGGGTGTATCGCCAATGTTGGCTACCCGTTTCGGATCAGTAACGCCTAGTAACCGCATTGCCTTCTGAATCATGAACGGCTGCGGACGGCCCTGCTCCACCTCATCGCTGGCAATGGACGCCTGAATGAGGGTTTGCCCGTTGCCCATGTAGTTTTCGTCCAAACCTTCGAGCCAGCCCAGCTTTCTCAGAATAATATCAGTAACCTTCCGGTAAAAACCGGTTGTCAGAGCGATTTTGACGCCGTTGCTACGCAGAAACACAAACGTCTCCAGACAACCGGCGGTCGGCAGAACGGGCTGGGTACGGTAGTGGTTTTCCAGGATCTCGGTAAAAAGCTGGTAGGAATGATCCACCTTCGCTTTCAGTTCTTCCGGCGTGGCGGTACCCAGTTGTTTGCTCCAGAGCGTCTCGAATACAAAACGTTTGGACAACCCCTGCATGGCCAGAATCCGCTCGTCGCTGACGATCAGATGGGTTTGTGAAGCGGCCTGGGCGAAGCAGCGTTCTACTTCGTGCTGGTCCTGGACCGTCGTGCCAGCCATATCGAATACTACCAGTTGAAAAGAGTTCATGGGTTAGAAACGGGAGAGATGATCAAACGCCAAACTTACAAAAGCCCGGTTTATAAACTGTTACTGGTGTATTAAATTCCTGTAATCCTTGGGCTTATCCGCGCTTCTTTGTAGATTCCATTTTCCGTGCTACGGGATGTTGATGTCCCTGTTTTCTACAATTCTTTACGCATTTGTTACCACTATGGCGTACCGCTGTTCTGTTCGTAACGTAACCTACCGCTTCGACAACCTGAAAACCCTGCTGGCGAAAGCTACGCCCCTGCGCTCGGGCGACCAACTGGCGGGGATAGCGGCCCGAACCGCCGAGGAACGGGTGGCGGCTCAGATGACGCTGGCCGACCTGCCGCTGACGACTTTCCTGACCGAAGCCGTCATCCCGTACGAAACCGACGAAATTACCCGGTTGATCCTGGACAGGCACGATGCCGAAGCCTTTGCGCCCATTCGACACCTGACGGTCGGGGACTTGCGAAACTACTTGCTGTCGGACGAGGTTAGTACCCAAACGCTGACGAGCCTGCAGGCGGGTCTGACGCCCGAAATGGTGGCGGCCGTAAGCAAGCTAATGCGGAATCAGGATTTGATTACGGTTGCCGCCAAGTGCGAAGTAGTGACCCGATTCCGGAACACCATCGGCCTGAAAGGACGGTTTTCAACCCGGTTGCAACCCAACCACCCCACCGACGATTTTCGGGGTGTGGCGGCCAGTATCGTTGATGGGCTATTTTACGGCAGTGGCGACGCAGTCATTGGGATCAACCCGGCTACCGATCATGTTCGGACGGTGATGCGGCTGGTCGATATGATGGATCAGATTCGTCAGCGCTTCGAAATTCCCACGCAAACCTGCGTTTTGAGCCACATTACCACCTCGCTCCAGGCCATTGAACAAGGTGCCCCGGTCGATCTGGTGTTTCAATCCATCGGCGGGACCGAAGCCGTCAATGCGTCGTTTGGCCTTAATCTGGCTCTGTTGGGCGAAGGGCTGGATGCGGGTCGGTCGCTGAAGCGGGGGACGGTGGGCCAGAATGTAATGTATTTCGAAACGGGGCAGGGGAGTGCTCTGTCGGCCAACGCGCACCACGGTGTTGATCAGCAGACCTGTGAGGTGCGGGCTTACGCCGTGGCCCGGCTTTTTGAGCCGCTGCTGGTCAATACCGTGGTTGGATTTATTGGTCCGGAGTATTTGTACAACGGCAAACAAATTATCCGGGCCGGGCTGGAAGACCATTGCTGCGGCAAACTGCTGGGCCTGCCAATGGGCGTTGATATTTGCTACACAAACCACGCGGAAGCCGATCAGGACGATATGGACACGCTGCTGACGCTGCTCGGTACGGCGGGCGTTAACTTTATCATGGGCATTCCCGGCGCTGATGATGTCATGCTGCATTACCAGAGCACCTCGTTTCACGATGCACTGTACGTACGGGACTTGTGCCATCTGCGGCCCGCACCGGAATTTGAAGACTGGCTGCTGCGCATGGATTTAATCAGTACCGATGGTCGGCTGCTGCCGGCCAAAAATACGCACCGTTTACTGCAAGCCGCCGGCCTATGAACCCCCTTCCCGAACAGCCCGATCCGTGGGCTTTCCTGCAAAGCCACACGTCTGCCCGCATTGCCCGGGGGCGCACCGGGCACAGCCTGCCGACCCGCGCCCTGCTGGATTTTCAGCTCGACCACGCGCGCGCCCGCGATGCGGTCTATTCAGAATTGGAACCGGAAGAACTGGTGCGGCAACTGAAAGCCATCCATGAGCCGTTGCGGCAACTTCACAGCCGGGCCGCCGATCGCCAGCAATACCTGCAACGGCCCGATCTGGGCCGCCGACTGGATGAGCAAAGCCGGGCGACGCTGTCGGCATCAAGCGGTTTTGCCCTTTGTCTGGTCATTGCGGATGGACTGTCGGCAACGGCAATCAACCGTCATGCCCTGCCGGTGGTGACCCGCCTGGTGGAGGAAGTCCGGAAATTGGGCTGGTCGCTGGCGCCGTTGTGTGTGGTGGAACAGGGGCGCGTTGCCATCGGGGACGAAATTGCGCACGCCTTGCAAGCCGAAACCGTGGTTGTGCTGATCGGAGAGCGGCCCGGCCTAACCTCGCCCGACAGTATGGGAGCTTACCTTACCTTCCGCCCGGAGCCGGGCCTGACCGACGAAGCCCGCAACTGCATCTCCAACATCCGGCCCGAAGGATTGCCGTATGAAGCGGCCGTGCAAAAGCTGGTGTATTTGCTGACGGAAATGAAAACCCGCAAACTGTCGGGGGTGCAGTTGAAAGATGAATTTGACGACAACCTGCTGACGCACTAGCGGAGTGGTTGCAAGGTAGCTTTCATGCGGGTGGTCAGAAAAACTTTTTTGCCGGAAATTCGCTCCAGCATGGGCTTCAGAATTTTGTCGGCGTTCTGACGGGTTTGTTCCAGAATGCCGCTATTGAGGGCTGCTCGCCGGATTTGGGTTTCGGCCCGGCGGTAAGCTTCACTGACCAGCTGGGCTTCTTCAAAAAAAGCGTATTCTGTGTTGAAAACCCGCGAGTGCCGATGGTCGATTTTGTAGGAGCACAGTTCGGCGTCGGGCAGGTGAACGATCAGACTATCGCCCTGGGCGGTAACGTCTTCGGCGGTAATCTTGGTCAGGTCCAGGCAGCCAACGGCTTCACCTTCCACAATCAGGACGGCTTTCGGGTTGGGCAGCCACTCCCGGACCAACTGATGTTCAATGATATCTTTGAAGCGGTATTTAACCAGTTCCAGTTTGCCCAACTCGGTTACTTCCTGCAAAACAACCGTTTGAACCGATGATTCTTTTTTGGTCAAGCCGCTGAACACCGACCAGCCGCGCAATTGTTCCCACGACACGATCAGGCCGACTAGCAGCAGAATAATGAGAAAAAAACGGAGTAAAGAGTTGATAAAACGGGTCATAAATAGAGCAGATAGACTATAAACGAAAAATCCCAAACCAATTGCTTAGTCTGGGATCTCGGTCAACTAATTCATCATAGGTTAGTGAAAGCTTTGGGATGCATCGGTCGGTTGTTTTTCCAGGTCGAACAAATCCGTCAACACATCAATTAGCGTGTCGGCTTCGCCCCGTTTGCAGGCCGCTTTGAGTTGCAAAACGGGTGATTTCATGATTTTCTGCATGATGCTGCGCGTAATCTTTTCAACTTTTTCGGATTCTTCGGCAGTCATGTGTTTCAAGTGGCGGGCAATTTCTTCTTTCCGAATCTGCTCCAGCGCATTCTTGAATTTGTTGATGGTCGGTGAAACGGTCATCTCCCGCGACCAATCGTTGAAGTCGGCAATCGACTGATCAATGATTGCTTCCACCTGCGGGATAGAGGCCAGCCGGCGGCTCAGGGCTTCATCGGCCCGGGTCCGAATCTGGTCAATGTTATACAGCAGAACGCCCGGCACCTGTTCAACGTTGACGTCGATGCTCCGGGGAACGGATAAGTCAAAGAAATATTTAAACGTCAGCGAGTTCAAGTCCGACAACAGCTCGGCGGTGATCATCGGTCTTTCCACCAGCACCGACGAAATAATCACATCGGCTTTCGCAATTTCCTGCGTCAGGTCCGCAAAGTCGGCAACCCGGAAGCTGTGTTTCTCCGCCAGCGCATCGGCTTTGGAGCGGGTGCGGTTGCAGAGGGTAATTCGGTTTAGTTTGCGGGCGGCCAGGTTTTCGCAGATATCTGCACCAATTTCGCCCAGACCCACCACCAGAATCGACGGAGCGGCCGAGCCATGTTCGGCCAGGTAGGGGCAGCCGTTGTTACCAACCAGTTCTTCAATTAATTCAACAGCGGCATACGACACCGAAGCGGCTCCATCGCGGAAACTGGTTTCCTGGGCAACGCGTTTGTTGGTGAAGAAAATCGTGTGCATCAGCCGGTGCAGAAACGGCCCCGCCATGTCGAGGTCGGCCGACCACTGGTAAGCATGTTTGACCTGGTTCGGGATTTGCATATCGCCCACGACCTGAGAGTGCAGCCCTGTACAAACTTCGAACAGATGGCGAACTGCCGTGGCCTGGGTATCAAAAAAATGAAAATAAGGCAGGTATTCGTCGGAGGAAGTAATTCCTTTTTCAGCCAGCAACAGGCGGGCAACCTCCTGGTTCAGGTTCTGATTGGAAATGTAGTAAATCTCCGTACGGTTGCAGGTTGAGAGTACCAGCGCTTCCGAGGCACCGAAAAATTCCCGAAGTTTAATCAGAAACTGCTTGGACTCATCTTCGTTTAATGCAATTAGCTCTCTAACGGCCAGCGGGGCGGTTTTATACGATAAACTAATTGATTTAAAGATCTCGTGCATTGCTACTATTCAAATAATGCCCAAAATTACAATACAATTCTTTCACTGAAAACACTAATGTGGTAGTTTCAGTTTACTCCGTACTTATTTAGAATCTCTATAAACTATTGCAAAGTTCTCCCCTTTATATCCTATTTACAATATTATTCCGGTGAGATGGGAAATAAAGGCATTGAATTGCCAGAATTGTGCGTTATGACGTAAATTCATGCGAAGTTACCACGGTAGAGATTGGAGTACGATGACGTTAATCAGCCGGCAACCTGATCATTTTCAATAGATACGCAGAAAGCCGTAGCCGGGTTGCTTTGAACCGAAATTTATGTTGAAGTCACTGGAGATATATGGTCAGCGCAACACGCTGAAAATTGTTCTTGCCCTGAATTTACTCCTGGTCGGTACGGCCTCGCTGCTTTATACCAACAGTCTGATTGCAAAGTTGGAAGAACGGGAGGAAAATGACGTAAAGCTGTATGCCAGAGCCCTCGTCAATGTGTACGACGAGAATGCCGACGAAGACCTGACTTTTATCACGAACGAAATTATGTTCGTCAACCAGAAAAATCAGGTCCCGACGATTTATGTGGATGAAAACCATAAAATTCCCAAAATTCCCATCCACAATTACACGTTCCCGCCGGGTACATCCGACGAAGAGATTCTGGGTATCCTGGAGGAGGAGCTGGCCGAAATGAGAGAAGAACACCAGCCGATTGTGGTGGAAATGGATGGGAAAGTAAACGGCTACATTTATTATCACAACTCGCTATTACTGACCCAACTCCGTTTTTTTCCGTACGTCCTGCTGGCCGTGATGGTCACCCTTGGGTTTCTGGCTTATCTGGCGTTCAGTTCGGCCCGGCGGGCGGAGCAGAACCGCGTCTGGGTGGGGCTGGCGAAAGAAACCGCGCACCAGCTGGGCACGCCCCTGTCGTCGCTCATGGCCTGGGTTGAGTACTTCCGCAGCGATCCGGCCGTCGACCAGTCGGTGGCCGATGAAGTGGAAAAGGACGTCAAACGGCTGGAAACTATCGCGACCCGGTTTTCAAGCATTGGCTCCGTGCCGACGCTGAAAAGTGAGAACATTTACGAAACCGTCAGCCAGTTTGTGTCTTACCTCGAAAGACGGATTTCCACGAAAGTGAAAATCCACGTCGAGAATTTTCTGGTCGACGGCAAAGAAGTCAAAATCAACAAATTGCTGTTTGAGTGGGTGATCGAAAACATTTGTAAAAATGCCGTCGACGCCATGAGCGGAGTCGGGAAACTGACGGTTCGGCTCATGCCACTGCCCCGAAATGAAATCGCCATCGATATTACCGATACGGGCAAAGGCATCAACAAGGCAAATTTACAGAAGGTGTTTACGCCGGGTTACAGCACCAAAAAACGGGGTTGGGGGCTTGGGCTTACGCTGGCCAAGCGAATTATTGAAGAATACCACGAAGGCCGACTGTTTGTGAAAAGCTCCGAGGTAGGCAAAGGAACCACGTTTCGGATTCTGCTGAAAGAGAACGTGATGAGCGAAGGACCGGTGGTGAAAGGCCAAAAAACCGTACGCAGTGCCTCCTGAAAAAAGCACTGCGTACTTCGGTTAGAAACTCAAAGGAATCGAGATCGTGTCGGTTTCCACGACGTTGCTGACGTTCATGCTGCGGTCGCGAATCCGGATGGCGAATTTGACCGGCGTTAGTTTGGCGTTCCGTGAGCGCAGGAAACTTTGGGAAAAATCCAGCTTGCCTTCCAGCGGACTCGCTTTGTCATCGGGTTTCAGACGCGGAAAAAATAGTTTGTTCAGGACGGGCAGATCAACATACTCGAACCGGCCATTGACCAACTGATAAACTTTCAGCTCGTAATTGCCCCATTCCGCGTATTTGATGGTATCGTTGCGGGCATCCGGTACTTCGCCCAGATCGCCGTCGCCATCCTCAAACTTCACCGTAATAACAACCGAATCTTTCGGAATCTGGGAAAAATCGTCGAAAGCCGGGTAAGAACTTACTACCGGCGCACTGATGGAGGGCACATTGCTGAAATCAGGCGGCTCAAGACAACCCACGAGCAGGGCCGCAATGCCGAAAAAAAACAGACCGTGCCGAATAATTCGCGTAGACATTGTGTTAATAGACTATTGTTACCAGTTAGTGTTTACCCGACTGGCGCCCGCGTCGCCAGCCCATTTTTTCATTAAGTTGTCACCATCAAGCATTCGTCAGGACCTTCGCAACCAGATTGCCCGGTTACAACCGGCTGATCGGTCGGCGTTTACCGCCACGGCGCTGGCCGTATTTCGATACCAGGCCCAATTCAATCCGATTTACAGCCGCTACCTGAAATTCCTCAAGGTTCAGCCTGAAAATATACAACGGATTGAGCAGATTCCCTTTCTGCCGATCGCTTTTTTCAAACACCACCCCATACTGACCCGGTCGCAGACCGGTGCAAAACCGTCGCTCGAAAGCCTGCTGACGTTTGCC
Organism: Larkinella insperata; assembly: GCF_026248825.1. Lineage (NCBI taxonomy): Bacteria > Pseudomonadati > Bacteroidota > Cytophagia > Cytophagales > Spirosomataceae > Larkinella > Larkinella insperata. The sequence goes on along the minus strand of NZ_CP110973.1, from coordinate 1,165,462 downwards.
AGCAGCGGAACAACCGGGGCGGTAACCAGCCGCCACTACGTAGTCGATCCGGCTCTGTACGATACCGTTAGCCAGCAGTTGTTCGAACAGGTGTATGGTCCGCTCGGCCGCTTCCATATTCTGGCCCTGCTGCCGTCATACCTTGAACGAAATAACTCGTCGTTGGTGTATATGGTTCAGCGGTTTATTGAAAAAACTGGCTCTTCCGTTTCCGGTTTTTTTCTGCACAATACGGCTGATTTAACGGCAACACTCCGCCAACTGGCCGAACAATCCGAACCCGGCCGTAAGATCCTGCTCATTGGCGTAACGTTTGGGTTGCTCGACTGGGCCGAGTCCGACACGGATTTCTCATTTCTGCAAAAATTACCTGAGTTGATCGTGATGGAAACCGGCGGGATGAAAGGCCGGCGGCAGGAATTGCTCCGCGAAGAAGTCCACGAAGTGCTGACCCGGCGGCTGGGGGTTTCGGCCGTTCACTCGGAATACGGGATGACCGAACTGCTTTCACAGGCGTATTCAACCGGGGGGGGCGTTTTCCGGATGTCATCGACGCTGCGGATTCTGCTTCGGGATGTTAACGATCCATTTTCCATTTATCCGGAACCGGACGAGCGGTCGGCTTCGGAACAAACCGTCCGGCTGACGGGTGGAATTAACGTGATCGATCTGGCAAATCTTGATTCCTGCAGTTTTATCGAAACGCAGGATTTGGGCCAATACGAACAAGAAACGCCCGATGCGTTTCGTGTCATCGGGCGTTTCGATAACTCAGATGTTCGAGGGTGTAATCTGATGGTACTTTAAGCGTACATTTCTACATCATAGCGTGTAATTTTATCACCGCACAAAATAACCAGCCGCTCAATCACATTCCGAAGTTCGCGGACGTTACCGGTCCAGGGCAGCGATTGCAGGTACTCCATGGCATCCTTCGTGATTTCTTTGGGCGGTGCACCGTATTCGTTGGCGATATCGTTCAGGAATTTTTCGGCCAGCAGCGGAATATCTTCCCGGCGTTCGGCCAGCGGGGGCACGTGGATGCGGATAACGCTCAATCGGTGAAACAAGTCCTCCCGGAAGTTGCCTTCCTGAATTTCACGGCGAAGGTCTTTGTTGGTAGCGGCAATCACGCGGACATTGACTTTGATTTCCTTGTCACCGCCCACGCGGGTGATTTTACTTTCCTGCAGCGCCCGCAGCACTTTGGCCTGCGCCGTGAGACTCATGTCCCCAATTTCATCCAGAAACAGCGTACCTCCATCGGCCTGTTCAAACTTCCCGGCACGTCGGCTGGCAGCGCCCGTAAAAGCTCCTTTTTCGTGGCCGAATAATTCACTTTCAATCAGCTCGCTCGGGATGGCTGCGCAGTTTACTTCTACCAGCGGCATGGACGTCCGGTTGCCTTTTTCGTGGATTTGCTTGGCCACCATCTCCTTTCCGGCTCCGTTTGCGCCCGTAATCAGGACGCGGGCTTCGGTGGGAGCTACCCGTTCGATGGTTTCCTTCACCCGACGAATGGGCTCGGAGTCGCCCACAATTTCGTTGAGCTTGTAAATCTTCCGCTTCAGGGTTTTGGTTTCCGCGACCAGCTTCGATTTTTCGATGGCGTTTCGTACGGTCACCAATAGACGATTCAGATCCGGGGGTTTAATGATGAAGTCAAAAGCTCCTCGTTTGGTCGCTTCTACCGCGTTTTCGACGTTGCCATAGGCGGAAATCATGATAAACTGGGTTCCCTTGCCGATATCCGCTGCTTTCAGGAGAAGTTCAAGCCCATCCATTTTGGGCATTTTGATATCGCAAAGGGCTACATCATAGCTGTTCTGTTTAATAAGCTCCAACCCTTCTTCGCCGTCTTTGGCTTCATCAACTTCATAGCCCTCATACTCAAGAATATCGCGGAGTGCATCCCGGATGCTTTTTTCGTCGTCAATGATGACTAACCTAGCCATAAATCAAAATTTCTTTAAAAATAACCCGGCTTATTGTCCGGAAAATGACACGTACTGATCTGAATTTTAGCGGAAAATAATAGAAACAGATTTCAATAAGCAAGCGCATCCCTGTTTTTTTAGCGCGCATGAAAGAAATACATTCATAAAGGGTTTTTGTTCTAAAATGAAGCAATTAAGTAAGACAAATAAACAGACATTTCCTGTACGATAATTCAATTTTTAAAAATTATTTAATCCTTAAACCAAAAGTGAGTAGTAGAAAATATCTAATAAAAGCCTTGTAATATCCTAAATGTAAATGCAAATTAGGGTAATGGGCCTCTCAGGACAGGTACCCATCCTTTAAATTCTGTACGCTTGCCTTTTTACCATTTATTTTTAAACCTCCATCTCTTTATGCGTTATTCTACCTTCCTATGTAGCCTGTTAACCTTATGGCTCAGTGCCTTATTGGTAGCAGGGGTTCAGGCACAAGACCGGCGAGTCACCGGAACTGTTGTTTCCAGTAAAGACCAGCAGCCGATTGCCGGAGTTTCTGTTTTAATCAAAAATACAACCCTGGGTACCTCTACCGATGCTGACGGCAAATTTACTATCAGCGCACCCGCTAATGCAGTTCTGGTATTCAGTTCCATCGGTTTTCTGGGACGGGAGGTACCGATTGGTAACCAGACCGTGTTAACCGTTACGCTTGAAGAAGGCTCTCAAAACCTCAATGAAGTGGTTGTAACGGCCCTCGGTATTAAAAAAGAAGCCAAACGGCTTGGGTACGCAACAGCCAATGTAAGCTCCGAACAGATTACCACCAACCGCACGGTTAACTTCATGAACGCCCTGCAAGGCAAAGTTGCGGGGGTGAATATTTCCAGTCTGGGAACCGGGGCGGCCGGAACCAGCAAGATTCGGATTCGGGGCCAGTCGTCGTTTTCCGGCCAGAACAACCCGCTGATTGTGGTCAACGGGGTGCCCATTGATAACACCAACTTCGGCCAGAACAACGGAAATACCGGCAGCGACGGCTCGGTTGGCAGCCGGGATCGTAACTATTCCGACGGCGGTGACGGGCTTTCGTCCATCAACCCCGACGATATCGAGGGCATGACCGTGCTGAAAGGGGGGACGGCTGCGGCCCTCTACGGATCGCGGGCCAAGGACGGGGTCATCATGATCACCACCAAAACCAAAGGCAGCGGACAGGGCATCGGGGTGGTTTACAACACCAACTTCACCACCGACCAGCCGATGGATTTTACGGATTACCAGTACGAATACGGGCAGGGCGAATACGGCGTTCGGCCAACGGCGCCCAACCCGACCTCGGGCGTATGGAGTTTCGGGGAAAAGTTTAACGGGCAAACGCAGGTCCTGTTCGGCGGAGTGACGGTGCCGTACGAACCCGTTCGTGACCGCATCAAGAAATTTTACCGCACCGGATCGACCTGGACCAACTCCGTTTCGGTTTCGTCGGGCAGCGACCGGGGAGGCTTTAACCTGTCCATATCCAATACCGACAACAAAGGAATTACGCCGAACAACACGTTCAACCGGAAAACCGCCAACCTCGGCTTTAGCTACAACCTTTCGCCCAAGCTGACGGTAACAGGAACAATCAATTATTCGAACGAATACAACAAAAACCCGCCCCAGATTGCCCAGCAGGACAACAGTACGCCAACGGTTGTGTATACCATGTCGAACTCCATGCCGCTCGACGTCCTGGAGGCCAACCAGATCAACCCGGCAACCGGTAATGAGTACATCTGGTCGCGGTTCCAGAATCGGACAAACCCGTATTTCGTTCTGAGTCAGAAGTTTGAAAACATCCGGCGCGACCGGCTGCTGGGTAATCTGACCGCCCGCTACAACTTCACCGACTGGCTGTACCTGCAAGGGCGCGTTGGGCAGGATTTCTGGTCGCGCGATCAGGATTACAACTTCCCGACGGGCCAGGCTTCGCTGGCGGCCGCCCCGGCCGGTTTCGTCAACGGAGCGTACGTGCAGGAAGCCCGCCGGTTCCGCGAAATCAACGCCGACTTCCTGATTGGATTGAACCGGACCTTCGGCAAATTCGGCATCGACATTACGGCCGGGGGCAACCAGTTGTACCGCCGGAGCGACGTAAACAGCGTGCTGGTGACAGACTTTATTGTACGTGGGCTTTACATTCCGCAGAACGGCCGCGTGAAAGACCCGACGTACGGTTTGAACGAACGGAAAGTCAACTCGCTGTACGGAGCCGCCGAATTGTCGTACAACGAAGTTCTGTTTCTGAACGTCACGGCGCGAAATGACTGGTTTTCGACGCTGGCGCCGGGCAACCGTAGTATTTTGTATCCGTCCGTTACTGGTAGCTTTGTCTTTTCGCAGGCTTTCAACAACCTGCCCGGCTGGCTGAATTTCGGGAAAGTTCGGGCGGCCTACGCACAGGTTGGTAGCGATGGGGACGTTGCGCCCTATTCCAACAACCTGTTTTACAGTGTAGCGGCCAACCTGTTCCCGAATCCGTCGGGGCTGGGTCAACCCGTTGGGAACATTACCTCGGGTACCGTGCCCAACGCTACGCTAAAACCCAGCCGGACCGCCGAATCGGAAGTGGGGCTTGAACTGAAGCTGTTCAACAGCCGCGTTGGGGTGGACCTGACGTATTACAACAAAACGACCAGCGACCAGATCGTGGCAGCTCAGACATCCGATGCTTCGGGGTATACGAACACATTGATTAACAGTGGTAAAAGCCGCAACCGGGGCGTAGAGCTCCTGCTGACGGGATCGCCCGTTCGGACGAAGGATTTCTCCTGGGATATTACGGTAAACGGTTCGTATAACGAGACGAAACTGCTCCGGTTGTTGAGTGATACGATTCCAAATGAACAGATTGTGGTCGGAAACGGGATTTACGTCGGTGACCTGCGACACGTAGTCGGGCAACCGCTCGCTCAACTCTATACGTTCGGCTATCAGCGCGACGCCCAGGGCCGGATCGTTCACGGCGGGGATGGTCTGCCGGTTCGGACCTCAACGCCAATTTCCTTTGGTTCGGCGTTGCCCAAATACGTGGGCGGTATCACCAACTCGTTTACCTACAAGGGAATTAATCTGTCGTTCCTGATCGACTTCAAACTGGGTGGCAAAATGATTTCGGGTACCAACCTCAATGCGTTCCGGCACGGTTTGCAGAAAGAGACGCTGGTGGGCCGGGGAGAAGCCGACAACAAAATGGTGGGTGTGGGCGTCAACGAACGCGGAGAAGCCAATGCCGTCCGGGCCTTCGTGCAGGATTATTACTCGGTGGGCCGGTCGAAAAGTCTGGGCGAGCAGGTGGTGTACGACGCCGGTTTCTGGAAACTCCGCCAGATTTCGGTGGGCTACGATTTCACCAAGATGTTGCCCAGCAATCTATTTATCAAAGGAATCCGGCTGAGCGCCGTGGCCAACAACGTTGCGGTTCTGAAAAAATGGGTCCCCAACATCGATCCCGAGCAATTCGGCTTTAGCTCCGACAACCTGATCGGTCTTGAGTCAACGGGCCTCCCCATCACCCGCAGCATCGGCTTCAACCTTAACGTTCGATTCTAATCATGAGAAAATCACTTATTTATATACCGTTAGTTGCCTTGTTTCTGGGGTCTAGTTCGTGCGAAAAAGGGTTCGACGGGCTGAACGTCAACCCCACCGCAGCGACCGCGCTAAATCCGTTGTTTACCTTCAACAACGCGATGATTAACACTACGTTTCCCGGGCAGACGCTGGTTTTTGAAACCGCCATTGTGCAACAGATATTTACACCTAACTCAGGAATCGTTGCCGGAGCTAACTACAACATCGATAACCGGGGGCCCACGGGGGCCAATACGGGCATCTGGCAACGGTATTACCGGGATGTCGTGCGTTACCTGGTGGATGTAATTGACAAAACCAAAGCCGATGCCAACCGGACCAATCTCTACAACATGGCCCGAATCTGGAAGGCCTACGCGTCGATGGTGCTGACGGACAGTTATGGCGATATTCCTTATTCGCAGGCTGGGCTAGGTTTTCTGGGGGCCAACGTAACCCCCAAGTACGATACGCAGGAAAGTATCTACAACGATATCCTGAAGGAATTAACGGAAGCAACGGCGGCCCTGGATGCCACCAAGCCCACCGAGGCCGGGGATATTATGTACGGCGGAAACATCGAGAAGTGGAAAAAATTGGGAAATTCCCTTTTGTTGCGGGCTGGTATGCGGCTGGTCAAAGTAAACCCGACGCTGGCGCAATCAACCGCGGCCAAAGCCTTTGCCGGCGGAGTCATGACGGCCAATACCGACAACGCCCTGATTCGCAACAACCCCAACTACCAGAACCCGGTGGGCGGAACGCTCAATTCAACGGAAGCCGCTAACTTCTACCTCACACGTAGTTTTGTGGATTACCTCCGCACCAACGAAGACCCCCGGCTGGCTTCCATTGCCGCGCGGTACGTAGGAGCCAAAAGTGGGGCAGAACAGACAGCCGCCCGTCTGAACCGCGATCCGTCGGTGCAGATCGGAATGCCGCTCGGCTTCGACAACGGGACCATTCCGGCGCAGGCTACGGCGGATAAACTGGCGAGTTTCTACGATTATTCGCAGGTGGACCGCACCCGGCTGGCCCGGCTCGATGCGCCAACGTTTATGGTGACAACGGCTCAAACGCAGCTCCTGCTGGCGGAAGCGGCTCAGCGGGGCTGGATTACCGGCAGCGCGGCTGATTTTTACGCAGCAGGCATCACGGCCCACATGCAGCAACTGGGCGATGCCGACGCCAATTCGGCGGTTCCGGCGGCTGCCATTACGGCGTACCTCCAGAAACATCCGTACGTGGCGGCTAACGGCCTGGAGCAAATCAACACGCAGTATTGGGTAGCTTCGTTTCTCAACGGCCCGGAAGCCTTTGCCAACTTCCGGCGGAGTGATTTCCCGAAACTGACGCCCAACCCGTATCCCGGCAAGGAAATCAAGGGTGAGTTTATCAACCGCATTTCGTATCCGGATTCCGAACTGTCGGTGAATGCGGCCAATTTGAGGGAAGCGACGTCGCGGCAGGGCCCGGACAATCTGGACACCCGCGTCTGGTGGGATAAGCCGTAGTGTCAAACGAAAAAGGGCCGCAGTTGCGGCCCTTTTTCGTCAGGAAGAATGTTCTTATTTTTTGTACATCACGGCATCAACGGCTTCCAGCGTGCGCTTTACGTTGGGCAGAATCACCTCGATCAGCGTGGGAGCGTACGGCAGCGGCAGGTCCAGGCTGTTGACCCGAATGACCGGCGCATCCAGAAAATCGAAGGCTCTGCGCTGAATGGTGTACGCCAGTTCGGACGAAATAGCGGCCAGCGGCCAGGCTTCTTCCACCACAACGCAGCGGTTGGTTTTCTTGACCGAATTAACGACGGTATCGTAGTCAATCGGCCGGACCGAACGCAGGTCAATCACTTCCGCCGAAACGCCGTTTTTAGCCAGTTCTTCGGCGGCTTGCAGGGCCACTTTCATGAACTTGCCGAAGGAAACAATCGTCACGTCATTGCCTTCGCGTTTGATGTCGGCTTTGCCAATCGGAATCAGGTATTCTTCTTCCGGAACCTGGCCTTTATCACCGTACATCAGCTCCGATTCCATGAAAATAACCGGATCATCGTCGCGGATGGCCGACTTCAGCAGCCCTTTGGCGTCGTACGGGTTCGACGGCACCACCACTTTCAGACCGGAGGTGTTGGCGTACCAGTTTTCGAAGTTTTGTGAGTGTTGCGACGACAGCATCCCGGCGTTTCCGGTCGGTCCGCGGAACACGATCGGGTTGGAATATTGACCGCCCGACATCGACATGATTTTGGCCGAGCCGTTGATAATCTGGTCGATGGCAACCAGTGAAAAGTTGAACGTCATGAACTCAATAATGGGCCGCAAGCCGTTCATGGCCGCACCGGCACCAATACCGGCAAAACCCAACTCGGCAATGGGCGTATCGATGACCCGCTGAGGACCAAATTCATCGAGCATACCCTGGCTAACTTTATACGCTCCGTTGTATTCGGCTACCTCTTCGCCCATCAGGAAGACCCTTTCATCCCGGCGCATTTCTTCCGACATGGCTTCGCGTAGGGCTTCGCGGAATTGTATTTCTCTCATTGTATGTGAGTTAGTTGTCGTCTGCTTTTAAAAAACGGTCAAAAATAGGGAAAACGGTCTAAAAGAGCAATTCAGATTTGATGCGGGTAGCAAACCCGTCGTTTACGGTGGTTCGTATACCCGATTAGAACTGAGAATTTCAGAAAGTTAAAACTCCTTTTGGCTCAGAAGTCTGCGTTCCGAAGCTTTCAATTATCTTTGCAGGCATTTAACACTCTGATTACCTCTGATGTTCTCGGATCAACTCTGTGGCATACCTTTTTAGGCGGTTATGCGGATAAAACAGAGAACATCGGAGGGCACCAGGGAAATAATTCTCTTTATGTCGAAGACCATTCAATCAGCACTCATTTCGGTTTATTACAAAGACGGTCTGGAGCCGCTGGTCCGGCTGCTGCACCAAAACGGCGTTCTGTTGTACTCAACGGGAGGAACCCAGACGTTCATCGAGCAACTGGGCATTCCGGTAACGGCGGTGGAAGACATCACCGGGTATCCGTCCATATTCGGCGGACGCGTCAAAACCCTGCACCCCGTCGTTTTCGGCGGAATCCTTTACCGCCGGAATCTGGCCGAGGATGTTGCCCAGGCCAGCCGTCACGATATCAACCCGATTGATCTGGTGATTGTTGATCTGTACCCCTTTGAAGAAACCGTTGCGTCGGGGGCTTCGGACGAAGACATTATCGAGAAAATCGACATTGGCGGTATCTCCCTCATCCGGGCCGCTGCCAAGAACTACGAAGATGTCCTGATCGTGTCCTCGCGCGATCAATACGCTGATGTGGTAAACCTGCTGACGGAAAAAGCAGGCGCTACGGACTTGGAAGACCGTCGCCGGTTTGCGAAAGAAGCGTTTGCCATGTCGTCGGGCTACGACCGGGCCATCCACAACTATTTTGCCGGCTCAACTGCCAATGGCAGTGATTTCCGCCAGCTTCCGGCTCAGTCGCTGCGGTACGGCGAAAACCCGCACCAGCAGGCCACTTTCTACGGGGATCTGAACGCCCTGTTCGACCAGTTGAACGGGAAGGAGTTGTCGTACAACAACTTGGTTGACGTGGATGCCTGTGTGAGCCTGATCGACGAATTTACGGATACGACATTTGCCATCATCAAGCACACGAATGCGTGCGGGGTGGCAACGGCTCCAACGGCCAAAGAAGCGTATCTGAACGCGCTGGCCTGCGATCCGGTGTCGGCGTTTGGCGGGGTGATTATTACCAACGCGAAAGTTGACCTGGAAACGGCGGAAGAACTAAACAAGCTGTTCATGGAAATCCTGATTGCGCCGGATTTTGACCAGGAAGCCCTGACGTTGCTGGGTTCGAAGAAAAACCGTATCCTGCTGAAACGCAAACCGGTAGAATTCAGCCCGAAGATGTTCAAGACGCTGTTAAACGGGGTGCTGGAACAGGATAAAGACAACCAGACCGAAACCGCTAGCCAGTTTACAACGGTAACGGAAAAAGCTCCTTCCGACAGTGAACAACGAGCGCTCGAATTTGCGCTGAAAATCTGTAAACACACCAAATCAAACACCATTGTGCTGGCCAACGACGGACAGTTGCTGGCCAGTGGCGTAGGCCAAACCAGCCGGGTCGATGCGTTGAAGCAGGCGATCGAAAAAGCCCGGGTGTTTGGGTTTGATTTGAAAGGCGCGGTCATGGCGTCCGATGCGTTCTTCCCGTTCTCCGACTGCGTTGAAATTGCCGGAGAAGCTGGTATTACGGCGGTGGTGCAGCCGGGCGGTTCCATCCGCGACAAAGACAGCATCGATGCTTGTAACCAGCGTGGTATGGCTATGGTGACCACGGGCGTTCGCCATTTCAAGCATTAATTATGATATACACAATCTGGTGCGGTTTCTGGTTTCTGGCGCTGTTTGCCGTGCTGTTTCCCTTTATGTTCATTTTTCTGCAACGGGAAGAATGGAAGCCGTACGCGCATAAAATGAATTACGTCTGGGGGCGGTTATTCTTCTGGGTCATCGGCATGCCGGTTCGGGTTGAATACCGCTTCCGGCCCGACCCGGGGCAGACGTACGTTTTTTGCTCCAACCACTTTTCGTACCTCGACATTGCCGTGATGGGCGTTATCATCCGGAACTATTACGCCTTTGTCGGCAAAAGCGCGATCAAACGTGCGCCGTTTTTTGGGTACATGTTTGCCAAACTGCACATTCAGGTGGACCGGAGTCAGGCCAACAGCCGGGCCTATTCCTTGTCGAAGGGCATCCGGACGCTGAAAAGTGGCCGCAGCATTATGATTTTTCCGGAAGGGGGCATCAAGGCCAAACACCCGCCCAAAATGTTCCATCCGTTCAAGGATGGTGCTTTTACGATGGCCATTCAGCAGCAGGTACCGATTGTTCCGATTGCGTTGCTGAACAATCACGAGATTTTTCCGGATAAGAAAAAGCTCCGGATGCACTGGCAACCGATTCGGGCGGTCGTTCATCCGCCCATTGAGACGAAAGGGCTGACTCAAGCGGATATCGAGCGGTTAAAAGAAGAAACGTACCGGGTGATCGACGAATCGCTGATGAATCAGTCGGCCCGGGTGGTAGTGAATTAATTGGCTAACCTATGAAAGTTGATCACGAAACCTTACACAAAATTGCGCACCTGGCCCGGCTTGACGTGCGGCCCGAGGAAGAACAGCCTTTAGTCGAAAGTCTGAATGACGTGCTGACCTGGATGGAGCAGCTCAACGAAATTGATACCACCGGCGTCGAGCCGTTGACGCACATTTCAAGCGAACTGAATGTTCTGCGCGAAGACGTCGTTGCGCACCAGCTTCCGCGCGAGCAGGCACTTGAAAACGCACCCGACAAGACGGATCAATACTTTCAGGTGCCGAAAGTGATCGAATAAAAAAAGAGTGTGTGGACGCCAGATGGCTACGGCGTCCACTTTTTTACCTCGCCCGTATCCTGGCATTCCGCCAGCAATTGCTCATTTGTTTTCTGGAATACCGGGTGAACAAAGTCCGGTGCAATTTCCGCCAGCGGCACCAGCGTAAAGCGTCGCTCGTGCAGGAAAGGGTGCGGAATGGTTAGCGTATCGCGCTGCTGCACCCTATCATCGACGTACAGCAAATCAATATCAATGACGCGGCTGCCCCATTTCTCGCGTCGGACCCGGCCCAGACGATTTTCGATGGCCTGCGTTTTCTCCAGGATTTCTTCGGGCGGAAAAACGCTCAAAACCTTCAGAACCTGATTTAAAAAAGCGGGCTGGTCGGTGACGCCCCAGGCTGCGGTTTCATACAGCGACGATTGCTGCAAAACCGGCCCTACGTCAACACGAATCTGCTCCTGCGCTTGCTGTAAGGTGGCAACCCGGTCGCCCAGGTTAGCGCCTAACAGAAGAAAAACCGTATAGGTGGTCATGCGTCAACACGGTTTGGGCCGAGTCTTTTGAAGGAAATCGGTTTTTTCGGGATAATCATGTTGGTTCTGCCGTTGGCGGTTTTCGGGTTGATTAGTCAATACCGGCAACGAACCCGCAAACGTGCAAAAAATGGGCAAAACCCGCAAGGTTTTACGCACGCGGGTTTTGCCCTCTGCCGGATTAGCTGAAGGTAGGGGTTGGGTGGGAAGGCGACTTCGGCCGTTGGAAAAAACTGAAAAGCAGCACGGCCGCGGCAACGATGGCCCCAAAAACCGCTACGAATGATACCGAGCCGTTGCCCTGCTGACCGGCCGCAATGGCGGAATATGCCCAGACAAACACCGTCAGGTAAGAAAAACTGCGGATTCTACTGAAGACGTAAAGACCGATGACCAGACCAACGACAATCATGATCTGAGCCCAAACCGGACCGCTGATTCCCCAGCCATTCCAGCCACTGGATTGCAGCCATACGCACACGTTAGCAATGGTGGCAACGGTAACCCAGCCGAAATAAAGTCCGAACGGAACGCGGGCCAGCCATTTTTCGGCCGCCGGGATTTGTCCTACGTTCAGACGAAGACCAAGGTTAATGCCATACAGGGTATACAGAAGACCGGCAATGAATAGAACGGAAACAAAAAGCCACTCATTCTGAAAAATTGGTAACCACAAGCTGTTGAATAAACCGTTTAGAAGCACCAACGGACCAATGGCACGGAATCGCGGATTGGTTCGCTGCGAAGGCAGCGCCTGATAAACCGCGAAGCCCAGCAAGCCAAGATAGATGACGCCCCAAATAGAAAAAGCAAAACCGGCTGGTGTGAAGTCGGTAAAGTGTTTATTCGATACCTGCGCGTTCGTCTGCCCACCGAACGGCAGTGCGTTCGACAGGTAGTTCATAATGATGGTTGAGATGACGATGAAAACAACCAAAAATTGTCGGGTTTTATCGCTTTTCATACAAAAAAACGGGTTAAATAGCTGCCTATTTAACCCGTTTGATGCGGTAAAGTTTAGACCCCCTTTCGAATTTAAAAACTCAGGATTTTGAATTCCGTCCGGCGGTTGCGCTGGTGTTCGTCTTCGGTTTTTGCGTTTTTGACGATGAGCTGCGTTTCCCCGTAGCCTTTCGCAATCATTCGTTCGGCGTCGACTCCTTTCGATACAATGTAATCAACGGCCGCCTTCGCCCGGTTCTGCGACAGGCGTATGTTATAAGCGTCAGCGGCACGAACGTCCGTGTGCGAACTCAGCTCAATTTTGAGCGTTGGGTTGTCCTTCAGAATCGTAACCAGCTTATCCAGCTCCTCGGCGGCATCGGGCCGGATGTTGTATTTATCCAAATCGTAGTAGATGTTCTCCAGTACGAACGTTTTGCCCAGCGTTACTTTGTCGAGCAGAACCGGTACTTCAAACGTCGTGTCGGTTTCGGCTTTTTTCAGAAAAATCGGCGGAATGCTCCGGCCCTGCATCGTGAACTGTTCCCGTTTGGTCAGGTAGCCCGGCCGCTCAACCAGAATGGTGTAGTCCTTTCCTTCTTTCAACGGATACTTCCCGAACGTGCCGGGCTTGCTCGTCAAGGTCTGGGCAATGGGCGTCTCAACCCCGTCTTCGATAATCCGAACCGTGGCCGAATCCAGCGGGGCCTGGGGCGAAGCATTTTCCGAAACCGTACCGGCAAGGAAATACCGTACCCGTTTCGGCGCTTCGGCTGGCGGGTTGGTCGCGATGGGCGGATTTTCGGTGGTGCCTTCCGAGTCGTCGAAGTAATAAATATCGTCGTCGCCTTTGCCGCCTTCACGGTTTGAGGCAAAATAGCCTTTGTGGTTATTGATCAAAACCAGCCCGAAATCGTCCGCCGGTGAATTGATTGGCACGCCCAGGTTTTCAACGGAAATGACGCCCTGCGACCGGGTAGCTACGAAAAGATCAAGCTTGCCCAGCCCCGGGTGCCCGTCGGAGGCAAAATACAGTTTGCCGTCTTCGGCCACGTACGGGAACATATCGTCACCGGGCGTGTTGATGTCGCGGCCCATGTTGACGGGGCGACTGAACCGGCCCGATGCGTCCATGTTGGTGCGGTAGAGGTCGATGCCGCCCACGGAGCCCGCGCGGTTGGAGGCAAAGTACAGCGTTTTGCCGTCGGCCGAGAACGCCGGACTGCCGTCCCAGGCCGTCGAGTCGCTGATGGGCAGTCGGGTAGGCTCGCTCCAGGTATTGTCCGTTAAGCGGCTGATGTACAGATCAACATCCAGCCCGCCTTTGCGTTTGCCGTTATTCCCCCGCGCAAACACCATGGTTTTGCCATCTTTCGAAAAGGCGGGCGTGCCTTCGTTGACGTCTTCCTTAAAAATGTTTGAACTAAACTTCTCCGGGTTATTGCCGGTCTCGTCGGGTTTTTGGCCCAGCTTGATTTTGTAAATACCGGACATGGGCAGGCCGTTATTCTTGTAAACCTTTTCCTTCCGCGACGACGTAAAAATCAACTCCTCCCCCCGAATCACCGGCGCATATTCCGAACCCGGAGAGTTAAGGTTTCCGATGTTTTTGGGTTGAAAAGCAATTTTCTTCTGACTGATTACCTCGATAGCCCGCAGGGTTTCGGCTTCGCGCCGGGCTTTTTCGAGGTTTACTTTGCTGGCCGGTTTTGAAGATACGTACTGGTCGAGCTGAGCGAGCGCTTCCAGGTAGCGGCCCTGCGCCTTCAGGGCGTAGGCGTAATGCATTTTGGCGTTGGCTTCCGTCGTACCGGATTCAATGGCTTTCTGGTAGAACGGTGCCGCCTGCGGAAAACGGTTCGACAGGCGGTACGATTCGGCCAGCAGGTAGTTCAGCCGGGCTGCATCCTCCACACCTTTCCCGTCAGCGGCTTTCTGTAAACTTTCAATGGCCAGGTTGTATTCGCCCTGTTCGAACTGTCGAACGCCTTTTTTATACATCTGCATGGCGGAGTTGCATCCAGCCAGCCCGACGGCCAGCCCCAGCGCCACCAGCAGCGAATAGGAGGTACTGATTTTCATAGGGTTACTGTAATGGTATGCTGAGTTTACCGCCAAGTTAATTATTTATCGCTTGGCTCTACATTTTAACGACAAGAAGTCCATTTTATTGGCGAAAAATCGGGTGGGAAACGGGACCGGTAGAAATAATAAATCCCGCCGGATACCAGCGGGATTTTTCGAGAATGACGCAATTGAATAGTAAACATTGGTTGAAGCCGAAAAGTTTAGGGGCTGAAAAATAGGTGAATTATTTTTCAAAATTACTTCAGCTATCCGGCATGTTTTGTAATTACTTCGAACGAAGGCGGTTTTGTCAGGCAGATTGCGGCTGATTCAGATCGGGTTGCTGGCAGAAAAACACCGTTGGTTAATGCCGGAAAACCTATCTTTGTACTAACGAAATAATATGAGCGGATTTAAAAAGTTAGCGAGCGATACGGCGCTTTACGGGATCAGCACGATACTGGGGCGAATGCTGTACTGGCTCATGGTACCGTTGCACACGCGGGTGTTTCCCCGCACCGGCGAACTAGCCTCAAACGTGGAGTTGTTTTCCTACGTGCCGGTTTTGCTCCTGGTTTACACACTTAGCCTGGAAACGGCTTTTTTCCGGTATGCGACCCGGCAAAAGGAAGACAAGCAGAAGGTGTTCAACGAAACGCTGAGTATTGTTCTAACCATCAGCATCGTCGCTACGGCCCTCATTGTCCTCTTGTCCTCCCAGATTGCCGACTGGCTTGATTATCCGGGGCAGGAGAATTTCATTAGCTGGGTGGCCATGATTGCCGCCACGGACGCAATTGTTGCCATTCCGTTTGCCCGGCTACGGGTCGAAAACAAAGCCCGGGAGTTTGTCAAGGCAAAACTGATCAATATCGCCCTGAACGTTGCCCTGAACGTTTTCTTTCTGGTCATCTGCCCGCAGATTTACAACGGCGACTACCTGCTTTTCCTGCAACCCGCCATTGATTTGTTCTACGACCCGTCCGTTGGCCCCGGCTACATCTTTCTGGCCAACCTGATTGCCAATTTGCTGTACTTCGTGCTGTTGCGTAAAACGTTTGCCGGATTCCGCTTCCAACTCGATAAACCGCAGGTAAAGGTTCTGCTGACGTATTCCTTTCCACTGATGCTGACGGCGCTGGCCGGTAGCATCAACATGCTGACCGACCGCTGGTTTCTGCGCCCGCTGCTGCCGGAGGGCTTTTACCCGGGTCTGACTTCGGAGGACGTACTCGGTATTTACGGAAACTGTTATAAGCTATCGGTTTTTATGGCGCTGGCCATTCAGTCGTTCAAGTTTGCGGCTGATCCGTTCTTCTTCTCCCGCGCCGAAGACAAAAACGCGCCTGGTTTGCTGGCCGAGGTCAACAAGTGGTTCATCATCATCTGCGTGATTATCTGGGTCGGCATCAGCCTGAATCTGGACTGGATTGGGCTGTTTATCGGGAAGACGTACCGGCAGGGGCTGGATGTGGTGCCCATTTTGTTGCTGGCCAACCTGGTGCTGGGCGTTTATTACAACATTGCTTTCTGGTTCAAGCTAAGCGACAAAACTGCCTACGGAACCGTTATTACGGTATTGGGGGCCGGGGTGACGGTTATTCTGAACGTTCTGCTCATTCCAATCATGGGCTACATGGGCTGCGCCGTTGCGTACCTCGTGTCTAGCGTCGTGATGTGCGTGACCTGTTACGTGCTGGGCGAAAAGCATTACCCCGTTCCCTACGACGTTCCTTCGGCGCTGATTTACGTATTCAGTGGCGGTTTGCTCATTTACATGGCCTCCCAGATTGAAATCTCCAACCTCTGGGTTTCAATCCCGTACCACCTGCTGCTGTTTCTGCTGTACATCGGAACGATGCTGGTCATGGAGCGCAAAACGTTTATGCCGCTGCTGGCAAGGGTGCGGAACCGGGGCGGCCGCAAGAACATCGTTCAGGAGTCAAACAACGGGTAGCACGAGGATAAACTCCGAGCCCTGCCCCGGCCGGCTTTCCACGGTTAGGGTTCCGCCGTGCCCTTTGGTGACGATGTCGTAACTGAGCGACAGACCCAGCCCGGTGCCTTCACCGGTGGGTTTGGTGGTAAAAAACGGCTGAAAGAGCTTTGTTTTTACCGCGTCGGTCATGCCCATACCGTTGTCGATCACGCGAACTTCGACCTGCCGGTCGGTAAATCTGGTTTTTACGGCCACGGTGGGCCGGTAAGGCTCCGTAGTCTGTTTCTGTTTTTCCTGAACGGTGTAAAAGGCGTTGTTAAACAAATTCAGCAACACCCGCCCGATTTCCTGCGGAATGATGTGAACCGGCACCGGATTCGGATCAAGATCAGTCGCCAACTCGCAATTGAATGTACTGTCTTTGGCCCGCAAACCGTGGTAGGCCAGCCGCAGGTACTCATCACAGAGCTGATTCAGGTTACTGGCCTGCCGTTCGCCCGTGCTGTTGCGGGAATGCGCCAGCATACTCTGAACGATGTGGCTGGCCCGGTTGCCGTGGTGCGAAATTTTCTGAAGATTCAGCTTAAGATCACCCAGAAGTTCTTTTTCCAGTTCCGGATCACGATCCGGCTTCTGCTGCTCCTCTTCAAGTTCGGTCAGCAATTCCGTACTTACTTCCGAGAAGTTGTTGACAAAGTTCAGCGGGTTTTGAATCTCGTGGGCAATACCGGCGGTTAGTTCACCCAGGGAGGCCAGTTTTTCCTTCTGAACCAGTTGGTCCTGCGTTGCCCGCAGGTTTTCGAGCGAGGTCTGTAGCTGGGCGGTCCGTTCTTTTACCTGCTGTTCCAGCCGTTCGTTCTGGCTGGCAATCAGGCGACTCCGCTCTATTTCGCGCTCTTTTTCGAGCTGCTCTTTCTCAATGGCCTGCTGAACTACCCGTTTCCGGGCCAGGTTATAGCGGTTGAGCAGCGCACCGGAGAAAAAGATGATCATCCAGGCAAAGCAGAACGTTTCAATGTACCCAAAATTATACCAGTACTGGTCGGTCAGATTGATTTTGTACAGCCTGTACAACAAGAGGTTCATCAGCGTGAAGAGCCAGAGGGTAAACAGAGGAGCCGTTGCGATGAGGGTAAAACGGGCATCATGCGAACCCCGTCGGATCATTTTTACGATGACGATGGTTAGTAAAACATAGATGACCCGAATCAAAATTTCCAACAAATCAATCGCGATTGCCGGTGCAATGAAAGAGATGCGGAACATAAAAAACTGAACCACATTCATCAACGCCAACAGCACCAGGGAAAAAGTAATGGCTTTGTTCAACCGGGTCAGCTCCGGCCCAGGCTGGATGAAATTTCGGATGGCCTGAATAAAAAAGGTGTAAAAAACGAGGAAGAAAAAGACCTGTGATGCCTTGTAGAGGTAAGGCTGTTCGGGAAAGAGCGTTAATTGGAGGTTGAATCCGTTGCGGTCCAGATTGAAGAACAGCAGGCAAATGGCAAAATAGAGGTAAACTTTGTCTCTGATCGAAAAAAAGATATACAGGTTATAACAGACCGCCAGGAAGAGAATTCCGATGGTAATTCCTTCAAAAAAGTAGTCCTCCCATTGCCGATCGACCCGAATTGACTTGTAGACGGAATGAATACGCTGTTGCTCGGTTTCCAGCCGGGGCGCAAGGAACGTGAGCTTTGGGTACCAGAACGGATTTTCGGAACGTTGATAGAATGTGATTTGCTCGCCGGGCCGGAGCTGGAAAAACAAGCGGTAGCGTTCCTGATCGGCGTTGTGAACCGGTAGCTGGCTGCGCGGGATCAGCTCTCCAGTCCGTTGGTGGTGCCAGCGTCCGTTGGTGGTTTGTGCGTACAGGTCAAAATAAGCGGCATTGAACTCGCACAGAAACAACTTCAGGTCGTGGTCGAGCGAGTTTTTGATCCGCATCCGAAGCCAGCAGACGTGGGTGTTTCGGTTGGGGTTTCTGTTGGCGTCAAAATGGAAGTCAGAACGGCGCCGTACCTGGTCGAAAGTCAGATCGCCCGCCCGGTCTTCGAGCAGCTGAAAATGGGCGGTATCAATTTGATAAACACCCGTATCCTTTTTAATCTCGAAAACCGGTGGCCAGGGTTGCTGGGCAACACCGACGGACAGCAAACCCAGCCAGAAGGCAAAAAAGGCGCCTGCCTTACCCCATACATGAATGTAAAACCCGTTTTTCTCGGTCTTAGTGCCGGGAGCTGGGGTCACGCAGGAGCTTGTTCGCGTAAATAAACTCATTCAGTTCAGGAACGTTTGAATGCGTAAGAGTTGCGCTGTTTCCTTCCCAAAGCTTCTTTCCTTTGTAGAGAAACATGATTTTTTCGCCGATTTCCATCATGGAGTTCATGTCGTGGGTGATGACAACGGTCGTGATCTGAAATTCGTCGGTGATTTCCCGGATTAGCTCGTCGATTTTGATGGAGGTCAGCGGGTCAAGGCCGGAGTTGGGTTCGTCGCAAAACAGGTATTTGGGGTTCATCACGATGGCCCGGGCAATACCGACCCGCTTTTTCATCCCGCCACTGATTTCTGACGGCATGCGGTCGGCGGCCGCTTCCAGCCCCACCCGTTGCAGACAAAACTGGGCACGTTCCCGCTTCTCGGCCGACGACATATTGGTGAGCATATCGAGCGGAAACCGGACGTTTTCCAGCACGGTTTTGGAATCGAATAAAGCCCCACCCTGGAACAGAACGCCCATTTCACGCCGGATGGCTTTTTGCGTGTCCTGGTCACCGGTCAGGAAATCGCGGCCGCTGTAGAGCACCTGACCAACCTCGGGTTTGACGAGGCCGATCATGCATTTGAGCAAAACGCTTTTTCCGGTACCGCTGCCCCCAATGATCAGGCTGGTGTCGCCGGGCTTGAATGTCCCGGAAACGCCCGCCAACACCGTGCGATCGCCGAAGGTTTTTTGGATATTTTTAATTTCGATCATGATGCTTGGGTTGTTACACAGAGTTCATCCGAGGCTATCAACGTGTGCCGGAAAAATTTCTGTTCTGTGTAACCATCTCTTTTTACAACAACAACTGCGCTAATAAAAAGTCCGCAGCGAGCACCGCAATGCAGCTATTGGTGACAGCGGCCGTCGATGCCTGGCCCACTTCCAGAGCGCCCCCCGACGTATAGTAGCCTTTGAAGGACGAAATGGTCGAAATCAGGAAGGCAAATACAACGGATTTAATGAGCGCAAAGGCGATGTTAAACGGATTGAAGTCGGAACGCAGCCCGTAAATGTATTCTTCTGACGTAATGAGTTTGGCTAACGTACCGGCAATGTACCCGCCGTAAATGGATAAGAAACCGGCTAGAATCACCAGCATCGGAAAGGTGATCATGGACGCCAGCACTTTGGGGAGAATCAGGTACGAACTGGAGTTAATGCCCATGACTTCCAGCGCGTCAATCTGCTCCGTAATGCGCATCGTGCCCAGACCGCCCGCGATGTTGGACCCCACTTTTCCCGATAGCACTACACAGGTAATAGTAGGGGCCAGTTCAAGCACCGTCATGTCCCGAACAATCAGCGATATAATGTACGTCGGAACAAACGGACTCACCATGTTATAAGCCGTCTGAACACAGGTTACTGCTCCAATGAATGTGGATACAATGGAAACGATAAAGACGGAGTTGATGCCGATTTGGATGCATTCGTCCAGAACCAGCTTGGTGTAAACCCCAAATTTTTCACGGTTCCGGAATAAGGAGCCTAAGAAGATAAAATAACGTCCGAGATAATGCATAAGCACAAATAACAACAAAACTACCGTAAAGATAGAACGGTTTTGTGCGTATCTTGCCAAAAAACATCAAAGAGTCAATAGTCATTAATGAACAATCTTTCGTAGATAGTATAGATTGGAAAGGGCTAATGACCATTGGCTGGTTCTATGAATCCATTACTAGTAGTAACAGGCGGCACAAAAGGCATTGGCCGGGCCGTGGTTGAACGGTTTGCGGAGGGCGGTTTCGACGCCGTAGTCTGCGCCCGTAACGAGCAGGATTTGCGGCAGATTAAGCACGATATTGAGGGATCGGTTGCGGAGGTGCTGGAAGGCTTCGATGATGCCGTCGTTCCAACCATTTTTCCATTTGCGGCTGATCTGGAAAAACGCACCGAGGTTGATCGGCTGATCGAGTTTATCCGGAGCCTGGCCCGTCCGGTCAGCGCGCTGGTCAACAACGTCGGTATTTTCCTGCCGGGCCAGATTTACAGCGAGCCGGAGGGAACGTTTGAAACCACCATGAACCTCAACGTAGCCAGCGTTTATCACCTGACGCGCGGCCTCATCGGCGACATGATGAACCAGCGTAGTGGTCATATATTCATGATGGGGTCCACCGCCAGCATTACGGCCTACCCTAATGGCGGCTCCTACTGCATTTCCAAGTTTGCCCTGCTGGGGCTGGCCAAAGAACTCCGGGAGGAGATGAAACCATACGGGGTGAAAGTCACGACGCTGCTGCCGGGGGCTACGTATACGGATAGCTGGGCCGCATCCGGTTTGCCCGAAACACGGTTTATGCAGGCTGCCGATATTGCCGAGGTGATTTGGTCGGCCTATCATTTGTCAGCCGGAGCCGTGGTTGAAGAAATTCTACTCCGGCCCCAAATGGGGGATATTAAATAGAACGTAACAGGGAAGCGGCCGGGCCAACGAACACAGCGCTGGTGTAACCTTAGTGTAACTAACCACGATTGAATGATTGCAATACGCTACTGATTCCATGCTTCCTTCGTATCTTGCGCCCTCATCAGCAAAAATTTAACAGAAAAGTATTCTTTTAAACATAAAACTCCAGTAATGGAATCTGTTCAATATTTGGGTATCGACGTCGGTGGTACCAATGTTAAAATGGGAATTGTCGACGCACAAACGGGCAATATTTCCAATTTTTACAGTCATGATACCGCCAGCTGGCGCGAATCAGGGCATTTTGTCGAGCGGTTTGCCGACGCCATTGCGCTTCAACTGTACGCACACAAAGAGATCAAAAAAGTGGGTATTGGTTTACCCGGGATGATCAACCGGGAGCGCACCGTCCCCCTGGAAATCACTGCCATCCCCGAATTGAACGGTGTTCCGCTGGTTGAAAAGCTCAACAAACGGTTTCCGGATGTTCAGTTTTTTCTGGAAAACGACGCCAATGCGGCCGCGCTCGGCGAATTTTATTTTGCCGACGAAAAAATCGATGAGAACTACATTTTCATTACGCTCGGTACGGGCGTAGGAGGAGCGGCCATCATCAATAAAAAAGTATTCGTCGGGGGCGATGGCAACGCCATGGAGCCCGGACATATTCCCTCGCGGAACAACCGGGTGCTGGAGCGCAACATCGGCAAAAAAGAATTGCTGGATTTGGCCAACCAACGCCGGGAAGAATTTGAAGGCGCTACCCAACTGCCCGCCGATGGCAGCATTTCAACAACCAGTCTGGTCGCTGCGGCCGCCGTGGGCGACGAACTGGCACTGCAAATCTGGACAGAAGTGGGAGAGATGCTGGGCGACGGTCTGGTGGCACTTATCCGGGTACTGGACATTAAGCAAGTCCTGATCGGGGGCGGCTTGTCCGCTTCCTATGACTACATTCTGCCCGCGGTTCAGAAGCAACTGGATTTCTGGCTGACTCCGTATTATCAGAACGGACTTTCGCTCAAGCGCGCTACCCTCGGCAATGACGCGGGGCTGCTGGGGGCGGCATCGCTGTGTTTTGAATAGAACGACCAATAATTCAATGGCTGACAGGTTAAAACGAGTTGCTACTAAATCGTTTTAACCTGTCAGCCATTCTCTGTTTCTACTATCAAATAATGTTTACTTCCGGGTTCAGGCGGATTCCGAAATTTTCTTCCACCGACTGCTGGACTTTCTGAGCCAGGTTAAGAATTTCGGCACCCGTAGCTCCGCCGAGGTTAACCAGCACGAGCGCCTGTTTGGCATGGACGCCCGCATGGCCGATCTGTTTGCCTTTCCAGCCGCACTGCTCGATCAGCCAACCGGCTGGCACCTTCACGGTCAGGTCGCCGGTAGGGTAGCCCGGCATCGTGGGGTGAGTCGTCTTTAGTTCTTCAAACTGCCCTTTCGAAACTTCCGGATTTTTAAAGAAACTGCCGGCATTGCCGATCTCGGCGGGATTGGGAAGCTTGCTTTGCCGGATGTGAATAACGGCTTTGCTAATGGCTTCAATACTGAGTTGGTCCTCCAGGACACCCATCTCGGCCAGGGTCTCCCGAATCGCACCGTATTCGACGTGAAAAACCGGTTGTTTGTTCAGGCGCAGGGTGACGCTGCTGATGATGTATTTCCCCTTGGCTTCGTGCTTGAAAATGCTTTCGCGGTAGCCAAACCGGCATTCGGCATGGCTGAAGACGCGGGTTTCGCCCGTTTGAATAGCCACGGCTTCGAGTTGGTCGAAAACCTGTTCAATCTCGACACCGTAAGCCCCGATGTTCTGCATGGGAGCTGCGCCGGTCGTGCCCGGAATGAGGGCAAGGTTTTCGATACCGGCGTACCCATTTTCCACGCAGTGCATCACAAGCTGGTGCCAGTTGACGCCCGCTCCGGCTTTGACGTAGACGTGCGACTCATCTTCGCGAACAACCTCAATGCCCGGGATGGCTATTTTGATGGCCAGACCGTCGAAGTCTCGTGTAAAGAGCAGGTTACTGCCACCGCCCAGCACCAGCTTCGGGACGGTGAGGTATTCGGTTAATTGGAAGAGCGTTTTGAGTTGTTCTTCGGTTTGGATTTCAACCCAGTAACGAGCTTTGGCATCGATGCCGAATGTGTTATAAGGTTTTAGCGATACGTGGCTCTGAATATCTAACATAGGTTAGCTTAGAATGCTGCCTCAAAATAAGTAAAAAGAAGGGAAAACAGCGGTATGGCTCAACATCGGATCGGGCAGATTGTTGCATAACCAGATAGTTGCTAACTTTGCAGATAGGGAATGAAAGCATACAGGGATAAAATTCAGTTGGATAACACCGTTGTCCTGATCATCTTAGTGGCCTTCTCGGGCTGGTTGAGCTCGTGTGCCGCCATCAAAAAGGTGACCTCCGGTGGTTCGTCGGATTCACCGGCTTCCTCATCGGCCGACTACAATTCGTTTAATTACGACTTATCGGCGACCCGCCCGACGTACACGATCCCGTCGCCGACGGCAGCCAATCCCGCACCTTCCGCCCCGCCAGCGCGTTCAACCACCGAACCCCGCCGGACAATGCCAATGGCCGAGCCGATGCACATCAATAAAAAACTAGACGCCATTCTGGATACGATTTCCATCCGGAACCACGCGATTCGTTATGCACAGGGCTACCGGATTCAAATTTATGTCGGTAACGAACGGACCGAGGTCGACCGGCTGAAACGGTTTACGTACCAGAATTTTCCGGAGCTGAACCCGTACACTACGTACCGGGCTCCCACGTACCGGTTGAAGGTCGGCGATTTTATGCGCAGGATGGACGCGGAACGGTATTTGGCGCAGCTTCGTCAGCAGTTTTCGTCGGCAACGCTTTTGCCCGATCGAATCGAAATTCGGAAGAGTCTGGCAGTTAAATAATAGAAAGTAAATTTTACCAAATCACCATGAAAAAAGCACTTATTACCGGCATCACGGGGCAGGATGGCACGTATCTGGCCGAACTTCTGTTGTCGAAAGGGTATGAAGTTCACGGTATCAAACGCCGGAGTTCGCTTTTCAATACCCAGCGGATTGATCATATCTACGAAGATCCGCACGAAAAGCACGTTCGGTTCCGGTTGCATTATGGTGATTTGTCCGATTCAACCAACATCATTCGAATCATTCAGGAAGTACAGCCCGACGAGATCTACAACCTGGGGGCCATGTCGCACGTGCGGGTGAGTTTTGAAGAACCGGAATACACGGCTCAGGTCGACGGAATCGGAACGCTCCGGATTCTGGAAGCTGTCCGTTTGCTGGGCCTGACCTACAAAAC
This sequence comes from Larkinella insperata, assembly GCF_026248825.1. NCBI lineage: Bacteria > Pseudomonadati > Bacteroidota > Cytophagia > Cytophagales > Spirosomataceae > Larkinella > Larkinella insperata. Next base: position 1,140,999 of record NZ_CP110973.1, on the reverse strand, counting down.
CCGTATCTACCAGGCTTCCACCTCCGAGTTGTATGGTGGGGTGCAGGGCCACGCGCAATCGGAAGAAACACCGTTTTACCCGCGGTCGCCCTATGCCGTAGCGAAGCTGTACGGCTACTGGATTACGGTTAACTACCGGGAAGCTTACGGCATGTATGCCTGCAACGGAATTCTGTTCAACCACGAATCGCCCCTGCGCGGTGAAACGTTCGTGACCCGGAAAATTACGCGGGCCGTTGCCCGGATTGCGCTCGGGTTGCAGGATAAAGTCTACATGGGGAATCTGGACGCTCAGCGCGACTGGGGCCATGCCAAGGACTATGTGGAAGCCATGTGGCTGATGTTGCAGCAGGAAAACCCGGAAGATTTCGTTATTGCAACCGGCATCACGACCCACATCCGCGATTTTATCCGGATGGCCTTCGCCGAGATTGGCGTTGAACTGGAATTTAAGGGCGAGGGCGTCAAGGAAACCGGGATTGTTGCCAAATCGAACAACCCGGCTTATGCGCTGGAAGCAGGCAGAGAGGTTGTTTGCATCGACGAACGGTATTTCCGTCCGACCGAAGTTGATCTGCTTCTGGGGGATCCGACCAAAGCAATGACCAAGCTGGGCTGGAAACCCAAGTACGACCTGGCAGCCCTGGTGAAAGAGATGATCGCTGCTGATATCGATCTGTTCCGGCGCGATCAGTTGCTGGAGAAGAGCGGTCACCGGGTTATGAATTACTTCGAATAACCAGAACGATCCTTTTTGCAGGATACTATAAACAAAAATGGCCCGCTTCCGAGAAGCGGGCCATTTTTGTTTATCGGTTGGCTAAACCTTAGACAGGCACGGCGTAGTAGTACATCCGTGAACTGTTCGGGTACATACCCACCAGCATCAGACCGTCACCGGCATTGGTGGAAGTCATGGCTGTCTGCAGGTCTTTCACCGTGCGAACGTTTTTACCGTTGGCTTTCACAATGATGAAACCTTCTTCGATATCCGTTTCGGCCAGTTTGCCATCGCGGATTCGTTTTACACGAACACCACCGGCAACACCCAGACGCTTGGCGTCGGCAGCCGTCAGGTCCTCGAAATCAGCGCCCAACGAGCTCAGACTTTTAGCGGCATTGGATACCGAGACGTTTTCGCTTTTCTTGATAATGTCGCGGCCACCGTTACGGTTGCGGAGTTCGACGCGGAAGTCACGCAGATCACCATTCCGGTTTACGGTGACGGCAATCACATCACCCGGGCGACGGCGACCGATGATTTCACGCATCTGGCCATCGGAGTCAACGTCCTGACCTTCCATTTTCACGATCACATCACCTTTTTTCAGGCCGGCAACCGCTGAGGCACCGCCTTCTACTACTTCGTTGATGTAAATACCGCGGCCGATTTTAGAGCCCAGTTCCTGAGCGCGCAGGCTATTTAATTCGACCGGGATAATACCCAGATAGCCGCGTTGTACAGCGCCGTATTTCACCAGATCAGCCGAAACTTTTTTTACCAGTGAGACGGGAACCGCAAAACCGTAGCCGCTGTAGTAACCCGTTGCTGAAGCAATGGCCGAGTTGATACCGACCAGCTCACCGCGCAGGTTCACCAGGGCACCACCGGAGTTACCCGGGTTGATGGCTGCATCCGTTTGAATAAAGGCTTCAACGGGCGCTTCAGGTTTCTCTTCGTTCCGGTTGATATTTTGGTCCAAAATACCGATCCGGCGGCTTTTGGCGCTCACGATACCGGCCGTTACGGTTGATTCCAGATCCAGCGGATAACCAACGGCCAGTACCCACTCACCCAGTTTCAAGGCATCTGAATCACCCAGGGTGATCGATGGCAGGTTTTTGGCACTAACCTGAATAACCGCCAGGTCAGTCAGGGGGTCAGTACCGATTACTTTCGCTTTGAAGCTACGTTTATCCGTCAGGATCACTTCCACTTCGTCGGCATCCTGTACAACGTGGTTGTTGGTGACAATATACCCGTCCTGGCTAATGATCACACCGGAACCGGAAGCTTGCCCCCGTTGCCGTTGGGGAGCGTTGTTACCACGGCCAAATTCGTCGCCGAAGAAGTCGCGGAAGATATCCGGAATTTGCTGTTGGCGAACCGTCCGGGTGATGGTAGTTTTGATGTGGACAACCGCCGGGGTGGAGGCTTCGGCCGCGTAGGCAAAATCACCCGGCGCAGATTGCGGACCGGTCAGGGCGGCCAGACGGCCAATGGGCTGTGAGGCCGGAGCCGATTCATTGAAAACAACATCCTGCTTGTTAAAGCCCAGAATGTTGTAAGCGGCCAGCGTAACAAAGCTCGATAGAAGAGCGATAATCGCTAAAGTTTTCCAGTTGCTTTTCATGACTTGATTCTAAGATTCTAAAGGGGTCGTTTACTGCTTTCGTATCAGTTCACAGAGATAACGAAATCCGCTTCACCAAAAATTCGCATTAATAACGCAATTAACAAATTTTAACGAACGAATGTTGATTGCGCTGAAATTCAAAAACCACACTCTGAACAAGTAGAAATTCAGGATCAAGGCCATGGCTTTTGGGTTAGGATTCGGAAGTTCCAGTTCTTTAAAGACAACATCTGTACCAGTCGAATGTTTATTCGAAATTATGTCATTATGGCGGCTTATAATTGGTTTTTAAGGAGAGGTGGCAGTCAGATTGACAGAAATGCCCCAAAAAGGCAGAGATCATTTCTGAAATTCATACCAAACCGGCAGATCCTTCGAAAATTGTGAATTGTGATTCTAAGAAAAGATGGTTCAAACATACCAAGAGGGCCGTTCTCTCATTGAGAAACAGCGTCCTAGTTGGAAACGGGCTTCATTTGCAGTTGCTCGCAAGCTTTTTCAGCAGCCGATTGCTCAGCTTTTTTCTTGCTGTACCCGCTGCCCTGAGCAAACGGCTCGTCATCTACGGTTACCTGAGAGATAAACTCGCGGAAGTGGTTGTTGCCCCGTTCGGAGATGATGGTGAACTCCACTTTTTTTCCTTCGCGCTGCGCCCATTCGATCAGGCGGCTTTTGTAGTTAGCGTTGTTACTAATCAACGCTTCGAGGTCATAATGCCCCAATAATTCTTTGAGGATAAACTGGCGGGTAAACCGGAAGCCTTTATCCAGGTAGATCGCACCAACCAGGGCTTCTAGTGCATCGCCGTACATCGACGTACGGGAAGGCACGATGCCCCGGCTGCGGCTTCCATCGTATTCAATCAGGTTTTCCAGGCCAATCTTCCGGGCGATTCCGTTCAAGGTTTCGCGGTTTACAATCCGGGAGCGAATTTCGGTCAGAAAACCTTCGTCCTTGTAGGGGAATTTTTTAAAAAGAAATTCCGCAATCACCATCCCTAACACCGCATCACCCAGGTATTCGAGCCGCTCATTTGACTCCTTAAAACCCTTTATTCCCGTTTCGCGGGATGCGGAAGTATGCCGAAAAGCGAGCTGATACAGGCCGATATTGGAAGGCGCTTCTCCAATGATGTGCTCAATGGAACGCTTGAATTTCTTGCGTTCACTATTCCCCCGCAGCCGGAAGAAGCTGAGGATGGGGTCGAGGACGGTGTTGGATGAAGCGGCTTGCACGCGGCTAATAGCAACTGTTAGGATTCAAGTTTACGAAATATAACAGAAAAATTATGTCCGCCAAAACCAAACGTATTACTCAGGGCAACATGAATGGGGCGTTGCTGGGCTTCGTTGAACGTAAAGTTCAGATTTGAGTTGAATTGCTCGTCGTCGGTAAAGTGGTTGATCGTCGGTGGAACAAGACCATGTTGCATAGCCATCAGGCAGGCAATAGCCTCAATGGCCCCGGCCGCTCCCAGCAGGTGACCCGTCATTGACTTGGTCGAGCTGATGTTCAGTTTGTAGGCATGATCGCCAAAAACTTTTTCAATGGCGGTTGCTTCGCTAAAGTCGCCCAGGGGGGTTGACGTTCCGTGCACGTTGATGTAATCCACATCTTCCGGGCCAATCTGAGCGTCGTTGAGCGCATCCTTCATTACATTCACCGCTCCGAGTCCTTCGGGGTGCGGTGCTGTAATGTGGTAGGCATCGGATGACATACCACCACCGATCAGCTCGGCGTAGATTTTGGCCCCCCGCGCTTTGGCGTGTTCGTATTCTTCGAGAATGAGCGCCCCGGCCCCTTCGCCCAGCACAAAACCGTCGCGGTCCTTGTCGAAAGGACGGGAAGCCGTCTCGGGCGAATCGTTCCGCTCCGACAACGCCCTGAGGGCATTAAATCCGCCAACACCCGCTTCCGTTACGGCAGCTTCTGAACCGCCGGAAATGGCGATGTTCAGGCGGCCCAGCCGAATGAAGTTGAAGGCATCAATCATGGCGTTGGTAGCCGAAGCACAGGCCGATACCGTCACATAATTGACTCCGTAAAACCCGTAGCGGATCGAGAGCATCCCCGACGCACTATCGGCAATCATTTTCGGAATGAAGAAAGGATTGTAGCGGGGAGTGCCATCGCCGGTTGCGTAGGTTTTGACTTCGTCTTCGAAGGTTTTAAGCCCTCCGATTCCGGAACCCCAGATGACACCGGCTTTGGTTAAATCGAGCTTGGTAAGATCAAGCCCGGCATCCTTCACCGCTTCGTCGGCCACGATGAGCGCGTATTGGGCGAAGGGGTCCATTTTACGAGCATCCTGACGAGGAATGAACTGGTTGACGTCCAGGCCCTTGACTTCGCAGGCGAATTTTGTCCGAAATTTTTCGGCATTAAATTTAGTAATCGGACCGGCGCCACTTACACCGGCAGATAAGCCGTTCCAGAACTCTTGTACTGTATTACCAATCGGCGTAAGAGCGCCCAGGCCGGTGATTACTACTCGTTTAAAAGGCATAGATTAAACTCAAAAAGAAACGCTTATTTCACATTCTCTTCCAGGTACGTGATGGCTTGGCCTACCGTACCGATGTTTTCCGCCTGATCGTCCGGAATAGAGATGTTAAACTCTTTTTCAAATTCCATAATCAGTTCAACCGTGTCGAGCGAATCCGCGCCCAGGTCGTTGGTGAAGCTTGCTTCCGGCGTTACCTCCGACTCCTCAACACCCAGTTTTTCAACAATGATTGCTTTTACTTTGTCTGCAATTTCTGACATTTCTGTATGCGTTTGGGGTTCTAAAAACTGTGCAAAGAAAGAGATTTAAAATAGGATTGTCAAATAATTTTTTCGAACTAAAATCGTTTAAAAACCTCTCCTTTTTTTTGAGAAACGTCAGATTAACAGTCCATTATGAAATGAAATCATGTTCTCAAATAATTGGATAAATTCTGGTCGGGTTGGTTGGGAGCTTATTCGGTGCTGCAGTAAACAGGTTCTTTCCCATCCAGATGCACCACCAAAGCAGCCCCGAATCGCTGTCAGTTAACCAGCTTGATTTCAATAACTACCGAAACAAGGCAAAAGTTATAAGCCGCCACGTTTGCGTAGATTTCTTCACGTTGAACGGGGCATTTGTGTATTTTTGTTCGAAAAAACGCCTGTGAATATTCCCAAACTGAAGCATAAGGAATCGGGAAACTTTTTTCTGATTGCCGGGCCCTGTGCCATCGAAAGCCGTGATCTGGCTCTACACATCGCCGAAAAGCTGGTCAGTCTGACGGACAAGCTGAAAATTCCGTACATATTCAAAGGATCGTACCGCAAAGCCAACCGGACTAAACTGGATTCGTTTACCGGCATCGGCGACATTCCGGCGTTGGAAATCCTGAAGGAAGTGGGGGAGCGGTTTGAGGTGCCCACGCTGACCGACTTTCACGAATCGCCGGAAGCCGCAATGGCAGCTGACTATGTGGATGTGCTGCAAATTCCGGCTTTCCTGTGCCGTCAAACGGATATGCTGACGGCGGCTGCCCAGACGGGCAAGGTCGTTAACATCAAGAAAGGACAGTTTATGTCGGGCGACTCGATGGCCTTTGCCGTTGAGAAAGTGAAATCCGTTAATCCCGCAGCTGACGTTTTTCTGACCGACCGGGGCAATTCGTTCGGGTACGGCGATCTGATCGTCGATTACCGCAATTTACCAGCGATGCAGGCCCACGGCGTACCGGTGGTGATGGATTGCACGCACTCGCTGCAGCAGCCCAACCAATCTTCGGGGGTTACGGGTGGCAAACCCGCCCTAATTGCTACCATTGCCAAAGCCGCGATTGCGGTGGGGGCCGACGGCCTGTTCATCGAAACGCACCCCAAACCGTCGGAGGCCAAATCGGACGGGGCCAACATGCTGCCGCTTGATCAGTTGGAAGGACTCTTGGAGAAGTTACTCCGCATCCGGCAGGCCATCTTGTAGCGGTTTTGTTTAAAACAGTTGTTTATTTCGGCATCATGTAACCAGACTTTCTCTTTATGCAAACCCGTTATACCACGAATCCAACGGATTTTAAACAATACGATACCGATCGCATCCGTCGTGAATTTCTTATTGAAAGTCTATTTCAGCCCGATGCCTTCGCGTTGGTGTATTCGCAGTATGACCGCATGATCGTGGGCGGGGTGATGCCGGTTGAAGGGCCACAGACGCTGCCAACCTACGACGAGCTGAAGGCTGATTTTTTCCTGCAACGACGGGAACTAGGCATCATTAACATTGGTGGCGACGGAACGGTAACGGTTGATGGACAGTCGTTTGAATTGGCCAAGAAGGATTGCCTTTACGTGGGCCTGGGCAGCAAAGAGGTGGTTTTCGCCAGTCAGCAGGCCAACCAACCGGCCAAGTTCGCGCTGCTTTCGACCCCGGCGCACCGCAACTGCCCGACGGCCAGGCTGACTTCGGCGGAAGCTTCGCCCAGCGATCTGGGCGCACAGGAAACCGCTAACCAACGCACGATCTACAAATACATTCACGCCGACGGGCTGGAAAGCTGTCAGCTGGTTATGGGATTAACGACCTTGAAACCCGGCAGCATCTGGAATACCATGCCGCCCCACGTCCACGACCGCCGGATGGAAGCTTACATCTACTTCGACCTGGCCGACAACCAGCGTGTTTTTCACCTGATGGGGCATCCGCAGGAAACGCGGCATTTGCTGGTTGCCAACGAGCAGGCTATCCTTTCCCCGCCCTGGTCGATTCATGCGGGGGCCGGAACCAGCCATTATTCGTTTATCTGGGCAATGGCGGGTGAAAATTATACCTTCACTGACATGGATTTTGTGCCGTTGGCAGAGGTGCGATAAATGAATACTTGCCAGTTTTACCGGTTATCCAAAAGTAACTCGGATAACCGGTGTACGGCAACTTGTTACCTGATTTAGAAAAAGATATATAGTTTGATACTAATAAAAGTTACTAAGCGGTAATATGGTTGATAGTCAGGTAATAATCAGGGCGTAACGGGGGGTAATAAGGGTAGTTTGTGAACTGTTTTATGGGGGGCGCCGGATTATCAAGTGAATAAATTTATCTTTATCTCACTTGCATTTTCCTGAAACCATGTCCATTGTAAAACAGAGTGTGGCTAAAGTTCGGCAGGTTTATAACAAGTTATTTCCTGCCCCGGTCCTGCGTGATTTTCCGGCTAAAGATCTCCCCTGGATCGACGGGAAAAATCCGGATATAGAAGGCTTCGTTAAGCAATTCCCCAAAGCGGCCCACTTGCCGTATGATCTGGCTGAAAAACTGCATTTCTGGAAAAAGAACGGGTTTGTTATTTTCGAGCAGATCATTTCTGACGATCTGATTGATGCCTACCTGGCCGATGTTCAGGAACTGATCGACCGACACCAGGAGTATGACATCAACATCCGGATCGACCGGCCGGAGTACCGGCAACACCCCGTGATGAAAGTGCGCGATGTACCCCGGGAAATTATTGAAGGCCAGTACATCAAAATCATGGACTTCCACAATGCTTCCGTGGCTGGTAAAAAGCTCATGCTCCACCCGGCCATCGTCGCGTTTCTGGAAGCGATCTTCAACCAGAAAGTAGTAGCCATGCAGAGCCTGACGTTTTTGTACGGTTCGCAGCAGGAGACCCATCAGGATTTTCCGTATGTGGTGCCGCAGGTTCCGAGCCATCTGGCCGCTGCCTGGATCGCTCTGGAGGATGTGCAGGCTGGTTCGGGCGAGTTGCACTATTACGTGGGTTCGCACACGATTCCGAAATTTAACTGGGGCAACGGTATTTTCTTTAATGGAGAATCGACCAAGAACCCAACCGATTTCGGTCACTACCTGAGTCGGGAATGTGAGCGGTTGGGACTGGAAAAGAAAACACTGCTGATCAAGAAAGGAGACGTACTGATCTGGCATGCGGCCCTGGCGCACGGCGGAGAACCCATTCGGGATGAGCGGCTAACCCGTAAATCGTATGTTTGCCATTACTCATCGGCCCTGGGTTACTTCCGGCACCGGCATGATCTGGTCAACGAACCCGTTCGCTACGAGATGAATGGGGCCGACGTTTTTGCCGATCCCAAGTTGACGCAGTACGAGAACATATTTAAGCGGGGAGATCACGTGAGCTGATCCCTAATATCCCTTCAAAAAAACGCCCTCCGAGTCAGAGGGCGTTTTTGATTCTACCAATCTATACTATTAACTAATTTAAAATCAACGGTCGGCACTTTTGATGGAGCTGGCGCCGGACGTGTTGGAGCGGAGGGAGGCCGAACCGCGGTAGGTCAGGTTGCTGGCTCCGCTGGCTTCGGCTTCCAGCCGGTCGGTGACGTGCATCCGGGCGCTGCTGGCACCCGACAGATCGACGGTTGCGCTGGCTACCTTCAGGTCGTAAGCTTTCAGCGTCGTGGCCCCGGAAACTTCGCCCTGGAGCCGTTTGGCCTGGCCGCTGAGGGTAACACTCGACGCACCGGACAGATCAACCATAACGCGTTCCGCGTCAACTTCGATGGTTGAGGAAGACGCGCCTGAAATGCTGATGCCCAATTCTTTTATGTTTCGGAAACCGGTTACATCCGAACGGGAAGCGCCCGAAAATTCAACACTGCTCAGTTCGGGCATCGTTATGTTGACCGTGACCCGCTGGCGGTTTCGGTTCCAGTTTAGTTTGTCCTTGTAGCGAATCTGGAGCTTTCCTCCGCTAACTTTTGCTTCCAGTTCTTCCAGGTCGGAACTCCGGCCCGAAGCCGTTACTTTGTAGCCGCTGCCCCGCGAAACATGAATCGTGAAGGCGCTACCCAAATCCAGTTTGTCGAAGTTGCTGACGTTGAACGTACGGCTTTCTTCCTGCATGGTCAGGGTATTCATGATTTCTGCCAACTGGCTTCCCGAAGGACTAACGGCCGCTACGGAGATAAGAACCGTTGACAGCAGAAGAGAGGTAAAGAGAGCAAAGGACTTTTTCATTACTAAGTGATGAGTTGTAGAGTTTAAGTAAAGATGCGGTCAACGGGTAAAACGTTGCACCGCATCTTTATTTGATAAATTATTCAGGCTGCTGCGTTGGGCCGTTGACGCTGCTGGCTCCGCTGGTTTTGGAGCTTAAGTTCTCAACCTTGCCAAAATCGGCGCTGCTGGCTCCCACGGCGTTTACGTTCGCCCGAACCACCGTCATATTCATTGCATCCAGCTTGCAGGCACCCGACAACTGGGCATCCAGCTGATTGGCCCGGCCCCGCACGGTTGCCTTCGACGCGCCGGTCAGGTCAATATCAAGTTGGGTTGTTTTTAGGTCCAGCAGCGATTTACAGGCACCGCTCAGCGTAACATCCAGCTTGTCGATGTTTTCAAAACCAGTGATGATCGACTGGGTTGCGCCGGAAAAATGGATGGATTCCACATTCGGCATCGTAACGGTAATTCCGATGCGTTTCCGGTTGCGCCACTGCAAAATCCCTTCGTTGCGGAAATCGACGCGCAGGGCCCCATTCTCAACCCGGACCCGCAGATCGTCAATGTCTTCCTCGCGACCGTCGGCCACTACCTTGAAGGCCGCTCCCTGCTTTACCCGAACGGCGAAGGCTCCACCCATGTCAATTCGGGAAAAATTAGCGGCTTCAAACTGCCGGGTGTATTCGCCTTTATCGAAGAAATCATCGCCCAGTTCGTTACGCAGCACTTCATCGATGGCGTCATTGGTGTCAAAGTTTTCCTGGTAACTGTCTTCATTCAGCTCACGCGGGTGGGTGAGAGAAACCAGACCGTCGGCGCGGCTAAACTTCCAGATGCTGTTTTTCATCCGTCCCAGTTCCTGATCACCAAATTCGTTGCGGATGTGGCGGGCAAATTCTTCGGTCATCCGGAACGGACGTTCGTAGGGGATGCTGATCGTTACATCAATATCCTGACCCCGATACCGCGCTCCCGGCTTGAGTTCGTAAATGTTATCAAAGCGAATCGTCGAATCCCGGACCGTCCAGTTGTATACAATCGTTCGGGCGTTCCGCTGGGCCGTCTGGCGGGTAGGCCCCTGGGCAGACAGCCGTTTGGTTAACGTCCAGGCCGTTCCTTCGGCGCCCTCCAGGTCGATAGAGGTATGAAAATCAATGTTGCCATCATCGTCCTGGTCGTTGATATCCAGGGTCGGAATCGGGGCCGGAAGTTGAATGTTCTGCGTTTCTTCGACCGTACTGCGTCGGCTGAACTCGTTGACCAGCGGAGGAACCGTGGCCGCCAGACCGATCAGTCCCAGAAACCAGATCGACAGCAGCGTTAGAGATACGCCCGTTGTAACCAGCGATTTTTGCGAAATGATCATTAAACCCAGAATGGCAATGGCCAGGCCCGGCAGAAAAGCCGTAACGAAAGCCGAGAGCATCATCAGCGGACTGATTTCGCGCTGAATCAGGAACGGAATATCACTGCCGCCGAACTGGATTCCTTTCAGACCAAAAGCCGTTCCGAGCGCCCCTAATGCTGCAATCATGATTCCAAAGCCGACCAGCAGCAGAAATACCCCGGCCAGAACCCGGATGATCGACACGATGCCGCGGGCCAGCGGCCCCAATGCACTAGCCAGGCCGTTGAAGATGGTGGCAATTAACCGAAACGGAAACAGCAGAATTTTGGCCAGCGTACTTTCTTCGGCGGATTCATTGATATCAAGGCTACGCTTGATATTGCTCTCGATGTTCGAGAGCGTGATGGGCTCCCCCTGCATTTCCATCTTTTCGGTCAGTGTGTTGGCTTCCGGCGAAATGATCCACAGAACGATATACGCCAGCAAACCCGTTCCGAACAGGAAGATCGTCAGGACAAACAGCAGCCGGACAACGCCAGAGTCAATGCCAAAATAGGCACCAATTCCCGAAGCGACCCCGCCCAGCACTTTGTCGTCCGGGTTGCGGTAAAACTTCTTGACGCTTTTGTCGTCTTCCAGCGTTGTAGAACCTGGGAAGGCAATCCACATGGCGATGTATAGCAGGACCGTAAAACCGGAAAGGCTTCCGAAAAACTCCGTGCTACCACCGCCCATAGCACCGCTAAATGGCGGCAGGGCCAGAATCAGGGTCACGAAAATAAGCCGCACCCAGACGGGGTCAATGTTGAAGTAGTTGGCAATCCCGGAAGCTACGCCACCGACAAGTTTCCGGCGCAGGTCGCGGTAGAGTTTGCGGGGAGGCCCTTGGCTCGGCCGCGGTGGCACTGGACCGCTGCCCGTAAAGTTGCCCGCCCCCGGCCCCCGGCTTTCTCCAACGGGCGGTACCGATTCATATACCGGTTGCGGCCGGCTGGCCCCCGCCGGGGTAGCTCCGATCACGTCTTCTTCTTCGATGGCTTCGAAATCAGCAACCGTACCCATCGACTGAATAAGCTCGTTGACATCTTCCAGCGTAACCACCTGACGCGGATTGGCCTGCTTCTCGGCGGCTTTCAGCTTATTGAGCAGTTTTTCGGCAATCCGGTTTTCAATGTCGGTAATGATTTCCTGACTGTCTTCGTAGGTCGAAAAGTAGTGTTGAATGGACGTCAGATAGCCTTTTAATTTTTCGTAGCCATCTTCCTCGATGTGGAAGATCACTCCGCTTATATTTATACTAATGGTCTTTTTCATGACAAAAAGCGTGTGAAAGAGTCGAGAGAGAGTTTAGGTCAGTTTTCCGTTGCTGGCGGGTTCGGGCTGCCACTAGCGGGGGCAACCGGCGTTTCAGCCGGCGTTAATCCATTGGTAGCGGCCTTGTGTTGTTCGGTTTTGCTAACAATTGAGTTCACCGAGTCGGACAATTCCTGCCATGTATCGTTCATTCCCTTCAGCGACGCCCGGCCAATGTCGGTTAGCAGATAATATTTACGCGGGGGGCCGGAGGTCGATTCCACCCACTTATAATCAAGCAACCCGGCGTTTTTGAGCCGGGTGAGCAGGGGGTAAAGCGTGCCTTCCACCACCATGATGCGGGCGGCTGTCAACTCCTCCAGCATGTCGGAAGCATATACTTCGCCCCGCGAAATGATGTGCAGAATGCAGAATTCCAGGATTCCCTTCCGCATTTGCACTTGAGCATTTTCAATATTCATATCACTGCATGACGTTAAAAAAGTTGATGGAGGCAGGAGCTGATCGGTTTAGTGATCGTTTGGAAATCTTGTTCATCAGTTGTTGTTTACTTGGTTCAAGCGCCCAACCAGCTCCTGTTCTTTTCCAGTTTTGATATCTCAAAGGTACAAAAAGGTACTATGCAATGCAAGGTACTTTAGTAATTATCAGGCTCTGAAGTGATGAACGGAAAAAATGAAGCGATGAATGGCAGAATTCAATTTGTTATTTACCAGATTATAATCGGATCGGCCCGTAATTTGCTATAAATTTCCACTATGAAAAGAGCTATCCTGTCTTCGGTATTCCTTCTTGTTATTTTTAAGTTGTTTGCTCAAGTAAATATATCGGGCAACGAATGGATTAATTTTGAACAGACCTACTACCGCATTCCGGTGACCCAGGCAGGGGTATACCGGCTGACTACGGGAGATTTGCAGAAGGCCGGTGTTCCGCTGGCGACGATCAACCCGACCTCTTTGCAACTTTTTCGCCGGGGTGTGGAACTGGCTGTTTACGTAGCGGGCGAATCGGACAACAAATTCGACCCGGAGGATTACCTGGAATTCATTGGCGAACGAAACGACGGGCAGCAGGACTCCCTGCTTTACCGGCCTTTGGGAACGCAGCCCCACACGTATTACAGCCTGTATTCGGACACGGCCGCTTACTTTCTGACCTGGCGGCTGGACGGGAAACCGGGCAAGCGCATGAAGGTAATAGCTGATACCGACGTCGGCGGGCTGAGCCCGGAGCCCTACCACATCGCCGAACAACTAACGCTGCTGACCAGCGAAATTTCCAACAACCAGGCCAACGGTGGTCCGTCGCCTTTTCCGACGGCTCACGAACTGTACTTTGAAGAAGGTGAAGGCTTTACTGGGCCGATGCTGAAAAAAGACAGCCTGGTTACTCATGCATTCCGACTGGATGGGTTGGTACGGGCCGCGTCCGTTCAACCCGAAATGGAAATGATGCTGAACGGACGCGATAATACAACCCACTTGGTCAACGTGTTCGCTGGTAAAACCGCTTCGGCGCAACCGCTGGCAACCGTCCAGTTTGAGTGGTTTAAAACGGCCCGTCTATCGTTTAAAATTCCGTTAACGACGGTATCGACAACCAACGAACTGGTGCTGACAACGCAATCGCAGGGCTCTTTTGATACCGATCGCTATTCGTTTAGTTATTATCGGCTTCGGTATCCGCAGGAGTTTGATCTCCGTAATCTGACCCGGCAAACGCTGAACCTGCTGCTCAATCCGAAGAAACGGTCTTACCTCGAGTTACCAAACGCCCCCGCTGATCCGTTGCTGTACGACCTGACCGACCCCGTCAACCCCCGCCGTCTGACAGCCGCCCGCCAGGGAAATACGCTGAAGCTGGTGGTGCCTGATACCGAAACGTCGCGCCGGATTTTTGTCAGTGCCGGGGCCATGACGCCCGCCCGTTTGGAGAGAACAGTTTTTCGGAAGATCAATCCGGCCAGACATAATTACCTGATCGTAAGCCATGAAGTTCTTATGAAACCGGTCGGGGACGTTGTTAACCCGGTCAAAGAATACGCGGGATACCGGGCGTCGGTGGCGGGTGGAAAATACGATACCCTGGTTATAACGACGAAAGAACTGCTCAATCAGTTTAGCTACGGCGAACGGACTCCGTTGGCCATTCGCCGGTTTGCCGCTTACATGCTGACCGGTAAAGCCGCGTCGCCCGATTCGACCAAGTACCTGCTGCTGATCGGGCGGGCCAATGCTTATTACCCCAACCGGACCCATCCCGACCAGTATTTTCGCGATCTGGTGCCAACCATCGGCAACGTGCCCGGTTCGGATCTGCTGCTGACCGAAGGGCTGGCGGGTTTTCCGGAGAACGTGCCGGCCATTCCGACCGGGCGGATCAATACCCTCAATCCGCAGGAAATCCTGACGTACCTCGCAAAAGTGAAGGAATTTGAAAAAACGCCGGTCAACCAGCCCTGGCGCAAGCAGGTGCTGCACCTCAGCGGAGGGCGCTCCATTCCGGAACTGTCGACGTTCCGGCGGATTCTGGACCAACCAAGCCAAACCGCTCAGCAGCAGTATGTGGGGGCCAGTATTACGCTCAAAGGCAAATTAACCGACGAACCGGTGGAGCGCATCGACGTGAGCGGCATTGTCAATTCCGGCGTTTCGCTCATGACTTTTTTCGGGCACTCGTCGCCCATTGTGACGGACCTGGACTTCGGCTATGTTTCCAAACCGGCTTACGGGTATCATAACAAAGGACGGTATCCGCTAATGTTTTTCAACGGCTGTGGCGTCGGGAACATTTTCTTCGGGGCTACTAACAACCTGTCTACCGACTGGCTGCTGACGGCCGACAAAGGCGCCATTGCGATTCTGGCCCACAGCGGCTCCGGGTTTTCGGGGCCGCTCGAAACCTACACCCAGCAGTTTTACCACACCTTGTTTGCCGACAGTTCTTTTCTGAATAAATCAATCGGTCTGGTCCAGCAGGAGACTACCCGGCGGGTGCTGGCAGCTTACAACGGTCCCTTTGACATCACAAATGCGCAGCAGATGGTCTTGCAGGGCGATCCCGTGCTGCGAATGTATCCCATTCAAAAACCGGATTTCAGCCTGACCTCATCGGGGGTATTCCAAACCGGAACCCAAAAAGATTCGGTGCGGTTGGGGGTGGTAGTAATCAACGCCGGTCGCTTCGAGGCTAGCCAGCGGGTCGGGCTGGTGGTCCGGCAGCGGCTGGTCGACGGAAAAACGCGGTCGTACGGGGCTAAACTGCACCGGGCGATTGCGTTTCGCGACACCCTTTATTATGCCTTTAACCCTGATGCGAAGCAGGACGCCAATACCGTTGCAACGCCGAATCGGTTTGAAATCGTGGTGGACCCCGACACATTGATTGAGGAGGTGGACGAAACCAACAACGTCGTGGTTTTTGACTTGAAATCCGCTGCGAACGGCTACACGGTCGTGTTACCGGATTCGGGCCAACGCTATCCGCCCGACCGCTTCAACCCGCTGCTGGACGTGACGTTCGACCGGCAGATCATCCGGAACGGAGCGCTGGTTTCGCCCAATCCGGCGATCCAGATTATCCTGCAGGACGAAGATCCGTACCGCATCCGCCAGGATACCGCGGGGATTGAGGTGTATCTGAAAAGGCCGTGCGAAAGCTGTGCGCTGGAGCGGGTGGCCCTGAGCGGCCCGGACGTAAGCTGGAAACCCGCCGGCCCCGACAACCGGTTTGTAATCGACTTGATGCCCCGCCACCTGACCGACGGCCTCTATACACTCCAGGTTCACGCGGCCGATGTAAGCGGAAACCGGGTAGGTCCGGTGCCCTTCGAGATTGAGTTTCGCGTAAAAAATGGGGATAGTTTGTCGGTCGTTTTGCCGACGCCCAATCCTTTTTCAACCGTTTCGCGGTTTCGGTTTACCCTTTCCGGCCAGGATACGCCGGGGGAGGGTCAAATCCAGATCCGAAACCTGAAAGGCCAACTGGTCCGGACGATTCGGCAGGGCGTGCGGATTGGCGAAAATAGTTTCCTCTGGGATGGTACAGACCAGGGTGGGGTGCACCTGCCCAACGGTTTGTATCTGTTCCGCCTGCTGCTGAGCGACGGGCGGGAAAAAAGCGGGAGGGTGGTGATAAGTCGTTAACGGTGCTGGTTGTTCGGTTGGGTGGTCTGCTTAAATTCGTTGGAGCTCGCGGATTGCTACAAGGATTTATTTTCTTTGCCCCGCTGTACGCCCTGTCAAGACGGGTGAAAGCAATGAGCCGATGAAATCGACAGAACAAACGTTAACAACTACTCAATACGGACTTTTTCTCGGGCTGATCGGGGTCATCTGTTTCAGTTTCACCGTTCCGATGACCAAATTGGCCCTGGCGAGCTTCAACCCCTGGCTGGTTAGTTTTGGGCGGCTGGCCGGGGCGGGCCTGATTTCGTTCGTCATTTTGCAGCAGCAGAACAAGCTCCCGCTAATCCGGAAACACTTCCGCCTGCTGGCGGGCGTATCACTCGGCGTGGGCCTGGGTTTTCCGGTGTTGATGAGCGTCGCAATGGCCTCAACGTCCTCTTCCCACGCCGGAATTGTGCTGGCTCTGTTGCCGCTGACGACGGCCATCTTCGGCGCCATCATTCACCGCGAAACGCACAGCAGGCTATTTTGGGCTATTTCCGCCAGCGGTTGCCTGACCGTGCTGGGCTACGTTTTGTTCCGCGATCAGGTGCAACTTCAGGCGGCCGACCTGCTGCTGCTGGCTGCGGCCCTCTTTGCCAGTTTTGCGTATGCGCTGGGCGCTCAGCTTAGCAAGCAAATTTCGGGGCTGGATGTGATTTGTTGCGCGCTGGTCATTGTGCTGCCTCTAACGCTTCCCGCTGCGTTGGTGGCCTGGCAGTATGAGCCCCCGCAAACCGTGCAGGGAAGCGCGCTGGCCGGTTTCATCTACGTGACCCTGTTCAGCCAGCTTTTTGGCTTTGTGCCGTGGTACAAAGGACTGGCGATGGGCGGGGTGGCACTGGTTTCGCAGTTGCAACTGCTGCAAACATTTTTCACGCTGCTTATTTCCGCCTGGCTGCTGGGCGAAAGCATCGGATGGCTCGAATACGGCATTGCCTTGCTGGTGATTGCCCAGATTTACATTGCCAAAAAAGTAGACTGATGCCCTTGGTCAATCCCAGCATTCCATCAGTAGCAGATCGCCGTTCTGGTATTGAATCTTGACAAAACCGTCTTCGGCGGCTTCGTTGCTGCTGCCGGTGCGGTAGCCGAGCGTCAGGGTTTCGTGGGCCAGGTTGTATTTGAGGCCCTCGGTAATAATTCCGTCGACTGCGCCCACCGGAATCAGGGAAATGGGCGTTCCCTTGGCGTACCACTTCTCGAACGAACCGCTGAGCGGAATCACCTTTGAGTGGTCGTCGATCAGCACGATTTTAATGCGGTCCTTATACCGGATGATGTTGGTCAGATTCGTGACGGTATGGTCGGCCCGGCGGCCCGTGGCCCAGACAATATTTACCGCCGGGAAGCCCCGTTCGATCAGAAATTCGATGCCTTTGTCCAGATCAGTTTTGTTCTGATCGGGCGTATGAATGATTTCAATCGGGTACTGCCGCTGCCGGATCAGTTCAAAATCAGGCGGGTGGTCGAAATCGCCGAGCAGCGCATCGACCTTTATTTCCAGATCCAGCACGCGCCAGATGGCGTTATCCAGCACCACCACGAACGGATTCCATTCGAGCAGTTGCCCCAATAATTCCGGATCGCAGCTTTCGCCGTTGGCAATCAGCAAAGCCGGTTCCTGTTTATCCCGTACGATATGATGAGAAGACATAGGTAGTGAAGAATGATGAGGTAAGAATTTAGAGGTAAGAATTAAAAACGCCCTGCGGTTCCGCACTTTTAATTTGGCCGCACTATCGCTCTACCATTCAACTCTTAACTCATAACTCCCTTAGTAGTTGGTTTTATCCGTTTTCGCTATCCACTCTTCAAATACCGTCCAAGCTTCCGAGCGGAGGAGTTGTTGCATGGGAATACGGCGCGCTTCGCGGGGTTTTTCGAGTTCCTGATAAATAAAATGATCGTCGAAACCCGCCTGGGCCGCGTCGCTGTGGAAACAGCCGTAGACAATGCGCTCGGGCCGGGCCCAGTAAATGGCCCCCAGACACATGGGGCAGGGTTCGCAGGAAGTGTAGAGCACACAACCCGTCAACTGATACGTATTCAGGTGTTGGCAGGCGTCGCGGATGGCCACAATTTCGGCGTGGGCTGTGGGGTCGTTGGTCGAGGTGACCTGGTTGCAGCCGCGCCCGATAATCTGACCATCTTTAACCACCACCGCGCCGAAGGGGCCGCCCTGCCCGGTGCGGATGCCTTCCTTCGCCAGTTGGATGGCTTCCCGTAAAAAAACTTCTTCTTGCTGGTTCATACTCGTATAACGCTGTTAGTCCGCTTGCAGGTTTCGCCGAATTGAGGCCGCCTGATCCGGAGTATTCACATTGGTCAGCTCGCTGATGTCGTCCATCTCCACTAAATCGATGTCATTCTGCATCAGGATCGTCCGGGGATACGGTTTTCCGGCGTCAATGGACCGGAGCATCGCCGGGTAAGCCGTGGGCTCCCAAATGCAGATAGAGGGTTCCGGAAACTGGTGGTCGCTATCCCAGAAAGCCGTTGCTAGTTTCTCCGGATTGCGGCTGGCGGTCAGTTTCCGGATCGACCGTTCGGACAGCAGCGGTAAATCACAAACCACCACCAGCCAGGCATGCTGGGCAGATTGCCGCTGGAAAGCCGTCAGAATACCGGCCAGCGGTCCGGCAACGGGCGACTGATCCACCAGAAGCTTAAACCGGCTGTTGGCAAATTGGTCGGCCTGTTCCGCGTTGACCGACAGAAAAACATCTTCGCAGTAGGCAGCCAGCAGATCGTGCAGGTACTCAAACTGCGGTTTCCCGTGGTAATTGATCCGGCTCTTGTCTACGCCCATGCGGGTGCTGCGACCACCGACCAGCACCAGTCCTAGCAGGGGAGCAACGGGTCGATCAGCTTGCCTGGTGGAAGTCATGTTTCCCGCCGGTTTTGTCCAGCAACCGGGTTTCTTTGATTACAATATCGTGCGAAAACGCCTTGCACATGTCGTAAACCGTCAGGGCCGCTACCGACGCCCCCACCAGCGCTTCCATCTCGACGCCGGTTTTGGCTTCGAGGGCCGTTGTGCATTCAATGATTACTTCATTTCCCGCGGTGGTGACGGAAAATTTGCAGCTATCCAGACCCAGCGGATGGCAAAGCGGAATCAGGTCGGAAGTGCGTTTGGCGGCCATCGTACCCGCAATGATCGCCGTTTGAAACACCGGACCTTTCTTCGTCTGAATGTCCTGCCCCTGCAAGTGCTGCATAATCTCGTCGTTGAGCACCACAACACTCCGGGCGCGGGCTACCCGCCGGGTTACGGCTTTGTCGCCAACATCAACCATAGACGGATTACCCGTCGAATCTACGTGAGAAAACATAAAAGAAGAATGAGTTAAGAGGTATGAGTTAAGAGTTGAATGGCAGAGTGATGGTGCGGCCAACTTAAAAGTGCGGAGCTGCAGGGCGTTTTTAATTCTTACCTCTAAATTCTTACCTCATACCGCTTCAACGCTTGGTAGACGAGGTGAACGGGCAGACCCATGACGGTATAGAACGAACCTTCGATGCGCTGAATGCCGATCATGCCGATGGGCTCCTGCACCCCGTAGGCCCCAGCTTTGTCGAACGGACGGTATTTTTCAACGTACGACTGGATTTCGTAATCGTCCAGCGGGTTGAAATAAACGTTTACCTCGTCAATAAACGAAACGGTTTGTTCCGCGGACAGCAGACAAACGCCCGTAATAACCCGGTGGGGCCGGCCCGACAGTCGGCGGAGCATCTTCACGGCCTCGTCGGCGTCGGCGGGTTTGTTGAGAATATCGTGATCGACCACCACAATTGTGTCGGCGCACAGCACGAGCTGATCGCCCAGGTCATCCCGGAAACGGTCGGCTTTTTGGCGGGCCAGAAAGGCCGGAACTTCGGTAACGGGCATGTCGGCCGGAAAAACTTCGTCGGTCGGCCGGACGTCAACACGGAATGTACAGCCCATTTCGCGCAGCAGTTGCTGGCGTCGGGGCGAATTGGATGCCAATACCAGGGGCCGGGTCAATTGCATGGATTTCTGAATTATTATTCGTATACTTTAAACTGTTTTGGGGCGAAATGCATCTATCCCTTGCAAACTTAACAACTAAAAGGTCTTGAAAACATCTTTTCCGATTCGAACTGGTGGGCCGGATGATGCTGCGGAACTGACCGATCTGGCCATCCGAACGATGCGGGAAGCCTTTGGTCCCCCGCATAATCCGGCGGAACTGGTTGATGCCTACATTCGTGAAGCGTTCTCCGTTGATCAGGTCCGGCAGGAATTGCTGGACCCCCGGAATACATTTTTGCTGACCCTCGACTCCGATCAGCAACTGGTGGGGTACGCCAAGTTACGCCGAAACCGTCCGCCCCGGCAGTTGAAAGGTCAACACGCTATTGAAATTCAGCGTTTATATGTAGCAGAACAGCAAATTGGCAAAGGGTTGGGAAAGCAACTGATGGAGTACTGCCTGAATCAGGCCCGGCAGGAAGGATACGCCACCGCCTGGCTGGGGGTTTGGGAACGTAATTTGCGGGCTATTGACTTTTATACAAAAATGGGGTTTCAACGTTGTGGCTGGCATTATTTCCAGTTTGGCTCCGAGCGGCAACGCGATTTCTGGATGAAAAAAGACCTGTGAAACCATTCCTGCGCCCTGCGATCGTCTCCGTGACCACCGTATTCTGCCGAATCGGGTGGCTGGCTGGCTGTTGGCTGCTGATAACGGTTTCGGTAGCCCGTGCACAAAAAATAAAAATTCCGGTTCCTGACACGAAGGCGGACTCGCTTACCCACGCTGATTCGTTGAGTCAGGCCGCCCGGGATAGTGCTTTGGCCGTGCGCGACAGCGTATTTTACACGAATCTGAAAAAGCGCATGTCCAAACGGAAAATCACGCGCGAACTGCACAAACTGTTGTTCCACGATATGTACAACAGCCGGATTAAAACCGGGGACGTCAACCAGGATGTCAATCAGATTGAAATTAACCCGTTTGCCAGATACCGGGGACGAATTATCAGTAACATTTACGTTCGGCGGCTGGAAGTTTTCGGGCCGAGCGTTTACGACACGCTGCGTCAGCCCCGGAGCTGGCTCGAACGGTTTGCGAACCGGCTTCACGCCGACACCCGAGAGGGCGTCATTCGGAAGTCGTTTCTGCTATTTGAAGAAGGTGACCGGGTTAACCCCGACACCCTGCGCGACAACGAACGGCTGCTGCGGAGTTCCAACGTTTTTCACGACGCCCGGATTATTGTGGTGCCGCACGCCAATAGCCGCGGCTTTGTGGATGTATACGTGATTACGCAGGATGTCTGGTCGCTGCTGCCGTCGGGGAGTGTGGGCGGGTTGGATCGGTTCGACCTGCGGCTGGATCAGCGAAACTTCCGCGGTTTAACGCATTCACTCAGTAATCAGATCGCTTACAACGCCCGGGACCCTTATCAGCAGCTCGAGTACAGGGGCCGTTATCTGATTCCGTACATCGGGAAAACGTTTCTGACGGGCCAGGCTGACCTGATTCAGACCCGGGATCTGAAGCAATATGCCGTCCGGGTGTACCGCCCCTTTCTGACGCCGGATACCAGGTGGGCGGGTTCGGCCGAGCTGAGCTACAACCGGTATCCCCGCTACCGAGTTTTTTCCGAAGACAGTCTCCAACTGACCAATATCCGGTATTTTTACAACGACGTCTGGGCCGGTTATGCCTTCAAACCGTTTTTCAGCTTTCTTGGTGAGGGCGACGACCGGACGCGGCTGGTGGTGGCCGCCCGGTTTACGCGAACGGCCTTCAACGACCGACCCGAGGTGAGAGCCGACACCAATCAATTCTTCCAGAATACCAACGCTACGCTGTTTACCATCGGGTTGTCGCGCCGTCGTTATACGCGGGATGTATTGATTTACGGTTTCGGGCGGACCGAAGACGTTCCGTACGGCAGCCTGGCGTCCATTATTTTTGGGTACGATAATGCAGAACTCGGTCAACGCCAGTACCTGGGGTTCAAGTATTCCAAAGCACATTACCTGAAATCGTTCGGGTATCTCTACGGCTCTCTGGACATTGGCGGTTTCATCCGGAATAAGAACGATCTTGAGCAGGGCGTTTTGTCGCTCGAATCGAGTTACTTCACCCGGCTCCGGACCAGCAGCTGGGGCAACTGGCGGCATTTCCTCAACCTTCGCTATACTATGGGAGCGCAGCGGTTCGACAACGAGTTTCTCACACTGAGCGGTCGCGATCAGATCGGAATCAACAACGACAACATGCGCGGCACCAAGCTGTTGCTGACGAAAGTTGAAACCATCCTTTTTTCGCGCCTGAACATCATTGGTTTTCGGGTCGCGATCGTTACGTTTGCCAACCTGGGCCTGGCTAGCTACCAGACGAAACGCTTGTTACAAGGGCCTTTGTATCAGGGGTATGGCCTTGCTTTTCGGCTGCGGAACGAAAACCTGACGTTCAACAGTTTCCAGATACGTGTAGCGTGGTACCCCAACATTCCGGGCAACTCGGCTCCCCTGCGACCGGGGTTTGAAGGCGTTCCGGCGGCCCGCTTCCGGGATTTTGATATTTCCGCTCCGGAAATAATTCCATTCCGTTGAAACTTTTTTAGCATATAGTGTTGTTACATTAAATGTATAGACATTATATTTGCAATGGGAATAGAAACGGATTGTTACTTGGCAACTGATATTTTTGCGACACCAAACCGGTAACAATCTTTTCTCCTTTGCACAGACGGACATGGCAATCGAAAATGACATAAAACAAACGACCTCGTTCCGATCGCCGTATCATCGGATGACGGTCAACCTGATGTATACCAACGGATGGGTTTGTGATGAGCAGATGCACTTGCTGAAACCCCACGGACTGACCATCCAGCAATATAACGTTCTGCGGATTTTGCGGGGCCAGTACCCCAACCCGGTAAAAGTGGCCGACATTACCGAGCGGATGCTGGACAAAATGTCGAACGCGTCGCGTCTGGTGGACAAGTTACTGCTCAAAGAGCTGGTTCAACGGACTGAATGTCCCAACGACCGGCGGGCAGTTGACGTCGTGATTACGCAGAGAGGGCTGGATCTTTTGAAAATTCTGGATCAGCACCAGAACCAGTGGGAGAAACGGTTTCACAATCTGACCGAGGCCGAAGCCAATGAATTGAACCGCCTGCTGGACAAACTTCGTGGTTCTTCGGAATAGCACTTTTAGTTTTGAGTAATAAATTCAATTTGCACCAATCAATTAACCAAACTTCAATCTCATGTACAAGCAATTTATTGTAGGATTTGTGGCCCTCGCGCTGGCCGTTAACAGCCACGCTACTGCTATCGACCGGAATACCGACAACACCAAAAAAGCCGTAGCCAAAACGACGACGTACAACATCGACGTTGATAAGAGCGTTCTGACCTGGAATGGTAAAAAAGTAACGGGTGAACACAATGGTCCTGTAAAGGCGGAGAAAGGTTATCTGACGCTGAACGGCAACAAACTGACCGGCGGTCTGGTAGCAATCGACCTGCGGACCATGACCAGCACGGACCTGAAAGACAACAAAGAATACCACGACAAGCTGATCAACCACCTGAAATCCGACGATTTCTTCTCCGTAGCCAAACACCCCATCTCTACCTTCAAAATCACGAAAGTAAAGCAAGGCAGCGGTAACACGGCTGAAGTAACCGGTGATCTGACGATCAAAGGTATCACCAACCCCGTGACGTTCCCCGTTACGGTTAATGTTGCTGGTAACACGCTGACTGCTACGGGTAAAGCAACCATCAACCGCGCGAAATACGACATCAAATACGGCTCGAAGTCGTTCTTCGATAACCTGGGCGACAAAGTGATTTACGATGATTTCACCGTCGATATGAACATTGTTGCTACGGCCGATAACGCTTCTGCTGCTAAAGCAAAATAAGTACTACCGTAACTTCATCAACGGCCGCACCCTGCAACCAGGGTGCGGTTTTTTTATGTCCGCAGTCGGAAGTCCGGGCTGCCTTTTTCACTGGAACCGGGGCAGGTCATCCAGAAAATTAACGGTATTGAGTTTGTGGTCGACGCAGCAGCAGAAGTGCGTCAGGCCGTTTGTGACGACCAGATACGGCGCCTGATGGATGTGATTGTAGCGGGCGATCTGATCGAACACCTGCTGGCTGACCGAAACCTGGGGTGCCTTGCATTCCACCAGCAAAAACGGTTTGCCGGCGCGGTCGAACACCAGAAGGTCCGTTCGCTTGCGGAGTTGATTGAGCTTAAGGCCCCCTTCGCTCCGGATGAGGGCTTTGGGATAACCGTACTGATTCAGGAGGAGGTGAACAACGTGCTGACGTACCCATTCTTCTGGAGTAATCAGGACATATTTCTTACGCAGCACATCGAAAATGTAGGGTTTCCCGTCGATCTGCTTCGTATTGTAATCAAAAACCGGTAGGTTTAACGAGTCCATCATCAAAAATAAGGATTGAAGGGGAGAAGGCGCAGGGGAGTAACGAAAAAATTAGTCCTTTCAATCCTTGACTCTTCAATCATCCACTCCTCATTTTTTATGAAAACGAAAGACGAGATTGTCCAGAACTGGCTGCCCCGCTATACCGGTACACCCATCGAGCAATTTGGTGAATATATTCTGCTGACGAATTTCATCAATTACGTTGAGTTGTTCGCGCAGAAGTTTGAGGTAGAAATTCACGGTCTGGGCCGGGCCATGCAAACGGCCACCGCCGACAATATTACCATCATTAATTTCGGAATGGGCAGCGCCATGGCCGCAACGGTGATGGATTTGCTGAAAGCCGTCAGCCCCAAAGCCGTTCTGTTTCTGGGAAAATGCGGTGGTTTGAAAAAAACGCTGGTTGGCGACCTGATTCTGCCCATTGCGGCCATCCGGGGCGAGGGAACGAGCAATGACTACCTGCGGCCCGAAATCCCGGCTTTACCGTCGTTTCGGCTGCAGCGGGCCGTGTCGTCGATGATCAAAAAACACGAGATGGATTACTGGACCGGAACCGTCTACACGACCAACCGGCGCATCTGGGAGCACGACGAAACGTTTAAAAATTACCTGGTCGAAATCCGGGCAATGGCAATTGACATGGAAACCGCTACCATCTTCACCGTCGGTTTTGCCAACTCCATACCGCATGGAGCGCTGTTGCTGGTATCCGACAACCCGATGGTGCCGGAAGGGGTCAAAACCGAAGAAAGTGACAAGCGCGTTACGAGCCTGTTCGTGGAAAAGCACCTGCAAATTGGCATCGACGCCCTACAGGAACTGGCCACGTCGGGAGAGTCGGTGAAACACCTGCGATTTGAATGATGAGTGATGAATCAACATCATAATTAATTCATCACTCATCGTTTACACTTAGTTGCAATAATCACTGATGGCCTTATACGACGGCGTATAGCCGAGTTCACCGGCTTTGCTGAGGTCAAGGCAACCGCCGTTTTCATCGCCCAGGCTGTGGCGAATCAGGCCCCGGACGTAGTAGACTTCGGCGTATTTGGAATCGAGCTGAATGGCGTTGTTGCAATCCTGAATGGCTCCTTTCTGGTCGCCCTGCTGCGAGCGAATCAGGCCCCGGGTAAAATAGGCTTCCGAATACGTGGGGTTTAGTTCAATCGCTTTGTTCAGGTCGGCGGTGGCGCCTTTGATGTCGTTCATTTTGTTGCGGCTGATGGCCCGGTTGAAGTATGCTTCCGAGCGCTCGGAGGTCAGGGCGTCGATTTTGTTGCGTTGTTGCACAGCATTCCGTAACTCATCGAGAACCGCCCGGGAAATTTTACCGTTGTAAACCACCTTTGTCTCCACGTTCGCGTTATTGATTTCAATAGCGGTATTGAAATCCTGAATAGCCCCTTTCTGGTCGCCCATCTTGCCGCGGCTGAAACCCCGACCGTAATAAGCCTGGTAATGGGTGCCGTCAATGGTAATGGCGCGGTCATAGTCTCTGAGTGCCCCTTTGTAATCTTCCAGTTTGCTTTTGGCAAATCCCCGATTATAGAACGATTCTCCGTCTTCGGGAGCCAGTTCAATGGCTTTGTTGAGGTCCTCAATGGCTTTCTGATACTGGGCTAACTGAATCAGTGAAGCCCCCCGGCCCGCGTATGCCTGGGCGCGTTTGGGATTGAGTTCGATAACTTTCGAGAAGTCGGGCAGACTACCGGCGTAATCATCCAGCTTCTGTTTGGTAATGCCGCGGGCGTAAAGCGCCGGAGCGTTGTTGGGATCCAGTTCAATGGTTCTGGAGAAGTCTTGCAAAGCGCCCCGGTATTGTTCCAGGCGGCTTCGGCTAACTCCCCGGTTGTAATACGCCTGAGCGTCGTCGGGAGCCAGTTCAATAGCCCGGCTGAAGTCCATCAGAGCCGCCCGGTAATCATCCTGCTTGCTCTTGCTGACACCCCGGCTCAAGTACGCCAGCGCATCTTTTCCATTCAGCTCAATCGCCCGGTCGTAGTCCAGAATGGCCCCCCGGTGGTCCTTCAGCATGGCTTTGGCGAGTCCCCGGTTGTAGTAGCTGGGGGCGTTTTCCGGGTTGGCGCCAATGGCCATGCTGAACGCTTGCAGCGCCCCCATAAAATCGCCTGTTTTACTTTTTGTAATGCCAGCTTCAAAAAAGTTGGCTCCGGTCGATTGCGCCCGTAAGATCGTGGTAGTCAACAGGGCGCACAGCAAAAAGGGGAGAGAACGGCGAAGATTATACATACGTGTGATCGCGATTGAATAAAACGTATTAATAAGGATAAAGTTAATTATTGTTTGCGTATACAACAAAAACTAATCCAGGATATTTTTTACGCATTGGGATCAAAAAATTTTATGGATGAAAAAATCACTGCAGGGAAAATTCGCACCAATCTGCGGTGGAGCTTTTTAACCTAGAATAGTGGAAAGAATGGAGCCCTTGGCCCATCGTGGGCACATTTCTGACAATATGAGCTTTTGAATAAGACAAAATGTCATTAATCCTTAAGATTTAATGAAAAATAGTGTCATTTTGTCTGGTTATTTTTAATTTTTTGAATTGGTACACAAGTTGAATAAATGGATACCGTAACCAAGAAATTAAAACATAACCAACATAAAGTCATGAGAACCTTAGTTCAATACAACCACTTGCCTTCGTTGTTTAATCACCTGGTAACCCGCGAGTTCAACCGGCAACACAACACACCAGCGGTTGCTAAAACTGCCACACCGGTAGCCGCCAACATTAAAGAAGATGAAACGGCTTACCACATTGAATTGGCCGCTCCTGGTTTGAAAAAAGAAGATTTCAACATTAATCTGAACAACAACCAGTTGACCATCTCGGCCAAACAGGAACAAGCCAGCGAAGAAAAAACGGAAAACTACACCCGGAAAGAGTTCAGCTATACTTCTTTCGAGCGTAGCTTCCGGTTACCGAAGAACGTAAACAACGAACAAATTCAGGCAGCTTATACCGACGGTATCCTGAAAATCGACCTGCCGAAAGTTGAAAAAACGGTGGTTGAACCCAAACAAATTGCAGTAGCGTAAGGTAAGTAGACGCATAGAAAGAAACCCCGGTCCGCTCGGACTGGGGTTTTTGTGTTTTCATCTGGACGGTTTAAGCCCGTGTCTACATACTCACCGAAGCTAAAATCCGTGAGCGCGGACTTGCGAGAAAAAGTCTCTTAATTTTTGCGGGTCCAGTTTCCCACCCGTCCGGACGCTGCTGCACAGATCCAGGCCGAAGGGTTGCACGGTATCGATGGCCTCCCGGACGTTTTCCGGCTTCAGACCCCCGGCCAGAAAGACGGGCACACGGCTTTGTTCCACAATTCGGCGGCTTAGTTTCCAGTCGTGCCGCCGACCCGTACCGCCCAGTTCCTTCACCGCCAATGTGGGGTTTCCCGAATCCAGCAGCAGGGCATCCACTTCCTCCGCCGACGCAAGGGCTTCGTCGATACTCAGCTCGTCCAGAACGTGAATGACCTGCACCAGCTTGATCCCCGGCAAGGCGGCCCGTAAAACCCGGTAACTGCCGGTGGGCAAGGCATCGACGAGCTGAACGGTATTGGTTCCGACCCGGCGCTGGTGTTCAATAACGGCTTCGGCGGTGGGTTCGCTGGTTAGCAGAAATGTGGCGACCGGCGGTGGGACGGTCAGCGCGATTGTCCGGATGAGGTCATCCCCGATTACGCCCGGACCACTGGGCATTTTTCCGACCAGCCCTACGGCTGATGCTCCGGCGGCTACGGCCAGGCGAGCTTCTTCGACGCTGCTGATGCAACAGATTTTAACGTGCATATCGAATTATTTTGGCTGCTTGACTAGTTATAATGGCAAATTAATGAACAAAGAAATCACCCGGGGACTTTATAAAAAGCAGAATCCTGGTTGAACAGTTACTTTTGTAGTATGAATACACCAAATGATAGCTACGCTGCTCTTCGTTATCCTGAATTTCGCTTTTTCGTTACCAACAGTTTCCTGATTACTGCAACCCTCCTGATCCAGGAAGTGATTCTGGGTTATGAGCTCTACAAAATGACGCACGACCCGCTGGCGCTGGGCTTTGTGGGGCTGGCCGAAGCCCTGCCGTTTATCGCGATGTCGCTCTTTGGCGGTCACCTGGCCGACCGGCGGGAGAAGCGGTCTATTCTGCAAATCAGTTTATCGGTTATCATTCTGGGGTCGGTCATTCTTTACCTTGTTTTTCAGCCGTCGGTGGTGGCGCATTTGTCGCAAACCGCGCAACTGACGGTTATTTACAGCGTTCTGGTATTAATCGGTACGGCCAAAGGATTCTACTCGCCCACCAGTTCGTCGCTGAAACCGTTTCTGGTGCCGCGCGAACTGTACGCCAATTCGTCGACCTGGAGCGGATCGTTTTATCAGGCCGGGGCGATTGCCGGACCGGGTATGGCGGGATTTCTGTACGTCTGGCTGGGGCTAGACAACTCGCTGCTGGTGGTGATCGGCCTGCTGCTGGTGTGTCTGGTTCTGATCTCCATGATCAAGAGAAAACCGGTACCCGTGATGGAAGGACAGCAGGATAGCCTGTGGACCAGCCTGCGCGAAGGCATCCGGTTTGTCTTTCAAACCAAGATTATTCTCTACTCCATTTCGCTGGATTTGTTTTCGGTCCTGTTTGGCGGGGTGGTGGCCATGCTGCCCATTTTTGCCGAGGATATTCTGAAAGTGGGGGCCGAGGGCCTGGGTATTTTGCGGGCGGCTCCGGCCATCGGCGCCATCGGAACCATGCTGCTGCTGACGCGGTTTCCGCCCACGCACAATGCCTGGCGTAACATGCTCATTGCCGTGCTGGGATTCGGTATTTTCACCCTGATTTTTGCCTTTTCAACTCACTTCTGGCTGTCGGTACTGGCGTTGCTGGCGACGGGTGCGTTCGATAGTGTCAGCGTGGTGATCCGGAATACGATCCTGCAAATTTTCCCGCCCGACCACATGCGGGGACGGGTGGCGGCCGTCAACG
Source organism: Larkinella insperata (assembly GCF_026248825.1). Taxonomy (NCBI): domain Bacteria; kingdom Pseudomonadati; phylum Bacteroidota; class Cytophagia; order Cytophagales; family Spirosomataceae; genus Larkinella; species Larkinella insperata. Next base: position 1,111,373 of record NZ_CP110973.1, on the reverse strand, counting down.
GTATTTTTGTCAGCTCGTCGAACGAAATTGGTGCTTTTGAATCGGGGGTGGCCGCCCGGTTTCTGGGCGTTGTTCCTTCGGTCGCACTGGGCGGCTTGGTGACGCTGCTGGTGGTGGCTTACGTCTATTATAATTCCAAAGAACTCTTTGCGGTTCGGTTGAGCTAAAAAGGCTCGTTGGTAACAAAGCGGGGCAACGGTTGGAATAAAGCTGAGCATATTGTTACTTACGACAAAAAAGCGTAAATCCATCTGCTATCGAACCATGCGTTTACTGAACCTCCTGCTGGGCGGCAGTATCTTACTGACCGTTACCCTATCGGCATTTGAATCGCCGAAGAAAGAAAAGAAACTTGTCAAAGTCTGGGAAACCGACTCAACGCTGAGCGTGCCGGAATCGGTGCTATATGATTCAAAAGGAAATATCCTGTACGTGGCCAACATTGTCGGTAAATCCGATTCGCTGGATGGTGATGGATTCATCTCGAAAGTGTCGCTCGACGGTAAAATTGAAAACCTCAAGTGGACGACGGGCCTGAACGCACCCAAAGGCATGGGCATCCACAAAAACCGTTTGTACGTTACCGATGTCTACCGCTTGGTAGCGATCAACCTGAGCAACGGCCAGGCTGAGCAAACCTGGGATGCCGTCGATAAAAAGGCGTTTCTGAACGATGTGACGATTGACAAAGAAGGCACCGTGTACGCGTCGGACAGTCGGAACAGCAAAATTTACCGCCTGAAAGATGACAAATGGGAGGTATGGATGGACGGTGGCGACCTGAACAATCCCAACGGCTTACTGGCCGTCGGAACCAAAACGCTCATGGTGGGCAGCACCAAAATCGGCGCCTTGCAATCGCTGGATGTGGCTTCCAAGAAACTGACCAAAATCGCTGACGGCATGGCCAACACCGACGGTATTGTGGCCATCGGCAAGGATTACATGGTTTCGGACTGGAGCGGACGGCTTTTCTACATCACGGCTGACGGGCAGAAGCAGCAGCTGCTCGATACCCGCAACGAAAAGGTAAATTCAGCCGATATCGATTATGTCCCCAGCAAAAAGCTGGTGGTAGTACCCACATTTTTCAAGAACAAACTCGTCGCGTATCGCGTAGAGTAGATAAACTCCGGAACGCAGCCTTAAGGCTGCGTTCCTACTAATTGACGCAGGGCGCTCGCTACTTTCTCCGCCCCAAAGCCCTGCAAAGCCGTATTCATCTGCTTCACAATCTGGTCGTTGCCGAGGTTGCCAAGGCTGCCTTCATGCGTGTGTTTCAGCGTACGCGAAGCCGTGTAACTTCCCTCCTCTACCTCGGTTTTTACCTGCAAATACGCTTCCCGGAACGGCACCCCCTGCAAAACGAGCTCATTCACCCGCTCCACGCTGAACAGTGGATCGTACTTCGGATCATCCAGCAGATTGGTTTTAACCTGGAGGTGTTCGAGCATGAAATCGGTGATTTGCAGGCAGTTCAAGATTTCTTCAAAAGCGGGCATCAGGATTTCCTTCAGAATCTGCATGTCGCGGTGGTAGCCCGAAGGCAAATTGCTCATCACCAGCGTCACTTCCATCGGCAGGGCTTTCAAACGGTTGGTTTTGGCCCGCAGCAGTTCGGCGACATCGGGATTTTTCTTGTGCGGCATGATGCTGGAACCCGTCGTCAGGGCGTCGGGTAGCGTCAGAAAACCGAAGTTCTGGCTGTTGTAGAGACAGATGTCCATCGCCATCCGCGACAGGGTTGCGGCCACGGCGGCCAAAGCCGTCAGGGCGGTTTGCTCGGTTTTACCCCGGCTCATCTGCGCGTAGACCACGTTGACGTGCATTCCCTCAAAGCCCAGCAATTCCGTTGTCAAGGTTCGGTTGAGCGGAAACGACGAACCGTAGCCCGCGCCCGAACCCAGCGGATTGCGGTTGGCCAATCGGTAGGCGGTTTGTAAGGTCAGCATATCGTCGGCCAGGGCTTCGGCGTAGGCACCAAACCACAACCCGAACGACGAGGGCATGGCAATTTGCAGATGGGTGTAACCCGGCAGCAAATCCGCTTTATGCTGTTCAGACCGGATAATCAGCCGGTCGAAAACCCGCTGAACAGCTTCGGCCACCTGCCAGAGCCGATCGCGGGTGAAGAGTTTCAGATCAACCAGCACCTGGTCGTTGCGCGACCGGCCGCTGTGAATCTTTTTGCCAACATCGCCCAGCGTGCGGGTTAGCATCAGTTCCACCTGTGAATGAACGTCTTCCACGCCCTCTTCAATCACAAACTGGCCGTCCTGAATCTGTTGATAAATGTTTTTCAACTCCGCCCGCAACACGCTCAGTTCCTCACTTGTCAGGAGGTTGATGGTTTCGAGCATGGTGGCGTGGGCGAGGTTGCCCAGCACATCGAAAGGGGCGAGGTAAAGGTCCATTTCGCGGTCGCGCCCAACCGTAAACTGTTCGATTTTATCGGCGATCGCTTTGGATTCGGTATCGGAAGTTGCTTTTTGCCAGAGTTTCAAGACAGTAATGAAGTCAGTGGAAGGGGCAAAATTAAGCGGTTCTTTCCGGACTATTGAACCAAATCGCTAAAAACCGCTAAAAGTGTAAAGCAAACCGTCCCCACAAGCCCAAAGGCCTTAACTGTGGATAATCCCGGGTGCTACCCCGGGGCCATCCATAGTCAGGCTTCGCAGGCTTTTAAAAAGAACCTGTTTTCTTAGCGGTTCAGGAAGGCTGAGTACATCCAGACCAGTTTTTCCTGCTCCCGGATGTAGTCGCTCATCAGGGCGTTGGTTCCTTCGTCGTCGATTTCGGCCGAGAGGGTCAACAGATGGCGTTCTTTCTGCAGCAGAACCTTGAACGCATCCAGAATCTCAGCGATGGCCTTCCGACCGTCCGATACTTCGTTGCTTTCCTGGATGGTCGATAGCTGGGCGTAATCCGAATATTTATGGTTGGGCGTATACCCCAGCGTCAGAATCCGCTCGGCGATTTCGTCAATCTTGAGCAGGGAACTGCTGTATAATTCTTCAAACTTCAGGTGCAGCTCGAAGAATTTATCGCCTTTGATGTTCCAGTGGTAACCCCGGGTGTTCTGATAAAATACGGAATAGTTGGCCAGTAATTCGTTCAGCAGGCTAGCCAGTTCTTCGCTTTTTTCGGTATCGAGTCCAATTCGATTCAGCGTCTCCATGTTTGTGTGTTCGTGGTAAATGAGTAAAGCGTTTTTCGGCCGGAAAGTAAAGAAATCTTCCTCCTGAGCCAAATAACGACGAATAAGTAACACCGTATTTACTCACACGGTTTCGGGAATGGCCGGTTTTACTTTCCCCCAAAGCCACCAGAAGCCGCCCGCCGACACCAGGCATAATCCCATGACCATTCCCCACAGAACCGGAAAGCCAGCCCACGCCACCACCTGCGACCCCAGGGCGGGAGCGGTAATCTGGGCAACGGCGTAGGCCATCGAGTAAAGCGCCAGGTACTGGCCCCGGTTCTGGGCGCTGGCTCGCTCCACCGTAAACGAGAGCATGAACGGCATGGCCAGCATTTCGCCAATGGTATTGAAGAAGACCGTCGGGAGCGCCAGAAAGGCCCACTGCCCGATGTTCAGTAACAGATACGAAAAGCCAATCAGTAAAACGCCCGTGCTGATGATCAATACTTTAAACCTCGAATACCGTTTTTCGATGACGTATACCAACGGCATTTCGGTGAAAACAATCATCAGGCCGTTCATGGTCATCAGCAGCCCGATCTGGCTTTCGGTCAATTGCAGAAACCGTTTGAAATACAGCGGAATCATGCTGAACAATTGCCAGAAGCCGATGGCAAAAAGGGTAGTGGCACCAATGAAAACCAGAAAAATCCAGTCCCGGTACGGGGTTCGGCTTTCGTCGGGTACCAACTCCGTTTCCGTGCTGACGGGCTGGGCGGGATCGGGTGGGGGCAAATAAATCCGCAGGACAATGGCCGCCACGATGCAGGTAATGCCGTCGACCCAAAACAGGAGCTGGTAGTCGATACCCGCCAGGTAGCCCCCCAAACCGCCCCCCAGCGACCAGCCGAGGTTGATCGCCAGCCGGTTGAGGGAATAAGCGCGGGTTCGGTTTTCGGGAACGCTGTAGTAGGCAACCGCCGTCGACAAGGCCGGTCGGAAGGTTTCGCCGAGCAACGTGTAGACAAACACCACCCCGCACATGGTGTAGAAAGTATGGGCAAATTGCAGCAGAAGCAGAAAAAAGCCCGAAATGAGCAGGCTGAAAAACTGAATCGGATAGAAGCCAAACCGGTCGGAAAGCCGCCCGCCCAGGTAGGTTCCGGCCAGCGCGCCGGTTCCGTAAACGGCCATCACCACACCCGCTTCGGCGACTGTGTAATGGAGGTGCTGCGTCAGGTACAACGTCAGGTAAGGCAACACCATGGTGCCGCTGCGGTTGATGAGCATAACTCCGCTCAACAGCCAGACTGTCGCGGGCAGGCCCCGGTAGGCGTCCCGATACAAACGGATACTACGGCTAAACATGCCGCAAAGGTCAGCCGCTGGCGGGGAATAAAAAAGCAGAATTTTCGGTATGGGAAGCGATTATTTTCGGGCCAGTTCCTGCAAACGGAGATTCCGCCAGCGGACCTCCATCGGGCGCTGAACGTTGGTGCCGTGAACCTGCAGGGCAATGAAGCCGCGTGTTTCGAGCGTATCGGTGTAATCCGTTGTCTGCACACCGTTTACGGAAATTTTAACGGTTTTGCCGACGGCTTCGATGCGGTATTTGTTCCAATCAAACTTTTTAAACGCCCTTTGGCCTGCGGGGTTGTTTTTCAGATCGGCCAGCCAGCCGCGCCGGGCTTCGTCGTACAGACCCCCACTCCAGGCCCGCGCCGACGGATCGATTTCGGCCTGGTACCCGTGAACCCGGCCATTTTTGTAATCCGGACGGCTTTCGCTGCGGAACTGAATGCCGGAATTCATGCCGGTATCGACCTTTACTTCCAGTTCCAGAATGAAATCATCGTAGTTTTTATTGGAGCACAGAAACGTATTCTGGGACTGGGGTTTTGAAATTCCCACAATCTCGCCGTTTTCGATGCGGTAATCGTTCTTGACCTGCTCCCCGCGAATGGTCCAGCCGCTGAAGTCTTTTCCGTTGAAAAAGGGCTGATCCTGTTCTTTCTGAAACGTGCAGAAAACAAGCGAAAACGCGAGGGCGGGCCAGATGATTAGCTTTTTCATGGTTTTTCAGGGGATTTCTTCGCGAAGTTGATCCGAAACTCCGCTTAACGTTGACGTTTTCGGATAAACTCCGGATAACAACCCGTTCTACTCATTCCGGATTCACAAAAATCTTCGGGTCGGTAATCAGCTCCCGGTGTTCTTCCAGAAATTGTTTGAACAGCCGGATTTCTTCAAGCTGTTTTTCAATCGGATGCGTTAGCGAATAACTTTCGACGTACACGTCCTTGAAATCCGTGATGAGGTATTCCATCAGCCGGATACCGCGTTTTTTGAGCGCGTGCAGGTAGAGGTTCTGGTGGTTGAAGGTGTAGCGCGGATGCTGGTACGAAGCCGTCGTTTTGATGTCAACGGCTTTGAATTTCCCGATCAGATCAACGTACCCGTAAAACAGCACGTCGTCGATTTCGTACTGGCAATAGACCTGCGTTTCGACGATGGGCCGGGGCAGATACCGCCGAAACTTCTCCAGAATGTCGGCGCTGAACCGTTCTTCCTGCTCGCCTTTGACAACCGCATCCTCAAACCGCACCCCGCGTTCCTGAGCCGCCGTGGTGGGCGTTGGCACCCGGTTGATGGTATCGAGCAACTGTTGCTGTGAGAAATTGCCCCCGGCCAGGTAGCGGGAAAAGACGTTCAGCAGCGTTGGATAAAAACGGTATTTGATCATAATTTGCGTTAGTTCTTCACAACCAGCACCACCCCCAGCACAATCAGCAGCACACCCGCCAACCGCCATACCGTCAGCCCGTGTTCCCGGAACCCGAGCAAGCCGTAATGGTCGAGAATCACGGCGGCCAGTAACTGACCGGCCACGCTCAGACTTAGCATGTTTCCCGCGCCAATTCGCGGAACGGTAATGATCACCGTGGTTACGTAAATAGCGCCCAGGAGCCCACCGGTCCATTTCCACCAACTGATTTCGCGCATTGTTTCCCAGGCCGGTACGGGAGCCCGCAGTGCCAGGCTGGCAACCGCCAAAACCAGAAAACCGGATCCAAATGAAATCATGGCCGCCAGAATTGGATGCGCCACCAACTGCCGCAACTGGGAATTGACGCCCGACTGCACACTCGTAGCCACCCCAACCAGAAAGGCGAAAATGAAATAGATAAGATTCATAAAGGAGGGATGAGTTAAGAATGATGAGTGATGAGTGGCGGGGCCGCTTCGCGGATGACCGAACAGAGCGGTAAACTCTTCCTTCTTAACTCATCCCTCATCACTCCGTCAGGGAACGTAGGATTCCAGAACCGTCATGTCGCCGTCGGGCACCAGGGTGACGCTCTTGGTCGAAGCGGGGAGCAGCGCACACTGGCCCATTTTCAGCGGGATGCGGTAGCCTTCGCCGGTTTCGACGGTCAGGGAGCCGCCGACGCAGACCAGAATGACGAATGAATCCAGGTGCGTGTAGTCGTGCAGCACTTCCTGATCGAAATTCAAGACGTTGGTGACGAAGTAGTCGCTGGCCACGGCGTTGACGCTGTGGTTCGGCTGCGCATCGTACTGCGTTTTGTAATGGTCGTAATGTTTATAGTTGATGGCGTCGACGGCCAGTTCGGTATGCAGTTCGCGTTTCTGCCCTTTGTCGTCGGTGCGGTCGAAATCGTAGATGCGGTACGTAATGTCGGAAGTTTGCTGAATTTCGGCCAGCAGAATGCCTTTCCCGATGTAGTGAACACGCCCGGCGGGCAGAAAAAACACGTCACCAGCCTGAACGTTCTCGATGTTCAGAATGTCCATCAGCGTGTTGTCTTCAACGGCTTTAACGTATTCTTCTTTTGTTACTTCCCGGTTGAACCCCGAGTTGAGCGTAGCGCCCGGGTCGGCTTCGAGGATGTACCACATCTCGGTTTTCCCGAAACTGTTGTGCCGCTCTTTCGCCAGTTTGTCGTCCGGGTGTACCTGGATCGACAGGTCGTCGTTGGCGTCGATGAATTTGACCAGCAGTGGAAATTCGTTGCCAAACCGTTCGTAGACGTGCTTGCCAACCAGTTCTTCCTTGTAGTGTTCCAACAATTCCTGAAGGCTTTTCCCCTTCAGCGGACCTTCGGCCACCACCGAGATATTACCCGAAACCCCGGAGATTTCCCACGTTTCTCCGCAATTGGGCAGGGGTGCGAAATCTTTGCCCAGTACGGTTTTTATTTTCTGGCCGCCCCAGATTTTGTCTTTAAAAATGGTCTCAAATGTGAGTGGGTAGAGCATGGTTTACAGGATTTGTTCCAACATTCGAATATATAACTCGATTCCCTGTTCAACTTCCCGCAAATAAATAAATTCGTCGGCGGTGTGTGAGCGTTCGGAGTGGCCGGGGCCGCATTTGAGCGAGGGACAATCCAGCAGGGCCTGGTCGGAGGTGGTTGGCGATCCGTAGGTTTCGCGGTTCATCAGGATACCGGCCCGTACAATCGGGTGATCGAGCGGAATACTCGACGGCTTTAGCCGAATGGAACGCGGCTGCACCGTGGAGCGGATATTCCGGCGAATCGTGTCGACAATCTCTTCCAGGGTGTACTGCTCGGTCACGCGCACATCGACCGTGAAGGTGCAGGTGTCGGGCACTACGTTGTGCTGCGAACCGGCGTTGATGACCGTCACCGACAGCTTCACCGGCCCCAGGGTCGGCGAGAGTTTCGGAAACGGGTTGCTCGTCAGCCACTCAATATCCTTGATGGCGTAATAGATGGCGTTGTCTCCTTCGTCGCGGGCGGCATGACCGGATTTGCCTTTGGCCGTGCAATCCAGCACCAGCAGCCCTTTTTCGGCGACGGCCAGGTGCATTTGCGTCGGTTCGCCCACGATGGCGAAATCAATGGGGGGAAGTTCCGGCAGAACCAGTTCCAGACCATCGCGGCCCGAGATTTCTTCCTCCGCCGTGGCCGCCATCACGATGTTATAGGCCAGGTCTTTCTTGTGGTAAAAGTGGCAGAACGTGGCAATCAGTGACACCAGTGCGCCCCCGGCATCGTTGCTGCCCAGGCCGTAGAGTTTGCCGTCGCGTTCGATGGGCTGAAACGGGTCGAGCGTCCAGGAGGCATTGGGTTTGACGGTGTCGTGGTGCGAGTTAAGCAGCAGCGTGGGCTTGGCCGGGTCGAAATGGCGGTTGTGCGTCCAGACGTTGTTTTTGGTCCGCCGGTAAGGAATGTTTTGTTGCCGGAAAAAATCTTCGATTACCAGGGCCGTGCGGTCCTCTTCCCGGCTGAAGGAAGGCGTTGCTATAAGGCGTTTAAGCAAGTCAATCGCCGATTCGGTTTGTGTCTCCAACGAATACGCCGTTAATTGTGAAATCATTACGTGTTCAAGTTACGGTATAAGCACTTACTAGGTATTCTGGGTAATGGCGGATAGAACGGGTCTATCCTTCGTAAAATTTAATATTCAGTTCCCGCAGGAATTTTTTGATGATCTCAACGTGAACACATTGCCCGACGTTCAGAAACGGGTAATTCGAAACCCGCGTCAGGCGTCCGTTAACGATCACTTCCCGGTCTTCAATGTCGAATCCGAGGTGTAAGTGACGCGTTGAACTCTGCATGCCGTAGATAATACCGTTGGTATCAAAAAGCGGGCCGCCACTTTGTCCGCGCAGCCCGGGCGTGCTCATTTCAATCCCCACGACCTCGTTGTTTTCCGCCCGCAGCCGGGTGATGATGCCGTCGATGGGAAAGCGCGGGGTGCTGGTGCGTCCGTCGGTGGTCCACTCGATCTCGTCGCGTTCAGCGTTGTAGCGGTAATTGGTAAATTCGGGAAAGGGGTAACCCAGCCGGCACAGGCTCCGGCCCTGCCTGATCTTGCTGCTGTCGCGCAGAAAAACTGCGCAGGAGTTGTATTTAAGCTGGTTGTAGCCTTCAAAATGAATCACTGCCAGATCCTGCGTGGGGTGCAGGTGGTACGTAATTCTCGACGACTGATCGAACGAACTTCCGAATTGATTTTTGATCTGGATGATGCTCTCCTGCCGCAGGTTGTATTTCTTTTCCAGATCTTCCAGCCGCCGGGCCGAATTGGGCGCCCGCATGATCGAACGGCGTTCTCCCTGAAACTTCAGGTAGTTCTGGTGGATGTTTTCCGACTGCAGCAGTTGCTCGGCAACGTGTTTACAGGTAACGGCATACGCCTGCTCATTCACGAAAAACATGGTCGAACAGGCCGGGATCACTTCGCTGCTGCCATACCGCCGGACGATCGACAGGATAGGACGCACGAAAGAGTCGACCCGTTCAATGGCTTCAACAAACATAATGTCGGTGTAAAAAACGGGAGCGCAAGATAATAAATCCACCGCTTGATTAGCGTCAAACGGGATTCAATTGCTACCGGTTACGCATCAATAACCTCACCATCGTACGACCAGGAGCTTTTGCCGGGCGCTTATACTTCCGACCGGCGGTCGAGCAGGCTCAGGAAGCCTTCAAACTTCTCGCGGTAGGAGGCCCCCAGGGGAATCTTGGCCGAACCGACAACAACGCTCCGGTAATTATAGCTGTTGATCTTGGACAGATTCGTCAGGTAAGACTTATGAATTCGTAGAAATTTTTGCTTGGGAAGAAGGTTTTCCAGGTTAGAAATAATTTCGTTGACAACCACTACTTTCTGATTGATAAATACTTTGCAGTAGGTGCCGAAAGCCTGAATGTAGTCGATGGCGTCGTAATCAAAACGCTGCATGGAATGTCCTACTTTCAGGAAAATGTATTTATCCTCCGTCAAGCTGTTGGAGGACAACTGAACGCCCAGGGCGCGGTTGAGGGCTCGGGTGAACCGGCTGAAGGTAAAGGGTTTGAGGAGGTAATCCGCCACCGAAAGGTCGTAGCATTCAACGGCAAAGTCGGTATAAGCCGTTGTGACGATGATGGGCAGGGGACTTGGAAATAACCGCAGAAGATCCAGGCCCGGCTGGTCGGGAAGCTTGATATCCAGAAGAATAAGATCAAATGACTGTTGCTGCAGGAGGGTTGCTGCTTCCAATAGGTTGGAGCATACTTGGGGTGGTAAAAAAAACGGCGTTCGGGCTAGATACTCTCTGAGCATGTCCGCGTCAGGACCCGAATCTTCAACTATGAGACAATGGCGGTATTTCATAAGCGAGCGAATGTGGTATTTGACAGAGTTTACAATTAGCGCTGACCATCGTTTGACGTCTAGTAAATGTACGTAAACGTTTTGTTTGTCCAAAGAATTCGTCAAAAAGTATTAGTACCTGTTAGCAACATATGAAATTAGCTAAGTCCGTCCACTCCGAAAGGGTTTATGTTATATTATTTATGGTATAGGTAACAAATGTAAAGTTATCGCACAATTGAATGTTAAGTGATTATACTTAAGTAGGGCTATTTTTGGCTGAAGAGTGCCATTTGGTACAGTTTAAATCTCTGTTGATACGGTTATTGTGCTCGTTTGGCGTATACGGGCAGGGATATGTACCCAAACGTCATCTAAAATCAGTAACATAGCAGACAGTTAACGTCTGATAAAGCAGGCCGCAAAGGAATTTTTACCCTGATTAGTAAAGAGAAATATTTACCATTATAATTTGTTCTGTCCGATGAAAGGTCTGTTATGCGACGAAGAACTCATTGGTTCTTACCTAGTTAGTAATCGAGCAGCATGTTTGTCTGCGATCTACAAACGGTATGCGCAGAAAGTATACGGCAGTTGTCTGGCATTCACCCGGGATCCGATCAAAGCCGAAGATTATACGCACGACATTTTTCTCCAGGTTTTTGTGAAAATTGATCAGTTTCAGGGACGCTCCGCTTTTTCAACCTGGCTGTTTGCCATTTCTCAGAACTACTGTCGGCAACGGGCCCGGGCGGCCGGTCGGATGGATGTAATATCGATGAATGAAGTTGACGTTGAAAACTTTCCGGATGCGGATATGATCGATGGCAAGCATCTGATGCTGAGTCAGCTAGCCGTAGTTTTAGACACGCTGGAGCCGGATAAAAAGGACTTGCTGCAACTTAAGTACATAGAAAACATTGATATTTCAGAAATCGCGCGGCAATACAACATCAACAACAGCGCGGTTAAAATGCGCCTGAAACGCACCCGCGATCAGGTCGCTGAAGCCTATCAGCGACGGTTTGTGGCGGAATGATCAATCGTCCATCCGGACAATCCTGGGCTGAAAACGCCCTACCACATCAACCAGGTCGCGCTGGAAACTCATTACCTGATTGATGTCCTTATAAGCCATCGGCGCTTCGTCGAGCCCCCCACCGAGCAACGTAATTCCATGTTGATTCAAGACATCCTGAACCTGCGACCACGTCAGGCTGTTCTTCGCGGCCGAACGCGAGAGCTTGCGCCCGGCTCCGTGCGAAGCCGAATCCAGTGACGTCGCTTCACCGCGCCCCCGCACAATAAAGCCGGGCTGGGTCATGGAACCCGGAATGATGCCGAGCACGCCCTTACCGGCCGGAGTAGCACCTTTGCGGTGAACAATCAGCTCCTGCGGCTCGGCACCCGGACCGGCGTGGCGCTCTTTCCAGGCAAAATTGTGGTGGTTTTCCACAACGGCCAGCGGTTTCTGGCTCAGCGATCGGGCAATTTTGTGGTGAATTTGATGGTGGCAGGCCGAAGCATAATCGCCGGCCAGATTCATGGATAACCAGTATTCCTGTCCTGCCTCACTGTCCAACGACAGCCAGGCCAGGTGTTTGGCCTGACCCGGTAGCGGGGTGGTCTCCATCGCTACGCGCGTGTAGTGATTGGCAATGCTGGCGCCCAGGCCCCGCGATCCCGAGTGCGACAGGAGGGCCAGGTACGAGCCAAGCGGAATGCCAAACTCGTTGTCCGGGTCGGTGATTTCGGCAATGCCAAACTCTACAAAGTGATTCCCCGATCCCGACGAACCGATTTGCCGAACGGCTTTGTCGTGCAGCCCGCGCAGCAACGGAATCTGTCGAAACTCGGGCCGGTCGAGCACTGCATCATCCAGGGGCTTGCTGAACTCCCGGCCCGCCCCAAAAAGGGTTTCGCGCTGAAGGATGTTTTTCAATTTTTTAGTTTCGCCATAAACCGTGTTTTCGGGTAAGTCGTAAATGCTCAGACACATCCGGCAGCCAATATCCACACCCACACCGTACGGGATGACGGCATTGTGGGCCGCCAGGACCCCGCCAATCGGCAGGCCGTACCCCTGGTGGGCGTCCGGCATCAGGGCTCCGGCAACCGTTACTGGCAACCGCATGGCAATCTCCATCTGGTTGATGGCTCCGGTGTCAATGTGGTCGGCCCCGAAAACCGTATATTCCCTCCGTTCTTCGTGCAGCGGAATTTCGGCGGTAACCTTTGGAGCCGGCTTCTCAACCAGTTCGGCGGCAATGGTTCCGAGGGTTTCAATGTCCAGAAAGTCGGCCGGATTCTGCAGCACTTTTTCCAGCAGTTCCAGGGCTTCCCGATGGGAAGTGTGCTTGAACGATTGCTGCATGACGCTGATGGCAATGCTAATGACTTTTCCTTCCGGATAGCCAATCTTGCGCAGATCCTTACCGGTTAGTTTTAGTTTCATGGCAATGGATAAGATTAAGGCAGTGCCTGCTCAAATCGCTGATAGACCTGGCGATACCGCCGGTGGCACTCGGCGTCGGGTTCGAACGTTCGGCCAAAACCAACGTAGCGCATCGCGTCGCCCAGGGATGTAACTCGTCCGGTGGCCTTCAGGGTTAATAAAATTGCGCCAATGGACCCGCTTTCGTTGCTTTCATTGAGCCGGACCGGGACGCCAAAAATATCGGCCATCATCTGCACCCAGAATTCAGACTGGGCAAATCCGCCGTTGGCGTGAATTACCTGCGTTGGGCCGGTATGCCGTGATAGGATTCGCTCGATGCGGAGCAGATTGAACAGCACGCCCTCCAGAGCCGCCCGGACAAAATGCGCCCGCCCGTGCTGCCAGTCGACATTCAGGTAAGAACCACGCACTCCGGCATCCCACAGGGGAGCCCGTTCGCCCTGCAGGTAGGGCAAAAACAGCAGGTCGTCGGAACCGGCCGGCACCGTTTGGGCTTCCTCCAGCACCGCGTCGGTTTCCGACTGCGTCAGCTTCTCCGATACCCATTGCAGTACGTTCGCACCGTTGTTGGTGGGTCCGCCCACCACGAAATAATTCTTGTCGGTTTTGTCATCGACGTTCAGGATGTAGCTAAAGAGCCGTCCCTGATCGTCGCGCAGCGGCCGCTGAACCGTGCGCCGGATCGCTCCGCTGGTGCCAATCGTGATGGTGGTAATACCGGCCCCAATGGCCCCCGCGCCCAGATTGGCCAGGCAACCATCCGAGGCTCCGATGTACAAGGTTGCAGGGTTCAGGCAGTCCGTTATGGTTTTGGGCAGGTTGGCACTGGTAAGTTTACCGGCGTGGGTGGTCGGTACGGGTTCCGAGAGCTGCTCCAGACGAATGCCGGCATACTCAAGGGCGACCGGATACCACGCCTTCTGCTGGCTGTCGAAAAGGCCGGTGGCGGTGGCAATCGAATAATCGACCTGATACTGGCCGGTCAGTTTATGCCAGATGTATTCTTTAATTGAAATCCAGCCGGTGGCCCGTCGTAGCAGCCGCAGGTCATTTTCGCGAAACCACGCCAGTTTACACAACGGAATCATGGGGTGCAGCGGAGTACCGGTCTGCTGATAAATGCTCCTGCCCAGCTCGGCCTGCTCGTGGCGCAGGTCGTCGGCCTGTTTTTCCGAACGGTTGTCCGACCAGAGAATGGCGTTCGTAAGCGGCTTTCCGTGGTCGTCAACGGCCAGAATGCTGTGCATGGCTGCGCTGAACCCCACCGCTTCCACGGTCCCCTTTTGCTGCCCGACTTCCCGGCAAACCTCTTCCAGCACGTCCGTCAACTTCTTCCAGACTTCTTCCGGGTCTTGTTCCGCGTAGCCAGGTTGCGGGTTGAGGGTGGTTAATGGTTCCGATGCGTGCGCAACGATCTCGCCGGATTCCGGATGAAAAGCGAGAGCTTTAACGTTCGTGGTTCCGATGTCGACGCCGAGAATACAGTTCATTCGAGTGGGATTAGTGCCGTGCAAAGAAAAAAGAAAAAGCCGTAATGCGTTCTAAAACCGCCTGCGGCTTATCTTTTCAGTTTGAAAACAGGCGGTTTTGTGATAAGTTTGTCAAATGCCTTTTTTTATAAGATGTCTTTTAATAAATCAATTTCGGGTCTTGCCTTTTTGTTTTTTGTAAGCTGTCTGTTTGCCTGCAACCAAAGTCCAAAGTCGACCACGCCCACCGAGCCATCGGGCTTAAACGGTCGGGAGCTTGCCCAAAAATACTGCAACAGTTGCCACACCGTGCCGACGCCGGATTTGCTGGAAAAAAAACTCTGGAAACAAAAGGTGTTGCCACAAATGGCCCTCCGCATGGGCTTTTTTGCCGACTCGTTGTCGCCGTTCCGGCAAATGAGCGGTCCGGAAGAGATCGAGCGGGTTGTCCACTCCAGTGCTTTTGCAGACGTACCCATGCTCCACCCCGCAGACTGGCAGAAGATCACGGATTATTACGTCAGCAATGCGCCGGACAAGCCGCTGCCCCAGGCTCCCAAACCCGCCATTGCCAATCAGTTACCGCTTTTTAGTGTTCGTCAGCCCGCCCAACCGATCGATAACCTGATTACGCTGCTGAAGTACGAACCCCGTAGCCAGCGTATTGCCGTGGGAAGTCGGCGCGGGAAAATGTTTTTCCTCGACCAGAATCTGCAAAAAGTGGATTCGATGGTAACGTTCAACCCACCGTCTAACCTGCGCGTTCGGGCCGATGGCAGCCTGGATGTCCTGACGATGGGCAACATGGATCCCAACGATCGAATGAATGGCGAATTGCTGCACCTACACCGGAGCCCGGCGACGCAGAAAATGGAACGGACGGTGTTGCTGCAAAAACTGCAACGCCCGGTCGAAGCCACCTATACCGACCTGAACGGGGATGGCAAAGAGGATATTCTGGTGTGCCAGTTCGGCTACTACCTGGGGCAGTTGAGTTGGTTTGAAAACACCGGAACCGCCTACATCGAACACGTTTTGGAACCCGTGCCGGGGGCAATCCAAACCGTAGTAACCGACATGAACGCCGACGGCCGGGCCGACATTGTGACGTTGCTGTCTCAAAGCGATGAACAGGTGGCTATTTTTAACAACGAAGGCGGAGGGCGGTTCTGGAAAAAAACCGTGCTGCGTTTTCCGCCCGTGTTCGGATCAAGCCACCTGGATGTCGTTGATTTTGACCGGGATGGCGATATGGACCTGCTTTACACCAACGGGGATAATGCCGATTTCTCGAGCTCTCCGAAGCGGTATCACGGTATTCGGCTCTTTCGCAACGACGGTAATTTTCGGTTTCGGCAGGTCTGGTTTTACCCCATGCACGGCGCCACCAAAGCCCTGGCCCGCGATTTCGACGGCGATGGCGATCTGGACGTGGCTGCCATTGCTTTCTTTCCGGATTTTTCCCGTCAACGACTGGAGAACTTTGTCTACCTGGAAAACCGGGGAAACAACCGGTTCCGGCCCGCGATGTTTCCGGAAGCCAACCAGGGCGCCTGGCTGACGATGGACGCTGCCGATGTGGATCGGGATGGAGACGAAGACATTTTGCTGGGGTCGTTTGCGTTTCGGGTGACGCCTACCCCGAAAGAACTACTGGATCGCTGGCGAAATGCGAAAGCGGGCGTGATGCTGCTCGAAAACCAGACAAAGAAATAAAGCTTGTGTTGTCTCTATAATTGGGGTATTGACTAACAAGCAGTTCCCGGGCTGGAAATATAAGTTTATTAATTAGGCATTGTCCGTTAAAATGGTAACATTGGTGCAATATTGACGGGATATGGAACAAGCAGGAAAAAACCAGTCTAAACCGTTGTCTAAGCAAGCATCATCACAAGGGAGCTACCTGATCTGCAAGAGAAGTCAGGAACTGCTGGCGAAAGTGGCGGAAATAGCCCAGAGGCAACGGGATATCAGCCAACGGTTGGCGCAACTTGAAGCACGACTGAATGCCATTGAACATGACCTGGAGGACTGCCGGATCCCCATAAATACCTGCATTGATTTTATCCCTTTCAAAACGCCACCTGCCAACGCCAAATGGGCCATTCTTTACGTCTACGCCAATAGTTTCAAAGACGGTTACTACCTGTCCGCCAGTTAGCAAGAACGGCATTTTTTCTGCAACTTATTAAACAAGGGTTTGCCCTATCTTAGTATGGCTTATCCGCAGCCTTCATCTTCCTCCGGGGCAATGAGAATGCCACCCGGTAAGAGGCAGTTTCGCTTCCCATTTACTACAATTAGTGGGCCGAATGCAGCGGCCAAAGAATGATTGGACAATCGGCTTCTGTGGCAAATAATCTGAAAAATAGGCTGCTTATTACGATAAATTCCTGCTGTATTATTATACTTGTTGTTTAATTACGATTGATTCAATTGTCCCCATAGCCATACTACGCTTATTAGACCATCTCTTAGGTGATCCCTGCGCTACTCATGCCGGAATTTACAGGTGATCAAAAGCTCAAACCCCTTTTTTATATCTGAAAACTAGCTTTTTAAGAGCATGAAACGAAGAGAAATATTGAAAGAGCTGAGTCTTCTTCCATTAGCCGGCAGTATGGTCAGCAGTGTGGAGGCTTTTGCGGAAAGCCGTCCGGCGTCGAACTGGTTCAGAAAGGCCGCAGCTCAGGTAGCACCCGCTATGGGACCGCTCAAGGCCGGACCCCAGATTTACCAATCCATTGGCGTCGAACCGATCATTAACTGCCGCGGCACTTTCACCATCATCGGGGCGTCAATGGAGCTGCCGGAAGTAAAGGAAGCGATGGAATACGCCAGCCGGTACAACGTTCAGATCGACGAACTGGCCTTCGGAATTGGCAAACGGCTGTCTGAAATTACCGGGGCTGAGTGGGGCATGGTGTCGTCGGGCTGCGCTGCGGGGCTCAACGAGGTAACGGCGGGCATCCTGGCGGGCGGCAATCCCGAAAAACTCATCCGCATCCCCAATCTGGAAGGGTTTGAAAAAACGGAAGTTATCATTCCCCGGTCTTCCCGCAACGTCTACGACCACGCGATCCGGAATTGCGGAGTGAAAGTCATTACGGTCAACACCCTGGAAGAACTGGAAACGTCCATCAATCCGCGGACGGCCATGATTTATATGATGCCGGGCCAGGCCCCCTGGACGGTGGAAAATGTTGCCAAGATCGCCAAACCCAAAAACGTCCCCATCCTGGTTGACGCGGCCGCCGAACGGCTGACCATTCCGAACATCCACCTTCAGGCCGGAGCATCGGTGGTTGGCTACAGCGGGGGGAAAGTGATCCGGGGGCCTCAGAGTGCCGGTCTGCTGCTGGGCAACAAAGACATTCTGATGGCGACCTGGCAGGCCAGCGCCCCGCACCACGGGCCCTGCCGGAACAACAAAATCGGACGGGAGGAGCAAATTGGAATGCTGGCGGCCGTAGAAGCCTGGGCCGTCCGGGATCACAAAGCCGAAATGGATACCTGGGTTTCCTGGCTGGAGACGATCTCGAAAAAGCTTTCCGGCATCGACGGTGTGCAGCTGAACGTGCGCCGACCGGAAGAAGGCGCCCTTGATAACGCGACCCCCATGCTGACCATTAGCTGGGACCCAACGAAGCTGCACATCACCGGGCAGGAAGTGGCCGACGAACTGGCCACCACCAAGCCCCGCGTGGCGGTCGGAACCGGTTTTCGGCGGGGGCAGCCCGCTTCCGGCTCGACACCACCGACCACTTCCATTACGATTGCCGCCTACATGATGGGAGCGGGCAACGAGGTGATTGTGGCCAAGCGGGTTCACGAAATCCTGACCCGCAAACGCAGCGCAGCGGCTACACCGGCCGAAATGAAAGCACCCGCAGCCGATCTGAGCGGCCGGTGGGAGGTTAATATTGATTTTTACACCAGCAAAAGCCAGCACACGTTCATCATCGAAAAACAGGATGGCAACTGGCTGACAGGTACGCATAAAGGCGAGTTTGCCACCCGCGATCTGATCGGTTCCATCGAAGGAGACGAGGTGCGGTTCCAGAGTCGGTACAGCGTACCGGGCGACAACCTGGTGATGACGTTTTACGGAAAGCTCTCGGGCGATACCATCACCGGAGAAATCGATATGGTCGAGTACATCAACGCCAAGTTTACGGCCAAGCGGCCGGTTGTTTCATCCTCTTCCGGTCGCCAGCGGATCGTCGTTCCGTCCGGCAGACCGTTTTCGACCTAGAAAAAGCCGGACACTACAAAACGAAAGCCCGATACAACCGGGCTTTCGTTTTGTAGTGTCCGCCTACCGCCGGATTTTCAGGTCATCCGGGTGCGCGGGAATCGGTATTTATTTACCAGGAAATGGCCTCGAGCCGTACGCCCTGCGGAGCTTCCGCGTCGGAAAGTTTGATGCCTGTTTTACCGGCTTCCACCTGATAATTCATGGTTTCCTGTCTCAATTCCTCCTTGCGGGCATCGCGGTTGATGTTGCTTCTGGGGGCGCAGGAATAGAAACCCCGGTAGTTGCCGCGGGTGGGTGTAATCGTGAACGTATGATTCGCTTCATTGACCTTCACCGTTCCTTTAAAGTAGCTATAAGCTTCCGTCCGGCAGTTGTAACTCGTGGTTGAATTGATGACATACTGTTCGTACGTGCCGTTCGGATGAAATTCGAACACCAGCGCCTGCTCGTAGGCGTTGCCGGAATATTTGCCGTTGTAATCCCAGAAGTTGGTCGGTGAGAAAACGCCGTACGACCACTTGCCAACCAGTTCCGACGGTATTTTACCGGTACCACCGGATGGTTCACCCGTTTCCGGATCAATGTCACTTCCGCCTTTCTTGCAGGCCACCGAGAGGATAACCAGCGCCATAAGCGCCAGAAAACGCATTTTCATACTTGTTCAGTCGTTTTTGTTGTTTGGTACTCTGTGCGTCAGAGTGGGTACAAAACAAGGCAAGCGCCTGCACACGCCCAAAAACCGCGCTTTCGAAAGGCCGTAACTGCTGACTGAACTGGCGAAATGAACGCATGAATTGATTTCTCCGGAATCGGGGCGGAAGCCAGCACGCCAGGGATGAAAAAGCGGTGGGCCTGTATGATTAAAACAGGCGCTCACAGGTAGAAAAAGCGCCCAGTTGACTTAATACCATGATGAATAGTATCCTATCCCATAACCTGCTTTGAACCAGCGGGTCGTTGAAAAAAATCGGTTTAAAAAGTTGGATTCTACTCGCAAAAAGCAAAATGTCTAAACCCAGAAAAAGAAGCCTTATTGGACTGCTCACCGCAGTTGGATTGGCGCTGATCGCATTCAGTGCGTTTCAGGTGAATGAATCTAAAACCTTACAGATCAAAAAAGGAGCGCACATTGTGCTGCTGGGTAACAACCTGGGGTCGCGCATGATGAACTACGGTGCCTTCGAAACCGAGATGCAGGTTCGGTATCCGGATAACCAGCTCTTCATCCGTAACATGTGCGACGGGGGCGATACGCCCGGCTTTCGTCCGCACGCCAGCCGCAACTCGCCCTGGGCTTTCCCGGGTGCCGAAAAATTTCAGACCGAATACGCCAACCCGTCCCAGAGCGAGGGGCATTTCGATGCACCCGACCAATGGCTGACCCGCCTGAAAACCGACATCATCGTGGCTTTTTTCGGTTACAACGAATCGTTTCAGGGCAAAGCAAACCTGGACAACTACAAAGCCGAGCTGGATGCGTTTGTTAAATGGACGCTGAGCCAGAAGTACAACGGCGTTTCAGCTCCGCAGCTGGCCCTGGTGTCGCCCATCGCCTTCGAAGATTTGTCGGCCAAGTTTGACCTGCCCAACGGCAAGAAGGAAAACGCAAACCTGGCGCTGTACACCAACGCCATGAAGGAAGTGGCCGAGCAGAATAACGTATTGTTTGTGGATGCCTTCACGCCGTCGCAGCAGTGGTATGCCGCCAGCAAGGAGGATTTAACCATTGACGGTTCGCAGTTGAACGAAGCGGGTTATCAAAAACTGGGCCTGCTGCTGGCCGATCAGCTGTTTGGGAAAGTGGCCCCCAAGGCCCAGGCCAATCGTAAGCTGGTGCATGATATGGTGATGGAGAAAAACTGGATGTGGCACAACGACTTCAAAATTCCGAACGGTGTGCACGTCTACGGTCGCCGGTACAATCCGTTTGGCCCCGACAACTACCCCGCCGAAATTCAGAAAATCCGGGAAATGACCGACATCCGGGATCAGGCCATTTGGCTGGCAGCATCGAAGGGCGAAAAAACAGATTTGGCCGCGGCCGATAAAAACACATCTCCACTGCCGCCCGTAAAAACCAACTTTAACCCGGAGAAAAACGGTAGCCTGACGTACCTCTACGGCAACGACGCACTGGCGAAACTGAAAGTGCCTCAGGGCTACAAAATTGAGCTTTTTGCCACCGAACAGGAATTTCCGAATTTGGCCAAACCGATGCAGATGTCGTTCGACAGCAAAGGACGGCTCTGGGTGGCGTGTATGCCGAGCTACCCGCACTACAAACCCGGTGACACCAAGCCGAACGATAAAATCATTATTCTGGAAGACACCAACGGCGACAACAAAGCCGATAAGGAGACGGTTTTTGCCGACGGGCTGCACCTGCCGCTGGGCTTCGAAATTGCCAAGGAGGGCGTTTACGTTTCGCAGGGAACCAACCTGAAACTTTTTACCGACACCAACGGCGACAACAAGGCCGACAAGGTTGAAATTCTGCTGAGCGGTTTTGACGACCACGACACCCACCACAACAGCCACGCCTTTACGGTCGATCCGTCCGGGGCCATCTACTCGGGCGAGGGCGTGTTTCTGCATACCAACGTCGAAACGTCCTACGGGCCGGTTCGGGCGACCAACGGCGGTTTTTACCGGTATGCACCGCAGCTAAAAAAACTGGAGCGGACGGCGCAGCTCTCCATTCCGAACCCCTGGGGCATTGCCTTCGACGACTGGGGGCAACCGTTTTTTGCCGAAACCTCCAGCCCCGATGTGCGCTGGATGATGCCGGGGTCGGTGTTTCCGCGCTACGGACAGGCCACGCACAAGTCGGCCCAGTTGGTCGAGGAGGCCCACCGGGTCCGCCCGACGTCTGGTCTGGAGTTTGTGTCGAGCCGTCACTTCCCGGATGAGCTGCAGGGCGATTTCCTGATCAACAACACCATCGGATTTCTGGGAACGAAGGAACACACGCTGGTCGACGATGGCACGGGCTACAAAAGCAAACACCGCATGGATCTGGTTGTGAGCGATGACCGCAATTTTCGTCCGGTTGACATGGAGTTTGCCCCCGACGGTTCGCTGTACCTCATTGACTGGCACAACATCCTGATTGGCCACATGCAGCACAACGCCCGCGACCCCCTGCGCGACCACTCGCACGGACGGGTTTACCGGATTACGTACCCGTCGCGGCCGCTGGTGAAACCGGCTAAAATTGACGGAGCCAGCATTGACGAACTTTTTGAAAACCTGAAACTGCCCGAATACCGGACCCGCTACCGGACCCGGCGCGAACTGCGCGGACGGGATGCAAACCAGGTGCTGGCTAAACTTAAAACCTGGGTTGCCAAACTGGATAAAAACGATCCCCGCTACGAACACCATCTGCTGGAAGGGTTGTGGGTAAGCTGGGGCATGAACAAAGTAGACCAGCCGCTGCTGCGGCAAATGCTGAAGGCCAGGGATTACCACGCCCGGGCTGCGGCCGTGCAGGTGGTGCGGTATACGGGTCATCAGGTGGCCGACCAGGCTGACCTGCTCATGCAGGCTGCCCGCGATGACAACGGCCGGGTTCGGCTGGCTGCCATCGTAGCCGCTTCCTGGATCGGGCCCGAAAAAGGGTTACCCATCCTGGACGAAGCCGCCAAGAAACCGTTGGACGAGTGGATGGTTCACGCCCACGCCACCGCCGTGGCCCACCTGAAGGGCGAGAACGTGAAACCGTTGAAGGAGAAAGTGGTGGCTTCCAGCCTGAAAGGGGCCGAACTGGCGCTGTACAACCAGGGCAAGGAAATCTACGGCAAGGAAGGCTACTGCGTCACCTGCCACCAGGCCGACGGCAAAGGGCTGGCGGCTTCCGGTTTCCCCCCGCTGACGGGTACCAACTGGGTAACCGGTAACCAGGAACGGTTGATCAAACTGGCGCTGAAAGGGCTTCTGGGACCGATTGAAGTGCAGGGCAAAAACTACCCCGGTCAGGTTCCGATGACGCCGTTTGGCGGGCTGCTTAAGGATGACGAGCTGGCCGCGGTTCTTACGTACGTGCGGAATTCATTCGGCAACCAGGCCGCGGCCATTTCGCCGGAGCAGGTCAAAAAAGTCAGGATGGCTACCGAAAACAAAAAGGATTTCTACTCCCCGGATCAGTTGCTGAAAGAACATCCGATGGAGAAATAAACCATTGGAAATGGAGGAAGGACCCGCTATAAGGCGGGTCCTTATTTCTTTGTATGACGCCGAGCGAATCGGAGCTTTTCGGTTGATGCGGTGTCTCAACTTTTTCAAACATGCGCTACGTTCTTATTATTTGTTTCAACCTGCTCATTATTAACTCGGTCCTTGCGCAGCAAGCGGTGGATATCTGCGTCTACGGCGGCACCTCGGGCGGGGTCATTGCAGCTTATACTACCCGCAAAGCCGGTAAAACCGTGCTCCTGATCGAACCCGGTAAGCACCTGGGCGGCATGACCTCGGGCGGCCTGGGCCTCACCGACATCGGCAACAAATACGCCATCACGGGTCTGGCCCGCGATTACTACCGGCGCATTGGTCAGCATTACGGTAAGTTTGAACAGTGGATTTTTGAGCCCCACGTGGCCGAAGACCTGTTCAAAGAGTATGTGAAACGCGGCAACGTAAATGTCCTGCTTTCGCACCGGCTGGCCAGTGTCAGGAAAAGCGGGGGCCGGATTCAGGAAATCACGCTGGAGAATTCGGATAATCCGTCGGCCAAACGCACGGTTCGGGCCAAAATGTTTATTGACTGCTCCTACGAAGGCGATCTGATGGCCCAGGCCGGGGTGTCGTACTTTGTGGGCCGGGAAGCCAATGCAAAATACAACGAAACGCTCAGCGGGGTGCAACTGATGACGGGCCACCAACTGCCCGACGGCATCGATCCCTACAAAACACCGGGCAATCCGGATTCCGGGCTGCTCTGGGGCGTCAGCCCGGCGAAACTGGAACCCAACGGCACCGGCGACACCAAAGTCCAAGCGTACAACTACCGCATTTGCCTGACTTCCGATCCCGCCAACCAGGTGCCCATCACCCGCCCGGCGGGCTACGATTCTACCAAATTCGACTTGTTGGTGCGGCTCATTGCGGCCCAGCCGCAGAAACGGACGCTCAACGATTATTTCATCTGGAGTGGGATGCCCAACCAGAAAACCGATATCAACAACCGCAACGGTTTTTCAACGGATATGATCGGGATGAATTACGAATACCCCGACGGCAGTTACCAGCAACGGGCGCAGATCATCCGCGATCACGAATTATACACCAAAAGCCTGCTGTACTTCTTCGGCCACGATCCGCGGGTGCCGCAGGAACTCCGGCAGGAAATGCGCAAGTGGGGCTATCCCAAAGACGAGTACACGGATACCGGCCACTGGTCCCCGCAGTTGTACGTGCGGGAAGCGCGCCGGATGGTCGGGGCGTATGTGATGACGCAGGCCAATTGTCAGGGCAAAGAAGTGGTGGAGGATGGGGTAGGAATGGCGGCTTACACGATGGATTCGCACAACATTCAGCGGATTGTCATTGAGAAAGACGGCAAGAAGATGGCAAAGAACGAGGGCAACGTGGAGGTGGGCGGTTTTGGTCCCTATCCGATCGCTTACCGGGCGTTGATTCCGAAGGAAAACGAGTGCCAGAACCTGCTGGTGCCGGTTTGTCTGTCGGCTTCGCACATTGCCTACGGGTCGATCCGCATGGAGCCGGTATTTATGGTTCTGGGCCAGTCAACGGCTTTGGCGGCCGTCATGGCGATTGACGGCAACACCAGTGTGCAGCGAATTGACGTACCGAAACTGCAACAGCGCCTGAAGGCCGATCCGCTGGCCGACGGCAGCACGCCCGAAATGCTGGTGGATAATGAAAACCCGGCCCTGACGGCAACCACGGGTTCGTGGCGGCTGGAAAACAAGAGCAAAGCCGGCTACGGACCTTCGTACCTGGTTCACGAAGGTGCGGGTGCGGAGGGGGCGTCGGTGCGGTTTACGCCGGAGGTGGTCAAGGCTGGTAAATACCGTCTTTACACGTATTTTCCGCGGCTGGCCAAAAGCGCCAGCGAAGTGACGATCACGGTGTTTGACGGAAAAGTGCGCAGGACAATTCCGATCAAACCGGCGGAAATCGTGGTGGTGGGCCAGACCTCCGGCGAATGGGTTGCGCTGGGGGAGTACGAATTGCCCAAAGGCAAAACCGCATCGGTTGACATTGCGGCCCGGCAAGCCGACGGACCGGTGGTGGCCGATGCCGTTCTGTTTGTTCCGGCGTTTTGACGAACCGGTCGCGGAAGGAAAAGACTTAAAAGTTATCGTACGCGTTTCCGGGGCCAAACGCTTTTTCATAATCTGCTGTTACCTCCCCGATAAAACCCCTATTTTTGAGGCCACGTTAACCTGAAACAAAAAAGCACGATGACTAAAATTCTGCCCATACTTCTTGCCGGAAGTGCGCTTGCTTTTACGGCTTGCGGAAAAAATACTTCCGAGACATCGGAAGTGGCTAAAACGGACACCACCAAGGCGCCGGTAGAAACCAAAGCGCCCAATACAAACTACAAACCCGCCTTTGCGGGCCAAACCCGGATTGGCGGGGTAAAATCGCGGACGGCTTACGAAGGAAAAGTGCTGACCAGCGAACTCAAAAATCCCTGGGGCATCACGAGCCTGCCCGATGGCCGATTCATCATTACCGAAAAGTCGGGAAGCATGCGCATCGCAACCACGGCCGGTGCCCTGAGCGCTCCCATCGCCGGTATTCCAAAAGTTAATTCCGATGGGCAGGGCGGGTTGCTTGGCATCCGGCTCGACCCGGCTTTTGAGCAGAACCGGATGGTTTACTGGGTGTTTTCGGAATCGCTGCCCGAAGGAAACCTGACGGCGGTTGCTAAAGGTAAACTTGCGGCCGACGAGAAGAAGATTGAGGGAGCTACGGTGATTTACCGGGCTACTCCGGCTTACAAAGGCACGCTCCACTACGGCGGACGGATTGTTTTCGACAAAGACGGCAACCTGATCATCAGCACCGGAGAGCGTTCGGATAAAGTGACCCGGCCGCAGGCGCAAGCATTAAATTCAAGCCTGGGGAAAGTGATCCGGATCACCAAAGACGGTAAACCGGTAGCCGGCAATCCGTTCCAGGGGCAGGCCAACGCCAAACCGGAACTGTATTCGTACGGCCACCGGAACGTGCAGGGACTGGCGTTTCACCCGGTAACCGGCGATCTGTGGGAGGTTGAATTTGGCCCGCGCGGTGGCGATGAACTCAACCGGATTCAGCCGGGTAAAAACTACGGATGGCCGACCATTACCTACGGAATTGAATACAGTGGCGAAAAAATAGGTGCGCCCATTCAGCAGAAAGAGGGAATGGAGCAACCGGTTTATTACTGGGATCCCGTCGTTTCGCCGAGCGGTATGACCTTCTACAACAGCGATCGCATTCCGGAGTGGAAAAACAACCTGTTCATCGGCGGTCTGAGCAGCATGCACATCGTACGGCTGGTGATTGAAAACAACAAAGTAGTCGGTGAAGAAAGACTGCTGGAGGATGAAGGACAGCGTTTCCGGGATGTTACTCAGGGCAAAGACGGCGCTCTGTACGCGGTTACCGACCAGGGTAGGTTATACCGGATAGACAAAAAATAAGCAATCGTTCAGGCTTTTCTTGTTGGCCCCCGAACTGCGTGAGTGCGGTTCGGGGGCTGGTTTTTTACGCCGAATTAAGCTCAAAGCCGGGTGCCCATACCGCGCTGGCGAAGAACGGGTTAGGGTAGGTAACAAAAATTTAATCAGCCATTGCCTAAACCGGTTTAGGCGTCGATGCGGCTATTTCCGTAGCTTACCGGCTGGAATCATACTTCACTGATAAACCCGATTCGTATGCCACTTGATCGTTACGGTATCCTGAAAGGGAAAGCCATTGATTCGAAACCCGGGAGCACCCGGAGCAACCATTTTCAGGTCCACATCCGGGCCAACGGTGAAAGTCACCGCATCGCGATCAACGTTTATTCGAGCGATACGCGCAACCGTGAACTGCAATTTCTGGTGCTCGATCCGTTTCAGCATCCCATCTGCGACCGTATCAAGGACCTGCCGGAAGGCTTCACCCCCGTACCGTCTCAACCCGGCGGGATGGCGCTGGACTTTATCCGGGGCAATCTGTTCGACATCAGCCGGATGCAGATTCTACCGCCTTCGCAGGATGGACCTGATAATGATCTGAATGACAAAATCGGTTTTTACATCAGCCAGGCCATCAACCGGCAGGCCGATGTGTATGCCTTCGGGCAGAAGTGGGGGCCGGAACCGGAGCGCCCTGACCAGTATTTTCAGTTCGAACCCGGCAACGGTATTCACGACATCCACATGAACCAGGGAAACCCGCCGGGTCGCTACGAAGGGGACAACGGCGTCTGGCAGGATGGCGGGGTGCTGATTCACTTTCCCGAAGAAAACCGCTGGATTGCTTATTTTCTCAAATTTCAGTCGCAGACGGTTCACTCGGAAGACGGCGGGGGCGAAAATCCGGGTGGTACACCCATTGATACCGACCCCGGCAACCAGCCCGAGGTGACGAAAGGTGTTCGGATTCTGGCGGCTCTGGTGAATCCGGCCCCCGAAGATGTTGGGCACGAGCAGGTGTTGCTCTTTAATCCGCTGGCTGCTGCCATCTCGCTCAAAGGCTGGGGCTTGCTGGATTCGCAGAAAAAGAAAGAAACGCTCGCTACCGAACTCGCATCCGGTGCCACGCTGGTGGTGCGGCTGACGGGGCAAAACGCCCGCCTGTCGAACCAGGGCGGAATTCTGACACTGGTGGACGAAGCCGGGTTGAAAATTCACGGCGTTAGCTACACCAAAGAGCAGGCCCGCCCGGAAAATGAGTGGGTCGTTTTTTAGAGATTAAACCTCGTCAGACGGGTTATAAAAAACCAGCGAAATTGGACAAGGGCTAAAGCCGCAGCTCCTGTCCGAATTCAGCGGACCAACGCGGCAATAAAAAAGCGCACGGCAACTGCTATGCGCTTTTCGGCTATGAACGCTACTCTTCAGTAATCCATGGGTATTTTTAGTAATCGTTGAAGGTTTTTATTCTTCCGGGGTGAGGAAGAACGTGCCGCTGATGGGCAGCGCTTCATTGGGGCAGTCCTTCTTCGGATCGTCTTTCATCAGGCTGCCGGAGAACGTGCCGCGGGCTACCTTGCCTCTGACAAACTCGTCTACTTTCACCGAACCGGTCATGATCTGCACACCGCGTTCGATATCGCCGACGCAGGCATAGTGCGTCCGGTAGGCATAATCCCCCTGGTTATAGTGCCCAGAACTGATGCCGGTTTCCGTTTTCAGCGGGTTGCCAAAAGGAAAACTACCCGCGCTGCTTCCAAATACCGATAAGTACAGGTAATCATCTTCGCGGTCACCACCACTGATTACCCAAACCTCACCACCGGCTGTGTCGAGGCTCACATCCGTGTAGACCCGCGTCTGACCGTTGAAAACGACTTCCACGTAGTTATTGCCAACTGTAATGTTTTTTACGAGAATCAGCTTTTTCTGATTTTTCTGAAATGTAATTTCCGCATTGACTGTCACCTGAATACGGTCTTTGCCCGTTTTAGGGGCCTCGTAAAAAACGGATTTAATGGACTGTGATTTTTTCAACTCTCCAGGGCCAACCAGCGACCATGTTACCGCTTTAATGTCCCCGAATTTGTTATCGGCCACTTGCTGTAGGGCGTCATCTACGAGTAGATCTTCCCAAATTAAAAGGTTCATGGTTTGACCGTATTGAACAAACTCGGTCCGTATACTGCTACCGGAGAGCAGCAAGAGACTCTCTAGGTAAGCTATTTCGTAGGCACTCCAGTCGCTGAAGTGGGGCATGGGCACGCTGATGCGTTTCTTTTGCGTATCCACCTGCACGCCCGGCACATTATACCAGATTTTGTTGGTACCCTGGTAGGCGATTTTGAGCAGGTCCGCATCGTTGGCGGATACCTTCTCGTTGCTGTACGCAAACGTCAGCGTGGCCGGTTTGGCAAACTGTAAACCATCGGGCGAAAACCGGAACGCCTGTCCGATGCCGTTGGGCAAGTGGTTGGTAATCGGCTGAATCGTGATGTTGGTGGCCTGACTGACGGCACCCGCCGGAATGACGAGTTGCACGTTTCCGTCGGCGGTGGCAATTGTGCCTCCTTCCGGACCAATCATTTTGCTGACCAGCGCGCCCTGCGGCTGGCCCACCTCGGTAACCGTACCGGTGCCGGTTTCCTGTACCGGCGGATTGCTGCCAACCGGGTCCACGTCCGGATTGGTTTTGCAGCCGGTCAGCGAACCGATCACGGCCAACCCTGTTAAAAGGTAATGACTGAGTTTCATATAATTCTGAACCCACGGCGGGCGGTCCTGCTCAGGTGGTGATAAATTCTAGCTGCTCAGGAGACGCCAGCCCGTGGGTGCGATTAGTTGAGGGAGTGAAAGAATTGGTAGAGGGACGCCAGCTCCTTGTCGGTGTACTGAGCCGTCATTTTCCAGGGCATGTTGTCGTTGTTAATCTGGTGACCGCTGGGGGTTTTACCGGTTCGGAGCGTGGCAATGAACTGGTCTTTTGTCCATTTGCCGGGGTTGCCGGTCAGGGTCAGGTCCGGTACGGGCGGAAAGCCGGGCGCAACCGGATCGCCCCCCTTGAACGTGGGCCGGTGGCAACCGCTGCACGAAACCGCCAGGTATTTACCCTGCGCAATGCCTTCGGTTGAGTCGACTTTGGCGACCATCGGCAGCTTGTGGTCGATTTTCTCGACCGACAGCAGCGGCATTTTGTCCAGGTAAGTCATGATATTGACCACCGGGCCAAGATCGTTCGTTGGCAGGTCGTTGGCAACGTCGGGTACCTGCTGGCAGTAAGCAATGATGGCGGCCATGTCCTGCTGGGAAAGCAGCGTGGTTTCGTGCGAGGGCATAAACAGCAACGGTTTTCCGTCGCGGCCAACGCCGTGGCGCATGGCCCGTAGCCAGTCGGTGGTGCTGTAATCGGCCGGGAGGCCGCCCTGGCCGTCGGTCAGGTTGGTCGAGACCAGCCGACCCAGTGCCGGATCGTCGATCATGATTTTTCCGCCCAGATTGTCGCCGTGGCAGTCGGTGCAGCCTTTGATCACGGCCAGGTGCTTACCCCGCTGGATGGTGGCCGTATCGGTCGGAATGGCCAGGCTTTCCGCAGCAAATTGGTACGTTTTGTCGATTCGGCTGGCGATGTTGTTGGAAATAAATAGATAGCCAATCAGGAGCAGGACGATCAGGGACCCCAGCACCAGGCCGGTCCATTTCAAAATTTTGCGTAGCATGTTCAGTGTATTTGTTGTTGTGTTGTCTGCCTTGGAGCAACCCCCGCGGCTTTGGGTGCAACAAAAGTCCGAAGAAACCGGTGCTGATGACCTACGCCAAACGGATTTGCCGCGGTCGGATAAAAAACGCCGATTGAAAAGACCGATAAGTCGGGTAAAGCGCGGCATCGTTTACCTTTACCGCTCGTACGTTTCTTTCTACTTTATGATCCTCGATTTATTCTCCCTTCAGGATAAAACCGCACTGGTAACGGGTGCCAAACGCGGAATTGGGAAAGCCATGGCCGTGGCGCTGGCCGAAGCCGGTGCGGATGTAATTGGTGTGTCAGCCACGCTCGAACCGGGCAGCGAGGTGGAGCAGGCCGTAACGGCTTTGGGACGCAAATTTTATCCGTTTCCCGTCGATTTTACCGACCGGTCGGCCCTCTATATGTTTCTGGAAACCGTTCGCGACGAATGCCCGCCGATCGATATTCTGGTCAATAATGCCGGTAACATCCGCCGAAAACCGGCCGCCGAACATCCGGACGAGTACTGGGACGAAATCATGGATGTCAACCTGAACGCCCAGTTTATTCTGAGCCGGGAAGTGGGCCGGGAGATGCTGGCGCGGGAGGTCGACTTCAACCGGAAAATTGTTTTTACGGCCTCGCTGCTGACGTTTCAGGGCGGGGTAAACGTGCCGGGCTATGCCGCCAGCAAGGGCGCCATCGGGTCACTGACGAAGGCGCTGGCCAACGAATGGGCGTCGCAGGGCATCAATGTAAACGCCATTGCGCCGGGGTACATCGCCACCGACAACACCGCAGCCCTGCGCGCCGACGTTGACCGGAATCCGGCTATCCTGTCCCGCATTCCGGCCGGGCGCTGGGGGGAAGCCGACGACCTGAAAGGAGCCGTTGTGTACCTGGCTTCGCAGGCTTCTAATTATGTACACGGCACCATCCTAACCGTCGACGGCGGTTGGATGGGACGATAATTTTCAAACACTTGCAGCGGTTTTCCGGTTATGGTAAGGAAACAACCCTCACCATCAATCATGGAAACGAACGAAGAAAAAAATAATCAGGAGAAATTCGATCCGCAAGCGCGGGATGATAAATACTATTCGGGAAATCCATACCAGCACGGGACGTCCGATTACGGCAAACCCAGTGAGGGAGTTGGAAACGAAGCCACTACGACGACACCGACCGACCGGGGCCAGACGGCGTACGATCTGACGGTTGACCGGGAAGAAAAATACCGGGGAAGTCATCAGCAGGAGTCCCGTCCGGATTCTCACGGATCGTTCCAGGAATGGGATGTTGATCCGAACGTCATTGCCCAGAACCGGCAGGATGCGGCCAACGCGCCCGATAGCGTTGAAAGCGGTTTGCCCAGCAGCGTTGAAGGACTGCCGGATAACCCGTCGGATGAAGCGCTGTTCAACCGTCAGGGAGCAACGTATCTGGAAGAAGGCGATAACCCCTCGAAAGGGTACGATCCGCACCAGATGGGGTATGGAAACGGAGACGACGACACTAAAAAAGAGTAAGTCATAAGTTAAGTTGAACCGTCTGTAGAAAGGGCCTGCCAGTTGGTAGGCCTTTTTTACAACTCAACCGGGGAGCGCTGGGTGAGCTGCCGGGCGTCTTTCGCAAAATGCGAAAAATCGGTATAGCCAATTTCTTCAAATGCGTAGCCGCTCCCGTAGCGTTTGTACAGGTGCAGCCCCTTTTTGAAACGAAGTAATTTCTGGCAGTATTTGGGCGAATAACCCAGCACTTCGGTAAAATACCGGTGCAGAGAGGGGTACGAAACACCCAATTCATGGCAGAGTTGGTTCAAATGTAAATTACTGCCGCTAATCTGGTCAAACCGGTTCAAGACCGTCTGCACGATTCTAAACCGGTAGGTGGGCTCAAAGGAGGTGCAGTGTTTTACCAAAAAACTTTCCATCCGGCTCACCCGAGCCTGAAACGACGAAACCGTTTGCAGGTGCTCCTCAAGTGCTGGCAACCGCATGAAGTTCGTCAAATCGGCATTCGCATTTTCAACCTCCGCCGGGTCGATCCGGAAGAGCCGGCCGAGTAGCCCCGGCTTGAATTTAACGTAAAATTCGTGCACGCTGGCCGGGTAAATAGACAGGTGTAAATCGGTCAGATTGCCCAGAAACCGGGAGCCTTTTACGGAGTTAAGCACCCCGCTTCGCTGGTTAATCGACAGCCAGCTTTGCGGGCGCAGGCTAATGCACAGCAGGTTAGACAGGTTCGGCAGGGCGTTCACGTACAGCGGATTGGCCAACGTAGCCGGTTGGTTTACTTCAAAATAATACTCGACAAAAGGGGCCAGGGCCGGATGCGGATAGGCCAGCCGGAAATGCGGTTCTGCTTCGTCTTCGTATATAACCCGCCCTTTGTTCATCGCACCAATCGAAACAGCAGTTCGACCCCGATACCGGTAATCAGAAACCGCTCCTTTTTATTCTGTAATAGCTGTTGCGTCCAATCCACAAACCCGCCGTCGCCAATCTCGTATTCCTGCCCGCGGACGGTAATCAGAATCTTGTACTGCAACCCCTTATAGTACTGGTTTTGCCGAACTGGCGCGGGGTCGGTCTCAAGAATCAGATCCGTCCGTCGTTGCCGAATGTGGTCGGCCACCGCGTCCAGCAACCGCGTCTGGTCCGGCCCGGCGCGTTGAATCAGTTTAAAACGCAAGCTACTGATTTGTAAAGCGTCGCGCAACACCGCCGTCATAACCGCCAGGTGCTCGGCCAGGCTTTCGCGCTCAAATTGAAAGTCACCCGTGTCGCGCCCGGACGACGCCAGACAGCCGATTTTGAAGTGCTGCGTGTGACCCGCCACGGCCACCGGGGGCGTTCGGAGGTGACGCTGTAGGGCGCTGAACCGGAGTTGATCGCTGGGCTGATCGGGCTTCCATTGTCCACTTTTTTTCAAATCGGCCGCGTGCAGCGCCAGGGCGTTGGTGGCGTCGGCTAGCACTTCCGTGCCGCGCAGGGCCGACAGCACTTTCTTCTGATCGGCCGTGGCAACCACCGAACAGGAACCCAACGGAGCGACCGGCGACAGTTCGACCGGACGGAACTGAAACGTTTCGAAAATCTGCAAAATCTGCGTTTCCAATTCCCGCAGGCGCATTACGTTCAGATCGGCGGGTTTGACGAAACGGTTTTTCTGGTAGTGTTGCAGCAGTTCGGCCGGAGAAAGCCGTTCGGTGTGCCGGTCGAAAACTTCGAGTAGCAGCGAGTTGAGTTCCGAGGGCGTCAGTTCTTCGGCCAGGAGCTGGAGCAACTCCGGGCGGTTGATGCGGTGCAGTATTTTTTCAGCGATGGTCACGGCAGAAGAGCGGCTAATTTTTTCTCGTCAATCAGGCTGTACCGGTATTCGTCCAGCACCTTCCCGTTTTTGTAAATGGCGGCCCGCTGAATGATGTCCAGCGTAAAACCGTTTTTTTCTAGTACCCGCATCGACGCTTTGTTGTACGCAAATATGCCCGCAAACAGCCGGATCAGATCTGTGTTAGCGAACGTATATTTAATCAGGTGCCGAATGGCAACAGTAGCGATGCCCCGGTTCCAATACGGTTCGCCCAGCCAGTAACCGATTTCGCCCGACAGCCGGTGAACATCGGTTTGCATCACCACGCCGGCTACACCAGCAAATTTACCAGTCACATAGATACCGAAAACTAAGTCTAAAGCACCTTCCTGTGCGTTTTCGATAAACCAAACGGCGTCAGCCAGCGTGTAGGGATGGGGTATGCGGTCGCGCAGGTTAAGCCAGATGGCGCGGTTGTTGGCCAGTTGGGCCATGATTTCGGCGTCGGCGCGTGTGGGGAGCGCCAGTGTAATGCCGTTTCCGCAGTTGATTTCGGTTCTTGATTCCATCGCCGTAAAGTTGCCGGTAACGCCCGGAAGTTTTGGTGTAAAAATCGATCAATCTTTTAAAAAACGCATTTTGTAAAGCTTTTTACCAAAAAAGTTGCCGCAACCGTCCCTGTTTTCTAATATTGTTCTGCTGCAATGGTGCAGTGGATTCATCTTGACCTCAAAGACATTTTATGAAAATTTCGCTCAGCATGATGACCCGCGTGGTCTTGTTGGCACTGATTGTTAGTGTTGTGAGTATGCCTAAAACGGTTGCGTCGGGCCCCAAAAAGGGGAAGTGGGTTAAACTTTTTGATGGAAAAACGTTGACGGGCTGGCATAACTACCTGAAAGCGGGGCAGCCCGTTTCGGACAAATGGCAGGTGGAAGACGGCACCATTACGCTCACCGGTCGGGGCGGTGGTGACCTTGTTACCGACAAGGAATACACCAATTACGAACTGGAGATCGAGTGGAAAATTTCGGAAAAAGGCAACAGCGGAATTATCTACCGGGTACACGAAGATCCGAAATTCCGGACCACGTA
This sequence comes from Larkinella insperata, assembly GCF_026248825.1. Lineage (NCBI taxonomy): Bacteria > Pseudomonadati > Bacteroidota > Cytophagia > Cytophagales > Spirosomataceae > Larkinella > Larkinella insperata. The sequence goes on along the minus strand of NZ_CP110973.1, from coordinate 1,077,138 downwards.
CGTAACCGGTCCGGAAATGCAGGTGCTTGACAACGAGCGCCATCCGGACGCCAAAGCCGGTAAGAACGGCAACCGTACGTCGGGTTCCTTGTACGATATGTTACCGCCGTCGGATTTCTCCGCCCAGAAAGTAGCCGGAGAATGGAACAAGGTTCGGCTGGTGGTCAACAACGGCAAAGTGGAGCATTACCTGAACGGCAAGAAAGTGGTGGAATACCAAACCAGCGGCCCGGAATGGGAGAAAATGGTGAGCGAAAGCAAATTCAAAGGCTGGGAAGGGTTCAACAAATACAACACTGGCCACATCGCTTTGCAGGACCACGGCGATAAAGTGTGGTACCGCAACATCCGAATCCGGGAACTTTAACCAATTTTGAATGAATGGATGAGCGATTGAGTGAATAACGCTACTAAAGTCAAATCCCGGCGAAGCTATTCACTCATTCATTCATTCACCCATTCACTCCTTCAAACTGCTATGAAACCTTCCTCCCGCCGTTCGGCCCTCAAAACACTCGCCGGAACCGCACTAACCTTTTCTGTCATCGATTCCTTTGCTGCACAAATGGAAGCTACCGAAACAAGCCTGTCCCCGGCTTTGAAAGGCCGGATTAACCACGCCGTCTGCAAATGGTGTTACGGTAAAATTCCGCTGGAGGATTTTGCCAAAGCCACCAAAGACATGGGCATTACGGGCATCGACCTGCTGGACCCGAACCAGTGGGATGTGGTGAAAAAATACGGCCTGACCTGCTCGATGGCGCAGGGAGCCGGCAAAGGCATCAACGACGGTTTCAACGACCCGAAATTCCACGATGAACTGATTGCCAGCTACGAAGCCATTTTCCCGAAATTGAAAAACGCGGGTTTGACGCAGGTGATCTGTTTCTCGGGCAACCGCCGGGGTATGGACGACGAAAAAGGACTGGAAAACTGCGCCGTGGGTTTGAAAAAGCTCATGAGCAGCGCCGAAAAACACGGCGTGACGATGGTGATGGAACTGCTCAACAGCAGGGTTGATCACAAGGATTACATGTGCGACAAGTCGGCCTGGGGCGTTGAGCTGTGCAAACGGGTGGGCTCGGAGCGGTTTAAGCTGCTGTACGACATCTACCACATGCAGATCATGGAGGGCGATATCATCCGCACCATCCGGCGCGACCACCAATACTTCGCTCACTACCACACCGGGGGCAATCCCGGTCGGAACGAGATCGATAATGGGCAGGAACTCTACTACCCGGCCATTATGCAGGCCATTGTTGACACCGGCTTCAAGGGCTTTGTGGCCCAGGAATTTATCCCCAAGCGTGACCCGCTGACGTCGCTGCGCGAGAGCATCCAGATCTGCGATGTGTAGCGCACCGGCGGATTAAAAACTATAAACAGGCAAAAAAGGCTTCCCCGGTATGAGGAAGCCTTTTTTGCGTCGGTTAGGTTTGGTTTAATTCGCGTAGCTGATAAACCGCTGCGTTTCCGTTGCCGGAATGGCTCCGACTTCAATCTGGCGAATCACTACCTGATCTCCGTTGCTGATTTCCAGGTAGTACGTACCGGTTTTCATGCCTTCGAAATTGAATTTACGCCAGTGGTTGGCCGGTAGTTTGGTCAGCGATTCTTTGTACAGAACGGCATTGTGGGCATCTTTCAGCCGGATGGTCACGCGTTTGGGTTGCCGAACGGCCAGCATGAGGTTGATCTTCTCCCGCTGCCCCAGAAACAGGTTTACGTCAAAGGCATTTTTTTCGGTGCTGGTCCCGTCGGTTCTCGTTGGCTGGGCATTGGATACCGGTACGATCAACCCGAGGAGAAGTGTCATTAGTAGTTGTTGCGTAATCGTTTTCATCGTGGTATGTTGTTTAAGTGATGCGACAAAATTGCGGCCTTTTGGATTATTAACAAAACGAATTATTTTTGTCAAAATCATGAAATTTGCTCATCATGGAAATCCGGCATCTTCAGATGGTAAAGGAGGTGGCTGCCTGTGGCAACCTGACCAAAGCCGCCGACCGGCTCTATCTGACTCAATCGGCGTTAAGCCACCAGTTGAAAGAAATTGAAGGGTTTTTCAACACGCAGCTGTTTATCCGCGACAAAAAGCAGATGCTGCTGACGGATGCCGGAGCGGTGGTTCTGGAAGCCGCCGAGAAGATTTTGCAGGAAGTGGCCGAAACCCGGGCGAAGGTAAAATGCCTGACTGAGAAAGATGCCGGTGAGGTGCGGCTCTGCACGGAATGCTACACGTCCTACCACTGGCTGTCGGGGTTTCTGCGGGCCTACCGGGATGTATACCCCAAAGTGGACGTGAAAATTGACATTGAAGCCACCCATTTTGCCGAGCAGCACTTGCTCGAAAACAAGATCGACGTCGCCATTCTGGAAGAAGCCGAAAACCCCAAGCTGAGTTATACGCCTTTGTTTCAGGACGAGTTCATGGTCATTGTGGCCCCGGACCACGAGTGGGCACACCGCGACTGGGTTGAAATTGATGAGTTTGCCAATCAGAATTACATCATGTACAACATTCCGGATGAGCAAAGCTCCAATTTTAAAATGCTGTATAAAAATTTCAGACCTCCGCGGGTCTACAAAATGACGCTGACCGAAGCGATTCTGGAAATGGTGAAAGCCGGCATGGGCGTAGCCATGTTACCCAATTGGGTAGTCCGGCCTTACCTGCGGTCGGGCGAACTGGCGGCTGTTGCGCTAACCGAAAAACGCCTGTTGCGCACCTGGTATGCCGCCACCTTGAAGAACAAGCAACTCCCGCCCTACACCGGCGCGTTTATCGAAAAGCTGGCGTCGTACATGAAAGAGCTCGACGGATACGCTGTCATGTGTTCGGCCTGAGTAACGCGTTGCGGGCGCTTGCTAACCCATTTATTCACTGTTTCTTAACTAACCTGAATTGTGTCTGTTTCTACGGATTCTGCCCCTTTGCCCCGGCGACTGGGATTGTTACAAGCTACGGCCCTGAACATGATCGATATGGTCGGTATCGGGCCGTTTGTTGTCCTGCCGCTGGTGATTCAACGCATGGGCGGACCGCATTTTCTGTGGGCGTGGATTCTGGGCGCGGTGATTTCGCTGATCGACGCGCTGGTGTGGTCGGAGCTGGGCGCGGCTTATCCGCAGGCGGGTGGGAGTTACAACTTCCTGAAAATTGCGTACGGCGAAAAACGCTGGGGCAAACTGCTGTCCTTTCTGTACGTCTGGCAAACCATGATTCAGGCTCCGCTGGTGGTGGCATCCGGGGCCATCGGGTTCGCGCAGTACGCGTCTTACCTGCTTCCGTTCGATGAATGGCAGCGCAAAGCCGTGTCTGGTGGCGTGGTGATCCTGATTACCCTTCTTTTATACCGTAAAATCGAATCCATCGGCCGCATCAGCATCCTGCTGTGGGTCTGCGTCCTGGCTACGCTCGGCTGGATCATCTGGGGCGGTCTGACGGGTGGCCAGCAAACCGTTTCGCTGGCTCTCCCCGAAGGCGGTACCCTTTCCGGATTGTTTGGCGCGGGTTTGGGGATTGCGTCGGTGAAAACCATTTACTGCTACCTGGGCTACTACAACGTCTGCCACCTGGGCGGGGAAATCCGCAACCCGTCGCGCATCATCCCAATCAGTATGCTCATCTCGGTCGTCGGCATTGCGGTGTTGTATCTGGCCATGAACTGGAGCGTGGTCAAAGTGATTCCCTGGCAGGAAGCGCAGCACAGCGAATTCATCATCAGCGCAGTCATTGAGCGGTTGTACGGCACGCGGGCGGGTTCCATCGCTACCTTCATGGTGCTGATCGTGGCGTTTTCGTCCCTGTTTGCGGTGTTGCTGGGGTACTCGCGGGTTCCGTACGCGGCAGCCGCCGACGGGCAGTTTTTCCGCATCTTTGCCAAACTGCACCCCACCCGTCATTTTCCCTACATTTCGCTCCTGTTTCTGGGCGGTCTGGGCTTCGGCTTTAGCCTGCTGTTTCGGCTATCCGACGTGATTACGGCCATTCTGGCGATGCGGATTGTGGTGCAGTTCATCGGTCAGGCCATCGGGTTGCTGCTGTTGCACCGGCGCAAACAGGCCGATTCGTTTCCGTTTAAAATGCCGCTTTACCCCATACCGGTTCTGGTGGTCATCGCCATCTGGACCTTCATTTTCTTTTCCACCGGCACGGCTTTTATGCTGTCGGGTCTGACGGTTATTGGGCTGGGTGTCGTGGTTTTTCTGATCACCGCCCGAATCCGGAAGCAGTGGCCGTTTGGCGCGGCCGACCAGCCCGCTAATCCGCTGGTGGACCCGGCGGAACCGTAAGCGGAACTTCCAGACGGCCCCGCCAGAATTCGCGGCTGTAGACCCGCTGGAAGGGCCAGTTTTTCATCCGCAGTGCAAATGGCGTGTAGGCGTGGGCATCTTTCGGGCTGCTTTCGTAGTAGAGATCATCGTCAGTAAGCAGCAGTCCGGCGTACTGATCGGCCGATTTCCGGGTCAGGTCGGCAAAGGGCAGTTCCTCAACCAGACCCGTTTTTGCATCTTTCAGTTCATCTTTCAGCAACCGGGCACCCCGAATCCGGTCGGTTTGACGGGGTTGCGGGCAATACGCGCCTTCGGCCACCGAAAGGGCGTACTCCAGGTATTGCTTCAGGACTTTTGGCCCTTCGTTGACGGTGTTTTCGACGGTCAGTTGCTGGGGGTAGATACTCGTGACGACGTAAATCCGTTCCCGCGCCCGCGTGACGGCCACGTTCAGCCGGTTTTCGCCCCCTTTGGCGTTTAAACTGCCAAACTGCGCAGACAAACGGCCACGGGCGTCAGGCGCGTAGCCGATGGAAAAAATGATCACATCCCGCTCGTCACCCTGCACATTTTCAATATTTTTAACGAACGTGGCTTCCCGGGCGGTTGACGAAGCGGCTGCGGCTTTCAAATCGGGGCTTACATTCGAAACCGTTTGGTTCTCAGGCTCCGGGGGGGCGGTCCTTGTCGCCAGTGTGCGTTCTTCCAGCAATTCCTGAATCAGCTGCTGCTGCTGGAAGTTGAACGTCACAACGCCCATAGAGCGCCCCGGCAGTTCGGTCGCCAATTGATCGATGAGGTCAACCACGGCGCGGGCCTCGGTTTCGTTGGTGTTGTTATCCCAAACTCCTTTGACGTTCAGATACCGGATAGCGGGTTCCTGGCGGTTGAGCTGGTGAAAATCGGGGAGGAGTTGCAGCGAGTTTTTGTAGAAAAGCCGGTTCGAGAAATCAATCAGATCCATCGAGCGGCTCCGGTAGTGCCCACGCAGTTGGGACTGCGGAAAGTAATGCGTCGTCAGGTCCAGCAACGATTCCACTTCCAGCTCCACGGGCGTCTCTTCGTCGGGGGCGGTTTCGAACCGAATGCGGTACAGGTCGCTGGGCTGTAACTGCTTGCTGTCGCCGGTAATCACCACCTGCCTGGCGCGGTACATGGCCGGAATACCGTTCTCGGCAAAACACTGCGAGGCTTCGTCAAAGATCACCAGATCAAACAGCCCCGGTTTCATCGGGAAAATGGCCGACACCGATTCCGGCGACGCTATCCAGCAGGGCACCAGTTGAAACACTTCATCCGAAAACTGTTCCATCAGCTTCCGGACCGGCCAGATGTTGCGCTTTTTGGTGACCTGGTGGTTTAATTCCCGGTACGTAACGAGGTTGTTCAGCCGGTTGAAGGCCAGGTTCTGGTACGTCCGTTCGCGGAGTTTGACCAGCAGAATCTGGCGGCTCAGCGCCTGCTTCTGCTGAACGCTCTCCTGAAGCGCCGTTTCCAGCTGGTTGATTTTTAGCGAAGAAACGCCCCGCAAAATCGGGTGGCTGAGCTCAAGGTGTTCGATCCAGGCCAGGTGCAGGCTGTTCAGAAACCGGTCTACGGATAGCGGCACGCCCAAGCGTTGCACAATTTCGTGTTCGATGGGCGTAAACCGTTCTTTCAACCGGTCGGCTTCAATCAACAAATCAACATCCTGCTCCAGCGACCGAATGAGCGTTTCGGATTGAGTCGGCTGCTGCCAGAGTCGCTGGATTTGCGATTCACTCAGAAAAACCTGCCACTGACCCACTTGAGCAGCCACGGCCCGCCCGGTTTCCACGAGCTGGCGGGCGGTTTTCGCGAATGTTTCGGCGGTTTCCAGCCTGGATTCCGGCAGGTAAGCCAGCCAGGGAACGGCTTTCAGTCGGCGGACGATTTCCAGCGCCTGACGGGCCAGCCGAACGGTCAGGAAAGCGTTTTCGGGCGTTACGTCCTGTTTGGTTTTCTGCTCAATCTGCTGGCGGAGTAGTTCAAACCGGATTCGGCGCTGCACGCGGTCAAGCAATACCGGCAGGGCCTCGTCGGAAAGCGTTAAACCGTTGACGGCTGCCAGTTGCTGCAAACCGGTTTTGTCTTTACTGAACAATCCCCAAACCGTCCGCCCGACAAACGACGAACGGCTTTGGATCGCTTCCTGCAACCGCTGCGCCGTGTTGGGCAAATCGCTGACCGACAAGCTCTTTTCAATACCGTTACCGCTCAGGCAGTCGCTGATTTCCACTTCCAGGCGTTCCAGCTCGTCGGGTTCAGTGCTAAAAAGCGGGTGCGTGGGCTCTTGCTGTAACCGGCGGACCCATTGCCAGCGTTGCGCCGACGGTTCAGGTTTCAGCAGGGTGAGCAGCGCCGTAGTTTCCCATTCGTCTTCCTGTACGGTCTGCCAGTCGGCGAGCGAAAATGGCCGGTCGGTCAGGGCCTGAGCCGCTTCACTGGTGGTGCGGACAAAGCCAGGCAACGCGTTCAGCAGTTTTTTGAGAGCCGGTAGTTGATTAAACGAAAACGGGGCAAACGAAAGCCGGTCGGCCCACGGATGGTCGGCACCCAGCCGGTCGAGGTACGCGCCGTATTCCCGAAGTTTCTCCACAAAACCTGCCACCGAATCGGGCCGGAACTGCGTGTAGCTATCGTCCAGCGGAATGGTTGGGGCCGTTGGGTCGCTGGTCAGGTACAATTGTTTGACGGACACGCCCGCTTCAGATTCGTCAAACAGGGCATCTTTGAAAGCCTGCAGTTCCGTTAGGGTCTGATCGATCCGGCGGCTTTCCTGGTCAAAATGACGTTCCAGCAGAATGGCGTCCAGGCCAAAATTTTGTTTCTGATAATCTTCTACGCGTTCGATCTGCCCGGCCAGCTGGTCGTAGAGCGCTTTGCGGTCGTTCTTGAAATCGTGAATCAGGGCCGAGAACGGCTGCATCCCGACTTGCCGCAGTCGTTCGTAAACCACGTCCAGAGCCGCCCGTTTCTGGCAAACCAGCAAAACCCGTTTTCCCTGCGCGGCAAAATCGGCCATCAGGTTTCCGATCAACTGCGATTTTCCGGTTCCCGGCGGGCCCTGTACCACCATTGACTCCCCGGCTTTAATGCGCCGAATGGCTTCCTCCTGGGAGGCATCAATGGGCAGGGGGGTATGAATGGTTTCCTCGCGAATGGAAGTCAGCGGGGGATGGGCAGAAGGCGCAAACGGGAGCAGTGAAAAGGCATCACCATCCGGCCGTTCGCCGGTTTCTTCCCTGTCCGCCGTCAACAACTCTTCGTAATCCGGCACGAGGTACGAACCCGCCTGGGGAAAAATGCCCAGCACGGCTTCGGGATAAAGTTTTAGCTCGCCGGTGCGTTCGAGTTTATCTAGATCCGTCTTTTTAAGGGCGTTGAACCACTGCAGCTGGTCGGTGAACAGCTCCTGATTGAAGTTGATTTCCAGCGGGCTGTCTTTCAGCCATTCGTACAGTTGGGTGCGAAAAACCGTGGCATCTTTGTCGTACTCGTCCAGCGTGTGTTCCAGAACCGTATCGGGCAGGATGTACTGGTTGTAGTAGGCGTAGGCCATCAGGAAGCTGCGGTTGAGCGCAATCGGCTCATCGGCCCGGCGCACCAGCAGCCACTTGTTGCCCTGTTGTTCGAGGTGAACCGGGAAGAAAATCAGCGGGCCGTGAATGACCGTACCGTCGGCCAGTTTTCCCCGCACGAACGGATAGCCCACGTACAAATCCTCCGAACCGCGTTCAGCTTCAATAAACCGGTCGGTCCGGGCAATTTTCCGAAGTTTCCGGCTAACCTCGTTGACTTTTTCCATCCGGCTGTCGAGCACATCGCAAAGCGGAATCGTTGGCCGTCGGGCGATCAACTGCCGGATGAGGTCAAAAGACGGTTTGCTGTCCAGAAAATCCGTTTCGTGCAGATCCAGAAACTGCTCGACGGGCAAGCTTGTCAGCAGCAGCGAACGGTTGCGGCTGCTGAGGTTGGTCAGGCGTTTGAGGTAAGCTTTGAGAACGGACTGCGCTAATTGCATAGAGACAGACCCACGGACTCAGGTCCGTGGGCCGATTGACGTCATTAAGTTCAACTTGGTTGTTTCTGGGCAGACCAGCGGGGGCAACCGGCGGTCTGCCCGTCTGGCTTGTCAAACCTGAATTTCCTCCCGCTCTTTTTTCTTTTCCGGGATCAGCCAGGAGGCCACAATACTAACGCCCAGAATGGTCAGAATGACATACAGCGAGTAAACCGTTTCAAAACCAACGGATTCCAGCCAGCTGTGGAAGATCATCTTCAAACCGATGAACGTCAGCAGCACCGCCAGACCGGTTTTGAGGAACCGGAACTGGCTCATGATGCTCGATAGGAAGAAGAACATCGACCGCAGCCCCATAATGGCAAAAACGTTCGAGAAAAAGACGATGTACGGATCTTTGGTAATCGAGAAAATGGCCGGAATCGAGTCGACGGCAAACACCAGATCCGTAAACGCTACCACGATCACGACGATGAACAGGGGCGTTACAAACAGCTTGCGGTCGCTTTTCCGGCGGACGAAAAAGTGATCGATGACGTTCCGGCGATAAACGTTCAGGTACTTGGCCGAAAGCTTCACCACGGGGTGATTTTTCGGTTCCATGTGCTCGTCTTCGTCTTTCTCAAAGAACAGTTTGACACCGGTATACACCAGAAACGCGCCAAAAATGTAAATAATCCAGTCGAAGCGCTGCAACAGGGCCGACCCCACGAAGATGAAAATAAACCGTAGGATAATGGCTCCCAAAATTCCCCAGACCAGAATCTTTTTGTAAAACCGCTCCCGTACGCCGAACGACGCAAAAATCATGATAAACACGAAAATGTTGTCGGCCGACAGGGAGTATTCCACCAGATAACCGGTGATGTATTCCAGGGCCATGTTGTTCTGGAAAATGGCGAGGCTTTTCTCGAAATTGCCCGGAACCAGCGTGAGGTGGTCGGCGTAACGGCTGCGGATTTCTTCCAGCCGCGCCATGTCGGTAATACCGTGGACGAGGTAGCCAAAGTTTTTGATGAAAAAGTAAAACCCGATGGACAACGCTACCCAGATGGCACTCCAGGTTCCGGCTTCTTTAAAGCTCACTATGTGGCTTTTCTGCTTTGTGAATGCCCCTAAGTCGAAGGCCATCACTACCAGAACGAAGAGCGCAAAACAAACGAAGAATATGGTTTCGTAACTCATGAGATTCGTGAAAAAACGGAATAAAAGTGCAATATAACGCTATTCAAGTAACAGGTAGTGATTTCCGTTGATTCCTCAATTCACAATTTTATGGACTTACGGAATGAACGCAGGATCAGCGGCTACCTGGTCGGCAACTTTGGCTTTTTGGATGGGGTGGGTGGCGGGTATAATTTCGAGAATCATCGATTCCAGCGTGAGGCCGGGTCCGAAGGCGCAGCTCAAGATATTGCCCGTTTGCGGCTCGGTCAGCAGGTGATTCCGGATGGCTTTCAGGACAAACAAAACCGTTGCCGACGACATGTTGCCGTACTGCCGCAAAACCTCGTAGGCAAAGCGGTTTTCGTGGGAGTCAATGCCCAGTTGTTCCTCGATGACCTCCAGAATTTTCCGGCCGCCGGGGTGCAGGGCGTAATGGGTAATGTCTTGGATGGCCAGCCCGCTGTGCTCGAGCAACCGGGACAACGCTTTTCCAATACCGTGTTGAATAACCGTCGGCACATCCGACGTGAGCGTCATTTCAAAACCGTGATCGTTGATAATCCAGCCCATGTCCTTCTTCCCGTCGGGCCAGAGGTCGCAAAAGAAGGTACGCATCCGAAACGCGGGTGCCGGGTATTGCCGTTCGGGCTGGGCTTCAATCAGAACCGCGGCCGCACCGTCGGCAAAGAGGGCATTCGACAGAAGCTGGTCATCGTCCGTTTTTTTCTGAAAGTGAAGCGTACATAATTCCAGGCAAACCACCAGAACGCGCGCCGACGGATCGGCCCGGACGAAGGCATCCGCGGTTTTCAGCGCGTTAAAGGCGCCGTAGCATCCCATAAAGTTGATGGCCGTGCGGTGCAGGGTGGTGGGCAGGTTCAGGGCTTCAATCAGGTCAATATCCAGCCCCGGGGCGTACATTCCCGTGCAACTGACCGTGATTAAATGCGTCGGCTGAACGGCTTTCCCGATCGGGTATAAGTCTTCAATGGCCGCTAATGCCAATGGCAGGGCTTCCTTTCGGTAAATATCCATCCGCTGACCGACCGTTGGAAAAGGTTCAAGATCAGGGGTATTCGGAAAAAATGTATATTCACCCGGTGAAGTACCGTAGTCGGGCAGCACCGAGTGTCGTCGGTCGATCCGGGTCAGGCGGTACAGGGTTTGTAACTTGCGCCGGTTGCGCTCGTCGAACTGGAGAGCCTCCGCCATAAACGAAGCAATTTGTGCCTGCGAAAAACCGTAGCGGGGTACGGCGGTGCCAATGGCGGTGATGTAGCTATCCATGTAGTCCAGGTCCTTATTAACGGCTTGTCCGGTTCATCTCATATCCGTTGACTATAACCAACGCTTCCCATTAATGTTAGACTTTCTACAATTTGTATGACCTTCCGGACCGTCTGGCTCCATTTGCGGGTGCCTTTTTCGTTTTTTCTGCTGCCGGTTTTCCTGTTTGCGCTGACGCAGTCGGACGCGCTTCGGTCGGGGGCGCTCGACTGGGTTCGGGTGGCGGTGATCTGGGTAGCCATTCATTTGCTGTTGTACCCGGCCAGCAACGCCTACAACAGTTATTTTGATAAAGACGAAGGCAGCATCGGTATTCTGGAAACGCCCCCACCGGTCGACAAGACACTGTTTTACGTGGCCTGGGGACTCGACGGGCTGGCGTTGCTGCTCGGCGTTTGGGTGGGGTGGCCGTTTGTGGTGTATCTGCTTGTTTACGGGTTTATTTCCAAAGCATACAGCCACCCGGCGGTTCGGCTGAAGAAGTACCCCATTGCGAGCTGGCTCATTGTCAGCTTGTTTCAGGGCGGTTTTACGTACCTGATGACGCTCCAGGCATTTGACCGGTTGCCGGTTGCGGACTTGATTAAGCCGCAGCCTTTGCTGGCGGCTTTGCTTTGTACGATGAACCTGCTAGCGGTTTACCCCATCACCCAGATTTATCAGCACGAAGAAGACAGCCGCCGGGGCGATTTGACCATGAGCCGGTTGCTGGGGGTTGGCGGTACCTTTCTGAATGCCGTCTGCTGGTTTGCGTTGTCCTTGGTGGGGTTTTACCGGTATTTCGGAGGAGCCACAATGTTCTGGCTATTGCCGGTTTGTTTGCTGCCAGGGGTGGTTTATTTTCTCTTCTGGTACCGGCGGGTACACCGGGATGTGGGGCAGGCCAATTTCCGGTCGGCGATGACGATGACGCTGCTATCGGGCACGGGCCTGAATTTTTTCTTTCTTTTTTTGCTGATTTTAACCGATTCATAATCAAGGCCAAAGTGTCCTGAGCGGCAAGAAAGTGAAATTTTTTTCAGGCAAGTGCTTGCCAAAAGCCGGAGACCCCTTATATTTGCATCCACAAAACGCCAGGAAACGGCGTGAAACGCGAAAGTAGCTCAGCTGGTAGAGCGCGACCTTGCCAAGGTCGAGGTCGCGGGTTCGAACCCCGTCTTTCGCTCAAAAGCACCTTCGGGGTGCTTTTTTTGTAAATGCGGTACCCCCGCGCCGGGATGGCGGAATAGGTAGACGCGCAGGACTTAAAATCCTGTGGGCAGTAATGTCCGTACGGGTTCGATTCCCGTTCCCGGTACTAATTATGCCTTACAAGCTATTGACAGTCCGTCGCTTGTAAGGCATTTTGTTTTCCCGGCGTTTCCATCAAGAATGTCTTCGCTCAAACAAGGGCTGAATAGATCGCCCGTATCCTTCTCATTTTTTCCCGTTGGCAATCCGTGCGAATAGCTGTGGCGGAGCGGTTTTCTCCTACCCTGAAGTCAGTTCTTTGCTGAGTGCCAATCAACCTGGAAACTGTTACCCTGCATCATTCTAAACCCGCCATAGCACATCAGTGAATTGATGGCGGCAGTCAAAAAAGGCATCCACCGGCTCGTACCCCGCCTTCAGGGCCAGTGCCTGAATTTCCGTTTTGCTGTATTTCTGGGATACTTCCATGTAGATCGGTTCGTCCCGCTCAAACTCAATGACGGTGTCGTCATCAAAAATTACCCGTTGGGAACACCGGCTGATCAGGTAGCTTTTGCAACTGCCCGACAACGGATCGTACACCGGAAAATGCTCAAACTGACCCGGTTTAAAGTCCGCCCCCAGCTCCCGGTTGATGCGCTGCAGCAGGTTCAGGTTGAAGGCTTTGGTTAATCCTTCTTTATCGTTGTAGGCGTCCAGAATTGTTTGTGGATTTTTCTTTAAATCAAACCCCACCAGCAGGTAGTCGCCCGGCCGTAAGTAGGTTTTTAGTTGCTGAAAGAACTCGGCTGCCTCTTCGGGCAGCATGTTACCAACGGTAGCTCCCAGAAACAAGACCAGCTTGGGACTCTCGGTCAGCGCTTGCATTTGCTCCAGCATGGCAAAATACTCCCCGGCCAGACCATGCACCTCCAGGCCGGGCAGTTTGGTGCTCAGCGTCTGACTTAGGTAGTTGATGATGCCCGGTGAAATGTCAATGGGATAATACCGCCCGCTGCCCTGCATTCGGAGCGCTTCCCTGAGCAGGAAAACCGTTTTGGAACCGTCACCCGCCCCCAGTTCAACGATGTCGAACGACCCCTGCATCCCGCCACAGCGCTCAAGAATCGCCCCGCTCTGCAGAGACAGGATTTCGGCTTCCGCACGCGTGAGGTAATACTCCGGGCAGCGCATGATCTGCCCGAACAGCTCATCACCCCGGGCATCGTAGAAGTATTTTGACAGCAGGTATTTGGGCGAAGCCGATAACCCTTGCAGTACATCGGTTCGAAAGGGGCTGTCAACCAGTGTTGTGTTCATTCCGTTTTAAAATGGCGTTGATGAAAGTGATTGAGCCAGCCGGATACCGGTAAACTGCCAGCGGAGGGGGGCATGGAAAAAGTTTCGGTAAGTCGGTCGGCTGTGGCCCGGTGTGGTGGCTTCGGAGGCCCCCCGCAGCACCATCTGGTTGACCATAAATTTGCCGTTGTACTCCCCGATGGCGCCTTCGGCTTTGGCAAAACCCGGGTAGGGCAGGTAGGCGCTTTCGGTCCATTCCCAGCGCGAACCCCATTCCAGCCGGTCCTGAGCGGTTTCCCACTCGGCTTCGGTGGGCAACCGCAGGCCCCGCCATTGGGCATAGGCCCAGGCTTCGTAATAACTCACGTGAGCGACCGGCTCATCGAGCGGCAGGGGTTTGAGCCCCTGCCCGGTATAGTGGTGCCACTGACCGTTGATTAGAAACCAGTACATCGGCGCCTGAATAGTCCGGGTTTTGACCCAATCCCAGCCCTCGGCGTGCCAGTAGCGGAAGTCCTGGTAGCCACCGGCCTGGATGAAGTCCAGGTACTCCCGGTTGCTGACGAGCTGTTGGCGAATCCGGTAAGGGGCCAGATAAACCTTGTGGCGTCCTAATTCATTATCGAAACAAAAGCCGTTGCCCGCGTAGCCAATCGGGTAAATACCTTCGTCCTGGCTGATCCACTGCTCTCCGGCGATGGTAGGCACCTTAGGTTTGGAATAATCCGTTGGGTAGGCGGGTAGGAGCGGATTATGGCCCAGAATATACTTGATGTCGGTAATGAGCAGTTCCTGGTGTTGTTCCTCGTGGTGGAAGCCCAGTATGACGATGTTTGTTAAGTCGTCCGAAAAGCGGCTCTCCTCGGTCAGGAAGCGGTGCATGGCCGCATCGACGTGAGCGCGGTAGGCCATCACATCCGCCACGGAAGGCCGGGAGAGATTGCCGCGATCGGTGCGTACTACCCGCGCGCCCACGGTTTCGTAATAACTGTTGAAGACGAAGTTGTACTGCTGATTGAACACGCGGTAATCCGTTGCATGGGGCAGGAGCACGAACGTTTCGAAAAACCAGGTGGTGTGGCCCAGATGCCACTTGGGAGGGCTGACATCCACCACGGGTTGAACCACAAAATCTTCGGCCTCAAGACCCTGACAAATTGATTCACTACGCGCTCGTACTTGCCGGTAGCGCTCTGCTAAGTTCATAAACGGTTTGATGATTCGCTCTCTATACTTGCGGTACGGGCCAGAATATAGAAAAGCGGAGTGGATTTACGGAATAATTGGTCTGTCGAACGAATCGAATGCATAACGGCCCAGCGTCCTAGCATTAGGAACACTTCCGCGCGGTTGTTGTTTAGTTTGGTTTTATTTAAAAACAAGTATCTAACGCTTCGGATTAACTAATTCCCTTTTGAAGGTTCATTTAAAAAGGCTGGCTACCCGGCAACGAACGGCGCATTACTACAGAAGACGGGATTTTACATAACTGGCAGTTATATCTATAAAAAAACGAGTCCTGCTGAACCGGGCTTACCCATTTAGTCAGCGGAGGAAAGGTTGGATCCGCCGAAAGTGAAGGCAGTAAAAATGAGTGTTAGAAAGTCTTGAAGGCACTGATTTACAAACCAGTCGGCGGTGTTCTTTGCAAGCCGCTACCAGGACGATATTGTCGTTTGTTATGGACTGCAATCGATGACAACGTCGACCGGGTTGGTTCGGCTTAATTGGGTAAGTAGGTTTGGCATAAGTTGATTGTTGGCAACAAACGAACTCAACTGCCTGATTTTCTTTATGCAAAAAGATGGCCTTTTCTACTTGACTTTATAAATGCCTTGTTTACTTTGCCGAATAATAAGTTATCTCCGCCAAATAGTAAGTTATCCAAACTAACCCCATGAAGGTAAAAGCGAACAAAATCCGTTTCTTTTCTCCCCAGGAAAACGAGGGGCAAGCCCCCAAAGCAGCCCCCAAAAAATCAACGTTTATTACTACCGTTACGAAAACCGGACGGTTAACTTTTCCCCAAAAACTAATGGAAGGACTCGAGATCGACCCTTCCAAACCCTACTACAAAGTTGGTACGGTCAACCGCCGGAAGGGCGTCAAAGCCTTGTATTTGGTTCCGACCCAGGAAGGCGACCCCGAAGCGTTTGAATTGTCCAAAACCGGTCGGGGCTACTCGATCCAGTTGAAGGGGATCCTGCAAAAGATTGGCCTCGATTTCCAGAATCAGGAGTATTCGTTTACGGTTGAGCCCTATGAATTCGGGGAAGGTGTATCCGGTTTTGAACTAGTGTCCGACCAGGCAACACCTCGCCAAGGTACTGAGGACGACTCCGACGAATAGTGCACAAGGGCCGGAACGGCAAGGCAAACCGTTCCGGCATACTCGAAAGACCCTCAAAGATTACTTCAATCCATCATCATTTACCGCCTACGGCTCTATCCATTTTCAGGAGAAAGAGGCCAACGGCCGCGGCATCTGAGGCAAGTCTTGCGAAGAGTAAAAAAAGTGAAAAATAACAGGGTATCGTTTCACCTGGCACAATAAAGACTCCAAAATACCGTTTATAGGGTATTGCGTCTCATCTGCCCCGCTGGTCAATCCGTCGGGGTTTTTATTTTTCCAGACCCTTCCCACGGATACATCCCGAAAACGAAGACCGGTTGTATTCAATGAGGTTAATTCCAGATTTGATTGGCGGCCGTCAGAATAATGGGTTGCTTGTCCGTCACAACAATGGTGTGCTCATGCTGCACGGCAAAGCTGTCTTTGGCCACCAACGTCCAGCCGTCTCCTTTGTCGTGCGCCATACTGGCTTTGGTTGATAAAAACGTTTCAATGGCTACCACGGAGTTTTTGCGGAAACGGGTTTTGATCGACGGATCGTAATAGCACAGAATTTCACGCGGCTCTTCGTGCAGTCTTCGGCCAATACCGTGTCCGGCCAGATTCTTGACCACCCGGTAACCTGCCCGTTTGGTTTCCGTTTCGATTAAACGACCGATCTCGGCGATCAGCACACCGGCTTTGATGTGATCAATGGCTTTGGCCAGGATTCGTTTGGAAGCTTCTACCAGATCGCTGTGTTGATGGATGTCTTTTCCCAGAACGAAGGAACCCCCGTTGTCGGACCAATACCCATTCCGTTCCGCCGATACATCGATATTGACCAGATCCCCTTCCTTCATCAATCGTTTGGCGGAAGGAATGCCGTGGCAAACCTCATCATTGAGGCTGATGCAGGTCCAGCCCGGGAAGCGGTAGGCAAGTTTGGGTGCCGATCTGGCGCCTTGTTGTTCCAGGAGTTTTCGACCATACTGATCGAGTTCCAGCGTTGACATGCCGGGTTGGGCATACTGCTGCATAAGCCGCAGGGTGGAGCCAACAATCTGGCTGATTTCCTGCATGCCAATAAAGTCTTCCTGAGATTGCAGTGACATTGATTTGTGTTTTTGGTTAGGCTGTAAAACTAAGTAAACACCGATCGGCTCTCAAAAGTCACGCGGCCAACGTGACTTTGTTGGTTTTTAATAAAAACGTTTGTCGGACAAATCGGCCTCTGCGCCCAGGTGAAAGACCAAATCACCGGTAGGTGCTAACTCCTAATCACTTTCCTCCAACTTCCCTCAAAATACCAAGCAGCGCATTTCAACAAAAACAAGTTGCGCAACCGCCCCGGATTTTTGTGAGTAATTTGAGTTTGGTACCCGGTGGGATTCCCGGAATTGCTACAGGTTTTACCTTCCGTTAAAACAACACAAACATTTAGGTTAGTCTCTTCGTTTTGATCAGTGTTTATTGATAGAATCAACCTTTTTGTTTCATTCATCCCAGCCTGGAGCGATGCCAATCGGGGTGATTAACGGCTTTGCTACTTTTGCTCTATGTCCTATTCTAATATCAAGAGTCCCATCATTTATATTGAGGATGACGAAGACGATCAACTGCTGATTCAATCCGCCAGCAAGGACCTGAAACTGACGCATGAAATTCTGTTTTTCAGCCGGGGTGATCAGGCGCTTGCTTATCTGCAGACCACACCCGACAAACCGCTGCTAGTCCTCTGCGATGTAAATCTACCTGGTATGAGCGGTCTGGAACTCAGGCAATTAATTGATGCCGACATGGAACTTCGGCAAAAAGCCATCCCCTTCATCTTTTTTAGCACCGAGGCCAGTGACGCCCAGATCAACCAGGCTTACAATAGCCCCATCCAGGGGTTCTTTATCAAAACCAGTGGTTATGAAGCTTTAAAAAGCCAACTGGAATTGGTGGTTCGCTACTGGCAAACGTGCGCGCATCCTAACCAAGTTGTTAGTAAATAATCTCGATCCGGAGCCAATATGGTGAGTTGAATACCCGAAAAATTTGCCCTAACTTCGGGCGAAAAGGCTGGTTGAGCACCTTTCAACATCGTCTTTGACAAATTGATGAATAAACTTTTCAACATTCTGGTGATCGATGATGATGAGGATGATCAGTTCTTGATCCAGTCGGCTTTTCTGGCCGATCGCGAGCGTTACCAGTTCCGGTTTGCTACCAACGGCTCCAACGTACTGGAAAACATTGATAAATCCGAACGCTTGCCAGATCTGATTTTTCTGGATTTGAACATGCCCATTATCAATGGTTTTGAAGTGCTCAGAAATATCAAAAATTCGTCTCTATACCGTCATATTCCCGTCATCATCCTGTCGACATCAGACGACGAACAGGACGTAAACCGTTGCTATGAGTTGGGGGCCAATACATTTATGGTCAAACCTTCTTCCCACCAGGACTTAATGGAATTAGCAAACCTGGTGCGGATGTACTGGTTCTCGCTGGCCCGTATTCCAACCTCACGTATGAATGATTGAATAAAACCCGCCCGCAAAGCGGGCCTTTACACGAATGACAACGAACATGCCCTTGAACGAAGCAGCGGAGTTTTCCATTCTTTTGGTCGACGATGATCTTCAGATTGTTGACCTGCTGAACCAGGCCGCCCGTCATGAATTTCCCCAATGCCAGTTTATTCACCGGGCGACGGTGGAAGAAGCCATTACCTACCTGGATACCATAACCGGCTGGGGACCTCGCCTGGCGCTGCTGGACATTGATCTGAAGACCGACAAGACCGGTCTGGATTTGCTGACCTGGATTCGCGGGCACGAAAAATACCGTCTTTTGCCCGTGGTGGTTCTGTCCGTAATTCACGAGGAAGAAACGGTGCGCAAAGCCTACGCCCGAGGAGCTAATATTTTTACCAATAAGCCTTTCTCATACGAGGAATGGAAAGCCTACGTTCGCTATCTGCGCACATATTGGTTTACGACGGCCAGCACGCCCAAGCTCTGGTTTGATAAACCGACCTCGGCGCTAACGGATTGATTAAACTGGACGTAACGAGGAGGAGTCAATGAGTATTCAATATTCCATTCTGCTGGTGGACGATGATCCTTTAATTGCCGACGTATTGATCCGGGCATCCCAGCAAGTTTTTCCGGAAGCGGAATTTACCTACCTGAGCAGTTTTGATCAGGCCGTGGCTCATTTCGATTCCCTGAATGGACCCGGCCCCCGTCTGATTCTGCTGGATCTGGACCTGCAAAGTGAGCATGGCGGGATGGATTTTTTAAAATTGATGCGTAACCATCCGCAGGGCCGGTATTTGCCAATCGTCATCCTGTCGGCTAGCCGCGATCCTAAAAAGATGGAAGAAGCCTACCGCCAGGGGGCAACGGCTTTCACGGTGAAACCGTTCTCCTACCAGGACTGGAAGTCGTATGCCAGCCAGTTGCAGAATTACTGGTTCGGGATGGCCAGCCTGCCCGTCATCTGGTTTGGCGATCAGACAAAAGCGAGTCGGATGAACCCGTAAGCAGCCGCCGGTTTTCTAGCAAGACACAATGACGACCAGCAAAAAGGGATCGGTTTGTGATCCACCACGTAAACATCCCTGAAGTTCAAATAAAAAGTCCGAATCCCAGCACGCGTATTGGGATTCGGACGGTCATAACGTTGAGTGGAAAGTACTTGATCTATCGTTAGGCTACAGTACTGTAGCGAACACCTGAAGTTGAAGTTACTTCCTTAGAGGCTGAAATTGTGCCATTTTTGGTGAATTTTATAAGTTATTGAATTTCAGTTGTATAATTCAGTGGTGGGTAACGAATAAAGAGAAAGATGTGGAGTTTTGTCACCACTTGTGCGGCTGGATTTAAACAACACATCCACAGATCGATCCGGTTCGTTGCAAGCCCTCCTATACTTAAAGAAATAGCCGTTGTTCGACCTCCCACCTCTTCAAACGGCAGTCCCAACCGCAAGCAACCGGGCGCCGGGCTAAATGGGAGTCCACTGGCCTCTCCGCTACCCCTTTATTTTTCATTGAAGTCTTTGTTCGGGCACCATGCGGCTGTCTTGAGTCCCCGTCAAAAAAGAGTTGATTTTCGACTTCGGTATTATTTCCAGATGGAATTGTGAAAATTTATTGGCGGGGGCAAGGGTATTCGCGGGAAAAACACTCTTTAAGGAAAAGACTGTTCGCAAACCCTCATGAATCGTTCGGCCAACCCGGAAAATGCCCTCCACCTTTCCCGCCTTCCCGGCAGACCCGTTCATCCGGAAGGGGAAGAGCCGGCAGGAAAAATCCCCATCCCTACGGATTCGGAACTGTTTATCCGCAAAGCGTTTGAAGAAAATCCCGAAACGGGCTATCAACTCCTGTTCAAACGGTATTACCATCCCCTGTGCAGCCACGCAGTCCGGTTTGTGTATTCCCGGGAAGTGGCGGAGGATCTGGTGGTCGATATTTTTGCGCAGTTCTGGCAAAAGCAGTTGCATCGGGCCGTAACGACTTCATACCGGGCCTACCTGTTTACATCCGTCCGGCATGCGGCTTTTGCGCACCTGCGCTCCGAATTGGGCCACGAAGCCATCACCGACGATCGGCTGGAACCCGACACGGTCAACACCCCTCAGCAATTGCTGCAATACAGCGAATTAGCCCTAAAAATTGAAGAAATTATCCGCTCCCTGCCGCCCCAGAGCCAGAAGGTCTTTATGATGAGCCGGTTTGAAGGCAAAAAGAACGGCATGATTGCCCAGGAATTACAACTTTCCATCAAAACTGTAGAGGGGCACATCACGAAAGTCCTGACCATTTTACGTCGGGTTTTGCAGGAATACGGGTTATTGTCTGCGCTGGCGGGCGTCAGTTTCTGGGTACTTGAGCGGGGATTAACACTACTTTTTCAACTCCTACCGTCAGCGATCTTTCTCAACGTATGAAACCCACTTTATCCAAGCAGACGATTGTCAATGTCTTCGAAGGGAAAGCTTCGCCATTGCAGAAAAGTCTGGTGCAGGAATGGCTGGAAGTGCCGGAAAACCAGGAGCTTTACTTTCAGTGGCTGGAAGAATGGGAACGGGACAATCCGCAGTTCTTCCCCGATCAGGAAACCGCTTACCGCAAATCGTTGCAACAGCGCCAGAACCCCGCTACACCTTTTTTGGATGAAGCGGCTGAGGGAAAGCGAGTTAGATCCGGACGATATATCTGGCGACTGGCGGCTTCCGTGTTGTTGCTGCTGAGCAGCGGAACGGCTTTATTTTTCAAGGACGAATTGCTTTACCGGCACTACGAAACTTCCTACGGCGAGATCCGCACGTTTACCCTTCCGGACGAAAGCCGGGTGGTTTTGAATGCGAACACAACCCTGAAAATACCGCGTTTTGACCTAAGCCAGACCGATCGTCGGGCCTGGCTGTCCGGGGAAGCGGAATTTTCGGTAAAACATACAAAAGACCACCGGCGGTTTGTGGTGTCCACGCCCGACAACCTGGAAGTTCAGGTGCTGGGTACGGAGTTTATTGTCTACAGCCGCAACCGGGGCAGCAAGGTGGTTCTCAACAAAGGCAAGGTGCAGATTCGCTTGAAAGACCAGACGGCGCCCCCGCTGGTAATCAGGCCGGGCGACGTTGTCAATCTTTCCCGGCAGGGCCGGTTAACGCTCCGCCACCAACAGCCGGTCAGTCAGCACGGCGCCTGGAAAGATCACCGGTTTATCTTTAATAACACGACCATGTCGGAAGTAGCCAGCCAGCTCACCGAACGGTTTGGCGTGCGGTTTGTCATTCGGGACAGCACCCTGGCCCGGCGCACCCTGGGCGGCACCTTTAAAGCCCGGACGCCCGACGAAATTCTGCCCATTTTGTGCGACATGCTCAACCTGGAGGTGCGGCACGGGCCGGACGCCCCGGATACCTACGAGCTTATTTCTCTCCCATAACCCGCTTTCACCCTTGTTTTATTCCCTATGATTAAACCCTTACAGTTACCCGTTTTGGTGGCCGGAATCGCCTGGGGGCTGTCAATACCTGGCCCCTCGTCGGCACAATTGCTGGCGCACCATCCCTCGTCGCAGCGAACGGTGGAGAAACAGCAACCCCGGACGTTGAGCCTGCGGGAAGCACTGATGGAGCTTAAAAAGCAGCACCGCATTGATCTTCTTTTTGAGGAAAAATTGCTGGAAGGGCTCAGCATACCCGCCGATCAGTTGAACACGAAAGGCTCGCTCGAACGCAGTCTGCTCAGGCTTTTACAACCCGTCGGCTTGCGGTATAAAAAAGTCAGCCGGGATGCCTACGTTATTTTTCCCGCAAAAAGTGGCCTGAAAACCGGCTCCGACGAGTCTTCATCGATCTCGTCGCCCACGGGCCGTCTGGAGCTGCCTGCCCTCACGCCCCTGCAAAGTCTGAACAGCTTTGCGCAGCAGGCCGTCGATAAAACCATTACCGGCACCGTCACCAGCGAAACCGGTGAAGGGTTGCCGGGCGTTAGCGTGGTGATTCAGGGAACGACGAGGGGCACCACGACGGATGCGCAGGGAAGCTACCGGATCGTCGTCCCGACCGACGAAACAACGCTGATTTTCAGTTTTGTGGGCTATGTGAGTCAGGAGCAGATTGTTAAAGCTCGTTCCCTCATCAATGTCCAGCTGGTACCTGATACCAAATCGCTGAACGAAGTGGTGGTGGTGGGGTATGGTCAGGTAAAAAAGAGCGACCTGACCGGGGCCGTCGCCAGTGTGCCGGTGGAGGAGCTGCGCAAGGTGGCCGTTACGTCGCTCGATCAGGCGCTCCAGGGCCGGGCCGCGGGGGTTCAGATCACGCAGAACTCCGGCGCACCGGGCGGGAGCACGAGCATTCGGATCCGGGGCGGCAACTCGATTCAGGGCGACAATGAGCCGCTTTACGTGATTGACGGGATTCCGTTCAAAAATGACGGCGCTGGGAGCGGGTCGAGTTTCAACGTGCTGAGTACGCTGAATCCGAGCGATATCGAGTCCATTTCGGTCCTGAAAGACGCTTCTTCGACGGCCATCTACGGATCGCGGGGGGCCAACGGTGTGGTGATCATCACGACCAAACGCGGGAAAGCGGGCAAATCGACCATCAGCCTGGAAACATACTACGGTGTTCAGAACGTCCGCCGGAAGTACCCGGTCCTGAACGCCCGGGAGTATGCTCAGTTTGTCAACGAAGCCAACACCAACGAGGGACGACCGGCCGTGTACACCCCGGCCCAGATTGAAGCGTTTGGCGAAGGAACCGACTGGCAGGACGAAATCTTCCGGCAGGCTCCGATGCAGAACTACCAGCTTTCCATCAGCGGGGGCGACGAAAAAACGCAGTATTCCATCAGCGGGGGGTATTTCAAGCAAAACGGTATTGTCGTCAACTCCGACTTTGACCGTTACTCGCTGCGGGTTAACCTGGACCGGAAGCTGACCAATAAACTAAAAATCGGCAACAGCCTGACCGTCAACCGGACCTTGACCAACCAGTCGCGGACGGACGGTGATCTGGGCAGTGCGGGGCAGGTAACGATGGCGGCCCTGCAATTTCCGCCCATTCTGCCCGTGCGTACCGCCAGTGGAGCCTACCTGATTACCGACCCCGCCCTGACCTTCACGGCCGACAACCCGGTGGCGCTGGCCCGGGACAGCAAAAACCGCAATACGGCCTACCGGATTTTTGGAAATGTGTTTGGGGAGTACCAGATCATTCAGGGGCTGGACCTGCGCATTTCGCTCGGCATTGACGGGGTGTTGCAAAAGCAGGATGCCTACCTGCCCCGCTCCGTGTCCAGCGGGTTGGCGCAGGGCGGAAGTGCTTCTATCTACAACTCACAGGCCCTGACCTGGCTGAACGAAAACCTGCTGACCTACACCCGCGCTTTCGGGACAGACCACAACCTGACGGCCCTGCTGGGCTTTACGCAGCAGGCCAACCGAACCGAAACCAGCCGCGCCCAGGCCCGCAACTTCGTCAACGATAACCTCGGGTCCAGCAACCTGGCGTCGGGGTCGGTGCCGCTGACGCCCGAATCCGGGATTGGCACCTGGGGGCTGCAATCCTATCTGGCGCGGGTCAACTACGGGTATAAAGACCGCTATCTGCTGACGGCTTCGTTCCGGGCCGACGGTTCCTCGCGCTTCGGTTCCAACAACCGCTACGGCTACTTCCCCTCGGCGGCCCTGGCCTGGCGGATTTCGGAAGAGTCGTTTATGAAAGGCGTCAGGGTCCTGAGCGATTTAAAACTCCGGGCTACCTATGGCCTGACGGGAAACCAAGATGGCATTGGTAACTATCCGGCGTACTCGCTGCTCGGCACGCAGAATTACGTTTTCGGCGGTACGGTTTCAACCGGTCTGGGGCCAAACCAGATTGCCAACCCGGATTTGTCGTGGGAAACCACCACGCAGGCCGACATTGGGGTTGACGTAGGCCTTCTGAACGACCGCATTACGCTGACCGCCGACGCGTACCTCAAACGCACCCGCGACCTGCTGCTGAACGTGACCGTGCCGAGCACGTCGGGGTATGCGAGTGCCATTAAAAACCTGGGAAAAGTACAGAACAAAGGCATTGAACTGAGCGTGTCTTCGCGCAACATCGACGGCGCGTTTCGCTGGAATACCGACGTTAATTTTGCCCTCAACCGCAACAAAGTACTCGACATTGGCGGAGTCTCCCAGATCTTTGCGGGCAGCGTGGCCAACATCGGCCAGAACCTGAACTCGGGGATCATCCGGGTCGGGGAGCCGCTGGGGTCATTTTACGGCTACACCACGAATGGGCTCTACCAGACGACCGACGAACTGGCTGCCCTGAGCGACCCCCAGGCCCGGAAACCCGGCGACCGCAAATACCTGGACCTGAACGGTGACCGGAAAATTGACGACAACGACCGCGCCATCATCGGCCGGGCGCAACCCAAGTTCATCGGTGGAATCAGCAACACGTTTGCTTACAAAGGGTTTGAACTGACCGCCTTTTTTCAGGGCGTTTACGGCAACGACATCCTGAACGCCAACCGGTTTGAACTGGAATACCTGAACGGTACCAACAACCAGAACCGCGACATGCTCAACCGCTGGACGCCGACCAACACCAATACCGATATTCCGCGCGCTTCGACGGTGCGGCCGGCCAACCGGATTTCGACCCGGCAGATTGAAGATGGCTCATACCTCCGCCTGAAAAACCTGCAACTGGCCTACAACCTGCCCAACCCGGTGCTGCAAAGCCTGAAAATTCAGTCGGTACGGGTGTATGTGACGGCGCAGAATTTCCTGACCTGGACCCGATACTCCGGGTTTGATCCGGAAGTAAACCGTTTCGGACAGGATAGCCGCAGCCAGGGCTTCGACTACGCCAGCTACCCGGCCGCCAAGACGCTGCTTTTTGGTTTAAACGTTGGCTTCTAAATCTTTACCGCGTATTTCGATGAAAAAGAATATTCCCTTATTCCTCCTGCTTCTGGGGCTCCTGTCGGCCTGCGAAGTGCTGGACCAGCGTCCCGAATCCAATTTTTCGCCAACCAATTTTTACAAAAACGCCGACGATGCCAAAGCCGCCGTCAGCTCGGTGTATGATCCGCTGAACACCCAGAACCTGTACGGTCAGGTGATGTGGATTATTCAGGATCAGGCCACCGACGATGCCGAGTGGGGCAACGGGCGGTCGACGGCCAACCAGCCTAAAAATGACCTTGATAAATACACTTTCACCCCCGCGACCAGCACGTTTCAATCGCTGTGGTCGGCCGTCTATGCCGCCATCAACCGGGCGAACACGGTTCTGACGCGCGTACCGGCGATTGATATGGACAGCGAGTTGAAAAACCGTTATCTGGCCGAAGCCAAATTCATGCGGGGTTTTTACTACTTCACGCTGGTGCGGCTGTTTGGGGGCGTTCCGTTGATCACGACGGAAACCACTTCCCTCAATAACCTGAGCGTGTCCCGGGCGTCGGTGGACGAGGTCTATGCGCAAATTATTCAGGATCTTACCGAAGCCGAAAGCGTATTGCCGGTTTCGTACACCACTGCCGACCGGGGCCGGGCCACTCGGGGAGCCGCCAAAGCGTTTCTGGCGAAAGTCTACCTGACCCGCCAGGAGTGGGGTAAAGCGTCGGCCAAAGCTAAGGAAGTGATCGACCTGGGCACTTACGACCTGTGGGCAAACTTTGCCGATGCCTTCGTGATTGCAAACAAAAACGGCAAAGAAGCCGTCTTCGAGATGCAGGCGCTCAGTGGCGGTTTTGGCGAAGGAAGCTGGATGCAGGGGTACATGCGGCCCAACTTTGACCGCGTTAACGGGGTGGCGGGTTTTGGTGATGATCCCCCGACCGAAAACCTGTACCGCACGTACCGGCCCGATGACAAACGCCGGGATGTTACCCTGCGGCTCTACTCGGCAACCGGAACCCCCGCAGCCCCGGCCAGCGTCCTGTTCCCCTGCTACGTTAACAAGTACCTGGACCCCACGGCAACCGGCAACGGCGACGGCGGAAACAATTACCCCATCATCCGGTATCCCGATGTGCTGCTGATGTACGCCGAAGCCCTCAACGAGCAGACGCCCAACAACGCCGACGCCTACGCGGTCGTTAATCGGATCCGGAACCGGGCGGGTTTACCCAATCTGACGCCCAACCTGAGCCAGGCTCAATTCCGAGACAGTTTGCTGCTGGAACGGCGGCTGGAACTGGCTTTTGAAGGACACCGCTGGTACGATCTGACCCGCACTAAACGGCTGGTTGCCGCCCTGAAAGCACAGAATCCTGGCATTGCCGTGGGCGAACACCATTACCTGTTCCCGATTCCGCAAACCGAGCGGGATGTTAACCCGCTGTTGACGCAGAATCGGGGATACTGATACGCTGATTGTTTCCTGCCAGCAAGCCAGATGCCTTATCCGGCTTGCTGCTAACGTTTATTCTCTATGCAACGCCGAACGTTTCTGCAACACGCCCTCGTGGCCGCCCCGCTGGTCGGGCAGCCGGATTTGATGACTAATTCCTTTCCGTCGCAGGATTTGGTGACGGTTATTAACGCTGGTGTGGGTGGGAACAACACGGTTGACCTGCTGGCGCGGATGGAAAAAGATTGTCTGGCGCACCGGCCGGAGCTGACCATCCTGATGGTGGGCACCAACGATATGAACAGCAAAAAGCACGTGCCGCTGCCCGAGTACGAAAAGAGCCTTCGGCAGATTGTGTCGGCTCTGCGGGCGGCTCGGAGCCAGGTGATGCTGATGACCATTTTGCCGGTTTACGAACCGTATCTGATGACCCGGCACGATCCGGCGTTTTACCAGCCGGAAGGCCATGCCGCCCGAAAGGTGCGGGTCAATGAAACCATCCGGAACGTTGCGGCCGATCACAAGCTGCCCCTGCTTGATATGCACCATATTTTCGAGAAAGTTGGCAACATTGGACTGGAGGCCAGCAGTTTGATCAAAAACGAAGCCAACAGCCAGAAAACGGACGGTATTCATCCGACGCCCGAGGGGTACCGGACGATGGCCGTCGCGGTCCATACCTTTCTAACCCAGAACCAGCTCCTGAAAAATCGGATCGTTTGTTTTGGCGACAGCATCACGATTGGCGACGGCAATGGCAAAAATTACCCGGCTTACCTGCAACAATTGACCAGCCCATAAAGACAGCTCACCCTGACCCCGGTAAGTTTACGGAACCAGTTGCTTTTATGTATTGACTCCTATTTCCACGATGAAAACACGATCCGCCCTAACCCTATTGGCTGGCCTGCTGGCCACCTTCGCCAGTTTTACCCCATCCAAACAAAAGCCCCTGGCCGTGCGAAAAGCCGATGTCATCATCTACGGCGGCACCTCGGCGGCCGTCACGGCCGCCGTCCAGGTCAAAAAGATGGGCAAAACCGTTATCATTGTCTCGCCCGACAAGCACCTGGGCGGGCTGTCTTCCGGGGGGCTGGGCTTCACCGACACCGGCAATAAGGAAGTGATCGGCGGACTGGCCCGCCAGTTCTACCAGCGGCTCTACCAGCACTACCAGAAACCCGACTCCTGGACATGGCAAAAACGCGAAGAGTACGGCAACAAGGGCCAGGGGACCCCCGCCCTCGACGGCTCCAACCGCACCATGTGGATCTTTGAGCCCCATGCCGCCGAGCAGGTGTTCGAAGACTTTGTCCAGGAATACAAGCTGACGGTTTACCGCAACGAATGGCTCGATCGCTCCCCCAACGGCATCACCAAGAAAGACGGCAAGATTCAGTCCTTCCGCACCCTGAGCGGAACGGTTTATCAGGGCGCCATGTTCATCGACGCCACCTACGAGGGCGATCTGATGGCCGCTGCCGGCGTGAGCTACCACGTGGGCCGGGAAGCCAATCAGGTGTATGGGGAAACCTGGAACGGCGTGCAGACGGAGGTCTTTCAGCACGGCCACTATTTCAAAGCCAACGTGAGTCCCTACAACGTGCCGGGCGATCCCCAAAGTGGCTTGTTGCCCGAAGTGTCGGCGGACCCCCCCGGTGCGAAAGGCGCGGGCGACCACAAAATTCAGGCCTACTGCTTCCGGCTGTGCCTGAGCAACCACCCCGACAACCGCGTGCCCTTCCCCAAACCGGAGGGCTACGATCCGGCCCGCTATGAGCTGCTGGCGCGGGTGTTCGACGCGGGCTGGCGGGAGACCTTCCAGAAGTTTGACCCCATTCCCAACCGCAAAACCGACACCAACAACCACGGCCCCTTCAGCTCGGACTACATCGGCAAGAATTACGACTACCCCGAGGCCAGTTACGAACGCCGGAAGCAGATCATCCAGGACCACGAACGCTACCAGAAAGGGCTTTTGTACTTCATGGCCAACGACCCGCGGATGCCCAAGGAGGTGCAGGAGAAAGTGAAAGAATGGGGGCTGGCCAGGGATGAATTTACCGATAACGGCAACTGGCCCCATCAGCTCTACATCCGGGAAGCCCGGCGGATGAAAGGTGTGTTTGTGATGAAGGAAGCCGATGCGTTGGGCAAAACGGTGGTCCCTGATCCGGTGGGGATGGGGTCGTATGCGCTGGATGCGCACAATTCGCAGCGGTACGTCAAGTCGGATGGGTTTGTGCAGAACGAGGGGGATATTGGGGTACATCCGGATAAACCGTATTCGATTGCCTACGGTTCGATTCTGCCCAAGGAGGAGGAGTGCGGCAATTTGCTGGTACCGGTATGCGTGTCGAGTTCGCACATTGCCTACGGCTCGATTCGCATGGAGCCGGTGTTCATGATCCTGGGTCAATCGGCGGCCACGGCAGCGGTTTTAGCGCTCAACAGCAAGATTTCCCCGCAGCGGCTGCCGTATCAGAAGCTGAAAGAGGCATTGCTCAACGACAAGCAGCGCCTGACATTGTAACGGCTACGGACGCCATCCTCCGCCCAGCGACCGGTAGAGATTGACGACCGATTGCAGCCGCTGTAATCGGTCGTTTACGCTGCCTAATTCGGCCTGGAGCAGGCTCTGGCGCGCCGTTATCACTTCCGTGTAGTTGGCAAAACCGTTGCGCAGCAATTCCTGGGAGTACTCGACGGACCTACGAAGGGCCACCATCTGATTGGAACGGATGCGCATTTTTTCGAGCGCCCGTTCGTGCAGGGACAAGGCATCCGATACTTCCTGTCCGGCCACCAGCAACGTATTCTGAAAGTTCAGGGCGGCTTCCTGTTGCTGGGCGCGAGCCACGGCCAGGCGGGTTCGGTTGAGCCGCTGGTTGAAAATGGGTTGCGCCAGACCGATGCCAATGCTGGCGGCATTGGAAATCGGATTGAACAGGCTCACGAACGAAAGCGACGAATAGCCCGCCGAGCCGGAAATGGTCAAAGCCGGATAAAAATAAGCCCGGGCAACGTTCGTTAGCTCGAAGTAATACCGGTAGTTCTGGTCGTCCTGCTGCACGTCGGGGCGGTTGGCCAGCAACTGGGCGGGAGGGCGGCATCGCTCCAGGAATACCGTTGCCTTGCCCGATCGAAGGATTCGATAAACGGCACCTGGTTCGGCCATTCGGCCAATACCGTTGCCCCGATCGCAGCCGATGTACTCCGCACGTTCTAATTCATTTTTCATAGCGCCTAATGAACGGGTATCGATGAACTTGAACCGTGACCCTTTACGTAGGGCAATGAAAGGGAGGGGAAAGTGAGGCAGTGGCTCCGGTTCCTGTTAGGTTCTGTGTTCTTAACCGATGAATACGCAGCCAGTACGGTTATTTTCTGATTAACAAGGAGTTATTTGGAAGGGTAGGGCAGCTTCTAGCCATTCTATCAAGGTTTCTGGCTCTTTTCTGGGACGGGGAACTGGCCGCTTTCAGGCCCGTGACCAGGTGGAGTGAGTAATAAAAAAGCCGACTGGGGATGCGCACGGGCGATCATCCCCCGGTCATTAAATTGGGGCTTCAGGGAGACGGGGCTGCCTGCGGGGACTAACAGGATTGGGCTTTTTTTACTTCCGTAAGGAGCGAAAAAACCAGTTCAATTTCAGCCTGAATGCGGTCGACCAGCTCGTGAACGGCTTCGGGTTCCGTTATTTCCAGTATTTCCAGCGTGTGACCCAGTTGACCCAGGTGGTTCATACCGGCGTTTAGGGACATTCCCTTGAGTTTGTGCCCGGCGGCTTTCAAACCGTTGAGGTCCCATTCTTTCGTCCGCTGGATCAGGTCGGAGGAGGAGTTGGTCAGCTCCATTTCAAGAGCTTCAATTAGCTCGCGCATAAAGTCGAGATCGTCCTCCGTCAGCATTTTCAGCACCTGAAAGTCAAAGTGATCCGCAGGGTCGACGGGCAGGCTGGAGGCCGGGGTGACGTCTTCCGCCGGGCTGAGCCATTTGTGGAAGATGCCAAACAGCGTCTGTTCGATGATGGGTTTTGTGATAACATCATCCATGCCGACGGCCCGGCACCGTTCCATTTCCTCCTTGACGGTTGTTGCCGTCAGGGCAATGATGGGTACATGGCCCTCCGACTCCAGTTGCCGGATGCGCTGGGTGGCTTCGTAGCCATTCATCACCGGCATCTGAATATCCATCAGAATCAGGTCGGGGCGCTCCTGAGCATAGGCTTCAATGGCTTCCAGGCCATTGTTGGCAATTCGGAGTATGGAATTCGGGGCAATCCGGGTGACGATTGTCTTGGCCAGCAATTGATTCACTTTGTTATCTTCCACCAGCAGGACGTTCACCGCTGCCGTCTGGAGCGGAAACGGCTCGTCGGCAACGACGGTATCCTTGTGCGGGTGGGTGTGCGTCAGACTGGATACGGCCTGGTACAACTCCGTCATTTTCACGGGTTTCAGCAACCGCTGGCTGATCGCCAGGGATTCACAGGCTTTGATAATCCGGTGGTCATCCGAAGAGCTATGAAGCAAAATGACGGACTGGTTTTTGGGGAATGAGGGAAAATGGGCCCGCATTTTCTCCACCGTTTCCAGGCCATCCATGTAGGGCATGTGGTAGTCCATCAGAATAACGTCGTAATCATCGTGCTGGCCGAGTTTCTGAAGGGCTTCAAATCCGTTGTGGGCTTCTTCGACCTGAATGCTTTTCAGACCGAACATCTGACGCAGAATCAGGCGGTTGTTTTCGTTATCATCGACAATCAATACTTTTTTGATGAGGCTCAGATCCCGACCCGGTAGCGGATCGCCCACCTCTGATTCAAGCCAGATGTCGAAGAAAAACCGGCTTCCTTGTCCGGGAGCGCTGCTGAGCTCCAGTCGACTGCCCATCATGCCCAGCAATTTGTTGGAAATGGTAAGGCCCAAGCCGGTTCCGCCGTATTTTTTGGTGGTCGAAATATCTTCCTGAGAAAAGGCTTCAAAAATACGCGCCTGCATCTCCGGTTTGATGCCAATGCCGGTGTCTCTTACCTCAAACCGGTAGAGGATGGAACGCTGCGCGAGGTCACTCAGCGGACTGACTTTGAGTTCGATTTCGCCTTCTTCGGTGAATTTAACGGCGTTGCTCAGCAGATTGACCAGCACCTGCTTGAGCCGCACGGAATCAACCTGAATAAACCGGGGCAGGTTGGCAGGCAGATTCAGCAGCATTTCAAGCCCTTTCTGCTGAGCCTGGTAGGTAATAATGTCGGCCGACTGGCCGCACATCTCGTAGAGGTCGGCTTTCTCAATAGCCAGTTCGAGCTTACCGGCTTCAATTTTCGAAAAGTCCAGAATATCGTTGATGATGTTCAGGAGGGCGTTGGCAGATTGATTGACCAGCGTCAAATACTGCAACTGCGTTTCGTTGAGCGAGGTCTTGAGAACCAGGTCGGTAAACCCGATTACACCGTTCAAAGGGGTTCGAATTTCGTGGCTCATGTTGGCCAGAAATTCCGACTTGGCAATGCTGGCCTGCTCGGCGAGTTGCTTGGCTTTTTTCAACTCCTGCTTTTGCAAACTGGCTTCCGTAATATCCTGGGTAAACATCATGATGCCCCCGATGGTCCCGTCATACTGGTACCAGGGCCTCACTTCCCAGCGCAGACATTGTTCCTGCTCCCAGCCGTAAGGCTTCCCCCACTCTTCAGCATTTGATTCAACGGCACCCTGCACGCAACGGGCATACGTAGCTTTCCACTTTTCGGTTGTGTTTGGAAAAACATCATAGTGCGACATTCCCAGCACGCTGCCCGGTAGCCGGTAATCTTCCATCCAGCGTCGGCTGACGGCGATATACTGCATCTCCCGGTCGAACATGGCCACCGCAGCGGGGGCGTGTTCAACAAAAGCGGCTAGTCTGGATTTTTCGTTGAGCAGCGTCTGCTCAGCAATTTTTTTCTCGTTAATATCCTGAAAAGTACCATACAGACGGCGGCATACGCCTTCTTCGAACTCCGGCGTACCGATGGCGCGCACCCAGATTGGCCGCCCGGTCGCCGTGACGATCTGCAACTCGATATCGTAGGTTTCGCCGTGCTGGACCGCCCGATTCAGGCATTCCTGGATCTGATCCTGGTGGACGCCCTTGAAGAAGTTAATGGCTTCCTTTAGGTTGGGAACATAGTCGCTGGGGAGTTCGTGTATGGCTTTGGTAACCGGCGACCAGTAAACCGTGTTTTGGAGCAGGTCAACATCCCAGGTGCCGATGCGAGCCACCTCGTTGGTTTGTTCCAGCATCTGCTTCGTCCACTTCAAATCGGCTTCCAGCTGATGCCGGTCGGTAATATCGATGGCATTGCTGATAACGTACGTCGAGCCGTTGGAGTCCGTTTCGAGAATGTTGTTAAACAGATAAGTCCGTATTGAACCGCCCCGGTGAAGAACATGAACGTGTCCGCTGGCTTTTCCGGTTTGCGGAATGGATTTTAAGTATGATTCCAGCTCTGTCTGCTGAACCGGTGGTACAATTGAACGCAAGGAGCGACCGATCAGCTCCTGAGGTTCGTAGCCCAACGCCTGAGCGCCGGCCTTATTGATGTTCAACAGGGTTCCTGCCAGATCATGAATGCTCATGCAGCCCTGCGAATTCTCAAAGAACGAGCGAAACCGGTTTTCGGAATGAAAAAGCCGGACTTCGTTTCTCTTTTCCTCGGTTACATCCCGGCCAATGGCGAAGCGGGAGCCCGCACCGGGCTCCGGGCTTATAACCCATTGAATGTGCCGGTAGTCGCCGTCCTGGCACTGGATGCGGTGCGCAAAAGTAACGGTCGGTTCGCCCAGTGCTAGCCGATTCAGCTCCTGCCGGGTCGGTTCCCGGTCGTCCGGGTGAACCAACGCCAGAAACGAAGTCTGAAGCACGTCGCTGTTGGTCCAGCCCAATACGTTGTGAAAAGCGGGGTTTAACCGCTGGAAGAAACCGTCTGCACTGACGATACAAATCAAATCGGCAGACATGGCGAACAGATTCTCCAGGTAGTGCAGCTCCTGCTTTTGCCGGTGTTCCACAATCAGTTTGGTCGCCATTTCGCCCAGCATCTGCAACGCTTTTTGCTGGTCTGGAGTTAGCTTTCTGGGCGTATGATCCATTACGCAAAGGGCGCCCAGGGCGTAACCGTCGGCATCAATGAGGGGAAAGCCGGCATAAAACCGCAGGTGAGGAGCTTCGGTAACAAACGGATTTTCCTGAAAGCGCCGATCCTGCGTAGTATCTTCTACTTCCAGAATGGTATCATCTAAAATGGTGTAGTTGCAGAATGCCAGATCCCGGCTGGTTTCAGAAACGTCTATTCCAACCCGCGATTTAAACCACTGCCGTTGCTGGTCCAGCAGCGAAACCAACGAGATAGGAGTCTGGCAAATCATCGAAGCCAGTTGCGTAAGGTGATCAAAATCCTGCTCCGGTAACGTGTCCAGAATCTGGTAACGATGGAGGGCTCTTAACCGCTCGGTTTCATTTGGAGGAAAAGGCATCGACTTTGTTGAATAACCGTTGAGTATAGAATAACTACCAAAAAAGGTACCAACTTTGCCGTTTTGCCTTGCCTCTACTCGTGTTTTTTGGACCTAACTATCACTTTTGAGTCTTTCGTAGCGTAAAAACAGGAGTTGAGTGCACGCTCGTGCTTGCGACGGAGCCCATCCGTAACGGGAAGCAAGAGCAAAAAATCACCCCGGTAAGCACAAAAAATCTGCTTACCGGGGTGATTATACGGTTTGCCTATTTTCGGCCAGGCAGGCTGGAAATTAAGCCAGGGTTTTTCGGGCTTCGCGGTCCGGATCGTTAACCAGCATGGGAGCATCATCCAGCACCATCGTCTCGCCGTTCTGAACGGTATACGGTTTCCAGTTTGGTAGACCACCGCCGTTTGGATTGCCGGTTTTGACAAAATTCAAGAAAGATTTCGCCATCTTCTCCGACAAGGCCCGGGGCCGTTTTCCTCCTCCCGTATGGGTCAGCATCAGGTCCGTGTTGTAAAACCAGAAACAGATATCATCGCAGTGGAACGCCCGCATCCGGCCATCGAACAGGGGCGGCTGCCAGCCAAACCAGGCCACATAAACCGGGGCTTTTTGCTGCGATACCTTTGCATTGGCGGTTGCAATGGCATTCTTGCGGTTGGAAACGACCAGCGCCCAAATCTCGATGGGGCGCGCCTTCGGGAAGTTTTTGGCGTACGCATCCACAATTTCGCCCGTCTTGTCGCCAAACCGGGGTTTAATTCGTTCCTTCACGTCCGCCAGCGAGATGCTTTCCAACGCGGCATCGGTCCGGCTGGGGCTTTGCTCGTGAAACGTCGAGCAGATGAGCAGGGGAATGTCGGCCGAGAAGTGATCGGCGTCTTTAAAAAACGGGTCGGCGTTCAGGGCTACGCCGTCGGCAACCGGTGCGTAGCCCCCGCGCTGGAGATTGAGCCGTTTGGCTTCGTCGGCCATTTTTTCAACGGCCCGGTTGGCAATATCGATGTAGTCCCGCCAGGGAATCTGCTGAAGTTTGTCGATTTCGCCGGGTTTCAGGCCCGCTTCTTCTACTACTTTGAGCCCTAATTTTTCGGCATACTCTTTATTGACGCCGGCAAGCGAGCTGCCGCTCAGGGCAACGGCCTTGTGGAACAACCCCTTCGCCGACGGCATGTTCATCAGCGTCGTTACCTTGGCCCCACCGCCCGACTGACCAATGATGGTGACGTTGTTGGGGTCTCCGCCAAAGTTGGCAATGTTGTTTTTAACCCATTCGAGGGCGGCCACCATGTCCAGATTTCCCACGTTACCGGAGGCCGGATGCCCCCCGGCGGCTTTCAGGTGCGTATAGCCCAGTGCACCCAGCCGGTGGTTGAGGGAGCAGAAAACAACGTTGCCGAGCCGGGCCAGGTTTTCGCCGTGATAGCCGTCCTGTTCAATGCCGTTGCCGTTAACGAACCCGCCCCCGTGCAGCCAGACGACGACCGGCCGTTTCTGGGCATCCAGGGCGGGCGTCCACACGTTCAGTTTCAGGCAATCTTCCGACACGTCATCGTAGTTCCAGTGGTCCACAAACGACGCGTACGGATTGGCATACCGTTTTTCCATGATCTGGGGCGCTGAATTGCCCCACCACAGGGCCGGACGAACCTCGGTCCACGGGGCGGGTTTCTGCGGGGGCATAAACCGGTTTTTCCCCGAAGTATCGGCCCCGTACGGAATCCCTAAAAATTGATGAATCCCCCGGAGGATAAAGCCCCGTACTTTTCCGTACTCGGTATTGGCAATGGCAATGTTGTCGCCCACGAACAGAACCTGCTCGTCTCCAGTGGGTTTGACGGCTTTATGTGCGTGTGAAGGGGCCGCAGTGGATTCCTGCGACAAGCCCATACCGGCCACGCTCACGCCCAGTGACTGTAAGAAATTTCGTCTTGAAGGTTTCATCGTAGAATACGCATTAAGGGTTGAAGAAAAGTAGCCACCATTGGTCGGCAAATAGCACTTCGTATGCTTTACCGGAAATATATAATGCAAAAAGTTATTTAAAAAGTACTTACGTCTGGGTTTATGGCAACGCAAACGCCCGCCCGAACTGGACATTCCGTTCGTGGTGCTGTGCGTTTCAAAACCCGGTACCTAAGAAGCTGATAAAGAATGGGCTACTTTTCTTCGCGGGCCTGCTGGTTAAAGGCTGACCAGTGTGCCGGTCTTTTCGGTCATCAGGGCGTTGATGTAGCCCACGGCCAACGCATTGGCCTGGTACTGTCCGAGTTCCTGGCTCAGTTGCTGCGCCCGTTGCCGGTACGTGTCATTGGTGAGGATCTGGGCCACCGCCCGTTGGATCTGCACCGGTTTGGGGGTTTCGGTTTTGAGGTTTATGCCCACCTGGTTGAACTGGACCCGGTCGGCAATGTCTTCCTTGCCCTCGTAAATCCCGGCGACCACGATAGGTAACCTGTGTTTAAGGGCCAGCATCACGCCCCCGTAGCCCCCGTTGGTGACGTAGACGTTTGCGTAAGGCATGACGGCGTCGTAGTCAATGAAATCTTCGATCAGGAAATGAGGCTGTGGGTAACGCTCCCGCAATGCTTCGGTGTCTGATCCGCCCGTTGTGGCGATAACCATCGTGTCGGGGTCATTTTTATAGGCTTCCAGGGTCGGTACAAGGATTTTTTCTACGTTGCGCTCGAATGTTCCCTGCGTGACTAGCACTACGTGTTTGTAAGCGAGGGTGCGTTCGGCCTGCATAAACGGCGCTTTCCTACCCGACCGATGCGGCATCAGGGGCCCCACAAACCGAACGTTGGGGCTAAGCTGCCGGTGCGGATAGTCGAAACCCGGTACCCCGCTTTGCAGGTACAGATGGGCGTTCCGGAATACCGATTCAAACATAAAACCCGACTCGGGCGGCAGGCCAGCCTGGTGGCGTAGTTTATTGTAGAGCACGTTGCAGGGCTTCATCATCACCCGGAAGGTTAGATAAAGCTTTGCCTGTTTCGCCTGGCGGATCAGCCAACGTTTGAGCGGAGCCTGATGCGGATTGTCGGAAGGGGGATTGGATTCGCTTTCAAACAAGGGCAATACCCCCACGGCCACACCTTTAATGGCCAGCAACTCCTGCACAAACAAGGCTCCCAGGCAGGCCAGGTCGTAAATAATCAGGTCGAAAGGCCACTCGGCATGAATGGCCAGGAGGTCATCCACGTAACCCGGGATCGGATTCAGAAACGTTTGTTTGACGTCGAACCGGGCACGACTGATGGGGTTTCGGATGGTCTTGCGCTCCGGAAACAGTTCATCCATGTTCGTCTGGTTGATCACAGGAGCCTTTACGGTGGGGTAGTGGGGCAGTCCGAGGGCCTGGACGCGTTCGCCGTAATGGCCGCCCACATACCAGCGGACATCGTGGCCAAGTTGCTTCAGGTGAACGGCCAGGCCGGTCAGGGGACTAAAGTGACCGTCGAACGGGACGGTTGCAAAAAGGATGCGGTGAGGGTTCATGTGCAGCTGTTGTTAACTGGTTGATTCTACGGCCGAAGTTGCTGGTATGTCCCTGGTTTCCCAACCTTTTTTGCCATGAACCGTAAAAAGCGACAGGTAAAGCAACTTTTTCCTATTTTCGTTGAACTTCAATTTATTGCGCTATATGCACCTGACTTTACCAGCTTACGACCAATGGATTTTGCTGTTCGTTGGGGCCACAATGGTGATCATGGCGGCTAACCTGATTCAGTGGATAATTCGCCGGGAACGAATCTATGCGCTCTACAGTCTTTATATTTTTCTGTGGGTTATTTCATTTGGTACAGATGCCCTGCATTTGGAACCGGCCGTGATGGCGTTTGTCCGGACGGTCCCACCCTTCCTGTTCTCGGCGCTCCACCTGGAGTTGGCCCTAACCTTTATGGACTTAAACGGCCACCCTCGTCTGCTGCGCTGGTACCGCATCATGCAGAAAGCCTGGCTGGTCTTGGCCCTGCCTGAAACGTATTTCAATCTGTTTTCGTCGTTTTGGCAAACCGGCTGGCACGCCATTCTGCTTGATATGGAACGGGGGCTTGTGATGACTGCTACGAACCTGACCATCCTCTACACCTTTCTGATCTACCTGAAGCGCACCGATGTGTTAGCCCGGTTCTTTTTTGTCGGGACTCTGGCGATATGGCTTGGTCAGGTTTTCTCTACAATCATGCTGAACAGGTACATTGACCAGGGGCTTGAGGTCGTTCTTCGCTTACCCTTGCCCAAGCATCCTGCTTTCATTATGCAAGTGGGTATCCTGCTCGATCTGGTCTGTGTATCGCTGGGGTTGTCGTACCGGCAACGGCAGCAGACTCTCCGGCAGGTAATGGCTGAACAGGAACTGGCCCGCGAACGGGAGCAGTACCTGCGTCGGCAACTGGAAGCCGATCTGACGGTTCAACGGCTCAAACAGCAGTTTACTGAGGCCCAGATGCGGGCACTGCAAAGTCAGGTAAACCCGCATTTTTTGTTTAATTCGCTCAACACGCTCTCCGCCCTGATCGAAGAAAATCCCCAGCAGGCCACTGATTACGTCGATGAGCTGTCGAGCGTTTATCGGTACCTGCTGCGGGCGGGTGATTCGGAACTGACTTCATTAAGCGTAGAGCTAACGTTTATTCAGTCCTACTTTCATTTGCTTAAAACCCGGTATGGACGGAGCGTCTGCCCGGAAATTGCCGTAGCCGACGCGTTACAGGATGCACTCATTCCGCCCCTCACGCTGCAACTGCTGGTTGAAAATGCCGTGAAGCACAACCGGGCGTTGCTTGAAGAACCGCTGACGATCCGGATTTGTACGACCGAAACCGGGCACTTGCTGGTCGAAAACAACATCCAGCGCCGGGCCGTGCGGGTCGAATCCAACGGCGTGGGGCTGTCGAACATCACCGACAAATACCGGCTCCTGAACCATCCGGCTCCCCGCATCGAAGAAGCGGGTGGCTGGTTCCGGGTTACGTTACCCCTGGTACAAACAGCCCCAATTCGCATTCAGGAAGCCATCGTAAAGTAGTCGCTCAATCAGCAATACTGAATCCCATTGCGCTGACTCCGGCGGGCGTCAGGACCGAAGCGGGCGACCATAAATTGCGTCGATGGCTGTTATACCCCATCAGGCTGCGGTCTCCGGCGTGTGGCGTATAGGCAAGTTCGTGCAGCACCTGGGGCGGAGTCTGCCCTACCGCCGGCCCGGTTCACCGGCGTTTCCGCGTTGCTTCTGTAAACTTAACTTCACCCGACTTCCAACGAATAAATCTGAACCAATTTTAAAGGCCGCTCTTGCCCGATAAAGCTTCTGGTTGAAGTTCTTTGGTAATGGTTTTATCCCGATGATTTATTTAATGCGCTATAGCGCAACTTTGTTCTGTTCGAGTAAGGTTATGGCAGAAACACGTTGTTAAATCCATGGAAAAGAAGACAAACAAATATCAGTTGACGCTCAAACTCGTGGAACTCGCCAACGGTGAAAGCGTCCCCGACAAGCAGCTGGAATTAACATTCGACAACCACGATGAAGTGTTTGGCATCATCGAACGGTTGCGGGAAAAGGACCCATTCGACAACAAGGAACAAGCGACTGAATTTGCAATTGGCCTCAAAATGTTCAGTGAAGTGATGCTAAAAAACCGGAATCACCCTTTGTTTGAAGAACTGAAACCGGCGTTCCAAAGCTTCATGAAGCGGTTGAAAAGCACGTAATTGGCTTGGTAAACGAAAACCAGCAAACCGCCGATGGTAATTCGGTTGATTTGCCCGGCTGCCCAAATGGTCTTGGAGGTTACTGAAAATTGATAATCGGTTACCGCTTACTCACAAATACTTCGTGTGTGCAATTCAGGCATGAAGATTGACTCTTGCTTGAGTACTCCTATCTATAAGTAAAATTGCTTACACGTTGAAAATGCGAAGTGGACTAGTCACTCAGGAATTTAAGCCTTTCAAAAGCGTTGCGGGTTCGATCGTCATGATTGAATGCACGTTGGCGTCCAAACAAATCCGCCGGGGAACCGGCCTTATTTACGAACTCTGTCAACGCGAGGGCGGAACGGTTTTTCAGGCTATCGTAACCAACCGGCACCTGGCTCAGGATGCCAAATGGACCCGGATCCGGTTTACCAGCCGGAAGCCCAACGGTGAACCCGATCACGAAAATCAGGTAGAGATTACGTGCACCGATTTCTGGCAAGCTTGCATTCCGCATCCCGATCCGAAAGTTGATCTTTGCATCTATCCCCTG
Organism: Larkinella insperata; assembly: GCF_026248825.1. Lineage (NCBI taxonomy): Bacteria > Pseudomonadati > Bacteroidota > Cytophagia > Cytophagales > Spirosomataceae > Larkinella > Larkinella insperata. The sequence continues at coordinate 1,036,924 of NZ_CP110973.1, read as the reverse complement.
CAACGGGTATTGAACAAAGCCGAACAGGAAGGAACCTCGATCTACATCCCCTCGACGGAACTATACCGGATGCCCTCAGCACACGAACTTGCCAATATCGACGCCGTCGAAGAAGTATACATGGTGGGGTATCCCACCAGTTTACAGGATTCGGCTACGGGAACACCCATCTACCGCAAAGGAATCACGGCCACCGATATAAACTTCCGGTATGCCGACCGACCGCAGTTTTTGATCGATACGGGCCTGTTTCAGTGCTCCAGTGGTTCGCCCGTTTTCATGGTTGTCAACAAAGTCAGCCGGGTGGACGATCAGTACATTCTTGAAAAACAGATTCGTCTGGTCGGGATCATCGGCTTTGTTTTGATTCAGTCGGATGAGGAGGTGATCAAAACGCTGGCTTGCGATGACCTGCCTATCCGCCAGTCCAATCAGACCATTAATCACCTGGGTGCGGTGATCCACTACAGCAAATTGCTGGACTTTGAAAAGATGCTGGCCTGACGGTTTGCCCAAACGGCAATACAACTAAGAGTAACCTTATGCTGTCTATGAGTTACCCCATTGAACTCGAAGCGTTGTTTCAAGGTCTTCGCCAGTCGGTTTCGGGCCTGAAATGCCGTGTTTTTAGTTAAGGTTCAAGCCAATGGTAACGCCTAGCCACGGTTTGTTCTGGTAAATCCAGAGGTTCTTGTTTTGATCAATCAGGTAATCGAATCCGACGGCCAGGCCCAGATTAACGGCCCGATAGCCGAAAATGGCCGCAAAACCGTAGCTCAGGCAAACCCCCTCGTACTCGTCCAGATACTGCCCGGCGGTTGAAAAAGACCGTACCGTCGCGGCTGTCAGCCCCAGCAGACCGCCCGCCCCGATGCTGTACGAACGAATTTCGGAACGCTGCTGGTGGTGGTAAAACACATTGCGATGAAACCCCTGGTCGTAGCGCAAACCCAGGTACACGGCTGCATTGGGCGTGGTGATCATCTCGGGCGGCTGGCCCTGCTGACCTATCCGGTACTTGAAAGGAATGGTAATCAGGTCGGCATCGAACGAGGTGAAATGATACCGAAACCAGGCGCTTTTTTCATCCACCGACGGTTTGCCCAGCCGCGGATTAACGAAAAAAACGTACGTTGAATCGGAGATGTCGATGGTTGCGGGCCGACCGTCGTTAGCCGGCAGCGACGTTTTGACCAACTCCACAAACAGCGTGTCGTTTTGCAGGTAAAGAGCCGCCGTTGCGGGCTTGGTAAGCCGTTTGCTTTGTTTGACCTTGCGCTGGTCTGCATAAAAAAGCGCCTGCTTTTTGTTGACCACGAACGTCTGGTTTAATTCCTGAATGCTCCGTCGCGTATGATACATGCGGGTGCAGCCGCCCATTACAATGCCCAGCAAACAACTGAGCCACGCAAGCCCAACAGTTGCTGACCGACCCCAAGGCCCGAGCAGAGAGCAACCCGCTTTGGGAAGAGCTTGGAACGAATGCGCGCGAGCCAGTTCAGGTTGAAATGAATTCATGAATGACAAAGTTTGCGGGAATTTGGATGGTAAGTTACGCGAAAACGGGATGATCTGCTTAACCCGTAATTCGGGGTGAAGGTTCTGTGCAACCGGGTAACCTACCGGCTGTGAATTTACGTTACTTAAATGTTACTCAACATTTTGCATTTTACAGGGTTGAGTAGCTAAAATCAGGCTTTTTTGCGTTGCTTATCCTAGCACTTTTAAGTGAATATTTCAGGAGGTTTTTGAATGAAATCTGGCGGTAATTTGTTATATTTAAGCAAGCAAATACTAACGAAATGGAACTCCACAAATTAACAAACCCCTTGCAGGCGGAAGAGATCGAATGGCGGGTGCAGCAGGTAATTGAAGCGAAAAACGGCAAACCGGCCAAACTGATCGTTGTGCCTTACATCACCAACCGTTCCGTCATGGAGCGATTTGACGAGCAATTTGGCTGGGCCAACTGGAGCAACGAAATCAGGGAAATCGACGGCGGTTTTCTGTGCACGATAACCGTCACGTTGCCTTCCGGCCAGGTGATCAGCAAAACCGACGGTGCCAGCCGGACGGCTATCGAACCCGTGAAGGGCGGGATTTCTGATGCCATGAAGCGGGCTGCCGTGCAGTTCGGCTTGGGTCGGGGTTTATACAACTTCCCCAAAGTATTTGTCGAAGCAGAAGGCAAATACATACCGGAATGGGCCAATCGGCTGCTGGACGCGCTGGTCGATTCCATCAACAGCGGCAAACCGCAGCGTGATGTGATCGTGCTGAAAGAAGAACACGTTCGCCAATTGCAACGTCCTCAGCCTCAGGTGCGGGCCGCAGCCTGACCTTGTTGATTCGATAAATCTAAACTTTTTGCCCGGCTGAAACCGGGCTTTTTTGTGCCCAAACTGGTCGCATGTCTGCTAGATTGTCCACTTACTGTTTTTAATAAACTCATTATCAAGTTTTTGATAGTCAAGGCTTTGTTAAGGGAATGTGCGTTTATTTTCCCATTAACTAATCTTACGCAGAAAGGCGTCTTCGAAAAGCAATATTATTTATCCCTTTACGTAAAATGGGTAACTAATTAGATTGACTCCTACGATGAACGCAACACTAAGTCCAAAGATAGACCGCTATTACGTTGTTCACAAAGAACCTGTTCTGTTAACCGAACAGCATGTGAAAAGTCTCTCGTCCGATGAACTGCAACCCATCAAGCTAACCAGGCCCTGGTTGCAGGCCTTCGGCTTTCAGCCCGATCCATCGGCGTATTCCTGGAGGTTTGGAAATGCACGTCTGGTGGCCGGCATGAACTGCTGGCTGTGCATTAAGTCGCGCCGGTATATCCAGTACGTTCACGAGTTGCAGGATCTGTTTGAGGAACACTTCCACGAAACCAACCTGGTTCTGTCGTCGCACAGCTTTTATGTCTAGATGCCGTTTTGACGACCTTTTAAAACAAAACCCCGGCATTGCCGGGGTTTGTCCTGATTATCCTAATTATGTATGAGAAGTTTACATGAACGGTGTCAGGCGTCAGGTTCGGTTGCGTGGCGCACCACCTGATACAAATTGACCAGATCGTCGGTTGAAAGCCCGTCGAGTTCAACGTCGTTGTGGTCGCTGAAATGCAGCGTCAGGGGATCGGTTTCGTCGTTGTTCAGGGTGAGTGCCGTAATTTCCAGGTCAGAATCGCTCAGGGTGAGGGGCAGAAACCGTAAATCAAACTCCGCAGCATCAGCTTCCTCGCCCTGCGCCGTCACCACCGCAACAATGGCGTTTTTGAGGGCCGTTCGAAGGGTTTCCAGCCGATCAACGAACTCGTCGACCGACGGTAGAGCAGAAAAATCAGGCGTCGCCATAGCGTAGAAACAGGAAGTTTTGCAGATCAATACCGGTGGCAAAATTGCACGGAGTTCCGGAATTTACGGGCTCATTCCGAATTATGTTTTTGTGACCTTTCACCGCGGTTTGTAAAGTAAAGGTAACGTTATCCGGCGGTAACCGTTTAAAAATGCAACGCTCCAGACCGTACTTTCAACCGTCCAGCGTGCGGTTTCGACCGGCGAATGGTGTGGAACTTCGTCGGGCCTGTTAAAGCCCTCTATTTTTGGTGCGTTAATAAGCTGCACCATGCCAACGCTGGTATTCTTCTTTGTGCTTTCGCTGCTTTTCTGCGCCGTGCAGGCCTTTGCACTCCGGTCGGTTCCGGAGGAGAGCCTGGTGGTTCAGTTGTCGCGGTACCTGACCGATCCGGTCCTAGTTTGTCAGAGTAGCCGTATCGACTTCGTTCTCATCAGTTTTCGGGTCGATGCCCGCGAGCGGCTGACCGACTTACGGGTATACACCTGCGATCAGGAGTTCAACACGGCGGTCGCGCACCATCTAACGGGGAGACAAATCAATAACGCGGGAATGGACAGCCAGCGAACGCAGTGGGTCCGGATACGGTTTTTGCCTACGGAAACAGGCACAGCAAGTCGCTGACCATAGCCGGAGCGCCCATGTATAGGGAGCTTCGCTGGTGCAAACTGCGCGGCTTGATGTCCAGAATCGACTCCCTGTGCGTAACCGCCCGGCAACCCGCCCGCTCGGCAATGAACGCCAGCGGATAGCACTCATACAATAGCCGAAGTTTGCCGTCCGGGTTTTTGGCCGTGGGCGGATACAGGTAAATCCCGCCTTTCAGCAGATTTCGGTGGAAATCGGCCACCAGCGAGCCGATGTAACGAGCGGTATGGTGTTTCTCCCGGCAACTGGCCAGGTACTTTCTGACGGGTTCTTCATACTCATCGACATTGCCGTCGTTACAGGAGTAGATTGTTCCGTCCAGCGGGCTTCTGATGTCAGCGTGCGACAGGATAAATTCACCCAGCGAGGCATCGTACGTGAAGCCGTTGACGCTGTGGCCGGTTGTATACACCAGAATGGTTGACGAGCCGTACAGAATGTAACCGGCAGCCACCTGCTCGTGGCCTCCCTGTAAAAAATCTTCGACGGTGGGTTCGCTGCCAATCGGCGTTACGCGTCGGTAAATGGAAAAAATCGTACCAATAGACACATTCACGTCGATGTTGGTAGAACCGTCGAGCGGGTCGATGGCTACCACGTACTTAGCGTTGTTGTTACCGGTAAGGATGATTTCCTCTTCCTCCTCCGAAATGATGGCGCATACCTCCCCGCCATTTTTTAGCGCCCGACTGAACCGAATATCCGCAATTACATCCAGTTTCTGCTGACTTTCTCCCTGGACGTTTTGTACGCCCATACCGCCGGTCAGGTCGATGAGACCGGCCCGGTTGATTTCCCGGTTGATGATTTTACCGGCCAGCGCAATGTCACGCAGCAATTGCGACAGTTCGCCCGTAGCATACGCGAAGGCGTATTGGCGGTTCATAATGTACCGGTCGAGGGTTGTGCCGACCGGTAAGGCCAGGGGATGGGAGGTTCGTACGTTCATGCTGTCCGAAATGAGAAAGGAACACGGATTTAGGGGAAGAAAGCGAATGGATTCGGGGTTTTCGTCATGTACCGTCATGCCTGTCGAGTGTTCCTTATTGCAGTTTTCACCTAACCTGTTAGTTGAATGAAGACTGATTATGAGATAAATACCGCTTGTTGCAGCCAGGAGCGGTGCAGCGGGTTTTCATCCAGTACCGCGAACAGACTGAAACTCATTTTGAATAGACGGTACAAGCAATTTTTTTAATATTAACTAGCCTTGTAGTTATATTGCGGAATAAACCGCTTCAAACCGTATGAAATTCTTTCTCTTCGTATCATTCAGTCTTTTCTATTCGCTGACTTTTGGGCAAAATTATGCCTCCCTGATTAGTCAGGCCGAGAAAAAATACCAGGATAAGTCTTATAAAGAGTCCGTTAATCTCTACCAACGGGCTTTTAAACTCGAGCAGAAAAACCGTTCTGATTTTTACAATGCAGCTTGTTCGGCCGCTTTAACGAAGGATACTGAACTGGCGATGAAGTGGTTGAATCAGGCCGTTGAAAAGGGATTTATCAACATCCGGCACCTGAAAACGGACAGCGATCTGAACGGGCTGCACGACCGGCAGGAGTGGAAGGACCTAGTGGCCAACCTACAGGCGCAGGTGGATAAAATCGAAGCCAGTTACGATAAACCGTTGCAGGCCAAGCTGCTGGCAATTTATGATGAAGATCAGAAATACCGGCAGCAACTCAATGAGGTGGGGCAAAAACACGGTTTTGAGTCGCCGGAAGTTAAAAATCTCTGGAAAACCATCGAAGAAAAAGACAGCGTTAATCTCATCCAGGTGAAGGCTATTCTGGATCAGCACGGTTGGGTTGGAGAAGACAAAGTGGGGCCTCAGGCAAGTACAACCCTATTTCTGGTGATTCAGCACGCTGATCTGGCCACGCAGCAAAAATACCTGCCCATGATGCGTGAAGCCGTGAAAGCCCAAAAGGCGCAACCCAGTGCGCTGGCGTTACTGGAAGATCGGGTGGCACTGGGCGAAGGGCGACGGCAAACGTACGGCAGCCAAATCGGTCAGGACAGCAAAACCGGGAAAGCGTACGTCCTGCCGCTGAACGATCCCGACCACGTTGATCAACGGCGGGCGGAAGTCGGTTTGCCGCCCCTGGCCGATTACGTAAAGCACTGGGACATTGTCTGGAACGTTGCCGAATACAAAAAACAACTACCGCAACTGGACAAACAGGCGGGCATCAAGTAGCCTTATCAGACGGCCTGCCGACGCGCGTATTTTACCGGATACCGACGCGTAGTTGTACCTGGATTTCAAGTAATATGTTGACAATGAGTAGCTAATGGGCGTAACTTCATTAGGTTAACCCTTACCGCTATGAAAACAGACGATGCGCTTACTGTCGAAAATCCGGCTGTTGGTAAACACTACGTCCGCAACCGTGGATTGATGGGGATTTTCCTCTTTTTCGGTTGGCTGGTTTTATTTTTTATGGGGTTGAGTGTGCCGGCGTCGAAGCTGCAACCTCTTGACAAAGCAGGGCATGTCATCTGGGATACGTTGTGGTTGTACGCCCTGACGTTTACGCCAACCAATACCGCCCTGCTGGCGGCTCTGGCGGGGGTGATTGGGGGCCTGTCCAGTAATCTCAGTGCAGTTAACGAAAAGCCCCACATTGACATGGATGCATTGGAGCCGGATTCGTTCGAATACCGGAGTCTTGTTTATATGACCGAACACCCCGTAGTTTCGATGTTTCGCGGTTTTCTGGCGTACCTGATTCTGGTAGCCGGTTCATACGTAGCCAGTTTTTCCGTTCCGGTGGATGCGAGTGATACCTCTACCCCAATTCTCGGCATGTCGGCGGCTTCTTATTTCAAATTTGCCGTAACGGTTTCGTTGCTGTCTTATCTGGTAGGATACGACCCTACGCAATTGCAGCGCTTAGTCAGCTCCCTGAACATCGGCGGAAGAAAAGCAACTGATTTTGCCGGGCATATGCGAATCAAAGACGGTCGGCGGCAACTCGAAGGAGAATTTGCGGGAAAAGCCGTTCCGGCCAGCCCAACTGCCGATCCGGTGCAAAAAGAGGAAGACCCGGTTCCGGAGAAGAAAAAGGCCGGGCTGAATGGCAAAGCAAAAAGTCTCAAACACCTGACAAAGGCCTAGTCGTCAATGCCCTTTTGTCAAAACTGCCGCTTACTGTATCAGTCATTTTCTGCTAAGCCGCAGCAGACTGACCGATTCTGAGTCCGCGTACGGCGGTCCTGTTTTGAATGGAATAAAAAAAGCCCGCTTGCTGCTCTGGCTGACAGCAAGCGGGCGTTAGGTAGCATGTTTTAACGTTAATAGACTTCCATTTCGGGTTCTACATCCCGCGCCCAGCTGTTGATGCCGCCCTGCAGGTTCATCAGGTTCGTAAAACCAAATTCCTTCTGGAGGTAATCAACCACGTACTGGCTGCGAATACCGTGGTGGCAGTAAACCACTACCGGCCGGTCAACCGGAATGCGTTTAACGTTATTGGCGATGATGTTGACCGGAATCAGAACCGCATTTTCCAGGTGGCAAATGTTATATTCGGGTCGTTCGCGGACATCGAGCAGAAAAATATCTTCGTCCTTCGTCAGCCGTTGGGCCAGTTCCAGGGCGGTGATGCTCTGGCGGATTTCGGTTTTTGCAACGGTGCGCTGGCCTTCTTCCCATCCGTTCTGGGCGGCTGTTTCGGCGTCAAGCCGTCGGCGAACCCGAATTTTCTGAAACGACATCGCCAGCAGATCCACCATCAGCAGTTCTTCGCTCAGCGAGTGACCAACGCCCGTGATCAGTTTAATGACCTCGTTGGCCTGGTAAGTGCCGATCACACCGGGCAAAACGCCAAGGACGCCCGTTTCGGCGCAATTCGGAATTTCCATCTGATTCGGAAACTCCGGAAACAGACAGCGGTACGTCGGGCCGCGCCGAATTTCCTCGGGCTGGAACTCGGAAGGTGCCAGCCGGGCGTTCAAAACCGCCACCTGTCCTTCAAAACGGTGGATGGCTCCATAAATAAACGGCTTCTCCTGCATCACGCAGACGTCGTTGACCAGGTAGCGAACCGTAAAGTTGTCGGTACAGTCCACCACCAAATCGTATTCGTCGATGATCGTCCGGGCGTTTGAACGGTCGAGCGCATACGCGTAGGCGTTGAAGCTGATTTCCGGGTTGATTTTTTTGAGTGAATTTACGGCTACCGTTGCCTTCGGTTTACCTACTTGTTCTGTAGTGTAAATTACCTGCCTTTGCAGGTTACTAATGGCAACCGTATCGGGGTCAATAACACCAATGGAACCGACGCCAGCCGCGGTTAAATACAGCAAAACCGGGCAACCCAATCCACCGGCGCCTACCACCAGAACACGAGCCTGTTTTAACTTCAATTGTCCTTCCACGCCAATTTCTGGCAGGTTCAGATGTTTTTCGTAGCGGGTGTATTCGGCGGGTAATAACATAGTTGATTTGTTGCTTGCTAAACGGATCTACATTTTAAACGAAAAAGCGATGCAAATCACATTTTCGGTTCGATTTTTATTTTACGCTCGTTTTTGAGTAGAAATCCGGGCGAAGGCTTGCAAACCTGCCTACCGGATTTAACTTTGGTTCTCAAACCATTACTTCTCGCTATGAAACAAAAATTTGGATTCACCGCCCTAACCCTGATGCTTTGGGTAACCTTCAGCGGCTTTTCGACCAAACTGGCAACCGTGAGCCAGATTACGGCGGAATGGCAGCGCGCTAAAGAGTATACGAAAGAATACCTGGATGCGATGCCGGAAGACGGCATCGGTTTCAAGCCGACCCCCGAAGTACGGAGTTTTGCCGAGCAGATGCTGCACCTGGCCAACGCAAACTACAACTTTGCGTCGGGCGCTACCGGAAAGTTCAATCCGATGCAGGGCAAGAAAATGGAAACCATGGAAGAGTTCAAGACCAAAGCCGGTCTGACGAAAGCCGTGATGGACAGTTATGACTTTGTGATCGACGGGGTCAAAGGCTTAAGCGATGCGCAACTGGCCGAAAACGTGAAAATGGGGCCGCGCGAAATGTCCCGCGAAACGATGCTGGCCAAAGCGTTTGAACACCAGACGCACCACCGGGGCCAAACGACCGTGTATATCCGGATGAAAGGCGTCAAACCGCCGAACGAAAAACTGTTTTAACAAAAAAGGGCCGACAATGTCGGCCCTTTTTTGTTACTTCTTCGCTACGGCAATCTGCAACTCATTCAGTTGCGCCGGCGAGATTGTAGCGGGCGAATCGATCATCACGTCGCGGCCCGAGTTGTTTTTCGGGAAGGCAATGAAATCGCGGATCGAATCGGCGCCCCCGAAGATGGAGCACAACCGGTCGAAACCGAACGCGATACCGCCGTGGGGAGGAGCTCCGTACTCGAACGCGTCCAGCAGGAAACCGAACTGCGCCTTGGCTTCTTCGGGCGTAAAGCCCAGAAAATCAAACATTTTAGACTGTAAGTCCCGCTGGAAAATCCGGATGGAACCCCCGCCGACTTCCGTTCCGTTGATCACCATGTCGTAGGCGTTGGCCCGCACGTGACCGGGGTTGGTTTCCAACAGCGGAATATCTTCCGGTTTGGGCGAGGTAAACGGGTGGTGCATCGCAAACCAGCGGTTTTCTTCGTCGCCCCACTCGAGCAGCGGGAAATCCAGCACCCACAGGGCGCTAAACTGGTTCGGATCGCGCAGGCCCAGCCGGGTACCCATTTCCAGCCGCAATTCGTTCAGTTGTTTCCGAACTTTAGCCGCATCGCCCGCCATGATGAGCAGCAGGTCGCCCGGCTCGGCCTGAAACTGGGCAACCCATTGTTTCAGATCGTCTTCCGTGTAAAATTTATCAACCGATGATTTGATGGTTCCATCGGCGTTGTAGCGCACGTAAATCAGCCCTTTCGCGCCAATCTGCGGACGTTTGATGTAGTCAGTTAATTCATCAACCTGCTTGCGGGTGTATTCAGCGCAGCCTTTGGCGTTGATGCCAATGACCAGTTCCGCCGAATCAAACACGACGAAGTTCTTGCCCGACGTCAGATCGACGGTGTCGAAGGCTCCCTTCAGCTCGACGAACTCCATCCCGAAGCGCGTATCGGGTTTGTCGGAACCGTACAGTCGCATGGCGTCAGCGTAGGTCATGCGGGGCACCTGGACCAGGTCGATGCCTTTCACGGTTTTGAACAGATGCCGCACCAGCCCTTCGAACATTTGCAGAATATCTTCCTGCGTGATAAACGACATTTCACAGTCGATCTGCGTAAACTCCGGCTGGCGGTCGGCGCGCAGGTCTTCGTCCCGGAAACACTTGACGATCTGGTAATACCGGTCGAAACCCGATACCATCAGCAGTTGCTTGAACGTCTGGGGTGACTGAGGCAGGGCGTAGAACTCACCCGGGTTCATGCGGCTCGGTACCACAAAATCGCGGGCGCCTTCCGGCGTCGATTTGATCAGAACCGGCGTTTCGACTTCAATAAAGTCCTGGCCGTCCATGTAAATCCGCGTCTGCTGCGCCATTTTGTGACGCAGTTCGAGGTTTCTCCGAACGGGATTCCGGCGCAGGTCCAGGTACCGGTATTTCATCCGCAGGTCGTCGCCCCCGTCGGTTTCGTCTTCGATCAGGAAGGGCGGTAGCTTGGCCGGATTCAGAACTTCCAGCGCTTCCAGACGGACTTCGATATCACCCGTAGGCAGGTTGGGGTTTTTGGATTTACGCTCGATCACTTCGCCGGAGGCTTTTACCACAAACTCACGGCCCAGCGACCGGGCGGTCTCAAGGATAGCCGGATCGGTTTGGCCTTCTTCGAGCAGCAGTTGGGTCAGGCCGTAGCGGTCGCGGAGGTCAATCCAGATCAAACCGCCTTTGTCGCGGATGCGTTGCACCCAGCCGCAGAGAATAACTTGGGTAGTAACGTGTTCGATGCGGATTTCTCCGCAGGTGTGCGTTCGAAGCATACTCTTCAAAATGGTTCAATAAGCCGCAAAGGTAGCCAAAGTAAATCCAATACCGTAACCCGTTTACAACAAATCAGTATACAACTGCCAATATTGTTGAGCAGCCCGTTCCCAACTGAAGCGGGCCGCCTGCTGGCGGAGCCGATCGGCCCGGAACGGATTGGCCCGGAAGTCGTTGAGGCCCGCAAACACGGTTTCGGCCATCTCCTCCGATTCATACGATTCAAAATAATACGCTTCTTTCCCACCAATTTCGGGCAGGCTTGTCAGGCGCGACAGAAAAACCGGTTTGCCACAACTCATGGCCTCAACCACTGGCAACCCAAATCCCTCGGACAGCGACGGAAACAGAAAGCCGTCGCAGTGCTGGTACAGCCAGTTTTTGGCGGCCTCCGTCACCGCGCCGGGCATCACCAGCCGGTCGCCAATTTCCAGCCGTTGTGCCTGTTCACGCAGGTGGGCCGCGTAGGGATGGGCATCAGGACCGGCCAGGACCAGCCTCCATTCCGGGAAGGCTTCCAGCAGTGGCAGCAACGTGTGCAGGTTTTTTTTGGGATGGATGACGCCGACGAATAGGAAAAACGGACCCGGAATCGCGAGCGGCTGGGTAGCGTCGTGACGGAGCGAATTACCGTTGTAAATAACCGTCAGCGGAACCGGCGGCAGGGTCAAGTGCTGGCGGACCACGGAGGCTGTGTATTCCGAAATGGTGGTGAGGGCCGAGGCCCGTTCGACCGCGCGTTGTACAACCGTCAGGCGGCGGTTCTTTTTGGCGTCATCGTAATCCGGCCGTTCCAGAAAATTCAGGTCGTGAATCGTTAAGACCGTTCGGGTTTGCCGGGACACGGGCCAGAACCGGGAGTCCTGGTGGGTGAGGTGACAGAGGTCGTGCTTACCCGGATTGTACCATCTCCGCCACCAGACGGCCGTTTGATACTGGACGTTCGAACCAAAAACGCCCTCCTGTCCTTTCGGAACCAGGAACGTAAGCCGGGCCGATGGCGGTTTTTGCCGGACCAGTTCCTGCCCCAGCCGCAGACAGAATTGCCCCAGGCCGCTGTTTAAATCCCGCAATCGTTCGGTATCGATGAAGATGTTCATTCGTTAGAGTAGTTTGCCAAACCGTACTTTCCGCGCAAATTGAGCCATGGAATCGGTACCGCGAATGTCCAGCCGTTGCAGTTCGAAGCGGTTGCTCGTCGGCAAACGGTTCAGGCGGTTGCCGATCCGGAAGGCCATTTCGATGCGTAACTGCTCCATTGCCTGCTGCATGGCCTGTTTGGTAGCTGCGTCTTTCGGGCGACCCCCATACGGGTAGGCGAAAGCCCGGGTGTAGGGCAGGTGGAGGGCATCGAAAGCCGCTATGTTTTCCGTCAAATCCGCCTGAATAACCGCAGCAGTTTGGTGTTTGTAATTTAAATGCCGGTGTGAATGCAACGCCAGTTCAAACGTAGGAAGTAATTGCCGGAGCTGGTCGATGCTCATGAGCGGATCGGTGCAGCCGTCCCATTCGTTGCAGCGGCCAACAAAAGCCGTTGGCACAAACAGCACGGCACTCATTCCAAACCGTTGCAGAATCGGTAGCGCGTGAGTCAGGTTGTTGAGGTAAGCATCGTCGAACGTGATCAGCACCGATCGGTCGGGCAATGATTTTCGCTGGTGAAGCGAAGTTGCAAAGTGTTCGAGCGTAATGGTCTGGTAGTTATGGTCTTGAAGCCACTGCAACTGCTGCTCGAATTGGGGGGCTGAAACGGTTAAGGCGTCTTGTAATTCTGGATCAATTTTGTGGAACATTAACACAGGTATACCGCTGCCAGTGCGGAAAAAACGCCACACCACATACACACTCACAAAAGCGGCAATTAGCCAAATCATAGATTATTTTATCATTTTTCCGGCTTAAAAATCAGGATTATTTGCGTTAAATAGCAAATTACTGCCCAATTGGCAGCCTTTTTTAGCTGGGTGCGATATCGCCGGCCAATATGGCGTTAAAAGGAGATATTACAAGTTAGGTACGCAATTTGAACAACAGTAACCATACAACCAATAAGTACGCTTATGAAACCGATAGAAAATACACTGCAGGGAATGGGAGGACAGTTTGATTTACTGAATACTCTGTATGGTGGATCGAGCATGACCCGTATGGAAACCGAGCAGGAATCAGACCGGTTGGTAATTAAGTTATCCGCGCCCGGCGTTGGTCCGGATGCGTTTAACGTGTTGATCGACGGGAAAAAACTGGTTTTATATACATTACTTCAACAAAAAAACGTGTCGGAAGGTCAAAGTCTGGCTGTACCGATGTTTTTGAGGGTTATTGATATCCCGGATTTTGTTGATGCTGAGCATATCGAGGCTACCCAGGAAGAAGGCCATGTGCTGGTTCATCTGCCGTTCAAAGACGGGCAGCATTTCCAGCGCCGGGTAGAGATTCAGAATCTGTTCTGAGTCCGGCAAACGCGCGGACGGTTTCTGGATTTAACCGTACCTGGAAAAGACCTGTACTCTGAAACCGTTCCGCTTCGGCGGCTCAATGGCGATCGGGTTGCAGGTCTTTTTCGTTTAAACGGAGCCACGAATAAAGTCTTCCAGGGCGTTGAGGTGCTCGGTAAAAGCCTGGCGACCGGTGGGGGTGGCCGAATACGTTGTGTTGGGCTTGCGGCCTACAAATTGTTTTTTTACTGAGACATAGCCCTGCTCCTCCAGCGCACGCAGGTGTGTCGCCAGATTCCCATCGGTCATGTCCAGCAGTTCTTTGAGGGAGTTGAAACTCAGGGTTTCATTCACAATCAAAACCGACATGATTCCCAATCGGGCTTTACTTTCAAACGCTTTATTAAAACCTATCAGGAACTCTCGCATTAGCGCTTTCGTTCGTCTCGTTCATACTTGAGGTACATCACAGTACCGTAAATAATGTGCAGCAGGCCAAATCCGACGGCCCACGTCAACAGGGAATAGCCGGTCCAGAACAGCGCCAGCAGACCCAGCAGAATTTCCGATAAACCGAGGTATTCAACGTCGCGGACGGTGTACTTGCTGCCGCTGCAAAGGGCCATTCCGTAAAAAATGAGCGTTGCCGGAAACGTCAGCCAGATCAGGTTGAACCGGATTAGAGCCAGGCAAAAAATACCACCCGCTACCAGCGGAACCATCAATGCCCAGAGTAATCGTTTCGAGGTGCTATTCCAGACGCTCTGTCCCTGGCGCCGGGCTTTGCGAACCGTAAAAAAGATGCCCAGCAGCAGCGCCATCACCAGAACGGCGGTTCCGTCCAGGATCAGAAAATCAACCATTTCCTGACGCGCCGGACCATTGAGCCGGCTTATGCGTTCGTAGCTGAGCAGTGTCAGGTGATTATTCTGCAGCCTTACATACGCTGCTCCGGCACCCAGAAGGGCCACAATTCCCGCTGAAACCCCCGATAGTCCACTTAACGACAGAAACTTTGAGGAGCGTTCCATCAGGCTCCGGATTTCCGTCAGGGTTTGTAAATGTTCGTGCGATTCGGACATCGAAAAGGAAATTGAATGGTAAAGATGGTTTGTTATACTTTCTCCGGGTTACTAGTTGGATAATTTTTACGATAAAAGGCTAAAAGTACGGCCATTCTTTTCGTTCAAAACCATCCGATCCGTTCTAACCACGCTAATAATTTCGTACCAAAAATCAATATACCGACAACGACGGCCAGCATCACCACCAACAGCACGGCCCCCGCGGATAAATCCTTGACGGCTTTGATTTGCGGATGGCGTTCCGGCGAAACCACGTCGGCGAGTTTTTCGATGGCCGTATTGAAGGCTTCTGCCGCCCACACCAGAGCAACCTGCGTCAGGATCAGCGCCCACTCGATCCGGTCCAGCCGAAGCCAGAAACCGGCTACAGCAACAGCCAGAGCCGCCAGCAGGTGAATTTTAGCATTATTCTCGAATCGGAACAGAGCGATGATACCGTCGGCGGCAAACCGAAAGCTTCGCAAATTTTTCCGAACGTCAATCCAGCGACTCATGCGTACGGCGTTGAACGTACTGGGTGAAACCGGTATAGAGTGTCACCAACGCGAAAGTATACGAAAGAGTAAGTTTCAATGCAAAAGGATTGAACAGACTTTGGGTGACCAGTTGCGCCAATTCCAGCGGATCGGTGAACAAATCCCAGCTATTGAGCCGGATATAACGACCCAGATAGACGCCGAAGCTGGTCAGGATCAGGCATCCGATCATGACGATCCACGTCCGGGTACGTCCCAGGCGCTGATTAAGAATCCGGTGCACCAGCACCTGAGAGTACAGGCCCGCCAGCAGCCCCGTGAGGGCGCACATGAAGAACATCATGGTGTCGAACCAGAGCGTTTCCTCAGGAACCCGCCGGACGTGAAACAGATCGGTGATAATATACGGAGAATTCGGCAGGAATAACAACCAGAGCGCCAAACCCGGCCACAAGACCCAGTTGGACAGGCGTCGGTTTTCCAGACCTTCGCGCAGCGACAGGGCGACGATGAGCGGAATCCAGGCCAGAAATAAATTCCAGCTCAACATCTTGATGTACCACGGGTTCAGCCGGACAACAACCAGGGCCATACTCATGACCGATAGCAGAATGAGCAGCCGCAGGCCTTCGCCGGAGCGGTAAACGGCAAGTAATTTATTTAGCATGGCGTAAAAGAACTTTGAGTTGCAAAGTAGCGAAGGGAAAAGGTGCGGAACAAGCAGATGGTCGAAAATATTTAGGAAGCGGTTGGCCGACCGTTGCGTTTCTATTTGATGGCGTTCCAATCAAATGCTTTTTGGGGTGGTTCAAACGTGGTAACTTTGTAAAAAAGACGTCTGATGCAAACCAACCTGAATCAACAACTGGAAACGATGCCCGCCCGGCGGCAGGAGCAACTGCTGGCCTTCGACCGCCTGCTGACCATCATGGATGAACTGCGCGAACAGTGCCCCTGGGACCGCAAGCAAACTATGGACAGCCTGCGCCACCTGACGATCGAAGAAACCTACGAACTTTCGGACGCTATTCTGGAGAAGGATCTGCCCGAAATCCGGAAGGAGCTGGGCGACGTGATGCTGCACCTGGTTTTTTACGCCCGGATTGCTTCCGAGCCGCAGTCGGGCGCCACTTTTGATATCGCCGATGTGCTGAACGGAGTCTGTGACAAACTGATTGCCCGCCATCCCCACATTTACGGCGACGCGGTGGCCGATACGGAGGAGAAAGTGAAGCAGAACTGGGAGCAGTTGAAACTCAAGGAAGGCAACAAATCCGTCTTGGCCGGGGTACCGGGTTCGCTGCCCGCTTTGGTGAAAGCGATGCGGATTCAGGAAAAAGCGCGGGGGGCGGGGTTCGACTGGGAGGAAAAACAACAGGTCTGGGAAAAAGTGGAGGAAGAAATGCAGGAATTTAAGGCGGAGTTCAATGCCGAAACCGACGAGAAAATCGATGCCGAGCGGGCGGAGAAAGAGTTCGGCGATGTGCTGTTTTCGCTGGTCAACTACGCCCGCTTTATCGATATCAATCCCGAGACGGCTCTGGAGCGCACCAACAAAAAGTTTATCCGGCGTTTTCAATACCTGGAAGAGCAGGCCCGAAAAAACGGCAAACAGCTTAAAGACATGACGCTCGACGAAATGGAAGTTTACTGGCAGGAAGCCAAGCAATTTGTTTGAGCTACCCTGTGACTTTTAGAGAGTTGCCTGTCTTACGGTAAAAAATTATTCACACCATCTTACCGTAACGTATGCACTGCCGTTCTCTACTTTTTGCCGGGCTGGTAGCCTTGTTGAGTTGTACATATTCCCTGGGACAGGATCTGGATTTTAATACCACGGCCCCGCTTTATCCAGACGGGGCCACGTCGCATTCGTACGTCAGTATTGGTACGCCAGCGGTCAATGTGGACATCAGCATCACGGGTCCCGGTTTGTTTTCGAATTTATCCCCACGCCGGGCGGGAACGGGTTTGAATACTCCCAGCGTCAACTTCAACAGTGTGAGTGAAACCAAAAATTACAGCTTCACCTTCGGGGACCCGGTCATGGGTCTGGAGTTTTCGCTGCTTGCTCTTCAGTACAAAACCGATTTCACCAACAAGGATCATAACTATCAGGACAAGATTATCATTCTTGCAACAGACGAAGCCGGAAATACCGTAATGCCTGTCATTCCGGCCGGAGCCGGCTATAGCGTCAACGGGAACGAAATTCTGGCCACTTCCAGCACCCGGTCGGATGTCAACAAAGTGCGTTTTCCCGACAAAGTGAAAAATGTGACGATTGTTTACGGAAATGGTCCGTTAGCCGGTCCTGATCCCAACCCGCAGGGCTTTACCATCGGTGATATGGAGTGGGCGGGGGTGGTGCTGCCGGTTGAATTAGCGAATTTTCGGGCAAAACCCATTCGCAGTGTTATTCAACTCTTGTGGGAAACCACATCGGAGCGCAACGCAAGCCATTTTATTGTCGAACACAGCCTGGACGTAACCGAATTCACCCCCATTGGCCGGGTAACGGCCTTTGGTGATGTCAGTCGGCGCCAGTTATATTCTTTTGTGGATGATCAATCCCATCAGACGACCAATTATTACCGGTTGCAGCAGGTCGATAAAGATGGAACCAGACACTATTCTAAAATCATTGCTGTCCGGCACGACGAACGATTGTCCGCGCTCTCGGTTTATCCCAACCCCGCCGACGGGCGCTCCATTGGGGTTCAAATGAATGAAATCGAGCCTTCGGCGCTGCGACTAACGGATTTGAGCGGCTATCCGATTGACTTTCGGGTAATCCAAAAAAACACCGGACAGATCACCCTGGAACCCTCCGCGCCTTTGAAGTCTGGCTTTTATTTGCTCCATGCAAAAGGGCATGAATCTGTTCGAATATTGGTTAAGTAAATTGCTTGTACAAAATGATAAATTATTTGTTTTCCTCTCCTGATAACGGGAACACGGACTCGTCATTTTTTAGTTGATGGGTAAGGGAAGCGGAGCGTTCCGGTTGGAGCCGTTGGCCGGAGCTTGCAGGTTTTCTGTTTCGTACTACCTTTTTCTTTTTTAACTTGCAGTATGAGTGAGAAACGCTGGATATACCGGCCGATACCGGAGTCGCCCGAGGAGTTACTGGCTGTGGAAAGCCTGACCCGTGACCTGAAGGTAAGCCCGTTTATGGCCATGCTGCTGGTGCAACGGGGTGTATACAACTTCGACCAGGCCCGGACGTATTTCCGCCCCGAATTTCCGCATCTTCACGATCCTTTTCTGATGAAAGATATGGACAAGGCGGTGCAACGGCTGCAGATGGCAATGGTCCGGGGGGAGAAAATCCTGGTTTATGGTGATTATGACGTAGACGGCACCACGTCGGTTGCCTTATTCTACGGTTTCATGAAAACCATCCACGCTGAGCTGGATTATTACATTCCTGATCGGTACAAAGAAGGGTACGGGATTTCAACACAGGGCATCGAATGGGCCGCAGAAAACGGGTTCTCGCTGATTGTTAGTCTTGACTGCGGAATAAAATCCGTGGAGCGCGTCGATGAAGCCTGGGAAAAAGGCATCGAATTCATTATCTGCGATCACCACCGGCCCGGGGCTGAAATTCCCAGAGCCGTTGCCGTGCTTGATCCGAAACGCTCGGATTGTGAATATCCCTGCAAGGATCTGACGGGTTGTGGCGTCGGTTTTAAGCTCTTGCAGGCCCTTTGCCTGTTCAGAGGAATTCCGCTCGAACAGTTATATGATTACCTGGATTTATTAGCCATCAGCATCGCATCGGATATTGTGCCGATTACGGGTGAAAACCGCGTTCTGGCGTATTACGGTTTGAAAAAACTAAATTCTTCGCCCGGTTTTGGGGTGCAGGCGCTGATTAAAGTGGCTGGGTTCAGTTCCACGCTGGATATCACCAATGTGGTGTTCGGGTTAGGGCCGCGAATCAATGCCGCTGGCCGGATCAAGCACGCCAAAGCCGCCGTACAACTGTTGCTGGCCGAAACCGAGCAGGAGGCCAGTGATTTTGCGTTTGAAATCAACGAACACAACAACAGCCGTCGGCAGTACGACACCAGCATCACCGAGCAGGCTCTGGCCATGATTCAGAGTGATGAATGGCTGCTCAATGCCAAGAGCACGGTACTGTTCAACAATACCTGGCACAAAGGCGTGATCGGTATAGTTGCATCGCGTTGCATCGAGAAATACCACCGGCCAACAATCATTCTGACCGAATCGCACAACCGGGCGGCTGGCTCGGCACGGTCGGTGCCGGGTTTCGACGTCTACGAAGCCATTGAAGAGTGCGCCGAATTGCTTGAACAGTTTGGCGGACATACGTTCGCGGCTGGTTTGACGCTTAAACTGGAGAATATCAAAGCGTTTCAGCAGAAGTTTGAGGAAGTGGTAACCCGGCGCATTCAGGAGGAACAGCTTATTCCGATGATTGAAATTGACATGGAGCTGGATCTGGATGCGATCGACCAGAAATTTTACAACGTTCTCAAACAAATGTCGCCGTTTGGCCCCCAAAACATGGCGCCCGTTTTTTCCACCAGCGATGTTTACCTGGTCGGAGAACCGTACATTATGAAGGAGAAACACTTGAAAATGACCGTGCAGCAGGCCGGTTCCTACAAACGATTCACCGCCATCGGTTTCAACATGGCCCACCACGCGCTCTTTCTCCAGCGCGACAAGCCATTTTCGATCTGTTACCAGATTGAGGAGAATAATTATAACGGGAATAAATCGTTGCAGTTATATTTGAAAGATATAAAGGCGACGGTAGGCGCTGAGCAGTAAGCAACATGATTCTCCGAACCGAAAACTTAGTTAAAAAATACGGCTCCCGGCTGGTCAACGATCACGTTTCGTACCAGGTCGAACAGGGCGAAATTGTCGGTTTGCTCGGCCCAAATGGTGCGGGCAAAACCACTTCCTTCTACATGGCCGTTGGCCTGATTAAACCGAATAGCGGCAAAGTTTATATTGACGACCAGGATGTTACCGATCTGCCCATGTACAAGCGGGCACGGCTGGGCGTTGGGTATCTGGCCCAGGAAGCGTCGGTGTTCCGGGATTTGACGGTTGAAGAAAACGTGCTGGCCGTGTTGGAAATGACCGATTTGCCAAAGCAGGCCCAGAAGGAAAAAGTGGAGAAGCTGCTGGAAGAATTCAGCCTGACGCACGTTCGCAAGAACAAGGGCAAGGTGTTGTCGGGCGGGGAACGTCGGCGGACCGAAATTGCCCGGAGCCTGGCCGTCGATCCGAAGTTTATTCTGCTGGATGAGCCGTTTGCGGGCGTTGACCCCATTGCGGTTGAGGACATTCAGAGCATAGTGGCGCAGCTTAAACACAAAAACATCGGTATTCTGATTACAGACCACAACGTAAACGAGACGCTTTCCATTACCGACCGGGCGTACCTGTTGTTTGAGGGTAAAATCTTGAAACAGGGCACTGCTGAAGATCTGGCCAATGATGAACAGGTTCGGCGCGTGTACCTGGGTCAGAGTTTTGAGTTGAAGCGAAAAGAATTTTAGCACTATGCCTACCTTAATCCAAAAACCGACTCTCATTGAAGCCGCTGGCAATAAACCCAAACGGATTGAAGAATACGCCGGGCGGGTCAATAGTGGGCATTCGACCGTGAGCGTGGCCCGGATGGTATCGCCCGAGGGGTGGGAAGAACCCGGTCAGCGCCCGGAATTTGAGGAAATTACCGTCGTACTGAGCGGGATGCTGCGCGTGGAACACGAAGGCGGTTCGCTGGAGGTACGGGCGGGTCAGGCCGTGGTGGCGCATCCGGGTGAATGGGTGCGTTACAGCAGTCCCGAGCCGGGTGGTGCCGAATACATCGCCGTTTGTTTGCCCGCATTTGCGCCAGACACCGTGCACCGCGATCCTTAGCTTAACACCTCCCGCAAGACCGACAAGGACTTGATTTCCCCCAGACTATCAATGTGAATCCGGTAAAATGCCACCAGGGCATCGAGCAATTCTGCCCGGGTTTGGCGGGAAACTTTCACGGGCGCTCCCAACCGCTGACGCAGAAATGCATTCAGGGCCTTTTCCGTAGCCTCATCGGGTAAAAACGGATATTTCTGTTCCTGCAACTGCTCCTCAAACTCGCGGGCGCTGGCCGGACCAAACCCCAGAAAAAACGCCAGTTTCAGCAGAAAAGCAATGTGGAAATTTTCGTAGTCGGCTTCGGCTTCTTCCAGATACCGAACGCTATCTTCCAGAAAATGATACAATGTCAGGTTGCTGGCTTCTTCTTTCAGCGTTTTAGTCAGCATTTCGCTCACAAACAGCGCCAGACTGGACTTGGCAATGTCGAACGGAAGGTGCTGGAAGGGGTAATTGATTTTAACTTCCGAGAGTCGGTTGAGGTCTTTATCCGGCTTGTAGTAGACCACCATATCGAGCAACGTTAACGGCTGAAAAAAGGCGATCCGGTTTGTTTTGCTCTTGGCCGAACGCACACCGTTGACGAGGTAACTTTGCAGACCGAACTCCTCGGTATAAACACGAACGATAATGGAAGTTTCGCGGTAACGGAAATAACTCAGAACGATTCCCCGGGTTTTGTGCAGCATTTTATCAAATAAGAATTCTCAACGGGCCAGTAAAAAGCACCTGCCCAAAACGGGCGATTGCTTACTAATTTAACACTTTTTACGCACTCTTCCGTTCGAAACGGGCGACCGATTAGCGATAATTTAAAGGCTACGTTTAAACGACATTACTGCGTAGGATGCAGTGAACGTAAAAAGCCGCGGGTACACCTCCGGCTTTTTCGTTCAACTCCGTCTTACTCCTTCAGCGCTTCAGCGAGCACCATCTGGATTTCGTGGTTTTCGTGGGAGTGTTCCCGTTGGCCCACCCGATCATTCAGTTCTTTCAGCAACTTTTTCGCATCGTCGGTGCCAATGGCGGCAATTCGCTGAATCGTGTACGGCAGTTGCTTTGGCAATTTTGATTTCTGGGCCATTTCCAGCGCCCGTTTCATGTCGATAGCCGCCAGGGGTTCGGAGGCATACCAAACCATCAGTGGCAGGTTATGATCCTCTTTATCCGCCGACTTCTGCACGAGGGCATCCAGCACGTCCCACCGCTGGCCCGGTTCCAGCCGCAGCATGGCTGAGGTAAGATAGAGCCGTACCAGGGCCGAGTTGTCGTTCTGGGCCAGAGCCGCAAACCGTTTCAGGGTTTCGGGCGAAACAGACTTGTCTTCGGCCAGCAGCTGAATGGCCCAGCTTCTAACGTATTCGTTCTCATTGCCCAATAAATCCTCCAATTCTTTATCCGTTAGCCCTTTCGTGGCATGAAGCGCCCACAGCGCGCGGAGTTTACGGGTCGCATCCGGATTCTTAGCCAGGATGTCTTTCAGCGCCTTGTGGACCTTCTTGTTCGGGCCGCGTTCCTGCAAAATGATTCGGGCCTGTCGAACGTACCATTCATTGCCGTTCAACTGGTACTCAACCAGTTCTTTGTCCGAAGCTTTCGCCAGATCGACCTGTACCCATTTGTCATTGTCGTACGTAATCTTGAAAATCCGGCCCATCGTTTTATTGTGCACATCCGGATTGGCGCTGTGACACTGGTTTTTGTCGTACCAGTCGATGGCCCAGACCGAGCCGCTGGCATCGTATTTCATATTTAGCCACTGCGACCAGGAATCGTTCATGGCCAGGAAATCCGGCTTGTGCGTAACCATGTAGCCCGAGCCCGCGCGCGTTGGGTGATCCTGGTTCAGCTTGGCGCCGTTGATGTTGTTCATGAAAATATCGTTGCGGTATTCCGGCGGCCAGCTATTGCCGAGGTAAATCATGGCCCCGGCGTGGGCGTGTCCACCACCCGCCGACGCCGAGCGGAAATTTCCGGCATGAGGTCCCCGTTCACCCACCCAGTGAACGTGATCGGCGTGGGTTTTGATGTCGTCGTAGGTGTAGGGGTTGAAGTGATTGCCAGCCTGCCGCTGGTAGCGCCCACCCTGAATCATGTGGTACATGTGCGGAATCACGCAGGCCGTAATAAAAGCATGGCCGTAGTCGTTGAAATCGAGGCCCCAGGGGTTGCTGGTTCCTTCGGCGAAAACTTCAAATTGCCGGGTGGTGGGGTGGTAGCGCCAGACGCCGGCGTTGAGTTTTGTACGCTCCGAATCCGGGGCACCCGGCTTGCCGACGTTCGAATGGGTAAAGACACCGTGGTTGCCGTACAACCAGCCGTCTGGCCCCCAGCGCAGGCTGTTCAGGGTTTCGTGCGTGTCGTGCGTTCCCCAGCCGTCGAGTAGTTTTTGAGTCGGTCCCGACGGTTTGTCGTTTCTGAAATCAGCGGGAATAAAAAGCAGGTAGGGGGCCGCACCTAGCCACACACCGCCCAGGCCGACCTCAATTCCGCTAACCAGATTCAGCCCCTCCGCAAAGATCTTTTTCTTGTCCAGCGTGCCGTCGCCGTTCGTGTCTTCAAAAATCAGAACACGGTCCCGACCCTGTCCTTCCGGTGCCGGAACGGGATAGGTGTGCGACTCTACCACCCAAAGCCGGCTGCGCGAATCGATGGTGAAACAGATGGGCTTCACGATCTCCGGTTCGGCGGCTGCCAGCGTGATTTTAAAGCCTTTGGGCAGCGTCATGGCTTTGGCCGCTTCAACACCCGAAAGACCGGCATTCAGGACCGGGTCCAGGGGCGGCAGGATGATGATATCTTTCTGCTTTAGTTCATTCGGAAAATTGGGGCGCGTTGCGTAGAACTGAAAATCATCAAAATTGATGTGCGCCCATTTATCGTTTGGAATGTACGGTATCTGCGAAATACCGGTTTCGTTATCAACAATTCGAATAAAAATCTCCTGATTCTGATACGGTTGCAAGTCCACTACGGCGGGTTGCAGCGTGGCCCGGCCCTGACCGGTAATGTGGTAAATCACCTTGTCTGTTCCGGCCTGCACAATCTCCACGCGCGTATCCTGCAAAGCGCCCCCCGACACTTTGAAAGCCGCAAACGGCTGGGTGACTTTAAACGGCGCAGAAGTTAAAGTGCCGGTTTGTTTGTAGTGGGTGGTTCCGCCACTGCTCAGAAAATACTTGCCCTCGAAACCGATGTGCATGTCTTTCTCGTGAACGGGAGATGGGTCATCCTGCGCAAAAAGCGGATTGGCGAAGGCGTCGCCCGTGGCCGTCCAGTCTTTTAACGTACCCGTTTCAAAATTCAGGTTCAGGGGCCGACCGTCTTTCGCGGGCAATTGCCCGGCGATCGTCGCGTCCGAAATCGGTCCTTCGACGACTTCAAAATTACCGACCATCCCAGCCGCGCGGTGGCCCGGCACCGAGCAGTAGTACGTATCGTTCTGGTCAGCCGTGAACGTAATGCTGGTGCTGGAGCCCTTTTCCAGAATGGTCTTGCTCTTCAGTTTAAGCTTTTCCAGGGTAATATCGTGAGTCATCACCTCGCCGTTGACGATTGTAATCCGGACGCGGTCGCCTTTTTGGGCTTTCAGAGTGGGATTGCGGGCGCCGTCTTTGGAAAAATAGCCCAGCATGGTCGCTTCCAGCTTGTAATCGCGGTCAAACTTGGCAGTATCCTGAAGAATGGCTTTGGGCTTATTTTTAGCAGATTGCGCCGTGCTAGCGCCGGGCATCAAAAGGATGGCAAATAGCAACGCTATGAGCGAGCAGGATTTACACATGAGGCTGAAAATCGTAATTGCTTAGGAATATTTATGTTAAAATTAGGAGAAAATTTATCGCAGTCAAAGGAGTACCTGCCGAAAATCAGGACTGAGTCAGGCCGTCATTTTCGGGCTGGCGATCTAGAAAAGGTTACTTTTGGTTACATTAATTACGGGTACGGCCTGAAAACCTGCGTAAAATTGTCCATTTTTGCGGTTCTTACAGCAACCCTCAACTCCTCAATCTTCCATGAAACTATACCGTACCCGCCAGGGCATTGTTGTTGAACACGAAAACCGCTTCCACCGTGCACCCAGCGACGACTGGGACTACCTCGTTAATCAGGATGATCTGTTCAACTTTCTCCAACAAGAAGTGCCCTCTACCACCGCTTCCGACGAGTTCCGCAGCTGGACCGAAACGCAGTTACTGCCACCGATCAGCCAGCAGGAAATCTGGGCGTCGGGCGTAACGTACCTGCGCAGCCGCAACGCCCGGATGGAAGAGTCGAAAGATGCCGGGGGCGGTGATTTCTACGAACGGGTCTACGACGCCGAGCGCCCTGAATTGTTCTTTAAGTCAACGGCTGCGCGCGCGGTAGGACCGGGCGATGCCGTCCGCATCCGGAAAGATTCGACCTGGAACGTACCCGAGCCGGAACTGACGCTGTTTATTACGTCGACCGGCAAAATCGTGGGCTATACCGTCGGCAACGACATGAGTTCGCGAAGTATTGAGGGCGAAAATCCGCTGTACCTGCCGCAGGCCAAAACCTACGACGGATCGGCGGCCGTCGGGCCGTGCCTTTACGTGCCGGGCGCGCCCATCTCGTCCGATACCGAAATCCGGCTCGAAATCCGGCGGGACGGCCAGCCGGTTTTTGACGAAAAAATTGCCATCAACCGCATGAAGCGGAAGCACGACGAACTGGTTTCTTTCCTGTTTAGCGAAACCACTTTCCCGCACGGGTGTTATTTAATGACCGGCACCGGTATTGTTCCCGGCGATGATTTCACGCTGGAGGCCGGTGACGAAGTGCGTATTTCAATTCAGGGAATCGGTACATTGGTAAATACCGTACAACGTTAAAAGCATGAGTTTTCAAGCCATCAACCCCGCCACCGGTGAAGAATTAGCCGGTGTATTCGAAGAATCAACCCCCGAAGAAGTTGCCCACGCCTGCTGGCAGGCAGCCGCGGCCTTTCACACGTATCGTAAACTTTCCGGTGAAGCCAAAGCCCAGTTACTGGAGCGCATCGCCGACGAAATCATGGCGCTGGGCGACGAACTGCTCGAACGCGCCAATCAGGAAACGGCCCTGCCCCTGGCCCGGCTGACGGGCGAACGCGGCCGGACGATGGGCCAGTTGCGGTTATTTGCTCAATACCTCCGCGAAGGGACCTGGGTGGATGCCCGGATCGACACGGCGCTGCCCGATCGCCAACCGCTGCCCCGCCCGGATTTGCGGCAGATGCTGATTCCGTTGGGGCCGGTCGGTATTTTCGGCGCGAGCAACTTCCCGCTGGCGTTTTCGGTAGCGGGTGGCGACACGGCTTCGGCGCTGGCGGCTGGCTGCCCGGTGGTTGTTAAAGCCCATCCGGCCCACCCGGGTACGTCGGATTTGGTCGGCAAGGCCATTCGGAAAGCCGTGGAAGCCTGCGGGTTGCCGGAAGGTGTCTTCCAGATGGTTCACGGCACGGGGGTGGATGTGGGCATGGCGATTGTCGAAAGCCCGCTGATCAAAGCCATCGGTTTTACGGGGTCGTTCAAGGGCGGAAAAGCGATTTACGATGCCGCCGTCCGCCGTCCGGAACCGATTCCGGTGTACGCCGAAATGGGCAGTACCAACCCGGTGTTTTTTCTGCCCGCCATTCTGAAACAGAAAGGATTGGATCTGGCCAAAGCGTACGTCGACTCTGTGACGCTGGGAGTAGGACAGTTTTGTACTAATCCCGGTTTGGCCATCGTCAAGCAGTCAGACGGGGGGGATGCCTTTATCAGCCAGGCCCGGTTGGCGATGACGCAGGCGCAACCGACGCCCATGCTGACCAAAGGGATCTATCAGGCTTACACAGCTGGCATTGAAAAGCTCAATTCGTATTCGAGCGTTTTAGTGGCCAGCAAGGCCGAGGCCGTCGTGGAAAGCTACGCGTCGGGGCACCCCACGTTGTTGTCGACTACGGCTGATGTGTTGCTGGAAAACCCCGAACTGGCGGAAGAGGTGTTTGGTCCGAGCAGCCTGATGGTTACGGCCGATACGAAAGAAGAAATGCTGTCGGTTGCCAACGGTCTGGAAGGCCATCTGACGGCCACGGTTTTCGGAACGCCTGACGAATTGCTGGAATACGCTGACTTACTGGAGGTGCTGGAACAAAAAGTGGGGCGGGTGCTGATCAACGGTTTCCCGACGGGAGTAGAAGTAAGCCACGCCATGAACCACGGCGGTCCTTATCCGGCCACCACGGATGTTCGCTCGACCTCGGTTGGTACCAACGCCATCCGACGGTTTGCCCGGCCGATTTGTTACCAGAATTTCCCCGATGCCCTGTTGCCTGATGCTTTGAAAGCCGACAACCCGCTGGGAATTTATCGGTTGGTGGACGGGGAGTGGAAAAAATAAAAGAGCCGTATCGCAACCTTATGCGGAACTCCTGACCAAATCGGACGGCCCCGCGTAAGGCTGCGATACGGCTTTTATATTTCTTTTTCCACTGCAATAAAATGGGTGAGTTCGCCCTGTTTCGTCCAGATGGGATCAATTTCGATATCGCAGCGGTACGTTGCTCCATCTTTCCGGTAGTTGATTAACTGCTGCCGGATAGGGCGGGGGCGCGCCTGAAGATGAGCCCGGGACAGGTCGTCCGACAACTGCCGGAGCAGTGCCAGGTCGGTGTCCGGACCCTGCAAAAAGCGGGGCGACTGGCCAATCGCTTCCTGCGGTTTGTAACCTGTCATCGAAAAAAAACGGTCACTTACCCACAAAATGGAGCTGGACCGGTCGGCAATAACGAGCGTATACCCTTTGCTCAGGGCTTTGGCGTAATTCCGCGTTAGTTTCCAGTCAAATGTTTGGGCCAACTTCGCCAATTGTTCCATTTCGCGCCGATGCCGACGTTCCTGGGCCTGATCGAGCAGGAAAAATTCCAGCGAGGCCGCCGGAAAGGACCGAGTCGAGACGGCGGTATGCCGCAAATATTCCGCGTAGGATTGATTTGTCTGCATAAGCTTTTGTGGACAAGTTGACGAAAAGAGAATAATTCATGCGATACCAACTCATAACTAATGAAAGCGCATTAAGATTTGTTTTCGGGAAAATGAGTTCTTCTTATTTCACTTCCAGCACGAGGCCCGTTGTCCACCGAAAGTCGTTGTTTTTCCGACCGACGGCCACCACGCTCTCGTAGGAGTTCTGAACCGTGGTGCGAACGCTGATCAGTGCCGTTAGCCGCATCTGAAACGAAACGCTGCCATTCCACCGCAGGTTGGGCTGGTTGAGGGCCGGTTGCAGAAACACGGTATGGTTGACCGAATACCGTCCATCGTCCCACTGGTACTCCCCAAACACCCGCGTCGAATTTCGTAACACATTGACGTCCTGCACTTCGGCGGTGTTGGTGAGGAAATCTGTATATTCGTACAAAAGCACGTTGGTGACGGACAAATAGGCATTCTTCTGGCTGATGATTTTGTAGCCAACCCCCGCACCGCCGGTGAGCCGGTTCCGGATTTTACGCAGGTTACTGATTTCGGTGGCCCCGAAGCCCAGGTAATAAAACCGCCGTTCGTGGAGGTAACTGGCCCGGAAATCGGCCAGGAACTCGCGCTCATTCAGTTGCTGATTCTGCTGTCCGTAGGCGAAAGTTGGGCTGCTGGCGAATCGAAAAATTTTGCTGACGGCCCAGTCGAACGAACCTCCCACCTGGATGAGCGCCCGGTTGACGTTCCCGGCGGTAACGGTGCCGTCGGCGGTAATTTTGTAGTGAAAACCCCTCGGATCGCTGGCGGCAACGGGGGCGGCTTTGGCGGCTTCTTCCTTTTTAAGACGGGCCGTTGAGTCGGCAGCCGCGGCTGAATCGGCGGGAGCAACGGCTTTTAGTGTGTCCGATTGGGTGGGTTTAACCGTTTGACAGATGCCGTTGAGCGATAAAAACAGGCAAAAAAGGAGGCTGATTTTAAAGTAGGTCATAGGCAAAAATAGGATGGTTTCTTGTCTATAACGCCTGATGCCGTACATTTGACTTCGGATTGTTACCAAAATGATTCAATCGCCCAAGAATCGTTAAAATCAGACCGATTATTATGAACAAGAAACTACTTGCCTGTTCAATCCTGACCGTCTTCGGCCATTCGTGGGTAATGGCTCAATCCTGGCAAACCGTTGCGACCAAAAACGAGTGCGAAAAGCGCCACGAAAACGCAGCCGCCCTCGTGGGCGACAGCCTGTACGCCATCGGCGGGCGGGGGATGAAACCACTGGAAGCCCTGAACCTGAAAACTCTGATGTGGAAAAAACTGCCGACGCCACCGGTGGAAATGAACCACTTCCAGGCCATCAACTACAAAGGCGAGGTTTACGTGATGGGCGCTTTTGAGGGCAAGTATCCGCACGAAACCCCGATTCCCAACATTTATATTTATAGTCCCAAAACCGGTATTTGGCGGAAAGGGCCGGAAATTCCGAAGGACCAACTGCGCGGATCGGCGGGTGTGGTGGTGTATAAGGACAAGATTTACATGGTGTGCGGCATTATCGACGGCCATTACGACGGCCACGTTTCGCGCCTGGATGAGTACGATCCGAAAACCAACACCTGGAAGCAACTGGCCGATGCACCCCGGTCCCGCGACCACATCAGCGCGGCCGTCGTGGGCGACAAAATGTATCTGGCGGGCGGACGCCGGTCGTCGGCCAAAACCGGTAAAGTGATCGACACAACCCTGCCGGAAGTGGATGTGTACGATTTTAAAACCGGAAAGTGGGAAACCCTGCCAGCAGAGAGCAACTTTCCGACCCTGCGGGCGGGCAGCACGGCGATAACAAAAGACAACAAAGTGTGGATCATCGGCGGAGAAAGCGAGCAACTCAAATCGCACAGCGAAGCCGAAATCCTCGATCCCAAAACCAACCGCTGGACATCAGGGCCGAAACTCAACGACGGGCGGCACGGTACGCAGGCAGTGGTGTACAAAAACAGCATTTACATCGTGGCCGGTTCGGCCAATCACGGCGGAGGTCCGGAATTGAATAGTGTTGAAGTTTTGAAATAAATCAACCTGGTAATAAACCGTTATCAGGAATACCTGAAATGAGTCAACCAACTGATCGATACGCACAGCGCGGTGTTTCGGCTTCCAAAGAAGACGTTCACAAAGCCATTGCGAAACTGGATAAGGGGCTGTTCCCCAAGGCGTTCTGTAAAATTGTGCCCGACGCCCTGGCGGGTGATCCGGCGTATTGCACCATTATGCACGCCGACGGAGCCGGAACCAAGTCGTCGCTGGCGTACCTGTACTGGAAAGAAACCGGCGATTTGTCGGTCTGGCGGGGTATTGCGCAGGACGCCGTGGTGATGAATACCGACGACCTGATTTGCGTGGGTTCGGTGGGGCCGATGCTGCTGTCGTCGACCATTGGGCGGAACAAAAACCTGATTCCGGGCGAAGTGATTGCCGAAATCATCGAGGGTACCGAGGAAGTTTTGGACATGCTGCGGCAACACGGGATCGACATTGCCAGCACCGGGGGCGAAACCGCCGACGTGGGCGATCTGGTCCGGACGGTAATTGTCGACAGCACGGTGATTGCGCGGATGCGCCGGGCCGATGTGGTCAGCAACGACCGGATTCAGGCCGGGGACGTGATTGTCGGTCTGGCGTCGTTCGGGCAGGCAACGTATGAAAAAACCTACAACGGCGGCATGGGCAGCAATGGCCTGACCTCCGCCCGGCACGACGTGTTGGGGCATTATCTGGCCGACCAATACGCCGAAAGTTTCGACCCCGCCGTAGACCGCAGCCTGGTTTACAGCGGTTCCAAGAGTCTCACCGATCCCGTAGACGGGACGGGCCTGAACGTGGGGCAACTGATTCTCTCGCCCACGCGAACCTACGCGCCCGTAGCCAAAGTGCTGCTGGACGAACTGCGAAGCCAGATTCACGGCATGGTGCATTGCAGCGGAGGAGCCCAGACGAAAGTGCTGCATTTTATTGACGACCTGCACGTTGTGAAAGATAACCTCTTCCCGATTCCGCCCCTGTTCGAGCTGATTCAGAAGGAAAGCGGCACGCACTGGCAGGAAATGTACAAAGTGTTCAACATGGGCCACCGGCTCGAAATCTACCTGCCCGAGCAGCACGCCCAGCGGGTGATCGACATTGCCGCCCAGTTTGGTATTGAAGGAAAAGTCATTGGCCACGTCGAAGCGTTTGAAGGCAAGCGGGTGACGGTGCAAAGCGAAGTTGGCACGTTCATTTATTAAGTCTGAAAAGCCGTCTTCTTTAAGCTAATTTCTGTTTTCTCCTGTCTATCGAATGAGTCAGGTCAAGATTTACGGGGTTAAGGAGCCGCTGCGGGCGATTCGGGACCGTTTGTCGGACGTGATTCACGCGTGCGTGGTGGAAGCGCTCCACTTTCCGCCAAACAAACGGGCTCACCGATTTCTGTACCTGGAAGCGGAGGATTTTTTCATGCCCGAAGGGCGCTCGGAAAAATACGTGATCATTGAGGTATTGATGATGGAGGGCCGGACCGTGGAGACCAAAAAGAAGCTGATCAACCTGCTCTTTGAACGCATCAGCGCGCAGATTGGCCTGTCGGTAAACGACATTGAAATCTGTATCCTGGAAAGCCCCGCCCACAACTGGGGTTTCCGGGGCAAGACGGGTGATGAAGCCTCCCTGACCTACCCGATTAACGTATAATCATGGTGCTTCACATCAAGGTCAAACCCGGCAGCAAAGTGGATAAACTCCTCTACGACGCTTCCGGCCAATTGAACGTTAAAATTAAGGCCCCGTCCCAGGACGGGAAAGCAAACGCTTATCTGGTGGAGTACCTGGCGCGCCAGTTCGGCGTTGCCAAATCGGCGGTTGAGATCGTTTCCGGTTTTACCAATCCGCACAAAAAGCTGACCATTAACGCCGATGAGGACATCGTCAGGAAAATTCTGGTGAATCTGGAAGGGTGCCGGTAGAAAATAGCCCGCCGAAAATTTTTTGGTGCCGGTGTGACTTTTCCCGGCTTTGAGCAACTAATTGGCTTGAAATCCAGTCGTACTTCAGTCGTGGCCCGGGAATCGTTACAAAAAGAGTTTGCGCACCTCATCGCGCATCATCAAAAGTTGCTGCACAGCCTTTGCAGCCTGTATTATCCGTTGCCGGAAGATCGACAGGATCTTTTTCAGGAGATCGTACTCCAACTCTGGAAGGCTTACCCCTCGTTTAAACATCAGTCGAAAATCAGCACCTGGATGTACCGGGTGGCGATGAACACGGTATTCGCCCGGATTCGGAAGGAAAAAACGCGCCCCAAAAGCGAGTCATTTTCCGAACGGACCTTTCAAGTGGCGGACTCGGACGGCGAACTTACGCAGACAACGCAGGAGTTGTACCAGGCCATCAGCCAGCTCTCCGACGTTGACAAGGCCATCATTATGCTTTATCTGGACGAACACACCTACGAAGAGATGGCGCATATTCTGGAAATGAGCCGCACAAACATCAGCACCCGAATCAATCGAATTAAAATCCAACTCGGCAAACTGTTAAAGAAAGAATGGCAATGAATACCGATGAATTAAAACCGTTGTGGAGGGCCTACCGGGAACGGATAGGAGCGGAGTCGCAATGGCACGAAGAGGAACTGCTGGAATTGGTTAAAACCGTAACGCCCGCCGATCCGTGGTACAAAATGCACCGGCACGCCCTCCTTAATTTTTGCGTGAGCTGCCTGTTACTGGGCATTACATCCGGTTGTTGATCATGAACACGATACTGGGTTTTATCATTTGGGATGTGGCTCCCGAAATCGCAACGCTGAAACTCTTCGGTCTGGAAATACCGATTAACTGGTACAGTCTGTTGTTCGCGGGCGGCTTTCTGGGGGGGCAGCAACTGATGGCGCACGTCTACAAACGGGATCACAAACCCGTTGCCGATGTGGATTTGCTGATGCTGTACCTGGTCGTTGCGACCGTTGTGGGCGCCCGGCTGGGCCATTACCTATTTTACGAGTGGGAATTGCTGCTTGCCGATCCCGGTCAGTGGGTGAAGTCCATGCTCAGTCTGCCGTTCCGCGGACTGGCCAGTCATGGCGCAACCCTTACGCTGCTAGGGGCTTTGTACCTGTTCAGTCGGCAGCGGACCGATCAGCCGTTTCTGTGGGTGCTCGACCGGGTTGTCATAGCCGTCAGCCTGGCCGGGGCGCTGATTCGCCTGGGAAACCTGTTCAATTCCGAGATTTACGGACGCCCGACTGCTTTGCCCTGGGGTTTTGTTTTCGTTCGGGAAACGGACCCGGCTCTACTGCCTCTGGTTCCGCGCCATCCAACCCAGCTTTACGAGTCGCTCTTTTGCCTGTTTCTGCTGGGACTAACATTCTATTTATGGCAACGCAAACGCCATCAGATCGCCGATGGCCTGATCGCCGGTCTGTTTCTGGTGCTGCTCTTCAGCTTCCGGTTTTTAGTGGAATTTTTAAAAGCGAATCAGGAAGGCTTCGAGAATAGCATCGCCTTGAATATGGGGCAGATTCTGAGCATTCCGGCCATACTGACCGGCTTGATTATTCTGATCAGCATCCGGAGAAACCGACCGGTTTCGATAGCAAAGGCCTGACACCGCCGGTTTACGGGTTCCAGTGGCGGGATAATCCAATCTGTCGGGCATACAATCCCGGTCCGCGCGTGTGGATGAAATCCAGCGCCTGGTTGACATCGGTTTCAAACTCGATGTAGTAATCCGAATCGATCTTCTGAAGTTTCTTCAGAATCGACTCCGCTTTCTTGGCGACAAACGCGCACGAATTCTGGTTGTGGTGGTTTAAATGGGCGAACTGGCTCGGCTGTGTCGCAAAAAAAGCCGTCAGCAGGTACAGATTCAGTTCAACTTCGCCGTATTTGTCTTTGGTAATCTTGACGTGATGGGTCACGGCCGACGCCAGCGAGCGCATGGCCTTCAGCATCCAGCCGTCGGGGTGGTTGTAATGACCATTGGCCGTCTGGGCAATCTTCTCTTTCAATTCCTGCCGCCGTTCTTCGGTCGTGGTTTCGCCTTCGATCAAGACAAAATGCAGCCGTTCGACCAGGTCCTTGTCTTTGGCGATGAGCCGCAACAGCAGCTTGTCCTTTTCGTTCGACGGTAATTTCAGAATCTCTTTTTTGAGGTCTTTTTCGATGGCAGGCATTTCCTAAGATTTCCAAATTTTACCAAAATTAGGAAATCTTAGGAGATCATTCTAACGACTTACACCCGCTGAAAGGCTACGATGGCGTTGTGTCCACCAAATCCAAAGGTGTTGCTCATCACCACGTCCACCGGTTTCTGAACCGCTGCGTTCGGTGTCAGATTCAGATTCGGGCTGATGCGTTCGTCGCGGTTTTGCAGGTTAATCGTCGGCGGAACGGTGTTGTGCTGGATTGCCAGGATACCGGCAACGGCTTCGATGGCCCCGGCAGCTCCGAGCAAGTGGCCCGTCATGGACTTGGTAGCGCTCAGGTGCAGCCGTTCGGGGCTTTCACCAAATACTTTCTGTATGGCCTGCGCTTCGCTCAGGTCACCGATAGGCGTGGAGGTCGCGTGAACGTTCAGGTAGTCTACTTCTTCCGGTTTCAGGTTGGCTTCGCGCAGGGCTTCGGTCATGGCCAGTGTGGCCCCCAGTCCTTCGGGGTGCGTGGCCGTCATGTGGTAGGCGTCCGCCGTGGCACCCGTACCCACCAGTTCCGCGTAGATTTTGGCCCCCCGGGCTTTGGCGTGTTCGTATTCTTCCAGCACGATGGCGGCTGCCCCCTCGCCCAGCACAAAGCCGTCGCGGTCGGCGTCGAACGGGCGGGAGGCCGTTGCCGGATCGTCGTTGCGCTCCGACAGGGCTTTCATCGCATTGAAACCGCCCACGGCCACTTCCGTTACGACGGCTTCCGACCCCCCGGCGATGATGGCGTCGGCTTTCCCCAGCCGGATGTAGTTGAACGCGTCGATCAGCGCGTGGGTTGCCGACGCGCAGGCCGAAACCGGCGCAAAGTTGACACCCCGGAACCCGTACCGGATCGAGATCAGACCGGAGGCCATGTTGGCAATCATTTTCGTGATGAAGAATGGGTTGAAGCGCGGGTTGCGGTTGTTGGCACCGTAGGCAATCACCTCTTCCTGGAAGCTGTACATCCCGCCAATGCCCGACGCCCAGATTACGCCCACGCGATTCGGGTCTACCTTGTCGTCAACCAGAGCCGCGTCCTTTACGGCTTCGTCGGCCACCACCAGGGCATACTGGCTGTATTCGTCCATCTTGCGGGCTTCTTTCTTGTCGAAAAACTGGAGCGGATCGAAGCCTTTTACCTCGCAGGCAAACTTGGTTTTGAAGTGAGCAGGATCAAATTTGGTGATCAGGGCGGCCCCGCTGCGGCCTTGTACCAGCCCGTTCCAGTATTCTTCTACGGTATTTCCAATCGGCGTCAGGGCGCCCAATCCCGTTACAACAACTCGTTTCATTTGGCAGGACGGTTTGAAAGCCGTCGTTGTGGTATAGATAAAAATTAAAATTACAAGCGTTCAACGGCCCGGTTGCGGCAATCGGTCAGCAGTTGCGCCTGGCCGAACAACTTGACCAGCAACAGCGAACCCTGGATTTCGGCGGTGGCCTGCTGCGCCAGCTCCCGCGCCTTGTCCTCCGGGTGGTGGGTTTGGTAAATGTGCGCCAGCGCATTCATGGCGCTGTTGAAATGGGCGCGTAACGGTTCCTTAAATTCTTCGGTTACCAACGCCGTTTCCAGAACCGTATTGCCCATCAGACACCCCCCTTCCGACCGCATAACACCGTTGAACAGGGCACTCAGCAACTGGTCCAGACGCTGCCCGGGCGGTTTGGTTTCGTCGTAGGCGATTGAAAATAGGTGCTTTTCGTTCAGGTCGACGGCGCGCTGGAGTACTTCTTTCATCAACACTTCTTTGCTGCGAAAGTAGTGATAGAAACTACCTTTCAGCAACCCGCAGGCCCGCGCCAGATCATCCATCGTGGTCCGGTGGTAGCCCTGCCGCTTGAATACCAGCATCGACTTTTCCAAAATCTCATCCCGTGTGACTTTCTGGGTTGGCATGGCGTAAAAGTAACAGGCCCAAATCAATTTACCAAACGTTTGTTTGGTAAATTAGCTAAACTGGAGTCATATAGCTATTGGCGTGCAGGACCGACGGCTCCAAGCCGGAGGAAAACCGGCGGCAAGATGACTGATGCCTTTCGTCTACGGGTTCATCCTCAATCTCCGCTCAGATAGTTAATCCCTGAATCCGTGTAATCCGTTCCGACGAATTATCTTTGCAGCATGACTTTACAAAATGACTTGTTGCTGCGGGCAGCCCGTGGCGAAAACGTAGAACGCGTTCCCATCTGGTTGATGCGGCAAGCGGGCCGGATTCTGGCTGAATACCGGGCTGTGCGTGAACAAGCCGGTAGCTTTATCAAACTGGCGACCACACCGGAGCTGGCAGCCGAGGTGACCATTCAACCGGTTGATATTCTGGGCGTTGATGCCGCCATTATTTTTTCAGACATTCTCGTGGTGCCGGAAGCGATGGGGCTACCCTACGAAATGGTGGAGCAGCGGGGGCCGGTTTTTCCGCAAACCGTACGGACGCAGCAGCAACTGGAGCGCATCAAAGTTGCCGACGCCGAAAGCGATCTGGCGTATGTTCTGGAAGCCATCCGGATCGTGAAAAAAGAGCTGAACGGCCGGGTGCCGCTGATCGGTTTTGCCGGAGCGCCGTTCACGATTTTCTGTTACATGACCGAAGGCCGGGGCTCCAAAACGTTTTCTGTTGCCAAAAAACTGCTGTACGCTGATCCGGCGTTTTCGCACGCGCTGCTTCAGAAGATTACCGATAGCACCATTGAATACCTGAAAGCGCAGGTCCGCGCGGGAGCCGATCTGGTGCAGATTTTTGATTCCTGGGCCGGTATCCTGTCGCCCGATCAATACCGTACGTTTTCGTTGCCGTACATCCGGCAGATTTGCGACGCCGTTGCGGAAGCCACGGGCGTACCAATTACGGTTTTTGCCAAGGGTGCTTTTTTTGCCCGTCAGGAAATTGGTCAGTTAAACTGCTCGGTGGTGGGGCTGGACTGGAACATGGACGCGGCCGAATCGCGGCAGTTAATCCCGGGCAAGACGTTGCAGGGCAACCTGGACCCGTGTGTGCTCTACGCCGATTACGATCAGATCAAAGCCGAAGTGAAGAAGATGCTGCAAGCCTTCGGAACACAGCGGTATATTGCTAATCTGGGCCACGGGGTGTATCCCGATACGGACCCGGAAAAGGTAAAGTACTTTATTCAAACCGTTAAAGAATACACGGTATGAGCGGGACGGCAAAAAAAGTGGAAGCGATATACAACCGGCACGCCGAAGCAGAAATCAGTTATTTTGACACGCCGGAAGAAGCCATTCAGTTTCTGGAACAGGGGCTGGAGGCCAAAGAAATTCAGCCCGTCGCGGTGATTGCCAACTACAAAGTGGTTTGGCGGCACCACAACAACCGGGGTAAGGCCTATACGGACGATTACATCAAAGAAACGCGCAAAAAGGCTCTGTAACAGGGGGTTACTCTTGTCTTTTAAACAAAATACACACGGTTAAGGTATATCAACAGAAGTTTGAATCACGTGCACGTTTGGAGACCATTCCGGTGGCCCCCGACGCTTTTCAACCTGTTTAACCTTACCGTGTATGAAGCAGTATAGTTCAAAAGGCTCGAATGGCAAAGGCTTTTTTGAGCGTTTCTCGACCGGAGTTGCGAAAGCCACCGGATCTTCGCTGGCGTTTGTGAGCGCCCTGAGCGCGGTTCTCTTATGGGCATTGTGCGGCCCGTTCTTCGGCTTTTCCGAAGACTGGCAGTTGGTCATCAACACGGGTACCACCATCGTTACGTTTCTGATGGTTTTTGTTATTCAGAAAGCGCAGAACAAGGAGTCCCTGTCGGTGCAGTTAAAGCTGAACGAACTGATTGCGGCCACCAAAGGAGCTAGCAACCGCCTGATCGACAGCGAAGATCTGAGCGAAGAAGAGCTTGCGATTCTCTACCAGCACTATTGCACGATGGCTGAGGTAACCAAACGGGCCAGCGACCTGCGCAAGTCGCACTCCATTGAGGAAGCGATCAAAGAAACAAAGGAAAAACTCAAGGAAGAAGGCAACGCCTAGACGACATGAACGGCGGGAATCTTACTGCCGAATGGCACTGTCGTCGAATTTTTCCATAATGGTTTCCGGTTTAGTAAGTTCCGTGAAACCGAATTGCCGGTAAAGGCCGTGGGCATCGCGGGTGGCCAGCAGCCAGCGCCGGATCACCTGAAGCTCGGGGTGGCTCATGATGGTTGCCATGAGCCACTTCGAGAGTCCCTGGCCGCGGTACGCTTCCAGCACGAACACGTTGCCTAGGTAAGCAAACGAAGTGTAGTTGGTGAGCACCTGCGCGTAGCCAATCTGTTGGTCCTCATCGTAGAGACCGAAATTCAGCGTGGAATGATCAATCTGTTTTTGCAGGGTTTCCCGGCTGATGCCGGTTGCCCAGTAAGATTGGTTCGTTAGAAAGTCGTGAATAACATCGAACTGGAGTCGTGCCGGATCAGTTGAGATGGTGTAGCGGTCTCGTTGTACGTCCATTCTTTTACAGCAAGTTTTTCTCAACGGCTTCCTCGTGCAGCCGCTGTTTATCAATAGGAACCACCCCGAGCGATTCGCAGACCAGTCCACCCGCGAGGTTCGACAAACCGGCGATGAAGCGGGGTGGCAAACCGAGGGCTACGCAACAGGCCGCCACGCTGATGACGGTATCGCCCGCACCGGATACGTCCGAAATCTGGCGAACGTGCGCCGGGCAACGGTGTGTTTCGCCCCGAAAGTCAATGAAAACGCCCCGTTCGGAAAGGGTAATCAAGGCCCCCTGAATGCTCAGCCGGGATTTTAGCTGGTCGATAGCGTCCTGCAGGGCACCCGCCTGGCTGACATCGAAATCAATC
This sequence comes from Larkinella insperata, assembly GCF_026248825.1. Taxonomy (NCBI): domain Bacteria; kingdom Pseudomonadati; phylum Bacteroidota; class Cytophagia; order Cytophagales; family Spirosomataceae; genus Larkinella; species Larkinella insperata. The sequence continues at coordinate 998,051 of NZ_CP110973.1, read as the reverse complement.
TTCAGCCCTTCTTTCAGTTCCTTCAGATTGGGTTTGAAAAGCGTCGTGTGGTGGTAGGCCAGAAAATTGCGCTTTTTCGGATCAACTACCGTGGGGACGCCCTGCTCGTTGGCAAAAGCCGTGATGTCGGCAATGGCTTCCGGGCTCAGAACCCCTTTGTCGTAATCTTGGAAAATAACCACCTGACACGTCGGAATCAGTTCTTTTACTTTATCAATGAGCAGTTTGCGTTCCTGATCAGTAATGGTTTTATCGGTTTCGGTATCCACCCGCACCACCTGCTGCGAACCGGCCATGATCCGTTCTTTGATAGTGGTGATGCGCGCACCGCTCCGAATTAACCCGTCGCAGGTAAGGCCCCGCTCTTCCAGCTGGCCAACCAGCCGGTCGCCGGGTTCGTCGGTACCGATTACCGAGCAGATAATGGGTTCGGCACCCAGTGCCTGAACGTTCAGGATGACGTTACCGGCTCCCCCCAGCCGAACTTCCCGCCGTTGGACGGTAACGACGGGCACCGGCGCTTCCGGCGAAATCCGCTCGACCCGGCCCCATACGTAGGAATCGAGCATAACGTCGCCAACGATCAGCACGCGGAGCGAATTAAACGCTTCGAAAATTTCTTGGATCGATGTGGTCTTGACCGTTTGGGTCATATGGGAAAAATGGTTGTCAGTAAATACCGTTTATTTTAACAGCGGTTTAAGCTTTTCGGTCCAGACTTCGTACCCTTTCGGGGTCATATGTAAGCTATCGGCCCGAAACAGTTCACCCCGAATCCGCCCGTTGGCGTCGAGCATGGGAGTGTAAACGTCCAGATAGTCCGTCCGCGACTGCTTCGCCAGGTAGTCTTTGATCAGTTTGTTAGCCTCCTGGGTAATCGGCAGGTACTTCCGGCGCGACGGGCTGGGCTTCATCGAAATAAAGACAATCGGCGTTTTAGGCAACGACTTCCGGATTTTGGTAAACAGCGTGACAAAACGGTCGCGCACTTCCTGGGCCGTTACGGTTCCGCTGGCCACGTCGTTTTCACCCACGTAAATAACGATTTGTTTGGGTTTATAGGGAATGATGGCGCGGTCGGCAAAATGAACTACATCGGGCAGCGTGGAGCCGCCAAAGCCCCGGTTTAGCACCACCTTGTCCGGAAAATCCGTCTTGAGGCTTTCCCAGAGCCGGATGGACGAGCTGCCCGTAAACAGAATGGCATCCTTCGGGGGAGCAGCCTTTTTGTCCTGCTCCTCAAACGCTTTGATCTCATTTTCAAACGGAACGGGTTGTTGCGCCAGGGCAATGGATTGAATGGCAAAGGCCAGCAGGAAGTAGAACGAAATTTTTCTCATGGAAATCGTAAGGTATCGGGCGAAATCGGGTTTGTTGTCGGTCACAGCGGTTAAAACCTTGCGTGGATGATTACAAAAACTGCACAACCGATTCAAGGCCCATACCGCGTGAGCCTTTGATCAGGATCGCCGTGTTTTCAAACGGGTTGTCCATGATCCAGTTGTGCAACGAAAATTTGTCGGGGAAATAATACGCTTTGGGCAACGACGCCAGCGCGTAACGCATATCCTGCCCGGCCAGAATAACCGTATCAAACTGCCCCTGCGCGATCAGTTCACCCAAAGCCGCGTGTTCGGCCGGACTTTCTTCGCCCAGCTCGTACATATCGCCCAGAATCACCACCTTTTTTGGGGCGTCCAGCTTGATAAAATTCTGGAGGGCCGCGGCCATCGAACTTGGGTTGGCGTTGTAGGCATCCATTAGCAGCGTGTTGCTCCCTTTCCGGATCACCTGCGAACGGTTGTTGGTTGGGTTGTAAGCAGCCACGGCATCGTTGGCATCCTCCGCCGGAACGCCGAAAAACTTACCGATGCTGAGGGCTGCCGCGATGTTGTCAAAATTATAGCGACCAGTCAAATGCGTGGTCACAACCCGCCCAGCTTCATCCTTGAAAACCACAACCGGGTTGTCGGCAAGAATTTCGTACTGGTCGCGCAGTTGGTAAAAAATCGCTTCGCGGAAAAGCCGTTCTTTCTGCATCGCCACCAGCACCTCGCTCTGGGCATTGACGAAAACCGTACCGCCCGTTTCGGCCAGAAAATCAAAGAGTTCGCCTTTGCCTTTTCGCACGCCCTCGATGCCGCCGAAGCCTTCCAGGTGGGCCTTGCCAACGTTGGTAATTAAACCGTGGGTGGGTTGGGCAATCGAACTCAGCAGCCGGATTTCGCCCTGATGATTGGCGCCCATTTCCACCACCGCCATTTCGTAATGATCGTCAAGGGCCAGCAGCGTCAGCGGAACACCGATGTGGTTGTTGAGGTTTCCCTGCGTTGCATAAGTGACGTATTTTCTGGATAGTACGTTCAGAATCAGTTCTTTGGTTGTGGTTTTGCCATTTGAACCCGTCAGTCCGATCACGGGAATGGTCAGCGTGTTGCGGTGGTGGCGGGCCAGTTCCTGCAGGGCCGTCAGCCCATCATCGACCAGCAAATACCGGCTGTCGGTGGCTACATCGGGATTGTCGACGACGGCGTAACGGGCGCCTTTTTCGAGCGCGTCATTGGCAAATAAATTTCCGTCAAACTTGTCGCCCTTGAGCGCGACATACAGACAGCCTTCTGTAATTTTACGGGTATCGGTCGAAACGCCCGCGCATTCGCGGTAACGATCGTACAAATCAGGAATGGAAATAACCATTTTCCGGCAGCGAGTAAACCAACGTTGTGAATCTGTTCGTTATCCATTAACCGGACGACAACGGGCCCAGGCGGCCTGATGCGGGCAGTTAATTGGCCAAAGTTACATGAAAAAGCTGTTTACCATACTTTGTTTCCTGATTCTTCAACGGGCGCAGGCTCAAACCGCGAACGGTTCCTTCTCGTTTCGGTACGACTCCCAGGCTACCGTCAATATCGCGGGCCGTACCCTGCGCAACCCGTGGGCGGGCGGTCTCAACGGAGCCCAATACTCAACCATTCACCTGGATACGGACACTATACCGGACCTGGTCGTCTACGACCGGCAGACCAACCGGATCATGACGTTTCTGGCGGCCAAACAGCCGGCCGGAACGTACGGCTGGCAGTATGCGCCCCAGTACGAAGAGCAGTTTCCGACGATTACCTACAGCACCTGGATGTTGCTGGTGGATTACGACCACGACGGTAAGAAAGACTTGTTTACCCACGCCAACGGGGGGCTGCGGATCCTGAAAAATACCGGTTCGAACGGCCGTTTGTCCTGGGAAACCATTGCCGAACCGGTTTATCACGAGGGGCTTTCGGGAACATTGAACCTGTACATCAACTCGGTGGACATCCCGGCTATTCTGGACGCGGACGGCGACGGGGATGTTGATATTCTGACCTACGACATCAACGGTGGAACGGCGAACCTGTACCAGAACATGAGCGTCGAGCGGAAAAACGATCCGAACGGCCTGGACTTCAAGCGCATCGGTTTTTGCTGGGGCGGTTTCAAAAGCGACGACGACTGCGGTGAGTTTGCGTTTGGCCTCGACTGCGTGTACGTCGGCAACGGAACGCCGGCGGAGGGCGGGCATTCGAGTGCGCGGGAGATGCACAACGGCAATTCCATGCTGCTGATCGACGTGGACGGCGATGGAAAAAAAGACCTGCTGACAGCCCACGTCACCTGTCCCCACGTTTCGCTGCTGACCAACGTCGGCGGTAACGGGGCCGCGGCCGCGTTTACGAGTGCATCCAACAGCTTTCCGCTGATCAACCCGATCTCGTTTGATATTTACCCCGCCCTGTATTTCGAAGACCTTGATTTCGATGGCATTAAGGACTTGGTGGCTTCGTCGAACACCTACAGCAGCCTGATCGACTTTCGGGCGTCCAACTGGTTTTACCGCAACACCGGAACCAACCAGCGGCCAAATTTCCAGTATGCCACCAAACGCTTTTTGCAGGAAGACATGATCGATTTCGGCGAAGGAGCCACACCGGTCCTGGTGGATCTCGACGGCGATGGCGATATGGATCTGCTAGTGGGCAACGCGGGAGTGCGGGGCGCAACGGGCTACCGGGCCAGCATTGCGCAGTTTGAAAACACCGGAACCGCCAGCAAACCGGTATTTGAACTGCGAACCACGGATTATTTGAAACTGTCGGAACGGTTTCAATTGACGGAGTTGAAGCTCGCCATTGCGGATATTGATGGCAACAACAGCCCCGATCTGGTTTTTACGGGCAATTCAATCAACCGCGCGCCGGAGATCCGCTACATCCTGAACCAGGCAACCCGGGGGGCGGCCTTCCAGCTCGATGCGGCCAGAGCGCAGCAAATTCCGTCGCCCGACCGCCTGGGCGTTATCGACATGCCGACCTGGTTTGACGTGGACCGTGACGGAAAAACCGATTTGCTCATCGGGAAACAGAACGGTTCCATTGAGTACCACCGCAATACCGGCACGGCCACCGCGCCCCGATACGAATTGCAGCAGCAGAATTACGGGCAAATGAACGTCGCAACCGGCGCCAACAGCCCTTCCATTCTGATTGTCGACCTGAACGGTGACCAGCGGCCGGAACTGCTGACGGGCACCCGCGATGGCGCTTTAAGGCTCTATGAACTGCCTGCCCAGCCCACCGACAAGATGCAGTTGCTTGACTCGACACTGGTCATTAACGATTTAACGAAAGCGGTGGACAAGGCCACCCCCGGCGGCAATCTGGCGCTCACGGCCGCTGATCTGGACGGTGACGGGCTGGCCGATGTACTGGCGGGCACCACCAACGGCGGGATTCGTTATTTGGAAAATACGTCAGAGAAAGTGGTTATTACGGGCCATGAAGAAGAAATGAGAATGCCGTGGGTATTTCCGAGCCCGACCAGCCGGTTTTTGCGGGTAAAATCGCCCCACAACGGTGTTGTTCAGGTCCTGAACCTGCTCGGCCAACCCGTTACGGCCCGGCAGGCGGTGCAGGCGCAAAGCGAAGCAACGATTGATCTGGGGACTCTGCCGAAAGGCGTTTACCTGGTGCGTTTGCTGCGCGACGGGCAACCTGTTCGGCACCAGAAGGTAATATTGTCGAAATAAAAACGGGTGATTCATTACTTTTGCCGCAAAACCCTGCAGCATGATTGTTTTTGTAAACACCCCCTTGTCGGATTCCAACAAAGCCTATTTCCGCCAGCAATCGCCGACGGATCTCGAGGTGATTTTCAAGAAAGACCTTCCCGAAGAAGAGCAGCCCGCGGCTTTCCGGCGCGCCGATTTTGTGCTCGGTAATCCGCCCGCAGCCTGGTTTTCGGGAGGCAATAGTCTGAAATGGTGGCAGTTGGATTCAGCGGGGTTCGACGCTTATAAAAACGTTCAGCTGAACGCCCCGGTCACCAACATGGGCGATTATTTCGCCTGGCCGTGCGCCGAAACCATTGTGGCCGGCATCATGGCTTTTTACCGGGATATTCACGAACTGGCGGTTTTACAGACCCAGAAAAAGTGGGTGGGGGTGCCGCTGCGGTTTAAACTGCATCTGCTTAAAGACAAGAAAGTAATTATCCTGGGTGCGGGTACCATCGGCCAGGCCGTGCGGCAAATGCTGACGGGGTTTCAATGCGAGGTAAAAATGCTGGCGCGTACCAACCCAGACGCCGAACTGCACACGCCCGAAGAACTGAAAGCCGCCCTGCCCGAAACCGATCTGGTCGTCAATTGCTTACCCGGCACGGCCAGAGGCTTTTTTACGGCGGAACTTATCAATGCCATGAAGCCCGGCAGCCTCTACGCCAACATTGGCCGGGGCAGCACGACCGACGAGAAAGCCCTGATCGACGCCCTGCAACGGGGGCACCTGGCCGGGGCGGTGCTGGACGTGACGGAAGTCGAACCGCTGCCGATTGATAACCCGCTGTGGGAAATGACCAACGTAATTCTGACCCAGCACACGGGCGGGGGACAGGCCACCGAAGATCAGGGCAAAATGGACCTGTTTCTGCAAAATTTGAAACGGTTCCGGAACGGGGAGCCGCTGGAAAACCAGGTCGAGCTGTCGAAAGGATATTGATATTGCGCTGCTTTTTATGCCATGAAAAAAGTCTTCCTGTTTATTTTTTTATGCTGTGCCTCCCTTTGTTTCGGGCAGACGCTGACCAATCCGTTGCTGCCGTCGGGGGCTGACCCGTGGAGCATTCACAAGGACGGTTTCTATTACTATACCCATACGACCGGGCGTAACCTGACGCTGTGGAAAACCCGTTCGCTGGCCGACCTGAAAACGGCCGAAAAAAAAGTGGTCTGGACACCCCCCGAGACGGGGCCTTATTCCAAAAACATCTGGGCGCCCGAACTTCATTTTATTCGTGGGAAATGGTACCTGATTTTTGCGGCCGACGACGGACGTAACCGCAACCACCGGCTGTGGGTGCTGGAAAACGAATCCGCCGACCCGCTGGAAGGGACCTGGGCTCTGAAAGGTCAGATCAAAACGCCCGACGATAAATGGGCCATCGACGGTTCTGTTTTCGAGCATAAAGGCAAGTTGTACCTGGTCTGGTCGGGCTGGGAGGGCGACGAAAACGGCGAGCAGGACATTTACCTCTGCCAGATGGAAAACCCCTGGACGGCCACCGGCCAGCGCGTGAAGATTTCGTCACCGACTTACGCCTGGGAGGTAGACGGAAACATTTCGCGACCCGGTCCGGACGATAAATCCGTGGTACTGGTCAACGAAGGTCCGCAACCCCTTCAGCACGGCAACCGGTTGTTCGTGATTTTTTCGGCCAGCGGTTGCTGGACGGACAGCTACGCCCTAGGAATGTTGCACATCGACGGCGATAAAGACCTGATGAAAGCCAGCAACTGGACCAAATCCCCGCAGCCGGTGTTTAAAGCCGTAAACGTGACCGGCACGTATGCCGCCGGTCATAACTCATTTTTCAAATCCCCCGACGGTACGGAAGACTGGATTCTGTACCACGCTAATTCCGAAGCGGGGCAGGGGTGCGGCAGAGAGCGTTCACCCAGGGTGCAGAAATTTACCTGGACCGCCGACGGGATGCCGCAGTTTGGGCAGCCACTCCCGACCAATGTTACCATTCCGGTTCCAAAGTAACAATCTTACGCACCGGGCCATAGGGCCCGGTGCGTGGACACTCAGGTTGCGTAGGGTGTAATCAGCTCGTCGACGTAGCACCACAGCCAGCTTTCGCCGGGCTCGGCCGAGGCAATAACCGGGTGACCCGTGCCGTGAAAATGCTTCGTTGCGTGCTGGTTGGGTGATGAATCGCAGCAGTGTGTTTTACCGCAGGTCTGGCAGGTACGCAAATGCACCCACGAATCTCCGGTTTTGACGCACTCTTCACAGACTGCCGGTTGGCCGGGCAGCGCAACGGTTTCGACTTCGTTCAGGTGGGAACAACTTTTTCGTTTCAACATCGTATCGTCTAGGTTTCCGCCAGGTATTTATGGACAAAACTAACCGCCATAGCGCCCTCGCCCACGGCGGAAGCCACCCGGTTCATGGCCCCCGCCCGCACGTCGCCGGCGGCAAAAATACCGGCACTGCAGGTTTCGAGCAGGTAAGGGTCGCGGTCCAGTTTCCAAAACTCCTTATAATCGCTGTATTTCGCAAGGTCGCGGCCGGTTTCAATAAAGCCCTTGGAATCCTTGATGATGTTCATTTTGATCCAGTCGGTGTACGGTTTGGTACCGATAAAAATGAACAGGGCGCTGGCGGGTACTTTCCGGCGTTCCTGCGTGATGAGGTCTTCCAGAACCAGGCATTCAAGGTGTGATTCTCCCAGCCCTTCGGCCACTGCTGTACAGGGCAGCAGGTGAATGTTCGGCGTTTTTTCGATCTGGTCGATCAGATACTGCGACATGGTGGCGGTGAGGTCGGGCCGACGGATGATGATGTAAACTTCCGAAGCCGTTCGGGAAAGATACATGGCCCCCTGACCGGCCGAATTGCCCCCACCGACGACGTAGACCGGTTTGTCCTTGAATGCGACCGCTTCCGTGGTGGCGGCTCCGTAATACACCCCGGCACCGGTTAGTTCATCCAGCCCCGGGCAGTCGAGTTTGTGGTACGAAACCCCCGTGCTGAGCACAATACTCCGGGTTACGACCTGGCTGCCGTCGCTGAACTCGATGTGTTTGTACTGCCCCTCCGGTTTGATGGCGACCACTTCCTGCGGGGCCAGAAACTCGACGCCGAAGCGGGTGGCCTGCGTAATGGCCCGGCGCGTCAGTTCCGATCCGCTCAGACCCGACGGAAAACCCAGGTAATTTTCAATCCGCGAACTGGTACCGGCCTGCCCGCCCGGCGCCCGTTTGTCGATCAGGAGCGTCCGTAGCCCCTCCGAACCCGCGTACACGGCTGCGGCCAGACCCGCCGGACCCGCCCCAATGATGGCCAGATCGTACAGCGATTGGGTCGCCCGGGGCTTCAGGCCCAGTTTTTCACCCACGGCCAGCATCGTTGGTTGTTTCAAAACCGCCCCGTCCTGCATCACCACTGCGGGCAGTTCTTTGGCGTCGAGCTGGTGCAGTTCGGCCAGTTGCCGGGCTTCCGCATTCGTTTCCATGTCCAGCCATTGGTACGGGAACAGGTTTCCCGCCAGAAAGTCCTTCAGCTCATGCGTACGGGGCGAAAATTGGTAGCCTACCAACTTCAGCCCTTCGAACGGCGGGCGGTAGTTCGACTGCCAGTCGTTCAGCAATTCGTCCAGAATTGGATAGAGCTTTTCGGTGGGTGGGTCCCACGGTTTGTTCAGGTAGTAATCCAGCTGCACGTCGTTGATGGCGCGAATGGCGGCTTCAATATCGGAATACGCCGTCAGCAGCACGGTTTTAGCGTGGGGATACACCTTGCGGGCTTTGATCAGAAAGTCGACGCCCAGCATGTCCGGCATACGCTGGTCCGACAAAAACAGCGCGACTTCTTCGTTTTTCTTGCGGAGTTCGTGCAGCGTTTCCAGTACTTCATCGGCCGAGGTGCTCGACAGAATCTTATAATTTTTCCGGTATTGCTGCCGCAAATCCCGTTGAATGGCCTGCAAAACCGCCTGGTCGTCGTCGACGGCAATGATGATGGGTGGTTTCATGAGTTAAGTATGGGAAGAAAACGGGGTCGAAAAAGGGTCGCAAACGGTTTTTTATTCCTCCGCTTCCGTAACCGTTTCCTGGTGTTCTTCCCGTTCTTCGTTGTGAATCGGCAAACAGACTTTGAATTCGGTTCGGCCCGGCTGGGAGTTGACGTAAATCCGGCCATTGTGGTGCCGAATGATGCCCTGCACAATATCAAGCCCCAGCCCCGTTCCTTTCCCAATGGGTTTGGTGGTGAAAAATGGATCGAAAATTTGGTCTATACTGCTGGCCGGAATGCCCGAACCGTCGTCGATGACGTGCGTCAACAGAAATTCATGGTCGACTTCGGTGGTAATCTGTAAATGACCACCGTTGTTCATGGCGTCGATGGCGTTGTCGATGAGGTTCGTCCAGATCTGGTTCAATTCACTGGGAAATGCTTCAATGGTCGGCAAATCGTCCGGAATCGCCAGGTCGACCTGAATGTTTTTTTCCTTCAGTTTGTGCTTCAGCAGCACGAGCGTACTGTCGATGCCTTCGCGAATGTGAATGCATTCCCGGCCGACCCCGCGGTCCATGTGCGTGTAGGATTTAATGGCTTCCACCAGTACCGCAATGCGTTTGGAGGCTTGTTCAATGTCGGTGACCAGCCGTTCCGTCACCAGGTTGTTGACCAGCCAGTTCAGCACGGTGGTTCGGTTGTCCGGCGCAACATCGGCCAGCAGCGTGTCCAGATCGTCGGTCGTAATGCCAAAATCAATCAGCGACTCGGTCAGGTCTTCGCCGTCCGACACCCCATTGTCGTCAAACCAGTCGAGAAGTTCATCTTCCAGGTTACTGCGCTCCATCAACGACAGGCGCTTGCCCGCCGTCTGGTCGGCCATCTTGCGGAACAACAGGTGGCTGACGCGGTCTACCATCTCATCGGTGACCCGCAGCGCCATGATGTCCTTAAACCGCTGGGGCGTATTCTGGAGGTGAGTCTTCAGCGTGTGTGAACTCCGGATGACCGCCGAAACCGGGTTATTCAGCTCGTGCGCCAGCCCCGCCGACATGCGGCCCAGGGCCATCATTTTGTCGTTTTGCTGCAGGGTCCGCGTGGTTTCCCGCACCCGTGAGGTCATGACGTGCACCAGCGTTTGCGCCAGTTCGTACTGGGTCTGGATCATTTCGCGGAAGTAATCGCGGTGCAGCGTCAGCAGGGCCGTGGGTTCGGTGGTTTGCCAGTACGCCAGCGATTCAACCATGCGCGAGAACGGCAACACGCCTTCCAGCGCGCCTTCTTCGGCGACGCGAATTTCCTGCTGTTGCCCCTGCTGAACGATGTAAAACCGAATCCGGCCCGTCAGCACGATCAGGAAGTGGTCCGTCGGGTCGCCGGGTTTATAAAGAATGTCGCCCGTTGGGTGCTCGCGGCAGTCGGAGCGGTCCACCAGCCAGCGGAGTTGCTCCTCCGGTACGGTCTGGAAGTTCGGATTGTTTTTCAGCGAAGTCAGGCAATCCATGAGAAAAATGGTTTTAAACTCAAAAGGTAAGCAATTGACGGCGACTTACAATGAGTAGCTGACCGCAAAACCCGGCTTTTCAGGAGCAGCAGAACAGTAGCAGGAGGTTGGAACCGAGACGGTTCGGACGTTTCATACCGGCTTTTCAGCATCTCGCTCAGCCAATATTACCGCTGACACAGAAGAAGTTGACAAACAACGCTTTCGCTGAATATCTTTGCACCAAGTAACTAGTAAACCGACTTATTCCATTCCATTCATCATGAGTGCTCGTATTAAACCGACCGTTAATAACATTATTAGTCTTTGGTTCAGCGTCGATACGCCCCTTCGCCAATACAAAATCAAACTAAATCCGGAAATATGGGGTGCCTGCCAGGCCATTAACCAGGATTTTACCCCTTCTTCCAGCAGAAAGCCCGTTGAGCAATACAAGAAAAACGACAAGGTAGCTTTTGCCAGAGCCGTTCAGGAGCAGTTGGAACGGAGCAAGGCGTATTGATTTCCGGACGAGCAACGCCCGGCGGAATGATGGCCTAAATACCGGATTTGTGTTCCAATTTTAGGGAGTCAAAAATCAGTACAAGGGTTCCGTTTTCAGCACCGCCCTTGGAGTGCCACGATTTTAGTCGTGGCTTTTTGTGTTTCCTCCCAAAATATGCACAACCACCGGCAGGCCAGCGGCTTTTGTCCGTAAAAATGATACTTTAAGTGACATTTAAAACCGTACGCTGATGCTGAGCAAAATCCTGATTGGGCTGGTGGCGGCCATCCACGTCTATATTCTCTGGCTCGAAATGTTTGGCTGGACGACCCGCGGCCCGAAGGTTTTCAAAAATTTTCCACCGCACCTGTTCCCGGCAACCAAATCCCTGGCGGCTAACCAGGGTTTGTACAACGGTTTTCTGGCCGCGGGTCTGATTTGGTCGCTGTTGATCACCGACCCGGTATGGCAGCGCAACGTTGCCCTCTTCTTTCTGTCCTGTGTCGCGGTGGCCGGAATTTACGGGGCGGCTACGGCTGATAAAAAAATCTTTCTGATTCAGGCGCTTCCGGCGCTGGTTGCGATCGGTCTGATGCTACTGTAGCGTAACCGGACGCGGAGCGGTACGTGTTTTGGGTTGCGTTGGTCCATCAAAGACGGATAGCACAACCGGACGGTTCAGGTCGTTTGGCGCGGGTAGGCGCAACCGGTAAATATACCGATACCGGGCCGTCGAGAGCGCCAGTTCGTAAAGGCCCGGGTTCAGTTGCTCAAGATCAAATGACCGCTTGTACTTCGCAACGTGGTGAACTTCCCGGTGGACGGGCTGGCCGGACTGATCCAGTAACTGAATGGAAACCGGCTCGGTATCGGCCTGAACATAATAAACGGTCAGGTGGTTGGGTGCCACCGGAATGACCTTGGTACGAAAACCGCCGAAAGCCGTGTCAGGTTCGGCCGAAAAAGCCGTCGGGTCGGCTGCGAACTCCGACCGAATCGGAGCCGGGTTGGGCGGCAACTCGTCGGACCGAACCGCCGAAGCAACCAGTTGGCGGGTGGTCAGGTGCGCACCGATTGCGTCGAGCCGCCGAATGTTTTTCCGGCTCAGGCGGATGTGCTGGCCGGGCAGGGTTTCCTGGTAAATCGGGTGGTGGTAGGCATCGTAAAACGTTACAACGGTTGTGTGCGAAATGGCATCCGTGCGGACTTGCCAGTGGCCTTTCGACTGGTAATACCCATCGGATTGGGCCAGTGCTAACAGGCTGTTCAGCAGGCTCCAGCCGTAAAAAGTCATTGTTGAGAAGAACGTGAGCGGTTTCATCGGATTCAGAACAAAGGCGTGTTTATTTTCAGGCTAAGAAAGCGGCTATCGGGACGCGAAACCGGCTTGTTAGGCCAACACCGACCGGATCAGACAGACGCTTGGCTGGGCTGACAAAGAGCGTCTACAGGGTTCGACTACCTTTCGTCGGGCAGTAACGTCGTTTGTCTAAAAAAACGGGTTTTGCGATTCGGGAGACCGGCGAAAACGATACCTTTAAGTAACCTTCTGAAAAACCGTTGTCCAGACTAATGGAATCATTCGTCAAACTCTTGTTTCGCTACCGCATTGCCTGGCACGCTCTGTTCTGGCTGTCGTTGCTGGTGTACGAAGGTGTAATCTGGGGAAACATCGACGATGAATACCGTCAGCGGTTTACCATTTCGCTGATCGAATTGCCGCTTAAAATGCTGGCCACCTACGTGACGCTTTACCTGCTGATCGATAAGCTGCTGCTGCGGAAGCGCTACGGGTATTTTTTGGCCTATCTGCTGCTGTCGATGGTGGTCGTCGGGGTGGCTCAGCGGCTGGTGGGCTACTATGTCATCTACCCACGCTTTTATCTGCAGGGCCTGGCAACGCCGGTCATTTTTCCGGCGAAAATTCTCATTTACACCTTTGCTACCTACGCGATGGTGGCGGTAGCAGCTACGGTCCACCTGATGAAAAAGTGGTATGTTGATCAGCAGTCGGCCCAGCAACTTCACGAAATGACGCAGCTCCTGGCGCGCGAAAAACTGGAGGCCGAGCTAAAATTGCTCAAATCCCAGATACACCCGCATTTTCTCTTCAATACGCTCAATAACCTCTACGCGCTGACGCTGAATGGGTCGCCCAAGTCCCCGGAGATTGTGCTGAAGCTCTCGGAGTTGATGAGTTATATGCTGTACGACAGCAACCTGGCACGGGTGCCGCTGGGCAAGGAGATTCAGTACATCGAAAATTACATTACGCTGGAAAAAGTTCGGTACGGCGATCGGCTGGACGTTTCACTCAACCTCTACACTCCGCTCGACGGTATTCAGATTGCGCCCCTGATCATACTGCCTTTCGTGGAAAACAGTTTCAAACACGGTGTAAGCCGCCAGCTCGACTGCGTTTGGGTACGGGTCGATGTGCTGACGAACGACAACACGCTGCTCTTCAAAATCGAAAACAGCAAAGTAAGCGGCCCACCAACGCCGAGGCCGGGTGTTCAGGGCGGAATCGGGCTGCAAAACGTGCGCAAACGGCTCGATATTATTTACGGACAACGGTATTCGCTGCAACTGTTCGACGACGAAGAATCGTTTCTGGTTGTTTTGAAAATCGAGCTGGACCCGGTCCCGACCGGGCCGGTTGCACACCGGGAGAAAACCGTGTCGGTTTAATGGTTTACGCGATGCCCCAAGATGTATGCAACTCCTGACCTATGAAAAAATGCCTGATCATTGAAGACGAGCCGCTGGCGCTCAGTTTGCTGGAATCATACGTGCGGCAGGTGGACGGCCTAACGCTGGTGAAAAGCTACACCAATGCGGTGGAAGCCTTCACGTTTCTGCAATCCAAAGCCGTTGATCTTCTGTTTCTGGATATTGAATTACCGCAGATTTCGGGTCTGGACCTGTTGAAATCGCTCAAAAACCGTCCGCCGGTGATCATGACCACGGCCTACCGCGATTACGCCGTCGATGCCTACGATCTTGATGTGGTGGATTATCTGCTGAAACCCGTGACGTTCGAACGGTTTCTGCGCTCGATCAGCAAGGTATATCAGGGAAGCCAGTCGGCCAGTGTAGAAATGGCCGCCAACCCACTGACCCACGACTTCGACCGGGCGTACATTTTTCTGCGCGAAGACCGCGAGATGGTCAAGGTGTACCTGAAAGACATTCTTTACATCGAAAGCCTGCGGGATTACGTCCGGGTTAAAACGCACGATCGGCAGATCATTACTTACCAGAAAATTAGTTACTTAGAGCAGAAATTGCCCGAGAATAAATTTATCCGGGTTCACCGTTCTTTTATGGTGGCGATTGAAAAAGTAACGGCTTTCACACCCCTGTCGGTGCAGATTGGTGAAAAGACACTGCCGCTGGGCCGCAATTACAAGCAGCAGGCACTGAAAGCGTTCCACAGTGAGAATGTAATGTTATAAACTGCCGGTTGTGGGCCACTAATCACTAAACTTCTATGGGTGAACGGACAATTCCTACCTTGCACGAGTGGTTGGGCGGAACCGACCGGCTGGAACAACTCACCACACTTTTTTACCGGAAAGTGTTGCAGGACGATCTGCTCGAGCCGGTCTTTCGGCACATGTCGCCCGAACACGCCCGTCACGTTGCTCATTTTATCGGCGAAGTTTTTGGCGGTCCAAAGCAGTACACCGAAACCGATGGCGGCAGCCACGCCCGCATGGTGGCGCACCACCTCGGCAAGCACCTCGATGAAGCCAAACGCCGTCGGTGGATGAGCCTGTTGCTGGAAAGTGCCGACGAAATCGGCCTGCCCGATGACCCGGAGTTTCAGTCGGCGTTACTGGGCTACCTGGAGTGGGGCAGCCGGATTGCCGTCCTCAATTCAACGACCGTGAGCAACCCAATTCAGCCGGATGCGCCCATGCCGATCTGGGGTTGGGGGGAGACTGGCGGACCCTATACGGGCGACTGATGCTGAGTTTTTCCCGAAACGGTTTGTCGCTGCCTCCGGTCGGCCGGTGCTGTTAGTATTTAATGACGTATACCGCACTCCGAAAATCGCCGGGTGAGCGTTACGCGGGAATAATTCCTGCATTCCCGGCAGGACAATCTCTTGTCGCTTGCTGCTTTTTCAAGCACTCTTTGCCTTGGTATAAGCCATTAGTTTACAGAAACGTATACCGGTAACTAACAAAACGTCTTTGTTGGCACCGCTTTTGCAGAGTTGATTTTCACGATTGATCACTGGAAACGGTTCGCCAGGCAATCGACCAATTAGAAATCGCAACGATTTCATCGTTTTTGGTCGATTTGCAAGGTGTTCGGGATGATGTGAAGAAACGGGAACGGCTTCTGCTGAAGTCAGTGAAGAATTGTAATCAATCTACTCACCGTTACGTAATTATGTTTTTAAATCTACCTATCCACAGGACGGGTTTAAATCGACTTGTCCACGCGTTGAAGAGTACCCTGGGTGTGGCGTTATTTCTGGTTGCCTCGTCAAGTTTGGTAAAAGCTATTCCGGTTGATCTTCCGCTTCCCGGTCCGCGAAAACAGGCCCGGATTTCACCCTCCGGTACCGACGACAAACGGTACATCGGCGTCACCATTTTCAATTTTGAGAGCGATCCCCGCGTGGATGATGAACGCATTGAACACTCTGCGCTGGCGGGCTGTAACGCGGTAGAAATTACCATAAACTGGGATCAGATTTACCCGGCTACCGACAGCCGCCCGATGTGGGATGTTGTTGATTCGCACGTGCAGACTGCCCAGCGGCTGGGTTTGAAAATCGCCCTGCGGGTGCACGTCGGGCGGGAGTTTGAGCGATTGGGCGGGTTCTGGACGGTTCACGAAACCATGCAGGCCGCCGACAGTTCCCGGCGGGCCGCAAAGGGAATCATTCAATTTTCGTTTTCCCATCAGCCCACCGTTGATCGGGCCAGTACCTTCGTAAGCGAGGTTGCAAACCGGTATCACTACCTTCAGGAACAGGGGCAGCTTTTGTTTTTCTCGGTGGTGGTTTCACCCGCTCTGGAATCGGAATATTCACCGGTTTACGACCCCCCGACCGGCGCGAAGTACGTGGTTCCTTACGATTACAGCATCCACGAACTAACGGCTTTTCGCACGTACCTTCAGGCCCGTTTCAGTTTGTCGCAGCTCAATCAACGCTGGGGAACCGATTTCAGCCAGTGGAACCGGGTGATGCCACCGCCCAACGATAAATCCAACCCGTATGCTTCTCAACTCGGTACGCGGGGCAACGACTGGTACGTTTTCCGGCACCGGCAGCTCAAGGCGTTTATCGACCAAGTAAACCAAACCGTCAAAGCCGTTGACCCCGCAATCGTCATGGTCAACCAGCACGGTTGCGTCTGGGACCGTCTGTCGGGCTTACGGGCGACGCTGGCCTTCAAAAATCTGGGCCAGACCGCCGACGGTTTAAAGTTCAACGATGGACCGGACTACAACCACCGCTTCTCGATGGACCTCGTCCGGAGCAACCTCAAACCCGGCGCGTTTATGATCAACGCCGTTGACGGAATGTTCCATAATTCGGTGTCTCTGGAAAAGTACTATGAGCAAATTGCGCAGTGTTTCGAACACGGGGCGAAAATGCTGACGCTGGCCAACTTTGGTGGAAAAGACGCCCGCCAGAAGTTGACGGATTTGATTGCAATGGTAACCTCAAGAGGGTTACTGGGCCAGCCCGTTACGCAGGTACAAACCGCCGGTAACGCCATCGGTTACAAACTTTCGGACATTTTGAAGAATAATTCGATTGCGCAGGAACGCTGGAACCAGCGGTACAGCCAGAACGGAAACAAGCCCGTGCGCATCGAAATCGACGAAGACCTGCTCCGGAATGAGCCGCCGGTCCTGAATAGTTTACCGATCCTGAAACAGCCCATTCCTGACCAGACCGCCATGGTGGGTGAGCCGTTCAGTTATTCGATTGGGCAGCCTTTTTCGGATGCCGACGGAACCATCGTGGGCATTCAGGTCAGCGGCTTGCCGGAAGGGATTCGGTGGGTGAGTGCCACGGGCGAGCTCGCCGGAACGCCCACCCGGGCCGAATCCCGGATCGTTACCCTGATTGCCCGGGACAACCTGGATGCGACGGTAACGGCGAGTTTCCGGCTGACGGTTGCCGATGCCGCGGGAACCAATCAGCCGCCGGTGGCTCCGGTAATCGGGGCGCAAACCGGGCAGGTGGGCAAGGGGTTTACGTATACACTACCCCCCTTTACGGATCCGGAGGAATTACCGTTAACTTACAAATTGGCCGGAATTGCACCCGGTTTGTCGTTTTCCTCCCAAACTGGCACGATCAGTGGTGTACCAACAACGGCTGGCGTTTATTCGCTGACCTATTCGGCGGCTGACCCATCCAACCGTATTGGGACAACGCTAGTTCAACTGACGATTAACGAAGCTGCACCAGTGATCAAACGAACCGGTAACTTTGAGGGATACCTTGACACCTACACCTGTGAAGGAGATATCTGGGGGTGGGTCTGGGACCGGAATTTGCCTAACACGCCCCTGCCCATTGAAGTTCTCGATGGTTCGAACGTGATCGGTACGTTTACAGCGGATGTAGTACGCCCCGATCTGGTAGCGGTTAAAAAAGGCAACGGACAACACGGTTATCAGTTTATCATACCGGCCAGCATCAAAGACGGGTTGCCACACGTCATCAGCCTGCGGATCGAAAATTCGGATTACTACCTGAAGGGGTCCCCCAGGACGCTAACGTGTCCTGCCAGCACGGCCCCGGTATCGGACCCGACTAACAATCCGCCGGTAGCGGTGCCAATTCCGACTCAATACGGGTACCTCAACACGCCGTTTACCTACACGCTGCCGGCGTTCTCGCATGAAGACGGGCAGACACTGTTGTACGCCATTAGCGGTGGAATTGCCGGTCTGGCTTACAACCAGGCAACCCGAACCTTCAGTGGCTTGCCCAACCAGATCGGTACGTTTACGGCCAGCTTGGTGGTATCGGACGGTCAGGGTGGATACACACCCGCGCTTGTAACGGTTGTGGTAACGGCTGCTCCGGCCAATAGCCCCCCGGTTGTTGCCAAAACCGTTGCCGATCAGTCGGCGAAGGTGGGGCAGGCTTTTTCACTGGTGCTCGACGCCGGTACGTTTACCGATCCGGATAATAACCTGAGCAGCGTTCAGGTGAGTGGTTTGCCCGGCGGATTGTCTTACAGTTCGTCGAGCCGGTTGATTAGTGGTCAGCCAACGACTGCCGGGACAGTAACAGTTACGCTTAAAGCGACGGACGGGTTGGGCGCTACCGCCACAACAACTTTCAAAATAGCGGTTGCGGCTGCTGATGCCGTTGTCAATAAGCCGCCGGTCGTTAGCCGGACCATTCCGAATTTGACAGCCACAGCGGGCCAACCGTTCGCCTATACCATTGCCGAAGATAGCTTCAGCGACTCCGACGGAACGATCGCAACCGTCGAGCTTACAAGTCCATTGCCCAGCGGGCTTACGTATACCCGAACCGTTCGGTCGATCAGCGGGACGCCCACGCTGGCGTCCAACAACCGGAATCTGGCGAGTGAAACGATGGGCGAAGCGACCACGGTTACGGTTAAAGCGACCGACGACTACGGCGACTGGGTTACAACAACTTTTCAGTTGACGATCAATCCGGCCCCAGCGGGCGAAAACCGGGCGCCGGTCGTTGCACAGCCCATTCCCGACCAGACCGCCACGGTTGGCAAGGCATTCGCTTATGCCGTTGGGCCAACGGTGTTTGCGGATGTGGACGGTCGCATTGCCAGCGTTGAGGTTACGGGCTTACCCGCTGGACTGCGTTACGATGCCGAAGCCAATCTTATTGCAGGTACACCTACGTCGGCGACGGCGGTTACGGTTCTTGTAACGGCGACCGATAATGAAGGGGCCACGGTGCGTCTTACTTTTCAATTGAAAATACAGGCCGCGCCGGAGCTGGTGACGGGTAATTTTGACGGTTATCTGGACAAGGTTGAGTGCAGCACGATCCGGGGCTGGGTATGGGATCGGAACAAGCCGAATACGCCCCTGACGGTGGAGTTTTACGCTGATGGACAGCCAATCGGCAGTGTTGAGGCAGCTATCTTCAGAGGAGATCTGCTGAATGCGGGCAAAGGCAACGGGAATCACGCGTACAGTTTTACGACTCCGGCGAGCCTGAAAGACAACAAACCGCACGAGATCAGCGCCAGGGTTTTAAACAGCGCCTATACGTTGAAATATGCGCCTAAAACACTGACTTGCCCGTCGTCGGCGCGTTTGTCGGCGGAATCGGTTGAAGGAAGCTGGGGGGCTTTCCCCAACCCGTTCAACGATCTGATTGAAATAAGTTTGCCGACGACACTGGAGCGATTTCCCCCGCAAGCTCCCTATCGATTCACGATTGTTTCGACCTCAGGGCGGCAACTGCTAATCTCAGAAAACAACACACGCGTTGAGGCTGGAAAAGTAATTTTAAATATGCAGCCATACGGACTATCATCCGGACTTTATCTGCTGAAGATTCAACAGGGAGAAGGCCTGATGCATACGCTGAAGGTAGTAAAATAGTAATGCTCTCGTAAGACAATAAATAACCTGGATTTACCGGAAAGCCTGCTTTCGTTGAGAGCAGGCTTTTTTGTGCTTTTATAAATCATGAGCCGCTTTTTCAAGTATGATCGAAGCAGATTATAAGACATAATTACTTATATCTGGTTTGGCGGAAAATAGGAAAATATATTTGATGTAGTGTATCAATGTCTATTTTTAGCTTAATTTAGAGTGTTTTGTATCTTTTATAAGAAGCCGTAAACTAACATTGTTAAGTAATACTACTTAACTTATAATTTTGTTAGTATCTTTGAATTGTCCACCGTAACTGTACTTATTTTAATGAATGCAATCACCGAGGCTTCGGCTCTTATGGCACCCGCTCTGGCACGCAATCACTTGTCGTCCTGCTGTTTTACGAGCTTACCTCAAGCAATTAGTTGTGCTAATCAATTCTTTATGGAAGGGCTAAACGCGCAGATCGTTGCCCGGGATAAAAGCGCATTTTTGGTTGTTTCACCCGATATTGCTAGTCGGATGTTTACAAAGGGATTTCAATTGATTTATGGAAACTAAATCAAAACGTCTTTACCGGGAAGACCGGAGAAATCAGGTTAGATAGCAAGAAAAAACCAGTCAATTGACTGGTTTTTTTCTAAATTAACTATCCATGTTACTTCTATTTATTGGTATGGGGTGGAGGTTTTAACCGCACAGGGTCAACGGCAATAAGGTGGTCTGCCTTCTTTACCGTTTTGAGTAAATCGGGCTTTAAAAAGGCAATTAATCTGTTGTATGGGCTTACTTTGACGAACTCATTTCACACCCCTTCCAGAAGCCGGTTTTGCGAATTAGGCATTTACAGGAAAGATGACCGGGGCAGGACAGACGATGAGCAAACGCCGGTGACACTTTTAAACGAATCAGGGAATAAAAGAAGGTAGGCAGAGAAGCGTAAGAAACGCAAACGGTACAAAAAGGAGTAAGCGGTTTAACAGATGGCAAACTAGTCAACAAACCGTATCTAAAACAGGGTAATGGCTAGTTGCGCATCCGCTTTAAAAGAATTCAGGAGGTGCATCACAAAGAATAAACTTCTAACGCTATTTGATCGGAACAGTTTTACGCTGTCAACAAGAAGACTTACTCGACCGGTTAAAGAAGTGATACGTGCCCATCACCGATTATTCAGTGACCTGAGAGAGGGACGTCGTAAAGAACTTGGCCAGCAAAATAACGGATTTCACTCTCCGACGACTCACCGGAAGACGGGTACTGTCTGATAATTCAACCCAACTGTTGTGCATATCGTGTAGTTCCGTGTGGACAATATGTTCCGGGTTAACCAGGTAGGACCTTGAGATGCGCCAGAAGCTGGGATGGTACTCCTGTTGCTCTTTGAGTGTATAACTGGAGACAAAACTAGTCTGTTTATTGAGGAAAATGCGGCTATAATTGCTCCATCCCTCGAAAAATAAGATTTGTTTAGCCGAAATCGTAATCGCTCTGCCTCTTCTGTCTCGAACTTTAACGCTAGTACGTGTGCTATTCATAGAAAGTAATGTTGATCCATAACTTTCATTAGGATAGCAAACTCTATGCCATTATGTTACTAATTCTGGCTGATAAATGCGAACCTTTTGTCTGTTAATTGTGGGCGATAGGATAGGGGCGGCTAATTTTCCACCAGCAGATTTTTAAATCCAAGCCGAGCGAATATTGGCTGAGGTACCAGCGGTCGTACCGAATTCCGTTGTGAACCGAATCCGGCTGCTGCAACTTCACCCGGCGGGCGCGAATTTGGGAGAGACCTATAATACCAGGACGCATCCGATACCGATCCCGGTAGCCCGGTAACGTCCAGTGTTGAGCGTCGTATTGAAGTGTATGAGGACGGGGACCAACGATGCTCATATCTCCAAGCAGCACATTGAAAAACAAAGGCAATTCATCCAGGTGCGTAGCACGGAGAAATCGACCCAGAGCCGTTACCTGAGCGGGCGGATAGGAGGTGGTCGAAAGCCCTTTTTGGGCGATACAAGGGGTAGTGCGAAACCGAAAGTAGCGATAGGGTCGGCCATGTTTGCCTGTGCGCAGCTGAATAAGAAAAACGGGGCCCCGGGATGTCAGACGAATCATCATAGCAATCAGGGGCACAGCCCAAGCCAGAAAGAATACTAGGAGCAGAAAAGTAATTACAAGATCAAATAGCCTTTTTCCGGCTTGTGAAGGAAGGTCTTTCGAACTATAGTTGGTGGGAGACGGAAGTGTGTAAACTCCCGAATCGAGACTAAGCATAAACGTTGAGCATTAAACTAACTACATGAATACTCCCTGGTAGCACCGCTAAATTTGACCGCTTTTGGTGAATTTAACCGACAGTAAGGGTAGCAGTATATCAAAGAAAGTAATAAAAAAAGCTGAAGTTGGTGTGGATATAGCGGCTTAAAATACCGATAGCGAGTAATTGGCGACGACTTTATCAGTGATTTTATCAGACAATAATACCTCTTTGTAAGCAGGTTGGCAACGGGTTATCTTAAAAGTGATTTAGTGGTTTGAGATGAAGGTTCAGTGCCAGGATACCGCCAGAAAGTTTCAGGTTAATCTAAGAGTAGCAAAAGATAAATAGAAAGCAGCGTTTCACAGAATTGATAATTTTTTGTGCAGGTTATAGGCGCATAAACTTTGCGGTTTTACTTTCTTTCGCATAAACGTAAAAGGGTTTACCCTTTTGATTTATTGTATCTCCTTCTCTTTTAGATACTTACGTTAACTGGTGAAGCCGTATACTAAATTCTGATGAGAAAGGGTAAATGTTTTTTGCTTTTATTTAGTAAATATGTCTGGCAATTTACTTACCTTGTGGTAGGTAAAATTACTTATTCTCTGTCTTAATTTATATTTTGAAAAGATTTATTACCCTTGCAGGGGTTGTGCTTATGCTGGTATCTATTGCCGCGCGTGCACAAACTTCGGTGTTATTCTCGGGTTTAGTCAAAGAAACGACCACCAATGAGCCGCTTCAGGGTGTTCACGTTTATGTGCCTGATCATCATTTAGGCACTGTCACCAATGAAACCGGTTCTTATACCCTGTCCCTACCCACCAGGGACAGTCTGACGATCACGTTTTCGTTTGTGGGCTACCAGCCTCTGACGCGCACCATCTTCCCCGCTCACTGCCAAACCCTGGACATCTTCCTGACGCCCGGCCAGCAGCTGGCCGAAGTGGCCGTCAAAGCTCACGCTGCCCCCAAAGCCAGCGACCAGGCCCAGATGAGCCGCATCGACGTGCCCCTCGAGCAGCTCAACAAAATACCCGCCCTGATGGGCGAGAAAGACGTGCTGAAACTGCTGCAACTCATGCCCGGGGTGCAGAAAGGCTCCGAAGGCAACGCCGGGGTGTACGTGCGGGGTGGGGGACCGGATCAGAACCTGATTACCCTCGACGAAGCGGTGGTCTACAACCCCAGCCACCTGCTGGGCTTCTTCTCGGTCTTCAACGGCGATGCGCTCCAGGGCGCGGAACTGACCAAGGGCGGTTTTCCGGCCCGTTACGGGGGTCGGCTGTCGTCGGTGATCGAGATGGGTCTGAAGGCGGGCGACCGTCAGGCGTTGCACGGCACGGGCAGTATAGGGGTGATTGCCTCGCGGCTGACGCTGGAGGGCCCCCTGCAGCAGGGCAAATCCTCATTTGTGGTGTCGGCTCGTCAGTGTTATCTGGGGGCATTGACGGGTCTGGTTGCCAAAGGCAGGGAGTCGGGTGTTCCGTCGCGTTTGGGTTTTGGGGACTACAACGCCAAGCTATCGTTTGAGCTGGGGGCGCGGGATCAGCTGTACGTCAGTGGTTACACCAGTGCCGATCAGTTTAAAAGCCAGCAAATGTACGACAAGCAGGTCTTGGATGCAGGTCTGAATTGGGGCAACACCACGGGTACGCTGCGGTGGAGCCACCGGTTCTCGAACCGGGCCTCGGCCCACGCGGCATTGATCTTTAGTCAGTACCGTATGCAAGTTGTTAGTGAAGAAACCGTTAAGGCGGAAGGCCAGAATCCGTCGGGCGTGGTGCTTCGTCTGGAGTACCTGTCGAACATTCGGGATTTTACATTCAAGCAGGATTGGGACCTTCAGGCGGGTTTGAATCACCAGTTTCGATTGGGCGTTCAGGCAACATCTCATCAGTTTACGCCCAGCGCAGTTGTGACTGCCGAAGCTAAAACCGCCACTTTGGCCCGAACCTCCGGTCAGCAAATCCGTGTCGTTGAATCGGGCGTTTACGCAGAAGATTATTGGCAGCCCACCGACCGCTGGCGGATCAACGCCGGCTTGCGGCTGAGCTACTTCTTCCACCCCAAAGCCCAATACCTGCGGCCCGAACCCCGCCTGTCGGTGGGCTATAAACTGCCCGGCCACTGGACCATCAAGGGAGCCTACGCCCAAATGAACCAGTATGTACACATGCTGTCGAGCACAGGCGTTGGCCTGCCCACGGACCTGTGGGTGCCCACGACCGACCGGGTCAAACCCCAGCAGTCGGAGCAGGTAGCGCTGGGGCTGGTCAAAGACTTTGATTCCGACCTTGCTCTGACGGTGGAAGGGTATCATAAAACCATGAAGAACAACATCAGCTATCGGGAAGGAGCAACGTTTCTCGTTACGGATATGACAGCAACGGGGCAAAAGGCGCGTTGGGAGGATAACGTAACGGCGGGCCGGGGCTGGTCGTACGGCGGGGAGGTGATGCTCCAGAAGAAAACGGGCCGGTTGTCGGGTTGGATCGGTTACACGCTGTCGTGGACGCAGTGGCAGTTTGCCGATCTGAACGGGGGGCGCAGGTTCTTCCCGCGTTACGACCGCCGGCATGATTTGTCGGTGGTGGGGGTGTACGAACTGAGCAAGCGTATAAGCCTATCCGGTACCTGGGTGTACGGCACGGGGCAGGCGTTAACGGTTCCCTTGTCGCGCTATTACGCCAGCGCCAATAACCCGGATCACACGACGCCCAACACCAACCCGTTTATCGACACCCACAACGTAAAGGATTATGGGGCTAAAAACAGTTTCCGGGCCGAGCCGTATCACCGCATGGACCTTAGCCTGCAGTTCCATACCCGAAAAAAAGCGTGGGAAAGCAGTTGGGAACTAAGTGTTTATAATGCCTATAACCGGCGTAACCCATTTTATTATTCGCTGGAGGGCAAGGGTGGTTCCGAGGGCATCGCGTCAAAAACGGTGCTTTACCGCTATTCACTTTTTCCCGTTGTGCCCACAGTCAGTTATAGTTTCAGGTTCTGAGTACGCATTAATTGCTTTTGGTACATTCTCTGTCTTAATTCTTAAAACATCATGAAACGGATTTACGCTATATTTCTGCTCCTCATTTTCCTGTCCTCGGGTTGTGGGAGTATGCGCCAGGAGATTGACCCGGCCAGTCTAGGAGAAATCGACAAGAAACTGGTAATCATTGGATTTATTTCTCCTCAGGACACGGTACTGGCTGTAAAAGTAAACATCACCCGGCCCGTCACTGATGCCAATCACACCAAGAATTACGGAATTGCACCGGATGCAACGGTGATTTTGTCGAGCGGGAACCGATCGATTCAGCTTCATTACAACGGGAAGTATGAATATTTTCAGGCTGATCCGAAGAAGTTTCCGATTCGGTCGGGCGAAACCTACCGAATTACGGCTCAGAATCCGGCGGGTTTGCAGGCTTCGGGAACGTGTACCGTCCCACAGCCCGCGAAATTGCAAGAGGTCCGGCTCGATTCGGTCGAGGATTCGAATCATCGCAAACAATACTTCGTTCGGTATTATTGGCAGGACGATTCGCAGACGACAAATTACTACCAGACGGCCGGTCTGTTTGCTTACGCCAAACCGTGTCCTTCCTGTAAAACGGATGCCAATGCCAAACCTGAAGCCCGGACTGTGCCCGTTCTTTTTGAGTCGGCGGGCCAGCGTAATACTTTGCTAACCGATCAGGCCCAGGACGGCAAGCGGCTGGAGTCGCACCGGGGCCTCCTGAATGAAGCGGCAGCTACTTCGTCTTCAGCAGATAAGCTGAATTTCGCGAATCTCTACGAGAAAGCCACCGTCAAAGCTGCCTTATTGAATGTCGATGAGGCCTATTACAAATACCATCAGGCGCTGGAATTGCAGAAAAGGGCGGATGGCAATCCGTTTGCCGAGCCAGTTTTGCTCACCAACACCATTCAGGGAGGGCTGGGGTGTTTTGCCGCCTATAATCAAGCCTTCCTGACTGTTACCTTAAAATAACATTCGGTGACTTTATAGCGGGAGGAAAAAAATTATCAAACAATATTGCGTAAATATACTTAGAAAATATGTAATATTGCCCAACGTTTCTCAAAGCTATAAAAACTATGAATAATTACATCGCTGTCCACTATAATGGTAACACTTCCATTCTGACATATACCAGCACGGAAGACGAAGCCCGGACTCACCTAGCCGGTCTGATTACCAGTGGGGAGGTCCGTAAAAACCACACTTTGTCCATCGTCCGGGTGTGCGATGATTCGCTTGTTTACTACAGCAACCGGAGCCATTCGCTGGAGACACTTCTGCAAAAACAGGCCCAGCCGGCTCTGAACTGGAGCGAATTCTGGCTTGGTTCTGCGCAGGAATTACTTACGAAATGGAGTAATAAACTGGTCAGCCTGGGCGTTGTGGCCGGAAGTCGTTAAGGAGCCGGGTCGTCGCTTTTTTTCCGGGCGGCTACTTTCTTTTTTACAACATCAACCGGGTATTTCAGCGCCAGGCGCCGAATTTCGTAGCTAAACTCTTCAAAGGTTTCGCGCCAGAGAACGGCTTCTTCCGGCGTGTAGTCGTAGAAACCGTGGGCGTTCTGAACGCCTTTACCGCCATTCTGGACAAGATTGTCAATCAGCTTCGGAACTTCGGTGCTCGTGTTGAGAGTAGGAAACAGGTCCTTCATCACGGCATGATAGGCCGGAACACCGGTTAGGTCCATCCAGCGGAAAATTCCCACCAAGGTCATCCAGTAACCGGCATTGTTGCGACACGCCCGGTCAACATCATCGATGGTGGCGTAACCGTTTTCCACCAGATAAAAAGCCTCCCGGTAGAGGGCATACATCAGCCGGTTGGTAATGAATCCCCGGATGTCTTTGCGCACCAGCGTTGGCTCTTTGCCCCAATGGTGCGAAAGCTGATACAACCATTCGGCAAACCGATGATCGCTGGCGTCTCCGCAGATTATTTCCAGAAAGCGGGTTGTGTGCGACGGTTCGGCCCAGTGAAGGCCCAGAAATCGTTCGGGATGAGTTGTTTGCTGCTGCAACACGCTGATGGGAATAGCCGATGTATTGCTGGTGATAACCGTCTGGGGCGACACCGCGGCCTCAATTTTCTGGTAAACCTGTTTCTTGATAGCAAGATCTTCCAGCGTGCACTCAATGACCAGACGGGCCTCTTGCAGCAAACCATAATCCGCCGTGATCGTCAGATTGTTCAGATAAACGTCGGGTCGCTCCGGGCACAGTTCTTCAGCAAACGATTTCTGAAGGTGTTCGTGAACGCGGGGCTCGGCGGTTTCCAGATCGCTCGGAATCGGAGCAACGGCTACCACCGGATGACCGGCCATGAGCAGACAGGTGACAATGCTGCATCCCATAAGCCCCAAACCGACAACGCCAACCGGAATGCCGGTTGGGTCGGTCGAAAAAGGTTCGTTACTTTCTGTTGTCATTCTTCAATCAAACCACGGGTTTCTACTGCCAGAAAGGCGCTAAGGGCCTGCGTTATACTTTTCCGTTACCTGTATTTACAAAAATGAACGCGGTGAATACGGTTTCTTGAATTGGTAGCGGGAAACCTGTAGCTTTAAAGCTTTAATTCGCCCGCCGTATGCCCGCCCGACTGATCTCCTGCTTTCTTCTGGTTTCATTTTTTTTCAACGTCTGTGCGCAAAAGCCGTCGGCAAGTGCCTTTAAGGTGGTGCCGCTGGGCGTCCGGGGCGGCCTCGACGAGAGTAATCTGTCGGCCTACCTGCTGGCTGCGCCGGGAACGGACACCTACATTTGTCTCGATGCCGGAACGCTTCATGCCGGGATACAGAAAGCTGTCCAGCATGGCGTGTTTCGAGTTGGTTCTGAAACCGTTCTGAAGGAATACATCAAAGCTTACCTGATCAGCCATGCGCACCTGGATCATCTGGCGGGTTTAATCATCAATTCGACGGATGACGCCCGCAAGCCAATTTACGCGCTGGCCGGTTGCATTGATGTGTTGAAAAAGAATTATTTCAACTGGAAAAGCTGGCCGAATATGGCCAATGAAGGAGATCAGCCCGCGCTGAGCAAATACCGGTATACGGTTTTGGCACCCGGAACGGAAGTGCCCATTGAAGCAACGGGGATGAGTGTACGGGCGTTTCCGCTGAGTCACGGAATGGCCTACCAGAGCGCAGCCTTTCTGGTGAAAAACGAAGGAAATTACGCCTTGTACCTGGGCGACACCGGCCCTGATCTCATTGAAAAATCGAGGAATTTATCCCTGCTCTGGCAGGAGGTGGCGCCGTTGGTCCAGTCAAAGAAACTGAAAGCTATTTTCATGGAAGTTTCGTATCCCAACGAACAGCCCGACAACCAGCTTTACGGTCATTTAACCCCCAACTGGCTGATGCATGAGCTCACGGCGCTGGGTAAATTGACGGGGGCCGACGCGCTGAACGGTTTGCCGGTGGTGATTACGCACATAAAGCCTACCGGAAACAACGAGGAACTGATCAGGTCGCAGCTTCAAAAGGGTAATCGGCTGAACGTAAAACTGATTTTTCCGGAGCAGGGAAACGTGCTGGAGTTCTGAATCTGCGCACCAATAACGGCATTGCGTATATAGGCCTTGTATAAACGTAAGAAATAAATAAAGGGCCGTATCCTTATTTAATCACTCATTTTGATCGATACTTCTGTATATTTAATGAATCGTGTGATGTTAGCCACTAAAGCTTCCCGATGAATTCACGTATGATTCTCACTGTAACCGCTATTGACCGACAGCAGCAATGGCGAAGTTTCTTCTGCCAAGTTGATGAATTAGAAGTTGCTTTCGATATCCTGAACGGTATTGTTCGACAGGGCGACCAGCCCATCAAGGCGTTGATAACTGACGAAAGCGGCCGCATTGAACTGCCGACGGAGGTGTTTGATGAATCATCGGTATCGGCAGCCGTCCGGGAACTCAAAAAGGACTGGGAGTCTATATTGACCCAGCCCAGACCTGAGGCAGGCATCGAACGTGCACCAGACGCCGAATGGTTTTACCGTTTGGTTATCCTTCGGCAAAGGCGGTTGGAGCAGCTTCAGGACTCACTGGGTCAGATGCAGCAACTGCTGACCAATACCCGAAAAGAAATGCCGAAAGGACCCAGCAAAACCCGCCTGATAAACCGATACCAAGGGCTGATTGACCGGTATTTGGAGCTGGTCGCCCGGGCGCAGGCGGCTTACCAGGCAGTACTTTGTCCGGCAGATTAATTTACTCCATGAGTGTGCTCTCCGCCGGGCGTATAACGCTGTATGGGCAAACGAATGCGAAACAACGTGCCCTGCCCCCGGCGGGTTTCAATTTCCAGACTGGCCCCCAGCAATTCACACAATTGTTTGACAATTGATAAACCGATGCCCTCGCCCGAGGACGCGGCTTTTGACGCGTTGATGTTGGCGGCTTCCCGCGCATCGGCCTCCGCCGAGGAGAGTCCAAAGGCCGCCGTAGATTCTACGGTGGGAGCCAATATTTCCGCAAAGGAACCAGGCTGTTGATTGGTTAAGCCGGGTCCGGAGTCCTGAACGCTCAGGATCCAGCGCAGCGTGTCTTCGGTGGTCCACGATACGGAGATAAAGCCAGATTCCGTATGGGTCAGCGCATTCAGGACGAGGTTTTGCACGATGCGCTGCACTTGAATGGGATCGCTCTCGATCATCAGCTTCGATGGACCGTTTGCCTGAAGCATCAGGCTCTGTTCTTCGGCTATTGGCTGGTACGTTTTCACCAGCGAGTGAAGC
Source organism: Larkinella insperata (assembly GCF_026248825.1). NCBI lineage: Bacteria > Pseudomonadati > Bacteroidota > Cytophagia > Cytophagales > Spirosomataceae > Larkinella > Larkinella insperata. The sequence goes on along the minus strand of NZ_CP110973.1, from coordinate 968,370 downwards.
AGTTCGCTCACGTCGAACGTTTGAACCGAAATGGATTCCTGTCCGGCTTCCAACCGGGCCAAGTCCATCAGTTGAGTTACTAACTCATGAACGCTGCTGAGGTTGCGGTTAAGCATCTCCAGCATTTCTTTTCGCTCCTCGTCCGATTTCCCATCCAGTTCGAGCAACGAAGCCGCTCCCTTCACAACGCCAAATCCACTGCGCAGGTCATGGGAGGAGCTGCGCAGCAAATCACCCCGCTGCCGGGACAAATGCTCCAGTTCGTTGAGGGTTTTCTGCAAGGCTTCCGTTCGGCTGCTGGCCGCTATGCGCTGCAGTTCAGTGTACTGCTCGACGCTGCCGTTGGTACTTTGCAGGCTAAACCAGGCGACCAGATCATACGATTGCCCGACCAGATCCATATCGGTCGTTGGAAACCGTTTCCAATATTGCCGGAGTTCGTCGCGCACAAGCTGGCTCAGGTGATTCATTTCCGACAACAGTTCGTGCAACGAATAGCCTTTTTGCCAGCGGTGCAGACCGTGTTCGCTGGCCATCAGTTTAACGTCAATGTCGGACGGCATCTGGCGCATTCGCTGTTCGAGGCCATTGAGCATGAAAGGAACCTTGTTGTTGAATTCTTCACGGCTCATGTTGCCGATGGTGTAAATACTGGTGTCCTTTTCGCAAACTGTCCGCCAATTATTCAGCAAGGCTTCCCGGCGGGCGGCCAGGTAAACCGCCAGTGCATCCAGGGAAGAGTTGTTTGAATCATTCATCAGGAAAAGTCAGTAAATGTCAAGTTTCAGCTAGATGTTTGTGTACTCGATGAAGATAAAGATCAAAACGCCTTCCGTTGTTTTAAGATTGATCCGGATGCCCCAAAATTATGGGATTTTCGCTCAGTTTTTCGGCTTATTCGGAAAGAAGATGGCTTTTGGCCTTATATTTCGAGGTATTCTATTAACTTAGTGCTATAATATACGAAATGAGAATATGAGCCATTCCGAGACAGCGAATACGGCGGCCAATAAGCCCAAGAAAGCCCGGATTCTGATTATTGAAGATAACCCGGATCATTGGACCATCATTCAGAATGCCATTAGCGAAAGCTTTGATTCGCCGGTGGCGGTTCGGGTGTCCAGCGCTGAAGAGGCCCTTGAGTATTTGCAGGACGCTCAGGATATGGGAACTCCGCTGCCCCAGGTTATTCTCCTGGATCTGTACCTGCCCGCGCGGCATCAGGGGTGGCAAGTGCTGGGAACTATCAAAAGTCAGCCTGCACCGGTGAGCCTGATACCCGTTGTGGTGCTGAGCCATTCGACGGATCCGGCCGACATTATTGAATCCTACGACCGGGGTGCGTCTTCGTACCTGACCAAACCATCAGACCTGAAGGCCTGGCAGATTTGTTTTCAAACCTTGTCAGAATACTGGTGGGATGCCGTTCGGTTGCCAGAAAGCCGTTCGTTTCAGTAAGATTTGTGCTTGAGTGAACCCTGTTTTTCTACTTTCTCTCCTACCGAAGCTTTCAAATTGAATCGTTAAAGCCCCTTCGAGGGGGACGTAACGCGATGCTAAAAGCTGCAATAAAGAGCCGTAACGCGGCTTTTTAAAATGGCACTGGTTTTGCTTCATACCATACAACCATCATTATCCTGAAACGAGGGGCCAAGTGATGCCGCCAACGACGATAAGCCGACGTTCGCTCTTGAACGTTTATCGACCGTTAGTTGTATTTACTTAGCAATGCGGTTTGACTTTAAGTCATTTGTTTTTGCAGCATTCAAATTACTACTCACTTATGTGGCTTTACTTTTCGGCTTTATCTTCAGAAGGCAACCTGGATTGTCATAGTTTCTGCTCTTCCCGGTTGGAACACCACCTGGATGTTTTAAACGACTTTGTTGCGACCGGCTATCAGTTGCTCTGCGCCTGGATGCAGGAAGATGACGGCAGACGGTTTGATTTGCCGCTGGAAGCCTTTGACGGTCAGCCGATGAGTAATCAGCTAAAGGAGTTGCAGAAAGAATATCAGCAGATTCTGGCTGTATACTAAAAAGGCCACTCCCCGGAAGAGAGTGGCCCATGCGTGGCAAATTCCTATGTGTAAAGCTATGGTAAGTTATTCCATGGCCAGCCAGCACCTGAAATCGTCCAGCGAAAGCCGTTCCGCCAGATAGGACTCCAGCCGGTGTCCTGATTTTCGAAAACAATACCGCCGAAAGGCCAGTATGTTCCGACACGTGTCCAGTCCCATCCATTGGTAAATTTCGCGCTCCGCCGTGGACATGGTTTGCAGCCATTCATCAAAATCAAGCGGGGTCGGTTCAAAGGGAATGGACTGGTAATAGTCCAGAATGATTCGTTGAATCCGTTGTTTAGCGTTACCCATCGCAGCGGGCTCTGCTTCACAAGCATCTTTAAAAGGAATTATCGGTATCACGGTTTTATTAATTCCGTTTTGCGTTTTTTGTTTTTGTTTTTTTTACGGTCGGTTTTCTTTTCCGTAGCCTCCACAATCAGGGTCAGCAGACCCGCTGCCACCAGGAGCACAATTAGCGGCAATGCGATATCATGTAACGTTTCCATTGGGTTGTCAGGGTTTTCTATGCCTAAAAAGCAACTGCAAAACCGTCTGCCTCCGGTCGGAGACGGATTCATGCGAAACGAATGAGGATCTGGCCCGTCTGGTGCGGAAGCGTATCCAAACCGTACTCGTTTTTACAAACATCTCGTTTTGCTGCCGAGACCGAATCCTCATTCCTCATTGATTTTTAGTGATTTACTACGAAGAATGCGGGTTACAAGGATTATTCACTTTAAAATATTGTAGTTCAAACAGCGATGAAAAAGGTAGTAATAGTGGCAGCGATGATCGTAGCAATGACTACAATTCAGGCGCAAGCACAGTCAACAACCGGAAGTAGTTCATCCACTTCCTCGCAGCAGCAGCCCGGTACCAGCGGACAGACTGGGCAAACGGGACAATCTACCGGCACTAGCGGGCAAACTACAGGGACGAGTGGCCAGACCTCGGGCACCAGCGGACAGACGGGAACGGGCGTTCAATCGGGAACCAGCGGCCAGAATACGTCAGGCACAACGAGCACATCTGGAACGGGCACGACCGGCCAGCAAGGCCGTGAACAGCGTTCGGGTCAGCAGTCGGATGCCCAGATAAACTCCAGCACCACTTCAGGAGCAGGTACGCAGGGAACCACCTCTGGCACGGATACCAACAAAAAAACGAAGCGCGCGAACAAACGCGGCAACAAAACCCCGGATGGTGGTTCGTTGAAGTAAAAACAAATGGTTGATTGGTGATACGTAATGAACGCAGCCAGCGCACGGCTGCGTTCATTCTTTTTATGGAAGGTCGATGAGGCTGGTTTGGCAGCATGAAGGCCGTTAACTCACTGTTTCAGCTTTTATCATCCTTTGTATTTCAATCTTCTGTTTTCAATGCAGAAATATAGGATCGACAACAGCTACGAGAAATGGCCGGGTTACTGACCCGGCCGTTTTTATATGCCTGTGGAAAACAACACGAAGAAATCCAGTTGTGCGGTCAGCCAGGCTTTATTCCTTGATCAGGTGCTGATTGTAACCGGCCTTCACCAGGGTTTCGTACGCTTCCCAAACTTCCTGCGGTATTTCCTGGGGAATCTGAAATCCTTTTGCGGGATACTCCCTGATGCGTTGCAAATCACCCACCATGATATGAATGATCTGTTTCGGCGACAGATCCGGATTCGAGTAGCTGTCCAGATACTCTTCGTAAGGAACTTGCGGGGACGTAACCCGGGCTGTTTTTTGCGGCCAGACTTTCCGGAAGGTGGCATAACTCCGGCGTTCCATGTAGGGTTTCTGGACCAGCAGGAAGCTGGCCGGGTCCAGGTTTCGGTCGGCCAGCAGTTGCCGGGTAAACAGGACGTTTTCGCCGGTGTTGGTCGATTGGTTTTCGATGAGGATAGCCTCCGCCGGAACGCCCATGTCCAACGCAATCCGGGCAAACTGATCTGCTTCGGGTTCGCTCCACAGAGCCCGGGTAATAACCCCCAGACCCCCGGAAAAAATGAGCAGCGGGGCCCAGCCGTCAAGCCAAAGCTGGGCGGCCCGTTCGGCCACCCGTTTGTCGTAACTACAGAGAACCAGGATGGCATCGGCGGGTTCAAGAGGTTGGTCAAGCCGGTGGTAATTCCACAGGATTTTAGCCAGGTTGTGAATGGAAGCGGGAATCTGAGCCATACAGGAAAGGCTTCTTCGTGCGTTGCTGAGTCGTTACAAAACCCAAAAATAAGGAAAGATACGCGGGAATAGACGCAAATTCTTGGCATCGTTCATACTGGCGTAAGGGAGAGCGTGTTAGGGTTGCTGAAAGCAAGTGGCTTGAGTTACTTGTACTTCTTGCGCCTGATCAGGCATTGGTTTTCGCCGTTGACTCATTCCCAGGCACGCGGACGACCAACTGTAGGCAGCCTGTTTCCAGGCAGTTTAACCCAACGGCCGCATAAACCGTACCCTAACCCCGTGTGCTTCTTTGGTGCTTCGTGTATATTTGCCAAAACAGACTTCCTATGCCTCACTATACCGCTCAGAAAATCAGCCAGACCCTGGAAATCAACGGAGACCTGACCAAACCCGCCTGGCAGTCGGCTACCTGGAGCCAGCGCTTTGCCGACATGGTGACGGCTGCACCCGGTTTGTACGACACGCGGGCCGCCATGCTCTGGAATGACACCCACCTTTACGTCGCCTTTCGGGCCGAAGAACCGTTTTTAGAGGCTCATCTGACCCAGCGTGATTCAATTATCTTTCTGGAGAACGACCTGGAACTATTGATCGATGGAGGGGACTGCTATTATGAGCTGGAGGTCAATGCCCGCAATACCGTCTACGAGGTGTTTTTCATCTGGCGGGATGCGTATCAGAAAGGCGGGCGGTTTGACGTGCCGCTCTTTGATGTTTACCACCCCCAGACGCTGACCTTCGGCGGCAACTTCGACCGCACTGATGAAACTTTCTGGTACGGTACGCATCCACGCGGAGTGCGCTGGGCCTTTCTCCATTATGACTTACCGGGCCTGCAAACGGCGGTAAAGCTGGAGGGAACGCTCAATGACAACCGCGATATCGACCGGGGGTGGAGTCTGGAGATCGCTATTCCCTGGCAGAGCCTGACGTGGCTGGCCAATGGTCGTTCGCTGCCGCCCCAGAACGGTGACCGGTGGAAGATGTTTCTGGGCCGTTTCCAGAAGGTATCGGTTTCGGGTATACCGGTTCAACAGGCCATGGTACTTACTCCGCACGGTGTTCTTGATACGCATCTACCCGAGCGCTGGAGCGAAATTGAGTTTGCCGGCTGAAAGGTTACATTACGGCAAAGGGCAGCGTCAAAAAATCTTGCTGAGCCGCCGGGTTCCTGAACGGATCACATCCTTGGAAGGATGTGACGGGTTTGTTGATTAAACTCTCTCGTTTTAGGGACTTTCATGTCAGTACAAAACCGCGGCTTAAAGGGCAGTTTAAGTGCTGCTTTTTAAAAAAATGGTCAATCAGGCTTTTGATTCTTTACGGAGATTTTGCTTTGAATCCTCTCCCAATTTTCCCGAAGGTACTTCAACTGGCCGTATGCGGATGAATGGTGACTAAGTCCGGAAGCGATCCGAAAGAATTATACCCGATTTGGATTAATTGCTCTTCTTCGGGGGTGCACTTTCCCGCCTGACCTGAGTTTACATCCAATTTACTCTTTTACTCCGATCGCAAACTTCGCACGGGATTGACCAGGGCCGCTTTAATCGATTGGTAGCTGACCGTCAGGAATGCAATGAGTACGGCCAGTATACCCGCCAGCGCAAACATCCACCACTCCAGTTCGATATGATAAGCATATTCCTGTAGCCATTGGTTTGTGGCCCACCATGCTATCGGGAAGGCAATCCCGTTGGCCATTAACACTAATTTGAGAAAATCGCCCGAGAGCAACGTAGCCAGGCTGACGGTACTGGCTCCCAGCACTTTTCGAACCCCTACTTCTTTGGTGCGTTGTTCGGTTGAGTAAGTGGCCAGACCGAACAGGCCCAGGCAGGCGATGAAAATGGTGGCCAGTGCAACCCAGATTAGCAGCGTCTGTCGGCGGGCGTCTTCCTGGTAGAAGAGCGCCAGTTGCTGATCCAGAAAATGATACTCAAAGGGCTCGTCTGGATCGGCTTTCTGCAGGATGGATTTAAGCCTTTCCAGCGTTTCGGGAATACCGCTAGGGTCAATACGTGCCGTGTAATAGTCAATGCCATGAACCGGATTTTGGTGATAAGCGAGTACCAGCGGTTCAATTTTAGCCTTTAGCGACTGAAAGTGAAAATCTTTGACGACGCCAATGACCCGGACTTTGAAGGGCGTATTGTCGGGGTTAACCGGCCGAAACTCACTGCCGCGCGACACGGCCGGAATCTCCAGCCATTGGCCCGAAGGCTCGACAATGTTGAACAGGCGAGCCGCTGTTTCATTGAGCAGCACGGACATGGAATCCGCCGGATTGGCAAAGTTTCGTCCCCGCAGCAGGGTGAGTTCAAACGTGTTGAGAAAGTCCTTGTCTGCCCCGATCAGGTAGGCAATTTGGTGATCATCCGCTTTACTCTGCGGGTTGATCTTAACCGTCCGAATCATTTTCCATTCGCCGGGTACTCGCGAGGTGACCGATACATTTTTTACCGTAGGAACTTTCGCCATCTCGGCTTTGATCGTCTCAAAACGGTCTCGTGCTGTACCGGTATTGACATCGATGACCACCAACTGGTCTTTGTTAAAACCCAAGTGGGTCGTATTCATAAACCGTACCTGCCAATACAAAACGATGGTGCCAATAATCAGAACCGTCGAGATTGTAAACTGAAAAATCACCAGGGCTTTTCGCAAACTCAGACTACCCCGCGGATTGATTTTCATGCCTTTCAACAGGAGCACCGGCTTGAAGCCGGATAAAAGCAAGGCGGGGTAGCTGCCCGACAACAGCCCAATCAGTAGGGTTGCGCCCAAAGTCATTAGCCAGATTCGGTAATCCGTACCCAATCCCAACGTCAGTTGTTTTTTGACAAACGAATTGAAGGAGGGCAGAAGAAAGTTGACCAGAATCAGGGCAGCAGCCAACGAAAAGGCCGTTATCAGCAGAGCTTCTACCAGAAATTGATAGATCAGTTGGTTTCGTTGGGCCCCGATTGACTTCCGGACTCCTATTTCCTTCAGGCGATTGGAGGCCCGGGCGGTCGACAGGTTCATGTAATTGATACCGGCAATGCCCAGAACAAATAGCGCGATAAACAAGAAAATTCGGATGTAAAAAGGACTTCCCTGCGCCATAGCCTCTACGTTCGTATTCCGGGCGCCATCGATGATGCCCTCCGAGCGCAGGTGAATATCGCTCAGCGCCTGAAGGCGGTATGCCAGGCTGGTGCCAGGTTCGGGTTTGATATTCGCCAGCGCGAGTCTGGTTAATTCGGCGGAAACCGCTTCGGCATTTGTGTTGGGTCTCAGCAGAACGTAGACGGAAAAATCGGTGGACGACCAATCACTGGCCACGGTTTGTTTATAAAAATCAGCATTCTGATAGGAAGCTTCAGAAACGAGTGAATTAAAGTCGAAACTGGAGTTGGGCGGATGATTTTTGAGAATACCCGTCACTTTCAGCGGGGCGTCCAGGTGGCTAAACTGGAGCGTTTTGCCCACTACTTGGGGGTGACCAAACAGCCGCATGGCCAGTTCTTCGTTGATGACAATTGAATTGGGCTCCTTTAGGGCGGTGTGTTTGTCGCCGGATATTAGGGGGAAATCAAAGATTTGCAGGAAGTTTTCATCAGCGTTGGTGATGGTTTCCTGAAAGTTCACCGGGTTTTCGGGGTTGATCAGGTTCGCCCGCCCGATCCGGGAAACCCGCGTGGTGTTTTCAATGTGGGCAATCGTTTTTCTGGATTCGGCGGCTAGTTTGTAACTGGCCGCGGCAATGGTAGTGGCCTCGCCTTTGACAACCTTGTGTTCAATAACCCGGTAGATGCGGTTGGCCCGGCGGTGGTGTTGATCAAAAGTGAGTTCATCAAATAGATACAGCCCAATGAACAAAAAACAGGAGAGTCCAACTGTGAGCCCCGCGATGTTGAGGGCTGTGTAGAGCTTGTTTCTGCTTAGCGTTCTAAAAGCGATGGTTAGGTAGTTGCGTAACATGGCCGGGCTGAGTAAAAAGGGTTGGGAAGAGCTAGTAAGGGAGGGATACAAAAAGACCGCTTGGGTGCTTTGTCGGCGCCAGAGCCGGGGATGCAGGAGCAGCAGAATGTCAAACAGGTACCATAATCGGGCTTTGTTGTAGCCCCCGTGTTTACCCCGTTTGTGAAATAATTCGTCGAGATCGCCTAGAATCTCCTCGCGCAGATGAGCCGCGGCAATCCATGCCAGTAGCCGCTGCGCCCATTTGGGTGGCTGGGGTCTTGCTGGATGCCTCATAGGGTCGGACCGTTAAAAGCGGTTTTCGAAATTCCGGCCCACAGTTCGTTCCGCAGCCGACGGGCTTCCTGCAGAGCTTGCTCACCGGCGGTGGTCACTGTAAATAACCGTTTACGACGCCCACCCCGTTCGGCGGTGGATTCTCCAAACCGGGAGTGGACCAGCCCTTTCTCTTCGAGCCGTTGCATGGTGCGGTGGATAGCGCCTAAACTCATCGGTCGCTCCAGTCGCTGCCCCATTTCTTCAACCACGGCCACGCTGTAAGCGTCATCATAGAGCAGTGCGATGGTCAGTAAGACCAACTCTTCAAATTCGCCCAACTGAGTGCCTTTCATCAGCTATCGTTATCTGGCTTTTACTTTCTCATTTGCATAGCAAATAAATTGCCAGTTTATCGAAACCGACCTCAGGACCAAACCAGAGCCGGTTTGGTGACGGGATGATACCGCTGGTTGTCCGTAAGTGGACAGATTCTGTACGATTCAGGACATCCCAACGGAGTCAGGAGTTGGTTACGGATCCGATGGGCTTAAGCGTCTTTGCGGAGGTTGAGGTCATCCAGGATATTTTTGACCAGTTGCAGCAGATCACCGCCCGTCATTTTTAGGAGTTCTTTGTTGTAAAGTTGCTGCTTCTCCCAAACCACTTTTTCGGCCCGATACTCCTTAATGGTTTTCTTTAACTCTTTAGTGTTCTGATGCCCATATGCCGTCAGCCAGGCGGGTGTAAAGTCGGGCCACTCGTCAAACTCTGGATCGATCCTGTTCTGTTTATGGCGGATCAGCTTTTCCAAGGCAGGAAAGACAATGGCGCCTAGCAGAGCGGGGTTATTTTGTAAAATAGCTTCTTCAGAATTGGGCTTGCTGATTTCGGTCAGGTATTTTTCCAATACATCTAATTCGTCGGTAGAGAGGATTTGATCCATGATTATGGCGCTTGTAATTTTTGATGTGGTTACGCTGTTAAGCTGAATCCGTATGCGAGTGTTTAGATTACTGCAAAATTTGTATGCGACTAGCTGGGGTGGCTGGCGTAACCACTGCTGCGCAAACGTGTAGACTTTGAGCTGGAGGAAAGAAGCCAACTTTTTAAGCGACGGAAATTTTAGACGCGTGTCAATCCTGGTTAAACGGAATACCGAACTGTCATTAGCCGAATCCAGAGGTAGAGAGATGTTTTGCACCGGTAGTCAGGTGTATAGGACACGCCCGAATGGCGGAAATGATGATGAGGATAGACCTTAACTTACTAAGACCTGAGGTGAAATCAGTTTGCAGGAAAAAGTATAGAACCGGCAGCCATAATACGGCTGCGAATAGATAGCCAATGCCTGGGTTCTGAACTTATTTATTATTTCTGCAAAAAGCGTATTCTCCGGTAGACGGATGATTTTAGACGCTCGGGGCGCTTTCGGGAATGGCAATCCGGAGGCTGGAAAAAACCTGATCACGAATGGTTTCATCCAGTAGCAATTGAGCCACAGAAAAAGACACATTTAGTTGCTGACTAAACAGCAACGCTTCATTGCCGTTCATCGAATCATTGGCAATGATGCGGTAGCTTCGGCCGGGAAGCATGGCAGCAAAGTGGGCACCCGAAATGATAATCATAAGTAAGCAAAAAGAGCAGCCGGCCCCAAGACCGGCTCTTGTCAGGGTGATGATCTTTTTTCTATTGAACGCGCTCCAGAATCTTCTCCTGCCCACTCTGCAAATCGGCCAGGCCATCCTGCAACCGGCGCATCTCCGAGAGAATGGCGCTCAACGGCGGCTCAGGATCCGGAAATGCCCGTGACATGTACAACTCAAACCGCCACAGTTCCAGAATATCATCCACCGGCATTTCGTAGGGCTGGTACATGGGATTGAGCGAATGCAGAATCAGACGACCGTTCCGGGCCAGTTCATTAATGGCCTTCTTAACCACAATACCTTCCTTGCTGACGACCACCACCCCCGTACCGTCTTTGATCGTGTTCCATTTCTCAATGTATTCGCCCAAAACGTAGGAGCCTTCCGGAATCGGTAGCATCGAATCCCCAATCGTAGGGAATAAGCGGTATTTGCGGTCTTTTGACACAAATGGCAAACGGAACCAGGGCAATTCGGCAATAAATACCTCATCGTTAAAGCCACCCTGGCAGTAACCCATAGCCGCCTTGACGGGCACCATCTCGATATTTTCCTCTTTATCGTCGCCGATGGTATGAATAAGCTCCCGGATGCGTAGCGTCTGTCCCCGCTGGGCGATGTCAGGGCCTTCAAATAAGAGCTCGATCTGCGGGGGGGATAGCTGGGTGAGGTCCCGGTAGAGCAGCGTGTCAATCGTCACTTTGTAAAGCGAAGCCAGTCCCCCGGCGGTTTCGATCGTGGGCTTGGCCGCGCCCTTCTCGTAGGCAATCAAAGACGGCCGGCTAATACCGATGGTCGAAGCCACTTCACTTTGGGATAAACCCCAGTGTTGCCGTAGAAAGACCAGATTTCCAGCCAGATGCATAAACTTCATGTAAGAATAACTAGTAAACAAAGCTAAGGTTTTTGACCGAAAAACCTATCCTGTCTGTCAGCTTTTTTTACATCAGTGTGGTCGGATTTGCCCATTCAGGACGCTGGCAAAACATCTTCGTGGTAAAATTGTTAAGTATCCTGACTTGCATATGTAAAAATTATTGACATACATTTGTAAAAATTGCTGACATAGTAAATTAGTAGTTAACTCAGTGATGGAAAGGACGATTCTTCACACGGACCTTGACGCCTTTTTTCCGGCGGTGGTGGTCCTGCAAAACCCTCAACTGAAGGGGAAACCTCTTTTGGTGGGTGGGGCCAGCGAGCGGGGCGTGGTCTCGGGTGCCAGTTACGAAGCCCGCCGGTTTGGCGTCCAATCCGGCATGCCCATGCGGCTGGCCCGTCGGTTATGTCCGGAAGCTACGGTGGTCAAAGGCGACTATCAGGCCTTCGATCGCTACTCCAAATGCGTCACGAACATTCTGACCGAAAAGGCTCCGGTGGTCGAGAAGGCCAGCATTGATGAGTTTTACGTGGACATGACGGGAATGGAACGGTTTGTCGGCTGTGTGAAGTGGGCGAAGGAGTTGAAGCAAACCATCATCCGGGAAACGGGACTTTCGGTCAGTTGGGGGCTATCGGTCAATAAGTGCGTGAGCAAAATGGCCGCCAATGCCAATAAACCCAACGGAGCGTTGCACATAGCTCCCGGGCAGGTACAGCCGTTTCTGTGGAGCCTGGACATCAGCCGCCTGCCCGGCATTGGCGAGAAGATGGCGCACACGTTGCGCTGCATGGGTGTAACCAAACTCGGCACGCTGGCCCAGATTCCCCGCCGGCTGCTGGAGCGCACCTTTGGCAAAACGGGCCTGTTTCTCTGGGACCGCGCCAACGGCATCGACCCGACGCCCGTTCTGCCGTCGCATAAGCAGAAGAGCATGAGCCGGGAGTTGACTTTCCAGACCGATACGACCGATGTAACTGTGCTGAGAGCTACCCTGAGCCGTATGGTGGAGACGCTGGCCTACGACCTGCGGAAACAAAACTTCTGCGCCGGTAAGCTCACCGTTAAAGTCCGGTATTCGGACTTTCAGACTTACACCAGGCAAGTAACACTGCCGGTGACAGCTTCGGATCACACGCTGACGCTGGCGGCCCTGAAAGCCTTTGACACCCTCTACAACCGGCGGGTGCTGGTCCGGCTGATGGGCGTCAGCTTCGGCAAGTTGGTGCGGGGGACCGAGCAACTGTCGCTCTTTGACGCGGCCGGCCAGGTAATTCCTTCGAAATTGCCCGGTCTCTACCAGAAAACGGACCGCATTCGCGACCGGCATGGCGAAGACAAGATTGGCCGGGCCCACAGCTATCAACTAGGCATATAACCCTTCATACCATGAGCTTTACCCACTGCCGCGTCTGGGACGGCCAGACCATGCACTATTTGAACAACCTGCTGTTTGAGTCGGAAGACTTCTTTGGCGTCTGGCTGGAGGATGCCGCCGTGTTAATCAACCGGTTTAACCCCCAGGACAAGCGCCGGTACGAACCCACCAGGCCCTGGCGGCTGATGCAGTCGATCGGTCAGTTTGACCGGCACGAAACGCTCATTTTTGACTGGGACATTGTCGATTGCCAGGGCGAGCGGCTGGTGGTCCGAACCGACTCCGAGCGCTGCGGCTACAGTTTGTTTCTGCCCTACGCCATCAACCAGCCGCCCGCCATTTTTCTGGACCGGAACCTGGCCCGCTCGCTGACGGTATTGGGCAACTGTTTTGAGGACCCCGATTTGCTGGCGGCCCCCCACCGCCTGGCGGCTTAATCTCCGGCCGGTTATGTACCTCAACGTCCACAGCTATTTCAGCCTTCGCTACGGCACGCTTTCGCCCGAGCAGTTGGTCCATCGGGCTCAGGCGTTGGGAATAGATTGTCTGGCCTTAACCGATATCAATACGGTTTCGGGCGTTTTTGAGTTTGTCCGGCTGTGCCGGGCCGCCGGCATCAAACCCGTGGTGGGCGTTGAGGTTCGCAATTTGGGGGAGCTGCTGTATGTGTGCCTGGCCCGCAGCACCGACGGATTTGCGGAGATCAACCGGTTTCTATCCGATCATCTGCTCACGGGCCGAGCTTTTCCCTTACGAGCGCCCCAGTTTCAAAACGCGGTAGTCATTTACCCCCTGATGCGATTGGACCACTTGGAATCCCTCCAGGCGGGTGAATATGTGGGGGTACGGGCCTCTCAGGTGACGCAGCTCTGGCGGTATCAGAAAAAACTAGGTACCGGCCAAACCGTGGTGCTGCAACCGGTTACTTATGCTGACGGTATTGGTTTTAATCTCCACAAACTGCTGCGGTGCATCGCCCACAATTGTCTGGGCTCGCGGCTGACCGAGTACGAGACCATCGCCACCGACGAATACCTGATTTCCCCCCAGCAATTGATGGCCGCTTTTAGCGATCGATCGCAATTGCTGGAAAACAGTGGAAAGCTGTTGGCAAGCTGCTCATTTGACTTTGATTTTGGGGCCCCTAAGAATCGCAAGCTTTACACGCGCAGCCCGGCCGACGACACCGCCCTGTTGCGTAAACTGGCCTTCGATGCCTTGCCGCAGCGTTACGGTGTCCGCAACCTCGAGGCTCAAAGACGAGTGGAGAGGGAGCTGAAAATCATCGAAGAACTGGATTTTACCGCTTATTTTCTGATTACCTGGGACATTGTTCAGTACGCCCACAGTCGGGGATACTTCCACGTCGGGCGCGGCTCGGGCGCTAACAGTATCGTGGCCTACTGCATCGGCATCACCGACGTCGACCCCATCCGACTGGACCTCTACTTCGAGCGGTTCATCAACCCGCACCGCAGTTCGCCCCCCGATTTCGATCTTGACTTTTCCTGGACCGACCGCGACGAATTGACTGATTACATTTTTAAGAAATGGGGCCGTGAGCACGTGTGCCTGATGGCCACGTACGTCACCTTTCGGGATCGGGCGGCCTGGCGAGAGCTGGGTAAAGTGTTTGGGCTCCCTAAAGCTGAGATTGACGCGCTGGTTTTGGATCCCACCAACGCTCTGAACAACCCGCATAGCCGCCTGATTGCCCGCTACGCCCCTCTGCTGGAAGAATTCCCCAATTATTTATCCGTACATGCGGGGGGCATTCTGATCTCCGAACTCCCTCTGTATCACTATACGGCTCTGACGATGCCGCCGAAGGGGTTTGCCCTCTGCCAGTGGGATATGTACGTGGCCGAAGAGATTGGCTTTGCCAAGTGGGACATTTTATCCCAGCGGGGGCTGGGCCACATCAAGGAAGCGGTTGACCTGGTTAGGCAGAACCGGCAAATTCACCTGGATATCCACCGCATTCAGGATTTTGTGGGCGACGAGCGGATTCGCCGGCAGTTGCAGCAAAACGAGACGATGGGCTGCTTTTACATTGAAAGCCCCGCCATGCAGCAACTGATTGCCAAGCTGCGGTGCGCAGATTACCCCACGCTGGTGGCGGCTTCGTCGATCATCCGACCTGGGGTGGCCTCTTCAGGGATGATGGATGAGTACATCCGGCGGCACTACAACCCCGCCAGTTATGTTCCCCTCCATCCCAAAATGCAGGAGCTGATGGCCGATACTTACGGGGTGATGATTTACCAGGAGGATGTCATCAAAGTAGCGCACCACTTTGCGGGTTTGACGCTGGCGGAAGCCGACGTGCTCCGGCGGGCGATGTCGGGCAAATACCGTAGCAAGGGCGAGTTTGCCCGCATTCAGGAAAAGTTTTTTACCAGTTGCCGGGAGCGGGGGTACGGTGAAGCCCTCATCACCGAGGTCTGGCGGCAGATTCAATCATTCGGGGGCTATAGCTTTTCGAAGGCCCACTCAGCTTCTTTTGCGGTTGAGAGCTACCAGAGCCTGTATTTAAAGACTTACTTCCCCATCGAATTTATGTGCGCGGTGCTGAATAACTTCGGTGGCTTTTACCGCACCGAATTTTACGTGCACGAAGCCCGGCGCTGGGGTGCCCGGATTGAAGCGCCGGATATTCTTCAAAGTGAGTACAATGCCCGGGTGGAAGGCAAGACCATCTGGCTGGGTTTCGTCCTCTTGAAAGGCCTGGAGAAAAAGATGGTCCAGCAACTGCTCCAGCAGCGCAGTCAGCAGCCTTTTACCGACCTGGAGGATTTTTGCAAACGGGTACCGGCGGGTCTGGAGCAACTGATCATTCTGATTCGGGCGGGCGTATTTCGCAGCTTTGGTCTGTCGAAGAAAGAACTCTTATGGCATGCTCATGCCCTGGTGAATGCCTACGCCCAGCACGAGGGCGTCCCCGAGTTGTTTGAACTTTCGGAAACGTCCTGGAATCTGCCTTCCCTGTGGCAGGATCCGCTCGAAGATGCTTACGATGAAATCGAATTGCTGGGTTTTTCCCTGTGCTCACCCTTTGAGTTGCTGGCCCAGCCCGGCGGTGGCAGTACGGCGCGACACCTTGTTGAGCAGGTGGGCCGAATCGTGACACTCATGGGGTATTTGGTCACCACCAAGCCCCTGCTGGCCAAAAACGGGCAGCGCATGGCGTTTGGGTATTTCGTGGACCGGGAAGGCCGTTATTTTAATACCACCCATTTTCCGGGTTCTCTGGCCCGTTACCCCCTTCGGGGCGGGGGGATCTACCAGCTGGAAGGCAAGGCCGTCGCGGAGTTTGGGGTCGTCAGCCTGGAAGTGCATCGTCTGGAGCGGCTACCCTTTAAACCCGACCCCAGGGGTGGATTGGGGCTGTATCGGTATGTGGGCTGAATCAAAAATAATCTTCAACGGAAAGCTGGCCAACCGGGTCCGGGAAGAGCTTGCTCTGTTTCCAACCCTGGAGGAAAAAGTAGAGAAGGATGGCTTGTCGTTTTGGATCGATCAGAAACGGGTCGTGCAAGTCATCGGAGATGAGTTACTCATACGCTGTGACAAGCAGATGACCGACGAGCTATCGGCCCGAACGGGAGCTAGTCCTTACATCAGGGGTAAGCGGACGGTGAAAGGCTGGCTACTCATTGATCCCTGCGGAACCAACCGACAGGCTGATCTGGAGGGTTGGTTGATCATTGCATTGACGGCTAAAGCCAAAACGAGGTAACAAGTCTATCAAACGATCCTTGTTGGCTGTATATCCTTTAACCAGTCCAGGGGAGAGGTAATGTAATCTACAGCAATAGCCCCACAATGTACCCTTAACAACGGGGCATCCGGCGCGGTTTGTAGGGCGCGGGACGCTGACCTGCCAGAAAGCCGTTTTGATTTTATGCCAGGAAGCTGATCATCATCACGATCACCAGCAAGCCAGATACCATCAAGAAAAGTACCCACAGTTGGGAGTCGCTTGCGCGGTTCAATAAATTGTTCATCGACAGAGACGGTTATTGCCCAAAACTAGAACGACGTTTTAAAGCAGGCAAGCTTCTAAGGGCTTTCTAACGCATATCTAAGCACTTTCTAATGGACGCCAAACATCACCTTTCCATTTAAATCTTTTTCTAACCTATCGGGATAAAAGTGCAGGTGCGAGTATTACTAGCTTAGGCCGTTCGGGGGATATTTAACTCTGATAAACTACGATAGAAGTATCGCCTATTGTTGTCCTGGCGCATCCAATCAGACGAATAAGCTTGAAGTGAGGGGGGCAGATTTACTTTATCAAACCGTATTACTAATGATAAAGTATCATGAAGCAAAAAGAGTTAATCGGTTGATTTTGAGGCTTTACGCTCGAAAACTGATTAACCCTAATTCGAAAAATGAGCCTCCTACGGGACTCGAACTGGTAGTGATAAGTGTTTGATTACTAAAAGAATGATTTTTATGAAAATAATAGGGGACGGAATAGGGGACGAATTAGGAAGTAAAGGAGAAGACGGCTCGCAAACAGTCTCTTGATTTTAAATATAGTTGCAAAAAAATAAATCTAAAAAATTTGAGCCATAGACATTATGATGCTAACCTGCTGACTTCAATTCAATAAGACTTTTTTGGTACCTTGTATTCTACTATTATTAGACCAACATATCTCGGAATCAGGGGATATATCATAATTTTGTACTTATTATCAATAACACATTTTTGATGGATAATAATTAGTTAGGCAGTCTCAAGCCCTACTCTCTTTTATACAAACGCCTTATAATCATTAAATTAAGGGCCTTTATGCTTTCGTCTAATCGCGAAAGTCTTCTGTCGGTTCGCAAAGCGACTTTAAAGTTTTATTTTGAAGTTATTAATATGGTTTGTCTATCCACTTACCTTCATAAGTCACTTCCAACACTAACAATCAAATGCAGTCCGAGAAATTCAAACAAGTAACTGATAAGTTGCCTCTTGCCTCGCCAGACTTAACACAGGAGCTTTTACGAACTCTGCGTGACGCGGCTCCACAAATCTTCAGTGAGAACAAGGTTGATTTTAACAAGCTTCGTACCGCTTTAGGCGATGTTGTTGATGAGTCGGCTGAACGCTATGGTTTAACTTGGGCAGGCAAACGTGAAGCATTCCGTAATGTGCAATCACCAAGTGTCGGAACCCTTCGGCCTCAGTTTGAAGCAAGCCAGAACTGGGACACGACTGATAATCTGATTCTGGAGGGCGATAACTTGGAAATCCTTAAACTTTTACAGAAGTCTTATTATGGAAAGGTAAAGCTCATTTATATAGATCCACCGTATAATACTGGTAATGAGTTTATATATCCCGATAACTTTCGAGAGGGGCTGGATGATTATTTGCGCTACTCCAAACAGCAGACCGAAACGGGTACTGCAGTTTCAACAAATCGAGAAACTAACGGACGTTATCATTCTGCTTGGCTTTCAATGATGTATCCACGTTTATTTTTAGCCCGAAATCTACTTCGACAAGATGGAATGATTTTCGTCTCCATTGATGATCATGAGATACATAATCTACGTTTACTAATGGATGAAATATTTGGAGAAGAAAATTTCTTAGGATGCTTCATTTGGCATAGACGGCAAAATGCAGATAATCGCAATCAAGATAGAGTTTCAACTGATCATGAATATGTTCTGCTTTACAAACGCTTCCAAGCAAGCCTACGTGGAAAAGAAATTGATGTAACGAAGTATACAAATCCAGATAATGACCCAAGGGGAGCATGGTTTAGTGCAGACTTGACAGGGTTAGCGAATAAAGAGCAAAGACCTAATCTTCACTATGACGTAGTTAACCCTAAAACAGGAATTATTTATAAACCTTCTCCCACCCGTGGCTGGTCATGCTCTTCAAGCACCTTCCAAGATCTTATTAACAAGGATCAAATACTTTGGCCAAAAAGTCCAGATGGGCGTCCAAGACTTAAAAAATTTTTAAAGGAAGTCGAAAATTTTCAAACAGGTTTTTCTACTCTTCTTAAAGTCGGGTTTACCACAGAAGGCACAAAGCTTTTACAAGATCTTTTTGAAGAAAAAGTTTTTCCGTTTCCTAAGCCTGTAAGTTTAATAAAAACAATAATTCAACAGGCAACTGAGAGTAACGATATTATTCTGGATTTTTTCGCTGGTTCTGGTACTACTGCACAGGCAGTGATTGAGGCCAACCAAGAAGATAATAACTCTAGGAGATTCATTTTAATTCAACTGCCAGAATCGACTGGGTACAAAAAATATCCTACGATTGCTCATTTAACTCGCGAGCGAGTTAAAAGGGTTATAAGAAGAGTATTAAAGGCTAACGAAAGTCAGCTAAATTTTTCGCCAGAGCGTATTGAACGTTTAGGGTTCCGCGCTTTAAAATTAGATTCTAGTAATTTCAAAATTTGGAAACCAGATAATGTTAATCTTACACTTTCTCAACAACTGGCAATATTTGCAAATAACATAGAAATAGGACGCACTGACGAAGATTTACTGTATGAAATCATTTTAAAAAGTGGATTGCCATTAGAAACCAAAGTCCACTCTATAATGGTTTCAAACAATATTGCTTACTCGGTTCAAGACGGAAGTGTAATTATTTGTTTGGGACCACGCCTTTCAATCGAAATCTTCCGAGAGATTTTCAGCACGACAACATCAATAGAGCGTTCAACTCCTAAAGTAATTATCTGCCTCGACAACGCCTTTCACGGTGATGATTCACTTAAAACAAACTCCATTTTAGAAGCACAATCTCATGGTATTACACTTAAAACAGTATGAGTAGTGGTACAACCCAACCAACTAGCTACACCAATATTGGTTACCCAACAACGACTGGTTAGTATGCAAATAATTCGGCTAAAGAATTTGGTCGAACTACAAATATCATTTGACGAAGATAAGCCCCTAACAGCTATAATGGGGCCAAATGGCTTTGGGAAATCGACCATACTTCATCTGTTAGCTGCTAGCTTCCGCCCTACAAACGTTCGTACAGGAAATACACAGACAATACAAGGTGAGGAGTGGCACTATGTAAATTTCTTTCCCAGCACTCCCGATGGTACTTGGAGCAGTTCCCAGGTTTCAATCACTCATACTTACCGAACAGGTGCAACGGTAAATCGCGAGGATTTAGCTATTAGTAAGAGTATAAGGTATTGGCTGCCAAAAATCAAAAGTAAACCCCAGAGAGAAACATATTATATTGGAGTGAAGGAATGTGTTCCAGAAATAGAGCGAGAACGCGTAATAAAAAATATTAAATACAAAACAAAAGATCAAGCAGATAGCCAATCAGAAAAAATTCGAAAAAAGGTAGGTGAAATCTTAAATAGAGAATATAGCAAATCATATATAAATCGGTTGAGTAAAAAACGCTCACTCTTAGGTGTAAAACATGGTACGATAAATTATTCTGCTCTGTCAATGGGTGCTGGTGAACAGCGCTTATTCAAACTGCTTGAAGTCCTTGAAAAAGCAGGCAAGTATTCATTAATATTAATTGATGAACTTGACCTTCTTCTGCATACTGATGCGCTACACAGATTATTAAAAGTTTTAAAAGAGTATGCCTCATCGAAAAGTTTACAAGTAATATTTACCACTCACCGCGAAAGCGTAGCAGATGTAAATTTCGGTGATTATATAGCGGTGCGACATCTGTACCATAGCCTAGTACCCCCTTATAAAACTTTGTGTTTCAACGATACGAAACCGGAAGCATTAGCACGATTGAGAGGTGTTCTTGAGAAAGAGTTAGAAATATTTTGTGAAGATGAGATGGCGAAAGCGGTAATTGAGAAGTTAGCATTTCAAATTAATGTTAGCCGCTTTTTATCCGTATCTTCTTATGGACCAGCTATTAATAGCTTCACTTTTGCATCAGCATTTGTGTTGAAACAGGAAAATGACGGCAAGTCTCTCAATAAAACCTTATTTGTATTAGATGGGGATGAATATGCAACTCTAGAAGAACAAAAACTGCAAATCCAAAGGGTATTAACAGGTAATGAAGGTGGTCCCGGCGGTCTAGGTGATAAGAGAAGGGAGAAAGCGCTAACTCTCCTCTGTTCATTTAATTCACCAGGTTGTAAGTGTCCAGAAGAAACTCTCTATGATATGGTTCGGAGTGTGAATTGGGGCATAAGTATTGAAATCGATCAAGTTTTGACAGCCGCTGCTAATGCTCAGGGTGAAGTTCAACCTAAAAAGAAAGTGGAAAAAATCTTGGACTACATTGGTGGAGAACGTTCAAGAGCACTCGGACACTTTATTGATGCAGCTGCTCTATCAGAAAATTGGTCAGCTTATATCGAACCAATAAAAGTATGGCTTGAAGATAAAAAGCCTCGCATTTTAGAACAATATTAATGCCATGAAAATCAAATTTGACAGTAGGCAGCCTTATCAACGCGAAGCTTTAAACTCAGTTATTAATCTGTTCGAGGGGCAACGGTTAAAGGCAGGAACCTTTGAACTTACTCTTTCTGCTTCCAATGAATTAGTTTCTGAACTGGGTTTAGGTAATCAATTGACAATCGATAATGACACGATTTTAACCAACTTACGTACCGTACAGCAGGCGAACAGTTTGCCGAAAAGTGAGGTACTAAATGGATTAAATTTTTCGGTGGAGATGGAAACCGGTACCGGTAAGACATATGTGTATCTGCGAACGATATTTGCTCTCAATGAGCGCTATGGATTCGCAAAATTTATCGTTGTCGTACCTAGTGTGGCCATTCGTGAAGGAGTCATGACTAGCCAACGATTAATGGGCGATCATTTCCGGGAGTTGTATGATAATGTAGCGTTTGATACTTGGATCTATGATTCACGTCAAGTCACCAAATTACGACAGTTTGCGCAAAGTAATACGCTTCAAATTCTAATTATGAATATTGATTCGTTTAATAAACAGGCAAATAACGTTATTCACCAAGAGCGTGATCAACTATCAGGTCGGCGGCCCATTGAATTTATACAAGCAGCCTGCCCTATAGTGATTTTAGATGAACCACAAAATATGGAAAGCGAACAGGCAAAGAATGCGATTGCTAGTTTAAATCCTCTTTGTACGTTACGTTATTCAGCTACGCATCGCAATCTATATAATCAGGTATACAAATTGGACCCTGTGCGCGCTTATGATCTGAAACTCGTTAAACGGATAGATGTAAATTCGGTGCTGGATGATCCTGATTTTAACCAGCCATTTATTCAAATTCAAGGTATTAGTGCAACAAAGACACAAGTATCTGCAAAGATGATACTTGATTATAACTCCAAAGTTGGTCCGCAACGAAAAACCGTTTCAATTAAAGGCAGTGGCGCTGATTTATTTGACCTTTCCGGCGGACGTGCTAACTATAAAAATTTTATTGTGGATGAAATTAATGCAGCTGATGGTTATATAAGCTTCACAAATGGTTTGTTGCTCTATGTTGGTCAATCGTATGGTGGGCGTACCGACGAGGTATTACGGGTACAGATAAAAGAGACAATTCGCGAACATTTTGACCGAGAGCTAAAAGTTAAAAAATTGCTTCCGAGCATAGCCGGACCTGATGTAAAACTCAAAATACTCTCCCTTTTTTTTATTGATCGTGTAATAAACTATGCTGCTGAAGATGGTAAAATTCGGTACTGGTTCGAGCAAGCATATAAAGAGTTGTCAATCCTGCCAAAATACCTTGAATTAGAGCCTTTACCTGTTGAGAAAGTCCATAGTGGCTATTTCGCGACCTATAAAGGTATTCCAAAAGATACACGAGGAGATACGGCCGCCGATGATGAGGCTTATGAATTGATCATGCGCGATAAAGAGAGACTCTTGTCAGTAGAAGAACCTCTACGCTTTATTTTTAGTCATTCTGCACTTCGTGAAGGATGGGATAATCCTAATGTATTCCAAATTTGCACATTGAATGAAACAAAATCTGAATTAAAAAAACGTCAAGAGATTGGTCGTGGTCTTCGGCTTCCTGTAATGTCGAACGGTGAACGCTGCTTTGATGAAGCTATAAACCGTCTAACGGTCGTTGCTAATGAGCATTACGATGAGTTCGCACGTCAACTTCAAACTGAAATCGAGGAAGAATGTGGTGTAAGTTTTATAGGGCGATTAACAAATAAAAAAGAAACACGCTTGGCGAACCTTAAACCTGGCTGGCGTCTGAATGCTGATTTTCATGCTTTGTGGGATCGAATAAAACGCCATACTCGATATTCAGTAAGGTACGATACTCATACACTTATAGAACGTGCCGCTCATAAACTTGCTACTAGCAATAAACTTAAACCTGCGCGTATCAGCGTTCAAAAGAGTCAAATGACTATGACTGATGTAGGCTTGGAAACTCAATTAGTAAGTGTTCGTGAAGCTGAAATCTATCCTGAAGCTGCATTTGAGATTCCTGATATATTGGGATACCTACAAGCTAAAACAGAATTGACACGTCAGACGTTGGCAGAAATTCTAATAAAATCAGGACGACTTGATGAAGTGAAGCAAAATCCTCAGCAATTTTTAGATCAGGCACTGAGCGCGATTACTACTGAATTGCGCACCTTGATGGTGGACGGCATCAAATATGAATGTGTTGATGGCAAAGTGTATGAAATGCTTTTATTTGAGAATCGAGAAGTCAATGGTGCATTAACCAATATGATAGATGTCGAAAATAGTATTTTCGACAGCATTGAAGTCGACTCGAATACTGAACGCCAGTTTGTTGAAAGCATGCGCGGGCGTCAGGATATCAAACTTTTTATCAAGCTTCCTGGCTGGTTCATGATAGATACTCCGTTAGGCAAGTATAATCCTGATTGGGCTATTGTGAAAGAGCACGATGAAAAAGTTTATTTAGTTCGCGAGACTAAGGGCAGTAAAGAAGAGTTAAAACTCAGGGCATCTGAATGGGCAAAGATTCGATGTGGTAAAGCACATTTTGACGCCTTAGGCGTAGATTATGATGTGGTCACTTCTGCTAGTGAAATTTAAAAACACTTTAGTCATTGTATTTATTGTCACTTTTTATAATTAAATACAAGGTGTTAATACGTGACAATTTCCAAGCTTGATTGTAGTAATTCCACTTTAAACTGAGAATTCAGAAATCTCTAAAATCTCAATATTTCTCAATGTTTTCCATGAAATTTTCCGTTCGTTGATACAGTTCAGCAGTTCTTCATTTATGGTTGTCAATTGCTTCCATTTTTGGTCAATGAGTTCAGATACTAAAGTTTGTAAGTTCCTGCCTTGACTGTGTCGTTCGAGCAAATCTCTAAATTCCTTTTTAGCGCGGTGTAATCTTTGACGATGGGCACCTGCTTGAGTTGCAGTTAGATCATCGGGCATTATCCAAAATTTAGGATTTCGCCCGTTCTGGTAGATATTTCGTTCTTTCACAGTCAAATCTGCGGCATTGATCGTTGAGTCGTCAAATAGTATCTTATCGAATGTGTCAACGAGTAATGCGCCTAGTAGTCTAAAGTTATTAACAGTTAACAGATCTG
Source organism: Larkinella insperata (assembly GCF_026248825.1). NCBI lineage: Bacteria > Pseudomonadati > Bacteroidota > Cytophagia > Cytophagales > Spirosomataceae > Larkinella > Larkinella insperata. The sequence goes on along the minus strand of NZ_CP110973.1, from coordinate 944,457 downwards.
CTAATGTAACGAGTTGGATACCACGCCCTTTCAAATATGACATTTTCAACACTTTAATTTCAACCCGTAATATGCTGGCATCTGATCCGTATTGGTGACCTTTATCATATAACTTTATTATATAGCATTGCATCTGACATTGATAATATAATGTCCTACTACGAGTATCGCGGGTGAATGGTAAGTTCTTATAAGTCACTAAGCTTTTTAGAATTTTGTTAACTGGAAAAGGCAATAAGACGTTTACCCCAAATTCTAAATTGTTGAGTTTCGAGCTAAACGGGTTAATCTTATAGTCTTTAACAAGCAGTTCAAGTGCTGTTAGAAGGTTGTAGACAGTAAAATCATTTGAGTTACCTAATGGAGCTCGGTTTTGACTTTCGCTATAAAACTTGTGCAAACTTCCTTTTATTTCAACTCGATACCCACCCATTTTTCTGGGTATGAGTGCGAACAATATGCCCAGATCTTTATCACGGCGTGGAAGATTGAGAATTTCTCCAGTTTTTTCATTAATGGGTAGTGCAAACGTTAGCCGTTCATGTGCCATTAGAGTTTCGGCACTTACCGATGCGTCCTGTATTTTTATTCCGTCGAACATTAGATATCAAACCGCCCCCGTATAGGGTGGGGGCGGTTATTAAATTAGTGTAAAATTGCTGGGGTCTTCCTAATTAAGTAATAACTACTTGGAAATGGCAGGTATATGTTGGGAGGAACTAAATATACGATACGTTCCTAAACTTCGTTTACTTTCTCTTTTTGAATCGACGCGACTGTTTTAGCGCAGCTAACACGTCAATTTTACGGTAGCGGACGCGCCCATTGATTTTGTGGGGAGTAAGAATAGCAGCTCGTTCAGTAGTATCCGTTGCCCACTCATGCAAAGTAGTTAAGGAAACTTGTAACATTTCTGACGTTTGCCTACGTGTTAAGAGGTCAGGAAGGTCAAAACCTTCAGGAGTTGGAGGTATGTAATTTGCTAACTCCGAGCGAACAGCAACCCGGATCAATTCGGTTAACTGTTCTGGAGTAATTTGAATTTGTGTGATTGTGCCGTACATCATTATAAATATTCTTGATTTGCGCTCAAAGATTGATGTACAACTGGAGTTACTTATTACGGGTGTAACGTTTACCGTAACAAGTAAAGTTAAGTTCTATCTATTGTAATATTTAAGTCGATTCGGCCCCTTTTAGCCTTTTCTATACCCTGTGGTTCTCTCATTTTTTCCAATTCCCGTTCAATTGTACTCGCCTTTGGACACCCTTCTACATTGTCGGCAAGGAAACGAGCTAATTCCTTAATAGTATTACCCACAAGGTGTTTGCCCGGCTCAACATCCATCAAAGTCAGTTGTGCAAAAAGGTCATAAAGTGCACGTTTATTAGCATTCCATTGGAGTTTGACGCCCGATACTGACAGCTGATTATGCTTATCCAAATTTGTTGAATAATTATATGCTCTAACATAACGAGAATATATATTCTGTACATCTTGGATTATCGACAAAGTAATATCAAGATTACTTTCAAAATCGTATATTCTTAGATTATAAGAATCATCATCAATCAGTTCATTTCTATTTGTTTCCTTTTTTTTTATTCTGTCTTTCAATTTAGAGAGTTTCAATTCTACCCTTTTAGCATTTTCAAAAAGCGGGAGAAGCGTTAAATCCAAAAATCGAATGTAGTTTGATCTTGTTACCTCGTCTAAGCGTAAAAAGTTATCCCTTACTTCACCCTCTAAAAGAACAGTATCTAGTACATTTTTACAATGTACGTTATCTTCCAAAGGCAAAATGCCTTGTCGATAATTCATATAAGTTTTTATGAATGTGGCATCTATTTGCCTTCCACCAAAGTACCTATCCATACTATTTTCAGCATCAAATAAAAGATTGCTTAGTGCATTTGAAATACAAACCACTCTGATAGTGTAAATTTCCATGATAGGTTTAGTGTTGCTATTTGGTCTACCAAAACTTATAGTATTTCGGTTTTAATAGATTAATTCTTTTTTGAATTTATTATTAGATCACCAGTAGGAACGCTGTAAAGAGAAATCGGTTAGACTGTTTGCAACGTAGAATTTTTATTTATTTCTACACCGCCAAAGTGAGGATGTTCCAGCATTAATAATGCATTCTGCTCCGAAGAAATTTTTATATAGCGTAAAAATACGGCCTCTGAACGGTGGCCGGTAATCTTCATTATAGCAACGGTAGGAACCTTTGCTAAATATGCATTGGTTGCAAAAGAACGGCGAGCAGTGTGAGTAGTTACCATTTCACATTTTTGGATGTAACGGGTCTCTTTCTTACCTCCTTTTGTTCGACTCACTTCTACGGATTGAGTCAGTCCAGCTCGATGGCACAACTCCTTCAGGTAATCGTTCATTTTCTGATTTGTGATCGTGCGCGGAGGAATACCTTCATATTTATTAATAATAGAAAGGACTTTGGAATTGAGGGGAATAGAGACACGCTCTGATGTTTTGAGCGTCTTACGAGTCAAAATACGCCCATTATGGGTAATGTTTTCTGGCCGTAACTCTGAGTAATCGGAAAACCGTAAACCCGTGTAACAGCCAATCAGAAACAAGTCACGAACTCGGTCCAATCGAGCGTTAGTGGTTAGGTCAAGATTATAGAGCACCGTTAATTCATCATCAGTTAGGTAAACGTTATCTACATCCTCCACCAACTTTTTAAAATCCCGATGTTGATAAACGTTATTACTGTGCATTCCGTCAGAGTGGGCCTGTTTTAACATAACTTTAAGGTCTTTTAGCAAAGTACCTACGTAATTGAGCGTCAGGCCCCGGCCGGTCAACCAGAGTTTGAAGGCATGGTAATAATCGAGTGAGAAGTCTTTGTAATCAATACCCTTACCTGTTTCGGCTTGGTATCGCTCCAAAACTCGTTTCAACTTCATATATCCTGCCAACGTATAGCGAGCGTACCGTATGCTCTTAGAGTTCAGCCGTTTTCCTACCTCAGCCTCCTTAACAAATCGCTCTATATAATCCGCAAACGATTCTGTTTTCGCCTCAACTACTCTGACTTTTTTAACCCGCCCTAATTCCGTGTCTAAGTGCTGTTTGATCGTTTCATTATTGAAAGGTATTTGGGCGAGTTGTAATGCGTTCAATACCTTTCTAGTAGCCGACCGCCACCGGTCGAGATGAGCGTTAATGGTTTCAAAAGGTTCACGGGAAGCCCGGCTCTTTTGATTATTATACGCACGTTGGTTTACCGTATCCCATTGGTAAGGCTCAATAGTGAGGCCAGTTGAGGCCTTAAAACGGGCGTTTTCGTACCGGAATACAAGGTTAATAAGAGTAGGTCGGTCCGCGCGGGCGTCCTTCAGCAAGAACTTAATGTCCTTATCGGATATGGTTTTCACAGTAATAACTTGTTTTAGTCATTACCAATTTAATAATTAATGTAATGTGGGGGACGGATCAGGGGACAGATTTACTTTACGGAAGTGTATATATTTCTATAAAGTGCAATAAAGAAATAAGGGCTAATCAGTTGATTTTGAGGTTTTACGCTCGAAAACTGATTAACCCTTGTTCAAAAAATGAGCCTCCTACGGGATTCGAACCTGCGACCTACGCATTACGAATGCGTCGCTCTACCAGCTGAGCTAAGGAGGCAAAATGGGTAATTGCCATTTTTGTGGGTGCAAATATAACGGGTTATTCACAAATCATGCAAGCAAACGCGGTAAAATTGCGTAAATTTGCCGTATGATTTCGATTACAAACCTGTCTTATTATCTCGGAAGCCGGGCGCTCTACGAAAATGCGTCGATGCACATCAAACCCGGTCAGAAAATTGGTCTCATTGGCCTCAACGGAACCGGCAAATCAACCTTGCTGCGGTTGATCATCGGGGAATACCAGTCCGATGGCGGAATTATCTCCAAAGCGGGCGACGTGACCATCGGCTTTTTGAACCAGGATTTGCTTTCCTACCAAACAGATGACTCGATTCTGTCGGTAGCCATGCAGGCTTTCGAGCGGGAAAACCAGCTGCAGAAGCAGATCGATGCGCTGCTGCACGAAATGGAGGTTAACTACCGTGATGTGCTGGTCGACAAGCTGGCGCGGGCGCAGGATGAATTTGCGGCTCTGGACGGCTATACGATCCAGTCGAAAGCCGAAGAAATTCTGGAAGGGTTGGGCTTTACGACGGAAGACCTGCACAAACCGCTCCGGCAGTTTTCCGGGGGCTGGCGGATGCGCGTCATGCTGGCGAAATTACTGCTGCAAAAGCCGTCGCTGCTGATGCTTGACGAACCGACCAACCACTTGGACTTACCGTCGATTCAGTGGGTTGAAAAATATATTCAGAATTATGAAGGAGCCGTGATTGTGGTTTCCCACGACCGCGAGTTTCTCGACAATGTGGTGGATACCATCGTAGAAGTTTCGGGCGCGAAACTGCATTATTACGGCGGCAATTACTCCTACTACGTTGAAGAAAAAGCCCTGCGCAACGAAATTCAACAGGGGGCTTACGAAAACCAGCAGGCCAAAATCCGGCAGACCGAACGGTTTATCGAACGGTTTAAGGCCAAAGCGACCAAGGCAAAGCAAGCGCAGAGCCGGGTGAAGATGCTGGAAAAAATGGAGCTGGTGGATGCGGTAATCGACGAAAACGCCCGCGTTAATTTCCGGTTTAACTTCTCGACGCAACCCGGCCGGCATATTCTGCACCTCGACGATGTAAGCAAATCGTACGACGATAAAAAAATCCTGACCCACAGCACCGCCCGGCTGGAACGCGGTGATCACGTGGCGCTGATTGGGGCCAACGGGAAAGGGAAATCAACCCTGCTGCGCATCATTGCCGGAACCGAACCGACGACCAAAGGTGAACGGCGGCTTGGCCACAACGTCTCGTTCAGCTTCTACGCCCAGCACCAGCTGGAGTCGCTGAACGTGGAGGACAACATGCTGGAAGAGCTCAAATCGGCCAATCCCACCAAGTCAGAAGCCGAATTACGGACGGTTTTGGGTTGTTTCCTGTTTACGGGCGACGATGTGTTCAAGAAAATCAAAGTGCTGTCCGGAGGTGAAAAATCGCGGGTGGCGCTGGCAAAGGTGCTGCTGTCGCAGGCCAACTTCCTGCTGCTTGATGAGCCGACCAACCACCTGGACATGCAGTCGGTGAACATTCTGATTCAGGCGCTGGAGCAGTACGAAGGTACCTACGTAATTGTATCGCACGACCGGTATTTCGTTTCGCGGATTGCCAACAAGATCTGGTACATCGAAGACGAACAGGTGAAAGAATACCCCGGTACGTACGACGAATACGAGTGGTGGACGGAAGAGCGCAAGTCGAAGGGGGGAGACGGCAAAGCAGCGGGAGTACCGGCGCCCACGGTCGCTAAGGCAACTCCTCCAAGCCCCAAACCCGCTACCAACGACGACGAGCGCAAGGAACTGCAACGGGCCCTGAAAAAAGCGACGCAGCAGGCCGACGACTTTGAGCAGAAAATTGCCAACCTGGAGCAACAGAAAAAGCAACTGGAAGCCGAGCTGGCCACCCCGGCAGTGGTGTCCGATGGTAAGAAACTTAAGGCCAAAACCACCGATTACCAACGACTCAAAACCCAGCTTGATACCATTCAGGAGCAGTGGGAGGGAGCCATGCTGGAAGCCGAAGAACTGGAAAAAAAGCTGGCGTAAGCCAAACCTTCAACTACACCGATCATTGACTCCCCCCCGATTCGGGGCCGTACCTATCACTCAGGACTGGCCGCCGGAAATCGTGGGGGAGGCCGGTGGCAGCACCGGCATCAGTTGCTGAACCGAATTCCGGATGTTGGTACAGATCGTTTCGGCGGGCAAATCGTTGGCATCGGTTCCAAACGGATCTTCAATTTCCTCCGCAATAACTTCCAGACTCGCCAGCACGTAAAAGATAAAGACAACGAACGGAATGACGAGGTAGTGGAGGTTGAAAACGTAGCCCAGCGGTAGTGTAATGCAGTAAATGAAAATGAATTTCTTCAGGAACGAGCTGTACGAGTACGGTATGGGCGTTTTATGAATCCGTTCGCAGGCCCCGCAGATGTCCATGAAACTCAGTAGCTCCGGATTGAGAAAAATCAGGTGTTCCGGCAGCAGCACCCCCCTCCGCTGAAGCTCGTAAACTTTGCGGATAATGGCCGCCGAGATCTGGGCCGGAATGTGATCACTCCGTCTTAGGTCGGTCAGGTGAAACAGGGGTGACTCGATAAACTCCCGTTCAATGAACCCCGCGCGCAGGTGGTTTTTCATCGCGTAGGCAAAGTTGGGGATCATCGTCCGGAAGAAATCCCGCTCTTCCGTTGCGTCCAGCAAAGGGTCCAGTTTCAGGGCCAGGTTCCGGCTGTTATTGACCAGCGCACCCCACTGCCGACGGCCTTCCCACCAGCGATCGTAAGCCGTATTGGTCCGGAAAACCAGCAGCATCGAAATTACAAACCCCAGCAGCGAGTGCATCAGCGAGATTTGCTTCAGATCGGAGTTGTCTTTCAATCCCAACACCTCCAGAATCAGAAACGCCACCAGCAGCGAATACATCGCCATGAGCCCTAGGTAGGGCAATAGTTTGCGAACGGTGTCGGCCCTGGGGAAGTTAATCAGAAACCGCAGCCATTCTTTGGGGTTATACGTGACGAGCGATTCGGAGTTTATATCTTTCTTTCTCAAAACAGTAGTCTGGTTTTGTATAACTCTGAGGTCCAAATTTCGTTCATACTCATGAGATTCTATCCGTATGAAGCCATTCTTTCCTTTTTTTCTATTGCTGAACGTCCTGACGCTGGTGCGGGTTTCCGCCCAGAAACTGCCGACGGAAGATCGTATTTTTGATAATACCATCAAAACCGTACTGCTGTACCCCGTCATTGGCAGCGACCTGACCGACCCGGCGCAAACGCTCAACCCACCCGTTATTGATCAGGCAACCAACACCCAGCTGATGCTGGAATTTGACGACCTGACGGCCGACTACCGGCCGTTTCGGGCAAAGTTTGTGCATTGCAACGCCGACTGGCAGCAGTCTATCCTGAGCGATATTGAGTTTACCTACGAATACAACGATTACCCAATTCAGGATTACCAGATTTCGCAGAACACCAAAATACCGTATTACCACTACCGGTTTCCGGTCCCGAAGATGAAGCTGCCGGGCAATTACGTGCTGGTGGTTTATAACGAGCGCAACCCGCGGCAGGTTTACTTCAGCCGCCGGTTTGTCACCTACGTCAACCGCGTGGGGCTGGCGGCTACGGTGCAGTTTGCCAATGATCCGCAGCAGCGGTTTACTGACCAGCAGATCAATTTTGAGATTAGTTACCGGGGTTATCCGCTTATTTCTCCGCAGGAAGACCTGAAAATCGTTGTCCGGCAGAATTACCGTGACGACCGCGTGATCACGGGCCTGCGCCCCACCAACGTCCGGGCGTTTGACAACATCCTGGAGTACCGGATTTTCGATTTGAAGAACACCTTCCCCGGCGGCAATGAATACCGGTATTTCGACACCCGGACGGTATTGTCGCGCGGAAATTACATCCAGCAGGTCGAACGGCGGGACGACCGTAACACGGCTTTCGTTAACCCCGATGGGATACGCAGTGTAGGGGCCTACGTTCAGACCGACGATTTCAACGGGCAGTACGTGATTGATATTTTGGAAACCCGCATCGGTGCTACCCAGGCCGATTACATCACGACGGTTTTCACGCTGCGCATGGACGAACTGGCCAACGCGGAGGTGTATGTAAACAGCGCCTTCAATTTCTGGCGGCTGGATAATCTCAACCGCATGACGTACATGCCGGACTTGCGGGCCTATCAGGCCGAGATTCCGTTGAAGCAGGGCGTTTACAATTACAACTATTCCGTGAAAGGCATACCACCGCCCGTCACCCGCTCGGGTATGAACCTGACGGGCAACGAGATGCTGATAGAAGGCAATTATTCGGAGACGGAAAACGATTACGAACTCTTTGTGTATCACCGCCCACCGGCTGCGCGGGCCGATCAGTTGGTCGGTTACCGGCGAATCGGTTACAACAAGCGGAAGTGAGTTATTTTAGCAGCAGATCCAATAGTTTATCGCGCATTTCGCCCACTTTACGGACGTACGGCCCGTCGGTCAGCGTACCCAGGTTGGTACCCAGAAAGACGTAGATATTTTTCTCGGGAAAATAATAGAGCGCACACCCCGCACCCAGACCTGCTCCGCCATGGCCATAAGCGACCTGATTAGCTAAATGACTGTAGTACAGGCCCATACCATAATTGGGCCTCCCGTCCTTATTGTTGATCCAGGTGGTCATGGCAACCAGGCTTTTTTGGGACAGCAACTGGCCGGAAAAGAGCCCTTGCAGAAATTTGATGTAGTCCAGCGGGGAGGCCGTTATCCCGTCGTCGCCCATCAGTGAATTAACGTTAGCCTGCTGCATTTGAGAAACGTTTTCCAGCCTGCCGTCGCCAAACCGGTCGAAATAGCTGTTGACGAGATTTGGTTGCTGCTGCATGTTGTCGTAGAACGTTTGGCGCAGGTTCAGCGGGGTCAGGATGCTTTCCTGAATCAACTGGTCGTAATTGCCGTGAACGTGGTTGGCAATCTGCGCCAGCAGCAGGTAATTGGTGTCAGAGTACTCGAAATAAAGGCCGGGCTTGAACCGCAACGGCGCTTTCCGGATGTACGACAGGTAAGCTTCGGCGGTAAACGTCCGCAGGGGATGTTGTAGCAAAACCGTCACGTAATCGTTGTCGAGCGAGTAACCCGGAATGCCCGATGTGTGGTTGAGCAGCATCCGAACCGTTATCGTGGCCGCATCGGTAATGTAGTCGGTGAGGTGAGCGGGCAGGTACTTCGTAATGGGTGCATCCAGTTCCAGTTTACCGGCTTCCACCAGTTTCAGGATGCCAACGGCCGTGTAGGTTTTGGCAACGCTCTGGCCGTATTGCAAATGACAGATTTGCAGGGCGGTTTTATCTTCCAGCCGGGCGTAGCCAGCCGCCCCCGCCCAATAGCCCTCCTGCGGGGTGTAAACGGCCACCGCAAGCCCCGGAATGCCTTCGGCCGTGTACTGGTTTAATAGTTCCTGAATGGCCTGCGCTTTGGAATAATTAGAGTTAACGGGTGTCGATTCCAGACAGGAAACCGTTGGAACGGCGTAGTCGTTGGGTGTGCAGGAGAGGAGCCCCACCAACAGGGCCGTGATTAAAAAAGACTTCATGTAAAATGGGGTGGGTAAATTAGTGCGAAAGATGGATTCGGGAGCCGACCTGAATCAACTGGTTGGGCAGGAGGGGAACGTCGGGGTTGTAGCCCTGCAGCACAAAAAACTGATAGCTGACAAAAGGCTCAAACGTCGGTCTGGTCTTCAAACCCCGATAGCCCAGCGAAACGCCGACCGGCACCAACAGCATCCCTTTTCCGACCTGATTAGCCGGTTGCCATTCGCCGTTTCTGAACCGGAGCGTGGTATTCGGGTGAAAGGCAAGCTGGTAGCCCAGCCCCGCTTTGACTTCCGTATAGACCGGTCCGAACCGCGGGCGGTAAGCAGCCTGCGTATGGATAAACAGGCCGTTGCCCGCGTTGGCGTTTCGGAAAAAGCCGACCTGAACCTGCTGGAGCAGATTGCCCCGGCGGTTGTAAGCAACCTCGGTACCCAGGCTGATGCCGATATTGGAGAAGGTGCTTTTGAGGTCCCGAAACGGCATGGAAACCGACTGAAACTGCAGGCTGACCACAAGCGGCCAGTCGCGTTTCGGGCGTTCGGCTGACGAGCCGGGTTGGGCCGTAACCGGCAGCAGGCTCGTCAAGAGGTAGAGAAGGAGGTTGAATAAAAACGATTTGATCATGGTGCGGTAATTTTTGGCTCTGCAAAATACCGTCGCCGAAACCGCCTGATTATCGTCGGGAAGACCGTTTTTCGGTGAAGTGTAGCAAAAATTACCGTGAAGTGTTGCCGGAATTAGTCGGCGGTAAACCATTTTTTAAACGCCGGAGCCTTGGTGCGGCTGACCTGAATGGCCTGCGGAAAGCCGGGTGTGGATTTTAGTCGGACATTGAGTTTACCGTTCTCGATCCGGTCGAAACCCGCCAGCGTTTGACGGTGGAGAATAAACTGGCGGTTGAGTCGAAAAAACCATTCAGACGGAAGTTCTTCTTCCAGTTTATCCAGCGACTGATCGATCACGTAGCGTTTCTGCTGACTGGTCAGGAGCATCGTGTAGGCATCGTCGACATAAAACCCGGCAATTTCGTCGAAAGGAACCGCAACGTTCTGTTTGCCCGAACGGACCCTGAAGCCCTCCTGCCGGATGCGGAGGGCTTCGAGTTTCGTCAGGTCGGCCAGCTGAAACTGGTGGTAAAAATGGGCGCCGATGTAAATACCGTTGACGGCCAGAATCCAGATAAAGAAAATAAAAATGTCGTGCGTGTAAAACGTGCGCGGAACGGGTTTGTCGGTCGCCAGAAAGTTGATGATTTCCGTCGAAACCGCGATCACCAGCACCCCGGCAACCGATGTGAGCAGGCACTGCAAGACGATGCGCCGGGCAAACCTTTGCTGGTAGGGAAACCGTTCATCGAGCCGTTGAATGAGCAGCCGGATGATCAGCCAGGCCGCATAGCCCTGAAGCGTGTCGATCAGAAATGTCGCCGGAAGCCGCCAGCCCGACGGGATGTTGGTGTACGTGAGGTAATAATTGAGGACGTTGATGAGCGGAATCAGGACCAGAAACAGCGGTACGTCGCGAAACCGGTCGGGGCGGGCAGGTTGGGCGGCTACATCAGCCATACTGATTGCTAAAAAAAAGCGGGCCGAAGCCCGCTGTTGTTATGCACTGTGTAAAAATTCCATCACGTCGCCGTCTTCCACGACGTATTCCTTGCCTTCGACCGACAGCTTCCCGGCTTCCCGGACGGCGGCCTGCGATTTGTACTGCACAAAATCCGGAATTTTAATAACCTGCGCCCGGATGAAATGCTTCTCAAAATCGGAGTGAATCACACCCGCAGCCTGCGGAGCTTTCCAGCCGCGCTGAATCGTCCAGGCCCGAACTTCCTTGACCCCCGCCGTGAAGTAGGTGATCAGGTTCAGCAGGCGGTATGACGCTTTGATGAGCCGGTCCAGACCGGATTCCTGCAAACCGTATTCCTCCAGAAACAGCTGGCGTTCTTCGGGATCTTCTATTTCGGCAATCTGAGCCTCAATGGCGGCACAAACCACAACCACTTCCGCGCCCTCCGCTTTGGCCATTTCTTTCAGTCGATCGGAATACTGGTTGCCGTCGGGCAGCGATTTTTCGTCAACGTTGGCTACGTAAATAACCGGTTTGATGGTCAGCAACTGAAGTTCACCAACGGCGGCCTGACTTTCTTCGGGCGTCGCATCCACGGCGCGGGCGTTCTGGCCGGCTTCCAGCGCTTTCTTGTATTTCAGCAGCGTTTCCAGCTCGGCCTTGGCTTTGGCATCGCCACTGGCGCGGGCGGCTTTCTCGGTGCGCTGAACTTTACGGTCCACCGACTCGAGGTCTTTCAGTTGCAGCTCGGCGTCGATGATTTCCTTATCAAACAGCGGATCAACGCGTCCTTCGACGTGAACAATGTTATCGTCTTCGAAGCAGCGAATCACGTGGACGATGGCGTCAACCTCCCGGATGTTGGCCAGAAACTTGTTGCCCAGGCCCTGTCCCTGGCTGGCCCCTTTCACCAGCCCGGCGATGTCGACAAACTCGATGATGGTGGGCACCACCTTCTGGGGGTTCACCAGGCTTTCCAGCGTATTCAGCCGCTCGTCGGGAACCGTCACAACACCGACGTTGGGATCTATGGTACAGAACGGGTAGTTAGCAGCTTCGGCTTTTCCGCTCGAAATGGCATTAAACAGCGTGGACTTCCCGACGTTAGGCAGCCCAACAATACCGCATTGTAAACTCATGAATTTCTAATTTTGACCGGGTCGCCGGTACGATGGGTGAATGAGTGAATGAGCGGATGGGTGAATAGGTTCGCCACAAAAGTGTGATCGTTGGTTCTATTCACTCATTCTATCATTCACTCATCCACAATTATTCCGCAAAGTTCGGACATTCAGGGGCGAAAAACAAAAAAGCCTCCGGGCATCAGAGGCAAATTACGAGTGAAGCTTTGCGCGAATCAGTCCCACTTGAGATCACTACCACCAACGTCTTCCAGTTCATCCTTAGCACTATACTGAGAAAAGTCGAAGTCGGGCATCAATTCCGTTTTAATGTACTGGATGGTATCGTGTAGGGCGTCGGAAAACTTGTCGAAGTCTTCTTTATAGAGAAACATTTTGTGCTTCTCATAAATGAAACCGTCACCCTGCGGATGCCGACGGCTTTCGGTGATTGTCAGATAGTAGTCGTTAGCGCGGGTGGACTTAACGTCAAAAAAATACGTACGTTTTCCGGCCCTTACGCGCTTGGAAAAGATTTTTTCTTTCTCTTTTTCTTCCACAATCTCTGGTGGTTTGGGTGATTTAAACGCTAAAATAGTCGGATTAGTATAACTAGCAAAAACTTTGCCTCAAATTAATTTTCATAGCGTACGGCCTAATCGGTACGATTTTGGTATAAGACTCCGTGAAACAGGGAAAACATATTGCTTCTTAAGGAGTTACTGTTATCTTTGTAAATAAGGAATGATCGTATTCCAGGAAGAGGTGGGGCGTATGTGTCTGACGCTCAGCCTCTTTTTGTTTTCCACCAAACCCCAAACTGTATGAGTATCATCGTAACGATCATGCTGCTTTTTACCAGCATGAAAATGAAACCGACGGAGGCTCATTCGAGTCTCATACAGAAAGGAAAGGCTTCTTTCTACGCAAAACGCTTACATGGGAAAAAAACCACCAGCGGAGAACGCCACCAAAGTGATCAACTCACGGCAGCTCACCCTTCTCTTCCCATGAATACCCTGGTCGAAGTGACCAATTTACAAAACAATCAGTCCGTTGTCGTTCGCATCAACGACCGGGGCCCCCACCGCAAAGGCCGTATCATTGATCTGACCTACCGAGCGGCTAAAACCATTGGAATGGTCAGCTCGGGCATTGCCAACGTGGCCGTCCGGGTAGTGGGGCAGAGACGGGCGATGAGTATTCCGGCGGCCGTTGCACTCGCTCCGACGGAACCTGAAGTAGTAGTACCCGCTGGCAACATTTAGAGCGCGGAATACGTTTTCGTATCGCGGCTGGATCTCGGAAACATTTTGTAAGTTGCACCGGACGCCTTTCAGACACAAGGCCGATTGTTGTTCCGGTTACGAACCAACAAAATGCATCCGTTGGAAGACCCGGCCGCGATATTTATTTTTAGACTATGGCAGCGCAAATAGATTTACTCAAAGTCCGGGAGTACGGTAATGTTGAGTTTCTGGCCCGGCAGTTGGTGGAAGGCTTTATTACCGGTTTGCATAAGTCTCCGTTTCACGGCTTTTCGGTCGAATTTGCCGAACACCGGCTCTATAATACCGGCGAAAGTACCCGCTACATCGACTGGAAGGTGTACGCCAAAACCGAGCGTTTGTTTGTCAAACGGTTTGAGGAAGAAACTAACCTGCGTTGCCACCTGCTGCTCGATACGTCGTCGACGATGTATTACCCCGAACCGGGCTACGGCAAGATCACGTTCAGCATTCTGGCGGCTGCCTGCATTGCGTATTTATTGCAGCGCCAGAAAGATGCTGTCAGCCTGACCACTTTTGCGGAGAATATTGATCTGCAAACGCAGACCAAATCGACACCTTCGCACGTCCATAAAATTTTTCAGCAGCTCAGTAATTTGCTGCAACAGCCCGCTCCCCAGCGGAAAACGTCAGCCGCCGAGGTCATTCACCAGCTGGCCGAGAAGATCAACAAGCGTTCCCTGGTGGTGATCTTCAGCGATATGTTTGAAAACGTCTCCGAGGTGGATCACCTGTTTTCGGCCCTGCAGCACCTGCGCCACAACCTTCACGAAGTGCTGATCTTCCACGTGACGGACAAAAAAACCGAAGAGGATTTTGCGTTCGACGAGCGCCCTTATGAATTTATCGACCTGGAAACGGGCGAGAAAGTGAAGGTCCAGCCGAATCAGGTGCGCGACAACTACCAGCAGGCCGTCAAGAGTTTTTACCACGAACTAAAACTGCGTTGCGGCCAATACCGGATTGATTTCATTGAAGCCGACATCGCCAAGGGCTTCGACCAAATCCTGACGAGCTACCTCGTTAAACGGACCAAGATGAAGTAATCCCCCTCAACAGGTATTTGGCTACTTTTCATAAAACGAGTTGTTTTGCCTGTCAGCTCTTATCGGCCCTCGCGGACCCAAGTACGCCTATCTGCTGTGTTTTGCCGCCGGGTTGATGCCGTACGCAAAAATTCAGGGTATTCCGCTGGCGGCCACCCTGGCGCTTTTTGCGTTTATTGAACTTTACAAACGGTCCTTACTCCGGCCAATGCTGACTTGCGTGGCCGCGGGACTGCTGGGAACGGTTTTCGTTGGTATTGATCTGTACTGTACGAATCTCTTCACGGATTTCTACTACGCCTACACCCGCTTCAATCTGGGCTATAGTTCTCTATTCAGAGAACTTAGGTGGGACATCCCCGTCCGTCTACTGCTGGAAGCGGACAAACGGTCCGATGTGTTCAACCTGTTCTTTTTTCTGGGTTTTACCTTGTTCGCAGTCTTCGGTTTGGGCATCCGGCTTTTGAGGGTGAGGAGGTGGAACCGGCCGGTTCTGTATGCTCTGATTCTGCTGGTTGTAGCCTGGTTTTCGATCATCCGGTCGGGGCAATCTTTCCACCATTACTTATTTCTCTTTTCTGCCCCTCTGTTCTGGGGACTCGGTATTGTTATCGGGGAAACCGCGTCCGGTACGGCATCCCGGCCTTGGGCAGTCACCGTGGTGTTTCTTTACACCGTCTTTTTTGGCTTAGCGCTCTTTTCCAGAAACAAAGGAATTGAGTGTGCTCACGCTTTTCAAAAACCGGCGGATCCCCTAGTCTCTGCGATTCAGTCACTCGCCCGGCCCAGCGACCGGGTTAGCATCTGGGGACACGGAGATCTGGCCCGGTTGCATTGTTACACGGGTTTGCTGCCCGGCACGCGCGATGTATTCGCATCCCGTCAGATCAATCCGTCCGGCCTGCAACCGTATTTTCTGGACGTTACCGGAGCGATTTACACCAGAATCCGCCCCGGTTTCTGGTTGAAGATACCGGCTATGAACCGTATCAGCTACGGCTCCACGCGCTGGATGCGTCGCTGCTGGTGGGCTATCAACTGCATTCGGTGTATAACCAGGCCAAGCAGTACGTCCGAAAAAACGACAGGAAAGATTGTGCGTCCTTCCTGTCAGAAAAATAGATAAGATGGGTAGTTATTCACCTTTCACACTTGCCTTAGCGTCTTTGATCGGGGCGGCTTTTTTCTGCTTTTGCTGATAGAGGAAATTAAAGTAACCTTCCAGATCTTCGACCGGCAGGCGCCGGGCCAGGATTTTTTTGTCTTTGTCGAGCACATAAACCGTCGGCGTCGAGTACACGTCGTATTTCTTCTTGTAATCGACGGGGGCGCTGGGACCAAACACGTTCAGTAGGTTTTGCAGCTTAAACTCGTGGATAAACTTCTTCCACTGAGCCTCCGTCTTGCCGATGGCCACCGCGTAAATCTGCACTCCTTTCGCTTTGTTCTGGTCGAAGAATTTCTTGAGCGCCGGGGCCGACTCGCGGCAGTGCCCGCACTCGGGATCGTAGAAAAAAGTAACGGTATATTTCGCCTTCACCTCGTGCAGGGGCCGCCAGCGTCCGAGCGTATCCTGCAGGCTTACATTAGGCAGAACTTTTCCGGCCAGCAGCGGCTTTAAAATAGCCACCCGTTCGCGCATGCTGGTGAGCGTCGAGGTATCACTCAGCGGCATTACGCCGGTCAGCCAGTATTTCTCGGCCATGTGGATAAACAGCCCGTCGGTGTTCAAGACTTTTTTCTGCTCCTCATACTGGTTGGTGACGTACCAGATTGTATACCGCAGGATTTCTTTATTGGCTTTGGCTTTGTTAACCAGATAATCAGCCGCCGGAATGAGCGAATCAACGGTCTGCACCGTCAGCTCTTTGATGTAGCGGTCAATTTTATTTTGCAGAAATGGCGTTCGGAGCAGCCGCTCGTCCGAGAAATCAAAACCGTCCCAGTAGTGATTGCGGTAATAATTAAACACCCAGTTGGAATCCGGACGACCGTTGGCGAGCTTGGGCGCTTCCGGTATTTCGGGTTCTTCGGCGGCTTTGAACAGTTTGACGGTTAGTGTATTGGCGTTTTTTGCCAGAAAGTCTTTGCGGTACGCTTCTACTTCTTTCTTGAGAGCCGCCAGCTGCGCGGCCGAACCGCCCTGTTTTTGCAAAGCACCGATTTCTCCGTACTTTTTGCTCATGAATTTCTGGTAGCCGTAAAAGATCTCGTTTTCCCGTGAGCCGGTTACTTTCATCGACTCAATGGTGTTGAGGGTATCGGCTTCAATCGAAAACCGTTGCTCGCCAACCACCAGTTGCAGCACCGGCTTGGCATTGACGACAATCATGTACAGACCACCCGGCAGTTCTTTGGGGCCGTCGAACACCAGACGGCCTTCGGCATCGGCCGTAGCCGTGTCCAGGGGGGTAAACTGCGTGGCGCCGTAGAAATGGGCCAGGTAAGCGGTTTTGTTGGCCAGTCCTTTGATGTGAGCCGTTACCAGATGGCCTCCGGGCGATTGGGCCAGCAGGAGGGAGGTCGAAAGCAACAGCAGAAGAGCCGTAAAACTGAATCGTCGATTCATGAATAAAGCGGTTGGTTGACCGGAGTTGGACATACAAAGTTACTACTTATAACGATTGGGGCGGTGGCCTTCGCATACACGATGTTTTACTTTCTTTCAAAAACGCTTACGTTCCTGTTCATGCCCGTGGGGCTGCTGACCATTGCCCTCTTGTTTGCCGTTATTTCCAAAAACCGTGCCCACCAGCGCAAAGCCCTGATTGCGGCCCTGATACTCCTGATGGTTGCGGGTAATGGATTTATTACCAATGAATTAATGATCTGGTGGGAAGTGCCGCCTGCGGTGTTGCCCGCGTCCACCCGGCCACGGGTGGGCGTTGTCCTGACGGGCGGGCTGGCCAATGTGAACCCCCGCGTCCGGCCAGCCATTCACCTGGGCAACCAGGGCGACCGCGTGGCTCAGGCGTTGCTGCTCTACAAGTCCGGTCAGATTCAGAAAATCCTGATTAGTGGCGGTATTGGCGGCATCATCCGGCGGGATGTGGGCGACGAAGGGCAGCTTTCGCGGCAATTTCTGTTGACTGCGGGCGTTCCGGCGCGGGACATCATCCTCGAAAACCGTTCGCGAAACACGTACGAAAATGCCCGGTTCTCGGCTCCGATTCTCCAACGCACCTTTAAAGGCTACGAGTACGTGCTGATCACCTCCGCCTGGCACATGCGCCGGGCCATCGGGTGTTTCGAAAAACAACGGCTCGCGGTAACGCCTTACCCGGCGGCCTTCATCAGCGGACAGCGCGAATTTGCCCCCAACCATCTCCTGTTTCCTTCCGAACAGTCTCTTTTCGATTTATACTGGCTGGTTCACGAAGTGGTCGGGTACACAACGTACCGGATTGTGGGCTATATCTGAGCCATAACTGTCCTAAAGTGTACGCCCACCCGTCCGATCCCGGACATTTTACAAAATGTCTTTTTGTGTAATACGTTGATAATTAGGCATTTGTATTGAGTGGTATGTTCTTTGTAACCGGATAGGCAGGTGCGTGCAACTTCTGTATCGGCTGCTGCATCTTTTGAAAAACAGAAAACGCAATACTGTATGAAACGTTCATCTTTCCTATTAACCGCTCTCGGCGCCCTTTCCTTAACCGTCACTAGCTTCGCTCAGGATCGGAACGAAACGCCCTACGATACCAAAAACTTCTCCGGGAATCTCAATACGGCACGGGTTGAAACGTCCGGCGGGAGCATTTCCGTGGAAGGCAGCCAGTCCAGTGGTGTCAAAGTTGAGATGTATGTGCGGGGCAATAACTGGCCGAACAATAAACTTTCTAAAGAAGAAATTGAAGAACGGCTGAAAGAATACGACATCAAGCTGGGGGTTGAAAATAATACCGTCGTTGCCACGGCCAAGCGTAAGAAGAACAGCGATTGGGACTGGAAACGGTCGCTTAACATTGCCTTTAAAATTTACAGCCCCAAAAACTTCGCTACCGACCTGCACACCAGCGGGGGCAGCATCCGCATCAGCAACCTGATTGGGAGCCAGAATTTTGCCACCAGCGGGGGCAGCCTGCACGTAACCAGCGTTGAAGGATTGATCAAAGGCCGCACGTCGGGCGGCAGCATTCACGTTGAGCGGTGCCGGAAAGACATCGACCTGGCAACCAGTGGCGGTTCCATTCACGCGGAAGATTCCGACGGAAACCTGGATTTGCGGACCTCGGGCGGCAGCGTCCACCTGGCTAACCTGAGCGGCCGGATCAACGCCCGCACCAGTGGTGGCAGCGTCAAGGCCGACGGTGTGAAGGGGGAACTGATGGCCGGAACTTCCGGTGGTTCGGTTCGGTTGTCGGGCATCTCCGGCAGCGTCGAAGCCAGCACGAGCGGAGGTGGCATGGACGTTGAAATCACGAAACTGGGTGAGTACGTCCGTTTGTCGGGTGGTCCGGGCAGCGTCAACGTCAGAATGCCGCTCGATCAGGGCATCGACCTCGATCTGTCGGGCAACCGGGTGGATATTCCCCTGAGCAAATTCGACGGTACCGTTGAAAAAGACCGTGTACGGGGTCGGCTGAACGGGGGCGGTGTTCCGGTTCGCATTACGGCGGGCAGCGGCAGCGTATACGTCAACCGGTAAGAGTGAAGAGTTAAGCATGATGAGTGAAGAGTTAGCTGACGCATTAGCAACTCTTCACTCATCATGCTTAACTTTTGATTATCGAAGTAAACCAGTCTCTGAGTCCCAGTTCCAGGATTAACTGCTTTTCGAACGGGTCTTCCAGGAGTTGGAGGGATTGTTCGCGGAACGACTTTAACGGCTTATTTTTAAGCCAGTTTTTCAGCAGGGTTAGCACAAACTGCTCCGTGCGGTACCCCAGTTTTTCACTCTTCAGTTTTCGCTCGATCGACCGGAGCTCGTAGTGCACGTAATCGCGGTTGTTCAGCGCTACGTGAATCAGCAGATGCATCAACCGGCAACTGATGTATAGGATGCGGCTCAGTGAACGGGTTGGCTGGTTCAGAACATGGTTGATGTACGACAGGGCCTGCGAGTAATTGCCCAGATTGTAGTAAATACGGGCAATCGTCAGCCAGAGCTGCACCTGAATTTGTAGGGAAAGTTTAGGAAAGTCGCGGCTGATGGCTTCGCCTTGCTCGTGGAGCATACGCAGGGCTTGTTGCGCTTGACTGAGGTTAACCGCGCTGTGCAGCCGGTGTTCCAACACCTGATACCGGGCCGTCAGCGCCAGACTCTCCGAAGGGGTGGAGACGCACTGCAAGCGCTCTAGAAAGTAATTCATTTTATCGTATTGCTCGGTGGCGCGCAGGGTCTGCAAAATACCGTTCAACAGGTGGAGGTAGTAAACGGGCCGGTCGGCCCAGAGCTGAACGTGTGACTGAAACAGGTTGTCCAACTCGTACAAAACCCGCAAACTTCCCTCCGGATCGTCCGTCATCAGAAAATAGGCCGACTGAAAATGCAGGTGCAGTTGCTGCGATGCAAACGATTCCAGGCGCTGGCTGTTGAGCACCTGGTGTTCTTCCAGCAGCAGGTCATTCAGCCGGACACTTTCCTGCAAACTCCGCACAACCCCGGTTTTCCAATACCGTAGGAGCAACACTTCATACAGCGCGGCATGTTGCTGAACCGTCAGTTCATGCTCGAGCAGTTCCCGGATTCTCTCCTGTTTTTCAACGAGTTTGGATTCATTCCACCCCACAAACTGCTGCGGAATAATGAATTGCAATTCCTGCCGGGCCGCCAGAACATAAAACAGAAATTTTTCGTGTTCCAGCGCCAGCGCTTTCGCTTTTTCGAGCTGTTCAAAACTGGCGCTGATCAGGCCACGGTTAAACAGAATCTGGCTGTCCTGAATCAGATTCATGAGCTTTTCGTCGATGGATTTATCGGACTCAAACTGCCGGAGACTTTTCATCAGTACCCGGTAGAGGTGTTTGCGGGCGGGTTCCAGCGCCGTAGCTGGAAAAAGGCTTTTCAATTCCTGTTTGAGTTCTTCCGTAAACAACTCATGACGTTCCAGGCAATCAAACAAGCGAAGATACGCTTTGTCGCCCTGCTGCACGGAAGCCAGTAGCCGGAAATACCGTTTTTCGGATTTGGTCAATGATTGGATCAGCGGGTGCAGGACTTCAATGGGAATCATAGGATTAGCTAACTTGACGCACAAATAAGGCTTTCTACTGTCTTTGTACTGGTTTTAAGGAATTTTCTGAATAATTGGCTTTAGCTAAAACTACAAAAAGTTGGAGCGATAATATAATTTATTCCAGATATTTTTGACCTGTCACAATAGCAATTCCGATCCGATGATCCCTTCCTCTTTAATCTGTGTGGTCGGCAGTTCCAACACCGATATGGTTGTGAAAGCCGAAAAACTACCCGCTCCGGGCGAAACCGTCATTGGCGGAAAATTTTTGATGAATCCCGGCGGTAAAGGTGCAAACCAGGCCGTTGCGGCTGCCCGGATGGGCGGACAGGTGGCCCTGGCGGCCAAAGTGGGAAACGATGTATTTGGCAAACAGGCCATCCAGCAGTTTCAGCGGGAGAAAATCAACCCCAAATACATCACGACGGACAGCGAATCGCCCTCGGGCGTCGCCCTGATCAATGTGGATGCCAGGGGGGAAAACTGCATTACCGTTGCGCCCGGTGCCAACAGCCGCCTAAAGCCGGAAGATGTGGAGCTGATCCTGAATGATTTAAACCCGGCCGATCTGGTCTTACTGCAACTCGAAATTCCGCTGCCCACCGTCGATTACGTTATTCGGCGGAGCTTCCAGAAGGGCGTCCGCGTCATCCTGAATCCGGCCCCGGCCCAACCGCTTGCCTCCGACCTGTTTGGTTGCCTGCACCTGATTACGCCCAACGAAACGGAAGCCGAACTCCTGACCGGCATTCGGGTCACGGATTTGTCGACGGCTGAACAGGCCGCCCGGGCCATCCGGGCGAAGGGCGTACCGAACGTTATCATCACACTCGGCGGAAAAGGCGCTTACCTGTATACGGATTCCGTTTCCAGGGGTATCCCGGCCCCGCCCGTCACGGCGGTCGATACAACGGCGGCCGGCGACTGTTTCAACGGAGCGCTGGCCGTGGCGCTGGCCGAAGACCAGCCGCTCGAACAGGCCGTGGCCTTTGCCTGTAAAGCCGCTTCGATCTGTGTCACCCGGATGGGTGCCCAGGCTTCCATGCCGTACCGCAAGGAGGTGAACAGCCTGCCGCTGATCAATCCTGTTTCCTATTAAGCGTGCATTCCTAACCCTTAACTTCCTAAACCCGTATGTTTATCATTCCAACGTACACCCTGGCCGTTCTGTTTTGTTTCATTACCATGCTCTGCTGGGGCTCGTGGGCCAACACGCAGAAACTGGCCGCGGGCCACTGGCGTTTTGAACTATTTTACTGGGATTACGTCCTGGGTATTTCCCTTCTGGCGCTCCTATCGGCCTTTACGCTCGGCAGTAGCGGGAGTGGTGGACGGCCTTTTCTGGCGGATGTGGCCCAGGCCGATCAGGCGAATGTGTTGCTGGCCATACTGGGCGGTATTGTGTTCAATGCAGCCAATATTCTGCTTGGTGCCGCTACCGCCATTGCGGGGATGGCGGTGGCGTTTCCGGTGGGTATCGGGCTGGCGCTGGTCATTGGCGTGGTGGTCAATTACCTGGACGCGCCCGTTGGCAACGCAACCATTCTTTTTGGCGGGGTCGCCCTGATTGTGGTGGCTATTCTCCTGAATGCCAACGCCTACCGGAAAAGCGTAGACAAGGCCGCGGGGGTGTCCACCAAGGGATTAGCGCTGGCGATTGTCAGTGGCTGCCTGATGGGTTTGTTTTACAAATACGTCGCTCAGTCGATGTTTCCGGATTTTAACACGCCCGAACCCGGCAAACTCAGTCCCTACACGGCGGTGGTCTTTTTTTCGGTCGGGGTGCTGGTCAGCAACCTGTTGTTTAATACGCTGTTGATGCTGCGGCCTTTCGTGGGAAAACCCGTCAGCTACGCGGACTATTTCCGGGGTGGCCTGCGCAATCACCTGATGGGCATTCTGGGGGGCATGATCTGGTGCATCGGATTTGCCTTCAGCATCATTGCTTCCGATCAGGCCGGCCCTGCCATTTCGTACGGTCTGGGCCAGGGCGCAACCGTCGTGGCCGCCATCTGGGGCATTTACGTCTGGCGGGAGTTTCGCAACGCGCCAAAGAGCACCTATCGCATCCTGAACGTCATGCTTCTTTGCTACGTGGTGGGGTTGAGCCTGCTGATTATCGCCCGCTAACCGCCCAGGACCACTCTACCAAATAACCATAACCGGCTGCATGAAGCCGTGTCCGTATCCGCTTTCCCCAAAAAATATGAGTTGCCCACCGACAGTACATTCCTTCTATTCCTAACCATCCAATGCAAACCCTTACTTTTTACCGCAATGAAGCCATCTCAACGATTCAGAACCCTGCATCTCCTGACGGGAATTGGGTTCTTTAGTCAACTGCTCTGCCTGACTCCGGTCTGGGCGTCGGGGCCACCGCTTTCCAATCATGAATTAAACCAATCACGCGCTGTCATTCAGGTAGCGGGGCGGGTGACGGGCGACAAGGGCGAAGCCATTCCGGGCGTTAGCGTCGTGTTGAAGGGCACCACCCGCGGGACCAATACCGATGCGGACGGTGCCTACCGGCTGGACGTTCCGGATGCCAGTGCAACGCTGGTCTTTTCGTTTGTCGGGTATGCTTCACAGGAAATGGTGGTGGGCAGTCGCACTACGATTAACATCCAGCTGGCTCCCGACGAGAAGGCCTTGGGTGAAGTGGTGGTGGTGGGGTATTCAACCATCAAAAAAGAATCGCTGACCGGGGCCGTGGCCGCCGTCAAGGGCACGGACCTCATCAAGCGAACCACCTCCAACGTGCAGCAGGCTTTGCAGGGACAAGTGCCGGGCCTGACGGTGTTGGATCAGGGAGCGGGGCCCGGCAAAACCAACATGGTGATGCGGATTCGGGGCATTACAACACTGGGCGCCAACGAACCACTGGTGATTGTGGACGGTATTGAACAGCGATTGGGCGATATTAATCCGCTGGATATCGAATCCGTCTCGGTCCTGAAAGATGCTTCTTCGACGGCCATCTACGGTTCGCGGGCGGCCAACGGCGTTGTGCTGCTCACCACCAAACGGGCGGCTGCGGGTAAACTGGCGATTTCCTACAACGGGTATTACGCCCTGCAAAATTCGAACAACAACCCGGTGCACATGGAGCTGGCCGATTACCTGAAACTCCAGCAGATCGCCTGGACCAACTCAACCGGCGGCCCGGGAATCTACACGGACGCGTACATTCAGGAATACCTCAACGCCACCGACCGCCTGAAGTACCCGCTGCCGAACGTCTGGTACGACGAGGTGCTGCGGACGGCGCCCCAGATGAACCATTCGCTGTCGGTCAGTGGGGGAACGGAAAGCATCCGGGCGCTGCTGAGTGTACGGTATCAGGGGCAGAAAGGGATCATCCCGAATTCCGATTCGAAGATCGGCGAGATTCGCCTGAACACGGATTACCAGCTTTCGCCCAAACTGAAATTCGGAACGGATGTCAATTACCGCTCGAATAACATTCTGTCGCCCATCAACGAAAACGACGTGTTCAACAAGATGCTGCAAACGTCGCAGTGGACGGTTCCGCGTTACCCCGACGGCACCTACGGCATCAGCTCCGACGGCTACAATCCGCTCGTGTCGGCGGAGTTGGCCGGTACGGCCCGGACGCTGGATGAGTACCTGTTTGGAAATTTCAAGGGCGAATGGCAAATCGTGAAAGGGCTGAAGTTTACTACGCAGATCGGCGCCCGGATTACCCTGACAACCGGAAAAAATTACGCCAACAGCTACGAAGTCCGGGATTATTTCAACCCGTCGGTGATTCGGAGAAATGTGCCGCTCAACAGCCTGACCGAAAACCGCAACGACGTTCGGGAGTACACCCTCAATAATCTCTTGAATTACACCACCAATTTTGGGGATCATACCGTCAATGTGCTGGCCGGTTATTCGCAGATTTCGAACCGGGGCCGTTCGCTGAGCGCCTACCGGCAGGGGTTCTACAGCAATGGTATTGAGTCGATTGGCTCCGGTACCAACGACGCCACCAAGAACAACGGCGGGGTAGAATACACCTGGGGGTTGCGGTCCTACTTCGGGCGAGTGAACTACGCGTACCAGGACAAATACCTGTTTGAAGCCAACGGGCGCTACGACGGTTCGTCCCGGTTTCTGGGCGATAATCGCTACAGCTTCTTCCCGTCGGTATCGGCGGGCTGGCGGATTTCGGAAGAGAAATTCTGGGGGGATCTGGGGCAATACATCGGGGAGTTGAAACTGCGCGGTTCGTGGGGCAAAACCGGTAACCAAGCCGTCGATTTGTACAGCGGTCTGGCGACGCTGAGTCTGGGTGTATATTCCTTCAACGGGCTTCCGGCGCAGACGTTCCAGCAAACCCGGATTGCGAACCAGGGACTGACCTGGGAAACGACGACGCAGTCCAATGTGGGGATTGATGCGCAGTTTCTGAACAACCGGTTTTCGCTGAGCGTCGATTATTACAACAAAAAAACCGACGACATTCTGCTGACCCTGCCGGTGCCCGGTACGCTCGGGCTGCTGCCCGCGCCCCAGAACGCCGGTCGGGTCGATAACAAAGGCTGGGAGTTTACGGTCGGTGCGCACAACAAGTTTGGGCAATTTGGCTTCGACGCCAACCTGAACTTCACGATCAACCACAACAACGTGGTGAATCTGGCGGGAACCGGGCCGTACATCACGGGCGGCAACGAAACGCGTTACATCACGGCGGAGGGTTACCCGATCAACTCGTTCTGGGGCTACCGCACCGACGGGTTATTTCAGACGCCGGAGGAAATTCAGAACTACCCGACTATGCGAACCGGGGTGATGCCCGGCGACGTAAAGTTTTTGGACCTGAACGGCGACGGCAAAATAACGCCGTTGGACATGACCTACCTGGGCCAGAGCTTCCCGATTTACACCTTCGGCTCCAACCTGAATTTCTCCTATAAAAACTTTTCGTTGAGTATGCTCTTTCAGGGCACGGCGGGGCATAAGGCCCGAATCGGTGGCGCCATCATCGAAATGGGCATCTGGGGCGGTTTTACCCACAAACTGATTACGGACAATTACTGGACGCCCGACAACCCGGATGCCCGTTTTCCGAGACCGCTGAAGTACGATCTGCGGAATTTTGTGATGGCTGACCGCGACCTGATGAACGGTTCGTACCTGCGGCTGAAAAACATCCAGCTCATGTACCAGATTCCGTCGACGCTCACCAAACGGGTGGGCATTGGCCGGGCGAGCGTATACGTTGCCACCACCAACCTGCTGACGTTTGCGTCGCTCAACGAGTGGAATGTTGACCCGGAAACCATTCCCGGCGGACGCACCGAGCAGTACCCGCAGACGGCATTATCCACCCTGGGCCTCAATGTCCAATTCTAGGTTTCCTGTTCACCCAAAAGCAAAAACCGATGAAAAAACTAATAACCTCCCTGTTTGTCTCCGCGGTATCGGCCCTTCTCTCGGCCTGCAACCCGGACCTGCTGGAGACGATTCCCAACGACCGGGTTTCGTCCGAAATTTTCTGGAAAACCGAGAAAGATGCAACGCTGGCGGCCAATGCCGTGTATACCTACCTGGAAACGGCGGCTAACTTCACGAACTGGGATGCCATGTCGGACATTGGGCACGTGACGCTCATGTGGCGCGAAGAATCCGTAATCGAGAAGGGCGCTTATGATGCCACCTACGGCAAAGTTCTGAACGAGTGGAACGACGCTTACAAAGGCATTCAGGCGGCCAACGCGTTTCTGGACAATGTTGATAACGTAACGACCTCCAACACGGCGCTCATCGACCGCCTGAAGGGCGAAGTGCGCACCCTGCGGGCCTATTTTTACGTTAAGCTGGCCATTTTATACGGTGACGTTCCGCTCGTGACCAAATCGATGACGGTGGAGGAAAGTCGTCAGATTACCCGGACGCCCGTGGCCCAGATCTGGGATTTTATCAGCAAGGAGTTGACGGAAGCCGCGGCCCTGCTACCCACCACCCCCACCGAAAAAGGCCGGGTAACGAAAGGGGCGGCCCTGGCCATCAACGCCCGCACTTTGCTCTACGCCGGACGGTTTAAAGACGCGGCTGCTGCGGCCAAACAGGTCATGGATTTGAATGTATACAGTTTGTATCCGTCTTACGAAAACCTGTTTACGTATGCCGCCGAGAATAACGCGGAAGTGATTTTTGACAAACAGCACGTCAAGGATATCCAGTCTAACAACATTTTTAGCCTCACCACGCCAAACAGCGTTTTTCCGCAGGTCAACAGTTTCGTGCCGACCAAGCAGGCCGTCGATGCGTACCGGATGGCCAACGGCAAGGAAATCACCGATCCGACCAGCGGTTTTGATCCGAAAAACCCGTACGCCAACCGCGACCCCCGGCTTCGGTATTCGATTTACGTGCTGGGTTCTGAACTCCCGAACGGAAAAACGTACGACTCCCGGCCCGGCAGCGGTACGGGCGACGCCATCGGTAATTCTGAAAACTCGACCGGAACGGGCTTCAACACCCGGAAGTACCTCAACAAAGACGATATGGTGCAGCCCAACAACAGCGGCATCAACCTGATTCTGATGCGCTACGCCGAGGTATTACTCATCTATGCCGAAGCCAAAATTGAAGCCAATGAGCTTGACCCGAGTGTGCTGGCGGCTATCAATCAGGTGCGAAGCCGTCCGGATGTAAAAATGCCCGCCATCACCACGCTGGGTTCGCAGGCTGAAATGCGGAAACTGGTGCGCAACGAACGGCAGGTTGAACTGGCGTTTGAGGGCTTACGGTACTTCGACATCCGGCGCTGGCGGATCGCCGAAACCGTGGTGCCGGGCATCCTTTACGGCATGACCTACACCAATCCGGCGGGCCAGCAGGTCACGATTTCCCTGCCCGCTTTTGTGAAAGTATTCAACAAAGACCGTGACTATCTGTGGCCCATTCCGCAGCGGGAACGGGAGCTCAATCCGAATTTAACGCAAAACCCTAACTGGTAATTTAACCTGATCATTCGATGAAAAAAGTCTTTTTGTTAGCCCTAAGTCTGGTTGTTTTCGCTGCTTTTCAGCGACCGAAGCCAGCGGTGGCCCCGAGAGCCATCACCCTATCCAAAGCTGCTTTGCAGAACAAAATCAAAGGCGGCTGGGCCGGTCAGGTCATTGGCTGTACGTTCGGCGGACCGACGGAATTTCGTTACCCCGGAACCATGATCAATGATTACCAGAAAATACCGTGGTACGACGGGTATATCAAGCACACGATGGTAAACAACCCCGGGCTGTACGACGATCTGTACATGGACCTCACGTTTGTGGATGTATACGAGAAAGAAGGACTGAACGCACCGACGGAATCGCACGCCAAAGCCTACGCCAACGCCGAGTACATGCTCTGGCACGCCAACCAGGCCGGGCGCTATAACATTCTGAACGGGATCAAAGCCCCCGAATCCGGGCACTGGCTGAACAATCCGCACGCCGATGACATTGATTTCCAGATCGAAGCCGACTTCTCCGGTTTGATGGCTCCCGGTATGCCCAATACGGCGGCTCAACTGGGCGATGGCATTGGGCACATCATGAACTACGGCGACGGCTGGTACGGCGGGGTGTATGTGGGCGCGATGTATTCGCTGGCTTTTGTTTCGAACGATGTAAATTACGTGGTGAAGGAAGCCTTAAAAACCATTCCGGCGCAGAGCACCTTTTACCAGTGCATCGCCGATGTAATCAAGTGGCACGCCAAATACCCCAATGACTGGAAACAGACCTGGTTTGAAACCCAGCGCAAATGGGCAGATGAAGCAGGTTGCCCGGACGGGGTGCACGCTCCGTTCAACATCGATGCCAAAATCAACGCGGCTTACATTGTCATCGGCCTGCTGTACGGCGGGGGCGACTTCACCAAAACGATGGAAATCAGCACGCGCTGCGGCCAGGACTCCGACTGCAACCCGTCATCGGCGGGCGGTATTCTGGGAACGATGATGGGGTACGATAAAATACCGGCTTACTGGAAAATGGGGCTGGCCGAAGCGGAAGACATCGACTTCAAATACACCACGATGTCGCTGAACGACGTTTACCAGATGGGGTTGAAACACGCCCTGCAGGTGGTGCAGAAAAACGGCGGTCAGGTATCGGGCGACAACGTAACGATTGCGGTCCAGACGCCGAAAGCCGTGCGGCTCGAGCAGTCCTTTACCGGTCATTTCCCAATCGAGAAAAAAAGCATTCAGAAAGAGCTGGCGGATGAGTACACCGCTGATTTCGACGGTATTGGCTTTGTGTTGATGGGCCATGCGTCGGCAAGGTCGTCGGCCCCGCGCGAACGGTCCAACACCTCCTTTGTATTCAACGCTGAACTTCACGTAGACGGCAAACTGGTGGAAACCGCTAAACTGCCGGTGAGCTTCATTGCGCGTCGGCACGAGTTGTTCTGGAAGTATCAGATGCCCAAGGGGAAACATACCATCCGCGTAAAAGTGCTGAACCCCAATCCGGAGTATACCATTCGGATGAGCAGCCTGCTGACGTACGGCGATAAACCGCTCAAAACCGAAATATAGGAGCCGGTGAGGTTTGGACAAACGGCAGCCAATTAACTCCCAACGCTTCCGGATTTATGCCTCCTTGCCGACCTTGTCCGTTTGTGAACAAAAGAGTGTCCGGTGACGGACACTCTTTTGTTTTTGATGGACTTATTCAGTTAATTATCAACGGATTGTTTTTCTGGCATAAGCCTTGAGCTTGGCTAGTCAGTCCGTTCATCTGGCAACAACATGTTTCACAACTACCTCGTCATTGCGTTTCGAAATCTCTGGAAGCATAAGCTGTTTTCCTTCATTAACGTCGTGGGGTTGGCGTCCGGAATAATGGTTTGTCTGCTGGCGTTGATGCAGGTAAAGAGCACGTTTGAATACGATCTGTTTCATCCGCATCCGGAGCGGACGTACCGGATTATCACCGACGTTACCGGCCAGAACGGAAACAAACAATCGTTCGCCATGACGCCCCTGCCGCTGGGCGATCTTCTGCCGCGGGAGTACGGCTTTATCGAGAAAAGCGCACGGATTTATTTTGGGCTGCGGGGAGAAGTCAGCGGCAACGGCAAAACGCTGTACGCGTCGGGCGCTTTTGTGGACCCGACTTTTTTTGAAATGTTTGGGTACAAACTATCAGCGGGCCGCCCGGCCCTTGAACCCAATACCGTCGTGCTGACGTCGGCGACGGCACAAAAGTTTTTCGGAGCTGCCAATCCGGTGGGTAAAACCGTCCTGATTCGCGACCAGGGCCATTTTACCGTGACGGGCGTTTTGGCTCCCGCCGAAAAATCCCACCTGAATTTCGAGATGCTGGCGTCGATGGCAACCCGTCAGACCGACGCGCAGCTCACCAACTGGAACGATACGTATTCGGCCTGCACATACATTCTCGCGAAAAAAGGAATGACGCGGCAAACCCTTGATCAGGCTCTGCCGGTCGTGTCGGCCCGAATTAACCGCTTATTAGGCACTAAATCACCCATTCAATACGGATTCCGGGCGCAGGCAATGTCGGAAATTACGCCCGACCTGGAAGATTTGATCAGCATTACCGGGGCCGGGGCAACCACGATCGGAAGTTTGCTGTCGTTTGGGGTGGTGGCGCTGGTTATCCTGCTGCTGGCCGGATTCAACTACGTCAACCTGACGCTGGCCCGGTCGCTGAGCCGGGCGCGGGAAGTGGGTGTTCGGAAGGCAACGGGGGCGCTACGGTCGCAGTTGATCGGGCAGTTTCTGATCGAATCAACGGTGCTTGCCCTGCTTGCTCTGGGACTGGCCTACCTCCTGCTAATGGCCGTTGAGCCGTTACCGATTGTGCAGCGACTGACGCAGAATACGCGTTACGATGCCGCGTTGTGGCTCTACTTTTGCCTGTTTGCGCTGGCAACGGGGGCGGTGGCCGGGCTGGTTCCCGCGCGGGTTCTGTCGGCTTACCAACCCATGCAGGTCCTGCGGGGTCAAATTGGGCCGCGCCTGTTTCGGGGGGTGGGCTGGCGGAAAGCCCTGATTGTTGCTCAGTTTTCGGTGACGTTAACGGCGGCTGTTTTCATGCTGGTGATGTACCGGCAGTTTTCGTACATGGGCACGGGCGATTACGGTTTTAACCGCGAAAACATCCTGAATATTCCGTTGACGGGCTCGGCGGCTGATGTGGGCAAATACCGACTTCTGGCGAACGGTCTGTCCAAACAGGTGGGCGTCGAACGGGTTGGGGCTGTGTCTGAGAGCATGGGGCATTACGCCGATGACCGGAGAATGCGACGCGAAAGACGGGGGGATGCGGTGCCGATTCAGAATTTTGCGGTCGATCACAATTTCGTGCCGAGCATGGGGCTGACGGTGGTGGCCGGGCAAAACCTCCCCGAGTCGGTATCGGATTCGGCGGGTCATTTTATCCTGATCAACGAAACGGCCGTCAAGGCCTTGCAATTCGGAAGCCCGCAGCAAGCCGTTGGGCAGACGCTCTGGCTGGATAGTACGGATGTACAGGTGGCCGGTGTGCTAAAAGATTTTAACTTTATGAGCTTTAAGTGGACCATCATGCCCTTGATGGTCCGCTACGAGCCGAAACGCTTCCGGGTGTTGCAGGTGAGCGTGGCTGGCGGAGCCGCCGAAACGGTGGTGTCACGGATTGAAAAACTCTGGAAACAGATCAATCCGCGGGAACCGTTGTCGTATGGCTGGTATCAAGAAGAACTGTACGAGCAGCACATGCATTGGGATGACCAGCTGTTCTTTTACGTGCTGATCGGGATGGCTTTGTCCATCGCCTGTCTGGGCTTGCTCGGAATGGTTACGTACACCACCGAAACCCGGACCAAGGAGGTGGGAATCCGGAAGGTGATGGGGGCAACGGTAATGCAGATCGTGGTCCTATTGTCGAAAAGTTTCGTCAGTCTGTTGCTGATTGCCGGATTAATCGCCCTACCGGCAGGTTATAGCCTGGGCCGGTTGTTCTTGCAGGAGTTTGCGTACCACGTTTCCGTTGGCGCCGAAACGCTGGCTGTGTGTTTTGGGGCCATGCTGCTCATTGGCGGTCTGACCATCGGTTTCCGGACGTACCGGGCCGCCCTGGCAAACCCGACCGACAGCCTGAGGAACGAATAAGTGATTTAATGATGAAGGATGAACGATAAACTGTAAATTAATGGGTTGTTATTCATCCTCTGATAACTGAAGTTTACTGTTTTACAACTATACCAAAGTATGATTTCACTACAGAACGTTTCTAAGTACTACCCGGCCGGTTTCGGTAAGACGTACGTGCTGCGTAACATCACCCTCGATATCAGCGAAGGGGAGTTTGTCTCCATCATGGGGCCGTCGGGATCGGGAAAATCCACGCTGCTGCACATCCTGGGCATGCTCGAGGAGCCGTCGGAGGGCGAATACCTGTTCTACGATCAGCCGGTGCAGAAACTATCGGAGAAACGTCGTACCGAGTTACACCGTAACTACATTGGATTTGTGTTTCAGGCGTACCACCTGATCGACGAACTGACGGTTTACGAAAACATCGAAACCCCGCTGCTCTATAAAGGCATGTCGTCGTCGGAACGGAAAAGCCGCGTGGCCGAACTGCTCGACCGGTTTAATATGGTGGCTAAGAAAGACCTGTTTCCAACGCAGCTCTCGGGTGGTCAGCAGCAACTGGTCGGCATTGCCCGCGCCGTTGCTTCGCAGCCCAAGGTAATCTTTGCCGATGAACCCACCGGCAACCTGCATTCCGATCAGGCGAAGGAGATCATGGAACTGTTTAAAAAGCTGAACAAGGAAGATGGCGTCACCATTGTGCAGGTGACCCACTCGGAAGTCAACGCCGAATATGGCAACCGGATTCTGCGGCTGAAAGACGGCTGGCTCGAATCCTTTCCCGTATCGTTGGAAAGCGAATAAAGCCGTCGGCTAGGGTCCTGCCAGTATGGATTTGATTCGGTCTACCGGTTTTTCATTATAGACCGTTTCACCGATCTGCCGGATCCATTGAATACCCGCGACGTTGGTGCAAAATACCGCATCCGCCTGACCCAGCGCATCCGGCTTGAAAAGCCCTTCGCGAACGGTAAGGCCGTGTTGCGGAGCCCGGCGGAGGAGTTGCCGACGCAGGATTCCGTCGATGCAGCCGCTGTCGAGGGAGGGCGTAAAAAGCTGGTCGCCAAGGAGCCAGAACAGGTTGGAGGCAATGCACTCGGCCAGGTTGCCGCCGGTATCCAGCAGGATCATGTCATCAGCCTGTTGCTGTTGTTTCGCAATACCGGCCAGTACGTACGGTAGTGCGCTCAGCGTTTTGTAGGCCGAAACCGGCGAAGGCGACAGCCGAAACGCATCAAAAAAACCGACACGGGCTTTCTCCGTAAGCGCGAAAGCCGGGCCGGAGCGGGCCGTAATCAGGTAGTGCGTCTGGAAGCTGGTGGGCGTATACAGGCCGCCGGGCTGGCGCCAGACTTGCAGCTTGACGCGGGAGGGCTGACCGAGGAGCTGGTTGGCTTTCAGAAGGTCGTTAATCTGACTCAGGAGAAGATCCTGATCGAGCAGGGGGAGGGGTTGGAGCGAAAGGGCGGCCATGCCACGGGTAAGCCGGTCGTAATGGTCGGGCCAGAACTGGACTTCGTGGTGTTCGTAACGGATCGTCTCAAACAATCCGTCGCCGTACTGGAATGCCCGGTTGCTGGGCAACAGCCAGACGGCTTCTTCCCGCAGTATATCCCCGTTTAAAACCACGTTCGTTTGCATTTTCACCGTTTATCTAAAATAAGTAAAGAGTACGCAAGATACTTTGTAACATTGAACAACCATGAAGCGATTTACTACCAACAAAGGCCCGGTGAACCGGTTTAGATTGACGATCCTGGCATCGCTACTGGGGCTTAGCGTGCATGTAGCAGATGCTCAGACAACTGTGCAAAACACGCCGGCAGCGGCTAGTTCAACGGGCTCAACCGTTTACTCGCTGCGGCAATGTGTTGAAATTGCCTTGCAGAACAATATTCAGGCCCGCCGGGGTCAGTTGCAAGTGGAAAGCAGCGATTTGCAGTTGCGCCAATCCCGTCTGAATCTGCTTCCTAATGCTTCTTTTGGTGCGAATCAATCCTTGAGTGGTGGGGGGCGGCAGATTGACCCGTTTACCAACACTGTTATTCCTCAGCAGAGCGTAAGTTCAAGTAATTACCAGCTTAATTCATCGCTGACAATTTTCAATGGATTCTCCCAG
The DNA here is from genome assembly GCF_026248825.1 of Larkinella insperata. Classification (NCBI taxonomy): domain Bacteria; kingdom Pseudomonadati; phylum Bacteroidota; class Cytophagia; order Cytophagales; family Spirosomataceae; genus Larkinella; species Larkinella insperata. The sequence goes on along the minus strand of NZ_CP110973.1, from coordinate 910,756 downwards.
CGCAACACGATCAAGCAATATGATTTAGCGCGGGACGCCAGTCAGAAAGAATTACTAGCAACCAATAATACCGTAGCCTTAACGGTTGTTCAGAGCTATCTGAACGTATTGACTTATCAGGAACAACTGGAAATCGCGCGGGGGCAGGTGGCTACCACGCGGGGGCAACTCGAACGGACGGAAAAGTTGGTCAATGCCGGTACTTTGGCGGAAGCTCAACTCTTTGATCTACGGGCTCAGGTTGCCAATGATGAACTAGCCATCGTTACGGCTCAAAATAATCTCGATCTGGCTAAGCTAGCTTTGTTGCAAGCCATGAATGTGCCGGGTGGACAGAATATCGATGTCGAACGCATGGAAGTACCCGATCCGACGTTTTCTCCGTACTCGGCCACAGCCCAACAGGTCTATAACATAGCACTGGAAAATATGCCAGATATTCAAGGTGCCGATTTGCGAGTACGCAGTGCGGCTGCCGGTGTTGAAGTAGCCAAGGGGGCACTGTATCCTTCTCTAACGTTGAATGCCAGCCTCTACACTTTTGTATCAAGTACAAACCGTCAAAGTTCGCGTGACACCAGCCGTGTGACACAACAGCAGATACCCGGTCAGTTTATTTTAGTCAATGGTATACAAGAACCCATTTTCCAAACGGTTTATGGATCAAACTCTTCAAGAGTTGGTTTCGTCGATCAAGTTACCAATAACCTGAACCGCTCCTTGTCTGTTAGCTTGCGCATTCCAATTTTTACAAATTTTCAGTCGCGCAATCAGATTACTACCGCCAAGATTCAGCAGCAAACCGCCGAGTTGAATGCGCAGAATGCCCGATTGACGTTGCGGCAAAACATTGAAACGGCGTACACCAATATGTTAGCCGGGGCCAATCGATTCCGGGCTACATCAATCCAAGTGGAGTCGCTGGAGCAGGCTTTTCGGGCGGCCGAAAGTCGATTCAACGCCGGTGCTTTAAATTCAGTAGATTATAATATTGCCAAAAATAACCTGGACAAAGCCCGGGCTAACTTGGTACAAGCGAAATTTGATTATATTTTCCGGACAAAAATCCTTGATTTTTACCAAAACAAACCATTATCTTTTTAGCGAATAATGAACATTGAATAATGAATATTGAATAATTTGCATCTTTCCATGTGAAGATCGCGTGTTCAATATCCTATCCATGCTCATTATTCATTGTTCAACATTCGCGTATGAAACGTAAATCAAACCGCATCTGGTGGATATTAGGCGGTGTTGTGGTCCTGTTGATCGGCGGGTTGGTAGCCGCCAAGCAAGCTGGGCTGATTGGGAAAGAAAAACCAACCGAGGTTGATTTTACCGCAGTCAAGAAAGTTGACATTATCGAGCGGGTCAGCGCTTCGGGCCGGGTTCAGCCGGAAGTCGAAGTGAAAATCAGTCCGGATGTGTCCGGAGAAATCATTGCCCTGTACATTGCCGAAGGGGACTCCGTTAAAAAAGGGCAACTGCTGCTAAAGATTCGTCCGGATAACTACGAGTCGCTGCTGGCCCGCGCCCGCGCTACGGTCAATTCCAGCCGGGCTCAGTTCCAGCAAACCAAAGCATTGGCGGCCCAGGCCCAGGCCCGGCTTATTCGCGCCAGAGCCACGTATGAGCGAAATAAAAAGTTACTGGCTGATAAAGTAATTTCTGCGGCCGATTTTGAACAGATCGAAGCGGATTACAACGTGGCCCGACAGGAAATCGAGTCGGTTCAGGCTAACATCAAGGCGGCTGAGTTTAACGTGGCCGGAGCCGAAGCAGGCTTGCGGGACGCCACCGAAAACCTGCGAAAAACAACCATTTATGCGCCGGTAAACGGCACCGTTTCCAAGCTGAACGTTGAGTTGGGCGAGCGCGTGGTCGGAACGTCGCAAATGGCGGGTACGGAAATGCTCCGGATTGCCAACCTGAACAACATGGAAGTTCGGGTGAATGTCAACGAAAACGACATCGTACGTGTCAGTGTGGGCGATACCGCTGATATTGATGTGGATGCCTACTCAACGACAAACCGCAAATTCAAAGGGATTGTTACCGAAATAGCCAATACTGCCAATGGGCTGGCCGCTACCGGTTCGAGCAGTGGTGCTTCCTCCAGCCTTTCAACGGATGCCGTAACCGAGTTCGAAGTCCGGATCAAAGTTCTCAACAGCTCTTACAAAGACCTGCTGGCGCAGCGGGCCAAGCGGACGTATCCCTTAAAACCGGGCATGACGGCCTCCGTTGAAGTAATTACCGACCGGCGGCCCGGCGTTCTGGCCGTTCCGATTGCCGCCGTCACAACCCGGGGAGCCGCTCAGGAAGCAATGAACCGCAACCCGAATGATGAGGATGGTAACCAGGAAAATAAACCGGCCAATCAGGCACCCACTAAAAAAGAGGAAGTTAAGGAGATTGTGTTTGTTCGTCAGAACGACAAGGTAGTTCAGCGGGAAGTCAAAACCGGTATCAGTGATTTTGACAACATCGAAATTAAATCGGGGCTGAAGCCCGGTGAAGAAGTCGTTTCCGGGCCATTCATTGCGGTATCGAAGCGCTTGAAAGATGGCGATTTGGTGGTGAAACGGGATCCCAACAAAGACAAAAAACCGGAAAAACCGGCTGAATAATTATAATTGAACGATTAGGTTGAGAAAGCGAAAACGCCTGCCCAATTGAGAGGTGCGGGCGTTTTTTGTATTTTGCGGACCTTTACTCAAAGACTAAAGAGGGTAGACAGGAGATAAAAGACGGACCGATTGACGCGTCGAAAGTTTTTTCTCTCTGTTCTCTGTTCTATCTTCTCAATCAAAACACCTATGAATCAAGCCGCTCGGATAACCGTTGTGGGTGGTGGCAGTTGGGCCACCGCGATCATTAAAATCTTATCGGAAGGAAACAACCACGTTCGCTGGTGGTTGCGAAGCCAGCGGGACGCCGACCACATCAAGAAATTTCACCACAACCCCAGCTACCTGAGCGACGTTCAGATCAGCCCCCGGAAAGTGCGGGTCTGCACGAAAATCAAGGATGCGCTGAGCGTGAGCGACCACATCATTCTGGCGGTTCCGGCGGCTTTTGTCAGTGATGCGCTGAAAGGGGTGAAGCCCGCGCACCTGGCCGGAAAAAGTGTTATTTCTGCCATAAAAGGCATGATTCCCGAAAAAAACCAACTGGTCACGGATTGGGCGGAGCAGAGCTTTGAAGTGCCCGCCGGTCGGATTGCCGTCATTGCCGGGCCTTGCCATGCGGAAGAAGTTGCTCTCGAAAAACAGTCGTATTTGACCATTGCTTCCCAAAATCTGGAATTTGCTTCGGAAGTGGCGCACTTGTTCAACGGCCGTTTCGTTCAAACTTCTCCGCTCGACGATATCTACGGGGTGGAATACTGCGCCGTCATGAAAAACATTATTGCGCTGGCCTGCGGGATTACGCACGGATTAGGCTACGGCGATAACTTTCAGGCGGTTCTGGTGTCCAACGCCATGCAGGAAATCCGTCGGTTTGTGGATACGGTTTACCCGATGCAGCGCGATCTGAGCGCGTCGGCTTATCTGGGCGATTTGCTGGTGACGGCTTATTCGCCGTTCAGCCGCAACCGGACATTCGGGCACCTGATTGGGCGCGGGTACAGCGTACAATCGGCGCAAATGGAAATGAATATGATTGCAGAAGGCTATTATGCCGTCAAAAGCATTCACGAAATCAACCAGCACTACGGTGTTTCGATGCCGATTGTGGAGATGGTTTATACGGTTTTATACGAAAAAACGTCGCCGGTTTCGGCGACGAATGCGTTGAAAGCGGTTTTGAAATAACACGCTGTACCTGTCAACCCGGCTGTGCAGGTGGGAACGTTAGAGGAAGCTCCGGATGTGAGCGGCTACTTCGGCCAGCTCCTCCTGGCTCATTTTCAGTTTATTATTGAAGTTCATGTCCGCCATGCTGTTTAACGGAATCAGGTGAACGTGAGCGTGCGGCACTTCCAGGCCAATGACCGATACGCCGATTCGTTGGCAGGGAATGGCTTTTTCGATGGCGGGGGCAATCTGTTTGGCAAATTTCATCAGCCCGGCATACAACTCGTCATCCAGATCAAACAGGTAATCAATTTCCTGCTTCGGAATAACCAGGGTATGTCCTTTCACGACGGGAAATGCGTCCAGAAAAGCCAGGTAGTCGTCGGTTTCGGCAATTTTATGCGCCGGAATTTCGCCGTTGACAATGCGGGAGAAGATGGAAGCCATAGGATGCAATAAAGACCAATGAATAATGAACAGTAAAAGAGGCAATGCTACCCGGGTAGCTGCCTGGTTCATTGTTCATTGGTCATTAAAAATTAACGTCCGATTTCGAGTACTTCAAATTCCAGCGTACCGGCCGGAACCTTGATTTCAGTAGTATCGCCCACTTTTTTGCCCAGTAAGCCTTTACCGATGGGAGATCCTACGGAGATTTTCCCCAACTTCAGATCGGCTTCTTCTTCCGATACCAGCGTATACGTCACGGTGGCACCGTTTTTTCGGTTTTTAATCTTTACAGTCGATAAAACCGATACCTGTGAGGTGTCAATCGAGGATTCATCCAGCAGACGAGCGTTCGAAATGATTTCTTCCATCTTCGAAATCTTCATTTCCAGCAAACCTTGTGCATCTTTTGCTGCGTCGTATTCGGCGTTTTCGCTCAGGTCACCTTTATCGCGGGCTTCGGCTATTTGGCGGGCAATATCAGTTCGGCCTTTGGTTTTGAGCTCATTTAATTCGGCTTTCAGCCTCGAAAGTCCTTCTTCGGTGTAATACGAAATTTTACCCATGTTACATTACTCTATAAATTCTTTTGCCTTTAGTTTCATTGTTCCTAAGCACTTACGGTCCTGCTGCAGCAAACCACCAGCGGTTGATTTGGCTACAAAAAAGAAAAGAACGGTTCGCTGACCGTTCTCCATACAAAATCTTGTTTCTTTGTAGGAAGCGTCAGGAACCTTTCTGCGGAATCGTATGGATAGCTGTTCGACTACTCATAGTGGAACTTAGGAGGACAAAAATAACAATTCCGTGGGATTCTCCCAACGCTCTAATCAGCAATTCGAGCAAATAACTAGTTACGGTTTTGAGAAGTAATTCTTTGCGCATCGTATTTATGGGGACGCCCGATTTCGCGGTTGCCAGCCTGCAAAAACTGCTTGACGACGGCTGTCAGGTGGTGGCAGCTGTGACGGCCCCCGACCGACCGGCCGGACGCGGACAGCAACTGACCGAATCGCCCGTGAAGCGGGCAGCGGTGGCGGCCGGTATTCCAGTATTGCAGCCTGAAAAGCTGCGCGATCCGGATTTTCTGGAACAACTGCAAAGCTATCAGGCCGACTTACAGGTAGTTGTTGCGTTTCGGATGTTGCCGGAAGTGGTTTGGGCTATGCCCCGGATTGGCACCTTCAACCTGCACGCTTCGCTGCTCCCGCAATACCGGGGAGCGGCTCCGATCAACTGGGCCATCATTAACGGCGAACAAGAAACCGGTGTGACGACGTTTTTCATCGAAAAAGAAATCGATACCGGCCAGATGATTTTTCAGGAAACCGAACCGATTCATGTGCAGGACACCGCCGGAACGCTTCACGACCGGCTGATGGAACGGGGTGCGGGGCTGGTGCTGAAAACCGTTCGGGCAATTGAGTCGGGGACGTATCCGCGTATTCCGCAGCCAGCGGTGGATGAACTGAAAATGGCTCCAAAAATTCACCGCGAAACCTGTGAAATCAACTGGTTTCAATCGGCGGAAGCTGTTCGGGATTTCGTGCGGGGCATGTCGCCTTATCCAACGGCCTGGACGAAAATCAACGGGAAAGCCTACAAGATTTACGCCGTTTCGGTGGCCAACCAATCCCCTTTTTCGGCAGAACCCGGGGAGGCTTATTCGGATGGCAAAAATACGCTGCTCATCAAAGCCGAGGATGCCTGGTTGTCGGTAGACGAACTGCAGGCCGAGGGAAAGCGGAAAATGACGATTGGAGACTATTTTAGGGGGAATAAAATCTGAGAGAATGCTGATTAGCTTAATTGCCGCCGTTGCCGAAAAAGGGGTCATCGGACGGGAAAATGATTTGGTGTGGCACTTGCCTGACGATTTCAAATACTTCAAACAAACTACCTCCGGGCACCCGATCCTGATGGGCCGGAAAACATTCGAGTCGCTGGGAAAGCCGCTGCCTAACCGCCTGAACGTCGTCATCACCCGCAATCCAGATTACCAGCCCGCAGGCGTTGTGGTGGTTGACTCCTTGGAAAAAGCGCTGGAAGAAGCCCGAAAAACCGCTGTTCCGGAAATATTCGTGATTGGGGGTTCCGAGATCTACCGACAGGCCATTCCCTTCGCTGACCGACTGTACCTCACGGAAGTGAAGGCTTCTTTTGACGGCGACGCCTGGTTTCCAGATTTTGACAAAGCCAACTGGCGGGAAGTGAGCCGACGGCATCATCCCACCGACGACCGGCACGCCGTAGCGTTTGATTTTGTGGTCTGGGAGCGCAGATAGCCTGCTGAGAGCCATTACCCTTTCATAAACCGGATCACGGCTACCTCCGCCAGCAGAAAAACCAGGGCGGCAATGATAAAGTATTTCCACAGGTTGGTGCCCAGATTTTGCTGCCGGAGTTCGTCGACAAAATCATCGTCCTGAATGCTGTCAAAGACTTGTACATTGGGCTGGCCCGCAAAGATGCGCCGGAGTTCGTCGGATGTATAAAAATCCATCTGCGACTCCCGGTTGCCGTGGTTAAACGCCAGCAACTTCTCCGTTTTACCGTTCAGTTGCAATTCGTAATACCCCGAAGCCAGTTGCTGGCCGTCGTTCAACTGGTTGCTTTTGGGCAGTTCCATAATCAGTTGCGTGCCGTTTACGCGCTGGATGGGAATGATCTCCAGTTTGTCACGCTTCAACTTATAGACGGCGTTGGGGGAGGCATTACTGACCCCGATATCAATGGTATTTTCGTCAAACGAGTAGGCCGTACGCTGGGGCCGTACGCTCAACGCGGCAATTTTGTACATGATGGGCACAAACAGCGCGTGCTGGGCAAGATTCCCGTAGTCGGTATTCAATGGGCTGGCAAAAATATAAACCTGACCACCAGCCGAACCGCCCGTCCGGGATTGCGTCAGGAAAGGCGTGCCGTTGCGGAGAGTCAGCAGCCGTTCGCCCACCACCCGCCATTGCCATACCGGCACGGCGTTGGGCAGATTTTCGATGCCCTGCTGGCTGGTCCGCTCGAAAATATCCCGAAAGAATGGACTCTGACGGTTGGGAGCCGAAAGCGGTTGAGATGAAGGCAGGGGAGGGGTCTGGGTTTGCAGACCACCCGCGCCCAAACTTGCCAGAAACGACGACCAGGCGGTGGCGTTTGGCGTGGTGGGCGGAATCACAATCAGGCTGCCGCCCTGACGCACAAACCGTTCGAGTTCACTGCGCAAGGTGCCGCCAACCTGATTGAGTCCTTCCAGCACAACCAGATCGGCGGTTTTAAACTGGCCCACGTCCACGTTCTGGGCGCTAAAACTCTGCCGGACAAACAAACTGTCGTTGCCGTAAACGTTCTCGACGTAATTGGCCTCGCTCTTCTGGTCGTACAGGTGCAGAACCCGAATGGACGGCGACGCCTGAATGACGAAGTAGTATTCATTGTCGAAGGTAATCGGATAGTCTTCAAACGTGATGCGGCCCCGCCGAAACCCTTTTTGGGTGACGTTGAAGTTCAGGCTGGCCGTGGCCTCTCCCTTGCCCGGCAAGGTAACCGAAGCCGTCGACACCTGAGTTTGGTCGATAAAGAGTTTAATGGGCAGGTTGCGCACCGATTCTTCGCCACTATTCCGGACGCGAACGTTGAGCGTGTTATTCTGCAATTCGCGGATAAACGGGGTGCTGAGCCAGACTGAATCTACGAAAACGTTTTTGGTAGGCTGGGTCTCCAGCGGTACCAGAAAAAGCCGGTTGGTGGTGTCAATGCTCAGCCGGGACAGGTCGCCAACGGTGCTTTTCTGAAAATCGGAAAACCAGAACAACTGGTTCGGACCACTCGGGTTGTTGGTGGCCAGCAGGTTTAGCTGCCGACGGTATACATCAGCCAGGGTGCGGGGCGTGTGCGCAAACCGGATGGTAGTGACGCGGTCGCGGAGGGCATCGGCCGTACCAACGGTTTGTTCTTGGCTGCTGAAATCATTGGTAACCAGCTGTAGCGAAGTTGCATTGCGAAAAAGTCCCAGGAGTTGATCCAGCTTACTGGTGGCAATGTCGAGATACCGTTTTTCGTTCAGCTCGTTCTGCATACTGTACGAGTTATCCAGGTACAGACTCGTCAGGCCCGTTCTTGACAAACCCAATCGGCTTTTGCTGGGAATAAACGGCTGGGCAAACGCGAGTACGAGACAGATGACAAACAACGACCGGAACAGCAGAATCAGGTAGTGTTTCAGCCGCCGGAACGATTTGGTTTCGGTCTGGACGGTTTTCAGCAGGGCGACGTTGGTGAAAAACACCCGGCGCGTCCGGCGGAAATTAAATAAGTGAATGGCAACAGGGACAGAGACAGCCAGTAGCCCAAACAGAAAAGAAGGATATAGGAAACTCATCAAACAGTTCGCTGGAACGATTATTTTCTTTTATAACGGCCAAACAAATCAATGTTGTTCGGGCTGTAACGAATTTAGCAAGAATAGCATACGAACCATGCAGATAAGCCGGATTTCAGCGAATAAATAGACAAAAGCTATTTTATGCCCCTTCTACTTCAAGCGTATAGAACGTTTCCTGGGTTTGCAACACATCCGTATACGTTATAGAACTGTTTTCGTCGCCAATGGTCACAAATTCCGGCACGGGAGTGTGACCGACCACCTGATGCAGACCCGTCAGGTAATCCGTGGCCGTTTCCCGTTTGTCGGCCCATACCGGTCCCCCGGCTTCGTCGGAACCGCCCCGGAAGTAACTCACGTCAAACAGAACCGTACGCAGCATCCGATCCTGGTGCATTCGATTCAGTAAAGCCGCCAATTGATTGTGGTCCAGAGGATCAAGGTTTAATTTTGAACGCAAATTGGCTTTGGGTAACTGCGTTATCCAGCGGTTTGACACCCCCGCGTGCGTAAACAGGTACGATGCTTCCTGGTGGGCAATCTGAAACAGCGATTGATGCGCATGAAACAAATCACTCAAGGCCGGTTGCATCGACGGGCGGAAACCGGAACATCGGTAATGCGGAAAATGGATGTACTGGGCATCATGATTGCCAATCAGCAGAATTATTTTTTCAGGATGCTGTTTCTTTAAGGCAACGATTTGCCGTAAATTTTCCAAAATAGCTTCATCGCTCAGTTCGTAACTGTCCGTGTAATCTCCCAGAAAAATCACTTTGTCGTACTGATCTATGGTGATACGGAGCCAGCTGGAAAGTCCGTGGAGATCCGAAATAGTAATGATTTTCATACATTACCAATATATCAAAAAAGCCTTTACCGCACGGGGCGGCAAAGGCTTTTTGATCTAATAATCGATAACGACTTATAACGTCCGTTTCACTTCTTTCAACTCGAAGCTTTCGATGGTATCGCCCACCTGGATGTCGTTGAAATTCTTGATGCTCAAACCACATTCGTACCCGTTCCGAACTTCGTTAACGTCATCCTTGAATCGTTTCAGGGCGCTGATCTCGCCGGTATGCACCACGATAAAGTCGCGAACCACCCGGACTTTGTTGTTCCGGCGGATGATACCTTCTGTGACCATACAACCAGCGACGGTTCCCACGCGGCTGATCTTGAACACATCCCGAACCTCGATGTTTCCAACGATAACTTCTTCGGTTGTGGGGGCCAGCAGACCTTCCATGGCATCGCGGACTTCGTTGATCGCGTCGTAGATGATGGAGTACAGACGAATTTCGATCTGCTCCTGCTCGGCCAGACGGCGCGCGCCAACGGATGGCCGAACCTGGAAGCCGACGATGATTGCATCCGACGCCGACGCCAGCAGAATATCCGACTCGGAAATCTGACCAACGGCCTTGTGGATAATGTTCACCTGTACCTCTTCGGTCGACAACTGCAGCAACGAATCGGAGAGTGCTTCCACCGAACCGTCCACGTCACCTTTCACGATAACGTTCAGTTCTTTGAAGTTACCGATAGCTTTCCGGCGACCGATTTCCTCAAGTGTAATGTGCTTACGAGTCCGCAGGTTTTGCTCACGCAGCAATTGCTCCCGTTTGTTGGCAATTTCGCGGGCTTCACGCTCCGTTTCCATTACGTTAAACTTATCACCTGCCTGCGGTGCTCCGGGCAGACCCAGAATCTGAACCGGCGTTGAAGGACCGGCTTCTTTCAGGCGTTGCCCTGTATCACCTGTCATGGCGCGGATCCGACCGAAGTGGGCGCCAACCAGGATGATGTCACCCTGACGAAGCGTACCATTCTGAACGAGCATGGTTGTAACATACCCCCGGCCTTTGTCGAGCTCGGCTTCAATAACGGTACCCGTCGCGCGTTTGTTCGGATTTGCTTTCAGTTCGAGCAGTTCGGCTTCGAGCAGGACTTTCTCCAGCAATTCCGAAATACCCAGACCTGATTTCGAGGAAATTTCCTGGGTTTGGTATTTACCACCCCATTCTTCCACGAGCATATTCATTTGCGAGAGTTCTTCCCGAATTTTATCGGTATTTGCTCCCGGTTTGTCAACCTTACTGAAAGCGAAGACAATCGGAACACCAGCTACCTGTGCGTGGTTGATGGCTTCACGGGTTTGCGGCATGACACTATCGTCGGCAGCAATCACGATAATAACCACGTCGGTAACCTTGGCTCCCCGTGCCCGCATGGCCGTAAACGCTTCGTGACCCGGCGTATCGAGGAAGGTAATCATCCGATCGTCTTCAGTTTTTACGCTGTAAGCACCAATGTGCTGCGTAATTCCACCGGCTTCTCCGGCCGCAACGCGCGTCCGGCGAATGTAGTCAAGCAAAGACGTTTTACCGTGGTCAACGTGACCCATGATGGTTACAATCGGAGCGCGCGGTTCCAGATCAGCCTCGTCATCTGGTTCTTCTACCAGCCCGGATTCAATCTCTTCTTCCGCCGATACAAATTGCACTTCGTATTCGAATTCGTCGGCAATTACCGTAATCGCTTCCGCATCGAGTCGTTGGTTGATCGATACAAACATACCCAGGCTCATACAGGTAGCGATAACGTCGTTGACCGAGACATTCATCAACGAAGCCAGATCGTTCGCCGACACGAATTCGGTTACCCGCAGGATTTTTGCTTCTTCGCTTTCCTGGTCAAGCCGTTCGCGTTCGCGTTCAGCCCGTTCCAGACGGCGATCCCGACGACGGTCGGCTCCGCGGTTCGGCTTATTACCGGTCATCCGGGCCTGCGTAGCGCGGATTGAATCTTTTACTTCGCGTTCGGTCGGCTCTTCCCGACGGTCGCGGGTATTGCGGCCACCGGCTTTGTTTTTATTCTGAGCTCCACCGGTGTTAGCTGGCTTCGCGGCTTGTCCTTGTCCTTGTCCCGGAGCTTGGCCAGGCTGGTTGCGATTTGCATCCCGGTTGCGCGGGGCACCCTGACCTTGTTGCGGCTGGGCTCCTCCGCTGGCGGGCGCAGCCCCACCGACGGGGTCACGGCGTAACCGCTTGCGTTTCCGCTTTTTATCGCGGTCGTCGGTTGATGCCACCGGACCGGTTTGCTTTTTAGAGCGCTCAGACGGTAGTTCGATAGTACCCAAAACGGTAAGCCCACGGAGCTGTTCTCCTCGGCCACGGATTGTTTCAATCGGAACATTCGGTTCTGCTTCCGGCTGTTCTGCACGCGGTTGGGGTGCAGGAGTTGGGCGCGGTTCAACCGGACGGGGCGGTTGGGGCGGCTGCGGCCGGTTGTCTTGCGGCCGGTTCCGGTCGCGATCCGGACGGTTATCCTGTCCGGTCGGCCGATCGGGTCGCCGGTCACGGGAACCGTCGTTCCGATTCGGGTATTGTCCTTGTCGATTATCCGGGCGTGAACCTTCCTGCCGTGGGCCGTCTGGTCGGGGACCATTATGCCGATTTCCATCACCCCGGTTGGAGTGCTGGTGCCGCTGGTTCGAATCGTTGGGCCGCGGGGCGGGTTTACGTTCCAGATCAATTTTGCCCAACACCGTCAACCCAGGCAAACGAGGGCTGGACAGGTCGGGGGCGGTTGTTTCCTTGGGTTCCGGTTGAGGAGCCGGGGTCGGGGTGGCTGCCTGCGGTGCTTCAACCGGGCGCGGTGGCGCTACCGGTGTTACAGGCGCGGGTTGCGGAGCCGGTTCTGGTTTCTTCTCAACCACGGGCGCTACCGGTTCCGGCTTTGGAGCCGGGGTTTCGCGTGGTTCAACCGGTGCGGGCTGCTGACGAGCTTCAACCGGAGCGGGCGCCGGTGATGGAATCTCCGGCTTCGGTTCAGGTTTTGGCTCGGGCATTACGGGTTTTTCTGCAACAACGGGCGCGGGTTGCGGAGCAACGGGTTGTGGTGTTGGCACGACCGGCGCTTCCTGAACGGGCGCGGGTTTTGGAACAACCGGAGTGGGCGCCGGTGGCGGTGGGGTCGGCTGAGAAGGCCGAGCGGGCTCACTGCGGAAATATTGTGGCATATCATCGTCGTCCCGACGTTTTGGTTCGGGTACGATGGGTTCTGGAGCGGGCTTACGAGTCGCTCCACCATTCAATAGTTCTGTATTACCGAATTCTTTTGCCAAGATTTCCACCTGTTCGTTGGAAATCTTGCCGTTAGGGTTACTATCAACCTTAATCCCTTTGGCAGAAAGACGACTCACCACAGTAGACGAACCTACTCCGAGTATTTTTGCCACTTGGCTAAGGCGCATGGATTTATCTTCTGCCATACAAATGGTTTAGAATGAAAAATAGCATTTAAATGATGGCCTATACATGATAAACGATGAATGGATAAAGTTAATTCACCGTTCACCCTTCATCGACATCATTTTATTCAAATTCCTGGCGTAAAATCCCCAGAATTTCTTCAATAGTATCCTCTTCCAGATCAGTCATCCGGACGAGTTCTTCTCTCGAACGGGCCAGTACACTTTTGGCCGTGTCCAGACCCACCCGACGCAGTTCGTCGATCATCCAGGTGTCGATTTCGTCGCTGAATTCTGACAAATCAACGTCTTCATCATCTTCCTGTCCTTCGACATCACGGAACACATCAATCTCCATACCTACTAGCCGTCCGGCCAGTTTGATGTTCTGCCCGCCTTTTCCGATGGCCAGCGATACCTGATCGGGCTTCAGAAAAACCGATACACGTTTGGCGTCGCGGTCAATTTGCATGGAGCTGATTTTAGCCGGACTCAACGCCCGGCTGATCAACAGTTCGAAGTTATCGGTGTAATTGATAACGTCGATGTTTTCGTTGCCCAGCTCGCGGACGATGCTGTGAATCCGTGACCCTTTCATCCCAACGCAGGCACCAACCGGATCAATCCGGTCGTCGTACGATTCAACGGCTACTTTCGCCCGCTCGCCCGGTTCCCGAACGATCCGGCGAATGGAAATCAAACCGTCGTAAATCTCCGGAATTTCGTTTTCGAACAGGCGCTCCAGAAATACCGGCGACGTGCGCGACAAAATGATCTTGGGCGTACCGTTGATCATTTCAACGCGGTGAACAACGGCTTTGGTGGTTTCGCCTTTCCGATACCGGTCTTTCGGAATCTGCTCGCCTTTTGGAAGGCTGATTTCATTGCCTTCGCTGTCGAGCAAAATTACTTCATTTTTAAGCAATTGGTAGACTTCCGCATTCACCAAATCGCCTACCTGGTTTTTGTATTTATCGTACAGGATCTCTTTTTCCAGATCCTTAATCTTCTGAATCAGCGTTTGACGGGCCGTTTGCACCACCCGCCGACCAAAATCTTCTAATTTAACTTCTTCGGCTACTTCTTCACCGACTTCAAAGTCGGACTGAATTTTGCGGGCTTCGGCCAGCGGGATTTTGTCATAATCCCAGATGTCTTCCGAATCGTCGTCGACAATCTCGCGGGTGCGCCACATTTCGAGGTCACCACTTTCGGCGTTGATGATCACATCAAAGTTCTCATCCGTGCCGTATTTTTTGCGAATCATCGTCCGGAATACGTCTTCCAGAATTTTGATCATGGTCGGGCGGTCAATGTTTTTCGACCGTGCAAATTCTGCAAACGACTCAATGAGTATTCCGCTATCCATCATAGCAATTTCCGGTTTTTAGGTATAGTTTTCAGTAGCGGGCTTCCAGTCAGAACAAACAGAAACTACTAACTGAAAATGCTACATTGAAACCGACACGCTTATTTAAATGATATTTGTATTGTGCTCTTTTTGATTTCAGCAAATGGTATTTCCGTAGGTTCAATCGGCGGATCGTTTTTCTTCGGTTTTTTCAGCGGCTTTTCGGTAATAACAATCGATGATTCGCCAACGCTTTCCAACTTTCCTTTGCGCGTCTGCCCGTCGTTCAGTAATACTTCGATTTCACGACCTACATTCTTCAGGTATTGACGTCTGAAAACCAGTGGTTCGTCGACTCCGGGCGATGATAATTCCAGCGTAAAAGGCTGTCCGTCAAAAACTTCCAGCTCTTCCAGTTGGGCACCCAACTTCCGGCTGATCCTTGCGCATTCGTCAATCGTAATCCCGGTATCGCTGTCCAGCAGAACGGTTATTTTAGCACGAGTACGGGAAGGGGATACCTGAATATCAACGACAAAATACTGATCTTCGTTCAGATACGGCTGTAACAGTTCGTTAACTTTCGCCTTTACATCCATAAATTAACAAAAAAGGGAGTCAAAAACTCCCTGCCATGCATAAATGCTGATAAGTCTTGCAAAGATAAACATTTTATAAATTGTTTCCCAATCAATTTGATAATCGGCCTCTAACAATTTTTCCGGCTGATTAAATGGACTATTTTCCAAACAAACGTTCGTAACTTTGTACCCTTTCGCCCTTCGCCTTTCGTTACTGAAATAAAGTCGGTTTGCCTGACCCGCACCCATCTTACTTGTCGTATGAAATTTTCGCTTAGGCTTGGCGTACTGGTATCGTCATTTTTTTCGTCGTTGTTCTGGTCGTTAAACTTGTTGTTGTTTCTATATACACTTCTGGTTTATTACCTTCTCTACGAAGTCCCGATCGGACATTGGGTGGGCGGCATTTTCATGATTTCGTTACCAATAGCCTGGGCCTTCAATGTGTTTTTTATCTTGTTCTGGCTCCTGGTAAGACCCTGGCGGGCGGTGCTTCCGGTCGTAACCATGCTGATCGGAATGCCGTTCTGGCGACGTACATTTACCTATAGCCAACCCGATACGAACCCCGAAAAACGGACGACCTTTCAGGTAATGAGCTACAACGTTATGGGCTTCAACAAATACGATGTGGTAGATACGCAGCGCCCCGACGATGCCAACGCCATGATCGACTGGGTGCTGAAAGAACCGTCGGATGTGAAATGCTTCCAGGAATTTTATAACAACGATCGTTCGGTGGTCTTCAAAACCATCCGGCGGCTGGAAAGCGCCGGGTATCCTTATTACGCCGTCCTGCACCCACCCACCCGCGAGGGCATGGAAGGTGAAGACGGAAATTTCATCGGGGTAGCGCTGTTTTCACGTCACCCAATCGTGAAACGGGGCGAAGAGGTTTTTGATAATTTCAACGGCCTGGTCTGGGCGGATGTAAAGGTGAAAGCGGATACCATCCGGGTCATTAGCCTGCATTTGCAGTCGATGGGAATCCGGGTGGGCGGTATGCTGGAAGAGCGGGAAACCAACCGGGTGAAACGAAAGACGCAGGGCGTGCTACGCCAGCTTCGGCAGGGGCTGACGCTGCGCCGTAATCAGATCGACCGGGTCGAGGAATACTACCGCAACAGTCCGCACCCTGTCATTATTTGTGGTGACTTCAACGATACCCCGTACAGCTTCAGTTACGGAAAATTACGCCGGATTCTGCGAAACGCCTTCGAAGACGCGGGCCGCGGATTTGGTTTCAGTTACAACAAGGCTCCAGGGTTCTTACGCATCGACAATCAGTTTTACAACGCCCGCTTCCTGGAACCGCTCAATTACGTGACCTACCGCGAGGTCAAATATTCTGACCATTACCCGATTATGGCGCAGTATGCCATCAAGCCGCGCGAAATCAGTCGGGATCGTCGCCCGAGAACCCACGTCGAATTTGATTTTTAGCGTTATCAGGGATGGGCATCCACCCAGACCTGGCCATCTTCAAAAATTTCTTTTTTCCAGATCGGAACCTGCTGTTTGAGCGTGTCGATGATGTAGCGGCAGGCATCAAACGCATCGGCCCGGTGCGGGGTCGCTACGGCAATCAGGACGGCAATTTCACCAATGGTCAGGTTGCCCTTCCGGTGAATAATCGCGTACTTCCGAACATCCCACCGCCCGCAGGCTTCGTCGGCAATCTCCTGCATTTTCGCCAGCGCCATCCGGTCGTAGGCTTCGTATTCCAGCCGTTCAACGGGGCGCTCTTTGGTGTTGTCGCGAACCGTGCCAAAGAAAAACGTGATGGCTCCAGCCGCATCCGTAGACACGTACTGATAAGCCGCATTCATATCAATCGGATCAGTTGTAATTGAAACCATAAAGGAATTAAGAGTTTGGAGTCAGGAGTTGAGAGTTAGGAAAGGGTCACCTGCTGGAGTAAGCCACAATAAAATTCTTCACTCGTAACGCTTCCTGCTTCAGGCATGTTATCCTCCGCTGACGGGCGGGATGAGGGCGATTTCGTCGTTGGGACGCAGCCGCTGGTCCGTTTCGGCGTACTCGCCGTTGACGGCCACCAGCAGCGAACGAAGGCCGTTCAAGGCAGGGTAACGCTCTTTCAGATTCAGCAGTAAATCGCCCACCTGACCAGTTTGGGGTAGGTCGAGCGTAAGAGCCGACGAGCCGACAATCTCACGCGTAATACCAAAAAGCAGAACAGAAACTCGGTTGCTCATATCATCAAAGATACAAAAGGAATGGTTGAAAAGAGAGGGTTGATGACGGTTTTAATGGTTGAATCGGCTGGATGGTTCAACCAACGGATGAGTAAATGATTAAAAAGGTTGATTTATTTAGACGATTGAAAGCCGCGAAGCGTCATTATGCCGTTAGATTACTCCATTTGACCATCCGTACGCTCTGTCTGGTTGAACCTGTAAATCTTTTATTTCAATATTATGACGGACTCGCAATTCAAAGAATTTTTTCAGGACGTATTGATTACCGTTTACGCCAACATTCGGGATTTGCATGAAAAACAAGGTTTTGCTGACCCCGAGGAGCAGGACTACATCAGCGGGCGATTGGTCAGCTACGGAGAGATCCTGGAGATTTTTCCATGTCGGCTAAAGACACCGGTGTCAATCCGAAAGAATTAGGATTGTAGTTTTTACAAAATAAGTTTGATATTTGGCAGTTGGCTTTGTAATCGGTAGCGATGGGCCAACCACCAGTGAAGCAATACCCAACACCTATAAAGTCCTTATGAAACAATTCCTCCTTTCTGCCGTCCTGCTGGGCATGCTGGTCGGCTGCAATAATTCCCAAAAGAAACAAGAATCATCAACCATGTCGGATAGTACAAGCACAGCGGCCGCCGATTCAGCCAGCGGCCTGCCCGAACGCTCGCGTTTTCAGAAAGAAATTGAGGGCAAACAGAATGATCTGTATGTTTTGACCAACGCCAAAGGCATGAAAGTCGCCATTACCAACTACGGCGGTCGGATTGTCAGCATTCTGGTGCCCGACAAAGACGGCAACCTGGTGGATGTAAACCTGGGCCACAGCAGCATCGACGATTACCTGGCCAACGAGTCGTTTTTCGGAACGCTCGTCGGGCGGTATGGCAACCGGATTGCGAAGGGAAAGTTTACGCTCGACGGTAAAACGTATAGCCTACCGATTAACAACGGGCCCAATTCGCTGCACGGGGGCAAAAAAGGCTTCAACGCCCGGATGTGGGATGCTACGCCGGTTGGCAATAACGGCCTGAAACTGCACTATGTTTCGAAAGACGGCGAAGAGGGCTACCCCGGTACGCTGACGGTCGATGTAACCTATACGTTGACCGACGACAACGGTATCAAGCTTGATTACCAGGCTACAACCGACAAGAATACCGTCGTAAACCTGACCAACCACGCCTATTTCAACCTGAACGGCGAAGGCTCCGGTTCGGTGGCCGATCACCTGGTTCAGATTAACGCCGACCGTTTTACCCCGGTTGACGCTACGCTCATTCCAACGGGTGAACTGGCCCCGGTAGAAGGCACACCGTTCGATTTGCGGAAACCCGTTGCCATCGGAGAACGTCAGGATGCTGAGCACGTACAGATCAAAAACGGGGGCGGTTTTGACCATAACTTCGTTCTGAACGGCGGCCAAACGGCCCAGCCGCGGTTGA
Source organism: Larkinella insperata (assembly GCF_026248825.1). NCBI lineage: Bacteria > Pseudomonadati > Bacteroidota > Cytophagia > Cytophagales > Spirosomataceae > Larkinella > Larkinella insperata. The sequence continues at coordinate 892,274 of NZ_CP110973.1, read as the reverse complement.
TTGCCACGGTAACTTCCCCCAAGACCGGTATTTCGATGGACGTGCTGACCACGGAGCCGGGGGTGCAGTTTTACGGCGGTAACTTCCTGGACGGGAAGGCAACGGGCAAATCCGGCAAACCGTACGAAAAACGCAACGCCTTCTGCCTGGAGACGCAGCATTTTCCCGATTCTCCCAATCAACCCAACTTCCCGAGTGTTGTGCTGAAACCGGGCGAAACCTATAAAACGACGACCGAATACCGGTTTTCGGTAAAATAAGAACAGGGGTAGCCAGTGGCTTCACCAGCCGCTGGCTACCAGATTCCTAGCCGTATGAAGAACAGGATTGGATTTCAGGTAAAGATTGCAGCCGTCGTTTTGCTGGCTCTGTTGTCGTTGCAGACGATGGCGCAGCAGTGGACGGTGCAGAAAGCGAACGAATGGTACAGCCGCCAACCCTGGCTGGTGGGGAGCAACTACATGCCCGCCAATGCCATCAATCAGCTGGAAATGTGGCAGGCGGAGAGTTTTGATCCGAAAACCATCGACAGAGAACTGGGCTACGCCGAGAGCCTGGGCATGAACACCATGCGGGTTTTTCTGCACGACATGGTTTGGCGGCAGGATGCTGCGGGGTATAAAAAGCGGATTGATGAGTTTCTGAAGCTGTGTGCCAATCACAAGATCAAGCCCATGCTGGTGTTGTTTGATTCGTGCTGGGATCCGCAGCCGAAGCTGGGCAAACAGCGGGAACCGGTGCAGGGTCGCCACAACTCCGGCTGGGTGCAGGGCCCCGGTGCCGCCATCCTGAGCGACAAAAATCAGTGGGAAAGCTTGCGTAGTTACGTGAAAGACATCGTAAGTTCGTTCCGGACGGATGATCGGATTCTGGCGTGGGATATCGTCAACGAGCCGGATAACGACAATGCGAATAGTTATGGCCGGAACGGTAGCATCAAAACCGAACTGCCCAACAAAGCACAATTGGGTGTTGAGCTGGTAAAAGCCGGTTTTGGCTGGGCCCGCGAAGTCAATCCGACCCAACCAATTACAGCGGCCCCCTGGAAAGGCGACTGGTCATCCCTGGAAAAAATGGATGACATGACCCGGTTTCTGGTGCAGAACTCCGACATCATCACGTTCCACAACTACGCTCCGCCCGCCGAATTTCAAAAGCGCATTGAAGACTTGAAGAAGTTTGGTCGGCCGCTGATCTGCACGGAGTATATGGCGCGTCCGGCGGGCAGCACCTTCGAGGGTTGCCTGCCGATGGCTAAAGCCGAGAAAGTGGGTATGATCAACTGGGGCTTTGTAGCCGGTAAATCCAACACAAACTACCCATGGGATTCGTGGCAGAAGCAGTATACCGCTGAGCCGCCGGTCTGGTTCCACGATATTTTTCGGGAAAACGGCCAGCCCTACATTCCGGCCGAAACGGCTTTCATTAAGAAGATGACGGGCAAATAAAAAACTGGATGGTTCAAAGGAGAGAAGTGGTTGAACGGTTTGGTTACCAATCAGCCTTTTTACCCCTTTAAACCATCCAGCTTATTACCGTTTCCGAACTACAGATTAATTATCCTGCATTTTTTCACCGGCTTTTTCTAATTTCTTGCCAGCGTTTTTCTTCGCTTCCCGGGCTTTCTGTTTGGTTTCTTTTGATGTTTCCCGGATTTCGTCGCCCGCGTCATCGGCTGCTTTGTCTATTTTTCTACCCGCCTTTTTCGCTTTTTGTTTGGTTTCCTGCTTTGTTTCGCGGGCTTCCTGAGCAACGTTGTCGGCGGCCTTATCAACGGCCTGACCTGCGTGGTGTGCGCTTTCTTTTGCTTCTTCTTTTACCGTTTGTGCGTTGGCTGTTAATCCGAATACGGTCAGCGCGGCAGCTATCCACAATTTTTTCATGACGTTCGTTGGTATGATTTATAGTCTGCAGTAAATAACTAGCGGAGTGCGGAAAATGTTGAGCAAAAACAAAAAAACCTTCCCAATCGGGAAGGTTTTTTTTACTGACAAGTCTGTTAAACGATTGAATCATTGAAGATTGGTAAATGCCAGAAATGTATAGAGTAAATAATCGGCTACTCCCGTATAATGATCCCGGCCTTCCAGTGAATTGAGCGTTACGTTGGTTGCACCCCGGGCTTTCATGGCGTCGAGGGCATCTTTCGAATTAAAATAAAATACCAGGTTGTCAGCCGTACCGTGGTACAGCGTCGTCGGTGTTTTCGGCTTCCAGTCGTATACATCATTGTCTTTGACGGCGTTTAAAAAACCGGTGTCCGTGCCGTCGTTGATGGCTTTTTTGAAGCTATCCGTGAAGGCGTCGCTGATGCTCACCCGGATGTCAGTGTTGATACCGTTCTGCGTTACCTGGGTGGCATACGGCTCTTTCAGGTAGTAACTCATGGGCTTGTTCAGCTTGTACACGTCGTTGTAGGTGAGCAGCACCCACAAATACAACCGGTTGTAGCTGGCAATACCGTGCGTTTTCTGGTTGATGATGTAATTCATGAATGCCGATTTGTGGTAGGCACCCGCACCCATGCTGGAAGCGACCAGATTAAATTCAGACGGAAACTCTTCCTCAATTTTTTTCTGCAACGACATCGTTGCAAAACCACCTTCGGAATAACCGGTCAGAAACAGCCGTTCGTCCCATTTGATCGAATTTTTCTTAACAAACTCCTTGGTCGCCCGGAGCAAATCCAGTGAAACCGTAGCCAGGCTCTCACGGTGTTCATAGGGGTGCGTCAGGTTTTTCGTTTCCCCGTAACCAATGTAATCCGGACAGGCCAGAATAAACCCCGTAGAGGCCAGAAGCGTACCGCCAAAAGCTGCATCGCTGTTGGACCCGAAATTCGAAGGAGCATCTTCATCGCTCAGGATGGTAGCGTGCTGCTGGCTGAGCATCGGAACAGCGGTGGACGCCTGGGGAACAATGATGGCTCCCGACGCCTTGACGGCCGTTCCATCGGGCAATTTGGTGTTATAAACGATTTTATAAACTTTGATTTCGTAGCGCAAAAGACTTGAAATCAACGCCCGAACCGAAGCCGGAAGTTGCCGTCCGACCTGATCCACCAACTGATCGCGGGTGAAGGACCGAATCTCCGAACTGCTTACTAAATAGGTATCAGGCTCGGGGTCTGGATCTTTTCCGTTGTTGCTTTTACAACCGGACAGAAAGACCGTAGTGGACAGGAGGAGTGACAGCAGGAACTCCTTGCGATTAAGTGCCATTTGTATAGGTTGCGTATAGATGGGGTAGAAAGTGGGCGCATATTCGTAAAGGGCGCCTGATTAAGTAACAACGCAGAAAAGGGCTTAGTTCGTGTCGTTTACAGTCGTTCTTCGAATAATTTAAGAATCCGCTTGTATTCATCCATCCAGCTCGTCGGCTCAACAAAAGCGTGATCTTCAAGGGGATAAGTGGCAACCTCCCAGTTTTCTTTTCGTAGTTCAATGAGCCGCTGCGTCAGGCGCACCACGTCCTGGTAGTGGACATTTACGTCAACCATACCGTGGCAAATCAGCAGGTGTCCTTTCAGGCCATTGGCAAAGTAAATGGGGGAGCTCCGGCGGTAGGCCAGCGTGTCGCTATACGGTTCGTTCAGGATGTTGGCGGTGTAACCGTGGTTGTAAGCCGCCCAGTCGGTGACGGGCCGCAGGGCCGCCCCAGCCGCAAACACGTCGGGGGTGGTAAACATCGCCATCAGGGTGATGAAACCGCCGTACGAACCGCCGTAAAGCCCGATCCGTTTGGCATCGACGCCCTGCGTTTTGACCAGCCACTGGGCCGCATCAATGTTGTCGGTCAGGTCCTTGCCGCCCATGTGCCGGTAAATGCCGGTCCGCCAGTCGCGACCGTATCCCGCGCTGGCCCGGTAGTCGATGTCCAGAACCGTATACCCCTTGTCGGCCAGCAGGTTGTGAAACATGTATTCACGAAAATACTGGCTCCACCATTTATGTGCGTTTTGCAGGTACCCCGCCCCGTGTACAAACAGCACGGCTTTCCCGTTGGGTTTGGCGGGTTTGTAGAGTCGTCCGTAGATGGTTTGTCCGTCGCGGGCGGGAATCGTCACCAGCGCCGGATCGCGCCAGGGGTACGCCTGAAACTCGGGCGTCAGCGAATGAGTCAATTGAAGTGGCTGCGTGGCATTGGCGGCCTTCCACCGATCGTTCGCTACGGGTTCATTGGCGATCAGAAACAGTTCCCACGGCTTGTTGCTGTACGAATACCGGATCGCCAGTTTCGTTTCATCGGGCGAAAGGGTCACGTCGTTGGCGCCGGTCAGGGTAGTGAGTCTCCGCCGTTCTCCGCCGTTGACCGCCATGCGGTAAAAATGCTGTTCGCCGGGATGAACTTCGTTCGTGGTCAGGTAGAAGAAATTTTTATCGTTCGACAGTTGCACCTGCTGGACCTCGAATTTCCCTTTGGTTAACTGTTTTTTCTCTCCGGTAACGACATTGACGGTGTAGAGGTGCGAGTACCCGTCGGCCTCCGACAGAAAGTAAAGCGTCTGGTTGTCGGCCAGAAAACCGGTCGTGGCCGTTGACGCTCCGTAGCCGCCAATCCAGGCTTCATCGCGCTGACGGTCCAGTAGTTTTAGTTGGCGGGTTGCGGGGTCGAGCCGCATGATCCAGCGGTCTTTGTTGTCGGACGCCCGAACGATCACAACGGCCTGTTTGCCATCTTCCGACCAGATTGGCGTACTGATGGCGACGCTCCGTTCCGTTGGTTTCTTTGCTTTTTTGGTCGTATCCGCAACGGTTTCGATTGCCGAGGGCCCGCGTCGCAGACTGCTATCGGGCACGGGCCTCGGCGTCGTAGCAGCTTTGGCGTAATCCGGCAAATCGGAAATGCCCGGAATGCCTTTAGTCGAAACCGCCTGAATGGTGTCCTGCTGAATATCGTAGACGTAAAGTTCGGAACTGGCCGCGGGAGCGCCCACCTTTGTCCGGGCGGTAAGGTCTTCCGTGAAGCCGGATTCCGTTACGTAATTGGGAACAATGGCGGTTTTAGCCCCCTGCGCCGATTTTACCAATGAGAAGGTAATGAACCGACCGTCGGGGCTGAGCTTCTGATTGAGCATCTGCCGCCCTTCCGTATAAAACTGCTTTGGACGTTTGAACTGCCCGTTTTTGGTGATTTTTTCCCCTTCGTCTTTTTTGGCTTTTCGCTCCCTCAGCACGTCAAACAGCGCCAGTTGATCCTGTTTCAGCCAGGTTTCCTGCTCACTGTTTTTTGGCTCCGTTTTTCTGGCATTGGGATCAAAATTGGTGATCTGGGTGAGCTCACCGGTAGCCAGTGTAATGGTAAATAAATTGTTACCGCGGGTGAAAACAACCTTATGGCCATCTCCGCTGAACGCCGGACTGCTTTCCCGCTCTACGGTATTGGTGAGCTGGCGCGGGGTTGGTGAGCCGTTTTTTGCCGGTTTGCAGTCGAGCAGAAACAGGTCGCCTTCTTTTTCGTACAGCTTCAGGGTTCGACTACGGTTGTAAACACTGCCCGTAGCATTGGGCAGGTTGCGTCGGTCGGCGGGGCTGACTTTCACGGGTTTGCGGTCGCCCGCCAACGCAATTTTGTAGAGGGAATCGCCTTTGGCCCGGGTGGGGTTCCAGTTGAAATAGATTGTCTTAGAGTCTTCGGACCAGAAAACATCGGATGGCGAGGTTCCGATCCAGCTTTTGGGGTCCTGCATTATTTTCTCCACGGTGAGCGGAGAGGGGTTGGAAGTTGGCGCCTGGGCTACGGCCCGGAAGGTCACTAGCCAAACCAATCCGGTAAATAGTTGTTTCATTGATGAATAAGAGGGAGTGCGCTATTTAAATCCTGAAATTAGCCAGAATAATAGGAAAAGGGTTAGCTTTGGATAAAAACAAGCCCACATTTAGCCAGCATCGGTGGCATTTTTGTAGTATTGTCAATATTATGCAGTACGTTCTTCACGCTTACGATTATACCGACAAACAGGCACTGAACCGGCGGATGGCGGTTCGAGGTCAACACTTCGATGGCGCCCGCCAACTGAAAGTCGCCGGTCATTTCATCCTCGGTGGAGCTTTGCTCGATGACGCCGGTAAAATGATCGGCTCCATGATGCTGCTGGATTTTGATTCGGAAGAACACCTGAATAACTGGCTGCAGGCTGAAGTATATATTACCGGTAAGGTGTGGGAACGAATCGATATTAAACCCTTCCGGCAAGCGGAAATCTAACGTTGTAGTTCACGGTTTATAGTTTATGGTAGCAACACATTTTTGTTCCCATCCGTTAACTGGAAACCGAATACCATAAAAACAATGATTCAGGCAGCGATCTTTGACATGGACGGCCTTCTGGTCGATTCCGAACCGCATTGGCGGGAAATAGAAATTGAAGTCTTTCGCACCGTGGGGCTGGAGATGGACGATGAGATGTGCAAACGGACCACGGGTTTGCCCACCGACGCCGTTGTGCGGTATTGGCACGAAAGGCACCCCTGGCACAACCGCAGTCTGGATGAGGTAGCCCAAGAAATTATTGACCGGGTTCACGAACGGATTCAAACCCAGGCGCAACCCATGCCAGGTGTTCCGGCCATCCTGGATTTGTTTCAGCAGCAGGGCATTCCAATGGCAATTGCCTCGGCTTCGCCCATGCAGTTGATCGAAGCGGTTATCGACCGCCTGCAGATCCGGTCGTATTTCACGATCTGGCACTCGGCTACGCTGGAAAAACGCAACAAGCCGCATCCGGATGTTTACCTGGGAACGGCCAGCAAACTGGGCGTTGAGCCGCGCGTTTGCGTGGCGTTTGAGGATTCCGGTAACGGCCTGAAGTCAGCCCACGCTGCCGGGATGCTGACGGTTTCGGTACCGGCAGACTACGAATTCAACGACCCTAAATTCGAGATGGCCACGCTGAAGGTTCCGTCGCTGACTGAATTTACCCTGGCTCAACTCAGGGAGTTAGAAAATCAACTGTCCATTGCATCGGCAATCCGCTGAAAATCTAGACTCACTATGCCTTTTCGCCTTTATCAACTGGATGCGTTCACCAATCAACTTTTTTGCGGTAATCCTGCCGCCGTTTGTCCTCTGACGGAGTGGTTGCCCGACGAAACCATGCAGGCCATTGCGGCTGAAAATAACCTGGCCGAAACGGCTTTTTACGTGCCGATAGACCCCGAAAACGGCGCGTACCACATTCGTTGGTTTACGCCCACGGTGGAGGTTGACCTCTGCGGCCATGCCACGCTGGCGTCGGCTTACGTTGTCTTTCATCTGGAAAAAACGACGAATAGCGATGTCATTACCTTTGATTCCCGCAGCGGCATTTTGAAAGTGTGCCGCGAAGAGGATTGGCTGATTCTGGATTTCCCCGTCGATACGACCCACATCGCCATTCATCCGCCAGCGCTCGAAACCAGCCTGGGTGGCATCAAACCGGTGGAGGTTCTGAAAGGGAAAACCGACTACCTGATTGTTTTTGAAAACGAGCAGCAGGTGCTGGAGTTAAAGCCCGACTTCCGGGAAATGGCGACCATTCCCGCACGCGGGATCATCGTGACGGCTCCAGGAAGCGATTCGATTGATTTCGTGTCCCGCTTTTTTGGCCCGCAATCCGGCATTGATGAAGATCCGGTGACGGGGTCCGCGCACACGACCCTGATTCCGTACTGGGCTGAGCGGTTGGGAAAAACCACCATGACGGCCCGCCAGATTTCCAAACGGGGCGGTTACCTGCGTTGTAAGCTGGTCGACGAACGGGTTGAGATTTCCGGACAGGTGAAGCTGTACCTGACCGGCGAGTTTGAACTCTGACGGTTTGGCTCATGCGGGGCCGTTTGCCGGTTTGTCGGCTTGGAATCCTTCATCAAAGGACGGTTTGCCCGGACCGTTCAGCAGGAGAAATACGCTCATGGCGAGCAGGTTGAGCGCGGGAAAGGTATTTTTGTACGTATCCTGAATCGCCAGATGCCCCATCAGAACGGCGAACAAAAAGTTAATCATTAGAAAAAAAGCTGCCCAGCGCGTCCGGAACCCAACGATCATCAGCAGCGCCCCGAAGAATTCGGTGTAGGCTGACAGGATTGCGCTGAGAACGGGAAGCGGAAAACCCAGACTTTTCAGCCAGTCGGCGTACCACGGAATGCCTTCCGTAGGGTGCAGCGCCGTATGCCCGACCACATCGAGCAACTGATAGCCGAACGCCAGCCGGAGCAGAAAAGGAGCGTAGGGACGGAATTGGTCAAGCTTCTTAGCTGTCTTCATCGCTACATTGTCAAGAGCTTACGTTAAAATAATGAGACCATTTCCTAATAATATTTGTAATTATTCTAAATAACTAATACTTTTGATACGACATGCTGAAAGCGCCATGAATGAATTCCTAGAAAAATCGTTTGAGTCTCCCTGTGTAGTCGAAACACCCAAAGCATTCGGCTCGAATCCTTTTATGGGGGAGATGGAATGTGTGTTTAAAAAGTGCTGCAAAAAGTGGAAAAAGAAAGGAAAACACTGCAAGAAGTGTCCTGAAAAATAATCTTTTCCGTTTTTACCCTGTCTGTTCAGTAAACAAGCTGGATTTCTGCCAAATTTGTGGTATGCAAATCCGTTATGAAATCTACGCTGGTTTCCCGCCCGAATCTCTTCTGCGGGCTATTATTTTCTTGCATCAACGTGTATTTGTGGGGCAGACGCCCGAGGAACTTCTCCAGGAGTTTGAGGACGTAAAGAGCCGGCACATGCTTACCCTTGTGGCGCTCGACGACCAGACCGTGGTTGGTTACAAAATGGGCTATCAGCGCAAACCGGGCCATTTTTACAGTTGGCTGGGATGCGTAAGTCCGGACCACCGGCGGCAGGGCATTGCGGGCGAACTGATGAGGCTGCAGCACGACTGGTGCAAAAGCAACGGGTATCGGACCGTCCGAACGCATACCCGCAACCAGTGGCGCGACATGCTGATTCTGAACATCCGGCACGGTTTCGACATCATCGGCACGGTTACGAGTGCCAACAGCCACACCACCCTTGTCCTGGAAAAAGCGCTTTAAACCGGTTCGACACCGCGCTTCGTGCCGTCGGGAACTGGATTGCGTCAGGATTTGTAATTTTGCTGATGCATCTGTATATCCATATTCCCTTCTGTAAACAGGCCTGCCATTACTGTGACTTCCATTTTAGTACCAGTTTGCAGCAGAAAACGGCTTTGGTGGATGCGCTTTGCCGGGAAATCGAGGTGCAAAAAGCGTATCTGCCAACCCGGCATCTGGAAACTATTTATCTGGGGGGAGGAACACCTTCACTGCTGACCGAAACGGAGTTGCAGGCCCTTTTTGATACCATTCATCGCCATTATACCGTTGCGCCGGACGCCGAAATCACCCTCGAAGCGAACCCGGATGATCTGATCGGACCCGCGTCGGACCCGCTGCGTCAGCTACGGCTTTTCCGGAAGTACGTAAACCGGTTGAGCATCGGAATTCAGTCGTTTCACGAACCCCACCTGCGGTTGATGAACCGGGCGCATTCCGCGACGGAAGCGGAAACCTGCGTGCACCTGGCGCAGGAAGCCGGTTTTTCCAACCTGACCATTGATCTGATCTACGGAGTTCCGGCCGAAACGCACACTATCTGGCAGGCGGATCTGGCGAAAGCCGTGTCTTTGAAAGTACCGCATGTTTCGGCCTATTGCCTGACGATTGAACCGGGCACGGTATTCGGAAACTGGCACAAAAAAGGCCGTTTGCAGGCCGCCGAAGATGAATTTGCCGCCGAGCAGTTTTCAAGGCTGGTGCAAACGTTGCGGGAGAACGGTTACGAGCAGTACGAGATTTCGAATTTCGCAAAGCCGGGTTGGGAAGCCCGGCACAACAGCAGTTACTGGAAGCAACGGCCTTATCTGGGCATTGGGCCCAGCGCCCATTCGTTCAACGGAGTAAGCCGCCAGTACAACATTGCCCACAATACGCAGTACATGCGGGCGATCGACAAGGGCGAAGTGCCGGGAACCGTTGAGCCGTTGTCGACCGCCGACCAGGTAAACGACTATCTGTTGACGGGTCTGCGGACCAAATGGGGCTGCGACCTGAGGGAACTTTCCCGACTGGCCGGGACCGATTTTCAGGCCCTTCAGCGGACCGAACTTCAGAATCTCTACGAAAAGGGGTGGCTTTCCCTCGAAAACCATTTGCTAACATTAACCGAAGCCGGCAAGCTCTTCGCCGACCGCGTGGCCGCCGAACTGTTTCTGGTTGAGGACGATAAGTGATGAAGGAAGCGTAAAGCAGGAAGGCGCGTCGAACAATAACGCCCAATTCTTACTTTTTAACTCGTCACTCTTTGCTATTTTTACGCTCAATGAGCAATCCTCGCCCGGTCAATCGTTTGCGTACGGCTGCCCCCCAGCCGGCTTCTTCCCGTTCGGGCCGTTCCCCGCGGGTTGATTCTCTCATTCGTCAGCGTCCGTGGCTGCTGCGGGTGGGACAGTTGCTGATCAAACTGCTTCTTTTGGCCCTTCTGATTTCGTTTGGCTGGGTTGTCCTGCTGAAATACCTGCCGGTTTCGATCACACCCCTGATGATTTCCCGAAAAATGGAAGCAAAGGCTGAGGGCCACGACAGTAAGTTGTATAAAGACTGGACACCCTACGAAGAAATTTCCAAAGAAGCCGCGCTGGCGGTTGTTGCGTCGGAAGATCAGGCTTTTCCTCGGCACTGGGGCTTTGATTTCGACGAGATTCAGGATGCCATTAAAGAAAACAAAACGCGGAAGCGGCCGCGCGGTGCCAGTACCATCTCCCAGCAAGTGGCCAAAAACGTATTCTTATGGAATGGCCGCAGTTACCTGCGCAAAGGGCTGGAAGTTTACTTCACTTTTTTAATTGAGCTCATCTGGGGCAAGGAGCGGATTCTGGAAGTCTACCTGAATGTTGCCGAAACAGGTCCGCTAACCTTCGGGGTGGAAGCCGCTTCACGCCGGTATTACGGCCATGCCGCCAAGTATCTAACCCGTACGGAGGCCGCCCGGATTGCCGCTGTGCTGCCTAATCCCCGCTTGTTTTCCATTAAAAAGCCGTCGGCCTATACGCAGAAAAGAACCCGGCAGATCAGTCGCCAAATGCGCTACCTGGGTGGTCGTCGCTATCTGGAAAATTTGTGAATTGCTTGAAATAATTGTATTTTTAATTCGAGATGCAACTAGTGTGCAAAATCGAAAAGACTTTTTATTTCTTACAAAAAGGTTAGTTACTGCTATTGAGGAAAAAAATGTCGATTCTGTTTTGTCTTACACAAAGTAGCGCCCCGCAGAGTTATCGAATAAAATTCTGTCATTACCAATCTCGTGACGAGTACCGTATCTTGAACCTATCTCTACGCAAATGCCACAGTCAGCCGGGCTACTGAGATCCCCTTCTTTACAGCGTAAAATCTGTGTTATTATCGTAGATGATGACGAGGATGATCGTCATTTCATTCACCGGGCTTTTCAGAATGTAGGGGCCAAACACAAGATCCTGCAATTTGAAGACGGCGAAAAATTAATGAAGAGCCTGACAGAGAGCGAGGATGCGAAAGAAAAGATTGCCTGCTGCGGTTTAATCATTCTGGATGTTAATATGCACCGGATGAGCGGAATTGAAGTGCTGCAAGCCATTAAAAGCAGTCCGGAACTCAAGCATATCCCGACCGTGATGCTGTCAACTTCCATCGAAGAAGATCTGGTGCAGCGCGCTTATAGCCTGGGTGCCAACGGTTACCTGCAAAAGCCCAACCTGATGGACGATTACAACCACCTCGTCATCAGCATGCAGGCTTGTTTCCTGGAAGTGCCCAGCGTCCGCTGGTCGCAGCTTTAAAAAGTACTTACTGCAATTCGGTGGTGGGGTCCCAAAGCAGCTTATCAAACTGCTCGACCCGGTCGTCTGTCACCCGCACGCCCTCGGCGGCCAGGAGATCCTGCATGGCCGTGGGGCTGCCAAAAAAGTGTTTTCCCGACAAAACGCCGATGCGGTTGACCACGCGGTGGGCCGGTACATCCCGCCCATGAACCGCGTTCATGGCCCAGCCCACCATCCGGGCCCCCGCCCGCAGGCCCAGGTAGCGGGCAATAGCCCCGTAGGTGGTGACGCGGCCCGGTGGTACGAGCCGCACCACCTCGTAGACATCCTCGAAGTAGTCACGCCGTTCCATGTCTGTTGCAGACCGATCGGTTATTTATCTTCAATTTCGTGCACCAGTTCGTCGTACCATTTCGGGCCGTACATCCGAATCAGGGGCTCTTTCAGAAATTTATAAACTTCCACGCCGAGTTCTTTGCCAAAGTCACAGGCCGGGCTGCAGATGGGCCAGCGGTCGTAGTTAAGGGCGTGAAAGTGGTCGTACTTCGTGATGCGAATCGGGTACAGGTGGCAAGAAATCGGCTTTTTAAAATCTACCTTTCCTTCCTTGTAGGCTTGCTCAATGCCGCATTTCAGAATACCGCGCTCGTCGTAGTTGGCAAAAACACACTCGCGTCCGTTGATGGTGGTTGTCACGTAGCCGCCGTCACCGTCGGATTCATAGAGGCCCTGCTCTTCGATGGCTTTTACACCTTCGGGCATCAAATAAGGCTTCACCTGGGGATAAATCTGATCCAGAATTTCCAGTTCGGATTCCTCCAGAGGAGCGCCCAGATCGCCTTCGACGCAACAGGCGCCCTTGCATTTATCCAGGTTGCAAACAAAAAATTTTTCGGCTACATCATCGCTGATGCAGGTGTTGTCAATGAGTATCATCGGTTTGAAGCCGTGCTTATTTCTTAATAATTTTTAACTGCTGACCTACGGTAACACCGCCACTCGATAGCTGGTTCCAGTTCTGAATTTGTTCAACCGTAACGCCGTACTGTTTTGAGACGCGGTACAGGGTTTCACCCTTCTGTATGGTATGGTAAATAATTTCTTCGCTTACCTGCGGATCCGCGGACGCGCTGCTGCCCGTGGCTGCTGGGGTTTTGACCGCGTCGCCTTCGCCTTTGATCACCAGCGATTGACCCACCGCCAGCTTGTCGTTTGGCGTCAGGTTATTCCAGGCCAGCAACTCATCAATCGTAACCCCGTACAGCCGGGAGATGCTGTAATAGGTTTGTCCCGGTTCTACTTTGTGCGTCATCGACCGCGACGCACTGGTCGTCCGGGCGGGGGAACTGGTTTTAGGAGCCGGTGTGGAACGGGTAACGGGTGCCGAAACCTCTTCGGAAGATTCCGTAACCGGGCGTTTCGCGCTGGCCGTAACCGGAACCTCGGCGGGTTTGCGCTCGGCGGGGCGGCTGCTGGGAGCCGGTGCCGGGGTGGTAGACCGCATGGGCGTAGCATCCCAGTCGGAAGGGGAAGATCCCGAATTTTCCGGGCGAACAATCACGACCCGTTGGGTAGTACCGGAGCTTTGCATTGTCATTTTCGGGTTGCTAACCGGTTCCGCTTCTTCTTCCACTAGTCTGGTTGTTGGGCTAACCGGTTTTTCAGCAGGTCGACTGGCGGGCGTGCTGACGGGCCCTGAGCTGGCTATCCGCGATTCGGTTGAAACCGGCGAATCCTTTGATTCCACCAGTTTGGGCGTGTATAGTTTCCGCTCCGACGCATTGCGGGGAATGTTGTTGGCCGGACGATTGGGACTAGCCGACTGGCTCAGCCGTGAATCGTCCGGTTCGCTACCGGGTTGCGATGCAATGGGCTGGGAAGCCGGCGCGGGTGTGTTCGGTGTTTTGATGATTTCAACGGGCTGATTGCCGGGACGGCGTTCGCGCAACCACATGACCCGCCCCACCTGCAAACGCTCCGAGCGGTCGATGCGGTTGAAGCGCAGAAGTCTTTTGAGCCGAATGCCGTACATCTGCGAAATACTCCAGGAGGTTTCACCCGCCTGAACGGTGTGATGGGGCACCGTCGCTTTCCGCATTTTTTTGGACAGGTAATACACTTCATTGGCCGTAATGGGCGTGCGATCGGTCATGTCGTTGTACCGCATGAAACTCGAGACGCTGACGCGGGCTTTGCGGGCCAGGGTAGACACGTTGTCGCCCGCGAGCGCCTGAATACCCGGCAAACCGTTGATTTCGTACAAAACCACGTCCGGTTTTCCCTTCGTGTAGTTGACCTTTCGCAGAATCGGGAAACCCGTATCGTACCTGGGCGCTGCGGCAGCGGCAGCGCGCGTGGAACTTACCGGCTGGGCCTTGGTTCGCTGTACCTGCCGACGCAGAGCCGCGGCCTGATCGCCCGATGCCGGAATGGCCAGCACGTATTCCCGGTCGTCTGGGATGTCGTCGCCCAGAATCCAGCGGTTGTACTTGCGGATTTCGGTTTCGTCAATGTTCAGTTCCTCCGACAATTTCGCCACCTTTTTGCCGCTGCCGTTGGGGTATTCCACCAGCGCGAAGGCATTGGTGGTGCGGTAGTTTGGTAAAACGTTTTCGAGGGCAATTTTATGGGCAAAAAAACGAAGGATGTACCGGTCGGTTTTTTCATTCAGGGTAACTTCTTTGGCGTAGGCCCAGTCCGCCGGAACCAGTTTGCTGATGCCGGTCGTGCCGAGGTAGTACGAAAAGAGCGACGATACCCAGTTGTTGTAAACCGCGTTGTTGCGCTTGAAATACCGGGCTGCTCCGCGCGTTGAGGCTACAATGCTCTTGCGCTCGTCCACTTCGTCGTCTACGCGCAGCCCGTGGTCGGTGGCGGTTTCTTTCTTAAATTGCCAGTAGCCTACTGCTGTTGATGCCGACACCGCATCGGGCGTCAACGAACTTTCCTGAACGGCCAGGTACTTCAGATCCACCGGTACCTCTTCCTGCAGTAGAATAGACTCGATCAACGGAAAATAAAGCACCACCCGGTCGAGCTTGGCTTCCCAGTATTTGCGGTTCGACTGCACCAGGGACGCAATATCCCGCTGGATAATGCGCCGGGCACCGTCGTCAAACCGGACGGTCAGGTCCGCGAAACGAATCGAGGGCGGAACATCGACGGGATTCTGGGCGTTGCCGGTAAAGACGAAAACGGGGGTCAGGAACAGGAGCAGAGAGAAAGTCAGCAGGCTTTTTTTCATACGTTGTTATTTTTTGTAAATCATCATTAACCCGTCCCGAACGGGCAGTAGAACCTGCTCGACGCGGGGATCTTCGTTTACTTTGCGGTTGAAATCAAGAACATGCTGCGTGTCTTTGTCAGCCCGGCGTTGGGCCGCGGTTCGGGCGTTGCCAACCGGCTTCACTACCTTGCCACTCCACAGCACATTATCTGCCAAAATGATGCCACCCGTTCGCACTTTGTCGAAAACCAGGTCATAATACACGCTGTAATTTTCTTTGTCGGCGTCAATAAATACCAGATCGAATGGTCCGTCCAGCGCCGGTATAAGCGCAACGGCATTGCCAATACGCAGGTCGATCAGGTGCCCAACCGGCGACTGGTTCCAGTAGGAGCGGGTGAATGATTCCAGCTCATCGTCTTTTTCGATGGTAATCAGAGTGCCGTCGTCGGCCAGTCCTTCGGCCAGACAAAGGGCCGAATACCCCGTAAAGGTGCCGATTTCGAGAATCCGGCGGGGGCGTATCATCCGGGAATACATCGACAGCAAACGCCCCTGCATGTGGCCCGACAACATACGGGGATACAGCACGCGGGCGTAGGTGTTGCGGTTGAGCTGGCGCAGCAACTCACTTTCGGGCGAGGTGTGCGCATCGGCGTAGGCAGAAATGTCGGGTGGCAAAAAATCCATGCCGGTTTACGGGGCTTTTGGCGATGAAACGAAAGCCGGTGGTTTTTGTAAAGGTACGATTAAACTGTTAACGGGAATACCGCAATCCTATTTTGTCAATTTTTTGCGAAGGCGGCCAAGCCGGTAACCGGCGGTGGTTACTCATCCTCATCCGGCTCCGGCAGAAAGGTCAGGTAGCTCAGGCGGTTTTCGTCAAACATTTCGTTGGCCAGGTCCTGGAGCAGACCGGCTTCCACCTGGCGGATTTCGCTGAAAATTTCGTTCAGTGATTCCAGTTTGCCCGTATCCAGAATGCTTTTGGCCATAGTGAGCATGAAACTCTGATTGCCTTCTTCCGACATGGCCAGTTGCCCCATCAACTGCTCTTTGGTGTTGTGCAACTGGAGTTTCGTCAACGGTTTTTCCCGGAGGGCTTTCAGTTCGCGGCTAATGAGCGTGCTGCTGCGGTCGAGGTGTTTCTGGTCGGTGCCGAAGTAAATACCGAGGAAACCCGTATCGAGAAAAGGGGTGTAGCTGGCTTCAACGGAGTAAACCAGGCCGTATTTCTCGCGCAGGTTCATGTTCAGCCGGGAGTTCATGCCCGGTCCGCCGAGCAGGTTGACCAGCATGAAAAACGGCAGCCGACGCGGATCGTTCAGGGCGTACGACGGGCGGCCAATGGCGCACTGGGCCTGCGTAATGGGCCGTTCGACCGTTACGCGCTGGGGCTCGTAGTGGTCGGGGGCCAGCCGTTTGCGTTCCGAGGTGCGGTGCGGAATGTCGCTGAGGTATTTGGCCGCCATCTTTTTAACCTTGCTGAAGGGCAGGTTGCTGACCGACGCAAACACAACCCGTTCGGTGTCCAGGTTCTCCGCGATGAATTGCTGAAGTTGTTCGCGCGTAAACGAGCGCACGGTTTCGGGCCGGCCCAGAATGTTGCCGCCCAGCGGGTGATTCTGGAAAACCACCTGGTCAAAATCGTCCTGCAGGGCGTCTTCGGGCGAGTCGTAATACATCGCCATTTCTTCCAGAATTACGCTGCGTTCCTTTTCGATCTGCTTTTCGGGAAAAACGGAATGAAACGCAATGTCGGCCAGCAGTTCGGTGGCTTTTTCGAAATGCAGACCCAGCACCGACGCGTGAAAACAGACTTTCTCCTTGGTCGTGTACGCGTTCAGTTCACCACCGACGGTTTCCAGCCGGTTGATGATGTGAAAAGACTTGCGTTTTTTCGTGCCCTTGAAGGCCATGTGTTCCCAGAAGTGGGCTAGGCCCTCCTGCTGGGGTAATTCGTCGCGGCTGCCGATGTCGAGCATGATGCCGCAGTGGGCAATTTGGGTATGCGGTACTTGTTTATGAACAATCCGAATGCCGTTCGGTAAAGTGTATAGTTCGTAATCTTCCATTCTTTTCCAACCCTGATTACCTGCACAAGGTCTAATAACCATTCCTATCCCGAAGTCCATTCTACGAACCTTGCGGGTGTAGAATTAAGAACTAAATTTAATGAAAGAAAATTTCATCCCAATGCAAGTATGAAGACAATCTCTACGCTGCTGGTCATCATGGTTCTCGGGAGCAGGGTCTTACTGGCGCAAAGCGTCACCACAGGAATCGGGCTCAACGGTGTCCCGTTGTTCAACCGCACGCTCGAACTGAACGCGACCTGGACGAAAAGCCCGGACCATGAATTTTTTGCGCAGGGCGGTTACACGTTTCCGACGTTTTCCTCAAATGGAAATGGATTTCAGGATTTTAATTGGGAAGGCACAACGCGTGGAGCTTACCTCCGGCTGGGCGCGCGGGCGTTTTTTAACGGGTCTGACCGATTCCGGCTTTTTCTTGGCTTTCACGTCACCAACGGGTATCTGAAACAGAATGGTAAAAATATCACGATTCTAAATTGCTTCACGGCGCCTTGCCCGGCCCTGGAAAGCGAAGGGCAGCAGGAGAAATACGTGTTGAGCGCCGGGTTTTCCGGCGGAGTCCGGACCAGCATCACGCAGCGTTTAGCCCTTGAAGTAGGCACGCAACTCAACGCTTTCGTCGGCGGAAAGCCGGAGTTGATGGACAAGGATAGTTACATACCGGGCTACGGCCGAAAGCCTTTGCAGGCCGTGGCGACTTTGCATTACATTCTCGAAGGAAAATAGCAGCGGTTGGGTTTGTGGGGTTGCTGATTACTTTCCAATACAGAAAGTAACTATGTTAATCAAGTACTTGGAATACAGTAGGTTAATATATGTTTGCTAGAAACGAGGTACAAATAAGGTACTACAATGTTCATGGCCTTTGTTTTAGAGGCAGAATCTTAATAGAAGTTTTGCAAATTAAGTATAGCGAGGTAAATGGGCTTTAAGATTGACAGATAGGGTAAATTACCCATTGATTTTATGATGGGTAATATTGAAGCTTGCGTTTCAAAACTGATAACTATGAAAGCGACTCTATTTACCCTATTTATTTTTTTCTTTATAGCTAAATCTCAAGCTCAAGAGGCAGCGACTTTAATTGGACAGACATTTGAGTTTTCTACAAACTTGTTGCTTGATAAGTGCGATATTGATGGTAAAACTACTAAAGATGCTCCCAAAGTATTAGTCAAAAAACATTGGAAATTTACTGTTGCCAACGAGTTAACAGATGGGAAAAAAACAATTTATTTAAATCAATTCAACGACACTGAAACTAATAAAAATTATTTTTCACAAAATGATGGTAGCTTAACACCAACTATTTTTTTTCTGATCTCTCCTAATGTTTTTACCTCATCGACTCGTAAGCCAGAAGGTAGATGGGCTTTTGGTACTGTTATAATGCCCTTAAAATTGCGATTTGGTGACACTGATTCTAAAGGCAACAATTTAAGATCATTCGACTTTACCTCTGAAGTGAATATTGGCTTGTCTCTAGCCTATAAAATTACCCCGAGAACTTGGCCAACTAAGATTTTTGTAATTGGTTCTATTGGTACTACCTCGATTCCCGTTGAGGCTGCAACTACAAAAGATTTTATTGAAAGCAAGACCAATGTAGCTGCCTTTTCCCCAACTTTAGGTTTTCTAGTAAATTTTGACGATATAGATTTGCAATTAAATTTAGTGACTGGAATAGACTATATGCCTGGGGAACTCGGCCGAAAGTGGATTTATCGTAATCAGCCTTTCCTAGGTTTAGGGATTGGATTTTCAATATTTAATTTTGGTAATAAGGGTAAAAATGATAAATAGTTCACTGACAATAAGGTGTAGCTGTTATATAAAAAGAGGTATTATTTCAACCGTTTGTTAATAAGTGGGTGCGAATGTTGGCTTTTATTTTTATTCAGCGGCTAATAATACGATTGTAAAGAGTTTATATTATAATAAAATATAGCATGATGGAAATACCAATTTACAGCAAAGAACAAATAGGCTATGCATTGGCCGAAGGCGATAATTTATATGCCACTTTCGACACTATGTTGGAGGAGTTTATTGGAAAAGGTGCTGATGATAAAGCAACTGGTATTGCAAAACTGGCTTTTGACAGAGGAACTAGTGTTTTGTCTTCTAAACAATTAGCTGTACTTAATAAAGAATTGAGTAAATACAACCTAGTCGAATGTGCATCGTGTAGTACATTATTATTAGTTAGTATACATGCTGATTACCCTCATTTTTGTGATATCTGTTTAGATAATCAATCGAGATCAGAGTAACCAAAAATCAGTTAATCATTCTATTGAGATAGTCGTTGTACAAAGCTTTAGGGGAAAATAAAAAACCTCAGCTAATGCTGAGGTAAATATTGTTGTAAAGTCAACTACTATCAAGCTGCTGCTTTGTAAGAGGAGTGCTCTGACTGAGAAGCAAGACCCTCTTTAATAGCATAAGTGATAACGCCTTTTATAAAAGGGGAGGCGTTTCTGAATGTGGTTCGACGCTTTAGAGTGCTAAGGTCCATCTCAGACAATAATTTTGCAAAGCATTCGTCAGCAAATGAATTAGATACAGTATCAACGCCCTCCAAGTCAAAAATGATTACATCATTTTTTCGCAATTCATTGATGATTTCACTCCGTACCTGTCTCCCCAGGGGACGAGTGGCGAGGATCTTACCGAACCTCTGGAATTGCATAATCATTGAACGATAGGGTTAAATTGAAGTTTCGAGCTGCAAATTTAGGGTTTTTACCACAAAGAATCTAGATTTTTGTTAGATTCTTGATTAACTGGTTGGCTCTCACCAAACCAATCATCAAAGTCTTCTGCAAAGCCTACATGCCCGTCCAGAATCAACTCTTGCTTGACGGGTTTGTTTGAATTAATTTCTAAATACACTGCTGTCCCCTGCCAAAAAGGAGAGTCTAGTACCCTCTTCTCTGTATTTGAATACATAAGTGTACAATTTCCTGAGCAGATTGTCAATATACCACCATTTTCTTTAACAAAATTAGCGACGCCGTATAGTCCGTTGCCACGTCCATTGCCATTTGTTACTCCTTTTATAATGCACTCTTCGATTGCCTGGTGTGGAGAATAGCTTGTATATTTTGCATCTCTAGGTTTTGTTGTTAGTGCAGCGTGTATCCCTTGACCTGTGTCCGCGACCATTATTCTTACTACCTCTTTTGATGGATAATACTGGGCTACCATCCAACCCTCGTCGACTAAAGAGTGCTCAGTGATATTTCCAAGTAGTTCTCCTAGACTGAAAGATATAATATCAAGCATTCCAGAGGTTGCAAGCTGCATGCCTTTTAGTATTTCAACAATCTCATTTATGTAACTATTGCCCTGTGAGAAGCCTTGGAATTTTGATATAGCTAGAAAACGTCCTGAAGAACTTTGTCTTGCAAAACATTCCTCAAAACTTATTCCTAAGCTCTGGAAGAAATCCATCCGGCTAACATAATTTCGACACCGGTGATGGCACCGACATCGTCCAGAGACAACTACTCCCCTGTCGATTGCGCTATTCAGTGCTGATGTTATCAACAAAAGGTGGTCAGGATAGACAAATCCACTATTGGGAATAATAATTATAGTTACATCTAATAAATCGCCTTTTTTAGCAAAAATGATGGTTGAAAGCTGACTAACAACCTCTAAATGGGTAACATTATCGACAATTTGGATAGTAACTTGCTTTACCTGTGATGACATTTCGATGCAGCTGACGTTTGCAAACCAGCTAAGCAAAAATAAGAAATGAAGTCATTTATCTAACAATGATAATCTAAGTATTGATTGATGTGCTTTTCTGATATGAGAATTCTATACGTCCTAATACACAAGAGGGTATGGCTTCTTCAGATCGAATTAGCCGTAAAGGTGGGATTCTTCCGCCTTATGATCTATCTGTATGAATAGGTAGAAGATCCTCGACACGATTAAGTGTTCCGCCGACAGGTGGGAAATATAGTATGCCTATCCAAAAGGTTAAGCAAAGAGCTCCGTTTCAAACGGCGGCCTTCCTCTATCTAAATTTTCCGCAATATTGCGGGAAAATGCTGATCTCGAATATTTACCCGCTCGGGTAAAAAATAAGCCTAGGTAACTCGCTGGCTATCAGTGTTCGATTCAAACGCGGGTCTTCTACTGCCTAAATTAATGATAATTATGTCAAAAATTATCCTGATCTTATTTTAACCATTATTGACTGTATTTTAACATGAAGTCAAAGTCAGATTTTTTGACTTCCCCAATATCTCAATACTTTGCTTATTTACTTGATATAAGTAAGGCATATTCCTATATTTACTGCGCATCCTGATCAGGGTGTTCCACAAGCTAAGGGGTAGCCGGAAGTTCAAACATAGAACCAATCCAGCGCCCATGCTAACTTCTTTTGATTCTGGACTGCCGGGTTGGTTCAAACCTCCCAATATATGGCAGGAGAGCGAGTAGCCCCAAAGGATCAGTCTACAGAGGGCCAGCAATCAAACCAACAATTTGTTAATTCCGCATTCCATTCACCTGAGGTTGTTAACCAATACAACACAGTGGTAAATGTGTTCTTGGTGCAACAGCCCGCAAAATCAGAAAAGGTTGATTGGGTTGATCTAGTTGTCGTAACCGTGGAATTAATGATCGTAGCGGTTGAGTTGTTTCTGTGGCTTGTAGGCTAAACAGAAAGCCCCCGACTTGGTAGGTCGGGGGCTAAACCATATACCTAGGGTAGCGATGATTAACGGTACTGTACAGCCTTAATCAGTCGAAGTCCGTTTAGTTCCGGTACCTCGATCACGTTTTCGGGGGAGGTGCTTCAAAAGTCTTAAGTTGTTAATCAATCTTTGACCGCTACAAGATTGTAAGAAATAACATATGGGGTTGGAAACTCCCACTTAGTGGAGCCTGTAGCTGCATCTAGCGCGTAGAACTTAACGATGCTGAACCAATGTGACATGCTAGCAGAATAAATAAGCCCACCAGCCAGCATTGGATGATAGTAATATGTCCGATTGCCGTTGTCTACTTTCCACTTTACCTTGCCACTACCAACCTCAAGGGCACAAATTTGCATGTAACCGCTTAAAAAGATCAAGCCACTATCCACAAGCGGGCTGGCATAGATAGGTTCATCTAGCCCTATAGGAGACTCTAGTAACTCCCTCCCCGTTGCAGCCTCAATGCTATGTAAGGTCTTTGAATCAGTAGTCGCATATAAGACACCATCTGCCAGAGTCGGGGGTGCATCAAAAAGACCTTTGCTAGCAGTATACTCCCACTTCTTTGTACCTGTTGTAGCATCCAAAGAGAATAGTTTTCCGGCAATAACCACATATAGTGTTCCGTTGCTAAGAAGCGGATCCGAGGCTTTGGACCTATAATCGCCTAGTTCAAACTCCCACAATTTAACGCCGGTCGAGGCATTATAAGCTCGAACTTTTGTAATGTAATCGCTAGTCGTATACAAGAGCCCGTTGCTTATTTTAAGATGCACATCCTTTGGAGGCATATCAGTCAGTTTCCACTTTACTGTGCCCGATACTGCATCAAGAGCATAGATTGTATTTGCATAGGTACCCAGTAAACCAAACCATTGGCTATGGTTGGAGACATTGTATAAGCCGTTCCGTTCAAGTCCGAGGTGAACTCCCATTTTTTCGTGCCAGTGATAGCATCAAGTGCATAAAGCTTTCTTTTGGAATTGACTATATATACCACCTTGTCGGTAATTGTAAAAAGCACGGGTCGGGTTTTTGATTCCCAACGTTTCGTGCCAGTAACAGCATCAAGTGCAAATAAGCTTTCCTCGGTTTTTAAGAAAACCATACCGTTTTTGACATGGGGAGGGCCTACAAGGCTATACTCGCTTTTAAAAACCCAGCGTTTAAGTCCAGTACTAGCATTGATAGCATAGCAAGTTAATTCATCAGATCCGTATAAAGTATAAGTCGCTGGTGGAGTAACTGGGTCAATATCTGGTTGGCGTTTTTTACAGCCTGACAAAAGGCAAAGCAGTATAAAAAAGATCGATAAAAAATTTCGCATACGGTAGATAACTAGCGATAACGAATGTAAATAAATCCATTTAGTTACGTTCTTCTAATCATGTTTAATATGCTGCACTTTTTTGTAAAGTTAGTTTAAGGTAAAAGCCGGGATTGATATTAAGTGAGCAAAACAAAGAATGTGATTGCTTTAAGGTTCTCAACAACTGGTCCTGAATTGACATTAAAATTAGTTATACAAAAAAGATCCGAGCAACTCATCGAGCCGCGTGAGTATTTGGCTCCGGACTTTTATATTCTGAAGGTTTCAGCTGGCAATAGCGGAAGCACTTGTATGTACAGGTTTTGTATAGCTAACCAAAGATTAATCATGCACCCTCGTGAAAAACATAGACAACAAAAAAGCCAGCCGTGTAGCTGACTTCCTACTCACAAAGTATTCCTACAATATTCTGACCGATAGCCGGGCTAAAGACATCATTTTTGCAATTAGCAGACAAAAATGTTTCCAGTCAACCTATTGTTAAACAAGGTTATACCTCAGCACAGGTGCTACTTCCCCTTTGAGTTTTGACACCGATTTTTTTCAAGAGTGTAAGCGGTCGCGCGGGTCAAAGTTATAAGGATTTAACCTACCCCTAGGATATTACTAGTTTTTAGGAGGCTCAATAAAGACTGAACGTAACTCCAGCTTATCTGTGAAAATCCTGTATGTTATTTTAACAACCAATCCGCTGATATCTTCAATCGCATCGCCATCAATAGCCTTAAACCATTTTGGCAATAGCTGGGAGTTTCCAATAATGAGGTAATCGCCAACCTGGAGACGGGATGCAAAATCCTTGTCAACAAAAAACACTCGCCCAATCATGGGATGAGCCCGCTTGTCTTGTTTTGGACTAGCACTATCAACCCAAACTACGGTCCAATCGCTTAAATTTGCCATCGAATAAAATAGTTGCTTCAGCAATTACGCAAATTACACCGGCGGTGACAACCAATTTTATTTTTCGGCAACGCTCTAATTTAATCAAGTAATTTCCTTGAAAACCTAATAAGCGTAGAAGCCCTATTTTGTGCAGATGAATGGAAGGGCGCAATTACCCCTCCGGCGAGTTGGGTAAATTAAGAAGTCAAGCTGCGTTCGACTGAAGAGGGATAATTTTTGAGTTACTAACGGATACTTGCCGTTTCAAATGTTCTTCCAAAATAGAAGGTGCTGCATTAATATACTTTGACTGCATTGACACATTGCTGTGTCCTGCGTTATTTTTCAATACCTCTGCTGAACGACCTTCGGCAGCTCCCATTGACATACCCGTATCGCGGGCCATACCGAATTGAATATGAAATCGGCTTCCATTCCCGTTTCGTAAGTCTAAAAGCTCACAGACTTGCTCAAAGCCTTTAATAAAAGCCCCTAGAGTTCGATAGTACAATTTATGAGGCCCGCCATACTTAGCCAAGATTTCCTCTACTTCCGGGGTTAGGTGAGAAACTAGCCGCAAGGCTGTACCGCGCTGCTTTTTGCGCGGGTGGTCGATGTAGCGGACCCCTAGCCCGTTAAAGGTGCGAATTTCCATCTTGGGCAGATTCATGTAATCAGCATAGTGCAAATTCAAATACATAGCTACCAGCCAGCTATCTATCATCCACCGCATATGTTCAGGCAGTTCGGCAGTTTTCAGAATATGTAGAATATCCGGGGGTAATGGCTTGGCAACAGACTTCGGCGCACTCCAATGCCTGATTGCAGCGGTTGGGTCGTACTGAATATACTCCCTTCGAACAGCAAACCGACAAACGGCACGCAAGGTCTGAACAAACATATTGATGGAGCCAATTTGATACTGCCTTTTTGTCTTGGGGGAATTCTGAGTCATTAGCCACTCTTGAAGCCGATCAACAAAGCCTGGAGTGATGTGTGTAATTAAAACATCCTCTTGGTTTGTGGCTTTTAGGTAAGCTTTAATAGGGTTAAAGTGATTTACATAGCCCGTAAATGTAGATGCACCGATCTGGCCCGGCGTGCGGGTAAACTGGTTGTCATTTACGAATTTCTCTTGAACCTTAATAAACTCTTCATGCACCATTAAAAGGGTACGGTCTAAAGGTCGCGTCTGCATACCAACTAGCGCATTTATCTTTTGCTCCCAGTACGAAGCCGCAATCCGGTAAGAAACCGACTGTTCCCCATGAATCTTTTCCTGAAGAAGTGCAGCATCCCGTTTTACCATTGCCATAGTTACCGTATGCAAAGCTTCCGGGGTGTACTGTCTGCGCCGGGAATAAAATTCAATACGGGCTAGTTCAAAGTTTTTCTCGTATTCATCAAGTTGTTTCTTAAGACGAGCCAACGGGTCCAAATTGGGGTCGTAGACTTTCTGTCCATTGGGCAACTCCCGATTTGGTGTTTTTTTAATCGGTTCGTTTCGGCGGTCCCAACAATCTCTGGTAGTGCGAATCTCGCTTGAAACCGGGCCGAACACTTCCCGCTTTGAGATAGGTCTATAGTATATGTTGACCTGCACAACTCCTTCATTAGAACCTTCTTTACTGCGGGTTTTGCGAAACCAAAACTGGCAGGTTACATCAAATGCATTTAATAGTAATAAGGACATAGTATTGCCGGTTGAGTAACCAGGATTTAAGGTGGAAGAGGCGCATTGTATGTTAGTCACTTACATGTTAAACGACAAGGGCCAATACATAGAAAGGAGCAGCTACGTCCCAAATATATTCAATCATCATCCGGGACGTAGCGCAAATTGACTAAACGGTAGTAGCCACTTTATCTGCTTTTCGGGTGACAATGTTTTTATTCCTATGGACACGGTAAAAGATCCCGAGGACGTTCGGATTTATGCTGTTCATTGTTAGAATCTGGTTCGATGTTGTGAGACTGAAGAAAATCTCGGTACAGAACCGGCTTGATTAACTCGGTTAGAAATTGGTCGAGGTAGTCATAGAACCAGTAGTCCTGTTTGCTTCCGCCAACCTCCTGTAGATAGATTACGAACCAAGATTTAAGGCTGTCACGAAGGGCGAATAAATCGCCGGGATCTTTGAGCGCCTGGTATAAAAGATCCGGAACCTTAACCATTAAACGTTGTCCGTCGAAGAAGTCCGCGTAGGACTTTACGCCCCCGACCCTAAGCGGGACGGGGGCGTTGTCTGTGGTGGTCATACACCGGGCTTTAAAGCGTCGTCGTTGTAGTCGAGGTATAACTCTTGAAGCTCGTGTTGAATGTTGTCCTCAAAGCCAGAATACGCAACATCTAACGCCTTGCCTGATGCGTCTAAAAGCACATTATTCAACTCGTTAACCGAGGCAGCCGTGGCGTCAAAAAGTCTACCCAGAATCCCATCAACAACCCGTAGCTCGTAGGCGATATGCGCCGCATCCTTTGACCACTCTTCGCTGAGGTAAAAGGTTAACTTGCGAGTGTGGTCATACTGTAGCTTGCGCAACGCGAGGTTTACCAATTGGAGCTCAGACAGGGACTTTGGGTGATTCTTCGACACGCTCAGGCTTAGGTCGGCTTTCAGAATCATTTTACTGCCGGGGTGGTTGAACTCCTTCTGCGAGGCCGCTTTCGTCTGATTTGCTGGCTGTTCAGGCTCAACAGGTGGAGCCACAGCGACCGTAGGGTCAAACCCTAGCTGACGACCCTGAAGGGTGTGTTCGGCAGCGGTGAGGATAGACTGAAAGGAGCTTGCTACAGACTCGAACTTAATACTATCCTGACAAGGTTCGCTATTCCTTACGGCCGTCTTTTCCATCTCCTCTAGCGTTCTGCGGATGGAATAGAGCTTTTCGGGGTCTGACACCCATTCAACAAGAAAATCCGGCATCTGTACGAAGAGAGGCGTGGGCGTGTCCACCAATGCGGAGCCGCCGGAAAGTGATTGGGCAAAAATGCTTTTGATGTGAAGCCCGAATGCATGAAAAGCATCTTGCGGGATCTCATACCCTACATAATCAGCGAAGAGGTTAGAGATTGCCGCATCTACCCGTGCGTTGACTACTGTTATAGAGGGGGATACTGATTGAGCGGTAGGATTAGCTACCGATTGCTCATTTTGTTGGCTTTGGGTTGTAGTTTCCCCTTTCCCCGAGTACATTTGTCCCGTTGACATTTGAATGTAAGTTTAAAATGTTCGACATGAGACCCGTGCCGCTCTGCCGCCAAGCTATCGCGACACGGGTTTACTATTTTTTGGCAACAACAATCCTATTTTACCGGGCAACCTCCTCGGTACTATGCAGCTTTTCGGACGTGTTTTTATATTGAATAAGCGAATATACTAAAATCAGAAATACAAAGCAATATCCATATTGCACCTATAGGGCTAATTATTCACTTATTGGCGTTATAGACACCATTTGCCTGCCTAGAGATACATATTTTATTTCAATCCGCTCAATCTCGCTTTGAAATCAGCCTCAGCAACTTCTTTCAAATTGGCATGAAGGTAATCAACGGCTTTCTTTAAGACCTCGGTATCATTTAGGTTCAACAATTTGCCAATCTCCTTAATCTTCACATTTGTAGCGTCTTCCCATCTAAACGTGCGAGCCTTGTTTTCAGTAGCCATTACAGTATTGCTTTGTATGTAAGTAAATATACATATACTTGCTTTATATTGCAATTATCCTCAACAACAACAAGCCCCGCCGTCTCGAAAAGTCTCCCTGCAACACACCAATCTCAATGAAGTACCGCCGAAAAGTAGGTTACCTCAGGACTCTAGGGGCTTTTAGTTATACTTGCCCATACCAATAGATCCTACCTTCTCAATCATGAACCTCAAAGTGGTTATTCAAGACATCATTGGGCAGATTGCCCGCATTTCTCCAATCGTAATCTGCCTGCTGATAACGTCTTCCTGTTCAAAGAAAAAGGATCCGGAAGCGAAACCCGATCAAGTTGAAATGCTGTATATAGGAGACGATAAGTCTCTTTGGGCCTTAGACGCTTTGACAGGCAATCAAAAATGGACTTTTGCAACCAACGGTTATATCTCCACTGGAGCTACAGTCTCTGATAAAGTCGTTTATGTAGGCAGTTTCGATAAAAAGATGTATGCAGTCGATGCCGCTACCGGAAAGCAGAAATGGGCTTTCGAAGCTGATCACATTATTCGAACAACACCAACTGTTGTGGACGGAATCATCTACTTTGGTACTGAGGCTGGCCGATTCTATGCTGTTAATTCCCAAACTGGCGAGTTGATCTGGAGCAAAAAAATGCCCAATGAAATCTGGTGTAGTCCAACTGTCGCCAATAAAATTGTCTATACGAGTAATTACTTCTCAGCTAAATTCGTCGCTTTGGATGCGAAAACGGGAGAGGAGAAATGGGTGTTTCAAACTAATAATAATATTATTGCGGGCAATCCCACTGTTGCCAATGGTTATGTTTATGTTTCTACCTATACTGGTTTTGTTTATGCTTTGGATGCTCAGACTGGCCAGAAGAAATGGCAATTTGAAACCCCTGGTAACGGGATTACAGGTTGTCCAACCTTGGTAAACGGGTTAATCTATTTTGGCTCTAATGATCGCAGTGTTTATGCGCTTGATGCTACATCTGGGGCTAAGAAATGGTCTTTTAAAACCGGTAATTCTATCGATTCAAGCCCGATTGTAGACAACGGGACGGTTTACATTGGGAGCAATGATAAAAAGCTATATGCACTGGATGCGGCAAGTGGCGCCGAAAAATGGGCTTTTGAAGCAGGCACGGCTGTTAAGTATGGGCCAACCGTTGCTAATGGAATAGTTTATTTCGGCACACAACTTAATACCATGTATGCCCTCGATGCCAATACTGGGACAAGCAAATGGGACACCCGAGTTCGCATGTTCTGGGGTCCGTGCGTCGTAAGTCAAAAAGGGGTAGTATATCATCCCGGCACAAGTGGAGATCAGCCCTGATGAAAGGTATGATCCTTCTGTAGACTCTTACTACCCTAACGGTTGACTGGCGGTTTCCGCCTGCAATCAGGATGACTAATAATTCTAATCCGCACTACTTACATACAAGCATACTATTTTACTACACATGCGTGGCTCTACCATTTACGAAGTCAGGGATAGATTGATTGACATTTGAATGAGTAATTATTACCATTGTCAAATAAGACCTTGACTATGAATACTACTTTACTTTTGGCAATCATCGCTGGTCTTTCAATCGCTCTGATTTTGGTAAGTATGTTTACCATCAGCAGCCAGCGTCAATTAAGAAAAGAGTTAGAGGACAAAACTGATGAGGTGCAACGCCTGCAAGAGAAATATGCGCCTATCATTAATCTGGATGAGGAAATTGAGAGTAAAACGAAGAAGATTGACCTCATTAAAATGTATATCGAAGCCTTGCAGGCAAAGCATGATCTTGATGCCAAAAATCTTTCCGAGGAATACAGGGCTAAGCGGGCTATTTATGAAAACCTTCTGAAGGAGGTTGCCATTGTAGAGGAGAACTTAGGAGACATTTCCTATGGCTTATATAAACCGCATTACAACTTTGCCAGTTCGGAACGATACAAAGCAGAATTAGATAGAATCTGGGCCGCTGAGAAAAGATTAATAAAAGAAGGCAAGGCTATCGTCTGCGCTACCACCTGGTCTGTTAGCGGTAGTTACGCTGAAGGGGCTAAAATGACCAGCAGGTACTCCAAATTAATGCTTCGGGCGTTCAATGGTGAGTGCGATTCCGCCATTGCGAAGGTGAGTTGGAATAATATTGTGAATATGGAGGCCCGCATTGAGAAGTCATTTACGGCTCTCAACGCGCTTGGAGAATCTCATCAGATTTCGATTACCTACGATTATTATCAACTGAAGCTATCCGAATTAAGACTTGAATTTGAACTTCAGGAAAAAATCCACCAAGAGAAAGAAGAGCAGAAGTTGATCAAGGAGCAGATGCGCGAAGAAGAAAAAGCGCTTCGTGAGATTGAAATTGCTCAGAAAAAAGCGGCCGACGAGGAACTGCGTTATCAGAAAGCTTTGGAAAAGGCGAGGCAAGATGTTCAGTATGCCACTGGCGCCCAAATGGAAAGGTTAGCTGACAAAATCAAGGAGTTAGAGATCTTGTTGAGCGCGGCTCACCAACAGAAAGAAAAAGCCATGTCAATGGCTCAAATGACTAAGTCTGGCCATGTCTACGTAATTTCCAATATCGGTTCATTTGGTGAAAACGTATACAAAATCGGTATGACTAGACGCCTAGATCCGATGGACCGAGTGCGTGAATTGGGGGATGCTTCTGTCCCCTTCTCCTTTGATGTTCATGCTTTGGTCTATTGCGATAATGCCCCCGAGTTGGAAAATGCCCTTCACCGGAAGTTTGCTGACAATCGCTTGAATCTGATTAATAATCGACGAGAGTTCTTCCACGTGAATATTGATCAGATTGAACAGACTTTACTCGGAATGGGTCACAGCCTAACGCTAACTAAACTTGCAGAGGCCAGAGAGTATAGAGAAACACTTTCTATTCGAGAAACAAAGAATAAACCATTGCTATTGGAAAGTCAAATTATGTTGCAAGAGCAATTGCCCATTTCGCTCGATTAATTTATTTAAAATATAATACACTATATTAATGTTTAAAACATAAAAAAAGCCTAAATCTCTTCACTTACTAATTCTTGATCTTATGTCTCGTAGCAATTCTACAGTACTTTTTTTGACAGTAAAAGAATGGATATCTCTCTTTGCTGGTGCTATACTAGCCGTTCTAGGAACCTATTTCTATGATCAGTGGAAGGCGCCACAGGAACAAGTAGAACGAGATAAGTTCGCGGCGAAAATAGATTCAACAAACATACATCTGCAAAATAACAATCAGCAGGTTGGCACGAGCAACCAACAATTAAGCAGAATTATAGTAGAGCTTCAATCACACTCAACATTGATCTCGGATCAGACAAAAGCAATAACTACTGGAATTTCTGATTTAGAAATGGCCTACAGAAGCCCAACTATTGATACAACTAATATAGCTAAAATAATTAACAACATATTAGATGAAGTCAGAAATATTACCAGTACAAGTAATGCCATCTCAGAAAAAGCAAATACCTCCAAAAGTATTGCAGAGATATATGAAAACCAGCTTAAATTGCCTAATAATCTGGAAAGATTAGTACTTCCCAGAGGCAGCAAAATAATTCAATCTAAGCCAATTGATGGCCAATATTATGTTGGTGTGCAGGGTGAATTTAGGAGTGGACAATCTACGGGTGTTTATGGCGTTTTTGACGGAAGAACTAAAAATATGTTGTCAGGTGATACGGCTATAATTCATACCGGTTCTGGTGGGATACTTAAAGTCACGTTAGAGAGAATAGATGAGACATCTTATATTTTCGGTGTTAATCATCTAAAAAAGTAGATTTACTTTTCACAAAAAACACGTTAAATAAAACATGAGTGCAGTATTCAATATAAGGATTTTATGGAACGTGGTCAAGGATATTACGACCTATCTGACTGGACAGGCTGATAAGAAAAAAGAAAATGTTATTGAAGGACACAAGGCAATTAATACTGCCTTTATATTGACTTACGATTATTTGCGCAATAACAATGGAGAATATAAGCCAAACACCGAATTGGCTGAAGTATGGAACAAAGCCTCCGCTGCTATCATGAAAGTCGATCTAGAATTAGGTAAAATGCTGTATAATAAATCGCGCTTCTGGCTAGACCCTCGTTTGTATTTCAATTTAAGTAGAGAATCTGAAATCATTGAACTAAATCGAATAGTTGATGAGATGGAAAGGCTAATAATGAAATTGTAAGCACCGAATAAAATATTTACAGCAATTTCTATCATATTGTAACCATTCTGGCATTGCACCGATAATGTCACAGGCCGTTACATTTAAAGTTATGCTTTCTAGATTATATCAAAATAAACAATTGCTCCGAAAGCTTTGTTGGAGCAACTGTTTACGAATATCTAAAACGATATTTTATAAATCGATCGTCACTTGTATCAATTCCGACTGATGTAAAAACGAAGCTCCTTTTTGGTGCTATGCTAGAATGCTGAGCATTAATTATAAATTGAGGATAAAACTGTCCAGCCCGAATTTCACTCAGAGCGTTTTGTTCTGCTGCAAATAATATATTGTAAGGCCCAAGTTCACTATATTGATTATTATATGGCTGGAAATCGGTAATAAACTGATCAACATTTTCTAAGACAATAACCAATATTGGCTGCCCAGTGAATTCTTTATTGGGGGTTGCGTGTACAAATTCGGAAAGCACTAAGTCTAATCTTCTTTCTCCTGTTTCTTTTCTCTGGTCAAACTGAATAGAAACCATAAGGCTTCCATTTCCCAAAGGATTAATTTCTCCAAAATTCTGCGCCACCTGGTTTTGGTAACTATTTTCAATTGATGCAAAAAACTGCCAAGCTGAAATACTCTGATGCTCGTTAAAATAATCTACTATATCCCTGAAATTATTTCTAAAATGAATTTCATTACGATAGTTAAATTGGGGCAAATCGGCGTTCATATATGATAATTTAATATAATTAATACAATAGAAAAAGGATCGCAATTTACTGTACGTCCGACCAAAAATTCAAATCCTTAATTTCTACTCACCTCAATTAAAGCATTTAAGGTGCTTAAAATAGCAAATTAGGTTTGAAAAAAAATATTCACCCCTAAGCTGTATTTAGCATTTATGAAATAACATTGCAGTAAATAATACTAGCCATTTTTCAATTTAAAAGATCCGGCGTAATGGCCATAACGTTAATGTTATAATGTGTTAAGGTATCTGCAAAAGCATATGGAGCGTATAAGTTTTGCTATCTGGATCAAATGTATTTTTATTGTGGGTTAAAAACGCAGTTTTCCCGGGCAATTGAAAAGTCAATGGTGAGAGCGTCCCTGGCCTGTTAAGCGAGAACCAGCGATCAAGAACTCGTTTCTCCAATGTTTGCAATAGGTGGTCTAAATTCGTATTTGTGCTTCCCGATGTCGTTCTAGGGCTTTTTAGCAATTCAGCTAAAAGCGCGTCTTTGTTAATAATGTTTACTCGGGCTGTGGTACCTTCCCAAATGTCCTCTTCTTCATTTTCCATATAAACAGAGCTTGTTTTAGGGAGCAACAATAAAACGACACGAACAATTCATAATGGCGCGGTTTGTTTATCAGCCATAGTAAAACGTTCGGCGGAGAGATTAAATTAGCCGTTGTTAGCGATTTTTCTACAAAGGTATCTTGGCTAACGATCTCACTTGTCTGTCCACCCCTCCACCACCGCCTGAAACTCCATGAACGTCCCATATCGCCGATGCCCGCACAAAGCCATTACCGCCCGCTCGCATTCTTCATAGGCCTCAGCCGGCCTTATCTTCCGGCTTAGCTCAATGAAGTGTTCATAAAAGCCATCGAGGTTTAAGAGGCTGTAGGGGACGTTTGGAAAGAGAATCATACTTCGGCTTACTTTGGCGAGATTGTTGAACACAGGGCGGATTTGGGGCGTTTACTGCCTAATTGAACTCGTAGTCGTCTCTCTCTCCGCGCTTGAATGCTATATACAAGGCGTCATAAGCAAGCCGCATTTCCGGAATGAATACTTGCGTACCACCGCCGACCATACGCTTCAGCTTGTCGAGGGGCGCAATGACCTCCGGGTTGGAACGGGCGTTTGCGTATTCGCCAACTAAGCCCAGCGTCGGTCCAGAAACAATACCACCATCGGCAAACTTGGGGATGCTATTAATGCTATTGCTGACCGTGTTCTTCAGTGCGGCCCCGACAGCAATCAGGCCAGCTCCCGCCACAATCGCCAGGGCCGGATCTTTAATCAGGTTCTTGATGGCTAGACCCGAAGTCCCAAACGCAATCATGGATTTACCAATCTGCTGCGCCAGATTACCCAGGATGTTCCCAAACAGGGCCGGAATCGAGGCCAAAGACGCCGTGCCGCTCATCAGCCCGCCAACCAATTCGCCCACGCCCTCAGCCGCCGAGGCTGCCGCTCCTCGAAAGGCGTTGCTGACCTCCTGGCCAAGCTGGCCAATGGCCGTCACGATACTGCTACTAACCTCCCCAACCTGCGCTGCTGCGGCTTTGGCATTCAGAGGTAGGATTGCGTTCTGGACGTTTAAGGATGACTTAAAATCAAACCGGCCATGAATCATTTCTACCTCCCCCGGCGTATCCCGTTTTGGTAACTTAAAATCCGGATCCGCTACTTTCTTCAGGTCTAACAATTCAGCCCGCAGGTACTCCGCCTGACGTAGCGCAAAACTGAACGGGGCGACCAGGCGCAGACTCTGAAGGCGTTCCTCCGTTGCCGAGAGTTGTTTGTTGAGCTTTTCAATGGCAGAATCCGCTTCGTTCTTTTTGCCGGGTTGATTGATCACCCTGGTTGGGCGCCTACCCAGTACTGTTACTTCTGGCAGGGTAATGCCAGAAGTAGAGGGCATGTTCTTTTTTGTTTCCTGCGCGGCCTGGTTAACACCTTTCAGAGCGTACTTCATTCGTTCGGCTCCCGCGGTCATTCGGTCCAGATTGGCGCTCAGGGCCGAAGAAAGGTCACTAGCGCCCACCGTTTTCAGGAAGGCGGCAAACAGTGACCCTACAAAAGCAATCGATTTAGAAGTAAGACCAATGACCCCGTTCCACAGGGAGATGGTAATGTTTTGCATCGCGTCCCGCAGCTTCGACCAATCCAGGGTAAAGACGGCCGTAATAGCCTTGAAGATGCCAGAAAGGATGCCCATGCCAACCTTGAAGACCTCGGCAACGACGCCGAAGATGTATTTAGCCGTCGGGATCAGGTATCCCTTGAATCCGTTCCATACTTCGGTGATATAGCCGATGTAAGCGCCCGAAACAGCCCCGATGGCTTCCATGGCGGAGCTGACTACATTCTGTACTGTTGACCACACACCGGTTTTGGCCAGCGATTGCTTAAGCTGCTCCCAGTAGACCTTTAGCTTATCCCAGTTGGTAACGATTAGCGCCGTAGCCCCTACGACGGCCGCTGCCGCGATACCGATCGGTCCACCCAGCAGCGCAAAGCCGCTGCTGATCACCGGCATTAGTTTTACCAGTGAACCAATCCCCAGGGTTAGCGGTCCAATGGCGGCAGCAAACCCCGTCACCCCAATGATAGCGGATTGCGTCCCTGTCGGTAGCTCCGCGAATCGTTTTGCCAGTTGCCCGGCCGCATCACCGACACGGGTAAGTAAGCCCGTCATGTTAAGGGCTTTATCAGCGGCCTCACCAAAACTAAAGGCGGCTAACTTTATAGAATCACCAAAGTTTTCAATGGCGTTTTTAGGGCCACCCTTAACCCGCTCGAGTCCGCTAAGACTCTCAATAAGCTCTTTTATGAAATCCGCAGGGCCCTTGCCGGCCGCGGTCAGTTGCTTGGAAATAGCTTCACTACTGACTGTGCCGAACATACCCCGAACGGCTTTGGCTACCGCAGGCGACGCCCGCAGGATGGGCTTTAAGTCTTCCGCCAACACTTTAGCCGAAGATCCCATTTGGCTTAACTGTGTAATGACAGCATCCAGTTCAACCCGGCCACCACCGGTTAGCGCCAGGGCGTTTCCGAACTCCAACAGAGCCCGCTTTGAGGTTTCGGCCGAAAAGCCAACTGCCTGAAGCCTTACATCGCCCTGAACCGCTTCTTCAAGCCCTAAGCCTGGCAGCCGGGCCACTTCCTTAAGCTCTTCAAAACGAGCCTTGGCTGCCGCCGCCGAACCGGTTATGTTCTCCAGTCCTAATTGCAGGGCATTGATGTCGGCATACGTTTTGTAGGCAGCCGCCCCAAGACCAGCCAGGGGAAGGGTTACCAACGTCGAGAGTTTGCTGCCCACATCCTGAAGTCCAGTGCCCAGCCGACCGATGCCCCGCTCAAAAAAACGGGATTGCCGGTCAGCATTGTTAAAGGCGGTTATTAGTTTGCCGTTTAGGTCTGAGGTTAACTGAGAGACGGCCGCACGGGCCGTACCCATGGCAGACACAAACCCGCCAACGGTTGCGCCCAGTGTTATATTGATTGCTCCAACTGCCATTTCTGAGTCGTTATGAGTGACACTTTGTATGCTTCCGAAGTTACTCCCTAGCAATGTAGGATTTGCGCCATTTGCCAAAACAAGATAAGACAGATTATTCCATCTGTTTGAAGTAAAAGCTTGTTAGTAAGGCAGTATTTTTCGAAGTTACTCCCTAGCTATGAGGGGCTTGTACCAGTTATCAAAACAGGAGACAAAGACAATAATAAAGCCTGCTGGCGGACGCGTTTTGGACCTTTGCCTAATTTACTAAGCGGCTGTTGCGTCTATTGTTTAGGTAGTTATATTTACACCTATAACCTACCCTAAACCGATAAGATAGTATATGGCATCTGATTTGGGAGCCAGAAAGAAATTTCTTGTAGACAAAATAAAAGAGAATGATCAAGCTGAATTTAGCGTTCGTGCGAGGGTAGTTCTTATAGGCGCTGGTACTACTATTGCTGTTGCTACTGTGGCATGGTTATGGTTGTATAATCATCCAGAATCACGGCCAATTGAGTACAGAGACATTTTGACCATTTGTTTAGTGGGGTTCGCCTGCACAACTTTATGGTACACCTCAAAAACTTTTGAACATAATAGTTATATAAATAACTATCGTTTACTTTTAGAGGAAGAGAAGGTTGCTAAAGACGAAGAAGTAAGACTAGAAAAGATTCGCAGAGAAGATGAGGCTATTAGACGGGAGGTAGAATTATTAGCAGAACGAATTCGGAGAGAAGATGAAATAGAAGCGTTTCGTCGTGAGTATGAAGCAAAAGTTTATGCCTTTGCCCTAATGCGGGATTGGCATAGCGCCGAAATGATCGAGCACGGTACAATAGCTAGGAATTTCATGAGGGACCATCCTAGTGATATTACCAAGCTAATTGATGATCCGGCTAACATTGAAATCAGACAGTCAGTCATGATATTACTCAACTACTTTGAGCGTTTGAGTTTGGCCTACCAAACTAATATGGCTGATAATTCGTTAATGAAGGAGTACTTTCGTTATTTGTTTAGCCTGTACTATACGGGATTTGAAGAATACATTCATCGAACCCGGAAAGAAAAAGAAAATCATAAATTGTTTATTTGTTACGAAAATGTGGTAAAGGAGTGGAGAGCTAAGTAATCCAAATCTAAAACCATTTCACTTTAACTGTATGAAAACCATGGTCAAATCGATCCGTAGTGCCGGAGGAATTTAAGGAAGATTAACATCTAACGCTATGTCAACGACATCATTGTTGATTAACAGCTAGGCCTAGGCTGTCACAAGCAAATCCTACTATTTTTAATCCTTTTTCGTCCTGAGACGAAATAAAGCCCGGTGTTATGACCGGGCTTTATTATTGCCTAGCTACCAATCCACTATACTTATCATACACTAGTTCTGCA
This sequence comes from Larkinella insperata, assembly GCF_026248825.1. Lineage (NCBI taxonomy): Bacteria > Pseudomonadati > Bacteroidota > Cytophagia > Cytophagales > Spirosomataceae > Larkinella > Larkinella insperata. The sequence continues at coordinate 854,664 of NZ_CP110973.1, read as the reverse complement.
CTGGCAATTGCGTAGACCTTCTCTATGTCGTCAGTCCTTTCAACCACCTCCAGCTAACTTTCCTGTTCCAACTTCCCGTACCCAATTAATCAGCGTGTTACATATTCTACTCTGTACTAAAAAACACATATATATTTAGTTTAAGATACATATAATCAGTTGGTTATGTAGTAAAATTTTTGTATTTTAAGAAAGATTTGAAGCTGCTAGGCAGGCAAGTTTTCACATCAGATAAACTTAATTTATGGAAGGTGTTAATAGTGCTGAAGAAGAGCCGCTATCCGAGTACCTCTTGACCAATCCGGAGCTTTATAAGTATGTGGGCTATCTGCACCAACTGCTGGATATGATGTACGAGGAAACCAGCCAGGGGCCGGTTGATCCGATGGTGGAAACCTTCCTGGACTGTCTGATGAGCGTACACCGCCGGATTGCTTTTGAGGGAGAGCTGCTGGAACTGGATCATATCCTGAAGATGCACTTTCCGGACTATTACGGCCACGATGCCGAAACAACCCCACAGGTGCTAACTAACTACCCGTTAAGTACCTGTAACTGATGGGGTGATTTTGTATCTTGAGAGCTAACAACGGTTCTCTACAGATGGCAAAGATTCTCATTGGTTACGCCGACATTAAAAACGAGCCCAGGGTGGGGGTATTCTTCCCACACAGCCTGGAAAACGCCGTGTTGCTGTTTCGGTACGATACCCCAGATCAAGTACCCGCGCTGGCGGCAGCTTCCAATTTTATTCTGGATCAGATGGGTGTCACCAACCGGGAAGTCAAGCGGTTTCCCAACATCAATATGGTTATCGTCTACAAGAAGTAAAGGCTATGCCCACTGTGAAGAGTATTCGCCGGCCCTGGATGCCCGAGCCAAAGCCCAAAAACGCCCGCAGAGGGACGCCTGTTAGCCAGGGCGGAGTTGACCTTAAATTCTACCGGCGAAAACCCTGGCGCAGTCTACGGGCCTCGATACTTCAATCCGAGCCATTGTGCCGGGAGTGCAAAGGCAACAAACGCCTGACACCCGCTACCATGGTGGATCACATCAAACCTATCCGCCTGGGAGGTGCCCCGCTGGATGCCGACAACTGCCAGCCGCTGTGTGATCGCTGCCACGCTAAGAAGTCGGCCAGGGAGGCTAAGCACGGCTAGCGGGCAGGCGTTCATTTTGCTAAAGCAATATCAAACACTGACCGGGGAGTACTCCAGAAGATTTCGTAAGTCTTGCCGGGTATCAGCCGGTAGGTGAACGCCCGCTGATTGGCCGTCTTCAAGATGATCACCTGTTCAAGCCCCCTGCCGGGCAGTACTTTCATTTCTTTCGGCGCCAGCGAGAGCGTGGTCCAGGAAGTAATGGAAGTCTGACTGGCTGAGTTAGCGGGTCTGACGGTGAAGGAAACAGTTTGATTACTTACATTGCGCAGCACGATCTGGTTGGGGTTGTAAAAGCGCCGGGTAATTTGTGCGCGGGCCAGAACAGGCAATGAAAACAGGCAAAGCATAATCAGTAGCGCTCGCATTGAGGTTCATGGTTTAAGTGCATCCACTGGGCTACTCTTGGCTACTTCCTGTCCATTGGCGTGCGCTTTTGTTTCGGGGGAGGTAGACTGATCGGACTTGGGCGGAGTCTGGGCCCCGCGGGCCAGTAAGTACCCCGCTAAGGTTCCCAGTAAACCCGTCACGGCGGCCGTACCCGATTCAGGATAGCTGCCGTTAGCCACAAAGAGCGCCCCAAAGATGATCAGTGTTACTGTGATCAGCCGGATTGCATCCAATCCCTCCATCTTTAGCTTCTCGCCAATCATACGGATAAAGATCACTTCACAAAGGATGACCAGTAGTCCAATCAGCAAGATGCACATTGACATGATGGACTTTTCGGATAAACCATAGGCAATCGGCACCTCGTTTTGGTATTGGGGTGTGTTATCAACTACTTCCTGGCTATAGCCTGTGTAAACGGTCAGCATAAGCACCGCTAGAATCAGTAGCGTCTTCATTTTTCTCAGGTTTAGATGCGTTTAAAGAAGCAAGGTTTAACTAAAGGTACTGAGAAAGAAAGCGTTATCTACCAACCTTTGTGTAAACGGAAAACTCCCGCCATTGTCGGGCCACCCGAAGGGGGAGGGGTAGGTGAAATCTCTGAATAACCCCCGCCCTGAATCGTATGCCTAGTTTTAGCTTTCCTCGTGCAAAATTTTTGGGAGGGGGGGTATCTCTGAGCTTAAAACAGGCTCTTATGCGTTAGAAACGCTGTTTTTGCCTACAGAGTATCCCCATCGAACACCCTTCGAACCGGTACCGAAGCCCTATCGAAAGCCCATTGTAGGGCAGTGAAGCCAGGCTTCATCAAGTAGATATGGCCCTAAAACGCCATGAAACCCCTCTGTTTGGTGAAATACCCCCTAAATTTTCCCGGTTTAGTTGTTATTCAGGTAGTTTTCGAACGGATCGTCCTCGGCCTGGTCCGGCGTGCCAATGCGCGTACGGGCGGAGGGCGAAAAGCCGAACTGCCCGGCAATTTTCAAGGCCACCTCCGAGGCCTTATTAATGATCGTTAGCAGCGGGTTTGTTTGCAGATGACCATTGGGGGTCTCCACCGTTAACGCATAGTCCATGCTGCGGAGCTGCTCATTGGCCTTTCGAACAATCCCCACCTGAACGCAGTACATCGCCAGCGTGGACAGGTCCATGTTGGTCAGGATCCTGAGCTGCTCAAGTTCATGGGTCATCAGTTGCCATTCTTCTTTGGCGTACTCCGAGAGCCAGTCGGGCGCTGGAGGCAGGGAGACGGCGGACGGATTGACGGCGTTACGCAGCAGTCGATCGGTACGCAGCGTACCCTGCAGCTTCTTAATATTGTCTGGCTTACGTGGTCTACGGTTATTCATATGAATGTTTGGGGTACCCCCCTATGTAATTTTGACATCATGTGTGAAAGACTGGACATACGATTCAGCAAACCGAGGTCCTGAAGGATTTAACCCACCCCTCCCCCGGGGGCTTGGTTCGCCTAGAAATCAAACCGCTTTCTGATCTTTACCCGGGCTTTCTCAAAGCGGGGCATCAATTCGTACAGCTCCAGGTCCGTGAGCAGATTAGGGAAGTAGCTATCCAGGTAGACGGGTAGAGTCGCCTGGGCTAACCGGGCGTCATACCGGTAGGCTTCCCCAATGGTCCAGTATACCTCTCGTAAGGTCTTCTCGGTGCCTAACACATACCAGCCCAGAAACAGGTTGATTCGGTCAATGCAATACATTACCCCCATCTCATGGCTGGTTAAGCTCATCGTCTGGCTGGCATGGTCATAGAAGCTAAAGGCGGGCATCGCAATCGCGTGTTTAACTCGATCCAGATCGACGGTGGTATTTTCAAATTGCTGGGTCCATCTCATGGCGTAATAGGTTCTAAAGTGTATAGTTGTAATGCTTCTTCCGATAGATTCAGGGCGGTGGCAAACTCGGCCCTTCGTGGGCTCACGACCAGGCGGGCAGTGGGCGGCTGACCCGGTGACCCATCCCAGGACTTCGGGTAATCCTCCTCCGCCTGCACAATGGGAATGACTTCAATGGGTGGGTTATCCCATTTCGAGCGGGGCTTCTCGGTCCTTGGCCGGCGCTCGGCAGTAGACTTGTCGGGCCGCTCATAGGCAATCCCATAGTCCTGGCAGATGGCAAAGAAGGAACCAATCGTTATCCGCTTGCCGCCGTGGCCCTGATGGTGCTTCAGGAAATCCGTATACTGCTTATCCGTGTAAGCGTGGTCATACTTAGCGTTGTGGTAACTGATCTGGTGAAAGTAGTCGCGTCCCCCTTCGCCAAACTCATCCACCAAAGCAAAGCCCAGGGTTCGCCAGTTCTGGTAGCCATCGGTAATATCGATGCGATGAGCCGCAATCTTCTGAATCAACTGCTCGATCTTATGCTGTGTACTGGCCGGATCGGTAGCCCGTTGCTGACGGCTAACCGGTGGCCTATATACGGGCTTCGGTTTGGGGGGCGGCAACACGACCTTTTCGGCCCGGTGGTTGTAATAAGCCGCCGGGTCGTGGCTGTAAATCCTCAGCCGCGAGTTATCCTTGCAGGCGCGATCAATCGTTATGTCCCACGCAGCGAATAGCTTTTTGAAGGCTTCGAAGTACTCTAGATGCCGCCTGGGTTCGGCAACCGGAATCAGGAGGAAGTAACCGTTACCGCTGAGCGATAGGCCGCAGTAGGCCACGTTTTTGATCTTGCAGAACTCCTGCTTTAGCTGGTGGAAGTTTTCAATATGCGGGTTGTCTTTCTGATCAATATCCAAACAGTACAGGCCACTGTAGGACGTTTCGGCATCGTCCCCTTTGAAGGCGTCGTTCTTTCGGTAGGTAAACTCGGCGAACGGGGTAACGGCCGGCAACTTCACAATCTTCTCCTGGCGGTACTGCTCGGGATCACTGGCGGCTAGTTCACGCAGGCGTAACTGCTCGTCGTAGTACTTCGGCGATCGCAGCCAGGTCAGCATGTTTACCGGGCGGGGCTCGCTGGGCGCTTTGCAGCACTTAAAGCAGCTTACCTGAACGTCTAAAATGCTAGTCATAATTATGTTACAGCGTTACAAGATGTTACAAGAAAAATTGGCTTGTAACACGTTTTTCAAGAGATAACTTACTGTATTACTGATACTTAATGGGTGGCACGTTACAATGTTACAAGCTTTTGCTTATTATGGTGGTGTATACTACTATAATAGCACACACCCCGACTACTTCCGTTTTCTTGTAACATTGTGACATTTTTCTAGATAAGTACCTTATATTCAGCAAGCTGCCCTATGTTACAAGGGTATGTTACAAGCGTTACAAGCGTTACAACTCGTCCTTTTCCGGGGTAGTTGTAACATAAATCAGCCTGTTTAGCCTGCTTTTGAGACATACCAGAACCCTCCGCTGGGTCCACCCGTTTTACGCTGGAAGTCCCATCCCTTCGAGGCTCCATATTTCTTGAGTCGCTCGGTAAATCCTCGTTGCTTAAGCTCCTTCTCATCGAATTGGTAGATGGTTCTGAACTGCCCAAACAACTGGGTAGAATCGTAATACGTGTTAGCCTGTAGGCCTTTCCCATTGTCATGCTGGGTCACAAACTCAAAGAAGTCATCCCCCGCCGTTTGCCGCAGCCGGTTCGCCGCTACGTTTGACATATCCCCCGGAATCAGTCCATGTTTGAGGTAGAGCTGGCAGTTGCTGATCATGTACTGGTCGAAGCAGGCCCACTCGTCCGGTCCCCAGTCATCCGAGAAGAACACACAGCCATGCTCGGCCCGAATCGGCTCTTCAGTGCCGGTAATAATCTGTTTGGAGTAATGATTGCTGAACTCAATGACAAACTGTCGAGCCTTGTTGGAGGTGCCTTCGTTGTCCAGAATCGTGTTGCTCAGGATGAGCAGCTTGGGGCTTTCGGCCGGTGGAATGTGCAGCGACAGCTTGTTTTTTCGCTCGATTACCCAGCCTTCCGTACTTAGTGAAAAGAAGCGCTTAAAGTCCAGCTTGGGCTTGGGGTCATCCAGACAGACAAAGTTATGATGAGCCTCCACCCGCTGAAAGCAAAACCGATCCTCTTCGTTAAAGCCCTTCCCGTCCAGCAGGCAGCCCGAACGCACCTGCGCGATGGCGTGAAACCAGAGGCCCTTTCCGGTTCGTCCCCGGGCTTCTTTGGCCGAGGTAATCACCTCATCGTTGCAGATAATGGCCTGGTTGCGGATGGGCGAGTTATGCCGGTGCAGCAGGTAGCCGCAGCCTGTGCGCCGGGTATTCAGCCGCTCGGGCGAACCGTTGCAGGTGTTATAATCAAACAGTGCCATCTGGCTGTTGGGGCCGTCGGCTTCAGGATCGAAGACCCGCTTGATGACTTGGCTTTTCCACACGCAGCGATCTTTTAGCAGGTTGTAAGGATGAACGACCACCTGGTCAGCGGTAGCCTCCACAATGCCGTTCTGGTAGAAGAAATAGGCTGAGGTGGGTGTATCGACAAAGAACTGCTTGCGGTGCGTTTCCAGGTTCAGCAGGCTGCTGGCGTTAAAGATCAGGTGATGCTGGGCCTTAAACTTCTCCTGGCAGAGCTCGGCCGTGGCCGTGAGGATATCGCGGTCGTGTTCGAACTGGATATCCGTCTGCTGGGCTACGCAGTCTTTGGCCACATCCATCAAATGGGCAATGGTCACCTCTTCAATGATGCCATTGGTGTCCTTAATCCACATGACCATCTTCTCATCGGAGCTGTAGCGCTTGTAGTAGCCCCGGGAGGCCAGCAGGTCAAAGAAGCCGTTGCGGTAGAGCCCCTTGAATATCCATTTACCGGCTTTGTAGTTGTACTCCCAGTACCAGATTCCGTAGACCACCAGCGACTCGCTCAGCACAACTTTCTCGCTCAGGAAATCAATGGGCTCATCGTGCAGTAAATCACTCAGGTCCTGGTGGTCAATATGTACCCTTTTTTTCGTAAATTGCCCCTGCGGTTTGATCTCTTCAAAGGGGCGGTTATGGTAGCTCGTCATCGTCCCTTTTAGTTAAACCGTTTCTCTTCACTGTTCCAGTAGTAGCCCAGCTCACCCGCCCGCTCCAGTAGGAAATGCCAGCGCAGATGCCACAGATGATCTTCCAGGGGCAGCACGCCCGAGCGCAGTAGATCCGCCTCCGCCTGCAATTCCGAACGGTCCATCAGATCCGCCATGGCCGATTGCATCTGTTCGAGTTGGCGATGATCCACAAACAGCGGGGCGAAGCTGCTGAAGCGGGAGTAGTACTTCATACCGCATTCTTTGGCCCGTTCGTGGAGTTGGTTGAAGGCATTGACAAACTCATTGGTGCCCAGCGTCTTTTTCTGAAGCTGGCTGCACAGCCCGCGTTGGGCGCCGTTTAAGTCCAGCAGGGACTGGGCGGTTTTGATCACAGTTATCATCGTCGTTACGGTTTTAGGGGTGGTGTGTTGATAGTCGGAAAGCGGTCTGATTCGATGAACTCAGGCAAGGCGCGGCCCTGACACGCTCCTGGAGCGGGCCCGGTACTCGGAAGACGTCGGGTCATGATTCGGGGAGAGTGCGGCCTAAAGCGTAGTGATTGAAGATGTGCTCGCGAAAATCAACGGTGAGGCTGTTGTAGACGTCTTCGTAATTAGATGCGATCAGCACCCAGGCGCCGGCGGCTCTCAGTTCGGTGATGGTTTGCACCTGATCAGCGCTCAGACGGTCGCCTGGCATCTTGATTTCGATAAAGACGGCCAGGCCTTCCACCACGCCGAAGATATCGGGGAGCCCTTTGCGCTGCTGGCTGGGAACGAACCGCCCCACATCCTGCCGGTAGGTGCCCGTCGAGGAAAGCCGGGTGGCGAAGCTGTCTTCAAACAGCAGTTGAATCGAGCGAATGGCCGCTTGCGTCAGATCGTTGGCCGTCTTATCCGAGAACTTGGTCTTCGGCACATAGGCGGCTTTCATGTTGGGAGCCTTCTGGCACTTCTCCTGGTGATCCAGCTCCGAGAGGTAGTTTAAGAGTTGCTGCCGGTTCATGCTGCCCGACGCCCTCCTCTGCGCTCTTTCGATTGAACATATTGGTCAGCTAGCTCCGTGCTTGTTTTCGTCCGACCGTCTATCAACCATTGATCAATATCAGCGCGACGAAAAGTAAGGCGTTTGCCTTTGCGGATGAACGGGATTTCACGGCGCTGCACCTTACCATAAAGAGTAGTGATAGCTGGCTTACCAGGCAGATAATCCGAAAGTTGTTCAATGGTAAAAAATTGCTCTGGTGCGTCGTTAGGCTGGCCCGCCTGCGCCTGAAGAAGATTTAATAACTGATCAAACTTACAGCCTAATTGATAGACATAGGCTGGAAGTTGATCGAATGTAATTGGTGGACTTTCCATTGCTGACAGTTCTTTTGTGAAACTTGTCAGCAATAGTAGAGGGGTTTTAAGTGGGGTTACAATGGGGTTATAGTGGGGTATCAACATTTTCATTAAAACCCCACTATAACACTACTAGTTATTTAAGTTTTTCCGGTCGTTTCTTGGTAAAGGAGCGATCACATGCCCATTTCCTTCTTGCCTTATTTTCAATATTGGGCTTTTACAATTATTTGATCCGGAAATGATTTTATCAAGATAAGCTGCTGTATAATCTTTTGCTGAGTCTTTCTCTGTATACTGAAAGTTCCTTTCAATCCACCGCTCAACATCCTTTTTTGATGAACCTATAAAGCCATTTTCTCTGTATAGCTGCTTAAACACGTCAGCGAGTTTGTTACCCTCCTCTAGGAACAATAATTTATTGCCATCTTGCCCTTTTCCCATTAAACACTTCTCCAAACCGTCTCGCTGGCTTTCTTGAAAATATGGACTCAATGCTTCATATAAATCCGTAAGCGCGACTTCTGTAATTGTTATCTTAACGGCAGTATGGACAAGTTGTAATACCTCGTCTTTAGAGTCTGCATCCTTTTTCTGAATTGAACCCTCCTCTTTTTTCTTTTTAGCTGCCCTATCCCAGACAGATTGGGCGGTTACCTTTAATACATTCGCTACGTCTGACTGACTAGGGAATTGCTCGTAGAACATTGCCAGAAATTTTAACATGTAGTATCGATGCAAATCGGGGTATCTATCCTCGTCCATTAGTTGAGAAATGCCAGCTACCGCCCGAAATGGGTTGCCGATATAGACATCAATCAATTCAGTGGCATTTTCAAACATACATAGAGGAACTCTGGGGTCGTCAAAAAAGCCTGTCCGTTCAACATCCATAAAAAGTAAATATGCAGATGTTTCAAAATCGGCGTTCACAAAATCAAAAAAGTAGTCTTGTGGGGTCTGGCGCATCGCAATGCGGACATATTTCCCATGGCCATCAAGCCTGGGATCCATTCCAGGTGGATACATAGTTATAGGTTCAGTTTGATTTTGTCGGCAGCTTCCCGCTTCTTCTCATCTATAATTTTGGCATAAATCTGAGTAGTCTTTAACTCTCGGTGCCCTAGCATTTTGGAGACAGTGTAAATATCCGTTCCTAGCGTCAGTTGCAGTGTTGCATACGTATGCCGGAAGCAGTGGAATGTGATGTCTTTTGTAATTCCGGCGTCTTTAATCCAATGCTTTAAAAGCTGGTTATGGTAAGCCGAATAGGACAGATCCGGGAATACCCGATTGTTTGCCTCTCCTCTCTGACCTAGCAGCTCATAAGCCTGCTCCGGAATGGGTAATACCTCAACCCCTTGAGTCTTCTGCTGCCGAAATTGAATACTGTAACCGCCTGCGGCCGTATGGCGAACTTCTCCCCAGGTCAGATTTTCAATATCCGAAAACCTCAGGCCGGTCAGGGCAGAAAACAGCGCAGCAACTTTAAGCACCTGCATTGCGCATTCGGTATTTGCCACAGCCTGCAATTCCTCCAGAGTTAGAAACTCCCGGCTCGTCTCCTCCGGTTTAATCGACGATACTTTTGAGTCTAGGTTCATAACCAAGAGCCCGTCACTGTAAGCCTGCTTGAGGGCAGACTTAAATTTAGTAAAGTAGGAGAGGGCTGAGTTGATAGCCAGCGTTTCCCCATTGCGCCGGTTAGGAGCCGATAGCAAGTACTCTCGAAAGTCGGCACATTTCTTTACCGTCAGATCCGACATTTTAATAGTACCGCCGGTAAACTCTTCCAGGTACGCCAGTGCACTAACCCAGTTGTCACGGTTGCTGCCCTTGCGTTTGGCCGCCTGCTGTCTGAAATAGTCGACAAAGCAGGTCTTACGTTGCCGGTCGGACAAAAAGCCGTATGCTCCTTGTTGGACATCAAGTTGGCGTTTGGCCCTAATGCCCTCCGCCAGAGAAAGTGTTTCCCGGTTTTGATCCTTATCAATAATTGTTTTGGGCTTATTGAAAATGTAGAGCCCTAAAAACTCCCGCCGGGTTGGTTTACCAGTATCAGGATGCGGAATAGCCGGATAGAAATCAAGGTATAGGCTGGAGCGCCCATCGGTGATTGGTTTACGTCGTAGCTTAACTTTTATCATGACTGCGAAGCTGCGGAGGTTAAAAGTTCATCAATCCGTATTTTGGGCACGTAAGCGTAGATACCGCTGTACTGCTTGGGAATATCATTACGACGAATCAGCTCGTAGAGGGCCTTATCCGAAATGCCGTACTTCTGAATGATTTCCTTCATGGTATAGCATTCTGACAGAGAAATAATAACTGGTTCAGGAGCGCCTGCTGGCTTTGCTTGATCAAATAGCCGGTCAATGTCCGAACGACGAATTACTGTCCGGCGGCTCAACTTCATAAATACCAGTTCACCCCGCTCATTCATGCGGTAGAGTGTTCGTCGGCTGATGCGAACTAAGCGGGCTGTTTCATCGACGGTCAGATACTCCTGAGCCCGTAGATCTTCGAGCGGCTTAGCTTTGATTCGGTTAACCTGCTCGTTGCTAACCTCAATCTTGGCGGCACGTTTACGGGCTTTATAAGCCTTTTTTGCGCAGTCATTACTGCACGTTTTAGACGTCGTTTTACGGGCCTCAAACTCCTTACCGCACTGCTCACAGATGCGGTTGATACGCAGGTTAGAACTCATGGGTCAGTAAATGCCAGAATATGCCATTATGTGACATAGCGTGTCAGTATGTGCCATTATCTCGCTTAAAAAACGGGCTGCTATTACAGGTCCGTCAAAAAGGTACAAGCAAGGTACAAAGTATTACTGAATAACCCAGCGGTATCACTCGGTAAAATAGTAGTATTTAGCAGCTATATATCGGCTAAACAGGTATTTGCAATGAGATAGAGAATAGATGCAAAAACGTTATTGAGCGCAGTTACTTTCCAATACAAAACTTACTGAAAATTGTCGCCAGCAAATCGTCCGTTGTGATTTCGCCCGTCAGTTCACCCAAATGGCGGAGGGAATCACGGAGGTCGATGGCGAGCCAGTCCTGGGTTGATCCGGCATCCAGGCCGTCGAGCACGCGGGCGAGGGCCGCATCCGTTTGCGTCAGGTGTTCATAATGGCGCAGGTTGGTCACCACAGTGCTGCCCGGGACGGCATTCGACCGGACGAAATCGGTCAGTCGCTGGGTCATCTGGTCCAGGTTCTTGCCGGTATTGGCCTGAATGGCAACCAGCTCATGACCAAATTGCTGCTGCCACTCCGCCAACTGATCGCCGGATAGTTTATCCATCTTGTTGGCTACCAGCAGATAAGGGACGTTCCGCTGGCTCAACTCCGTTTTTACTTCCTGCACTTCGGGAAGCGGGGTTTCGGCCGCGTCGAAGAGGTACACAATGATCGCGGCTTTGTCGAGTTGCTGACGGGTGCGCTCCACGCCGATGGCTTCGATGGCGTCGGTGGCTTCGCGCAGGCCGGCGGTATCGATCAGGCGAAACCGGATGCCATTGATAAACAGCTCGTCCTCAATCACGTCGCGGGTTGTGCCGGGAATGTCCGAAACAATGGCTTTTTCTTCGTTGAGCAGCGCATTCAGCAGCGTCGATTTCCCGGCGTTGGGCTTGCCGGCCAGTACCGTGGCCACGCCGTTTTTGATTGCGTTGCCCACTGAAAACGATTCGATCAACGGCCGCAGCACCCGCTGAATCGACCAGACGAGCTGGCGCAGGTCGTCGCGCTGGGCAAACTCCACGTCTTCTTCCCCAAAATCCAGTTCCAGTTCAATCAGGGCGGCAAACTCAATGAGCTGCTGCCGGAGGGCTTTGAGCTGCCGCGAAAAACCGCCCCGTAACTGCGTCAGCGCGGCCCGGTGGGTGGCTTCGGAGTCGGCGGCAATCAGGTCGGCCACGGCTTCGGCCTGCACCAGATCAAACTGGCCGTTCAGAAACGCCCGCTGCGTAAATTCGCCCGGCTGCGCCATCCGGACGCCTTCGTTCAGCAACAAACGCAAAATCTGCCGGATCACATACTCCGATCCGTGGCAGGAAATCTCGACCACATCTTCTTTGGTAAACGATGCCGGACTGCGGAAAATAGTGACCAGCACCTCGTCGATAATCGTGTTGGCTTGATCGCGAATGGTACCGAAGTGAACGGTATGCGAAGCCTGCTGCGTCAGGTCCTTGCCCCGAAAAAGCCGGTTGGTTCGCTCGACCGCCCGCTCCCCGGAAACCCGAATCACGGCAATTGCCCCAATCCCCGGCGCTGTCGCCAAGGCAGCAATGGGCTCCTGTTGTAGAATATCCATCAAAAACTCTGGTGTTCTCTGCTTATCGCTGGTCAACGCTGATTACTAACTGGTTACACCGCGTTCATCAGAGCCAATCCGGATTTGTCAGAGATTGTTACCAATCAATTTGGAAAAAATAGGAAGTGAATTAACCACGCCGACCAGCCGTTTTTCCAGCGGTACAGCGGGAACCGCCAGCGCATCGGCTAGCTCATCACCGAGGAAGAAACGCATTTGGGCCGCCGGGAGGTTCCGCAAAGGAGCAGGAGACAGGTTTTCAAACGTCTGGAGCAACGAGCGGGTCAGGCCCTGGCCCTGCTCCGACGAACGAAACTGCCGCCGGACAATGGCCCGGTCGATGTGAAAAGCTTCGCGCCGGTTGCGGGCCAGCAGGTCGTCGGACACTCCCAGCAGGTATCCGGTTACGTTGATGTGGTGCAGGTAGGCTTCTTCCTCTTCTTCCGTCATTGCCAGGCCCGCCCTGCGCATCCCCCGAATGACGATGTACGAAAACGCCAGATTAGTACCGGCCATGTCTTCCTGATTAATCGGGTACCCCCAGTCGAAGTTCCAATTGCCCCTGTGCAGGGTAAACCACCGAATGGCGGCATGCATCAGCCGGACTTTCAGGGTACCAACCACCGCCTTGCCGGTTGCCCAATTCCGCTTTTTCATGATGTTAAACACCCATTCGACGGTTTCTTCCAGCCGCTTTTGGGTGTCGTTCCGAACACGTTCAGAAAACCAGAGGACCCGGGCACCATCGGCTCCGGCGTAGCAGTAAGGGAGCGAGTAATAACCCAGAATCAGGCAGATGTTGACAATATTCTGTTGGAAAAACTGCATGGCCCTTTCCATCTGCCGACGGTCCGCCCACTCGGGAAGGGGCGCGTAGGCACGCAGAAATTCCTGAACCGCCGGGTGTTGTTCCGAGCCATCCAGCTCCGCGGTATTGGCGAGCCAGCGCATCAGCTCACCGACACCTTCCCGCCCGTGGTGGTGGGCCACTGCTTCGATGACGGCATCGGCGGGCGGGTCGCCCTGCTGACGGTAGCGGTCCAGCAGCTCGTCCGAAAAAGTCCGGCTTGAATTAACGGTTTTCAACATCACGTAGACCACGGAGGTCAGTCCGCGTTTTTAGCACTGAGGTTCGGAGAAATACGGGAAAGCGGGTCTGCCGGTCCGGGCGAGTTACAGCGCAGTGTCTGGCGTCTGGACCGTATCCACGGTATCTACCTGCGTGGGTGCAGACGGCTGCGCGGGCTGGGTTTGCGGAGCGGGCTGGTTCGGGTAATACCGTTGACCGGGCATACCGTACTGGTATTGCGGGTCAACAATTTCAACATCCGTCACGAAGTACTTGGTTTCGCCGTTCCAGGGGAGTTTAACCAGTTTTTCTTCGTAGTGCAGCGTCACGCGCTGACCGGTTTTGACCGCCTGGTTAATCTGCTGGGCTACCGAGTCGTCTTCTACCGAGAAGTCAAAATACTGAGGAGTCAGCGAGCCGGTTTCGCCCGAAAAGCCCCCGACGTTTAGAACGCCCTCCCAGGTTTTGAAAACGTAGCCCCGGCGGCTGTATTTGGAAATGGTACCGGCGCGTTCGCCATCGCTGTAGCTCCAGACGGTCAGGTAATAGAAGATACCAAAAATCAGCAGTAAAAAAAACAGTAGAAATAGAATGCGTCTCATGAATCGTTGTCAGTTTTGGATAACATTAACAGTCAATCCGCACCGCCACCTTACTTTGATCGGATGGCGATAACGGGGTCCATCCGGGCCGCCACCAGGGCTGGTAGTATACCGGAAATTGTACCGATAATACTAGATACACCCAGACCCAGCATAATGTTGGCGGGAGATAAAATAATCTCCAGCGTACCCAGCTTTATAAATGACAACAAATAAACGAGCAAAATGCCGACGCCACCGCCAATTAAACTTAAAAAAACCGCTTCAAACAGGAATTGGAACAGAATGGAGTAGTTTTTGGCCCCCAGCGATTTCTGAATTCCGATGATGTTGGTGCGCTCTTTAACGGACACGAACATGATGTTGGCGATTCCGAAACCACCGACCAGAATGGAGAAGCTGCCAATGACCCAACCGGCTACCGTCAGAACGGCAAAAAGGCCCGAAATGGCCTGGGCGGCTGCTTCCGGGCGGTTGAGCGCGAAATTATCTTCCTGCATCGGTTTGAGCCCCCGGCGCGCCCGCAGCAGTCCGCGTACTTCGCTTTCTACCTCGAGCAGGCCTTCGTCGTTTTCGTAGCCCTTCACGGCAATGTCGATGCTGGGGTAAACGGAATGATACATTTTGGCGAAAGCGCCGATGGGAATCAGGCATTTTTTATCGGGATTGCCGCCAAAGTTGACCAGGCTCTCCCCCTTGCGTTCCTGAACGCCGATGACCGCATATTTCAAACCGTTTAGCTTGAATTCCTTTCCAATCGGATCCTGGTCGGGAAACAGTGTTTCGGCTACGTCGGCGCCGATGATGGCCACGTTGCGGGCCGCGTCAATCTCCTGCTGGGAAAAATACCGTCCCTGCTCGACGGGGACGTTCGAGATTTTGTTATAATCCAGTGATGTGCCCTGAATGAGGGCCTGGAGGCTGTTGTTGCCGTTCTTAACCGTCACTTGCCCGCGAAAATCCATCGCCACAACGGCTTCGGCGTTTTCGAGTCGTTCCTGCAGAAATTTAAACTCGGTCAGCGACGGTTCGGGGCGCTGGAAGTATTTCCACCACTGGTACTCGCCACCACCAAACCCCCAGGGCCATTTCTGAACGTACATCACCCGGTCGCCAATTCCGGCCAGACTGTCTTTGATGTTCCGTTCGAGCGAATCGACGATGGTGAATACGGCAATAATGGCAAAAATACCGATGGTCACGCCCAGCAGCGAGAGCGTGGTCCGGAGGAGGTTCGAGCGCAGGGCCTGCCACGCGAACCGGAAGCTTTCGTAGGTCTGACGGAGAAATTTCAAGGGAGTACGGTTTATCGCTAATTAAAGGTACCAGGCCGTTGGCTAGTTTCCAAACGAATTGCAAGCGAAGGTCGTTTCGGCGGATGTTTGGTTTGTTTTTGTAGATTAGTGGTTCACGACACCCAGCCCGTATGAAAAAGGTAACTCTATCTATTCATTGTGCAATTATTCTGTTTCTGGCCCTGTTGGGAGCCTGCCGAACGGGGCAGAAAGCGCCGGATGTGCGTCAGAGTTCCGGCGTTTACCAGTACGACAACGAAAAAAAACAGGCTGTCGCGCGCCGGGCAGGACCGTATTTTTCGGACCGGCAGGCCGTCGTTGGTCGAAGCGGTATGGTAGCGTCGGCGCACCCGGAAGCCTCGCGCGTTGGGGTTGATATTCTGAAAGCGGGCGGCAACGCGGTCGATGCGGCCGTGGCGGTGCAGTTTGCGCTGGCGGTGGTGTACCCCGGAGCGGGCAACATCGGCGGGGGCGGTTTCATGGTCTACCGCGACAATACCGGCCAGGCTTACACGCTCGATTACCGGGAAAAAGCGCCCGAAAAAGCGCATAAAGATATGTACCTCGATTCGGCCCAGAACGTCATTCCGCGGCTGAGCATCACCGGCCACCTGGCCAGCGGGGTGCCTGGCTCGGTCGACGGAATGGTGGAAGCCCACCGGCGGTTTGGCCGGCTGACCTGGGCGCAGGTGCTGCAACCGGCCATTGATCTGGCCGAGAAAGGAGTGGCCCTGACCGAACGCGAAGCCCTTGGCCTCAACCGTACCCGAAGTTCATTTCTGGCGGTGAATCCAGACAAACGGTATTTCATGAAAGCCGACACGACCGACTGGAAAGCCGGAGAGTTACTGATCCAGAAAGATTTAGGCCAGACCCTGCGCCGGATTCAGCAACAGGGCCGGGCGGGTTTTTACGAAGGCGAAACCGCCCGACTGCTGGCGGCCGAAATGCAGCGCGGAGGTGGGATCATCTCGGAGGCTGATCTGAAAAATTACCACGCCGTCTGGCGCGATCCGCTGGTGGATACGTACCGCAATTACAAAATCATTACCATGCCGCCCACATCCAGCGGGGGCGTGGCCTTGTTGCAACTGATGAAGCTGGTGGAACCGTATCCCCTGCGCCGGTGGGGCTGGAACAGCGATTCGACGGTGCAGGTAATGATTGAAGCGGAGCGACGCGTCTATGCCGACCGGGCCAAATTTCTGGGCGACCCGGATTTTGTGAAAGTGCCGGTGGCGCAGCTGATCGACAGAAATTACCTGCAAACGCGCTGGGCGGATTTTAATTTTGCCCGAGCTACCGACAGCCGTAACGTGAAAGGGGGGAATATGCCGGGGTACGAAAGCCTGGAAACCACGCATTTTTCGGTGGTCGACAAAGACGGAAATGCCGTATCGATCACCACCACGCTGAACGGCGGTTACGGCAGCCGCGTGGTGGTGGGCGGAGCCGGTTTCCTGATGAATAACGAAATGGACGATTTCAGCATCAAGCCGGGCGTTCCGAATATGTTTGGGTTGATTGGCAATCAGGCCAATGCCATCGCGCCCGGCAAACGAATGTTGTCGTCGATGACGCCCACGATTGTTGAGCAGGACGGCAAACTGTACATGGTGGTCGGTACGCCCGGCGGTTCAACCATCATCACCTCCGTTTACCAAACCATCCTGAACGTGCTGGATCACGGCATGACCATGCAGCAATCCGTCAACGCGCTGAAATTTCACCACCAGTGGCTGCCCGACAAAACTACGTTTGAAAACGGCGCTTTTTCGGACGAGACCATTCAGAAACTCCAGTCGCGCGGCTACGTGCTCGAACAACTGACCAATTCGCTGGGGCGCATGGACTGCATTCTGCGCCGACCTGACGGCACGCTGGAGGGCGCTTCGGACCCCCGGGCGGATAACACCTCGGTAGGCTACTGAATTTTAAACCTTGCGGACCGAAACGGGTTTTTATCAGATGACCAGTTTATTAAGTCCCTTTGTGAACATGAAAACGAAATTCTTTTCTCTTCTTGTCCTGTGCGTTGTTACGGTGAGTGGATGGGCGCAGGCCACGAAAAATACCGCTAATCTGGCCGACGTGCGCAAACGTCTGACGCAGATTTACGAAAAAGATCAGAAAGAACGGGCGGCTTACGACGCCGTAGAGCGACAGTACGGCTGGGGCGCCAAAGAAGCTCAGGATACCCGTCAGAAAATCAAAGACATGGACAAAGAACACCTGGCCGAAGTCGAGAAAGTGATCGATCAGGTGGGTGGTTATCCGGGCCGGAGTGTGGTCGGTCAGCCGCTCGATCAGGTGGCGTTCCTGATCATTCAGCACAGCACCGACCGGGCGGTTCACGAAAAATACCTGCCGATGCTGACCGAAGCTGCCCAGAAAGGCGAGCTGGATAAAGCCGGGGTGGCCTTTCTGACCGATCAGGTGAAGGTTCAGAAAAAGGAAAAACAGATTTACGGCACCCAGATTCACATCAACAACCAGGGCAAAAAAGACGTGTACCCGGTTGAGGACGAGGGCAATCTGGACCAGCGTCGGAAAGAGATGGACCTGGAACCCATGTCGGCCTACCTGGCCCGGATGGGGGTGAAAAAGTAATTTTCGGAAGACCAACAGCGTACCCACGGACGGGCCCATCCACGCGGCTCAATCCGTGGGTACTTTATTTTACGCGGAAGTCGCTTTCTTTGCAGACAATTTTCCGTACTCACTGTTCCGCATATGTTACATCGCGTTGTTGTTACCGGAATCGGCGCATTTACGCCCATCGGTAAAGACATTCCCACATTCTGGCAAAATACCGTTGAAGGCCGTTCGGCGTTCGCACCCATTACGCGTTTTGATGCTTCCTTATACCGTACCCAATTTGCCGCCGAGATCACCGGTTATGACCCCGCGCAGTTTTTAAACCGCACGGACAGCAAGCGGGCCGATCGCTACACGCAATTCGCCCTGATAGCGGCTGACCAGGCCATTGCTGATTCCGGTTTTGATCTGTCGGCGATGGACCCCTTCGATGTGGGCGTGATCTGGGCGTCGGGTCAGGGCGGTACCGAAACGCTGGAGGAACAAACCACCGAATTTGCCCGGGGCGACGGCCACCCACGCTTTAGTCCGTTTCTGGTTCCGAAAGTGTTGGTCAACCTGGCATCCGGCCTGATTTCCATCCGGCACGGTTTTATGGGCATCAATTACACGCCGGTTTCGGCCTGTGCCAGTTCCAATTCGGCCCTGATGGATGCCTTCAACTACATCCGGCTGGGCAAAGCCAAAATTATTGTCAGCGGTGGCTCCGATGCGGCCATTACACCGTCTTCCTTTGGCGGGTATTGTTCCATGAAAGCCATGTCGACCCGCAACGCCAACCCGCAGGCCGCTTCCCGGCCGTTCGATGTGGAGCGCGACGGTTTTGTGATGGGCGAAGGGGCGGGGGCGCTGGTGCTGGAAGAATACGAACACGCCCGGGCCCGGGGCGCTACCATCTACGGGGAAGTGGTGGGCGCGGCCATGACCGCCGATGCATACCACATCACGGCCACGCATCCGGAGGGCATCGGCGCCACCCGAGCCATGCAGCTCGCCCTGAAGGAAGCCCAACTGACCATCGAAGAGCTGGATTACCTGAATGCCCACGCGACTTCCACGCCGGTGGGGGATCTGTCGGAGATGAATGCCGTCGCCCGGCTGACCGGCCATAGAAAAACGAAGCTGCGCATCAGCGCTACCAAGTCCATTACGGGGCACCTGATGGGAGCCGCCGGGGCTATCGAAGCGCTCATCAGTCTGCTGGCGATGCGCGACAACGTGGTTCCGCCCACGATCAACACCGAGGTGCGCGATCCGGCCATTCCGGAAAATCTAAACATCGTTTTCCGGGAAGCCCAGTCTACGCCGGTCCATACCGCCATGAGCAACACCTTTGGTTTTGGCGGACACAACGGGATTGTGGTTTTTAAAAAAATATAAAGACCGTAACCGGAAAATCGCCTACCTTTGTCGGGCAACTTTAGGGGTGTCAGTGCCGAAACGGGCTGACTGAGAGGATACCCTCATCACCTGATGCAGTTTGTACTGCCGTAGGGAAAAGTTACCGAGAAGCCGTTTGCTTTCCTCTAAAGTTGCTGTAGCTAACTCATTGACAGCAACATGTTTCCAACACCGCCATCCATCTGGACTGACCTCGCAAGGATTCGGGCGCAGGCTCCCCTGATTCATAACATCACCAACTTCGTAGTCATGAACAACACGGCCAACGCCCTGCTGGCCCTGGGTGCGTCGCCCGCCATGGTTCATGCGCCCGAGGAAGTGGAAGATTTTGTTGCTATTTCCAGCGCACTGGTCGTCAACATCGGCACGCTCGATGCCACCTTCGTAGCGGGAATGAAACTCGCCATGCGCCGGGCCAAAGACCTGGGCAAGCCGGTTGTATTCGATCCGGTGGGGGTGGGCGCAACGGCCTACCGCAACCGGGTAAGTCAGGAGCTTCTGACGCAGGCAACGCCCGACATTATCCGGGGCAATGCGTCCGAAATCATGGCCCTAGCCGGTTTGAATGCGCAGACCAAGGGCGTTGATAGCACCGTCGGTTCCGATGCCGCCGTAGAGGCTGCCCGGCGACTGAGCAAAGCCTGGGGGGGCGTGGTGGTCGTCAGCGGGGCGACGGACTACATCGTTCAGGGCGATCAAACCGCTACCATCGGCAATGGTCATCCGCTGATGGCGAAAGTAACCGGCATGGGTTGCACAGCTACGGCCCTGACGGGGGCGTTTGCCGCAATCAATGCCGACTATTTTCGGGCTGCGACCCACGCGATGGCCGTGATGGGAATCGCGGGCGAGCTGGCGGCTGAAAAACAGGCGGCCCCCGGCAGTTTGCAGCTTAACTTCCTGGATTGCCTGTATCAACTCACCGAATCGGCTATTCAGAGCCGGTTAAACCTGTCGGAACGATGAGCGAATTGTATCTGGTGACCGACGCCGACATTGGTTGTCGGGCGGGTCACACGGTTCCGTATGTTGTCGAGGAAGCGTGCCGGGCCGGAGTTCGGTGGGTGCAGGTACGGGAGAAAACCGCATCGACCCGCGCCTTCGTGGAACTGGCCGCGGAACTGAAACGAATTACGCAAACCTACGGTGCCCGGCTGATCATCAACGACCGCGTCGATGTGGCGCTGGCCGTTGATGCCGACGGGGTACACGTGGGGCAGGATGACATGCCTCACCAACTGGTCCGGAAGCTGATCGGACCTGACAAAATCCTGGGGCTTTCGGTGAATAACCTGGCCGAGTTACAGGAAGCCCGGGGGACGGCTGTTGATTACCTGGGCGTTGCGGCCATTTTTCCAACCGCTACGAAACAGGATACGTCCAGCCTGTTGGGATTGGAGGGTCTCCGGGAACTTTGCCGCCAGACCCAGCTACCCACGTTTGCCATTGGCGGCATCAACACCGGGAATATTCAGGACGTGATTCGGGCGGGCGCTACGGGGGCGGCTGTCGTATCGGCCATCTGCGGCCATCCGTCGCCCTACGAAGGCACGCGCGAACTTATTCAACTAATTCAGTGATGAAAACCTACGCACGTACGCTCACCATCGCGGGTTCCGACAGCGGGGGCGGGGCCGGTATTCAGGCCGACCTCAAAACGTTTGCGGCTTTGGGCTGTTACGGCATGTCGGTGCTGACGGCGCTCACGGCCCAGAATACCAAAGCCGTAACCGGTATTTTTCCGGTGCCGCCCGCCTTCATTGCGGAACAAATCAAAGCCGTTCTGAGCGACATCGGGGCCGATGCCGTCAAAATCGGGATGTTGCATTCGCCGGAGGTGATTGAGGTGGTTGCCAAAACGCTGGTTGAATTCGGTGCCACGAACATTGTGCTCGACCCGGTGATGGTGGCCAAAAGTGGGGACAAACTGCTGCAGGATGAAGCCGTCGATGCGCTCAAAACCTACCTGTTGCCAATTTCCACGGTGATTACGCCCAACCTTCCCGAAACCAGTGTGTTGCTGGGCCGGGCGGTAGAGACGCAGGCCGATATGCTGCCAGCAGCCGTCGATCTGGCCCGTTTCGGGTCCCGTACGGTTCTGGTCAAGGGCGGTCACCTCACGACGGAGGAGAGCGCTGATTTGCTGTATTTGGCCACGGGCGAACACCACTGGTTTGCAACGCCCCGGATTGCAACGGAGAATTCGCACGGAACGGGCTGCACCCTTTCATCGGCCATTGCCGCCGGGTTGGCAAAAAAACGCTCGGTGGAAGAATCTGTATCGGCGGCCAAATCGTATTTAACACACGCCCTTCAGACGGGAGCGGTTTATACATTAGGTCACGGACACGGACCGGTCCACCACTTTTTCAACGTTTGGCAATAACTCTACTCAATGCTGTTTACGGAACAACTCTGGCAGGATATTTCGCCCATTTATGACTCAATTCTACAACACGGTTTTGTAAAGAAATTAACGGCGGGGAGCCTGCCCTCGCCCACGTTTCAGTACTACATTCAGCAGGATGCGCTGTATCTGGCCGATTTCGGCCGGGCGCTGAGTCAGCTGGCGGCCCGGGCCACCCAGCCCGGCGACATGCTGCAGTTTGCCCAGTTTGCCCAGAACGCCATTCTTGTTGAACGGGCGCTGCACGAAACCTACTTTACGCTGTATGCCATTGAACCGCAAACCGTAAAGATGCCCGCCTGTTTTGCCTACACCAATTATTTGCTGGCCACCACCTCGTTGCAGTCCATCGCGGTAGGGGCCGCGGCTGTTTTGCCGTGCTTCTGGATTTACCGGGAAGTGGGCCAGTTTATTTATCAGCGGGCCATTCTGGCCAATCCGTACCGGGCCTGGATCGATACGTACGCGGGCGATGCCTTTGATCAGTCGGTGACGCAAATGCTGGAGTTGACCGACCGGTTTGCGGAGCAGGCTGGCCCGGTGGAACGGGAGATGATGCGGGAAGCCTTCCGGATGTCGAGTCGGCTGGAATGGTATTTCTGGAACGACGCGTATACCCAGAGCGGCTGGTTGGTGTAAAACCGGTTGCCGTTACCTGTCGTCCAGAATGTCGGCGGCCAGGGCGTTGACGGTTTCCCACGAAAAAGGCAGCCACTGGCCCGTGTTGTCGTCGAATACTTCGGTGGCTTCTTCGCACGGAAACAGCTTGTAGTCAAACTTGGGATAATTGCTGACGAGGTAGCCCGGGTAATAGTAGAGTTTTTGCTGCTGCCGGGCGTAGATGATTTTTTGCAGCATCAGAAACTTGCCCAAGCTGTGCCGGCGGTATTCCGGATCGTAGAAATTCATGATACCGGCAATGCTTTCAGCACCGTGGTCAAAAATTCCGACCGCAATCAGGTGATCGCCGTCCCGAACTTCAACGGAGTAAGTGTCAAAGGCGTTATAGGGCGAACCGCTCATGAGCCAGAACTCCACCGATTCGGGCGCTTCAAAGTCTACGGCGTTGCGATACCGATTGTAAAGGGCCCGTACCTCGTTTGTCAGCGCAAAGGGTTTGGCAACGACCGAAAACGGGGCATTACGCCGGAGCAGCGCGCGCTGCTTACTGCCGAACTCGACGTTTGCCAGGTCGAACCGCAGCCAGTGAACGGGTAAAATTGTGTTGTCGTAAATCAGGTACCGGCAGGTGAAAATATCCTGATGCATCCGGAAATAGCCCAGGCTCAGGTACAAATCCAGCTCACTTCCTCTCATGGTTAGGGCGTATAAACAGGCCACGCGTGATTGGCCTACAAGTTAATACGAAAGTGTCGACAACCAGCCGTTTTGGACATGGATTATCATTCGGTCCGCTTAAAGCAAACCGTCGTCTTTAAAAAGCTTGTAAATCGCCATGGCGTGGCCGTGCCCCAACTGAAAATCATTCGCTAGCCAGGCTACAATTTCGCCGGCTTTTGTACCAGGTTTGAGCAACCCTTTCTCGCCGGCCAGTCGCTTGAAATCATCCGGTTGTTGCCCCGTTTTCTTTTCGATGTTGTCGAGATAAGCCTGAAATGACATAAGAGCGAATAGTTTAACTACAACAGACGAAGTAAAAATAGGAAAGTCGCAGACATATACCAGTTCCCAGGAAGGAATCTTTCAGGTGGTGTAGACAGAAAAAACGACAAACCAGGGTGGAATTTGTTGGTAAGCTGATCAGGAAATAAAATTCGAAATTACACGCTCAGCCCGACCGGAGCGTGCTCGTAGCTACTGAATTGAAAGCCAGCTCTGAAGGGGTTGATTCACTGCCTGCAATCGGGACAACTTGTCTCGGGCCGCAAAATTAAGCCGGGGCTGTCCTTCGCTACCTACGAATAACGGATAATCACCTACCCGAAGCGGATTTTAGCCACCGCAACTCAATCGCCCGCTTTCACAATTGAGAACGCTCTTCTGCCGGTTGAGAAGCAATCCAGCTTCGTACGGGGTTTCCTTCCAGTAGTTTTGTTTTACGCCCGAACCGACCGGGATCTACCATTTTCTCCCTAAACAGACACAGCGCATGGCAGCTACGGTTTTACAAACGACGGACTTATTTGAATTTAACCGAATGCCCGGTTCAGAGGGGTTAGCGGCCGACGGTTTCCTGCGCTTTCAAAATCGAAAAGCCGGCAATGTTGCGGTTAAAAACATTGTATTTCCACACATGCAGATCATGGAGACGCAGTGGGAGACGGCCAATGACATTGAACTGCAAGATGTTAATCCCTCCGAAGGAATTTCCATCAATTTCATGCTCGGTGGAACCATCGATACGCAGTTTCGGGGCATACGTCAGGAACTGAACATGCGCCCCGGTACGCACAATCTGGTGCACGCTCCGGAAGCAAGCCACCGCAACCGATTGAAGCGCGGGCAATCCCTTTCGATGCTGCTGGTGAGTCTGGACAAGGCATTTTTTATGTCGGCCATCGGACAGGACGATAGCTGGAGCGAACGGATTCTGAACGAGTTACACCACGAGCGGCCTTTTTCCGGCATTTCGGGCACGTCGACGATCACCCCCCAGATGCGGCATCTGATCGATGATATCCGGAGTTGCAAAGCCCTGGGGCCTATGCGCAATCTGCTCATTCAGTCGCGGGTGCTGGAGCTGGTGGCGCTGGAGATCGAGCAGTTCAAAACGCCGGTTCTGGCGTTGGAGGCCATTCCGGCCGATGAAGTCGAAAAGCTGCACCAGTTAAAACGGTACCTGGATGCCAACTTTCTGTCGGACCATTCGCTGGCGCAACTAAGCCGGTATTGCCTGCTGAACGAGTTTAAGGTCAAGAAAGGCTTCAAGCAACTGTTCAACACTACGGTTTTCAACTACCTGCGTAAGCTGCGGATGGAACATGCCGCGCAACTGCTACGAAACTACGCGCTGTCGGTCGATGAGGTGGCCGACCGGCTGGGGTATGAACACGCCCAGCATTTTTCGATTGCCTTTAAAAAATACGCCGGGCTGACGCCTTCTCAGTACTTACAGGGAAAGGCACCCGTCCGTCCGCTCGCTTATGCCTAGTCGGTATGACGGGCCGGATTCCGCCAACGTAAACAACAAATGAACAAATACCATGAAAACAATCTTCCTGGGAGTTGCGGTGGCCTTCCACCTTCTGATTACCCATACCGTGCTGGGGCAGCGTTCGGGAAACGGTTTGCCGCTTCGGGTTAGTCTGTTCAACGAAACGGCCACGTTGCCGTCGGTCAGCCGCCTGACGGCCCGTCTGAATCCGGGCGTAAGCGTCGGAACGGAGCTTTATTACCGGCAAGGTAAAAAACACCAGTGGATTCAAACCCTGAACCTGGGCGGTTTTCACCACAACGAACTGGCTACGTCCTTCCTGCTCACTACCGAAGTAGGCTACCGGTTTTTCGCCCGCAACATCCATCTTGATCTAAAAATGGGGCCGGGGTATATGCTGAACAGGTCGGCGGCTCAGCTGTACCGCTACGATGGCGAAACGTACGCAAAAACGGCTGGTCTTCAGCACCGGCTGGTGGCAACGTCGGGCGTTAGTCTGGGCGTCGAAGTAGGGGGCGTTACGCCCTTTGTGGCCTACAACGTGATGATTCAAGCGCCTTTCCTGCAAAACAACTCCCTGTACCTGCCCCACCAGCTTTTCCAGATCGGGGTTGCCAAAAAGATCCGTCGTTCCACATCCCGCTAAGTCGCCATGAAAAAGATCATTCTCCCCATCGTGTTGCTGCTCTCGGTTTTTGCCTGCCGTGAGCTGGAGGTTCCGCAACCGTCGGCGGTTTCGACGGTTGATTACAGCCAGCACCCGAAAAACGCTGAATATTTGGCGTATGTTAAGGATTATCAGCAAAAAAGCCAGTCGCCGGGGGCGGTGATGCTGGTCGCCAAAGGCAACGACCCGTTGTGGGCCGGGGCTGTGGGTTTTTCCAACCTCGAACACCGTACGCCGTTTGGCACCGAAACCCCGTTCCGGATTGGCAGCATCACCAAAGTGTTTGTGAGTGCGCTGGTGCTGAAACTGGTGGAAGAAGACAGGCTGCGGCTGGACGACAAATTGGCCACGCTGTTGCCACAACTGGCGGGCGCCATTCCGTCGTCCGACCAGATTACCGTTCGGCAGTTGCTGGCCCACACCTCCGGCGTTATTGACCCGCCCAACCAGAGCCTGCGCTACCAGACCGACATTGTCAACGACCCCGGTGCCCTGAAAAGCCTGACCACCCAGGAACGGCTGCAAAAGTACGTGACGAACCAGGCTTTGCTGTTTCAGCCCGGCAGCAACTATTCGTACTCTAACCCCGGTTACTGGCTGCTCGAACTGATAATCGAAAACGTTTCGGGCCAAAGTCTGTCGGCACAGATGGCGGAAAAACTGCTGATTCCGCTGGGGTTAACCCGCACGCATTTGGACCGGGGCACCGACAACAACGTGGCGCGGGGCTATACCGTTACAACGCCCGGCAACGTGCGGGATGTGACAACCTGGGATGTGGCCGAAGGCAATGGCATGGCCGCGGGGGGGCTGGTCAGTACCGTGGGGGATATCCACCGGTTTTATACGGCTTTGTTCGGCGGGAAAATCATTTCGGCGTCGTTGCTGGCTGATATGCAGAAACAGCAGCTGGCGAACTGCACCGGCCCCGACTGTGAATACGGGCTGGGGCTGGAAATCTGGCACGTAGGGGGCAAGACGGGCTTTGGTCATAACGGTGCCCTGATCGGTATCGAAGCCAACGCGCTGTATTTCCCGGAAACGAAAACAACGGTTGTGCTGTACAAAAACCTGGGCGGAGGGTCGGATAAATCCTTTCTGGAGAAGATCGCGCAGTAAGCAATACCGTAATCCCACAAAAGGGAACGGCCGAAAGGGAACCTCCTTTTGTGGGAAATAAACGGACTGCGCCCGATAAAACGGTTACAATAAGTTCAGTTGCACCAGTCCCGACAAAAACTGGTAGCAACCGGTTTTGGTGCGGATAAATTCGTCGGACAAGTCGGCAAATTGGGATGGAAGAACCGGTTGACGCCCAAACCGTGGTTTTTCGCACGGAAGCAGGTTACTGGAAGCACAATCGGATTTTTCGCAAAGATCCATGCGCAGGCGGTTGAACCAGACTTTCAGCCGATTCAGACCCCGGTAATAATCAATAGCCCGGTGGCGGAGGTTCTGGTGATTGTACTGCGCCAGAACATCTTCCAGCAGCGTGAGCAACTGGTTGATCTCCTGCTCAAGATTTGTAAGCGTGACGGCCCAGCGCTGGTTTTCGGTCTGACAATGCTCCAGTTGGCGCCGTTCCAGGTAAATGATTGGTGTTTCCATCCTGTCGATATTTTCCGTAAAGCTGCCGGTTTGACCGGTTTTTTTCCATGACCTGGATCAGATCGGAAACTGACGATGCTCAGGTGGCGGCCCGGTTAAGATCAGCTACCGGGTTGACGGTGGTCATCGGTCGGGCGGAGTTTGTCGGCAATCTTTGTGTCATCAAATTCTTAATCACTACGACGATGAACACGAAACTTGCTTTTCCCGCCCAACCCGTTGCCGAACAAAACCTGAGCGAAAGTTGGACCACCCGATATAATAATCTGATTGCGTTACTTGAATCCGGCGATTACCGGTTTACCATGATGGGCGCCATGCTGATGCTCCAGGGCTGTATCCTGACGCCGGTTGCCCTGCTGATTTTCCAATACTTTGATTTTGGGTACAGCGACCTGTTCGCCGGATTTGCCGTCGTATCGTTCTTTGCGGTACTGGTTTCTAACCTGGGTCTGTTGTCAGTACGGTTTTGCATGAAGCTTTTTGCCGTTAATGTACTGCTCCACCTGCTGGTCATCGGTATCCACTTGTTTCACTAAGCCGCTTCATCAGCAACGGCCGGTTGCGCTATTGCAAAAGCGTTATAATCAATCCGATTATGACGCTTTTCTTTTATCCATGCCGGAACCTCCCCAAAGCCCGACTGCGCTTACCCGCGCTGGCTTCCGGCGACGAGGTCCGCAATGTAGCTTTGCAACGAGGTGGCCCCCCGTATCGGTTTTTCCGGCAGCTCCGGTCCTTTCAGCGTAACGGCGGTCATGTTCGCCATCGATTCCGCGGCTGCATCGGAGAAGCCCACCGCTTTCAACGACCCTTCCCACTGATCCCGCGGGATTTCAACGGCTTCAACGGGTTGCTGCAAAGCCGTCGCGAAAGCCGCAGCCACATCCGCTGGTGAATACAGTTCAGGCCCTTCGACGTGGTACAGTCCCATCTGGCCGGTGGGTTCGGTGAGCAGCCGGGCCGCCACCTCGCCAATGTCCTGAGGGGCCACCATCGGCAGTTGGAAGTCGGCCGGATAATAGGCATACACTTTTCCTTCATCCTGAGCCGAGTACAGGGCGTGTTCCCAGTTGCTCATGTAATACGCTCCCCGGACGATGCTGGCGGGAATATCCTGCCGGGCTAAAGCCTGTTCCAGTTCGTACAACACGGCCAGATCGCCGACCCGCTCGCCGGGCTGCGCTCCGTAAGTCGACTGGGCCACGATCTTCTCCAGACCCGATCCGTCCAGCGCGTCCAGAATCGCCCGTAGGCTTCGGCGTTCTTCCGCGGCCGTATCCGTCGACGGGGGAGCGGGCGGATTGAGCAAAAACAGCCGCTTGCCCTGACGGAAAATCTGTTTCAAACGCACCGTATCGTGCACATCAGCAATGGCCACCTGCGCTCCTTTCTGCTGCCAGGCATCCGCTTTTCGGGCATCCCGGGTAACCATTGTGACGGGTTCTCCTTTTTCGAGCAACGCATTAGCTACCGCCGAACCTACGTGGCCCGTAGCGCCAAGAATAATGTACATAGCTTAAAAAATTAGCGCAAAAAGCGGTTGAAGAATAGATTTTAGAAATAAAGCCGGGACGACGGTATTTTGTTTACATGCCCACCTGACTGGCCGGATTTACGCCGATACTCCGTATTTTTAGGCGTTTTCCGCAGCACCGATCACTTTTATTCCTGAACCTGACTTCGATGAAAAAAATCTTTCTGCTTTTTGCGCTTACCTGCCTGACCGGCCGTTTCGCCGTTGCCCAGACGGCCGACGAATTAACGTGGTGGAACCCCGCCGGTGCCGAGCCTTCGGTGATCGAAGGCCAGGCATGGAGCGGTAAAACCATTCAAAGTCCATACGACCGTTTGCCGGCCGAAGCCGAGAAAAGCGTTCGGAAAGTCGTCTGGAACCTGTCGCGTAATGCTGCCGGGCTGCTGATTCGCTTTCGGGCCAGCACCGACCGGATCACGGTTCGGTACGCGGTAGACGGCAAGCAGGCCATGCCGCACATGCCCGCAACGGGCGTTAGCGGGGTGGATCTCTACGCCGGAAACAGCGACGGCAACTGGCTGTGGTGCAACGGCAAATATACCTTTGGCGATACGATTCAGTACCAGTTTACCAACCTGCAAGCAAACGACCCGTACCACCAGAAGGGGCGCGAATACCGGCTATACCTGCCGCTCTACAATTCCGTAAAATGGCTCGAAATTGGCGTGCCGAAGGGCGTAACGGTCACTCCGTTGCCTGTGCGGGCCGACAAACCCATTGTGGTTTACGGCACGTCCATTGCGCAGGGGGCCTGTGCGTCGCGGCCCGGCATGGCCTGGACGGCAATCGTAGGTCGTAAACTGGATCGCCCGCTGATCAACCTGGCGTTTTCCGGCAACGGGCGGCTGGAAAAGGAAATTATCGAGTTGTTGCCGCAGATTGACGCCAAAATCTACGTGCTGGACTGTCTGCCCAACCTGATTAAGACGCCCGAGCGATCTGCCGAAGAAGTGAGAACCCGGATCCTGGAATCGGTCCGGGTGCTGCGGCAACAACGCCCGGCGACCCCCATTCTGCTGGTCGAACACGCGGGTTACACGGACGGCGACATCAACCCGATTCGAAAAAAAGCCTATAGTGAAGTCAACGAAGTCATGCGTCAGGCGTTTGCGCAACTGAAGAGCGAGGGCATCGGCCAGTTGTACCTGCTGCCCAAATCGCAAATCAACCTGAGCGACGATGCGATGGTCGATGGGACGCACCCGTCGGATTTGGGGATGCAGCAATACGCCGACGCCTACGAACGCAGTCTACGCACCATCCTGAACGAACCGTCCGGCGATGTTTCCACCACGAAACCGGTGCCGCAGTCCCGCGATTCCCGGATTTACGATTGGGAAACCCGGCACCGCGAGATTCTGGCCCGTTTGAAAACCACTCCGCCCCGCATCGTTTACATCGGCAATTCGATTACGCACTACTGGGGTGGCGAGCCCAAAGCCCCGCTCGCCCAGGGGGCTGATTCCTGGAAAGCCGTGATGGAACCGCTGGGCGTACAAAATCTCGGCTACGGCTGGGACCGCATTGAAAATGTTCTCTGGCGGGTGTACCACGGCGAACTGGACGGGTACCAGGCCGCGCAGGTCGTGCTGATGATCGGCACCAACAACCTCCAGTGGAATTCCAACGCGGAGATTGCGGCCGGTCTGAAGTCCCTGATTCAGTCCGTTCAGGTACGGCAACCGGGGGCCGAAATCCTGCTGATTGGTATTCTGCCACGCCGAAACGAAGAACAGCGGCTGGCGACGCTCAACGAAGAACTGGCGCAGGTGGCGGGTGAAACCAACGTCAAATTTGCCCAGCCCGGCACGGTTTTCCTGAAACCAGACGGCAAGATTGACGAGTCGCTTTTCACCGACGGTTTGCACCCCAATGCCGAGGGCTACCGGCGGCTGGCGGCCCAGCTTCAGCCACTGCTGAAGAAAACACCAGAGCCCGTTTCCAAAACCCGAAAGGGCGATGCCGCAAAGCGGGTCAAATAGCCCTGAGCACAAAGTACAGGGAATCATTAAAAATTGTCAATTCGTATTTTCTGCCTATCAGGCCCGGAGTCTCCGGGCCTCTTTTTTTCGCTTGAGTGAAACGACGTCGGCGGTTTTGGTTCGGATGAAAAACGAATCAGCACCGCCCAGCACCGTCCGCCAAAAAGTAACCGTCTGTGGTTTAAATACAAACTTAAGATTACCGGAACCAGCTTTGGCAAATTTATTGCTTGTGTCTTACTGTCCTATCAATCCATTGATTTGAAGGTGTAAAGCTGAAAATAACTCGTCTTATAATTAGTTATTTGATTCAGCCTTTAGGTCGGCAGAAATTATTTTAAAAGTATAAACTAAAACCGGTAATTGACCTGACTTGCCGGAATAGTAACCAGCCTCGTTTTCAATGATACTAGTTCTTTTGTGGGTAGCCATTTTGCTCGGATGTCTTGCCTATGGATTATTTCTTTACAATGTCTTAACGGTTTCCCGATTGATTGACGAAACCGGCCCGGTTCGGGGGAGTGAGTTAATCCTGGCGGGGCTGAGTCTGCTGGTGGGAGCGCTGCAAATCGCATCCCTTTTCGTGCCCACCAATTATTATTTATCCGCCATCTGGCTCGGTGGCGCTGCGTTGATTGCCGTTTTTTTTCGGTCCGAAATGGCCGCTTACGTTGGTCAGTTCTGGGTGAAACAAAAGCAGATTCCGGTTTTCTGGCTCCTGTTTCTGGCCATCGTGCTGTATTCTACGCTTAGTCCGGATCACTTTGACAGCGGAATTTACCACCTTCCTTCCATTCGCTGGAACGAGCGGTTTCCGGTTATTCCCGGCTTGGGGAACCTGCACGGTCGTCTGGCGTTCAACTCCAGCTTTTTCGTAGTGTCGGCGGCCTGGGGGTTAACTGATCTGGTTGGGCAAACGCTGTATCCGCTCAATGGAGCCATTTTTCTGCTTGTCTGCTGGCGGCTGTTGGCGTGGAAACAAACCCACTATCAGGTTCTGTCGCTGTTGCTGCTTCTGCTGGTGCTCTACTACCTGACGCGTCACGTGTTTTCGCCGACGCCGGACCTGCCCGCTACGTTGTTGCCCATGACGATCGTGCTGATGTGGCTGGACCAAAAGCCGGGTTTCGGATTTCAACTGGTCACCATGGTTCTGCTGATTGCGCTTTGCGTGACGATCAAACTGGCAACCATTCCGATCGTTCTGGCGCTGCTGCCCATCGGCTGGGCCCTCAGGCCCTACCTCACGGTTTCGCGGGTGGCGTTGGTTATCGGCATCGGCCTGGCCTTCGCGGTGCCCTGGGTGTTGCGCAATATTATCCTGTCGGGCTACCTGATCTATCCGTTCCCCGGCCTCGATCTGTTTTCGTTTGACTGGAAAATCCCCATCGAGCGGACGCACCATGAGCGGGACTACGTGGAGTTCTGGGCCAAATTCCGGATTCACGAAGCCTACATGAACGTCAACTACCTGAAAATGTCCTTCGCCAAGTGGGTTCCGATGTGGTGGGACCGCCAGGGAAATTTTTTCAACCGTCCTATTTGGGTGATGGCCGTGCTGT
This sequence comes from Larkinella insperata, assembly GCF_026248825.1. NCBI lineage: Bacteria > Pseudomonadati > Bacteroidota > Cytophagia > Cytophagales > Spirosomataceae > Larkinella > Larkinella insperata. Next base: position 822,614 of record NZ_CP110973.1, on the reverse strand, counting down.
CGCCGGTGGTGATGGGAAGCCATCTTTTTTCGGCCCGTCGCCGGGCGGCCTTTAATGTGCTCTTAATGCCGTATCTGGTAACATTGGCAGGCTTTTTGTTCTGGTTCTTATCAGCGCCCGATTTCCGATTCGGCTACGCATTCATCTGGTTAACAGTGCTTATTCCGTGGCTGCCGGTTCTTTCCGAGCCAACCGGCGAGCGGGTGCTGGGGCTGTGGTGGAATCGGCTGGCTGGCCTTGCATCAGTGCTTCTGATCGGTTTTTTTATTGCATATTATCTGGTGCTAAATCACTTTCCGATTCAACAGTACGCATTCATTCCGAAGCCACTGAGTTATCGGGAAAAAGGATCTTATGAATCGCTTTTTACACTGCGTCACACCCAAAGTGGTTTGGAAGTAGTAAACCCGGTTGGCAGCCCGCTGGAGCAGAACTGCTACGACGAAGAAGGCCGGCTTTGCGCTCCGTTTTTTTACCCGGATCTGGAGCAGCGGGGTGCAAAAATTGAGGACGGTTTTCGCAGTTCTCTACAGGTACAGGAGCCAGTATCGCTTAATAAATAAGGTAGTTAAAGATAACGTTTAATTTATTAAATGAGGGGTTTACTATTTACTTTTTGTCTGATAATAGCATGAGATTATCTATTGTTATTCCGGCCTACAACGAAGAAAAGACAATCCGTGTATTGCTCGATCGCGTGGCCGATGTTGACTTGCCAGAGCAAATGACGCGTGAGCTGGTGGTCATTAATGACTGCTCGTCGGATCGTACGGAGGATGTCATCAAACGCTTTATTCTGGATCGGCCGGATGTACTCGTGAACTACACCAAACACGAAGTAAATCAGGGAAAAGGGGCGGCCCTTCACACAGGTATTCAGCGGGCTACCGGTGATTACATCATTATTCAGGATGCTGACCTGGAGTACGACCCCGCCGAGTACCAGCACATCCTGGCGCCCATGCTGACGGGGCGGGCCGACGTGGTCTACGGCTCCCGGTTTATGGGCGGACGGCCCCACCGGGTTCTGTACTTCTGGCACACCATCGGAAACTCGTTTCTGACGCTGCTCTCCAACATGCTCTCCGATCTGAACCTGACGGATATGGAAACCTGTTACAAAGCGTTCCGCAGCGACATCATCAAAGGAATCAAGCTGGTAGAAAAGCGGTTTGGCTTCGAGCCGGAAGTGACGGCCAAGATCGCCCGCATTCCGGATATCCGCATCTACGAAGTCGGGATTTCCTACTACGGCCGGACCTACAAGGAAGGAAAGAAAATTGGCTGGAAAGACGGTTTTCGCGCCATTTACTGCATCTTGAAATACAACCTGTTTTCTTCGTCGTCGGATCGGATTGCGATTCCCGCGGCTCAACCAGCCGTGGTGCTGGAAAACAAGTAAAAAAGAAAGGCCAATCAGGGATTGGCCTTTCTTTATTTAGAAGAAGCAATCTCTTTATTTCACAATCAGAATCTTCTTCGTGCGGACCTGGTTGCCCTGCCGAATGCCCACCAGATAAACACCGTTGGCTCCGGTCAGGCTGATTTTGTGCCGCTGATGGCCCATCCCTTCTAGTTTTTTCTGGTACCACGACTGCCCCATTTCGTCCACGACCGATACCTCACTGACGGTTTGCGTAGCGGTGTAAAACTGCACTTCGAACGTTCCGCTGCTTGGGTTGGGCGTTATCAGGATCTCGTCTTCGTTGCCCGTCGTTGCTGCAAAATCGCTTAAGCGGGCGTTAGGTGCGCAATTCAGCGGTTTGGGAGCCTGTTTCAGCGTGTAAGTACTGTTCTGCACTTTGGCGCTGATCTGGAACGTCTGGCCGGTTTTTATCCGGGCCGGCGTCGGGAAGTCGTAGACATGGTAGCCATTGCCCTTTCCGGCCGCCAGAATATCCTGCCGGAACAGGTCTGCTTTGGCCGTGCCGATGGAAACGCCGTTGGCAAAAAACTCGACGGTCAGCGGCTCGTTGGGTTTGTTGCGGTCCCAGACCCACCCGCGAATCGAGCCGCATTCCACTTTATCCAGAAAGCCTTCAAAATTGCCCGTAACCGGCGTGTTGGCGGAGCTTACCGTCAACGCGACACTCATCGAACGGCTGTTGGGGCCGTCGCTGGCTGCGTAGGTCAGGGTGTAGCTGGCCGCTGTCTGGGGCGTTCCGGTAATCTGGCGGTTAGCCGCCGTAAAATTCAGACCAGCGGGCAGTCCCGTCAGGCTGTACGTCAACGGCTGGTTTTCCGGATCGGTGAAGGCGGGTAAAGTAACCGAAAATGCCGTGTTGACCGTCGCCGATAAGACCGAAACAGTAGGAGCAACCGGGGGCAGATTGATTGGAGCGGAGGCATCGTTGATCACCAGTGAAACCGGTATAGTGGTTGCATTAGTCCCGTCTGTGGCGCTGTAGGTCAGGCTCAGGCTGGCTTTTGCCGTGGGTTTACCGCTGATGGTTCGGGTACTGGCGGCAAACGTCAAACCGGCGGGCAAGCCCGTCAGGCTGTGCGTGAGCGGTTGATTTTCCGGATCAGTGAAGGCAGGCAGAACCACCGAGAACGCCGTATTAACCGTCGCGGACAACGTAGAAACCGCAGGGGCCACCGGCGGCCGATTGGTCGGTGGCGTTGGAATGGTCCCCTGGCATTTGAGTTTTTTAGGCGAATCTCTCAGCGTAAAACTGCTTCCAAGTATGCGGATGCTGAGGGAATGTTCGGTATTGTCTTTGAGTGTCTCGGGAATCGAAAAGTTAAACCCGTGGGCGCCGTTGCCTTTCCCCGCGTTCTTCAAATCCTGCCGGAAATCATCGGCGATGACCGTGGCAATAACGTTCTGTCCATCCAGAATTTCGACGTAAACGGGTGAATCGGGTTTCCGGCGATCCCAGGCCCAGCCGCGCAGCAAATTGCAGTCAAGGCCGCCGAGGTAGCCTTCAAAGTTGCCCGGCAGTGAACCAGCCGGGTAAACGTTGACCTGTACCGAAGCGGACGGCGTACTTTCACAACCGGCATTCTGACGGCATTTGGCGGTGTAAGTCGTCGTGATTTCGGGATTCACCAGGACCGAAGAACCCGTTTGTCCAGTGCTCCAAACCACGGTCTGATCGCAGCCGCTGGCCAATAAAACGACGGTCTGCCCTTTGGTAATCTCCGTTAGGTTGGCGCTGATCTGGGGCGCGGCCGGAGCTGATGCGCAGTTGTTGGCCCCGATCTGGACGAAAGAACTGTACGTAATCTGGTCGTCGTTCGTCACCAGTTTCAGGCGATAGAAGGCCAGCGGAGCGGTGTTGTTGTGCACAAAGGCATACGTCTGCCCACGCTGGGTGCCGCCCGTGGGCGTAACCGTTGTTACCGCACTGAAATTGGTGCCGTCGGTGCTAACTTCCAGTTCAAACTGTTTCAGGTTAACTTCCCGGCGGGTTGACCAGTTCAGGCTTTTTCCTCCGCCCGCCGTTTGTCCGCGAAAAGAAGCTAGTTCCGTCTGGGAATTGCCTTCCGGGAAAAGTGCAAAATACTCGTCCAGAAAACGCAACCGGTTTTCCAGCCAGGCATTGACAGTGGCCATGTCGCCGGTGTTGACGGTACCGCTCCATTTCAGGGTTTCGCGCGCGTAGGCTCCTTCGGTTGTCAGCAGATTGTAGTTACCCGCAAACTTGCTTTTTAGATTTCTGACGGACAACTGATTGTTGCGCAGGGCAAACCAGCGGCTGCGTAATTTGCTTTTGAAACCAGTTGGGTCAAGCGCCAGCAGACGATCGAAAAGACCGTTGCTGAGTACCGTGCGGGTTTCTTCCGACCGGTCGAAGTTTGTTGAATACCCGAACGTGCCGTCAAAGTCCCACGGAATAAAAAAGTACGGTTCGTCGGCCTTGTAACGCGCCAGAAACTGGTTGTTGCCGGTGTTGTCCGTCGCGTAGGTCAGGTTAAAGAAAATGAAGTAATCGATCAGGTTATCAATCCGTAACTTCTGAGAAACCGTGTTTTTGAATTCATTGGCGGGTGAATTCACCAGAAATTTTACCAGCTCGTACAGATTGTTCCAATAAGGGTCCGGGTAATCCATTTCCCAACTGGCCCATTCTTCCGCATCCGGATTGGTCGGGGGCGCCGGCAGGCCAGTGAAGGTGGTCGCGCCGGTCCAGCCACCGGATTTGTAGAGTTCACCGCGAATCGTACCGTCGTCTGCCGTTTTCTTCAGTTGAAGCTGTTTGCGGTCCATCGGCTCCGTAAACAGATAAACCCCGGTATACGCACCGTTGATAAACACATCGCAGTATTTGGTCCGGATGGCCGAGTTGGCTTTCGGTTCCTGCGCGGCATAGTAGACCTTGTGCATGTCCAGCCAGATGGCGTGTGAGGTCGCGTTGTTGAGCCGGAGCGGTTCGTTGTACATAGCCAGCAGATACCATTTGCTGTCTTCCCGCAAGTTCAGCAGAGAAACTTCGCGTTCTTCCTCCCCCTCCGGATCCTGCCAAAGCTCCATGTTGTAGGATTTTTTGAGAAACCGGCGCGAAATATTGCCCCGGATCCGAATGCCCATGTGGGAGGTAAAAAGAGGGTCTGTTCCGTTGGCGAGGCTAAAGCTGCCTTTCGTCCGTTTACTGGTGTTACTGATGGTCTGATTACCCTGTGTCTTGATTTCAACGAGCGGAAAACCCGTGAAATACAGCGTAAAGATGTTGCTGCCGTTTTTAACCTTGTACGCCTTGCCCGCTTCGAAGGCGCTGACTGGCTGCGTAAAAGTATAGTCTGCGTCAAGCCGCAGAACCGGGTACTGCTGCCCCGCCGGAAAAGCGGGTACCTGGTTGCAAACAATTAATTTCAGGTTTTTGTCAATCTGGTAACGTCCAGTCGAAACCGAAACCGGCTGGGCGAGTGTGGCGGTAAACTGAAGAAAGAAGGCCAGAAAAAAGACGTACCACGACCGGGTAAGCGTAAAGTTTTGGGACATAACGTAAAGTTTTTCGGTAAAGAACTATTCCTGAGCTGGCGCCGAAGAGTAGGGACAGCCGGAAAATAAACTAGTGTCATAAACATACAGATTCTTATTAGATTATTTATATATTTTGTTAAATATCGAGCAAGAGCAGTAACATTAACAAGGGTATTAAAATGAAATAGCCAGCCAATGATTTATTGGCTGGCTATTCGCTGAGTAAGCGTTTACATTGTTCGGCTATTTCAAATTTGCCAAAAACTCCACCACATCCCGGATTTCGCGTTTGGATAGAATATAGCCCATGGGCGGCATGCTGGAAGGTAAGTTTTCCCGTTTTTCGATGCGGGACAACGGTATTTTCAGGGGCTCGGCTTCGGACGTTTTCAGGATCAACTCGTGCTGCGTTTCTTCACTTAAGATTCCGCTCACGGTTTGGCCGTCTTTCAGCGTCAGTGAAACCATCCCGAAACCGGGGGCCAGCCGGGCGCTGGGCTCAATAAGGGCCTGAAGCAGTTGCTCCCGCGTCAGGGTGTTTCCGATGCGTGTCAGCGACGGACCGACCGCCCCGCCTTGCCCGTGGATGGCGTGGCAGCGAACGCACTGCGCCGTGGAGTTGGTGTTGAAAATCTGACGCCCCAGTTGCGCGTTACCCCCAAAAAGCGCATCCTGGTAGTCGGCGATGCCGGTTCCGGTTGAGCGCAGGGGAGCTAGTTTGGCAATCAACGCAGCGGATTTGGTCGCATCGACGGCTTCGCTCAATTCCAGCGCCAGACTGGACGACAACTGTTTGCTGGCCAGTTTATCGAGGAGTCCGGCCAGAATCGGCTCGGTTTTCGCGACGGGCATCCCGCCTAAAACCCGCAGCAGTTGCTGCTGTTCCTTTACGCTGCCTTTGTCAAAAACCGCTTTCGAAACATCCGCCAGCGTTTCGGCCGACGGGTTCAACCCGCTGACCAGACCCAGGGCCGTGGTGCGAACGTCGGCATCCGAATCGTTCATGCCTTTTTTGATGACGGCTTCGATGTCTTTGTAGTTCAACTGTTGCAAAGCCGTCAGCATGGCCGCCCGCACATCGCCGGAAGAGTTCTCCGCCATGATTTTGGCCAGGCTTTCGGCCTGATCCGCCAGGCCCAGGTTGCTCATCATCTGTGCCGTTGCAATCAACACCGCGGGGTCGGAATCCTGCAGGAAAGTAGCAATTTGCGGCTGAAGTTTCGCTTTTACCACCGCCGGATTGCGTTCAACCGCTCCCCGGTACCGGCCATCAACCCGGTCGAGGACCGACGGATTGGCCCAGGTGCCGAGGGTTGCCAGGGCTTCGGCGCGCAGTTCCTTGGCGACATCCTTGCGCTGGGCAAACGCCACCAGCGTATTCAGTTGCTCGTCGCCACCCACGCGCAGACAGGAGTTGATGGCTCGTCGCAGCAGCGGTTCGGAGGTGAAGCGGGTTTCTTTCAGCGTAGCCGCCAGCGCGGGCAGGGCTTTTTCAATCGACAGATCATCGTTGATGGCGCGGGCTGCTTCCGCAACGATGTACTCGTCCTTATCCTGCAAAAACGCACTGATCCGGTCACTGCTCAGTCGGCGCAGTACCAGCACGGCCGCCAGCCGCAGCGATTTGTTGGGGTTGTTGGCCAGCGCCACCATTGGCTCCACCTGACCAATGCGCGACAGGGCCAGCACGGCGGCATGGCGCAGGTACAGGTCTTCGTCGTTGTTGGCCTTGATCAGGTTCAGCAACGGTTCCACGGCGGCCTGGTATTTTACGCGGCCAAGGGCCTGAGCGGCAAAAAACTGAACGCGTGGATGCTGATTTGCCAACAACGGAACCAGCAGCGGACCGGCTTCCGGAGCGTCCGCATCGCCGAGCACTTTGGCAGTTTGGGCAATAATTTCCGAATCGGAATCGTTCAGCAGGGGCAACAGCGAAGCCGTATAGGATTTATCCTGGCGTTCCAGTTGGCCCAGGCCCCAGATGCCGTGAATCCGGGCCAGTTGGTTGCCGGTCTGGGCGATGGCTTTCTGCAACACGGCGGCTCCTTTGGCTCCGCGTTTCACGAGTTCAAACTGCGCTTTTTGCCGGATGCGCATGTCGGTATTCGACAGCAGCGTAAAGAGTTGGTCTTCCGTTTGCGAACCGTAGTTCAGGACCATCAGGCGCTTGGTTTCGGCGCGCAGGTCTTTCAGGTCATTTTTGTCGTCGGTAACGTCCAGCTTCCAGACGCGGCCGTAGTTTTTCGTATCCCAGCCGTTGATCCAGTCGGCAATGTACAGGGCCCCGTCGGGACCGAAGCGAATACCGGTGGGCAGAATGCCGGTCAGGATGTTTTTCTCCCCATCCAGCACGAACGACGCGCCTTTGGGTTTCAGGCCAAATGACCAGATGGGCGAACGGGCGGGGTTTCCGACGAATTCAACCAGAAAAAATTTGTTTTTCCATTCCTTGCCCAACCCCGTGCCGGGGTTGTACACCATGCCAGTCGGGCCGTTGTGGAAGTTCTGAATGGGGGGAATGATGTACGCGGCCTGACCGTCCCAGCGGGGTTTGTACAGTTTTTCGTCCATCCAGACCTTGTAGCTGTTGTTTTTCGGATCGGTGTATTTGCCGTACTGCCAATTGGCCCGCCAGCCTGCGTCGGAGCCTTCCACGACGTGCACCAGCCGCTCGCTTTCGCCGGGGTGGTCGCCGTCGTTGTCCGAGCTGATCAGATTACCGTATTCGTCAAATACAAACTCATGCGTGTTACGCAAACCGCCCGCAAAGATTTCGAAATCCGACCCGTCGGGGTTCGAGCGGGCGATGATGCCTTCGTTGGAGCGGTTGTGATTGACGCCCTCTTTGGTGGTGATGTTGGCGCCAATGTCACCGATGTTCCAGTAAATCTTGCCGTCTGGTCCTTCAATCGGGTTCGACATGCCGTGGCCGCCAAAACCGATGTGTACACCATAGCCGTGACTGATGGACGTTTTCTGATCCAGAATACCGTCGCCGTCGGTGTCTTTTAGTCGCCACATATCCGGCGCAATGGCCACAAACGCATCTTCGGCCCGGATCAGGAGACCACCGGCCACGTCGGAAACTTCTTCGAAGAAATCGTTCAGGATGCGGGTTGCTTTGTCGGCAATCCCGTCGCCGGTTGTATCTTCCAGTCGCCAGACTTCGTCTTTCTCAACGGTCAGGTCTTTCCAGTCGTGGCTGCCGTCGCCGTTCAGGTCTTTCAACCATTCGTTTTCCTTGCTTTTTTCGGGGGCAAAGGTGCTGCGCAGAAAGGCCCGCCGGTCTTCAACGGTTTTCAGGCCGATGGAAGGCGTCATCCAGTTACGGTGACCGCGGATGTCAAATTCGGAGTTTTTCTGGCGTTTGGTACGGGTCAGGTACACCCGGCCCTGATCGTCGATGGACATGGCTACCGGGTCGGGGGCCAGCGAATCCGACGCCCAGAGGTCGAGTTTCAGACCGTCGGCCAGTTTGACTACGGTATTGTCCCGAATTTCCTTGGCCCGGGCGCGGGCCTGAGCGGGATCTTCCTTCACAACTAGCGGGGCACTGGCGGCAGTCCGGGACGTACCGGAAGGACCCATTTTCATGCAGGAAACGACCGCAACGGTAATAACACCCGAAAAGAGCAGCGGTGTTCGAAAGCGTTTACGCAAAATCATTGGTTAGCAGTGTTAAGGCAATAGTTTCAGGCCCCACGAATCCGTAATTCGTTTTTGGGGTCTATAAAGATAAAGCATCGGCCGGAGTAACTATACTGTTGGTGGCTTTTTATCCGTACAAAAGGCTTTGCCGTTGCGGTTGCGGATGGGTTCACTAAGCCAGCACTTCCGTGACTTCTTCAACCGGAATGTGAAGCCGGAAGAGGGTGCCGTGCTGGTTTTCCATCGTGTAGCGGCCGCCGAGCTGGTCGCTTAGGCCACCGATCAACCGTTTTCCAAACGAGCTGCCCCGTCGTTTCCACTGCTCCAGGTCCAGGCCCGGGCCGTTATCGCGTACCTGCATCACCATGTCGCCCTCGTTTCGCAGTTCAATTTCCAGCAGCGGATGCTTCGTCTGTCGGTAGGCGTATTTGAATGAGTTGGTCAGTAGCTCGTTGAGGATAAGGGCCATCGGAATGGCCAGGTCGATGTTGATCTGTTCGTAATCGCTGCGAAACCGGAACGTGAGCCGGTCGTCGGAAAAGCCGTAGGCGTGGCTCAGGCTGGTGGTCAATTCCCGAATGTAGGGAACGATGTCAATGGTGGTGATCTGGTCGGTCTTGTAGAGTCGCTGGTGAATCAGGGCCATGACCTCAATACGCTGCTGCCCTTCCTGAAACGCCTTGATGGCCTGTTCGTCGGTCAGGCGACCGGCCTGCAAATGAAGCAGGCTCGAAACGATGCTGAGGTTGTTTTTAACCCGGTGGTGAAGTTCTTTCATTACCAGCCGCAGCTGCTGCGCCTGCTGTTCGATGCGGGCTTTGTCCTGCGCCAGTTCGTAGGTGCGGGCCGCAACCTTCTGTTCCAGCACGGTATTCTGGTTTTTAATCAGTTGCTCGGTCTGGTTGCGGTAATCGATGATCTTGTGCGCAACGGCCACCGAAAACAGGATAGCGTGGCCATCGGCGCTCATCAGAAGCAAGTTTTGGATGGTCCACGAATAGGTAATAAAGCCGTAGATGTAGAGCGATAAAAACAGGATGGCAATCACCGGCATGGAGTAGGCAACCAGAAACAGCAGGGCCGGTTTGAACCCCTTGAAGTAAAGCCGGAAGCCCGTAAAAAACAAGAAAGCCGCCGACAGGGGGGAACCCTGTTGATAGAGCGCCGAAATGCTGGAGATACCCAGACAGGCGGCAACAAAGGTGGTAATAAAAAAGGCGAAGGTGACCCGGAAACCAATTTTCATGATCCGGTCGCCCTGTTCATTGATTTTCAGAAAGTAATACGCGAAGGTGTTGGAAAGCAGGGCCGTGATGATGGGAAGGCCAAAGAAAATTCGTTCGTTTAGGGAAAACGGGATAAATGGAAATACCTCGTAAAAGTGGCCGGAAAAAATAGTGAGCTGGATGCCAAGAAACAGCAGGTAAGCCGAAAGCCGCAGATAGTCGCGTTCGCGGGTGAGAAAATACGTGAGCAACTGGTAAAGAACAACCGCCAGAATGACGCCAAAGAGCACACCCGATGCCGTATTGAATTTGTGGGCATTCTGAATCAGGGCGTATTCGGGGTAAATGAACGCCGGAAAGGACTTCCAGTTAAACCGGCTGATCCGCATCAGATAAGTCTTCTGCTGGCCCCGTTGCAAGGCCAGCCGCATGATGTCGTCGTTGGTAACAAGGTATTTCTCCGATACCGAATACTTTGAGCCCCCCTTGCCCACCAACGTGGCCCGACCCTGATCCCATTCGTACAGTTGAATGCTGGCAAAACCCAGGGAGGGAACCACCGCGTACAGGTCATGATCGGTTTGGTTGCGGACCGTGAAGCGAAACCAGTAGACGTTGTTGGTGTCCACATCCAGCCTGATCTGGAGGTAATCAAACGGCCGGAACGAATGCCAGATTGTCGCTAACTCACCGGCTCCGGCGGTCGATTCCACAAAGTCGGCCTGCGCATCCACCTTATAGGATTGCCGGACGTCGGTGACCACAATCGGCTTGGCGGCCTGGGCATCAAAGAGCCAGGGTAGGATCAGCAGGCTGCTTAACAACAGCGACCTGATTAGAGTTGAACGTGGCATGACGGTGTTGAAGAATGACGTAAATCAGGTCGAGAACAAAGACGGCGACGGCCAGTAATTGCAGAAAATGCATCGACGGGTATTTGATCCCAACAAATATACTCATTGCTCCGTTACCGAACAGGCGGCACCAGCCGACGGCGGGTTCAAAATAACTGCCCGGCGGATGTTTTACGAAGTGGTAGATAAACATGGCTTCCATCACAACCGTAATGACGTAGGCCGAAGTGGCGCCCATGCTGGTATCGTATCCTTCCTGGTAGAAATAATAAAACACCGGAATCCAGAACAGAAAAACCGTCCACTCAATCAGGGGTTGGTAGGGGCGGATGATGGGGCTGGTAAGCTGTTTGTTGCCGAACCGCAGCAGCAGGGCGAAAATGACGATGTCCAGGAAAAACCAGCCGCGCAAGCCCCAGGAAAATAACGCTCCCATGTCCGTAATAAGCAGAAAGCTCCAGGCAAACTCCCAGGCAAAGTTAGCTGACCCCGCCAGGCAGGGCATCTCGACGTACCGGTAGCGGATTCCGTTGCGGATGATAAAGACGTACGCCAGGTTCCAGAACAGGGTTCCCATCAGAATCAGACTGAGTTCGAGGGGGGTGTAATCGCAGGTGTTAATCCAGTCGGTGGGTGAAAAAGTACAAGGTGTTTTCATCGGTGGTGGTTTAATGCGTCAAATTCCGAAGCGCCTTCGGTCAGGTAGGTGGGAATGTAAAACTGAACGTTTTTGAAGTGATTAAACATCGTTGTCGAAAGTTGCAGGAAGTCAACAGACATCCGGCCGAGCATCCAGCGCAGGAACGCGTGTTTCTCTTCGACGTGTTGGATTTTGGCCTCCAGCAGTTTGATGTGGTCGGCAAGTTGATGTTCTTTCGCCAGGGGCTCCGCGGGCACGCCCAGCAGATCGCCGATCTGATCGGTGCAGTAATACCGGATCAGCGCCGGGATGGTGTCTTTCAATAAACCACCAACCTGGGTTTGGGCTTCGGTAATCAGAGCCGCCGTGAGTTGGGTTCCGGCCGTAGAAGCAGCCTGCTGATGATCTAAAATGGCGTAGCCTAGTTGCAGGGCGCTCGCGTAGTCGGGAGCCAGAAGAGCCGGATCCAGGCCGTTCCAGTGGCTGATGACGTTCCAGCAGTGAATGTAAGCGTCTTTCTGCTCCTGGCTCAGCGTGAAGCCGCTCATTTCCAGACCTTCAATGATCAGGGCGCTGAACGCCAGTAAGGTGCCTGCCATGTCTTCCTGGTTGATGGGCGCGCCGTAGATGGCGTGGTCCCACCCCCGGTGGTTGAGGTAATGCCGGATGCAGGCATGAATCAGCCGGACTTTCTGGGCGGTCACAATGCCGCGTCCGCCGGGATCAAGACCGCCGGGTTCCATGCAAAAAATCACAAACTGGGCTGTTTCCATCAGCCGCCGGACGAGGTTGGCTTTCCCGTCGCGCGCCGTCATCAGCCCCGTTTCGTACAAAACCCGGGCGCCGTGGGCGCAGGCGTAGGTCATCGGTAAGGAGCGAAGCTGGAGCAGCAGGGCGATGGTGATACCGTGGTCTGCAAACAGATTCTGAGCAATCCGGATGGCCTCCGGGTTGGCCCAGGAAGGAGGTTGTGCAGTTTCGTCCAGGTACTGACCAATCCGCTGGCCGATTGCATCCGGAAAAAGCTCCTGTTTCAATTCATAATTGCGCGTGAGTGTCGGCAGTAGCTGATTAACGACACTGACTCCGTGATCTCGAATCAGGTCGGCCACCAGGGTATCCGCAATCGGATCCTGTCGGGAGCGAAACGCTTCCAATTCAGTGAGGGTAAAAGACATGATGGGGGGAGAGAATTTGTCTGACAAATATGGTCAATTTTGTCCATATTTAACCATTAAGTAAGTATTTTTTATTATTCAAAAACTATTAATTCAAGGACTGTATAGGATAGTTCGGAGAAGATGTTTGTTATTACCTGTAAAAGGCTGAACTAGGGTTTTCCCTAGATTTCTAAAAATCGGGGTTTCCCCTATTTCAAAAGGTACCTACTTTGTCCTATTTTTGCTAAACAATATTCAATTTTACAGAAGGTAAATTGATTGTTAAGCCGGTAAATTTTAAGAACCGATCTGGTGTTACAGTGATACGACCAGTTGGTTTAAAAAGCTTCTGTCGATTTTGTAGCAACGCTAAAAAAATCTCCCTTGGCGTCCAGTGTTGATAAAGGAAACGAATTGATGATACGAGTATTGATTGCGGATGACCACAATGTGTTTGTTGAAGGGATCGCAGCGCTTATTTCCGGTTCTTCCGAGATCGAAGTAACGGCGCGGTGTTTTGATGTGTCGTCGGTGGTCGGGCAGTTAAATGGTGCGCCAATTGACGTGGTTTTACTGGATATTTCGTTTCCGCGGATAGAGGACGGACTGGCACTTTGCGAACACATCACCCGCACGTATACCAACACCCGGGTGATTGCGCTGACGATGCACGACGATGCCAGTCTGATCAAACGGGTGGTAAAGAAAGGGGCGCGTGGGTACCTGCTGAAGAACACCACTAAAGTCGAGTTATTACAGGCCATCCGGACGGTCCACGACGGAAAACCGTACTTTAACGAAACCGTCACGAATATTCTGCTGCACGATGAACCGAAGAGCCGGAAGCCGGGCGGAAACACGGGTTTGAAACCCAACCTGACGCCCCGCGAGTCGGAAGTGCTGACGCTCATTGCGCAGGGGCTGACCACGCAACAGATGGCCACGCAGTTGTTTGTCAGTGTGAAAGCCATTGAGTTTCATCGCAGTAGCCTGCTCATGAAATTCAGCGTTCCGAATACCGCGCTGCTGATTAAAACGGCAATGGAAATGCAGTGTATTGATTAAAAAAAGGATTGTTTCGGTATACAATAAAAACATATATCAATAGGTTTTATAGACTTTAGGTACAAAGCTTACTTTTTGGGATTACGAAATTCAATGGGGGCATTTCTACGGTACAGGCGGTTGCGAAAAGAATACCTGAGCACGGTGTTGCTCCTGGTGGTTAGCAGCTTATGGCCAAAAGTGCAGGCCCGATCGGAAGTGGCTTCCATTGACAGCGTCAAAAACCAGATCCGGCAGTTGGTGCAAAACCAGGAGTACGGAAAGTTAGCCCAATCGTATGAGTACCTGGGGGGACTTTATCACCAGCAGTACGGTTACAACAAGTATACGCTGGATGCTTTCTTCAACGGGATGAAGTACTTCCACCTGCGGGGCGATTCACTGGGGTATTACAATGTTCATATCAAGATTGGCGACTACTACACGCAGGACGTATTCATGCAACCGTACGCCCGGGAGTACCTGAGCAAAGCACTTCAGTATTTTAAACGAACCAGCAACGGTCCGAAAGTCATTGAGTGTCGGCTGGCCTTTGCGAATCTGGCTCAAAAAAAAGAATCAATTCCCAAAAGTCTCATTACCGGATTGCGCCAAACCGAGCAGATGAGTGCGCTTTACAAGCAGGATTATTCCCAGGCTTACGCCCAGAACTTACTGGCAAATACGTATTTACGGAATAAACAGCCGGATTCAGCGCAGTATTTTGCAAGCCGGAGTCTGGTCCTGTCGCAACGACTGGACATCAACTGGCTGATCGCGCTGAATTACTTTTACTTAGGGTTGGTCGAGCAGTTTAGAGATCATTCGGACGAAGCCATTGCGGCTTACCGAAAAAGCTATCAATTATCGGAGCAGGAGAAGAATGTGGCCATGATGCGGGAATTATCGCGGCATACCGCCGACAGTTATTCCCACAAGGGAGACTACAAAAAGGCGTACGAAAGTGCCCTGAAAACGTTGGACTTTACGAATCAGTTTTACTATTCGGAGCAAACTAAAAGTATCCGTTTGCAGGAACTCGACAGCCAGGTGAAGACGCTGGCCGTTGAAAAGAAACTGGTAGAAGAACAAAGCCGTCATCAGCACATGCTTAATCTGATGCTGGCGGGCGGGTTGCTGATCAGCGTACTGGGCGTTTTTGCGCTCATCTTTGGACGGCGGCAGCAGAAATTAATTAATCATCAACAAACGGTTATTGCACAGCAGCAGATTCGGGATTTGGAATTGAAATCGTTGCAGGCCATGATTGAGGGGCAGGAAAGTGAGCGGAGTCGGATTGCCCGGGATCTGCACGACGGCCTGGGCATTCAGTTGTCCCGAATCAAGCTGTTTGTGGAAGCGCATCAGGAACAGTTGCCCTTGTCGGTGAAGGAGCCGCTGAACCAGTTTCTGGACGAAGCCTGCACTGAAACCCGTTTGATTTCCAGTGATTTGCGTCCCTACGCTTTGTCGACTTTCGGGCTGATTCCGGCGCTTGAAGACTTGGTGCAGAAACTGAATCTGGTGAACGAAACCGCCTTGACGCTCGAGCATTACGGCGAGGTTCCGGATCTGGGTGACGAAGCATCGGTGATGATTTATCGGGTTGTGCAGGAGTTGCTGAACAATGCCCTAAAACACGCTGAAGCCGAATTCATTACCGTGCAAATGATGGCGAACGACGAAGCCGTTCTGATCAGCGTTGACGATGATGGGAAAGGTGGAAATTTTGAAACCGATCCCGCGAAGGGCAACGGTATTGCCAACATTAAATCGCGAATTGCGTACCTGGGCGGACAGGTCATGTGGCAGAGCGAACCCGGCAAGGGAACGTCGGTCATGATTTCGCTGCCCATGCAGAAACTGGTCAAGAGTTTAAGCCAGGCTGTTGTCTGATAAAATGTAATCCTAAACCCTTAATCAACGCTTATAGGCTATGCCGAATTAACTTCCTTATCCGTCGGTAAGGTTGCTCCAACCTTGGAACCTCCGACTTGTATAAATTATACGCAATCATAAAAACTTGATTTTTTATCCAGCGCTCTCCGGCTTTTGCTCTTTGGAGAGTAGCCCAATTTTTGTCCCTTTTTTCCAATACTTATGATAAAACATGTGCTTTCGGGGGTTTTGGTGCTGAGCTACTGGACGGCCGTCCACGCGCAGACCCGAACCAATACCGTCACCGTTCCGGCGAAAACTCCGGTGGTGATGGCGTCACTGAAAAATGCGAACGTCGGAAAATCCGATGTGAACGCCCTGGTCAAAGGGGTGGTTTCCGACGAGAAAGGCAATACGCTTCCGGGTGCGACGGTGTCTGTTAAGGGCACGACGCAGGGCACCACAACGGACGCTGAAGGCCGGTTCACGATCAACATGCCTGACGGAAATAACGTGCTGGTCATCTCGTTTATCGGGATGAAAACGCAGGAAGTTCAGGTGGGCAACCGGACGAACCTGACCATTACGCTGCTGGCCAATGACCAATCTCTCGATGAGGTTGTCGTTATCGGTTACGGTACCGCCAAGCGTTCGGACGTAACGTCTTCAATCACGACGGTAAAAGCAACGGAGCTGAAAGACATTCCGGCGGCCGGGGTTGACCAGTTACTTCAAGGGAAAGCCGCCGGGGTAACGGTAACCAGCAATGGGGGGCAGCCGGGTGGCGGGGTTTCGGTGAAGGTTCGCGGGGTAACGTCCATCAACAGCAACGACCCGCTGTTTGTCATCGACGGCGTACCGTTTGTGGGTGGAAACACGTCATCCAGCAGCGGGTACGCGGGGCTGGGCGGGGGCGACGGTCAAACCGGTAACAGCGTCATGGCCATGCTGAACCCGAACGACATTGAGTCGATCGACGTACTGAAAGACGCTTCCGCTCAGGCTATTTACGGTTCGCAGGCGGCCAACGGGGTTATTCTGGTGACCACCAAAAAAGGAAAGCAGGGCGAAGGCAAGATCAACTACGAAATGTACACCGGGGTGTCGGAAGTGGCCAGAAAGCTGGACCTGATGGACCTTCGGGACTTTGCCCGCTATCAAAACGAAGTGCTGCCAATCATTGGCAACCCGGTAGCCGACGAGTTCAAGAATCCGGATTTGCTGGGCCGCGGAACCGACTGGCAGGATGCCATGTTCCAGCGCGGAGCGATCAACAACCACCAGTTGAGTTTTTCGGGTGGAAAAGACAAAACGACGTACTACCTGTCGCTGAACTACTTCGATAACAAGGGAATTCTGCTTGGCTCCAACTTCAAACGGTATTCATCCCGCTTCAGTCTGGACAATCAGTTGAAAAGCTGGGCCAAAGTTGGGATAAGCGCCAACGTATCCCGCAGCATTCAGGATGTATCGCTGGCCGATGCCGCCGAAGGTACGATCTGGTGGGGGGCCGTAACGAGCCCGTTGGTTCCGGTGAAAAACCTGGACGGTTCCTGGGGTGGTGGCCAGACGGTTGGCGGGGTGCAATACAGTAACTCCAACCTGGTTGGAAACAGCCAGTACCGGGGCAACACCAAAACTTCGAACAACGTCTTTGGTAGCCTCTACGCCGAACTGCAACTGATGAAAGACCTGTCGCTGCGCAACGAATTGTCGTATTCGCTGGGGCAGGATAACAACATCGCATTCCAGAAATCCGGGAACGTGGGTGGAACGTCGTTCCGGAGCAAACTAATCGATTCGCGCTCGGACAGCTACTACTGGTCGTTGACGAACTACCTGAGCTACAACAAATACGTCGGCAAACACGGTATTCAGGCGACAGTGGGCCACCAGGCGCAAACCTCGTACTACCAGTCTATTTCGGGCACCAAAGTGGATTTGCAGGCCAACATTTTTGACCTCAACACCGGTAGCTCCGATCAGACTACCTGGGGATTGAGCGGTGGCAAAGGCCACTGGGCGATGGAATCCTGGTTTGCCCGCGCCAACTACACCTTTGATGATCGCTATTCGCTTTCGGCCAGTTTCCGCGCCGATGGTTCGTCGAACTTCGGTCCGAACAACCGCTGGGGCTATTTCCCGGGCGTGTCGGCGGGCTGGACGATTTCAAACGAGAAATTCATGAAAGGAAGCGTTGCAAACGTCCTGAACTTTGCCAAACTACGGGTTGGTTACGGAACGGTGGGTAACCAGAACTTCCCGGGCGGTGCGCCAAACCCGGCTTACGTGGGTGCGGTTCAGTTTTTCTCCGGCCCGGTCGGCTTTGGCTCGTCCAACATGATCAACGGTATTCCGAACCCCAACCTGAAATGGGAGTCGGTCAGAACCGCCAACGCCGGGGTTGATCTGGGCTTCCTGAACGGCCGCATCGATGCAACGATCGACGTCTACAAGAAAGTAACGTCCGACATGATTATCTTCCTGACCGGCCCGAACCTGATCGGGGTGGGCGACCAGTGGGATGATCTGAAAGCTCCGCTGGGCAACGCCGGTCAGATGACCAACACCGGGGTGGACATCGGTATTACGACGACCAACATCAAGAAGGGCGATTTCACCTGGAAAACCAACGCGGTGTTTACGCACTTCAAGAATACCTACGACCGGGCGGCCAGTGCAGCTTCGGCGCTCGACGGGAAAGTGTACTACAACAACTACCTGATTACGCACACGACGCCCGGCAACCCGGTGGGTTCATTCTGGGGTTTGGTAACAGACGGGTTGTTCCGGACGCAGGCTGAACTGGATCAGAGCTTGCCGCAGTTTGGTTACAAGGTGAATCAGAACGAAACCTGGCTGGGCGATATTCGCTACAAGGATATCAACGGTGACGGCAAAATTGACGCCAACGACCTGACTCTCATCGGCAGTCCGCTTCCGAAATTTACCTGGGGTTTGACCAACTCGTTGAATTACAGAGATATTGATTTCTCGATCTTTTTGCAGGGCAGCCAGGGCGCCAAGGCGTACAACTTCCTGCGCTGGCAGCTGGAAGGTCTGAACAACGCCTGGTCGAACCAGATGCGGACCGTAACCGACCGCTACACCGAAACCAACACGGATGGTGCACTGCCCCGGTTTACAACGACCAACAAAAACAACACGGCCATGTCGGATCGCTACGTAGAAGACGCTTCGTACTGGCGGATTCAGAACATCACGCTGGGGTACCGGATTCCGAGAAACATCCTGAGTAAGGTAAAAATGACGAACCTGCGGATTTACGGCTCCATCCAGAACCTGAAAACCTTCACGAAGTACTCAGGTTACGACCCGGAAATTGGCTCGTTCAACAACAGCATCAAGCTGATGAACGTCGACATGGGCCACTACCCGAACCCGCGGACGTTTACGATTGGCGCGAATGTTCAGTTCTAAAATTATTGAACGAATTAGTGGTTGAGCGATGCCCAGTTTTATCCCTCATACGCTTGTCCCTCAATCGCTAATTCGCTAAATCACTCAATAGCAAAAGTCATGAAATTAAAACCCATATATGCCCTGGCGATTTCGGCGATGATGCTGTCTTCCTGCAAAGAAGATTTCATCGAGCGGCCTTCGCTGTCGGGCACTACAACCGGCAACTATTACAACAACGCGGAGGAAGTCCGGGCCGCAACCAGTACACTCTATAGCGGTTTGCCCTGGCGGAACTACGAAAGCCGGGCGCAGGATGCCATCGGGGATGTAATGTCCGGTAACATGTTTACCTATACCGATGTCGACTACCTGAACTTCACGGTTTCATCGGCCTCCGAACGGATCGGGGCAACTTGGGGGGCGTTTTACAAGATCATCGGGTACGCCAACGTGATGATCAAGACGTTTGAGGAGAAGAAAGCCGCCGGTGGGGGAGCTGCCTACCTCGATCCCGCCATTGCCGAATGTCACTTCATCCGGGGGACGATCTATTTCTACATCGCCCGCACTTGGGGAGCCGCGCCGATCATCACCGATCCGGGAGCAACGGCTTTGTCGGGCAACTTCAACATTCCGCGTTACCTGCAAAAAGACGTGATGCGGTTTGCCCTGGAAGAACTGCAACTGGCCGAAGCCGGTTTGCCGGAATCAGATGTGCCGGGCCGTTTGACAAAATACTCGGCGAAGGGCATGATGGCGAAGCTGCATCTGTACAACAAAGATTACGCGAACGCCAAAGCGAAGGCCGAGGAAGTGATCAACTCCGGCAAATACACCCTCGTGGATGACTACAACGGCATGTTCACCAAAATGAGCATGAACAACAACGCGGAATCGTTATTCTCCATTCAGCACCAACTGGCACAGGACCCCTGGGGGACCGGTAACATCAAAAACCCGGATCGCGGAGCCAGCGCCCTGCGGACGGCCGAAGCCGATGCCTGGGAAATGTACGTACCGTCGCTGGACCTGCTGAAAGAATACGAATTTGGCGATTTGCGCCGGAAGTGGTCGGTAATGGAACACGGCTGGACGAAACCGGAATGGAAGCCGCAACGCGTGAACGCTCCCAAGTACAACGCGTTCATGGCCAACGGATTTAAATACGACACGCTGCAACCGACGGAAGAAGGGGGTAGCCTGAGCCCGACACGCGCCAACATTGCCAAGTACTTCGCCGGTCCCGGCAAGAGTTTCGGGGGCGATGCGGTGCTGGGTCAGAACTCGGGCAACAACGTCGTGCTGCTGCGCTATGCCGACATTCTGCTGATTTACGCCGAAGCTACCCTGGGCGGTGCGGCTTCCACCACGGATGCGAAAGCGTTGCAGGCGGTGAACGCCGTTCGGGCCCGGGCCGGTCTGGCGCCCCGGACTTCGGTGACACTGGACCAGATTCTGCACGAACGCCGGGTAGAGTTTGCGTTCGAGGGGGATTACTGGTACGATATTCAGCGTCAGGGCTTTGCCAAAGCGAAAGAAATGATCCAGAAGCAAAACCGGGGATCGGCCGGCAACCCGACGTACATCACCAACTTCACCGAAGACAAGATGTATCTGCCGATTCCGGCGGGCGAAATTGTTCAGGACCCCGAGCTGGGCAAAGATCCGGTGCCGTATTATAACTAGGCAAAAGCTGGGAGACAAGAGATGAAAGATGCCTTCATTATTCTCTTGTCTCACTTCTGACCTCTCATGTCTCTTCCAAACTAGCGATTCCAATGAAATTCAATAAATTCAATCAATGGGTGGGCTTGTCATTCCTGACGCTGGCAACAGGTTTTGTGATGACTTCCTGCGAAGAAGATACCGACGGGCGTCCGCAGTACGAAGCGGGTACCCCCGTGGCGGCCGCCATTGCCCCCGACTCCGCAGCGGCTGGAACGGTGATCACCCTGACGGGTTCGGGCCTGGGCGATATGCGCACCATCGTTTTCGAAAAAGACAACGTACCCGCCGGTTTCCAGCCCACGCTGAATACCGATCAGGCGCTGATTTTCCGGGTGCCGGAAGATGTCGTCGGGGGTGTGCAGAACATCACGTTCACCAACAGCGCCGGGCGGTCGGTATCGGTGCCGTTGCGGGTGCTGGCGTATCCGACGGTTTCCGATATTTCGAACTACAACTTCCGGAAGGATTCCGAAATCACGATTACGGGCAACAACCTGGACGATGTCGTTTCGGTGAAACTGACCGGCACGTCGGACATGGCGACGGTGGTTTCCAAGGAGAAACGTAAACTGGTCGTGAAAATGCCCACAACGACGGCAAGCCGCGCGACACTGGACATCACCAACGGGACGGGTTTGCTGCGCACCACCCAGGAACTGGTGAACATCGACAGAGCTTACCAGATTTTCACGGATGCCTACGGAACCGGTTTTGCCGATGGCTCCTGGGGGGATGCGGGTGCCGTATCAACGAAAGAGTTTAAATCGGGCACGGCTTCGGTCGGTAAAACCTACCAGAAAGGCAACTGGCACCTGATCGCGTTTGCCAACTGGTCTGCGTCGGCCATTTCGTACTCACCGGACTACACCTACGTTTCCGGCTGGATCAAAGGAGCTTCGGCAGATTACACGCTGTACCTGACCACCGACGCCAGCAAAGCCGGTTTTGGCAACTTCGACGACAAAAACAAAATTGACGTGAAGGCCGGCGTCTGGAATTACTTCAAGTTCAAAATTTCCGACATCGACTTCTGGTCGGCTGGCAAGAAATTGTCTCAAGTTGGCTTCCGGATCCAAGGGCCGGATAAACAGGACGAGACGTTCTATTTCGACGATATCGTACTGATTAAATAAAAACTCATTATTCTACCGGTAAAGCGAAGGAGGCAGGGTGACACTTGCCTCTTTTCGTATCCATACATTCCTATGGCACTTGTTTTACGGACCACCCGGATGGGAGCTTTTAAGGTGCAGAAACGGCTGTTTTTAGTCCTTATGACGGCCCTGTTGGGGTGCGTTTCCTCCACCAGCCCGGAACCCGATCTGACGCCGGCCAACCCCAAAACCGTTCAGATTGAAGCTGAAACCGGGCTGTTATCCGGTGTGGAAGTGGCCACCCGCCTGGCCGGTTTCTCCGGAACCGGCTACGTGTCGGGTTTTGATGATGCCGCCGACAAACTGACGCTGACCTTCAGAGCCACCGCCGGGTTGTATGAGCTAACGGTTGACTACGCGTCACCCATGGGCGACAAAGGCGTTGATTTTCAGGTGAACGGTGAAAAAGGAAGCAGTACGCTCAAGCAGACCAGCTCCGGGTTTAGTCCGGCCAAACTGGGATTGTTTCGTCTGCGCAACGGGCAGAATACCGTGACAATTCTCCGGGGCTGGGGTTATTTTCACATTGACAATCTGAAACTCAGCCCCGCAACCGTGGTGCCGCCTGCCAAACCCGCCAAAACACTCGTTGATGCCCGCGCAACGGCATCGACCAACGCTTTGTTTGCGTACTTGGTTGATCAATACGGTACCAAAGTCATCTCCGGCCAGCAGGATGATGTCGAGTACATTCTCGAGAAAACCGGCAAAGAACCCGCCATCGGCTCCTTTGATTTGATGGATTATTCGCCCAACCGGATGCAGCGTGGCGCTGTTCCCCTTCGATCCAGCGAATCTTGCATTGCCTGGGCTAAAAAAGGGGAGGGGCGCGGCATCGTCAGCCTGTTGTGGCACTGGAACGCACCGACGGATTTGATTGATGAAGAACCCGATAAGCGCTGGTGGAGCGGATTTTATACCCGGGCGACTACCTTCGACCTGGCCGCTGTGCTGGCCGACAAACAGGGCGAACGGTATCAGTTGCTGCTCCGCGACATCGACGTGATCGCCGGAGAATTGAAGAAGTTTCAGACCGCCGATGTGCCCGTACTCTGGCGGCCCCTGCACGAAGCGTCCGGCGGCTGGTTCTGGTGGGGAGCCAAGGGAGCGGAGCCGTTCAAGGAGCTATGGCGGGTGCTGTACGACCGGCTGACGAACTACCACCAGCTGCACAACCTGATTTGGGTGTATGCCGGAACAGATTCGATTCATCCCGATTGGTATCCCGGCGATCAATACGTTGACATCGTAGGGCTCGATATCTACACCGATCCCACGGCCAGCCTGAGCGGCAACTGGGGCAACGCGCAGACGGCTTTCAACGGCAAAAAGATGGTGGCCTTAACCGAGACGGGTAACCTGCCGGATGCGGGTAAAATTCGGGATTTCGGTAGCTGGTGGTCCTGGTTTTCGGTCTGGACCGGCGCAGATTACATCAAAAAGCAACCCGTTGAGAACCTGAAAGCCGTCTATACCGACAAAGACGTGATTACCCGCGACGAACTGCCCGACTGGCGACAATGGAGCGGTAACGGCGGCACGGTTTCGGCCAATCGCTGAAACCGTGCCGACCGGCTTATTTTTTCGCCTGTTTAACCGGCTCGGTGGTGCGCAGGAATGCAATTAGGTCAATGATTTCGCCTTCCGTCAGCCCATCGAGCAGGCCGGTGGGCATCATCGAATTCGGCGTTACTTCCCGCGACTGAATCTCCGATTTATTCAGCACTACCGGGTCTTGCCCAACCACCCGCAGCGTCACCTGCCGCTCGTTTTCCCCGGCGATATTGCCCGTATACGTCCGACCGTTGCGGGTCGTGATCACCACCATTTTGTAATCGTCCTGAATTTCGCCACTCGGGTTCAAAATATTGCTCAGCAGGTAATCCAGATTAGCCCGGTTGGAGCCCGTGATATCCGGCCCGATGATACCGCCTTCGCCGTACATTTTGTGGCAGGGGCCGCAGGTGCGCTGGAACACTAACCGCCCTTTCGTCGTATTGGCCGCCAGCAGGGCCCGGTCCGTTAGCAGTTTCTGGTACCGCCCGTAGGCTTTCTCGTCAATACCGTTCTGCTCGATTGGCCCCCATACTTCAACAAAACCGCTGCCGACCACCCGGAGCAGTTGCCGGGCGGCATACGTGGGCACATCCCGCTTCTGAATTTTATTGGTTTTCAGCGCCTGCGTCAGTTGCCAGCCGTATTTCGGGCGGGAAGACATCGTTTGAACGACCTGTAATTTATCGGCCGGGCTAAAATTCGGGTAGCGGGCCAGTAGCAGTTCACCCAGGGGTTCGTGGTCGTAACCGGCAACGGCCCGGATGACTTCGGTTCGCAACTGGGGTTCGTTTAGTAGAGCCGGAAATTCGGTCAGCAGTTCAGGCCGTTGCTGCCCCGCAATGGATTTCAACGCTTTCAGGCGCTGGTCGAGGGGCGCTTTTTGGTTTTTCAGGGTTGCCAGCGATTGCCGGGCGGTTTCGGTGTCCCCAAATTGCTGCGCCACCTGCTGCGCGAGTGAGGCCGTTTTGGGATTGGCTTTTAGTTTGGCGTAAACTGTTTTCCAGTTGGTGGGTGCTACCAGATCAGACCGACCTTCCAACCCGTCACGCATTCCCTCAAGCAGGCTGGTTGGCGTTTTCGTGGAGCGGCCAATTGCCGTGACGAGCGCCGGTATCTGATCGGCATCAACCGTTCGGCGGGCCAGGAAGCGGGTTACCATCGGAATCTCGCAACGGGCGGCCATCGCCAGAGCCCGTTCGGGGTTTTGCTTAACGAGCGGTTCAAACCCGTACCAGATCATCTTCGGCAGGTTGTGATCCCCTTTGTCTTCGCCGTGTTGCATGAGTTCGCCAGCCAGTTTCCAGCCGGTTTCGGCATCTACCCGTTGCAGGGCCGACGCCAGGTAGAGCCGCACCACGGGCGACTGATCTTCGCGGGCCATCCGGACGAATTTCTCCTGCGCCGATGCGGGGGCCGACCGGTCTTCACAGACCAACTGAATGGCCCAGGCGCGAACGTACGGGTCCTGGTCGTCAAGGGCTTTCACGAGCGCATTGCTGTCAAAACCGCCCGTAATGTGCAGTGCCCACATCGCTCTGAGCCGGTGGTCCGGATTTGGATTCGTTTCAAACAACTGACGGAGCTGCGTGAGGGCCTGTCCGTCCAGTTTGCCCTTGGCGGCCCGTTTTTGCAGAATAATCCGGGCGCGTCGGGCGTGCCAGTCGCTTTTGCTGGTTTGCAGATTAACCAGTTGCGCATCGGTCACCTTGTTGAGGTCGGAATACCGGCCGGTCCAGTTTTCGGCCAGTGAGTTTTTGGGCATAACGCGGAAAATCCGTCCCGTTTCGCCGTTGAGCACTTCCTTGCCGCAAATGTCGGCATCGTGCCAATCGAGCACGTAAAGGCCGCCATCCGGCCCGATTTCCATGCTGAAACCGACCCACTGGGCGTTGTTAGCCTGCAAAAAGTCGTCGCCGTGGCGCCCGACGTAGCCCGACCCTTTCGGCTCCAGAATGTCCGACAGTACGGCGTGTTCGTGAATATTTGCCATGAAAAGCCGTCCCTGTTCCGATTGGGGGAAGGCATCGGACTGGTACACCCGCGCTCCACCGTGGGCCGAGCGGTGGCTGTGATCCGTGATGGTTTTGATGTCTTCGTAAACGTACGGATTAAAGTGCTGCCCGCCCTGCCGGTGGTAAATACCGCCCGGAATAACGTGCCAGAGGTGCGGAATAACGCAGGCCGTCATCACGAGCTGCCCCTTGGCGTTGTAATCAATACCCCAGGGGTTGCTGAAACCGTGGGCCACCACCTCAAACCGGTCTTTGATGGGGTGATACCGCCAGACGCCCCCGTTAATGTCCGTGCCCTCGCCCTCCAGAATATCTTCGGGAAACGGGTCGTTGTGTTTGTAAAGCTTGCCTTTACCTGCTGGCTTGCGCACTTTCGAGGGGGTTGCAAAACCCTGTAGGCCGTAGAGCCAGCCGTCGGGTCCCCAGTGCAGGCTGTTCAGGGTTTCGTGCCGGTCGCGGATGCCCCAGCCCGTCAGCCGAACTTCAATGTTGTTTACGTCAGCCTTGTCGTCGCCGTTGCGATCCGGCACAAACAGCAGATTCGGGGGGGCACCCAGAAACAAACCGTCGAAGCCAACGGCCATTGCCGCCGGGAACGGGATGCTGTCCAGAAACACTTTCTGGCTGTCGGCCACGCCGTCGTGGTTGGTGTCTTCCAGAATCAGAATCCGGCTGTTACCGGCTTTGGAAAACCCGTAGCCGCGCGATTCGTAATCCCGGTTTTCGGCCACCCAAAGCCGCCCGCGGTCGTCCCAGCAGAAGGCCATCGGTTGGGTAATCATTGGCTCCGACGCCCAGACGGTGGCCTGATAACCGTCTTTGAGCGTCATGCTTTTAACGGCTTCTTCGGGCGTCAGAAATTTGGCTTCCAGACCCTCTTTCTGCGCCAGTCCCCAGAGGGTCGCCGTGTTGAACAGTGAAGTATTGCCGGTAAACTCGCTCCAGGTTTGGGTCAGTTTTACATCGTTCAGCTCTCCGGTGTAAACTACCAACTGGTGGCGAATCACTTCGGTATCGCCTTTCTCAATTTTCCAGTCGCCGTTTCGGGCGCGGGCCGGACCGATGCCGAGCTGGTTATCTACGCGCCAGGTTTGCGGATACCCTTTGTTTTCCGGGTGATCGAAAATGGCGATGTGGGCCAGGTCGTTCCGGCCTTCCACCTGCATACCAACATCCACCCACATGGCGCGCTGGCCTTCGGCTTTTTCGTTGCGCTGCCGGGCCGCGTTGATCACTTCGCCCTTGATGCCTTCCCGCCAGGGCATCCGCAGGAATAAACCGCCGTAATCGTATTTGCCGATTGTGACATCGGTGTTGGCTTTGCCTTTCCATTCCAGGTCCAGCAGGAACTTGCCCTGTTTCTCGCGCATCGACCAGTTTTGGGTTTCGGTCAACACGGCAACCCCTTTTTCGTCCAGCAGGTCGTAGACGGTCTGCCACTTGACTTCCGAACCACTGGCCTGAATCACTTTGGCCGAAACCCGGCGCCAGTAGTCACCCTGCGGGTGGTGGAAGTAATCCCGGCCGTTGACGCGCGTGAAGCCCCAGTACAAACCCGTCTGGTGTTTGTGGTGGCCCGGGCTGTATTCGGTCAGAATCCCTTTGCCGTCGGGGGCCGCGATGGGGTGGATGTAAGGTCGGAAGTCGGGTCTGGCGTTCTGAACCAGAATTGGCGTTTTACCACCAACGCGAAAAACCGATAGGGTACCGGTTTTAAGGTCCTGCCGGATTTGCAATTTACTGGCTGCACCCGGTGGTGGTTCGCCCGGCGAAGTGTAGCGTGAATGAATAAAAACGCTGCCCGAACAAAGAATAAACAGGGCTAAAAGAAGCGAAACGAATCTCATGACGGTTTAGGAAAAAGACGATTTGTCGTCCGGTTTTGTAAGAAAGAGCGAAGCCTCTATACAACTACTTATTGAACGGGCGCATATAGCTGGCAAGCAGTAAAGATAGGAAAACGGTTTCCGGTGTGGATCAAACCGTATTTAGTCATCGTTTCCACAAATTACTTCGCCAGAAGGAAATTTTTTTATTGGAATTGTACGATTTTAATGTATACATTAGCTACTTGTAAGTAACTTTTCTCTATTTAATAAAACCACTTTCAAGGCCAGTTCATGCGGATTCGAAAACTACCCATTCGGCTGGGCCAGAACGCTGAAAAGGAGGTTGCCCTGCGCTTGAAAGCGGGTGACGAGCAGGCCTTTGAGGAGATTTTTTACCGTTACTACAAACATCTGTATGCCATCGGTATCAAGTTTCTGAAAAACCCGGATCTGGCCGAGGATGCGGTTCAGGATATTTTCCTTAAACTCTGGGCGCACCGCGAAGCCCTCAACGAGACCTACGCCATCAAAAGCTTCTTGTCGATTTCGATGAAAAATCACGTACTCAACGTGATTCGGGATCATCACGAAACCATCTGGGAGTACCTTTCCTGCGAAGTGGAGGAAAAGCTGGGGCACGATACAACCAGCGATGCCTTTCAATTGCAGGAGTACCGGGCCATTTTGGAGAAGGGCATACAGGAACTGACTCCGCAGCGGGCCAACGTGTTCCGGTTGCGGGTCTTCAACGGCATGACCAACGAAGAGGTTGCTCGCCATCTGGCCGTTTCGATCAATACCGTCAAAGTCCAGTTTTCGCAGGCCACGAAGTTCCTCAAAGACTACCTCAGTAAACACGCCGATCTGGAAGGCATCCTGCCCATTCTGTTTTATTTATTGCTCCCGTAATATTTTTTCTTTGGTGAATAATACTTCCGGTCAGGAAGTGTGTATCTATTTAGGAAAGAGTAGAACTATTCCTAAGCCGCCTGAATGGAGACACAACTTTTACAGAAGTATTTACAAAACGAATGCACTTCTGACGAAGCCCGGTCGGTGTTGCGGTATCTGGCAACCACGGACGGTCAGCGGCAGTTGCAGCTCCTGCTGGAAACGGATCTGGCCGATCCGGGCGAACTGCACCTGGACGTTGTCGAACGCCAGCAGGCCCAGCGCCTTTTCAGCCGGATTCAGGCCCGTAAACAAGATGCCGCAGAAGCGTCCGTTCGACCGCTGCGACCGTTGTGGCGCTGGATGGCTGCGGCTACGGTCGGGCTGATTCTGCTGGCGACGGGCTCGCTGTTTTTCTACCGGCAGTTTGTCACTCCCCCGCCCATTTCCCTGCATACCGATTTTGGGCAGACCCGCCGGGTGGTGCTGCCCGATCAGTCGGTGGTGACCATGAACGGCAATACCACGCTCCGGTATTTTGAGCACTGGAAAGCCGATCAGCCCCGCGAAGTCTGGGTGGAAGGGGAAGCGTTTTTTGAAGTTGTCCACACCCAAAATCACCAGCGTTTTCAGGTTCACCTGCCCACGCAGATGAACGTTGAGGTACTGGGAACGCGCTTCAACGTGTATACCCGAAAGACAAAAACCAAGGTGGTGCTGAACGAAGGCCGTATCCAGATGCGGGTTGCTGACAATCCGGCCAACCACCTGGAGATGAAGCCGGGCGAGATGTTCTTTGCCGATACCGAAACGAAAGCCTTCTGCAAGAAACGGGTAAACGCGCTGGCTCAATCATCCTGGCGTACGGACAAGCTGATTTTCGAGGGCACGACCCTTACCGAAGTTGCCCAGTTGCTGAAGGATACCTACGGGTTGGACGTAGAAATCCGGGACCGCGACCTGCTGCAGCAGAAAGTGACGGGTACCATTCCGGGTAAGGACGCCAACACCATCCTGAAGGGGCTTTCGGCCCTGTTCGACCTGAAAATCACCCGAAAAGCCAACCATATTATCATAGAATAAACCCCTCACGCATGAAAAAAATAGTTTTACTTTTGGGAGGAGCGTTGCTGGCCGGGGCCCTGCCGACCCGCGCCCAGATGATTGCATCGAATGGGCACCGGGTTTGGCCGCAGGAGAAGGATGTAGCCGCACCCATGGTAACGCTTCGGACTGCGTTATCGGAACTGGAGAAACACTATCGCGTTTCATTTATCTACCGGACGGATCTGGTCGATATGAAAGTTGCGCTGAACGCCAACCGGGGGCGTACAGTGGAGGAAGCGTTAAACAACTTGCTGGCTGATAAAGGGTTGACGTTTGAGAAAATCCAGGCGAACTTCTACATTATTGTGGCCAGTAAGGACAAAAGCACCCGGTTTCTGCGCAAAATAGGCCAGATTGAAAAGAAGGCCTTTGAAGCACCCGTAGGAAACGAACCCATCGGACTGGGCGACCTGAACCTGACTAAGCTGGAGCGCATTGGCTATTCCGTCAGCTCGGCCGAGCGACCGCTGGAAGACATCAAGGGCAAGGTTTCTGATGCTAACGGGGATGCTATGCCGGGGGTGAGTGTCGTCATCAAGGGCACCACCCGGGGAACGACCACCAACAGCGAGGGGGCATATTCGCTCAATGTTCCGGGCAATTCCACATTGGTTTTCAGCTTCGTCGGCTACGCTTCGCAGGAAATTCCGATCAACGGCCGGACGACGCTGAATGTAACTCTGGCGCAGGACGAGAAAGCGCTGGAAGAAATAGTCGTTGTCGGATACGGAACGCAGAAGCGGGCGTCGGTTACGGGGGCGGTTTCTTCGGTAACGCCGAAAGAACTGACGGCTTTGCCGGTCATCAGCGCGGAGTCTGCCCTGCAGGGCCGGGTTCCAGGCGTGCGGGTGGTCAACAACGGAAGCCCGGGACAGGCACCGATTGTCCGCATCCGGGGAGTCGGTTCGATCAACAACGCATCGGGGCCGCTCTACGTAATTGACGGCGTCCCGTCGAGTGATCTCAACAACCTTGATCCGAAAGACATCGAATCGCTAGAAGTTCTGAAAGACGCCAGTTCAGCGGCTATCTACGGATCACGGGGGGCCAATGGGGTTGTGATTATTACTACCAAACGGGGTTCGAAAGACGGAAAAATACACGTTAGCCTGGATACCTATTTTGGTACGCAGAGCGCCTGGAAAAAGCTGGATTTGCTCAATACGCAGGAATACATTCAGTACGCAACGGCGTTGCTGGGCAATGCCGGTATCGCAATGCCCGCCCGGTTAAGCAATCTGAACACCCCCATTTACGAGGGCGCTTCGCAGACGTTTGCCCAAACCGAAACCAACTGGCAGGACGTGATGCTCCGCACGGCACCGATTCAGCAGCACCAGGTTTCGGTATCCGGTGGCAACAGCCTGTCACGGTTCTTCGCTTCGGTGGGTTATTTCGACCAGGAAGGAATTTTGATCGGAACGAACTACAAGCGGGGGAACGTCCGGCTGAATTCGGATCATCAGATCAATAAATTTCTGTCGTTCGGGCAGACGCTGATGATTTCGTACGACAAAATGCGGGGTGAGCAGGGCTTTGGCGGTGGCCGGACGGCGGTCATGCAGGCCATCCGAAACTTGCCGTACTGGCCGGTTTCGGACCCAACCAAAGTAGGCGGTTACAGTTCTCCAACGGCGGCTGATGGCTCTGATCCCGACAACCCGGTGCGGATTGCCCTGCAGGATCAAAGCTATACCCAGCGAATCAAACTCCTGGGAACGCTGTTTGCTGAGGTACGATTTACGAACTTCCTGAAGTACCGGTTTAGCTTCGGAGCGGATGTCGTGACCAACATAGGGCAAAATATTTTCCCGATTTACAATGACGGTTATAAAAGCCGGGTTCAGAACAATATTCAGGACAATCGAAACTCCTATTATTCACCCATCCTGACCAACCAGCTGACATTTGAGAAAACGTTCGGTAAGCATTACGTAACCGCTACCGCAGTCGCTGAGAAACAGAATTCCCGCGGCTCAAGTTTGAATGGAAACGGCTACCGTCCCAACAACGACATTAATGTTTTGCAGGGTATTTCGAACCCCGGTGTTACCAGCGTTCTGGAAGAAAACAGCCTGATTTCGTACATTGGTCGGGTCAACTACGAATTCGGCGGGAAATACCTGATCAGCGGGTCGGTGCGCCGGGATGGTTCCTCGCGGTTTGCACCCGGTAGAAAATGGGGTACATTTCCAGCGGCTTCGGTGGGCTGGCGGATTAGTGAAGAAGAATTCCTAAAATCAGTTCCCTCCATTTCGGAATTAAAAATTCGGGCCAGTTACGGTGAAACTGGAAATAATTCCATTGGAAATTATGCCTGGCAGTCGCTGATCTCCGCCGACAATACTAATTACGTCTTTGGTGCCAACAAAGTATTGGGGTCTTATTTCAGCGCCTTAGGGAATACCAAGCTAAGCTGGGAATCTACCACCATGACCAACTTCGGAATTGACTTGGGACTCTTCAGTAACAGGTTGACCTTCACGGCTGAAACCTATAACCGGAGAACCGATGGCTTGCTGCTGAATGTTCCTATTCCGAATTCCATCGGGTATTCGACGGCACCCTTGGCTAATATCGGCAGCATGAAAAACTGGGGCTACGAATTCCAGATTGGCTACAGCAAAAACGAAGGTGATTTTCGCTGGAACCTATCCGGGAACCTGGATATGACCCGCAACAAAGTGCTGAGTCTGGCCACACCAAGTGCGACCATCTATTCCGGCGCTAATTCGGATTTCGGCGGTGCTGATATTACAAAAACAGAAGCGGGTCAACCCATCCAGTCATTCTATGGCTATCTCGTGGAAGGGATTTATCAGACGGTCGATGAAGTGTATAATTCACCCAAACCGCAATCCCGGCCCGACAACCGTGAAGCTCACGACCCGACCAAAAATACCTCCGCAGGCGACATCAAGTTTAAAGACATCAATGGTGATGGTGTTGTCAATGCCAGCGACCGGGTTTATCTGGGCAGTTACATTCCGAAATTCAGCTACGGCGTCAATTTCAGCGCCAACTACAAAAACTTCGATCTGACGCTTTATCTGCAGGGTGTTTACGGTAATAAGCTCTACAATGGTACGAAAGTAATTGAGCAGGGAATGTTGCGGTTGTTTAATGCCGGGAAAGACGTACTGAATGCCTGGACACCCACTAATACAAATACGGATGTGCCCCGGGCGATCAGCGGTGACCCGAACAACAACAGCCGAACCTCTGACCGGTTTATTGAAAGCGGCTCCTACATGCGCGTAAAAAATCTGAGTATTGGGTATTCCATCCCGGCGCCCATCCTGAGCAAGTTTACCGCCAACACGCTCACAAGAGCGCGTATTTACGTCTCTTCCCAAAACCTGCTGACATTTACTGGGTATACGGGCCTTGATCCGGAAATCGGCGTGAACGGTGGGGCTGGTGATACGAGTAAATTGCTGACCAACGGAATTGACTACGGGCAGTATCCGCAACCGCGCACGCTGCTGATTGGTCTGAATATCGGTTTCTAGTCGAACCCCGTGCTGATTTGGAGAACCTACTAACGAACAATTTCAATGAAAAATAAACTTCTTTTATCCGGTATTCTTTTTCTGGGTCTGGTGGTGGGCTGCCAGGAAAGTGATCTGGACAAGCTGAATCCCAACGGAGTAACGGTCGATACCTTTTACAAAAACGGAGCCGAACTGTCCAGTGCCGTCAATGCTGTTTATGCCTTGGCTAAAGCCAATGCACTTACCTCCCGGGAGTGGTTTTTCCTGCACGATTTACGCAGTGACGATGTGGCGGCCGGAGGTGGCCAGTTGGAAACGCCCCGAAACCAGATTTTATTGGGAAGCTACACGACCGATAATGGCGTGTCGGGAAGCGTTTGGCAGGGGTTCTACCGGCTCGTTCACCGGGCCAACGCCACCATCGATCTCTCCGAAAAAGTCGCGGATATTCCGGCGGCCGACAAAGCCCGGCTCTTGGCTGAAGCCCGGTTTCTACGGGCCTGGGCGTATTTCGATCTGGTTACATTGTGGGGGGCGGTGCCGTTGTACAAAAACTACGTTACGTCGGTAGAAGGGGCACTGCCGCGTTCGTCCGAGGGGGATGTCTACGCCTTTATCATCGCCGACCTCAAAGCCGCTCAGGAAGCGCTGCCAGCTACGTACAATGCCGACAACCTGGGACGGGCTACCAAAGGAGCCGCGCAGATGCTACTCGCCCGGGTCTATCTGCAGCAGGCCGATTACACCAACGCCAAAACCGAGTTGCAGAAAATCATTACCTCGGGCGTTTATGGACTGGTCGATGAGTACCTGGATAACTTCCTGGAAGAAACGGAATTCAATAAAGAGTCGATCTTTGAAATTAATTTCTTTCCGGCGGGTGGTAACTACAACTGGGATGCAGACGGCAACGGTGCTACGGCCGGGACCGAAACCGTGCGGACGCAGGAGTATTCGGCCATCGGCTGGCGGAACGTCATTCCGTCCAACAGCCTGCTCAATGAGTTCGAGAAAACCGCTACCGGCCGCGATCCCCGGTTTGCCAAGTCGTTTTACATGACTGGCGACAAATACAACAACGACAAAAACACGCTCACGGATGCGGCCCAGAACGGTAACTCCTCGACGGTCGATGGGCAGACGATGAAAGTAAGCTGGCGGAAATTTTCGCTGATGTACAAAACCGATCAGTCGTATCTGACCGGCGGAATTAACCAGCGGATTATGCGCTACGCCGAAACGCTGCTGTCAATGGCCGAGGTGGAAAACGAATTGGGCAACACGGCCGAAGCCATCAAGTACCTCAACATGGTCCGGGCGCGGAAGAGCGTCAACATGCCACCCTACCCAACGGCGGCTTATCCGGTTGGTACCAAAGACCAGGTGTTTAGCGCCATTGTGCACGAACGGCGGGTGGAGTTGAGCGGAGAGCAAATCCGGAACCGCGACCTGTTGCGCTGGCGGAAAGCCAATAAGCTGAAGGCCGAACCCTTCTCGTACTTCCAGAAAGGGAAACACGAGCTGTTGCCCATTCCGCAGCAGGAAGTAGACAACAATCCGAAAATTGAACCGACTGACCAGAACCCGGGCTATTAATTCACCGGTGTTTAAACGGATGAAATAGGAAATACGGAGCGGGGAGCAACGGTATAATACCGGTTGTTCCTCGCTTTATTAGCTTTATAATGCGTTCATTGCCAGCGAGCCTCATGCGTCCTTCCTTCTTGTTTTACCGGATCGTTCCCCTGCTACTGGTAGTTTACGCGGGCTGCCGGAAATCGGCTCAACCGCTTTTTGAGCAAATGCCGTCCAGCCAGACTGGGATCACGTTTGCCAATAACCTCAAACCCACCGAGGCCTTCAACGCTTTTACGTTCACCAATTTTTACAACGGCGGGGGCGTCGGCGTGGGAGACGTGGACAACGACGGCCGACCCGATGTGTTTTTCGGCGGCAATCAGGTGAGCTGCCGGCTGTACCTCAACCGCATCGACACCACCACGCACACATGGAAATTTGAAGATGTAACTGAAGCGGCTGGGTTGACGACTAACCGTTGGTGCACCGGGATTTCGATGGTGGACATCAACGGCGACGGCTGGATGGATATTTACGTGAGTGTAGCCAAACACCCGGCTTTACCGCAGTCCGAAAACTTACTGTTTATTAATCAGGGGGTCAGCAACGGCAAACCGGTTTTTCGGGAAATGGCCGCCCAATATGGTTTGTCAGATGCGTCATTTACCACCCAGACGGCCTTTCTGGACTACGACCTCGACGGCGATCTGGATGCGTACCTGCTCAATACCGGTCCTGATCTCCAAAATCCCAACTACCTGCGGGCCACCATCAACGACGGGTCGTATCCCAGCACCGGCAAGCTGTACCGCAATGAAGGCGTCGGCCCGCGGGGGCATCCGGTGTTTAAAGACGTTTCAAAGTCGGCTGGAATTGTCTACGAAGGGTTGGGGCTTGGCCTAGCCGTCAGTGATCTGAACCAAGACGGGTATCCGGATATTTATTGTTCCAACGACTTCATCAGCAGTGACATTCTCTACTTAAATAACGGCAAGTCGTCTCCGGGCGGGCCTACCTTCACCAATGTCATCCGGCAGGCCACCGCCCACACCAGCCTGTACGGCATGGGCGTCGATATTGCCGACTTCAACAACGACGCTTTGCCCGACATTTTCCAGCTCGACATGCTGCCAGAAGAAAATGCCCGTCAGAAAAAGATGCTGGCCGGACAGGATTACGACCGCAAGGAACTCAGCATTGCCGAACCGTATCGTTACCAGATGCAGTACATGCGGAATTCGTTGCAGTTGAATCTGGGAACCTGGAATGTGCGCCCCGCGGCAAAAGGGGAGGGGCAAGGGCTCATTCACCCAGCCGCCACCACCACCCAGGCCCCGCTGCCGCAGTTCAGTGAAATTGGCTTGCTGGCGGGGGTGGCCAAAACCGACTGGAGCTGGGCGGCTCTGCTGGCGGATTACGACAACGACGGCCGAAAGGATTTATACATCACCAACGGGTACCGGCGCGACGTGACCGACCGGGATTTTATTTCGTTCACGGAGGAGTTCTCAGGGTTTGGAACCGCAGAATTTCAGAAGGACAAGCGCGAGGAACTGATTCAGAAAGTACCGGAGGTAAAAGTACCGAATTACGCCTTTCGCAACGACGGCGATCTGGCGTTCACCGATGTTTCGCAAGCCTGGGGGCTGGCCGATTTGTCGTATTCCAACGGGGCCGCCTACGCGGATCTGGACGGCGACGGCGATCTGGATTTGGTGGTCAATACCGTCGATTCGGAAGCGCTGGTGTACCAGAACCGGGCACAGCAGCAGCAGCCGGCCCACTATTTATCCGTTCGGTGCCAGGGCGACTCCGGCAACCGGCAGGGGATCGGAACAAAAGTAACGCTCTGGGCGGGCGGGAAAATGCAATACGCTGAACTTTCGGTGGTGCGCGGCTTCCAATCGTCGGTTGAGCCGGTCTTGCATTTTGGTTTAGGAAAATCCTCCGTAGTGGATTCGCTCCGGATCGAATGGCCCGGCGGAAGGTCCGAAACAAACTACCGGATCAGGGCCGATCAGCGAATTGCGGCCCGTTTCGATCACGCTAAGAGCGAAGGGGCGAAACCCGCGCCAGAACCCACTGAACCGCTTTTCACTGGCGCAACCGGGCAAATTCCGCTGGACTTTCAGCACCGCACGTCTGCTTTTGTCGACTTCAAGCAAACGGCGGCTTTGCACAAAATGCTGTCGCGCCCGGGTTTTGCGCTGGCCACCGGCGATGTCAACGGCGACGGCCTGGACGACTGCTTCGTGGGCGGAACGCACCGGGGCAGTGAAGCCTGTTTTCTACTGCGAACACCGTCGGGCGGTTTTACCAAAAAGCCGTTTCCAATTCATAAAAATCACGACGATACGGCGGCCCTGCTGTTCGATGCCGATGGCGATAATGATCTGGATTTGTACGTAGTTGCGGGAGGAGCCGAGCGACCCGCGTCCGACCGGGCGTTTTACCAGGACGGCTTGTATCTGAACAACGGCAAGGGGGAGTTCAGTCCGGCTCCGGCCAACGCGCTGCCGGATGTGTCGGGCAGTGGTTCCTGCGTCGCAGCTGCCGATTTTGACCGGGATGGCGATCTGGATTTGTTTGTCGGCGGGCGGCAGATTCCCGGTCAATACCCGCTTCCGGCCCGCAGTTATTTATTGCGCAACGACGGCCGGAACGGTGTATGCCGGTTCACCGACGCAACCGCTCAGCTGTGCCCGTCGCTGCTCAAAGCTGGTCTGGTTTGCTCCGTTCTCTCGACCGATCCCGACAAAGACGGTTTTTCCGACCTGTTAATCTCCGGCGAATGGATGCCGATAACCCTGATAAAAAATGATCGGGGAAAAGCCTTCACGCCTTCCCTCCTTCGCTCACTCACTCATTACA
Organism: Larkinella insperata; assembly: GCF_026248825.1. Taxonomy (NCBI): domain Bacteria; kingdom Pseudomonadati; phylum Bacteroidota; class Cytophagia; order Cytophagales; family Spirosomataceae; genus Larkinella; species Larkinella insperata. The sequence continues at coordinate 785,593 of NZ_CP110973.1, read as the reverse complement.
CCGGCTGGTGGAACTGCCTGGCGCAGGGCGATTTTGATCAGGACGGCGATCTGGATTACATAGCCGGCAATGAAGGGTTGAACACGTTGTACCGGGCGTCGGAGCAGGAACCGATCAAGATTGTTGCCAAGGACTTCAACAACGACGGTACGTTTGATCCGCTGATAGGGTATTTTATCAAAGGGGTGCGGTATCCGGCCATGCCGCGCGACGCCCTGAACCAGCAGGTGATTCAATTCCGGCGAAAATACCAGCGGTATGCCGACTACGCCAAGGTGACGTTTGACGATTTGCTGAGCAAAGACGATCTGGACGGGGCTTACCAGGCCGAAGCCACTTACCTGCAAAGCGCCTACATCGAAAACCTCGGCAACGGCGAGTTCAGAATGAGGCCACTGCCGCGAATGGCGCAGCAGTCGCCGGTTTTTGGCATTGTGGTGCAGGATTTCAATCAGGACGGAAAACTCGATGCGGTGCTGACCGGCAATTTCTACCCGAACGAAGTCAACATGGGCCGTCAGGACGCTTCCTTCGGGCTGGTGCTGCTGGGCGACGGACGCGGTAATTTCAAGCCCATGCTGCCGCGGGAAAGCGGTTTGCGGGTGACCGGCGACGCCCGGCGGTCGGTTTTGCTATCGGGAAAAGGCCTGGACACGTTGCTGGTCACGGCGGTTAACGGGCAGGGGTTGCAATTGAACCGGTACCGGCCTCCGCTGGTCGTGAAAACCGTCCACCAATCGGCTAAAATAGCCCGTCGTTCCAGGCACGATAGCCACCAGCCCTGAGCGCCCAGGGGACCGGCTGGCAGTTCCACCGTACAAGGAAGCGGGAGCTGCACCCGTGCGCCGGATTAGTCAAGCGCACGGGTGTTTGTACCTGCTGCGTACCAGAGGTTGGCAACGGCTTTCTGGTATTTTGATTGCAATTCAGCCTGTTTTACTTGTAGGTCAATCAGTTTGGTTTCCCGGCTGTTGATCAAAAACAACGAACTCTCCCCCATGTCGAATTTTTGCTGCTCAGCCTGCAAAAGCGCCTGCTGGTTGGTAACGGTTTGCCGTTGCAGGGTGAGTTGCCCTTCCAGCGCTTTCAGCTCATTCCAGGCTGCCTGAACGCCGTTGACAATATCGCGGCCGGTTTGCTGCCGTTCGAGCGCCAGTTGCTGGGATTTCAGCTGAACCTGCCGGAGCTTCCCGCGTTCTTTCCGCAGAAAGAGCGGGAAGGTGAAGTCAACACCAATTTTGTGATTTTCGGCCCGGAACGCGTAATAACTGGCCCAGTCGTACCCTTCGTTGGCCGAAGGCGTCCGGCTCAGCAGATTTGCACTCAGGTTGATCTGGGGTTGCAGCAACGAACGCCGAAACCGTTCTTCAATGACCAATTGTTCCCTTTTGGCCCTTAGCTTCAACAGTTCTGGATGCTGCTCGGCGGCCCGGCTCAGCAGGTTCTGAAACTGATCCTCGTTAATTGCCATCAGGGGATTGGTTTGCGGAATCACAAGCGGGGGTAAATCAACCGGGAGCGAAGTGCCTCGTTCATCCGAGCGCCAGAGAAAAGCCGTCAGCCGCAGCCGGGCATTCTGCCAATCCACTTCCGCCTGTTGCACCTGCAAGAGCCGATCCTGCACCGTAATGAGCGCTTCGGTGGTGTCGATCGGGGCGGCATCGCCCAGCAAAGCCCGTTGGCGAATGCCCAGAAACCGGGTGTCGGCCAGTTGGTAACCCTGACGAATGAGCCGGAACTGCTGGTAGGTCTGGTACCAGTCCCAGTAGGTCTTGGCGGCATCAAACAGCGTTTTGTTGATTAACTTCAACCGGTCGGCTTCGGCCAGATTAATGGCCTGTTCGGCCTGCCGCAACGCGTTCCGCCGGGCGTCGATCAGCAATCCCTGTCCAATCGGCACACTCACGCCCACGGCAGCCAGTCCCGACGAAGGAACGCGCTCCTCGGGGTTCAGATACTGCCCCCCGTTGCGGTCGTAAGTCATCTTGACATCGATCCCACCCGGCAAAACCGGAATTGACAGCCCGGACAGCCATTTGTCGTAATAGAGCGTTTTACCGAATTCTTTTCGATCATAGGTCGAAAAGAGTTTCGGATCAAAAGCGCCCCGTGCTTGACGAACCTCCTGCCGGGCTTCCTGGCTCAGCAGGGCCGCCTGCCGGACGATGGGGTGGTGTTCCAGAACAACTTCGTAAAAGTCGGCTGCCGAAAAGACGTTTTCATTCGATGAAAGGGTGTCGGCGCGTTGGGTATTGGCTGCTTGTCCGAGTGCCAGATGGGCAACGGCGCCACTGAGCAAAAGCCAGATACTAACGAGTATGGTTTTCATTTTTTCTCTTCAACATCTTTGGGTTCCTCCTGCAAATTAGGCGGGAAACCGTTCAACTGACGCCAGATTTCGTACCAGATTGGTACATCATCGAGCATGACCCATCCGTAGACGCCTGACCCGACCCGCAACTGCTGGGGCCAGTTCTGATCACCTTTCAGGGTCTGGGGTTTGACCAGCAACCGGTATTTACCGTTCATACTGCTCACGGCGTCGATCACGGCAACCTCACCCCCGAACGTCCCCACCGCCACCGATGGCCAGCCCGAAAACTGGATGGCCGGCCAGCCATCGAACTGGAGCCGTACATGCCGCCCCCGTTGGATCAGCGGTACATCCATGGCCCGGACGTAGAGTTCAACCGCAATGGCGGGTTGAGCGGGTTGGAGAATGGCGATGGATTCCCCCTCCTTGATGGTTTCGCCAATCCCGAATTTATACGATCGAACCACGAAGCCATCCTGTGGAGCGCGCACAACGTATAAGCCCCGGCGTACGTCGACGCTGCTGATTTTATTCTGAATCTTGGAAATCTCGCCATCGGCTTCGGCCCGGTACGAAACCGCCGAACTGCGGTCGGAGAGCGCCTTGGCTAGTTTTTCCTGGTAATCCGCCTGGATGGTGTTTAAATCAAGCCGTGCATTGACCAGTTCCTGCCGTGAAACGTTGAGCTTGTTTTCCTGCGCAATGACCTGGGCGTAATCCTGCTGCACTGTCAGGCGTCGGGATTCGAGATCCGTCAGCGAGAACAGGCCGTTTTTATACCCTTTTTCGTAACGATCCAGCCGGTCGAGGGCAATCTGGTAATTTTTGCGCTCGGCCAACAGGTCCGTGCTGTCGCTCGCAACTTTGAAAGCCGACTGCCGGACTTTGTTGCGGGCCGACTCCAGTTTGACCTGCAAGCCGGTTTTCAGGGCCTGAATCTGCCCGTCCAGGGCGGCAATTTTAGCGTCAGTGGCTTCCAGACTGCCTTGCTTGGCGTCGAGCTGTTCGTCGAGTCGCTTGGGCAGATTCGGGTCAAAATATTCATCCTTGATCTCGGAGATAACCAGTAGTGTATCGTCTTTTTTAACAAACTGTCCCTCCTGAATTTTCCAGCGCTCAATCCGGCCCGCAATGGCGTTCTGAATCGTCTGGGGGCGGTCGCGGGGGGTGAGGGCCGTTACGCTGCCTTCCCCGCTGATGTTCTGCCGCCACGGGAGAAACAGCGTAATCAGGGCGATAAGCAGCAAAGCCATCAGCCAGCGCCCCAGTCGACGACCGCTGTTGGGCTCCGGCAGTGTTCGTAAGGTCTTGAGCGGGTAATGCGTCAGAAGCGCTTCGTCTACCCGCTGATTGGATAAGTTAAGCATGGTCGATGGATTCGGTTTCCAGGGGTAAATCAGTTACGTTGGCAATCTTCTCAACAGCCGTCAGCATGTCGAATACTGTATCGATCCCCGAAATCAGTTTCTCGACCGAACCGGAAATCAATACGATGATGAGTTCAGCCGCCACAAACTGGCCGAGCGTCATCTGGCGGGCTACCACCAGTGAAGTACCCAGGATGAGCAAACCGCCGGTTGTGATGGTCTTGAACCCGATGGCGCTGTAGAAAAACCGCTTCAACACCTGGAAGTGGGCGTTGCGGTAGGAAACGTACCCGGCAACCAGTTCGTCCATCCGGTCAATGGGCTCACTGGATTTCTGCTGGCGGAAACGGGAAATATCCTGCGCATATTCTTCCAGAAAGCCCACAACCCGGTATTTGTATTTCGACTCGCTAAGGCTGGTTTGAATCCCCTGAGAGCCGTAAATCCAGCAGATACCGACGATGGTGATCAGGGTAAACAGACCAAATACCAGAAAGACAGGGTGGTAAAACGACAGCAGAATGATGCCAAACAGAATCTGCATGGAAGCTGCAGTCAGGTCAATTAGTAGTTTGGGTAATCCCTTCTGAACCGTCAGTACGTCGAAAAAACGGTTCATCAGCTCCGGGGGGTGATAGCCCGAAAAAGCTTCGGGCTTGATCCGGGGCAGCCGGTAGGTGTACTCAAAAGCCGCTTTCGCAAAAATTCGCTGCTGCATGATCTCAACCAGCGTCATCTGAGCGACCATCAGAAAACCAGCCACGATGACCCCCAGCACAACCAGACCAATCAGAACGTACACCGAACTGAAGACCAACCCGCTGGATACGAGGTTAAATACCGCCTGGATACCCAAAGGCAGTGAGAGACTGATTAAGCCCGTTACGATGGCGTATAAATAAATGTAGCCAATATCTTTTTTTTCGGTTCCCAGCAGACGCAGTAACCGGCGGAGGGGTGAGGGAGGAAGTTGTTTCTGATTATCGGTGGCCATGATTTAATTGCTTTCTTCATTGATAGTAATACTATCTTTCTTGCAAACATAACTTTTATATCTGAAAGTTTGTTTCTTTGTAAAAATATTTTCCCCTGAAACACAAAGAAGACTAAAAATGGAATACACGGTTCGGGTCCGGATGAATGAAAAGCTCTTTCTCCGCGATCCGGAAAGTTCAGAACTAGGCCGTCGGATCATCAGGCAAAGTATTCGTCTCATTGCGGACATCGGTTTTGAAGACATGACGTTCCGCAAACTGGCCGAACGAATCGGCACGACCGAAGCCAGCATTTACCGGTATTTTGAAAACAAGCACCGGCTGCTGGTTTATTTGGTGGCCTGGTACTGGCAGTGGCTGGAATACCAGGTCCTGTTTCAGACAAACAACCTGAGGGATGCGCGCGAAAAGCTGGAACGCGTCCTGCGGCTTTTGTTGCTGAAGGATTACACCGAGTTGGAGACTTCACCCGACGCCATCGACATCAAGGCGCTGTACAGTATCGTCATTCAGGAATCGAGTAAAGCTTATCTGACTCATCACGTTACGGAAGACAACAAGGAGCAGCTTTTCAAGCCCTATAAAGACCTCTGCGGACGCATCGCCGGGATTATTCACGAATACTGCCCAAATTATCCCTACGCCCAGTCGCGGGCCAGCTCGCTTATCGAAACGGCTCATTATCAGGCTTTTTTTATGCAATATCTGCCTTCATTAACCGATTTAGGGACCGACACGGAACAGCCAGCCGGAAACGACGAGCGTTTGTTGAGCTTTTTGCGCCATCTGCTGTTTTCGTCGCTGGATACCGAAAATTTCTAAGAGCGGATACGTACTTTTAAAACTTAACACGGTGATACAATCGGGCCAAACCGGCAGCCGTCGGTTTGGCCCCGGCGGACTAACGTGTTCACTTAAATCTGCGCAAACCATGTGGCTAGATAAGCGGATTCAGGAATTGCTGGGTATTGAGCTGCCAATTATTCAGGCGCCGATGGCCGGATCGGTTTTATCCAGAATGGTGATAGCCGTTGCCGAAGCGGGTGGGCTGGGTTCGCTGCCCTGCGCCCTGCTCAGCGGGGAGCAAATCCGGAAGGAGTATACTACCATACGGCAGCATACCGATAAGCCGGTCAACCTCAATTTCTTCTGTCATCAGACACCCCCCGCCGACCCGGACCGGGAAACCCGCTGGCGAAAGCGGCTGGAACGCTACTACCGGGAACTTGAGATTGATCCCCAGGCACCGATTCCCGCTTCCAACCGTGCGCCCTTCGACGGTGCGCTGTGCGAACTGGTCGAAGAACTCCGGCCCGAAGTGGTCAGTTTTCACTTTGGTCTGCCGGAGCCGCACCTGCTGACGCGGGTGAAGGCCAGTGGGGCCCGGGTGCTGTCGTCGGCAACCACCGTGGAGGAGGCCGTTTGGCTTGAAGACCACGGCTGCGACGCGATCATTGCCCAGGGGTCCGAAGCGGGTGGGCATCGCGGGATGTTCCGGAGCGAAGCGGTGGCCACGCAGGTCGGAACGATGGCGCTGGTGCCGCAAGTGGCTGATGCCGTTAAATTGCCGGTTATTGCGGCCGGTGGGATAGCCGATGCGCGCGGTATTGTGGCCGCCTTTGCGCTCGGGGCGTCGGCCGTTCAGCTCGGTACGGCTTATCTGTTTTGCCCGGAAGCCGAAATTTCACCACTCTACCGGTCGGCCCTGCGAAGCGCGACCGACACCAGCACTGCCATTACCAATGTGTTCACCGGCCGCCCCGCGCGCGGCATTGTAAACCGGCTCGTTGGCGAGGTAGGCCCTCTTTCCGACGCGGCACCGGCATTTCCCTTGGCGGGCGGTGCGCTGGCTCCCCTGCGGTCTAAAGCCGAACCGACCGGATCGTCCGATTTTACGTCTTTGTGGTCGGGGCAGGCTGCGCGGTTAGGGCGCGAACTTCCTGCTGGTGACTTGACCCGGTTGCTGGCCGAAGAAGCCCTCGGAAAACTGGCGGCTTACCGGTCGCTGGGGTAGGGGTGTTGGCCAGGGGTTTATTCCCGGTTGGTAACGCAGGAAGCGTGGAGGGATTTAATTTCTTCGTCCAGCACCGATTTCATGATGTTCAGGATGTCGGCCGCCAGCATTTTTTCACCGTCTTCCACCAGGCGGGTGTAAGACTCATACAGGACATGGCACCTCCGCTCAAACCGGGTTGTTGGTGTGATGGAGAATATGGTAGTCTGGCTTTTGAAAGCCCCCGTTACAACGGTTTCTTTCGGCTTTTGGAAGAAGTTTGTCATGGTCAAGTTAAGTAGGAAACACCTCGCTTGCGCTGCGGAATAGTATTTTTATTGCTTGTGCAAATATAAAGAACTTGCTGACAGTGGCAAATTTCAATTCCGCAATCTGGCTGATTGCCCGGAGTATTTATGGAAAACGGTAGTAGAAAAAAGGGGAAACAAACTTACTAGGGTCAGCCGGATGGATTTCTGAACCTACGCTCGAACCCCGGTTTTGATTTTGATAAGCAGCTAATGGAGTATCGCAAGTTAGGAAAAACAGACCTGAACGTTTCGCTCCTGAGTTTCGGAGCTTCGCCCCTGGGCAATGTTTTTGACGAAACGGACGAAGCAGAAGGCCGACGAGCCGTTCATGCGGCCATTGATCTCGGAATTAATTTTTTTGATGTGGCCCCCTTTTACGGTGATACGCTGGCCGAAACCCGGTTGGGAAAGGCCCTGAAAACGAAGCGGGACTCCGTTTATCTGGCTACCAAATGCGGGCGATACGGCAACGGCGTGTTCGACTTTTCGTATGACCGCATCCTGCGCAGCATCGACGAATCGCTGGACCGTTTGCAAACCGATTACGTGGATCTGCTCACGGTGCACGACATCGAATTCGGTGATCATGATCAGGTTCTTAACGAAGCAATTCCGGCGGCTTTGAAAATCAAGGAGACGGGTAAAGCCCGCTACGTGGGTTTTTCGGGTCTGCCGGTGCGGTATCTGGCGAAGGTCGCCCGCGAGGTAGCGGTCGATACGGTGTTGTCGTGGGGACACTACACCCTGCTGGCCGACGAAATCAACGACGAACTGGTGCCGCTTTCCCGGGAGAAAGGATTCGGCCTGCTCAATGCGGCCCCGCTGATGCAGCGGATTCTATCGGATGCGCCCATTCCGGTCTGGCAGAGTTCTCCGCAGGCCGTGAAAGACACGCAGCCCAAACTGCTGGCCCTGTGCCGCGAATACGGGTTGGAACTGAGCGATGTCGCCCTGAAATACGCCGTGAGCCATCCCGTCATTGCTACCACCATCGTCGGCATTTCCGAGCAGCACCGCCTGGAGCAGAACGTCCGGGCGCTCGATATCCACATTCCCGACGAACTGCTGCAGCGCATTGAAACGCTCGTGGCCCCGGTTAAAAATCAACTGTGGTTTGAAGGAAAACCGGAAAACAACATTCCCAAGCCGACTTTACAATCATGACTAAACAACGCGCGCTGGTGCTGGTCGAACCCGGTAAAACCGAGGTTCGCGAGATTGATATACCGTCGCCGAAACCCGACGAAGCTTTGCTGGAAATCAACATGGTTGGCTTCTGCGGGGGCGATCTGAACGGTTTCCGCGGGTTGTTTGAATTGCAGGAATATCCGAATGTGCTGGGCCACGAAGTGGGGGCAACCATCCGGGAAGTCGGTGATCAGGTACCGGAAGAATTCCGGCCGGGTACCAGGGTCACCCTGAATCCGTACCTGAACTGCGGGCACTGCGTTTCGTGCCGGAAAGGCCGCCCGAATGCCTGCCAGGACAACAAGACGATGGGCGTCCGGCGTCCGGGTGCGATGACCCGTTTTATGGCCGTGCCCTGGCAAAAGCTCCATGCTTCATCGCAGCTATCGACGCGGGAACTGGCGCTGGTCGAACCGCTGACCGTCGGCTTTCACGCGGCTGCGCGGGGGCGGGTGGCAGCCGGCGAAAAGGTGGCCGTAATTGGCTGCGGCATTGTTGGGATGGGGGCCATTGCCGCTTCCGTCAATCGGGGCGCCGAAGTGATCGCGGTTGATATTGACGACGCCAAAATGCGGATTGCCAAACTGGCGGGCGCGGCCCACACCATTAACACGACAAACGTTGACCTGCATGATGCCCTCATGGAAATCACCGATGGCGACGGTCCGGATGTGATCATCGAAGCCGTGGGAAATCCGGCGACCTACCGCGCGGCCGTGGACGAAGTGGCCTATACCGGGCGGGTGGTTTACATCGGTTACGCCAAAAAACCGGTGGATTACAGCACCGGTACGTTTGTCCGGAAGGAAATCGAGATTCTGGGATCGCGCAACTGCCTGGGCGATTTTCCGGATGTAATCAGCTACCTGGAGTCCGGCCGGTTTCCGGTTGATGCGGTGGTGAGCCGGGTCGTTTCGCTGGACGAAGCCGGGGAGGCTCTGGCCGAATGGTCGAAGAATCCGGGACCGATTACCAAAATTATGGTGGATTTCGATAACAGCCTTACGCAATGAAAGCTGCGGTTACCATCGCTTTAGTACCCGATATCAAAACCGGCCCCTGGATTTACTGGCACGACCTGGAAACCAGCATGGCTAAAGCGGCTTCCCTCGGCTTTGATGCCGTTGAGCTGTTTACGGCTTCGCCGGATGCGGTGGCCCCCGACCGGCTGACGGCCCTGGGTGACCAGTTCGGAATTAAAATTGCCGCCGTCGGCACCGGGGCTGGAAAAGTGCTGCACGGCTTAACCTTAACCGACCCGGATGCGCACGTGCGATCGAAAGCCGTGGCGTTTATTGCCGACATGATCTCGTTCGGGGCCGGTTTCGGAGCGCCGGCCATCATTGGGTCGATGCAGGGAAACGCGGTTCCGGGGGTGGAGCGCGAACAGGCCCTGGCCTGGCTGGCCGACGGTTTGAACATTCTGGGTAAACAGGCCCACGAACAGGGCGTTACGCTGATTTATGAACCCCTGAACCGGTACGAAACCAATCTGATTAACCGGCTGGAAGACGGAGTAACCTTGCTGAAATCCCTGGAAACGCAGGGGGTTAAACTGCTGGCTGATCTGTTCCACATGAATATCGAAGAAACATCGCTGGCCGACAGCATCCGGTCGGCGGGTTCGTCCATTGGCCACGTGCATTTTGCCGATAGCAACCGGCGGCCGGTGGGGTTTGGCCACACGACCATGCGTGAGGTTGCAACGGCTTTGCAAGCCATTCCGTACGAAGGTTATATTTCCGCCGAAGCTTTTCCCTGGCCCGATCCCGACCAGGCTGCGCAGCAAACCATCACGGCTTTTAAGCAGTACTTTGGCTGAACGCCCTCAACCATAAACCCGAAACCATGCAACGATTCTGTCTGGCGCTTGACCTGAAAGACAACCCCGATTTAATGGCTGAATACGAACAATGGCACGCGCCCGGCAGCGGCTGGCCGGAAGTTCGGGCGAACGACCTGGCCGCCGGTATTCAGGATTTACAGATTTACCGCACCGGCAACCGCATGGTGATGATTCTGGAAACAGATGACGATTTTACATTCGAGAAAAAAGCCGCGCTGGATGCTGATAATCCGCACGTCCAGAAGTGGGAGGAACTCATGTGGAAATTCCAGCAGCCGTTGCCCTGGGCCAAAGAAGGCGAAAAGTGGGTCAGGATGGAGCAGATTTTCCAGTTTGAAAAATAAACGGTTGCTTTCGGAAGCCGACAAGCCGAAGATGAGGGCATCAATTCGGCTTGTCGGCTGACCGGCTAATCTATTGGTATCGGTTCATACCACATCGTTCCGTCAGGCTTTATGATTCCTCCTCCATTTTGCTAAACAAAACGCTGAAGGATTCGGCCAGCAAGGGGTGGGCGAATATGGCATCTCGCAGCCGCTGATACGGAAGTTGCCCCATCATCGCAATTTGCAGCATCGACATGATCTCACCGCCTTCCGTTCCCAGGATGGCCGCGCCGAGTAATTGGTCCGTCTGGGCATCAACAATGACTTTCATGAAACCTTTGGTCTGACTCAGGTGCTGCGCCCGGGCGACAATGGACATCGGAACCTTCGCTACTTTAAACGACTTTCCCTGTTTCGCGGCTTCCTGCTCGCTCAAACCAATGCGGCCCAGTTGCGGGTCGGTAAAAACCGTGTAAGGAACCGGCCGATCGGCGATGCTGGCATGGCCGCTTTCCAGCAGATTTTGCTGCACCACCCGGAAGTCATCGTAGGAAATGTGGGTAAATTCGGGGCCGCCCTTGCAGTCGCCGAGGGCATAAATACCGCGTTGGGTGGTTTCCAGATGGTTATTGACCTGGATATATCCTTTGTCGTCGGTTTCCACACCCGTTGCCGCCAGATTTAGGGATTGGGTGTTGGGAGTCCGGCCAACGGCTACCAGCAAATGGCTTCCGCTGAGCCGAGCCGCCCCCTGATCCGTCGATAATTGTAATTCGAGCGTGCCGTCCGTTGCCCGACTAATCCGCTGAACCTCGGTGTTCAGGCGAATTTCGATGCCTTCTTCTTCCAAGATGGTGCTTATTTCGTCGGCAACATCCTTGTCTTCCCGGCTTAAAAGCTGCTCTCCGGGTTCGATGATGGTCACCTGGCTGCCAAACCGCCGGAACATTTGTCCGAATTCCAGGCTGATGTAACCTCCACCCAGGATGATCAGGTGGTCTGGTAGCTGCTCCAGATCCAGGATGGAGTCGGACGTAAGCCAGGGAACCTGATCCAGACCGGCAATGTCCGGCGTGGTCGGGCGGCCTCCCGTATTGATGAAGATGAAGTTGGCCGTCAGCGTCCGCTTCTGATCATCGGACGAAGTGACATCAACCTGTCTGAAGCCGCTAAAACGAGCTTCGCCGTACATAAGCGTCAGGTTTTCGGTCTGGGTTAGATTATCCTCAATCTTCTGGCGGGACGTCTCAATCATCTTGTTCTTGCGCTCCATGGCCTTTTTCAGGTCGACCCGAACCTCACCGGTTTCTACGCCAAATTCGGCCGCCCGGCGGGCCTGAAAAGCCACCTGGGCGGAAGCAATCAGGGTTTTGGTCGGTGTACATCCCACGTTAACGCAGGTTCCACCCACGTATTTTCGTTCAATAACGGCAATTTTCCAGCCTTGATGAGCGAGCGCCGAAGCCAGTGGGTTTCCGGCCTGCCCAACTCCAATCAGGATGGCATCGAATTGTTCAGATGAGTTTACATTCATAAAAAGTCGGATCGAATGGTGGCATCTATTGAGATGGCCTTTAGTACAGTAAGTAACCAATCTTCTTATAACCAGAGACAGGGCCTAATAGCGGCCTATTTGGAAGAAAAAACAGAGCGAGTTAAAAAAGAGGGCTTCCTGTATTTCCAGTTTGAAAAAGAAACGTACCAAAATGGTAAGGGTAAAATCGATTGCAGAGCGGATTGCTTTGTAGAACTATTTAACTGTCAACGGCTTTCGGAAGGTGGCACTGGATTCGTAATTCCATTGGCATACCAAGCCAACACCATGTATGGAAATCGTTATCCAAAAAACGGAACTGATCAACTTTCTGGTCAACCAGATTCCCGAGGCCCAGCAGGAATTTACGTCCTTATCCAGCCAGGCCAGTGATTGCACCATCGCCCACAAGCTGGCCGAGGTAACGACGATTTTGTTGTATCAGAACCGCTTTCGGGCCGTCAAACATTGTCTGCTGGCGGCTGAAGAACTGCTGCTGCACGGGGGAGTAGCCATCAAAACATTCATCGGCTCCGTCTACATCCACCGGATATCCGTCCTGATCGACCGGGCCGACAACCGGGCCGAAATGCTCGAATACCTGCTGCCCCGCGACCTGCGAAGCGAATACAACCGCCAACTTAAAACCTGTCTGCCCTAAGCGGTTCCCCAGCATGAATATGGATATTAGTGTGGAGGTGGCCTCGGACAATCATTTGCCCCTGGCCGACCTCATTTGCGAAACCATCAAAGAAGGTGTGCTGGCCCGCGGAACGGGCATCGCGGGCCGGACGCCCGACGACATTCGGGAGAAAATCCGTTCCGGCCAGGCCGTCGTGGCGCTGCACCGCAACGGCGACTGGGCCGGATTTGCCTACTGGGCCGTGTGGGAAGACGGGCGGTACGTATCGCACTCGGGCCTGATTGTCAACCCCGCTTATCGCCAGCAGGGGGTGGCCGATTTGCTCAAACACAAGCTACTGGAACTGACCCGGGCGGCTTACCCCCAGGCCCGTCTGTTCAGCATCACAACCTCACAGGCCGTCATGAGTCTGAACACCAAACTGGGCTACCACGCCGTGGCCTTTTCCGAACTGCCCAAAGACCCGCGGTTCTGGAAGCAGTGCGCCGGTTGCCAGCACCACGACATTCTCAACCGGACGGCGGGCAAGTATTGCCTGTGTACGGGAATGCTGCTGGAACCGGAGAACGTTGCGTAAGGTACCTTGCCAAAATGAAAATCCAGCCTTATCAAAATGGAAAGATTCGCCCGTCGGGTGGTAAGGCTTGGAGAAAAAAAAGATCCAGTAACGTGCTGAAAATTAGGGAAATGGATTTTTTCGTTTAGCCAGATTTCGCTTCGGGCTTCATTTTGCCAATTAGCTAATCCGTACTGACCAACTTAAAAATGGAAACCTACTTAATTCTGATCGTTACCGTCCTGCTCTGCTTCGGCTTCTTTTACAAAACCATCGACTGGTTTGAGAAAATCTAATTCAATCTACCATGATTACGCTCATTTTCTGCATTGCACTGCTGGTTTTCGCCTACATGCTGTACGTGCTGATTAAACCGGAAAAATTCTAAGATAACCCACTATGAATACGGAATGGATTGGCGTCGTGGCTATGTACGGACTCACCGTCCTGCTGGCCATCCCACTCGGCAAGTATCTTGCAAAAGTTTTCAAGGGCGAACCGAATGTGTTCGACTTCATGGCTCCGCTGGAGCGACTGATTTACCGGTTGGGCGGCATCGACTCCAGCCGGGACATGCACTGGAAGGAAAATCTGGTGGCCCTGCTGACGATCAACGCCGTCTGGCTGGTTTACGCCTTTGTCTTGCTGCTAACCCAGGGCAGTCTGCCGCTCAACCCCGACGGCAACCCCTCGCAAACCCCGGATCTGGCATTCAACACGGCGATCAGCTTTCTGGTCAACTGCGACTTGCAGCACTACTCGGGCGAGTCGGGCGCGACGTATCTGACGCAGGTAGCCGTCATGGCCTTCCTGATGTTTGTTTCGGCGGCTACCGGTATGGCGGCTGCGGTGCTGCTGTTCCGCTCGTTTCTGCCCCAAAGCACCGAAACCGTCGGCAACTTCTACGTGCTGTTCACCCGTGCCATTACCCGGCTCTTGTTGCCCGGTTCGATCATCGTCGCGCTAATTCTGGCCTTCAACGGAACGCCGGCTTCGTTCGACGGCAAAGACACCATCGTGACGATGCAAGGCGATACCGTTGGGGTTTCGCGCGGTCCGGCGGCTGGCTTTGTTGCCATCAAGCACCTGGGAACAAATGGGGGCGGGTATTTCGGGGCCAACTCGGCGCACCCGCTGGAAAACCCCAATTACCTGACCAACATGGTGGAAATGATAGCCCAGATGATTATTCCGATTGCCATGATCTTTGCACTGGGCTTCTACATCAACCGAAAGCGGTTTGCCTGGATTGTTTACGGCGTGATGACCGTCGGGATGCTTGGCCTGCTGCTGCCCACCCTTGTTTCTGAACTGGGTGGAAGTCCGGCCATTGCGCAGATGGGAATTGCGCAGGCGTCGGGGGCGATGGAAGGCAAGGAGGTGCGTTTCGGGGCGCTGGCGTCTTCGTACTGGAGCATTGTTACCACGATCATTTCGACGGGTTCCGTCAACAGCATGCACGACAGTTCGATGCCGCTTTCGGGGGCGATGCAACTGCTGGGCATGATGGTCAATGCCTTCTACGGCGGGGTCGGCGCGGGGCTGCTCAACTTCTATTACTTCCTGATCATCTCGGTTTTTGTAGCCGGTTTGATGGTGGGCCGCACACCCGAGCTGTTTGGCCGGAAAGTCGAAGCGCGTGAAATCAAGATTGCGTCCATCGTGGCCCTTTTGAGTGCCCTGCTGGTGAAAGGCGGTACGGCGCTGGGGGCCTGGGTTTTCTTAAACTACGGTGATGCGACCGGCTGGGCGGTAAAACCGTCGGCCTGGCTGAATAATCCCGGCTTTCACGGTTTTTCGGAAATTCTCTACGAGTTTACCTCGGCCAACGCCAACAACGGCTCGGGTTTCGAAGGGCTGGGTGACAACAATTTCTTCTGGAATTATGCCACTGGCATTGTCCTGATTCTGGGCCGGTTTATCCCCATCATCGGCCCCGTCGCGATTGCCGGTTTGCTGGCCAATAAGAAATACGTTCCGGAGTCATCGGGTACCCTGCCGGTCGATACGCCGACGTTCGGCCTGATGATTTTCGCGGTTATTTTCATCATCACGGCCCTGTCGTTCTTTCCTGCGCTGGCGCTGGGACCGCTGGCGGAATTTTTCAGCTTACACTAAGAAATTATCATAATGGCACAGCCAAAACAGACCTCCCTCTTCCAGCGCGAGCTCGTTGGAAAAGCCATCCGGGAGTCATTCGTGAAATTAAATCCGGCCGTTCTGATCAAGAATCCGGTCATGTTCACCGTCGAAGTCGGCACGCTGGTCATGGTGCTGGTAACGGCTTACATCGCCTTGTCGGGTGATCAATCGCAGGGTACGCTGGGCTACAATGGGGTCGTTACGCTCATTCTGCTCGTGACGGTTTTATTTGCCAACTTTGCCGAAGCCATCGCCGAAGCCCGCGGAAAGGCGCAGGCCGAATCGCTGCGCAAAACCCGGCAGGAAACACCCGCCAAAGTGATTCGCGCGGTGGGTAACATGAAAGTGGCTGAGATACAAATTCTTCCTTCTTCGCAACTCGTAAAAGGCGATGTGTTTGTTTGTCAAGCGGGCGACATCATTCCGACCGATGGCGAGATCATCGAAGGCCTGGCTACCATCGACGAGTCGGCCATTACCGGGGAGTCGGCGCCGGTTATTCGCGAAGCCGGGGGCGACCGATCCTCGGTGACGGGCGGTACCAAGGTGCTTTCGGATAAGATCAAAGTGCAGGTGACCACCCAGCCGGGCGAGTCGTTTCTGGACAAAATGATTGCGCTGGTGGAAGGAGCCTCCCGCCAGAAAACGCCGAACGAAATTGCCCTGACGATTCTGCTGGCCGGGTTTACGCTCATCTTCATCATCGTCTGCGTGGCGCTGAAACCGTTTGCCGACTACGCCAACACGCCCATCACCATCGCAGCCCTGATTTCACTCTTCGTCTGCCTGATCCCGACCACCATCGGCGGGCTCTTATCGGCCATCGGGATTGCCGGGATGGACCGCGCCCTGCGCGCCAACGTCATTGCCAAATCGGGCCGGGCCGTCGAAACGGCGGGCGACGTGGATACGCTGCTGCTGGACAAAACCGGTACCATCACGATCGGCAACCGGAAAGCCACCCAGTTTTACCCCGCACCGGGCATTTCAAAAGCCGACATGATTCGGTCGAGCGCCCTGAGTTCGCTGGCCGACGAAACACCGGAAGGCAAGTCCATCGTGGAGCTGGCTGGGGCCGACGTGACGCGTAACCTGAGCACGGCGGGGGCCACGTTGATTAAGTTTACGGCTGAAACCCGCTCGTCGGGCATTGACCTGCCGCAAAATGGTCAGGCAAGTGAGCGGCTGCGGATTCGCAAAGGGGCCACCGATTCCATCCGCAACCTGGTCACGCGGGCGGGCAACGGGTTCCCGAAAGAAACCGAAGAACAGGCCGAGCAGATTGCCGCCAACGGCGGAACGCCCCTGATTGTAGCCCAGAATGAGCAGGTGATGGGCGTCATCGAGTTGCAGGACATCATCAAACCCGGCATTGCCGAACGCTTTGAACGACTGCGGAAAATGGGCGTCAAAACCGTTATGGTTACGGGCGACAACCCACTGACGGCCAACTTTATTGCTCAGAAAGCTGGCGTCGACGACTTTATTGCCGAGGCCAAACCCGAGGATAAAATGAACTACATCCGCCACGAGCAAACCGGCGGCAAGCTAGTAGCCATGATGGGCGACGGCACCAACGACGCCCCGGCACTGGCGCAGGCCGACGTGGGTGTGGCCATGAACAGCGGTACGCAGGCGGCCAAAGAAGCCGGGAACATGGTGGACCTGGACAATGACCCCACCAAGCTGATTGAAGTGGTCGAAATCGGGAAGCAACTCCTGATCACCCGCGGTACGCTGACCACCTTCTCAATTGCCAACGACGTAGCGAAGTATTTCGCCATCGTTCCGGCCTTGTTTACGCTATCCATCCCGGCGCTGCAAAGCCTGAATATCATGCGGTTGCACAGCCCCGAGTCGGCCATTCTGTCGGCAGTCATTTTCAATGCAGTCATCATTCCGCTGCTGATTCCGCTGGCGCTGCGGGGGGTGGAATACAAACCGATTGGGGCCAGTGCGCTCCTGCGCCGGAACCTGTTCATCTATGGGTTTGGCGGGCTGGTGGCCCCTTTTATTGGTATTAAACTACTGGATTTAGTCGTCGGACTCTTTGTATAAATCGTCAAAATCATGAAAACGCATCTTGCCCCTGCTCTTCGACTGACCCTCGTGATGCTGGTCCTGTTAGCGGTCATTTATCCCCTGCTCGTTGCCGCCGTTTCCCGTCTGGCCCCGGGCGGTGGTCAGGGCGAAACTGTATCGGTAAACGGGAAAGTAGTCGGCTACGCCCGGATCGGTCAGGCCTTCACGGAAGACCGGTATTTCAACGGCCGCCCCTCGGCGGTGGATTACAACGCGGCTGGTTCGGCGGGTTCGAACAAAGGGCCGAGCAACCCGGATTACCTCAAAACCGTTCAGGCACGCATCGACACGTTTCTGGTGCATAACCCCGGTGTGCAGAAAGCCGACATTCCGGCCGAACTGGTGACGGCTTCCGGCTCGGGCCTTGACCCGGATCTGTCGCCCGCAGCGGCCAAAATTCAAGTGGCCCGCATCGCCAAAATACGGGGTATTTCCGCCAGTCGGCTGAATCAGCTGGTTGATGAACACACCGACGGCCCGCTGCTCGGGCTTTTTGGTCCGCAAAAAGTGAATGTTCTGGCGCTGAACATCGCGCTGGCTGAAGTTAAATAAACCTTGTTTGCCACGTATGTCTTTTACCGTGAGTTTATGACGGTGTAAATGCCGTGTACGACTCAGCATACAACCCAGAATGCGGTTTCCTCGAAAAGCCGTTTAGCACCATGAAAAAAACGTTAGTAAGTACATTTATTGGATTGCTTTTGAATACAGGCAGCCTAGTGGCCCAATCAACCACACCACCAACGGATTCAGCGGCTGCGCCCGCGCCCAAATTAACCTTTTCGGGGTACGCGGAGCTCTATTATGGGCAGGATTTTGACCAGCCCAACGCACAGGAGCGCCCCGGATTTCTCTACAACCACAAGCGCAATCGGGAAGTCAACGTGAATCTGGCGTTTCTCAAAGCGGCTTACGCGGGCGAACGGCTGCGCGGCAATCTGGCTATTCAGGTAGGCACGTACGCCCAATACAATTATGCCGCCGAACAACCGCTGCTGCGGAATATTTACGAAGCGAATGCTGGGGTTAAACTTTCCAAAAACCGTGATTTATGGCTGGACGCCGGGGTTTTTACCTCCCACATCGGTTTTGAAAGCGCCATCTCGAAAGATTGCTGGACGCTGACCCGCAGCCTGGTGGCCGAAAATTCACCGTATTACCTGGCCGGGGCCAAGCTGACTTATAATACACCCAACGGCAAATGGACGCTGCTGGGTTCGGTGCTCAACGGCTGGCAGCGAATCAACCGTCTGCCGGGTTACACCAAACCGTCGCTGAGTACGCAGGTGCAGTACAAAACCGGTTCTGCCCTTACGCTCAACTGGAGCACATTCCTGGGTTCCGACCGCCCGGATTCCCTGAAGCAAACCCGGTTTTACAATAATTTCTACGCCATCATCAACCCCACCGACAAGTTTGGCGTAACGCTGGGCTTCGACATCGGGGCCGACCGCAAACCGCTGACCCGCGGAGGACAACGCCTTGGCACGGGGAGTTACGTCTGGTACACGCCGGTGGTCATTGCCCGGTATGCCACCAGTTCAAGAAGCTATGTTGCCGGACGCGTTGAATACTATGATGACAAAGATGGCGTGATCATCAGCACCGGCAGTGCCAACGGTTTCAAAACCTGGGGCTACTCCATCAACTACGATTACGCCATTTTCCCCTCGGCCGTCTGGCGCATTGAATACCGCGGATTCAGCAGCAAGGACGCCATTTTCGCCGAAACCGCAACGGGCCCGGCCCGCCGGACGAACAATGCACTGACGACCTCGTTGGCAATCAGTTTTTAACGCAGACAAGAGAAGATAGACAAAAGAGAAAAGATGAATCCAGCTAGATCAGGGTCAATATTCTCCTGTCTACACTCTTTTGTCTATCTTCTCACCGCTCCAACAAACATGGAAAACAGTCGCGATCAATCGGCCGAGCATTTTCTCCGACTCATCCAGGAGTCGCGCCGGGGAAAGTTCAAAATTTACATCGGCATGAGTGCGGGGGTGGGCAAAACTTACCGGATGTTGCAGGAAGCGCACGTGCTGCTGCGGGGCGGTATCGACGTGAAAATCGGGTTTGTGGAAACGCACAACCGGGCCGAAACCCACGCCCTGATCGACGGATTGCCCCTCATTGCCCGCCGGAAGCTGTTTTACCGGGGACGCGAGCTGGAGGAAATGGACTTGCAGGCCATCCTCAACGGCCACCCCGAACTGGTGATTGTCGATGAGCTGGCGCATACCAACGTGCCGGGTTCCAAAAATGAAAAGCGCTGGCAGGATGTGTTCGATATTCTGGATGCGGGCATCAACGTGGTCAGCGCCGTCAACATTCAGCACATTGAAAGCCTGTACGAAGAAGTACACGACATTACCGGAATCGAGGTGGGCGAGCGCGTGCCCGACCGGGTGTTGCAGGCGGCCGACGAGGTGGTGAACATTGATTTGCCCGCCGATGAGCTCATTACGCGACTGAAAGAAGGGAAGATCTACGAGCCCGCCAAGGTCGAAATGGCCCTGCGCAATTTTTTTCAGGCCGACAAAATTCTGCAACTGCGCGAACTGGCGCTCAAGGAAGTGGCCACGGCCGTAGAGCGAAAGGTCGAAACGATGCTGCCGGTCAACACGCAGTTCAAACACGAACGGCTGATGGCGTCGATCAGCAGCAATTACGTTGTGGGTCGGAAGCTGATCCGCAAAACCGCCCGGCTGGCGGCTTACTACCAGGCCCGCTGGTTTGTGCTGTACGTGCAGACGCCCGCCGAAGATCCCAACCGTATCAAACTGGAAGTGCAGCGGCATTTGATCAACAACTTAAAACTGGCCACCGAACTGGGCGCGGAAGTGATTCAGGTTAAAAACCGGAGTATCTTTAACGCGCTGGTTGAGGAATGTGAGAAACGCAAGATCACAACCGTTTGCATCGGCAAGCCGCATTTTAACCTGCTACAGGTAATCTGGCGGACCAATGCCTTCAACCGGCTGCTGAACAAGTTATCGGAATCGGACATTGACTTAGTAATTCTGTCATGACCATCAAGTTAAAAATATCGCTGGCCCTGGTCTTTCTGTTTGCCGTTCTGCTGTTGCTGGGCGGCTCGGGAATGTATTACCTGAACCAGCTGGCCGACGATTCGCAGGCCATCCTGAAAGACAATTACACCTCGTTGCAGTTCGTGGGGCGTATGCAGAAGGCGTTGCTGACGCGTAATACCGACCCGAACGCCCTGAAAAGCTTTGATCAGGCGCTCCGCCAGCAGGAAATAAACCTGACGGAAGAAGGCGAAGAGGAGCTGGCCGAGGCCATTCGGGTGGATTTTGGCCGGCTTCGATCGGGAAACCCCAACGACTCGCTGACGCTGGCCCGCATCGGGCAGAATCTGCTGCAACTGGGCGAGATAAACCAACAGGCCATGTTTCGCAAAAACAACGTGGCCGAGCAAACCGCCAACGATGCCCTGCTCTGGCTGGTGGTGACGGGTACGGTCTGTTTTCTAATTCTCTTTTCGTTCATCATCAACTTTCCCGGTTACATCGCCAACCCGCTGCGGGAGCTGACCCGCGGGATCCAGGAAGTGGCCAGCCGCAACTTCGAAGAACGGCTGCATTTCCGGTCGAACGACGAATTTGGTGAACTGGCGCGGGCGTTTAACTCGATGGCCCACAAGCTGGACGAGTACGAGCATACACAACTGGCCGACGTGTTGTTTGAGAAAAAACGCATCGACACGCTCATCCAGTTGATGGACAACGGCATTATCGGTCTGGATGAGAAAAAGAACATCCGGTTTGTCAATCCGGTCGCCAGCCGGTTGCTGGGGGTCGATGAAGCCGAACTGGTCGGGCGGTATGCCCCGGATGTGGCGCTGACCAACGACTTGCTCCGGACGCTGCTTCAGAACCTGACGGATGCGAAAACGGAGCCGGAGACTGATCGTAAACTGCTCAAAATCTACGATGAAGGCAAAGAAAGCTACTTTAACCGCCAGACCCACGTAGTGACGCTGACCCGCACGGGCGAAGAGCAGCCGGTGGCCGCCGGGTGGGTGATTGTGCTGGAAAACATCACGGCGTATCAGGAGCGCGATCTGGCCAAAACGAACTTCATCGCCACGGTTTCGCACGAGTTGAAAACACCCATTTCCGCCATCAAAATGAGTTTGAAGTTGCTGGACGACCAGCGAATTGGCGCGTTGAACGAAGAACAGAAGGAACTGGTTGGTCACGTGCGCAACGACGCCGACCGGCTGCTGAACATCACCGGCGAACTGCTGAACATGGCGCAGGTGGAATCCGGACAGATTCAACTGACGATCAAGGCCGTGAGTCCCGCGGATTTGGTGCAGTACGCGACGAAGGCCCTGGAAGTGGCGGCTAGTCAGCGGCACATCCGGTTCGCGGTTTCGGGCCTGGAGGAGCTACCCGCCATCAAAGCCGATCCCGATAAGGCGACCTGGGTGCTGGTCAATCTGCTGTCAAACGCCGTGCGGCACAGTCCGGAAGAAAATACCGTCGATATTGCGGCTCGGCAGCTTGGCAACCAGGTGGAGTTTACGGTGCGGGATTACGGCCCGGGGCTGCGTCCGGAACACCGGGCCCGGGTTTTCGAACGGTATTTCCGCGCGCCGGGGCCTAACGGGCAGTCGGGGGGGACGGGGCTGGGGCTGGCCATCTCCAAAGAGTTTATTCAGTCGATGGGCGGTGAAATTGGTCTGAAAGACGGCATTGAGCCGGGGGCCGCTTTCTACTTCCGGCTGGCCATTGCCTGACGCACAACGGACTTTATGATGAGCGCCAAGCGCAGTACAGCCGGGTGCCGGGAGGCTGATTTTGCGCCCGGATGCTTCTCCGTTGAATAAAAAATTAAAACACGGACAAACGTCTACGGGTACGTACCTTTGTCGGAATCATCACACAATACGCATGACTTGGTACGAAGAGGAAGTTCAGCAACTCGAAAAAAAGATTCAGTCCACCGCCGATCTGACCGGCCGCACCGTTTTTTACGGCAGTTCAACCATCCGGCTATGGAATACTCTAGAGCGTGACTTTTCGGACAAAAAAGTACTGAACATCGGTTTTGGCGGCTCGACACTGGCGGCCTGCGACTGGTTTTTTGAACGGCTGGTCATCCCGACCCAACCTCGTTCACTGATTTTCTACGCCGGTGACAATGATCTGGGCGACGGACGGTTTTCGGAAGAAGTGTTTCTGTTTTTCAGCGCGTTGGTTACGAAAATGCAGCAGCATCTTCCTGAGGTTCCCTTCACGTTTGTGTCCATCAAGCCCAGCCCGGCCCGCTGGTACATCATCGACCGCATTCGGCTCGCCAATGACCTGATCCGGCAAAAAATTGAGGAGTTGCCCACCTACCACTACGTAGACGTTTTTACGTCGATGCTCGACAGCAAAGGCCACCCGCGCTGGGAGTTGTTTGAAAAAGACGGCTTGCACCTGAGTCCGAAAGGGTATGCCCTGTGGCAGCAGATTTTACAGCAGCACCCCCAGATTTTTTAACAAATCCTTTAAGCGGTAAGTTATTTCGGTACCCCAAAACTGTGCATATTGCTAACACAACGGGGTTGATATGCATCGGGAATACCACAAATGGTTTAGTCGGCGTCTGGAGCGGGACATGGAACTGTTGGTTTTTGGCCACGCCGGTGCGCGGGTATTGGTTTTTCCAACTCGCCGGGGACGGTTTTTTGACTTCGAGAATTTCGGTCTGGTTGAAGCGCTGGCGGATAAATTAGAGAGCGGCCACCTGCAATTGTTCTGCGTCGACAGCATCGATGCCGACAGCCTGTACAGCAAAGAAATCCCCCCGCACGAACGGGTTCAGCGGCACTTGTGCTATGAAGAGTATATTCTGGAAGAGGTGCTGCCTTTCACCCGCCTGAAAAATCCGCAGCCGTACATGATTGCGCTCGGGTGCAGTTTTGGCGCCTACCACGCCGTCAATATTGCCCTACGGCATCCCCAATGGTTTGGGAAAGTGGTTGCTCTGAGTGGTCGGTACGATCTGTCGACCCCGGTTGAATTCTTCCGGGGGCTGTTCGATTCGTACTACGACGAAACCATCTACTACAACACCCCGTCGCATTTTCTGCCCAATCTGCACGACGAATGTACGCTGGCCCTGCTTCGCCGGATGCATTTTCTGCTTGCCATCGGCCGGGAAGACCCGTTTCTTGAAAACAACCAGGCGTTGAGCGCAACTCTGGCCGAAAAACAGATTCCGCACGATCTCTACATCTGGGAGGGCCGGGCTCATCAGGCCGCCGACTGGCAGGAGATGGTCAAAATTTATCTGTAGCGTTACCGCCCAACACCGCACGGCCGTTTTCCGGTGCGCCCAGTTTTTGAATAGCCAGACCGTTTCTTTATACTTGGTTAATCATGACCGACGCCCTATGAAACCTTTTGTTACCGTGCTCCTTCTTTTATCGGGAATCACTCAGGTAGTTGCCCAGCACAAGCCGCCGATTATCCGTACAAAGACAAACAGCCTGATCCTGTACGTAAACAACGAGCGGGGCAATTTCAACGGCATCAACGAACTGCCTAATACCTTTCAGCACAGTTTTGGTATCGAACCGGAAACCGTGCCTCTGCAACTGGTTTCCGAGCAGGATTCGGTTAGCCTAACCCTGCGGCAGGGGCAACAAACGGTTATTCGGGTCATTCGGCAAGCCAAAGGCGATACCATAACGGCTTCGTTTACGGCGCACAAGCTGGTGAAAGCAGCTGTTTTCAGCGACGCCTATAAAAAGGAGAACCAGAATAAGACCATTATTCAGATTCCGGAAGTCTACGAACTGGTCAATGTCGTTTTTGCCCTGACCGATTACGGCAAAACCGAAGCGATTTACAAAGGGACAGATTATTACCGGGCTGTCATGGACCACTTTTCCCCGCACCGAAACCACCCCGCCGTTCGGACCATCGATTCGCTGCTGAAGCAGTCCGACGGCAATTACTATCCTTTGAAAATGGACGCGTATGCCTATCAGTTTGCGGGCGACACTATTCAGAAGGGGGCCGTTTACGACCGGGTGAGCTGGGGAGAAGTCAATGAACTCGCTCCGTATATTAAGTTGCTGGACGACTTTTCGAAAAAAGCAGGCTTCCGGCGGTTTTATCAGCAGCACGCGGATTATTACAAGAGCCTCGTGGCTGATTATCAAAAGAATGTTGATGTGTCCAGCATGAAAAGCTGGTTGGAAAAGCAATTTCCCCGGACGCAATACGCGGCCATAAAGGTGATCTTTACGCCCCTGGTGGGTTGGAACCAGTCGGCCAATCAGTTCGAGGACAACGGGTTTAAGGAAGCGCAGGCTCACGTTAATTTTCCGTTTGTGAACAATAAACTGAAAGAAATGCCCGCGCCCCTGGTCAAAGCCGATCGGATGATGATTGCGTTTACGGAGATCAACCACACCTACCTGAACCCGGAAGCCGATCGCTACAACAAGGAAATCGTACTGGCCTACAAAGAGCTATCGGACTGGATTACGCCGGGTAAACCGTCGGCCAACTACAACAATCCGCTTTCCTGCTTTGAAGAGTACATGAATTACGGCCTGGTTACGCTGTTTTACGCCGACGTTTTTGGGAAAGATGACTTTGAAAAAATCAAAGCCGGACTTGAAAACAACATGGTGACCAACCGGGGGTTCAAGCGATTCCGGGAGTTCGACCAGGAACTGCTGCGGCTTTACCAGACCCGTCAACCCGGCCAAACCGTTGCGGATCTGTATCCGGCCATTATTGCCTGGGTGGCCCGGCAGTAGTTTCTCCGAAAAGCAAGCGGCTGCCGGCTTCGGTTACCTCAAGCTGCGCCACCCGGCCTACGGGCATCGCCAGGTTGCGGGGAACGTGACCGACGGGGAAATTAAAGCAAACCGGAAAGTCGAAACCGGCCACCTGCTCAGCAATGATTTCATTGACGGTTTTGCCAAACGGCGCCGATTCGTTGATGCGCATTTCGCTGAACTGCCCCACCACCAGGCCCGCCAGGCCCGCCAGTCGGCCGGAGCGCCGGAACTGAATCATCATGCGGTCGACGGAATACAGCGTTTCGTCGATGTCTTCAATAAACAGGATTTTGCCGCTCAGATCAACGTCGGAAGGCGTGCAGAGCGTGTGGGTCAGGAGCGTCAGGTTGCCGCCCACGAGTTGACCGCTGGCCGTGCCGGGGCGGTTGAGCGAATCGGCTGGGCTCGTATACGGATCGACCGGTTCGCCGAAGAGCAGCCGGCGCAGGGTTTCGATGGACTCCTCAGCACCTTCGGTACCGAAGAGTTTGGGCATGATGGCGTGCAGGCTTTGAACGCCCATCCGGTGCAGGTGGCAGTGCAGAACGGTAATGTCGCTGAAACCGATGATCCACTTGGGTGCTTTCAGAAACTGGGTAAAATCAAGCTGGTCGAGGATTCGGTAACTGCCGTAGCCCCCTCGGGCCGAAAAAACAGCCCGGATATCGGGGTTATCGAGCATCTGTTGCAGGTCGCGCCCACGGACAAAATCGTCGCCCGCAAACTGGTAGTGACTGCTCTGGAGGGATTCGCCTTCCACGACTTCCAGTTGCCATTCATCGCGCAAAATCCGGAGGGACGGTCTAAGGGTTTCGTAATCCAGACGGCTGGCCATTGCCATCAGGCCGACTTGCTGGCCGGGTTGTAGGAAGGGGGGACGTATCAAACTAAATCAGATAAAAATGACATCATCGAGCACGTCGGTGCCCATTTCGCGGTTGATAAGCTGAATCATTTTCTGCTTGGCAATTACCAGTTCACTGCGGAGCGGAGCGGAATTGATCTCAATGTGCAGGACGCGGTCGCGGACGTAGAGCCGGTTGGTGCGGGAGGCAATCCCTTTACCCATCATCTTCTCCCAGAAAGCTTCGAGGTATGTTTCGTTGAACCGGGTCTGGAGTTGATACGATTTCAACATCTGGCCGATGGCATCTTTCAGGGCAACGGTTCCGGCGCGCCGGGACGCGTTTTCTTTGTCAAAACGATAATATTGGGCCATACGAAACGGTGTCTTAACACAAAGGTAACGAACCACCCGAAGCATTGGCAAGCCGGTTCGGGAAAAATTTTCCGGATGCGGGTGGGGTTGATCTACCGGTGATGAGCCCCGCCCGCATCCGGCAGGTTGCGTTTATAGGACCGAAAGATTTTGATTGTCAACGGCATCTAAGAGGAAAAAGAATCCGTTTTACCTGCGAAAAGAAAAGGTTGGGACGGTCGCCAATAAAAAATCACGAAAAGCTAACCAAAGGATTCGTTTTTTCCGGTAGATCTTCCCTATTTTGAGCTTTATTTGTATTGATTTACCTATAGTCCTTATCTGATTTATGCAATCTTCCGAAAAACCGTCGCAACCATCGCGTCGCAAATTTATTCAGGCCGGGGCGCTAGCCGCTGGCAGTTTCTTCATCGTGCCGCGCCATGTTCTGGGCGGAAAAGGTTTCATTGCACCGAGCGATAAACTGAATCTGGCCGCTGTCGGCTTTGGGGGTAAAGGTTCCAGTGATATCAATAATTCTTTCAACAACGGAGCCAACAACGTTGTCGCGCTGTGCGACGTGGACTGGGGATTGCCCCGTGTGAAGGAAAATTTTACGAAGCATGCCAACGCGAAGCGCTACAAAGACTTCCGGGAGATGCTCGATAAAGAAGGCAAAACCATCGATGCCGTAACGGTTTCGACCGCCGACCATACGCACGCCGTGGTGGCGATGGCCGCCATGCAGCGGGGTAAGCACGTCTACGTACAGAAACCGCTGACGCACAACATCCACGAAGCCCGCATGCTGACCGAAGCCGCCCGCAAATACAAGGTGGTGACGCAGATGGGAAACCAGGGTTCTTCGAATCCGCAGCAGAAAACAATGGTTGAGTGGTTCGACAAAGGACTGATCGGGAAAGTCCACGAAATTCAGATCTGGACCAACCGCCCCGTGTGGCCGCAGGGCATTCCGGTACCGCAACCCGCTGGCGAACCATCAGCGGATCTGGACTGGGATCTGTGGCTCGGACCCGCGCAGAAAGTGGGCTATACTCCGGCTTATCACCCGTTCAAATGGCGGGGCTGGTGGAACTTCGGCGCGGGTGCGCTGGGTGACATCGGTTGCCACATCATGGATATTCCGTTCCGCGTGCTGGGGCTGGGTTATCCGACCGAAGTAGAAAGCAGCATCAGTTCGGTGTTCCTGAAAGACTGGACGGCGGAATATAACCCCGAAGGCTGCCCGCCCGCATCGCACGTCGAATTGAAATTCCCGGCTTCGTCTAAGAATAAATCGGACGTGAAACTGGTTTGGTCCGACGGCGGTATTCGTCCGTTCCGGCCCGACTTCCTGCCCGTCGGTGAAGCGTATCCGGAAGGGGGCGAAAACGGTATGTTCATGATCGGAGATAAAGGCTTGATTGCCTGCGGCATGTACGGCGACGATCCGAAACTGTACACCAAAGACGGTAAAAAACAGGAAGCGCCGGCGAAACCAAAACCCGTTGACGGCAAACCCTGGCCAGAAAATGGTCACCAGATTCTGTGGACTGAAGCCTGCAAAGCCGGTTTCAACAGCAAGGAACACAAAGCCCTGACGTCGTCGTTCGACTTCGCTGGCCCGCTGACTGAGTCGGTATTGATGGGTAACCTAGCTATTCGCAGCTACATGCTCCGGACGCCCAAAGCCGACGGCAAGGGCTTCGACTACCCCGGTCGTCAGCGTCTGTTGTGGGACGGTAAGAACATGAAAATTACCAACTTCGACGAGGCCAACCAGTTTGTATCGCGGCAATACCGTGAGGGCTGGAAGCTGTCGATGTAAGAAAACCGATAGCCGCTCAGTTCCGGCTTTATTGGGGGAGCGTTGTTCAATAAGAAACCTCCTGTTTTGTAGACAATGGCTACAAGGCGGGAGGTTTTCTGTTGAATGGGACCGTAGACATTCCGGAGCCTTCTTGTGGTTTCGTTCCAAAAAATTTGCAGCAACGGACTCCGTTCACTATACTTGCGGCTCAAATCAAGTTCTCAACTCGATTCGGACCTCGAATCGTTGCAGCAGTTTTCTGTTGCGCTTGATTTATAAAGAAGAGGCAAGAGACCGGGCTCGGTGAACCTCTGGCAACCTGCCGCGCGGCAAGGTGCTACATCCCGCCTACGAATTCGCTCCGGTGAGTTCGATAGGAGATATAAATCGAACCAATATGATCAACATCCGGTGCTGTATGCCCCCCAGCGGGCTACTAATCTCACACACTTCAAGCGAACCGACAACCGGGAGAGGCTATCGGCTATGGACTGCCTGATGTTTGATTCTACCCGAATTGAGCATCATTGTCAGTTGTGCATTCCCGATCGGACTGTAGTTTGACGGTCCGTGCGAATTCCTAAACACATTTAAACTTCCTCACATTCATACGCATCAATCGCATGTCAACACCATTGCATTTTGAAACGCTGCAACTCCACGCCGGGCAGGAACCCGACCCCACCACCAAGTCCCGGGCGGTACCCATATATCAAACGTCTTCTTACGTGTTCGATAACGCCGAACACGGAGCCAAACTGTTTGCTTTGCAGCAATTTGGCAACATCTATACCCGGATCATGAACCCCACCACCGACGTTTTCGAGAAGCGGATTGCGGCTCTGGAAGGCGGGGTGGCGGCTCTGGCGGTGGCGTCGGGGCAGGCGGCACAGTTTGTAGCGCTGAACAACATCCTGAGCGTCGGTGACAATTTTGTAACGACTTCTTACCTCTACGGCGGCACCTATAACCAGTTCAAAGTGTCGTTCAAACGCCTGGGCATTGAAGCCCGCTTTGCCGACGGCGACAAGGTGGAAAGTTTCGAAAAGCGGATCGACGAAAAAACAAAAGCGATTTACCTGGAAACCATCGGCAACCCGGAGTTCAATATCCCGGATTTTGAAGCCTTCGCGGCCCTGGCCCAGAAATACGATCTACCCCTCATCGTGGACAACACGTTTGGCGCGGGAGGATACCTGTTCCGCCCGATCGAGCACGGCGCGGCTGTGGTGGTAGAATCGGCTACGAAATGGATTGGCGGCCACGGCACGAGCATCGGGGGCGTCATTGTCGATAGCGGTAATTACAACTGGGGTAACGGCAAGTTTCCGCAGTTTACCGAACCCGCCGAAGGCTACCACGGCCTGGTGTTCAACGATGTATTCGGGATTGGCGGGCCGTTTGGCAACATCCAGTTTATCATCCGCGCCCGCGTTGAGGGGCTGCGCGACTGGGGACCGGCCCTGAGTCCGTTCAACTCATTTTTGTTCCTGCAGGGACTCGAAACGCTGTCGCTGCGCGTTGACCGGACCGTTCAGAACGCCCTGGCAATTGCGCAGTGGCTGGAGCAGCACGAGCAGGTCGAAAAAGTGTTCTACCCGGGTCTGGAAAGCAGCCCGTACCACGCGCGCGCCCAGAAATACCTCAAGCGGGGTTTCGGGGGTGTACTGACGTTCAAGCTGAGGGCCGGTAAGGAAGCCGCCGATAAATTTATTGATAGCCTGAAAATGATCAGCCACCTGGCCAACGTGGGTGACGCCAAAACGCTGATCATCCACCCGGCGGCCACCACCCACCAGCAATTGACCAACGAAGAGCAGGTCAGTGCCGGGGTGCAACCGGGCCAGTTGCGTTTGTCGGTGGGAACCGAACACATCGACGATATCAAAGCGGATCTCGAACAGGCTTTTGCGGCCATTGGTGCTTAACAAACAGTAAACGGGTTGCAGGAATCGGATTGGCCGGTGCCTGCAACCTGAAATTCTTTTTTCGATTGGAAACCCGATTTTTCGACTACAAATACACGTTTGCCCTGGAATCGGGCGCGGCCTTACCGGGCTTTCGGCTGGCGTATACGACGCGTGGAACCCTGAACAGTGATCGTTCCAATGTTGTCTGGGTTTGTCATGCCCTAACAGGGAGTGCTGATCCGGGCGACTGGTGGGACGGCATGATTGGCCCGGGTAAGTTCTACGACCCGGCGCACCAGTTTATCATCTGCGCCAATGTGTTGGGTTCCTGCTACGGATCAACCGGTCCGCTGTCGATCAATCCGTTAACGGGTCAGCCATTCTATCACGACTTCCCGCTCGTGACAATCCACGACATTGTAAGGGCGCTGGATTTGCTGCGTCAGGAGTTGGGTATTGAAAAAATTCACACCTGCATCGGCGGTTCGCTGGGCGGGCAGCAGGCGCTGGAATGGGCCATTCAGCAACCGGAAGTGATTCAGAATCTCATTCTGATTGCCACCAACGCCGTGATGTCGCCCTGGGGAGTTGCCTTTAACGAATCACAACGCATGGCCATCAGCGCGGATCCAACCTGGTCTGAAAGCCGGGATGATGCGGGTCGGGCCGGCATGAAAGCGGCCCGGGCCATGGCCATGATCTCCTACCGCAACTACGATACCTACGGATTTACCCAGGCGCTGGACAACAACGAACAACTGGATAATTTCAAGGCCTCCAGCTACCAGCAGTACCAGGGCGAGAAGTTAGCTAACCGGTTTAATGCCTTTACCTACTGGATTTTGTCAAAAGTGATGGATTCGCACAACGTCGGGCGGAATCGCGGAAGCATCAGCCGGGCGCTCGAACAGGTTGCTGCCCGAACGCTGTCGGTGGGTATCAAATCCGATATCCTGTTTCCGCCGGTCGAACAGAAGTCACTGGCCCGGCTGATTCCCGATGCCCGTTATGAAGAAATCGATTCGCTCTACGGCCACGACGGTTTTCTGATTGAAACCAAACCCCTGACTCAACTGATCCGTAATTGGCTGGAAGAGCAAAAGGCTCTGGTTAACAGCGAAGTAAAGTAGCCGGAAAAATATATCTTTGCATTCCGGCTTTTCTCCTGCTTTTTTCTACATTCATATTCTTTCGAACCGATCAGTAGAGATCTTTCGAAACCCTCTTTATTATTTTGTAAATAATTTAATAGTCTAACGCTATTTGTAAATTATTTTAAAATATAAGGCTTATCTTTCACCACCTTTTTATCTACTAGTTCCCTATACCCATCCTTAACTTTTATGGAGGCAAATTATACGATATCTGTTGTTGATAGAAAAAAGAGTCGTTTAAAGCGCAGTATACTGAAAGAAATGTACAGCTCGGGTGCCCAGACGCTGGCTCAGCTGGCCAAAGCACTTCACGCCAGTGTTCCTTCGATTACCATGCTGATCGACGAACTTTCCAGCGAGAACTGGGTGCAGGAAATCGGCACCGGTAACGCTCAGTATGGCCGAAAACCCGCTTTATTCGGACTACGGGCCGGCAATCAGGCCATTCTGGTCATCGATATCAGCCTCCACGACGTGAAATTGGTGGTTTTTGATCTGACAAACCGGGTACTCGACCGGATCGACGTAAATTTGCGTTTAGAAGACTCCGTTGTCTTTCTGGAAGCCCTGAGAGGTCCTCTGGAAGCCATCGCCCTCCGAATCCAGGAAAATCAACTGAACATCATTGGCGTAGGCTGCGCTTTGCCCGGCCTGGTCGATCCGAAAACGGGCACCAATTACACGTACAAAAATCTGAACCAGCCGGAAGCATCGTTGCAGGAATTGCTGGCATCCAGTTTTGACGCGCCGGTTTACCTCATCAACGACACCAAAGCCACCATTCTGGGCGAACACCGGTTTGGGCTGGCGAAAGGAAAAAACCACGTGTTGTCCATCAACATCGATTGGGGCGTCGGATTGGGCGTTATCAACAACGGTGAAATTCTGCAGGGACTGGCCGGATTTGCGGGCGAGCTGGGTCACATTCAGCTCCAGGCCGACGGCGAACTGTGTTCGTGCGGAAAAGTGGGTTGCCTGGATACGTTAACCTCCGCTTCGTCGCTGATTCGGCGGGTTAAAAACGGCCTGAAGGAAGGACGCGTTTCGAAGCTGGCCGATGAAAATTTCGAGGACATCGACGTGGAAATGGTCATCAACAAAGCGAAAGCGGGTGACGAAATGGCCATCGACCTGCTGAACGAAGTAGGCAGTGAGCTGGGCAAAGGGTTATCCATCGCCGTCCACCTGTTTAATCCTGAACTGATTATTGTCAACGGCGTTGTCGCCAAAGCCGAACGGCTTATTACCCGCCCGATTGAGCAGGCCATCGACAAGTATTGCCTGGCCGACTTCCGTAACAAACTCGTCATTACCGTCTCGCGTCTGGGCGAAATGGCGAAGCTTTGCGGCACGCAGGCTTACGTTGTACAGTCGCTGCTCGAATACGAAGAAATTCCCTAGATAATCCCTCTTGCTGAATGAGAATCCTGATTGCCCGTTTCGTATTTTTTTGTCTGACTATTCAGTTTGCCACAGCGCAGACTCCTCGTTATGCCCTTGTCCCTCAGCCCGTTCGGCTGGAAGAAAAGCAAGGGAATTTTAAATTGCCGAACGAGATCGTAATCAGCATCGGCAAGGAAGACGCCGAAGTTCGGCGGGTTGCCGGGATGCTGGCCGAGCAGTTGGCCCGATCCACCGGCCGGACGCCCCAGATCAAAACCGGTAAAGGGGGAAGCATCGTTTTCGAAACCGCCCAAAGTCCCAAGCTGGAGAAAGAGGGCTATTTTCTGAACGTGACACCCAAACGCATTACCCTGACGGCCCAGCAGCCGAACGGTTTTTTCTACGCCGTTCAGTCGTTGTTGCAACTCATGCCCGCTCCAGTCTTTAACGCTGCCGTCGCTCAGGGCGTTGACTGGTCGGTGCCGTGCTGCACCATTGAAGACCAGCCCCGTTTTGGTTACCGGGGTTTTATGCTGGACGTTGCCCGGCATTTTTATCCGGTACCGGCCGTTAAGAAAGTGATCGACCAGATTGCCCTGCACAAAATCAACACGTTCCACTGGCACCTGACCGACGATCAGGGCTGGCGGATTGAAATCAAGAAACACCCGAAACTGACCGAAATCGGCTCAACCCGTCAGGAAACCATGCTGGGCCATTACCGGAACAACAAGTACGATAAAACGCCCTACGGTGGTTTTTACACCCAGGAGCAAATCCGGGAGGTGATTAACTACGCGCAGGACCGGTTTATCACGGTAATACCGGAAATCGAAATGCCGGGTCATGCCATGGCGATCCTGGCGGCTTATCCGCAACTGGGCAGCAGTGCCGACAAAATTGTGCCGGTTACGGGCAAGTGGGGTGTTCACGAGGATGTGTTGTTTCCGCGCGAGGAAACGTTTCAATTCCTGCAGGAAGTTCTGACGGAAGTGATCGATCTGTTTCCGAGCCAGTACATTCACATCGGCGGGGACGAATGCCCTAAAACGCAGTGGAAAGCAAGCCGTTTTTGCCAGGACCTCATCAAAAAGCAGGGGCTGAAAGACGAACACGAGTTGCAAAGCTACTTCATTGGGCGCATCGACAAGTTTATTACCTCGAAAGGCCGCAAAATGATTGGCTGGGACGAAATCCTGGAAGGCGGTTTGTCGCCCAACGCAACGGTGATGAGCTGGCGGGGTGTTGACGGCGGTATTGCCGCGGCCAAACTGGGCCACAATGCCATCATGACGCCGACCACCTACTTTTACCTGGACTATTACCAGGCCGACCCCAAAACAACCTCGCAGCCCATTTCGATCGGCGGTTTGTTGCCGCTGGAAAAAACGTATTCGTACGAACCGGCACCGGATAGCCTGTCGGCCGACATCCGGAAACACATCGTCGGGGTGCAGGCCAACGTCTGGACCGAATACATGAAAACTCCGCATCACCTGGAATACATGATGTTTCCGCGGGCGATTGCGATGGCCGAGATCGGTTGGACACCCCGGGAGCGCCGAAACCTGGACGATTTTAAAAAGCGTCTGGAAGTGCACAAAAAGCGGTTGGATGCGCTGCAAATTAATTACTGCGGGGCACCCATCAACGCTAATTTTGAGTACGTAAAACCCGACGGTTCAACGGCAAAGCTGTAAGTCTTCCCTGATTCAGTCATGGCGAAGCCCGGAAGTTAACTTCCGGGCTTCGCTGTTTTTTAGGGTCTTGACTTGCCAATGGTAAGCATTACATCCTTGATGATAAGGCTCGTGGCTTTTCGAATAAACGGCCTTTTCGTAAAACGGATGCCGGTTAACTAGTAGAATTGCCTGGTAAGAAGACTTCTTTGCTGCGAAACCTGGAATTAATTTGATACCTGAGCTCCATGAAGAAAAATGCCTTGTTGATTTACCTGTACTTGTTTGTAACGGCCTGCGCCCTGGCCCAGCCCGCCGAACGACCCATCAAAATTGTTGTCGCACCCGATCACCTCGACTGGCTCTACCGCCCCGGTGAATCCGTTAAGTTTACCATTTCGGTGCTACAGAACGGCAACCCGGTCAAGGGAGCCAGGGTTCGTTACGAAATCGGTCCGGAGAAAATGGACCCGACCAAACAGGAAACCGTAACGCTGACCAACGGCACCACGACCGTCGACGGCGGCACGATGAAAACACCGGGTTTCCTGCGCTGCATTGCCACCGCCGAAATCAACGGTAAAACGTACCGCAACCTGGCTACGGCGGGATTCAATCCGTTTCAGATTACACCGACCGTTGAAAATCCGGCGGATTTTCAGATGTTCTGGGATAGCGCCAAAGCCGAACTCAGCCGGATTCCGCTCGACGCCCGCCTGATGCTGCTTCCGGAACGCTGCACCGAGAAAGTCAACGTTTACCACGTCAATATTCAGAACTACGCCAACTCGCGGCTCTACGGTATTTTGTGCGTTCCGAAGCAGGAGGGCAAATACCCGGCGTTGCTGCGGGTGCCCGGCGCCGGAATTCGGCCGTACGGAGGCAACATCGCCGATGCGGAAAAAGGAATCATTACGCTGGAAATCGGGATTCACGGCATTCCGGTCAACCTCGACCCGGCGGTCTACCAAAACCTGAGTGCCGGCGCCCTGGGCGGTTACATGAATTTTAACCTCGACGACCGTGACCGGTATTACTACAAACGCGTTTACCTGGGCTGCGTTCGGGCCAACGATTTTTTGGTCAGTTTGCCGCAGTATGACGGTAGTAACCTGGCCGTTACGGGCGGGAGCCAGGGCGGGGCGTTGTCCATCATCACCGCCGGACTCGACAAGCGCGTGAAATGGCTCGGCGCGTACTACCCGGCGCTGGCCGATATGACGGGGTATCTGAAAGGCCGGGCGGGTGGCTGGCCGCACTTGTTTACCGGCAAGGCGCTGGCGTTCAACAACACCCCGGCCAAAATCAAAACCGTGGGGTATTATGATGTCGTCAATTTCTCGCGGCAGGTTAAAGTGCCCGGCTATTACTCGTGGGGTTACAACGACGAAACCTGCCCGCCCACTTCAATGTATGCGTCGTACAACGTAATTTCGGCCCCGAAGCAATTGAAACCGTACGAAGACACCGGCCACTGGACGTATCCCGAGCAAACCGAACTCATGACGGCCTGGCTGATTCAACAGTTAAAGGGAACAAACAAGTAGCCAAAAGGAACGATGAAGGATAGGTCAGGAACGATGCGGCCCTCCACCCATCCTTCATCATTCCGGACTTACATGTACTGAAAACTATGATCCGCAAAACCGTCTTTCTGGTGTTTTACGGTTGGTTAACAACAACGGCGCTGTTAGCGCAGAATGGCGTATTGGTATTTCAATCGGATTTTGGAACGAAAGACGGGGCGGTTTCGGCCATGAAGGGCGTGGCAGTGGGGGTGTCGCCCAACCTCCGGATTTTTGATTTGACTCACGAAATACCGCCGTACAACATCTGGGAAGCGGCTTACCGGCTTTTGCAAACGGCCCCGTATTACCCCAAAGGTACGGTTTTCGTCTCGGTATGCGATCCCGGTGTGGGTACGGAACGAAAATCGGTGGTGTTGCTGACCCAATCGGGCCACTATTTTGTAACGCCCGACAACGGGACTCTCACGCTCATCGCCGAAAAGCTGGGCATCCGGCAGGTGCGCGAAATCGACGAAGCCGTCAATCGGCTCCGGAACTCCAGTGAATCCTACACGTTTCACGGCCGTGACGTGTATGCGTACACGGGAGCCCGGTTAGCGGCCAAAATGATCACCTTCGCGCAGGTTGGCAGAGAGCTGCCCGCCGAGGTTACCAAACTACCGTACCAGCGGCCGGTTTTGGAGAAAGGTGTTTTGAAAGGAAACATCCCGGTTCTGGACGTGCAATACGGCAACCTCTGGACCAGCATTCCCAAACAGCTTTTCGGGCAGTTGGGCACCAAAACCGGCGAAACCGTACGAGTCCGGATTTACCACCAGGATCAGCTCGTTTTCGACAACCGGCTTCCCCTTGTCAATACATTTGGCGAGTCGAAGGCGGGAGAAAATGTGGCCTACTTCAACAGTTTGCTTAACTTTTCTGTCGCGGTCAACATGGGCAATTTCGCCGAAAAATACAACGTGAACAGCGGTCCTGACTGGCGGGTTGAGGTGGAGAAATAATTGCCTGAATTGCATAAAGTACTCTGCCATATAGTAAAAGAAGGTGGGGTTTCGGTTGATAACAAGCATAGTAAGAAGAGCGATTCTTTCGGATTGAAGATTTTCTGCTAATTTCGCGGCCCGGTATTCGGGGCAGGAAAGAAGCGTAGAATGAGTAAAAAGTACAGTATTCCTACCCGTTTTTATTCCCTTGACGTGTTACGGGGAATTGCCGCTTTATCGGTGGTTCTGTACCACTGGCGGCATAGCTACAACCTCTGTTCGAGTCGTCCCGGTTTTGAACCGGAGCAGCAACCCCTTTACAGCATCTTCTACTTTTTTTACGAAGTTGGGGATAGAGCCGTAGAGTTGTTTTTTACGTTGTCGGGCTTTATTTTCTTCTGGCTGTATTCGGATAAAATCAGGGCGCGTACGATTGCGCTCCGGGACTTTTCTATCCTGCGCTTGTCCCGGTTATATCCCCTTCATGCGGCAACCCTGCTTACGGTTCTGCTGCTCCAGACCCTCTACAGGTCCGATTTCGGCTGCTATTTCGTTTATCGCAATAATGATCTCTACCATTTTGTACTGCAACTGTTTTTTGCGTCCAACTGGGGTTTCCACGAAGGCTTTTCGTTCAACGGACCGGTCTGGTCGGTATCCGTTGAAGTAATGCTATACATGGTCTTTTTTGGAATATGCTGGCTGCAACGAGACAGAACAGGCATTCTATTGCTGGTTGCTTTAATTAGTTACGCGGTTTTTTATTATCAGGGTTACCAGG
Source organism: Larkinella insperata (assembly GCF_026248825.1). Lineage (NCBI taxonomy): Bacteria > Pseudomonadati > Bacteroidota > Cytophagia > Cytophagales > Spirosomataceae > Larkinella > Larkinella insperata. The sequence continues at coordinate 748,053 of NZ_CP110973.1, read as the reverse complement.
TAGCGCGGGGGATGTTTTCCTTTTTTATCGGTGGGGTGTTGTATAAAATATTCCGGTTATATTTCCGGGAAATTATGCACAGCCCCTGGCGTGCACTCATTGGTGTAAGCGCCGGGCTGGCGTGGTTTGTCACCTTGCTGGAATTTCACACGCCCGTTTTTAAGACGCTGTTCTTGACTGTACTGGCGCACTTTTCTCTGGCGAGTCGGTATGCGTTTCTGTATGACCGGGGTGTCCATTTTTTCATGGTAGCAGTGTTGTTTCCGCTGACCATTCTGGCGCTAGTGGTTTGGGAAATCAGGCGGGGGCATCTGGGAAAACGGGTCTCCTTTATGGGCGATTTGAGCTACTCGTCCTATCTGCTGCACTTTCCGCTTCAACTGGTGGCGGTGTTGGTCGTTCAAACGCTGGGGTATTCAAATACGGTTTTCAATACGCCATGGAGTTTGCTGCTTTTCTTTACGGTGTTACTTAGTCTGAGTTGGTTGTCGTATCGCTATTTTGAAATTCCGCTTCAGCAGCAATGGCGAAATAAGGCCCTGAAAAGGCCAAGGGTCACGGCTTGAACGGGTAAAGCCGCGAACGAAAAAATAAGAAGTAAAGAACTTTTCGCGCAGAATTGGTTTAGTACTACGATTACTGAAGAAACCGCTCATCTGTCTACTATGCGTTCCCGAGTCACACAAATTGTTATCGGTTTGGTGATGGCCTTGGTGGCCCTGTTCACCTATTTTACAAATACCCAAGAAAACCCGGTGACGGGTGAAAAACAGCACGTCAGCATGACGCCCGAGCAGGAGGTGCGGCTGGGTATCGAAAGTGCTCCGCAAATGGCTCAGCAATTCGGCGGGTTGTACCCCGACGAAAAAGTGCAGCAGTCCGTAAAGCGCGTCGGTCAGAAAATTGTCAATTCAACCAGCGTTAAAAACAGTCCCTACCAGTTCGACTTTCACGTGTTGGCCGACGAGCGGACGGTAAACGCCTTTGCCGTGCCGGGCGGGCAGATTTTCATTACGGCGGCCTTGCTCGACAAGTTGAAGAATGAAGATCAATTGGCGGGCGTCCTGGGCCACGAAATTACCCACGTGGTGGGCCGGCATTCCGCCGAGCAAATGGCCAAACAGCAACTCACGCAGGGGCTGGCCGGAGCCGCAGCCATCGCCACCTCCGACCCCGACGCCCCTGGGCGCAATGCCGCCATTGCCGCCTACGTGGCGAACCTGATCGGGCTGAAATACGGCCGTGACGATGAGATTGAATCGGATCAGCTGGGCGTACGCTGGATGGTCGAGAGTGGTTACAAACCCGAAGCCATGATCGACGTAATGGAGATCCTGAAGGCCGCCGGTGGACCCAACCGCCCCTCCGAATTCATGAGCAGCCACCCCGATCCCGACAACCGGATCGCCCGGATTCAGGAAGCGATTGACAAATACAAAGGCGCCAAGTAATCGCTATTTCTGGAATACTTTTTCGCCACCAACCCACGTCTGCAGCACCGTCGCCCCGCGGATTTCAGGCGCTGGTATTTTCATGATGTCCTGTTGCAGAACGACAAAGTCGGCCTGTTTGCCGGGTTCGATGCTGCCGCGCAGGTGGTCTTCGAAGTTGGCGTAGGCGGCCCAACTCGTCATGGCTTTCAGGGCAGCGGCCCGATCAACGGCATTTTCCATTTGAAACCCGCCCGCCGGAAATCCTTTGGCATCAACCCGGGCCACGGCGGCATGGAAGCCGTAGAGCGGATTGGGCGCTTCGACCGGAAAGTCACTGCCGAACGCGATCAAACCGTTCTGCTTCATCAAATCTTTGAAGGCGTAAGCTCCTTTGACCCGAATTGGTCCCAGGCGGTCGGCGGCCCAGTACATGTCTGAGGTCGCGTGGGTGGGCTGCACGGACGGAATAACCGAATACCGGTTGAATTTCCAGAAGTCGTCCGGCGAAACCACCTGCGCGTGTTCAATCCGCCACCGCCGTCCGTTTGGCTTCTGCAGCAGTTTACCGTACAGGTCCAGAATGAGGTGGTTGGCCGAGTCGCCGATGCAGTGGGTATTGGCCTGAAACTCACTCTGGGCCAGCAGGGTCAGCGCCCGTTTGAGTTCTTTTGGGCTGAGCAGCAAAAAGCCGCCGGTTTCGGGCCGGTCGCTGTACGGTTTCCGCAGGCAGGCTCCGCGCGAGCCCAGCGCCCCATCGGCGTACAGCTTAAACGAACGCACCGTTAGGCGATCGGTCTGAAAAGGACCGCGCTTGAGGTAATACTCCAGATTCGGCTCGCCAAGGCTTACCATTACGTAATCACGGATTTTCAGTTTATTTTCCTTGTGCAGTTGCTCGACCAGCTCAATGTCTTTTCGGTCGAGCCCGGCGTCGGAAACCGTTGTCAAACCCAGCGAGAGGCAAACCCGTTGGGCCGCCAGCAGCATCCGTTCCTTGTCTTTGGCGTCGGGCTGCGGAATAACCCGCCGAACCATCCCCATCGCATTATCGATCAGCACGCCCGTCGGTTCACCAGCGGCCAGAAGAATTTCGCCACCGGGTATTTGGGTGTTCCTGGTGACGCCCGCCAGCCGGAGCGCTTTGGAGTTGATCATCACTGCGTGACCGTCGACCCGGGTGAGGCAAACCGGAATGTTGGGAAAGGCCGCATCCAGTTTTTCCTTGGTCGGGAATTGTTTGTCCGGCCAGTCGTTCTGGTCCCAACCCCGGCCAACGAGCCAGATCGCAGTGGGGTTTTTAGCCTGAAACACTTTGAGCCGCTGAATGACTTCATCGAACGAAGCCGTACCGACCAGATCGGCCTGATCAAGAACCTGCCCTAACCCTAGAAAATGGGCGTGCGGATCGTAAAAGCCGGGATAGACGGGTTGACCGCCCAAATCAATGACGCTGTCGGCCGTGTATCCGTTCAGGATGGTTTCGGAGGAACCCACCGCCAGAAACTTTCCGTCTTTCACCGCAAATGCCTGCGCTGTATTCGAAGCCGAATCGGCAGTGTAGACCACGGCATGATGCACAATCAGGTCAGCGTTCTTTTTCGACGAACAGGCCGCCAGAAAGAAAAGGAATGAGCCCAAAACAAGGTAGCGGTATAGCATGCGTTTATATGTTATCGGCTTAAAAAGGCGGTATAGAAATGGCGCAACCGGAAAGATTCGGCCCAAATCTAATTCGGGGATACTAAGAATGACAGAATATCTTTTAATTTTGATGGCTTATTACCCGAAAATAATACCAGAATGCGCTTTCTTCTATCCCTAAGCCTTTGCATTTCGTTTTTAACCACCTGGGCTCAGCCAACGCAATCGCTTGCGCCCCGACTCCGCCGAAACTCGGTCATTACGCAGGAAGGGCCTGCGCTGACGCTCCAGGAAGCCATTTCTGCCGCACTCGACAAGAGCTACCAGATTCGAATTTTTAAGTCGCAGGAGCAGATTGCCCGGACAGATTTTAAAACGGCTAAAGCTTCTTTCTTCCCGTTTGTGACGGGGAACCTGACGAACAACAACAACCTGCAAAATCTGCGTCAGGAGTTTCTGGACGGCCTGCGTCCCCCACAAAACCTGTATGGCATTACCAACCGAAATACGCAGGTGGGGGTAGCCGTCAACTGGACGATCTTTAACGGGTTTGGAAACTTCATCGCCTACGACCGGCTGGGAGAAGTGGTCAAGGTCAGCGAAGCCAACACCCGCGCCAGCATTGAAACCACGGTGGCCGATGTTGCCACGGCTTACTACGACGTAATCCGGCAGTTGCAGCAACTGGTATCGCTGCGGCAGGCACTCGACATCTCGCGCGAACGGCTCGAACTGGCCCGCACCAATTTTGAAGTAGGCACGCGGTCGCGGGCGGATTTTCTGACCGCGCAGGTTGACTACAACGCCGACAGTTCCGCCCTGGTGACACAGCAGCAAAACGTGCGCAATTCCAAGATATTCCTGAACACACTTCTGATTCGGGACCCGGCCACGGAGTTTGCCGTTCGGGATACAATTATTGTTCGGACGGATATTTCGCTCGATCAGCTTCGGCAGTCGCTGGGAACCAACAACCCGCAGTTGATTGCCGCGTCGTTGAACCGTCGGGTAGCCGACCTGAATGTTCGGCTGGCCCGTTCGGCGCGTTTGCCCGTTGTCAATCTCCTGGGTGGCTACAACTTTACGGCCATCAACAACCAGGGCGGTTTTGGCGTACGGAGCGCCCGCAACGACGCGCTGGTGTACGGCGTTCAGGCCAGCGTTCCTATTTTTACCGGTTTTAACCAGCGCCGGCTGATCGCCAACGCCCAGACCAACGCGCTCATTACGGAGTATCAGGAGGCTGACCAACGGCTGCAGCTCCAGCAGGCCCTCGAACAAACCTATTCGCAATACCGTAACAACCTCATTCTGGTGAATCTGGAAGTGGAAAGTTTCAAAATTGCCAATCAGAACGTAGAAATTGCCTTCGAACGGTACCGGGTCGGCAACTCCACGCCCGTTGAGTTTCGCGATGTGCAGCGCAATGCCGTTGCCGCTGAAACCCGACTGATCGACGCCGAATACAATGCCAAGATCGCCGAAATTGAACTCCTCCGGCTCAGTAGCCAGATTCTGCAACAAACGAAATGAGTTAGGAGTTAAGAGTTAAGAATGATGAGTTAAGAAGTAGAAAGCAAACTCTTGACTCATCGCTCTTAACTCTTAGCTGTGTCATGCCCTGGACGAAAGACAATTACCCGGTGTCGCTGAAAAATTTTATGGCGCCGGTGCGGAATAAAGCGATTGAAATCGCAAATGCTTTATTGAACGAAGGAATGGCGGAGGAGCGGGCGATTCCCATTGCGACCGCCCGTGCGGAGGAGTGGGCGACAAACCGGAACATGAAAATACGGAAAAATAAAGCTGCCTGATCCCTTAAAACGCTATTCATGAACAAGGAAGAGCCCATTCAGCCCTTCGATTGGCAACGCATGTTTCTTCACGACTTTCCGGTAGGCTACCTGGGAGAGGTGGCGCTGCGAACGGTCGTGATGTTTCTGATCCTGCTGCTTGCGCTGAAAGTTTCGGGAAAACGGGAAGTTAAGCAACTCTCGGTTTTTGAGTTGGTTCTGGTTATCGGGTTGGGGTCGGCTGCGGGTGATCCCATGTTCTACGACGACGTGCCCCTGCTGACGGCTGTGGTGGTTTTTGTGGTCATGATGACCTGCTACAAGATTTTTACCCGGCTGTCCGACAAAAACAAAACCGTTCGGGAAGCCCTGGAAGGCCAGCCGGTTTACGTCATTCAGAACGGGTGTATTCTGGTGCAGAACTTTAACGATGAAGACCTGGGGCTGGACGAGCTTTTTGCCGAACTTCGTCTGGCGGGCATCAAGCAACTCGGTCAGGTAGAAACGGCGATTCTGGAGCGCAACGGTGAAGTCAGCGTTTTTCAATTTGAACCCGATCAGGTAAGAATCGGCCTGCCAATTTTTCCCCACAAGTTAAAAAATCCCATCGAAAACCTTTCGGAAGCCGGACACTATGCCTGCTGCAAGTGCGGGCAGGTTGTCGAGTACGGGCAGCAACCGGTGGAAACCTGCCAGCGCTGCGATCATCATGAGTGGGTACGGGCGGAGAAGTAAGCTCTGAAACCGTTCATGCTTTCACCTTGTCTTTCAAGAACTTCAGCAACAGCTTTTCAATCGAGTCGAGTCCGTATTTGGAGGTCTGGCGAAACTGGTTTTTGCGCTTGAAGTACGGGTTCAAATCCTGGCACTCGTAGGCTTCGAGCACCTGCGGATGGACGTAATACTTCCGGCTGACGGTGCGGGTGTTGCCCAACCGGTGCGCCACTTGTTCTAATACGGTATTGATATTCTTCTTCGCTTCCTTATCCGTTGTGCACGGTTCCAGTTCGGCCAGCAGCCGCAGGGCGTTGACGGTTCCGGCCCAGGTCCGAAAATCTTTGGCCGAAAACTCCGTGCCGGTGCATTCCCGCAGGTATTCGTTCACCATGCCGGAATCGATGCTGCGGTGGTCCCCGTTTTCGTCGTAATACTGAAACAGTTCTTTGCCCGGAATATCGCGGCAGGCTTTGACCAGCCGGGCCAGCCGCCGGTCGCGAACCGTGATGTCGTGGTAGACACCCTTTTTCCCCTTGAATCGAAACCGGATGTCTGTTTTAACCACGTCAACGTGTTTGTCTTTCAGCGTCGTCAGGCCGTAGTGACCGTATTCTTTTTCGTACGACGCGTTACCAATCCGGATCAGCGTCTGTTCCATCACGCTGAGGGCAATGGCAATTGCTTTTTCCTTGGTCAGATCCCGGCTTTTCAAATCGTGCTCAATGCGGGCGCGAAGAGCCGGAAGCTGCTCCCCGAAGGCCACCATCCGAAAAAATTTGGTTTCGCTGCGAATGGCGTTCCAGTTGGTGTGGTAGCGGTATTGTTTCCTTCCTTTGGCGTCAATTCCGGTGGCCTGAAGGTGTCCGTTGTGCTTGGAACAAATCCAGACGTTTTCCCAGGCGGGGGGCAGGGCCAGCTTTTTGATGCGATCGAGGGTTTCTTCGTCGTCGATTTCGTCACCTTTTGAGTCCTGATACTTAAAATGATCCCCTGCTCGTTTTCGCTGGATGCCAGGAGCGGAGTCATTCACATAGACTAATTTGACGGCCCTAGCGGCTTTTACGGGGTCCTGGGCCAGTGTTGCGAGATTCATGCGATTCGATTCAAGTCTACCATTAACTTGCTAGGTGGGCAAATGGTTAAACCGCCGGAAGGATATTTAATATTGGGGAGCGCAGGTTGTACCGTTTTGGTAGAGTACGGGTCGTGCAGAAAAAAATGAGACTGAGCGGAAGCCGCTCAGTCTCATCGACATTTGTCACACAAAGAATACTTATTACATTTACATTTTCTCGATCTCACGCAGGTATTTATTGCGTTTGGCTACAATAGATTCAGGAATGGGGTCGCGGTCTGCGGTTGGTTCGCGTAAAAAGACCAGCTGAATGTTTCGCTTTTGGGCCGTTTCTTTGAAATTATAGATCGTGTTCATGACGTCACTGTCGATGTACGACGACTGGCTGCTGTCGATTTCCACCACTGCGTTGTCGGGAATCGACGTCAGAAGCTTCACCATGCTGGCTTTGCTGAGAAACGACACGTAATCGCCCATGCTAATGCGGATGTGCTCTTTTTCTCCATTCTGGAAAACATGGATACGGTGGGCATTTCGGTAATTTTCCCGCAGGATGAAAAAGAGCGCCACCAGCATACCGATAGCAATACCGGTTAACAGATCCGTTAGCAGGATGGCCGCAATCGTAACCACAAACGGAATAAATTTATCGATGCCCTCGTTGAACAGTTCTTTGAAGATGCTAATCCGGGACAGTTTGTACCCCGTAATGAGCAGAATGGAAGCCAGGGCCGCCCAGGGAATCTGGTTCAAGACCGTTGGCAGCGCAATGACGCACACCAGCAACAGGGTTCCGTGGATCAGAGCCGCCAGTTTGGTCCGCGCCCCGGCGTTGATACTCACCGAGCTCCGGACAATTACGGACGTCAGCGGAATACCGCCGATCAGCCCGCTGGCCAGATTACCAATGCCTTGGGCTTTTAATTCCGCGTTGGTGGGTGTTTTGCGCTTGAGCGGGTCCAGTTGGTCCGACGCTTCGATGGCCAGCAACGCTTCCAGGCTGGCAACCAGAGCAATGGAGAGGGCCGATGCGTAAACCTGCGGATTGTTCCACTGGTCGAAATCGGGCATGGTGAACAGACCGAAAAAGCCGCTCAAGCTATCGGCCACTGGCAACTGAACCAGGTGATTGTCCCTCAGGGCCAATTGGGGAGCCATGATCCCGAACAAGCCGTTGATGCTAATGCCGAGCACAACGACGACCAAAGCCGCCGGAATATTTTTCAGCAATGCGTTCTGCTTGAAAATCGGGCGTTCCCACAACAGCAGAATCGTTATCGAAAGGGCCGCAATCAGGATCGCTACTCCGTTGAGTTGCTCGAGCGCCATCCGGAACTGGCTGAGGATGTTGAAACCTTCGGGTTGAAACAGGGATATTTCTTCCGCCGAATCGGCGTCGTAGCCCACCAGGTGAGGAATTTGCTTGATGATCAGAATAATACCGATACCGGCGAGCATTCCTTTGATCACCGAAGACGGAAAGAAATTACTGATGATGCCCGCCCGCAGGTAACCCAGTCCAATCTGAATCAGGCCGGCCAGACAGGTTGCCAGCAGAAACGCAGGGAATGAGCCGAGGGATTCGATAGCCGCCAGCGTGACCACAATCAGACCGGCTTCCGGCCCGGAGATACTCAGCGCCGACCGGCTGAATATACCCACGACTAACCCGCCGACAATTCCGGCAATAATCCCCGAGAAGAGGGGGGCTCCGGACGCCAAAGCAATACCCAGACACAGCGGGACTGCCACCAGAAAGGATACTGCCCCACCGCGAAGGTCGCCGACAGCATTGCTGAAGTCAAGAGTCCGGGCGCTCCTATGAGTTGTTTTTGCGTAATTCATTGATGTGGTTGTTTCCCGGTTTTAGTACAGGTTTTGACCGGCCTGTGATGAGACAGTCGCTCTAATGCCGCTGTCGGTTAACCTGGGTCAGTTAAGAGTCCAAAACGGGTTTCCGGCTAGACGGTTTCGGGTAAGAATGGTTTTGCCGGATTGAAAAGTTAAGTTAGGGTCAGTTTGAAGTTCCGGACGCAACCAGAGTTGTTTTATCCGTTTGGGCAGAGCCGGACAGAGAACTGCTGGCTTCGGTATTGCGTAGGGTTTTTATTTCAAACAACTCGCGTTCGAGTTGGCTTTTCACGGCGCGCAGGGAGTCTGCTTCAAACGCTTTGGCCTCGTATTGGGAGCGGTACGTCTCCTTATCTTGCTTGTGTTCGTTGTAGTTAATGTAAATGTCCAGCCCGATGGCGAAGAAAATCAAGCCCCAGACGATGCCCCAATTGAGCAACTCGTTGCTTCTTCTTTTGGAATTCGTGCTCGTTGCCATAATTCAGAATATTCATTGGTGTGACTATTACAAAAGTAAGGTATACGTGCAAGGGCTTAATTAAGAGTCTATTAGAAGTTCATGAGAGGATGATTATAATCCGATTAGAAATCGATTAGAGCTTTTTGGGGAATTTCAATAAAAAATTGGTTCCTTCATTGATTCGGGAAGAAACGCTGATCTGACCGCGGTGGAGCTGAATGATGCGGTAGGTCAGGGGTAAGCCAATGCCGTAACCGTGAATTCGTTTGGCGTTTTCGGCCCGGAAAAACGGTTCATAAATGTACTTGATATCGGCTTCGTCAATACCGATTCCTTGGTCTTTAAACTGAATGGTAACCCACTGATCGTCAGCGCCCATAATTACTTCCACCCGGTTGTTGGCGGAAAATTTACAGCCGTTTTCCATCAGGTTGACAAACGCCGAAATCAACAGGGAGGGACTGCCCTGAACCGTCAGCGACGACTGCATGGCTTCGGTTGCTTTTTCGAAGGAAAAGATGACGTGGTAATCCGGTCGGCGGGTGGTCAGCATTTTGGTTGCCTGGTAAATGGCTTCGTCGAGTGACACCTCGTTAAATTTCATCGCTGTGTCATCCAGACTGACCTGTGCCAGTTCGAGCAGGTTATTAGCCAGCAGGTTCAGCCGTTTTATAACCTCCAGCACCGACTTCCACTTGGCTTCGTGTTCTTCAACGGTTCTTCGTTTGATCAGGGTAACTTCAATCTGGCCGGTGATGATGGTGAGTGGCGTCCGAAGTTCGTGGGATGCGTTGGCGACGAAGTTTCGTTGCACCTCGAAGGCTTCCTGCACACGGTCGAGCATCGAGTTGAACGTATGCGCCAGCTGAGCAATTTCGTCGCTGTTATCACCGGCATCCACCCGCTGGTTGAGGTTCGATACTTTAATCTGGTCCACCTGCCGGATGACGTTGGAGATTGGGCGCAGAAACCGTCCGGCAAAAACCCAGCCCGACACCCCAACCAGCGCCAGGCTGAACGCCAGCCCAAACCCGAGAATCTTGCGCAGGTGCGCCATTTCAATCAAGCCGTATTCATCGTAAGCCGAGGCAATAATAATGTACTCCTGCTTCTGATAGGTATAGGCAATACCGACAATTTCTCGTCTGTTCCGGCGCAGATAGAGTTGTTTTCGCTCGCGAACCCGGGCCAATAGGTTGTTCCGATCCGGCATTTCGCCCGCCGTGTCGGCGCTGGCGTACATGATTTTGTTCTGCTGGTTGTAGATGATGATGTGTTCTTCGGGCAGCGAGGTCAGGTTTTTTCGCTCAATCAATTGCAGAAGAGTCGAGTTGATTTCGTTCTCTTCAATGAGCAAGGAAGCCGTCGTTTTGGCTTTGTCAACCAGGCGGTTATAAAAATCCCGTTGCCGAAAATATTCCGAGATAAAATAAATAACAAATGAAAAAACCACCAGGTTGGCGGCAACAGTAATCAGGAAAGTTAGCGAAATGCGGGCTCGTATTTTCATCCGTTATTCGTCTGATGCCTGCATGATGTAACCAATGCCGCTGATGGTATGAATCAATTTAGGCGAAAAGTCTTTATCAATTTTTTTGCGAAGATAATTGACGTAAACATCCACGACATTCGTGCCCGTATCAAAGTTGACATCCCAGACTTTCTCGGTAATTTCATTTCGGGAAAGGGCTTTGTTCTGGTTCTTCATAAAAAATTCCAGGAGGGCCAGCTCACGGGCGGTCAGCAGAATTTTCTGATTGCCCCGTTTGACGGTTTTGCTTTCCTGATTGAATTCCAGGTCCGCGATTTTTAGTACGGTGTCCGACGACGGCAAAGAGCGTCGCCGGTTGAGGGCGCGGAGCCGGGCAATTAACTCCCTGAACTCGAATGGTTTAATTAAGTAGTCATCCGCTCCGGCGTCAAAACCACTTAGTTTACTGTCGGTGCTGCTCAGGGCCGTCAGCATCAGGATTGACACATCTTCGTAGCGGCTCCGGATGATTTTAGACAACTCAAAACCGTTGATTACCGGAAGATTTACATCCAGAATAACGGTTGTGTACTCCTTACCCGCCAGCAGCACCTGGGCCTGCAAGGCATCATTAGCGATGTCTGCACTGAAACCGTAATCCTCCAGGCCGCTCTTGATAAATGAGGCAACTTCCTGCTCGTCTTCTACAATTAAAATCTGCATAAAACTAACACTACGGTTTATAACGTACGCAACAACTCCGTCATCGCCCGGTATAACCGAGGGGCTGTTTCCGGTCCGGTAGAGTTGATTTCACCGTACGGTTTATCTTTCGAATTGTAAGTATAAGGAGCTTCGGTATCCCATTCACTTTTTGGGATAATATACCCCAGCTCGTCGTTTGCCAGACCCAGAATAAATTTGTATTTTCCCCGCATTAAACTCCGAAGGGGCGGGGTCTCATACGGCTTCATCCGGAAATCGGCACCCGGCGGATTTTCAATTCCACCGTTGGCAATTTCGGGATATACTTCGCCCGGCACACACAGAAACGTTGCTTCTCCTAAGCGGAAAGCCGCAATTTCGGTCCTTAAGTTCCCCCAGCGGCTGTAACCTGCATCCAGAACACCGAGGCCAATAGCCAGTTGAAACAATTTGTTGTCCAGGGGTATCTCCACCGTTTGTGCCCGCAGGCTGATTCCCGCCCGTCGGAAGGTGGTCGTGTCCTGCTCCAAAGCTCGATGAATCAGCATGGCCAGGTGTTTGCCCTGTGCATCCGCTTTGGCAAAGGTAGGCTCCTGAAACCGCTCGCCCGTCAACGGGTCCTGAATGACGACTTTGGGGGAAGTCGTCATCAGGCCGCCTATGCAGCCGGAAGCGTACACCACCGTACCGCCCAGCCCTTGCTGAACCACCGAGTCGCCCTTCGTGATGCCCTTTTCCAGATAATGCCGAACGTAATGCGGAAAATCGGAGGTTAGCAGCGTGTTTTTATTCCATAGCGTTTCGGGGTGATTGCCCCAGACGACCAGCGTTCCTAAGGTACTGTCTTTCGTGGCATCCAACGCCTGCATCATATACAGGCCGGGATCTTTCACAACCGGTTGGCGGGTGTCCGTGAGCAGCGAATCCGCACCCGTCAGGTCCTGTGCAAACCGCAGCCGGGCCGGGCGAAGGTTCTTCACGGCCTGGATAATAGCCCGCGTAACCTGTTGTTCAACAAAGAGTTCGTAAGATTTGTTAACTCCACTTTTCAGGGTGCTGCCTCCCCACATGCCAAGGAAATCAGGCGCTTCGTGCGTGTGCGTGCTGCAGACGATGGCGTACGTGACTCCCGCGCTGGCGGGCAGGGCTTTTCGAACGTTGATCACGTTTTTATGCATAAAACCGAGCAAGTCCACGGCAACAAGGGCCAGCCGCGTTTTGCCGTCGTCGATGACCGTGGCCCGTGCCCAAAGATCATCATGGACACCGTTTGCTGCCCGTTTTTGGTCAAAGCCCGCCATCCAATAGGCGTCAAACCGTCCGTTATGATTGCCATCGGTGTAAGTGTCCCCCTCGTCGGGTTGGTATGCCGCATTCCCGTTCTGATCAGTCCAGCGGTCGGGGAGGTGGGGCGTGATTTTCAGGGCGGCAAATCCGGCTTTCAGGTCCTGGGGCTGGGCCGGTGGCCGAATGCTGAGGTCGAGCGCGTAGCCGGGGTGTCGGTCACGGCTGTTGTGATAGCCGTAGCCTGCCAGCAGCAGGAGCAGAAGGCCAATAACAGACAGGATGCCGAGCAGGACCTTGCGCACGATGATCAGGGTTTTGGTGAGCGCATATTAGCGTAACTTTCCAACAATCGCCATAACCAGGTTGGCCGAATTTCGGGCGGCTATCCGGAAAAACGTCAGCATATCCTGGCGGGCGTTGGAATTGGCCTTGTCGCTCAGGCTCCGGATAACCAGGCAGGGCACCTGCTGCTGGTAGCAAACCTGCGCAACGGCGGCCCCTTCCATTTCGGTCGCGTCGGCCCGAAATTCCGACCAGAGGCTAGCCACTTTCTCTTCGGACGAAATAAACTGATCACCCGTTACGACGGTACCCACCACAACGGTCGGCGGGCGTGAGGTCAGCGGAATGCTTTCGAAAGAAACGGTTTTGGCCGCTTCCTGCGCCGTTTTCATCATGACCGAATCGGCGGAGAAATACGCCGGGTTCATTTCTTTCGTGATGGCGTTGCGGGTCTGGTTGGTTGGCTGCTGTTCAAACGTAATGGAGCGGTAATCGTGATGCGCCGTTTGCCGGGCAATAACGATGTCGCCGGGCTGGAGGTCGGGATTCACACCACCCGCAATGCCGGTGAACAAAACCCATTGGGGTTTGAAGTGGGCGAGTACGAAAGCCGTTGTCATGGCGGCATTCACTTTGCCGATACCCGTTTCCGCCACCACCACCTCATGGCCGTTGATCTGGCCGGTCATGAACCGGATGCCGTTGAGCGTGTGCGTTTTCGGATTTTCCAACGACTGCTGAACGAGTTTTACCTCCTCGTCAAAAGCGCCGAGCAGGGCCGTAATGGGCTGGGGCTTGTAGTGCTGGGCATTCGTAGAAACGACACTGAAAAGGAGAATAAGGGAAAATAAGAAGCGTTTTAATGGTACGTTGTCAGGTTGCATTGTCATTGAATTTTACGATAAAAAAGGACCCGGTCCGGATTTAATGACCGGAAAATAGGGCCAGAACGCAGAAGGCGTCCACGATCAGCAGGCCAGCCGGTACCTCGTGGGTTTTGCCGAGCGCCAGTTTAACCACCGTCCAAGTCAGAAAACCCCAGATGATGCCCTGCGTAATGGAGTAGCTAAACGGAATCAGAACCAGGGCCAGAAAAGCCGGTAAGGCCTCGTCCAGTTGATCCCAGTTGATGCGGGTAACGGGTTTCATCATGAAGGCGCCGACCAGCACCAGCGCCGGGGCCGTGGCAATTGCCGGAACAACCGACAGCAGGGGCGACAAAAACAGGAACGGCAGAAACAAAGCTCCGGCGACAATGGCCGTCAGACCCGTGCGTCCGCCCTGAGCAATACCAACCGCCGATTCGACGTAGGAGGTACCCGGACTGGTACCGAGCAGACCCGCGACGGCGGTGGCGACGGCGTCTACCGTCAGCGAGCGGTTCAGGTTACGCGGATTACCGTCTTCATCGTACAGGTTAGCCGCTTCGGCCACACCCACAAAGGTAGACAGGCTGTCGAAGAGGTCCGTAAAGACGAAGGCAAAAATAACCGGCCAGAGCGCCCACTGCAGCGAGTTGACAAAATCGAGGTGACCTATTAAACTGAAATCCGGCGCGGCCAGAATCCCCTGAAAATTAACGAGCGTTTTTGCCCCAAAATTGACCGCCGAGGCATCGCCCCACCACCGGCCAATGGGTACGGCCGCCAGCGTCGTCAGAACAATACCGATGATGATGGCTCCCGGGAAATTTCGTGCGACAAGAACGGAGGTGAGCAGCAGCCCAAAAATGAAGGTCAGAATAACCGGGTCTTTCAGGCTGGCAATGCTGACGAGCGTGGCCGGGTTAGCCACGATAAACCGGGCATTCTCGAAACCGATCAGGGTAATAAACAGGCCAATTCCCGCCGAAATGGCGTACCGCAACGGTCTGGGAATAATCCGGACAACGGCCGAACGCACGTTGAAAACCGACAGAATCAGGAACAGGACGCCCGCCCAGAACACCGCTCCTAAGGCGACTTCAGGCCGTATGCCCATGCCTTTGACGGCGGTAAAGGTAAAAAACGCGTTCAGGCCCATGCCGGGCGCAACAACCAGCGGGTTGCGGGCGTACAGGCCCATCAGCAGGCTACAGCCGAACGACAGCAAAACCGTGGCCGTCAGCACCCCACTGAACGGTAATCCGGCCTGACTCAGAATGGCAGGATTCACCACAATGATGTACATGGTTGCCAGAAACGTGGAAATTCCCGCCAGGATTTCCGTGCGGGCGGGAGGAGAAGACAGGCTGGTTTGCATCGGGAAATGGATTCAGGTCCGAAAATACGGATTCCAGACTCCCGATCAACCGCCAACGGGGTTTCCGTCAATTATTTCCCCAAAAAGCCCCCGAGCCAGATCAACCGGCCCGGGGGACCTAAACCAATTTAACCAAATTATCATCGGAGCCGGAAGCCAGGTTACAGACGGCCTGAGCCGTAGGTTTCAAGTACCAAGCTTCATGGGTTTACCTTTTAAATTCGCTTGCCAGCCATTGCTGGTTGGCCGGAACGGCTTGCTGGTTCAAGGCCCATTGGCGCAGCGCCTGCTCGAGCACGGCATTCAGCCGTTGCCGGGTGGTGGCGCGTTTGATGTTGAGCTGCTTTTTTGCCAGAGCTTCCTGGTAAATGAGCTGATTGTCATTGGTATAAAAGTATGCTGTACACGGCTTTTTGGGTTGCGATTCAACAACCCAGAACCCCTCGCGGGGGGCGTTGGTAGAAGGGTTTTGCCCGAACGTAGCGGCCGATAGCAGCAGAGAGGTGGCAACAAGCGCCAATCGGATGAATGAGTAAGTTTTCATGGTTGTATCGCCGGAGCGGATCATCAGTATTTGTTGTCTGTCGTTATTGACGGTCAAAAGTAAGGCGGCTGGCTACTCGTTGCCCGCATTTTCGCCCGGTGACGAGGTTTGACGTCAATACAGCAGGCAACCGGCGACGAGCGTATCCGGAACGCCAAAAAGAGTCATTTGGCGACGATTCCTTGCCGTTCGTCTACAATTCGTTGGTTTCGTAGCGGGTTTGGTGTCGTTTGTCTAAATTCGATCACCCATTCGGCCATCGTATGCAACTGTCGGACAGCAACTTCATCTTTTCCAATCGGCCCCGGTACCGCCTGGCGCGTCACGGTCTTTTCTGGGGCGTCGTCTGGTTGTATTTCACGGTATTGTACGGGGTTTTTCCGATTCAGGACTTCCTGTACCGCGGATACGGGAAAACGACCGCTTTTTTTATGGGCTTTCTGGCGTCGGGGGTAAGCTCCGTTGTTTTTATGCCCGCTCACATGGTACTGGCTTACGGAATCACCTACATCTTGTTTCCCCGGTATCTGAACAAGGGGCAGTATTGGAAGATGGTGATCGGCGTCATCTTTTTTTCGTTTCTGAGTGCCTGTACCTCGGCCGCTCTTTCGACCTGGATTGTGACTCCGCTGCACACCTGGCTGGGAACGGCCCGGGCGCGGGGTGGTGGCCTGAGTTACTTGCTGATGGCCGGCTTGCGGGGCGGCATTACCGTGGCAGGTTTTGTAGCGGCCATCAAACTGGTCAAAATCTGGTATCTGAAGGAACAGGCTTTCCGGCAAATCGAAAAGGAGAAGTTTCAGGCGGAGCTGCAACTGCTGAAGTCGCAGATTCACCCCCATTTTCTGTTTAACACCTTGAACAACCTCTACGCGCTGACGCTGCGGAAGTCGGAACAGTCACCGGCGGTGGTGATGAAACTGTCGCAGTTGCTGAGTTACATGCTCTACGACTGCAACGCGTCAGAAGTGCCGCTGGAAAAGGAAATCACTTTCCTGAAAAATTACATTGGTCTGGAGCAACTGCGTTACGGGGCGCGGCTGGAGGTTTCGATGAATTTTCACGGCGATTTGCAGAGCAAGCAGATTGCGCCCCTGCTGCTGATTCCGTTTCTGGAAAACGCTTTCAAACACGGAACGAGCGAGCAACTGGAGCAGGCCTGGATTTTTCTGGATTTAGCGGTTGAGGACAATGTCCTGACGTTTAAACTGGTCAATAGCCGGGATGCTGACGCGGAAACCCTCAAATCCCAGTCGGCCGGGGCCGCATCCGTTGGGGGCATCGGTTTGCAGAACGTCCGCAAGCGGCTGGAACTGCTGTATCCCCAGCAGTACGAGTTGCAGATTCAACCGGAAGAAGAGACGTTTCTGGTCGATCTGGCCCTGCGGTTGCCCGAGGTTTCGCCAGTAGCCAAACGGCATCCGGCCCCGCTGGCCGAACTGCCGGCGTAAAAAGAATAAACAACAACAAATACGTGCGATAAAATGAATTTACGTTGTCTACTCGTCGATGACGAACCCCACGCGCTGGAAATCATCGAATCGTACATCGAAATGATCGATGGACTGGAAATTGTCGGAAAATGCCACAATGCCGTTCAGGCTTTCAGTTTGCTTCAGTCCACGCCGGTCGACCTGATGTTTCTGGATATTAAGATGCCGAAGCTGACGGGCACGGATTTCCTGCGGAGTCTGCGAAACCCGCCCAAAGTTATTTTTACAACGGCGTACCGCGAATATGCCCTCGACGGGTTTGATCTCGACGTGGTTGATTACCTGCTGAAACCCATTCCGTTCGAACGGTTTTTGCGGGCGGTTGCCAAGGTCATGCGTCTTGATTCCCAGGCCGGTCCGCACCTGCCGACCGAGCCGGAGCAGCCACTGGTAGAAAAAGAACTGGTGCCCTCCGAGCGCGACGCGTTCCTGTATTTCCGGGCCGACCGGAAAATGGTGAAGGTTTACACGAAAGACATTCTCTACGTTGAAAGCCTGAAAGATTACATCAAGATCATCACCAACACCGCCAAACCGCTGGTTGTCAAACAGGCCATCAGCTCGGTGGAGTCCATGCTGCCGCACCGGGATTTTCTCCGGATTCACCGCTCGTTTATCGTCGCCATTGACAAGATTTCGGCCTGGTCGCCCAACCACATCGAGGTGGCCGGTCAGGAACTGCCGGTTGGCCGTTTGCACCAGAAAGACGTCGGTAAGGCCCTGAAAATGGAAGTCTGACCGTCCGGGTGCGAAAAGAAAAAAGGGGCTGCGTAGGGGAGGAGGGTAACTTGGGTGTTATGGTAGGGAATACACCTTACAATCAATCCCTATCCGCATGAAAAAAGCAATCATCATTGTTACCGGTTTGCTGGGTTGGGCCAGTGTGGCCTGCGATCAGGAGAAAGCCGTAACGCCGGAATCGTTGCCGCAAAACGCTCAGAGCTTTATCTCAACGCACTTTCCGCAGGAAACCATCAGCCGGGTTGTCAGAGACCGCGATGGGTCGAAAACCAGCTACGACGTTATTTTAAGCAACGGTTTTGATCTGGACTTTACCCGCACGGGTGAATGCATTCAGGTAGACGGTAACAACAAGGCCATTCCGGACGCCGTAATTAACCCGGAAAAAATTCGGACCTACCTCCAAACGAATTTCTCCCAACAAACCGTAGTCAGTTGGGAGAAAGACGAAGACGACCGCGACCGGTACAGCGTTGAATTGGCAAACGGTCTTGATTTGAGGTTCGACCCAAACGGCGATTTTCGGCGGGTGGACGACTAACTAGTTAGCCGTGCCGTTTTTCAGGTACTTTTCCAGGCAATCGGTGTACTGCTGATAAAGCAAAAGTGAGCTTGTGCTGTTGTAGGCAACACCGTGGGCTCCGGGAGGATAAATGCGCAGGTCGGCGTCTTTACCGGCGTCTTCCAGCGCGTTCATCAACTGCATGGTGTTCCGGATGTGCACGTTTTCGTCCATCGTTGAGTGGGCGATAAACATCTTGCCCTGCAGGTTTTTAGCGTTGGGCGATACCGCGCTCTTCTGATATTTGGCGTCATTTTCGGGCAACAGGCCCATATACCGTTCCGTATAAATGCTGTCGTACAACCGCCAGTCGGTGACGGGCGCGCCCACCAGAGATACTTTGAAAACGTCGGGATGGGTCAGCATGGTGTAGCTGCTCATGTAACCGCCGTAGCTGTGGCCGCGAATCGCAATCCGGCCCCCATCCACCCACGATTGAGTTGCTAAATACTTGGCGGTTTCGGCAAAGTCGCGGCTTTCGTATAACCCTAGTTTTTCGTAAACGATTTTCTCAAACTGGTAGCCGTAGCCCCCGCTACCCCGGTTGTTAACGCTGACGACCACGTAACCCTGCTGCGCCAGGAACTGGTGCCAACCCGTAAAACTGAAATCGTTGTAAACCGACTGCGCACCGGGTCCGCCGTAAATATCCAGCACCACCGGATATTTTTTAGTCGCGTCGAAATCCAGCGGTTTGATGATCGAAATGTCGATTTTCTGGCCGTCAGACGTGGTAAAGCGGGTGAGTTCCTTGGGGCTGTAGACGTAATTGTTCAGAAACTCCGTAACGCTGGTGTTGGCTTCCAGCGTCTTGAGCAGTTTGCCCTTGGTGTCCCAGAGTTCGACGCGCGTGGGCGTGGTTGTGTTCGAATAATTGTCGATGTAATACTGGCCGTTGGGCGCAAAATCGATTTTATGCCGACCAGCCGCCTGGGTCAGTTTACGGGTGTTTTTGCCGTCGAAATCAACCACGTATAACTGCCGGTCCAGCGGAGACTGTTGGGTGGAGGTGTAATAAATCTTTTTGTTTTTGGCATCGACGTTATAGACGAAAACCACTTCCCAGTTGCCTTTGGTGACCTGATTCAGCAGCTTGCCGGTGTAGTCGTAGCGGTAAATGTGGGCAAATCCGTCGCGCTCCGAAACCCAGAAAAACTCCCGCGAATCGGCCGGAAAGTAGAAGTAGTGCATGATGCCGGCGAAGAAATCGAACACGTCAATCCAGGCGTTGTTTTTCTCCTCCATGATCTGCTTCGCTTCGCCGGTACGGGCGTTGGTCAGAAACAGCCGCAGGTGATTTTGTTTGCGGTTCAGGTGCACCACGGCCAGCTGGCCTTCCTGCGAGGTCCAGTAAATCCGCGGAATGTAGCCGTCGCCCAGGTCCACCTTCATCCACTGGGCTTTGTTATTGGCCAGTTCAACCACGCCGATGCGGGCGGTGGGGTTGTTGTCGCCGACGCGCGGGTAGGGGAGTTTAACAAAATTTTCGTCAAAGCCTTTGTAGTCGGTCATGGCGTAGATGGGCACCTGGCGCTCGTCGATCTGCCAGTACGCAATAAATTTGCTGTCGGGCGACCATTCCCAGGCTTGGGCCAGCCCAAATTCCTCTTCGTAAGCCCAGCCAAACCGTCCGTTGTAGAAGTACGGAGCGGCATCGTTGGTGAGTTGCGTTTCTTTCTGGCTGGCAAAGTCAAAGACGAACAGGTTCCCATCCCGCTCGTAACCAACTTTTTTGCCGTCGGGCGACAGTTCGGCGGTCTGGGCATCTTTGGCAACCAGTTTCAGACTTTTATCGGTAACCGAGTACACGTAATAATCCGAAATGCCCGACCGACGCCAGACCGGTCGGAAATTGGTCTGGAAAAACAGGTTTTTAGAATCTTTCGACCACTGAAAAGATTCGTAGGCAAACGGCTTATCGGTGCCGGGAAGGGTCAGTTTGCTGCCATCGAAAACCACTTCCTCCCGCCCGTCTTTGGGCGAAAATGATTTGATGACGCCTTTTTCAGTAAACGAAAACCGGGTACCGCCATCAATCCAGTTGACGCTGGCGGGCCCCTGCGAGCCCGCTAACCGCCCCGTTGCGGCCAGCGCCTGTTGCAAGTTCTGGAAGCGTTGTTTTTGCTGGGGAAATCCCGGGATGTGAACAAAAAGCAGAAAAACTAACCCGTATAAAGAATAGTTACGAAGCATAAAAGCAGGTTCTTGGCGTATGAAGTGTTTTCAAAAATAACGAAAAATTGGACGCAACCGTGTCTTGACCCGGTCGTTACGGGCTGATGACCAGATCGTGTTTGGTCAAAAGGCCCGGCAGGTTGTGCAGGGAAAACCGGGCTTTTTTGATTCGATTCGTGTCCGGGTCCAGTTCCAGGTTGTAGGAACTGGAAAAATCCACCTGAATGAGCGTATTGTCTTCAAAGCGGGCCGAATCAAAATTGCACTCTTTAAAGTGGGTTCCGGTTAGATCGCATTTTAGAAATTGAGCGGACTTCAGCGAGCATTCCATGAACTTGGCTTTCTTGAGCTTGCGGTTCAGGAAAACCGTGTTGTTGAGCTGGCAATTCTGAAAATCAGTGTGAAAACCGAAGGGGTTGCAGTGGCCGAAATCAACGTAATTAAGCTTGCAGTCCGCAAAGGATACGTCATCGAATCGCGCATTTTTGACCTGAATTTTTGTCAGGTCACAGGATTCAAAGTGGCAATTAATAAAGTTTGAGTTGAACAGCAGGGCACCGGCCAAATCCAGATTTTTGAAGGTGCACTGTTCATACGTTTGATGGGTCCACGAATCGGGCGATGCACCGAAAGAGTCGAAGACCTGGTTGTAATAGTCCATCTCTGGTGTTTACGAGTGAAAAATAGGCACTTAGAGGGCCGGATGTTTTTTGTGAAAAGCCGTAGCGTCCTGGTAGAGTTTGGCAACGGCCAGCAAACGGCCTTCGTCGAACAACTGGCCCATGAACGTGATGCTGGTGGGCAGCCCGTTGGCATTGAAACCGTTCGGTAACGCCACACACGGATGGCCGGTCAGGTTGGTGAGCGTCAGGTTTGCGTTGCCGAACGTAGGCGTAATGTACACATCGAAGCCTTTCATCGTTTCCGCCATCTCGTTGATCAGTTTGGTGCGAATGCGGTTGGCCTGAATGTACTCGACCGCCGGGATAAACCGCGCCGAACGGAAGGCGTTGGGCCAGGCTCCGCGGACCTGCCGCACCAGTTGGTCGTCTTTGCCCGAGCGCGTCAGCTCATCAAACGCAGCCGCGGCTTCAGCGCTCAGAATCATGTTCATGCGGCCCACCGGAATGTCGGGCAACTCGAACGGGATCAGCGTCGCACCGAGTTTGCGAAGGGTTTCCAGCGCGGCTTCATCGCTGGCTTTCGTCGGGTGGTCTTCGTCAAACGCTTTTTTCAGGTAGCCAATTTTAATTCCTTTCAGGGAGGGCAGCGGAGCATACCGGAACGGAGCCGCAATCACCGTTGGGTCGTGGCCGTCCGGGCCGTAAATGGCGTTGAAAACCAGGGCGCAGTCTTCCACCGAGCGGCACATGGGGCCAATTTTATCCATCGACCAGCTTAACGCCATTGCCCCGTACCGGCTTACCCGGCCGTAGGTGGGCCGCAACCCCGTCACCCCGTTGACCGTCGAAGGAGACACAATGGAACCCAGCGTTTCGGTACCGATCGCAAACGGGAGTAGCCCCGCCGAGACGCTCGCACCCGAGCCCGCCGACGAACCACTGGAGCCGGTGGAGGGGTCCCACGGATTCCGGGTTTTTCCGCCAAACCAGACATCACCCATCGCCAGTTCGCCCAGCGTCAGCTTCGCGCACAGAACGGCCCCGGCTTTTTCCAGCCGCTGAATGAGGGTGGCGTCGTAATTCAGTGTTTGGTTTTTATAGGGGACCGATCCCCAGGTCGTCTTGTAACCTTTGCGGGCAAACAGATCCTTCGCGCCGTACGGAATGCCGTGCAATGGCCCCCGGTATTTTCCGGCCTTGATTTCGGCATCGGCCTGCCGGGCCTGTTGCAACGCCAGTTCATCCGTCAGCGTGACAACGCAGAGAAGCTTGTCGTTGTAGGTTTTCAGCCGTTCCAGAAAGAATTTGGTTAGTTCAACCGACGTAATCTGACGGGTTCGGAGCAGTTCACCCAGTTGGGCCACGGAGTAGAAGGCCAGGTCGTTGCGGTTGGCCGGGAACGTTACTTTTCCAATCGGGCTGGCTTTAAATGACGGAGCACCCTGTGGGAGTTTAAAACCGTGGGGGAGTGGATTAAAATAAAGCGCCGGTGCAACATCATTGGTCAGTTCAATTTTTCGGAGGGCTTCGTAATTGTTCCGGTAGCTGGTGAGGTTTTCCAGCATTGAATCCCGTTCGGCGGGGCTGAATTCCAGTCCAAACACCCTGGAGGCCGCATCAAGGATGTCGGTAGTAAGCGGTTTTTTAGGGTCGTTATCAGTGATGAAGGCGCCCGCCAGAAAGCTCAGCAGACAGGCTACGGGTAGAATAATTTTTTTCATAGGTACGTACCGATGGGCGGGGCCACGCAGGCGCTTGCCCATGCTGCATTTAACGAATCGAGTAAGTCTCGCCTAAAATACGGACGAAATGCCGTCGGTACGAAAAAACCGTAAATTATAATTCTGCCCCGGAAAAGAGTTCATGAAGCCGTACCACCTGCGGGATCAGCAACTGCGACTCGTTGTTGTAGATAACGTAATCCGCCATTTGAAGCCGTTCGTCGTCGCTCATCTGTCGGCTGATGATGTTCTGGATTTCCTGCTCGGTGCGGTGCGGATCGCGTTTTTTGATGCGCTGGATGCGCAGTTCCAGGGGCGACTGCACCACGATCAGTTTGTCGAGGTTGTTGCCGTCTTCCCCCGCCGTCCGGAGCAAGGCCGCTTCCTTGACTACGTACGGCTTATGAGTGTATTGGGTGGCCCAGCGCGCGGTGTCGGCATACACCCGCGGGTGAATCAGAGCATTCAATTGCAGCAGCAACTCCGGTTGACCAAACACCTGGGTGGCTACCCAACTCCGGTTGTAACGGCCTATCGGATCGTAGGCTTCCGGACCGAGCAGGCGGGTCACGTCCGCTTTCAGAATGGTATCGTGATCCACCAGCCATTTGGCCCGCTCGTCGGCGTAATAAACTGGGATACCGAAGGTTTCAAACACGCGGCAAACCAGGCTTTTACCGGAACCGATGCCGCCGGTGACGCCGATCAACAACGGCTTTTTCGACGCTACGCTCATTTCCTGCGGTTTGATTTGGCCTTTTTCGTCGTCTTTGCGGACTTTGTTTCTTTCTCCGGTTCGGCGGGCCGGGATACGGGCGTAACCGGCAGGGGCTGTAGCAACTCGGCTACCTCGAAGCTGACGGCGGCCTGGTCGGCACTGGCCCGGATAAGCGGATGGCGCGGAATGGGCAGGCGCAGTTCTTCGTCGTAGCTGAGGGCCAGGCGTCGGGCCGGGATTTTTACTTTGATGGTATCGGGTACCGCCCGCAGCAGCCGGGCCGGGCCTTCAAACCGGATGATCCGGGGTGACACATTAATCAGACTGGACACCACCATGCGGTCGTCCAAGTCAATACCGGCGCTGTCGACCACAACGGGTACTTCCTGAACCGCCAGCCGGTCGAAATTCAGGGCCAGGGTATCGCCCGCTACAAAATTGACCCGCACATCTTTGGCGTGCTCGGTTAAAGAAGCCGCCAGCGAAGCCGTGTTGATGAATTTTGTTTGCAGGGGCCGTTCGATGGGGTACCGAATGGCCTGCGACCGGAACGGCAACCAGGTTTTTCGAAAGAGCTTCCAGCCGTTGCCGGTAATGTTAACGGTAATGGTTTTGGGCAGAGGGGACGTGGGGACGTAAAGCTTCTGGTCGTAAACGAATTCGATCGGGTATTGAACGTTTACCGTGTAGTTGTTCTTGTTGAGGGCGTTGAGCAGCCAGATAAGGGCAGCCGCCAGCAGACACAGAATCAGCGTCGGCAGTCGAATGGGACGGGGTTGGGTAGTCGTTAACGACACGAGCGGTATAAAATGATGGTGAACAACCGGGGCTAAACGATAAACTGGCGGCAACGCTGGTGTTCATCATTTACCATCGATCATTCACCATTAGGATGAGATTACGATGCTGTTTTGGCAGACGCTTCGCGGGAAATGGCGGTTTTTTCAAACGTTAGCTTTAACCCCCTGTCTACTTCCAGCGTAACGGTTGTTCCTTCCACCGAATACACTTTTCCATGTAAACCGCCAATTGTTACTACATCGTCCCCTTTTTTCAGATTTTCGATGAAACCTTTTTGATCCTTCTGCTTTTTTTGCTGCGGACGGATCATGAAGAAGTAGAAAACAACAAAAATACCGACCCACAGGACGATGTTCCAGACCATGGAGTTCGGTGAGCCAGCCGGTGCCTGTAGTAATACAGAAAGGAAAGTCATAATGACAACGAGTAGTTAAAATGTAAGATCAATTGGATTAGGGCAGCAAATAGGCTTATTGAACGGCGCTGGTGGGGCTCGATTCGGCCCGCGGGTTCACCATAACCCGGAAAGACAGTTCCGTATAAGCCGGATCGGTGTTGGCGTAGACCGTAACGGTTTTGTTTTGGACACCCCGCTTGCCCTGGCTGTTGAACAGCACTTTGATGGACGCTTCCTTGCCGGGCTCAATCGGTTGTTTGGGCCATTCGGGGGTTGTACAACCGCAGGAGGTGTTGATGTTGTTAATGATCAGCGGAAATTCGCCTTCGTTTTTGAATTTGAAGTTGCGAACAACGCTGTCACCCTCCGTAATTTCGCCGAAATCATATACTCCCTTATCGGCAAAAACGATTTTCGGCATTTTATCCGATAATTCACTTTTCGAATCTTTCTGAGTCTGGTTGCAGGCAGAGACGCCAAGGAGAAACAACAGACCGATGGCAAAATTTTTCATTTCAGTTTGAAAACGATCAAGTTACCGGGGAGACTCGGCTCCCCGGCTAGTAGTGGATTAAGAACCCTGTTGTTTGATTTGCGCCATCAGACGATCCACGTCTTCCAGCAGTTTTTCGGCTTTTTCCCGCGCGTCGTTTACCACCCGCTGGCCTTCCACTTTGGCGAGACTTTCGGGCAGAGAGTCCGAATTCAAGACATTTTCTAGCAAATCACGGAGTTGATCGCGGTATTTAGACAGGCGGTAGGTTAGCCGATCGCGGGTGACGGCTCCTTTTTCGGGGGCGTACAGTAATCCTACTACGGCTCCAGTTGCGCAGCCCGCTACGAACGCTATCAAGGTTTGGCTTGTTTTGCTCATGGTTTTGTTTTGTTGGCAGTTGTTTACGTTTCCATAAACAACGGGAAAACTTACTTGTTGTCCAATAAGCCCCGACCGCTTTTGCGGAGTTGGCCGGTGCTCTTTAATTTTTCCGACAAGCTATCCAGGATACCGTTGACAAATTTGCCACTTTTGGGTGTACTGTACTGCTTTGCCAGTTCAATGTATTCGTTGATGGTTACCTTCACCGGAATATTCGGAAAATTCAGCAGCTCCGCCAGCGCCAGTTTCAGAATAATTTTATCCAGTTGGGCCACCCGTTCCACATCCCAGTTTTTGAGTTGCTCGGCCAGCAGTGCTTCATATTCGGCGTCGTTTTCCAGCGCCTTTTTATACAACGTTTCCAGAAACAGACGATCCTCCTCCCAGTCGTCGGTCAGCTCCGTCAGCTTCAGGCCTTCGGGACTTTGAACGGATTTCAGCGTTTTGATGGCCATGCTCCGAACCAGCTCGCCGTTCTCGGCCCAACTCAGGTCGGTTTCTTCGAAATAGTTTTTGGCCGGGTCCTGCTTCAATAAAACGTTGCGCAGAATATGCTGAACCAGTTGCTGATCTTCATCGGCGGTGTGCTGGGCCGTTTCGCAATAAGCCCGGTACATTTCATCTTCTTTCAGGATGTCATTGTAAATCGAGCGAATCATCTGCGGATCATCCCCCCAGTCGACTTTCCGGCGAATCTTCTCCACCTCCAGCGGCTTGTGCTCGCGCAGGGCCTGAATAATCCGGTTGCGGTCCAGCCCCGATTCCTTGGCAATCGACCGGGCGTCGACGGCTTCATACCGGCGAATCCGTTCGCGGTCTACCTGGGCAACGTGCGCCAACTCCAGCAGCAGCGTCAGCAGCCGGATCAGCGAATTGTCCAGCATCCGGACATCTTCGAGCAGCGACTGAAACACGCGGTGCCGTTCCCGGGTCTGATTATTGCGGTATTCGGCCAGCGCCTGGTTGGCCGCTATCAGCACATTGCGCGGAACGTCCTCTTCCTCTGACGGTTTCCCCTTCGTCAGTCCTTCCTCAAACAATACCGTCGCCAACCGGCGGAACCCTTCCAGTTGCTGGAGGTTTTGTACCTCCATGGAGTTCAGGTCGGGCTGAAACGTTTCGGTAATGGCATCGACGGCTAATTGTCGACTCGATAATTCGGATTGTCGCAGGGCGTAAAAAGCCTGCATGACTTTAATCCGCAATAAGCGTCTGTTTAACATGCTATCCGGCAAGAAACAAAGAACTGGGTTCGATATTTCGAAATATTGATAATTGGGTACAAAAGTACGGAAAATATGGCGAAAAGGGAAAATGAAGGAAAAGGATAAGCCCGCAGATTCCCGAAACCGCGGCCGGGTCGGGAGGCAACCGGCAAAAAGTGCTGTTATCCGGCGGATTTCCACCAACACCCCGCCAGACGGAAACATTTTGAGGACATGGCGGTATTACTAACTCCGGCGGCCGGTTTTCACAAAGCCGCAACGGCGCACACGCATCATTAACAAACAAAGAACTTGACCAACGACCGCATCGTGACGAACGAGGAAGAACCTCGGGAAGAACGCAAGTCAGACCGTACAACGGGTAATCCATTGATCATTCTGGCCGGAGCTACCGGCGATTTGGGGCAGCGCATCGCCGACTATTTGTTAAAAAGTGGCGCAACAGTGCGGGCGCTGGTTCGTCCGGGAAGCGATCCTCGCAAGCTGGACGCGTTGCGGCAGCAGGGCGTAGCCGTCGTCGCGGTTGATTTTTCGGATGCAGCGGCACTGACCCAGGCCTGTACGGGCGGTTTCTGCCTCGTGTCGGCCTTGTCGGGGCTGCGGGATGTAATTGTGGAGTTGCAGACGAAACTGCTCCGGGCCGCCGTGGAAGCCGGTGTTCCGCGCTTCATTCCGTCCGATTACTGCATTGATTTTACCAAACTTGCGCCGGGTTCGAACCGAAATCTGGATCTGCGCCGGGAATTTCAGGAGCGGCTCGACCGGGCACCGATTGCGGCTACTTCCATTCTCAACGGGATGTTTACCGACCTGTTGAACGGCCAGGCGCCGGTCGTTCTGTTTGGCCTGAAACGGGTGCTGTATTGGGGAGATGCCGACCAGCCAATGGATTTCACGACCATCGACAATACCGCAGCTTTCACCGCAGCGGCCGCTCTTGACCCTGATACGCCCCGGTTTCTGCGGATTGCTGGTGAGGTGGCCACGGTCAGGGACCTGCGGAAAGCCGCCAGCGCAGCCACCGGAAACGAGTTTGGTTTGTTTCGGATGGGTGGCCTGGGCGTTCTTGATTTTATGATCAACGTAACCCGTACGCTGTTTCCGCAAAACCAGGAAGTGTTTCCGCCCTGGCAGGGAATGCAGTACCTGCGCAACATGCTGAGCGGGCAACCAAAGCTGGACCCGCTCGACAACGACCGCTACCCGCACATTCGCTGGACATCGGTGCAGGAAGTCCTGAAAAACCGTTCTTCCTGATACCGTTTGCGTAAAATTTCGGACGTTTCTTTCATTCCTGCGCTCTTCCTTTTCTCCGTTGCAACCTTTCCGGCCGGTTTGCTGTTACCCAGCCAGAACCGCAATTTGTTTCATTGAAAGACGTCTCCTGATTTGTGAAAGCACTTTCCCATCTCAATAAATATTTGTTGAAATATAAATGGTACCTCATCTGGGGCACCGCTTTCACGATTATTTCAAACCTGTTCGGGATCATTCCGGCCCAATTGGTGCGGTATTCGCTCGATCTGGTGAAGGAAACGCTCGATATATATTTCCTCTACAACGGGACCGGGCTGCAAAACAACCTTTACGACGTGTTTGCGTACAGCATTCTATTTTATGGACTGCTGATTCTGGCAATGGCGCTGCTGAAAGGTTTTTTCCTGTTTCTGGTGCGGCAGACGCTGATTGTCATGTCGCGGCACATTGAATACGACCTGAAAAATGAGATTTACCTACACTACCAGACGTTACCGCTAAGCTTCTTCCGTCAGCACAACACCGGCGATTTGATGGCCCGGATTTCGGAAGACGTCAGTAAGGTGCGGATGTACGTCGGTCCGTCCATCATGTACGGATTGAACCTGATCACGCTTTTTTTGTTGGTAATCAGTTACATGGTATCGATCAACGTCCGGCTGAGTCTGTATGTGCTGCTGCCGTTGCCGTTGCTTTCGGTAGCCATTTATGTAGTGAACACGATCATCATCAAACGCTCGGAGGAAATTCAACAGAGCCTTTCGAAGCTCTCCACGTTCGTGCAGGAAGCGTTCTCGGGAATCCGGGTGCTTAAGGCGTTTGTTCGCGAGGAAAACTCGGCTACGCGTTTTACGGTGGAAAGTGATGTTTACAAGTTTAAATCGCTGCAACTGACGCGCGTGGATTCGCTGTTCTTTCCGCTGATCATGCTGCTCGTCGGGCTGAGCAACGTCCTGGTGGTGTACGTGGGCGGTCAGGAAATCCTGACGGGGCGACTCACGCCGGGCAACATCATGGAGTTTATCCTGTACGTCAACATGCTGACCTGGCCGGTGATGGCTCTCGGCTGGACCACCAGCCAGACCCAGCGGGCGGCTGCTTCTCAGCAACGTATCAACGAGTTTTTGGCGGTTCAGAGCCATATTGTTTCCGAAAAATCGCTGGAACGCTCCATCGAAGGGGAAATAGAACTCCGGAACATCCGGTTTGTCTACCCCGATTCGGGCATCACCGCCATCAAAAACTTCAACCTGCACGTTAAGGCGGGCGAAACCGTGGCCATTCTGGGAACGACGGGTTCGGGCAAGAGTACACTGGCCAACCTGATCACGCGGATGTATGACCCCACCGAGGGGGAAATCCTGATTGACGGTATTCCGCTGAAAGATTACAGCCTGACTTCAATTCGTCGGCAAATGGGCTACGTACCGCAGGAGGTATTTCTGTTCTCCGAAACCATCAGCAACAACGTTAAGTTCGGTATGCCGGACATGCCGCAGGAGAAGGTGGAACAGGCCGTGAAAGACGCGGATTTATACCAGAACATCACCGGCTTTCCAGAGCAGTTCGACACCCGGATTGGTGAACGGGGCGTTACGTTGTCGGGTGGGCAGAAACAACGGCTTTCCATCGCCCGCGCCATTGCCCGCGATCCCAAAATTCTGATTCTGGACGACTGCCTGTCGGCTGTAGATACCAACACGGAAAATATTATCCTGAACAACCTGCACCGGATCATGGAAAACCGCACGTCGGTTGTGATTTCCCACCGGGTGTCGTCGGCCAAGCTGGCGGACAAAATTATCGTGCTCGACGAGGGCGAGGTGGTGGAACAGGGAACCCACGAAGACCTGCTGGCGGCCAACGGCGTTTACCGCGAACTCTACGAAAAACAGTTGCAAACCGAGGAGGTTTAACCCTTCAGACGGCCTTGAGAAGTGGTAACAATTCTGGCGTAACCTCAACGAAGCGGGGATGCCGATCCGCCGATTCATACGCGACGGCCGCCGTATACCCTTCCGTGACCTCAAAGTTTCTGGCGGTCCAATGGCCCCTCTGGCCCAGCACGCATTCCTGGACTTCGTGTGTTCCATCCCGGGCGGGAATTTCCTTGAAGTAGTCATCAATACCCTGACCGGTTGCTTTTACCAGTGCTTCCTTACGGGTCCACCAGTGATAAAACAACGGCCGGGCGTCCGGATGCCGTTGAAGGTAAAGCTGATCGGCCAGACCGAACGTTTCGGGTAGAAGGTCCTGAAACCGAAAAGCATCGTCTATTTTTTCAATGTCAACCCCTACGGGCTGGGCGCTGACGGCAATAAGGGCCCAGTTGCCGGAATGGGACACATTGTACTGCCAGTTGTCGTCCGCCCGGAGAACCGGTTTTTTTCCCTGACTTCCAAACTGGATGTCGGACGGGTTCCGGTGCGTATACCTGCCCAGAATAAGCCGTAAGATTCCCCGGGTAATCACAAATCGATTGCGGTCTTTTTCGTGAAAATACCGTTGCGCCCGGTGGTGTTCATCGGTTGACAACCAGGTGGAAAAGGTAGAAATAAAGGTCGTAAACCGAACCAGTTCAATGCGAAAAATCACCAGGTCGGATGATGAGAGCCGCTCCCAGAGCGGCTCCCACGTTACTGTTGGTATTGTATCGTAAACAACGCGGGCTGAACGCATAACGGCAAGACGGAACTGGGTTTTCAACTAACTATTGTCCAGCGCCTGCTGGAGGATGCGGGCAAATTCTTCGGCGTAGGGCGGGTACAGCATCGCTCTGTGATCGCCCGGAACATCGTGGACGCGCACCACGGGCGCAAACCGGCGCCATCCCAGGTGCGTAAAATCGTAGACGTAGTAGGGCCGCTCCCGCGCCCGAAATAAATCAATAATACCGTCGTAGGGGTCCATGATGTACTGCTGGAACACTTCTTCGTTTTTCTGAATAACCGGAAGCATATCGTCGGTCAGGCCTTCCGGTTTTGGCCGCTCATCCAGACCCAGAGCAACCAGCAGTTCGTTGTACTTTCTTTTGAAATAGTTCTTCTGGTAGATCAACGTATCAACCGGCTTGTGCAGCAACGACCGGGTAAACCAGATGAATTTCGGCCCCTGCCGCATGATTTTCTTGGCGATTCGGTAAAAGGCAGGCTGGGTTGCCAGGTATTGATGTTCCGAATAAGCATCAGCGTTGGTATCGATCACGCCCACCAGCCTGACTTCTTTGCCCATTGCTTTCAGTTGCCGGGCCATTTCAACGGCGATGTAGCCGCCCGATGAATAACCAGCGATGGCATATGGGCCTTTGGGGTTGTGTTCGATGATTTCGCTGATGTACGCAGCCGCCCGGTCTTCCAGCGTTTTCATGGGTTCAGCCTTGCCGTCGGGCCCCAGCTTCTGAAGGCCATACACGGGCTGGTCGTCGTCCAGATGGATAATCAGATTTTTGAAGTAAAGCAAATTCAGATCATATCCGTGTACAAGGTACAACGGCATTTTCCGGCCCGTCGGCTTCATGGGAATGATCGACGTCCAGGTTTTCTGGTCTTTCTGCAGCAAACCCGCCAGCTTTTGAATCGTTGGGTACTCGAAAAGCGTAGCCAGCGGCAGGCGTGTGCCGGTTTCTTTTTCCAGTTGGGTCATCACCTGAATGGCAATGAGTGAGTGGCCGCCCAGCGCAAAGAAATCATCGGTCACGCTGATATTTTCCAGTTCAAGCACGTTCTGCCAGATGCGCAGAAACAGCTTTTCTTCGGCCGACAACAACTGGGGCGTCTCCGGATTCCGGTTGGCGGGCAAGGCGGGTTTGGGAAGCGCTTTGCGGTCTATCTTGCCGTTGGGCGTGAGTGGCAGGGCGGGTAGGAGCACAAATTCCGACGGAACCATGTACTCGGGTAATACCGCTTTGAGCACGTGTTTCCACTGCTGAACCCGGTCTTCGGAAGCAGCCTCAGCCGCTGTTGGGGCGTAGCGGACGGAGGTATCAATAGACGGGTTGCTGAGCTGGATTTTTTCGGGTTTTGCCGGAATGCTTTTTTTTTCGGATTCTGGTATAAAAACAGCCTCAAACGTACCATCTGCTCCCGTATCTGTCCACCGAACGTGCGTCTGAAAACCCAGCCGGGCGCCCAGGTCAAAAAACCGCTCGGGATCGACGCCGGCCGGGGCCGCATTGATTCTGGGTTTCAGGTCGTTCAGGACTGAACCGGGGGCGGCATTGGCCAGAATCGTCAGAAAGGTAAGGTCCCGGGTGGTGCGGCTGTTCAGAATGTGCCTCACCAGCACGACGTTCTGCCGATTGGCCAGCAGTTCCTTTTCCAGTTCAGCCGGCGAAAGATCAGCCGTCCACTCCATCTGCTTGGTGGGCGTAACAATGCTGGGCGGATTGCCGATGTACAGCCAGACGTCGTAGTGATACTTGGTTGTTTCGTTCAGATAGGCCCCGCGCCGGAGCTGGGTGTCAACGGCCGTAATTTCCGGAATAATGGACGGCAGCAGGTAAAAGAAAGCCGGGTCGGCAATGAATTCATCTTCCAGTTTCACCCGCCGGTCCACGATTTCGGTAAACTCCTCCAGGCTCGTTTCTCCGCCCGACCGTTGAAGCTGATCGGATGCGTGGTGCATCCGCAGGGTTTCTTTGCCCTGCATGTCGCCAATGAAAATACAGCCGCCCGATTTAACGGCTTTCGCGGCTTCGCGGAGAATTTTCACCAGGTAATTGGCAGTGGGCAAATACTGCGCAACGCTGTGAATTAAAACCAGATCGCGCGATGCGGGGGGCACCATCGAAAAGTTGTCGGCCACCGCTCTCTCGACCTGAACGTGCTGCCATTTTTCCGGCTGGAGGGCCAGCTTCTGCTTTAATTTGTCAATGGGCGCCTGAGCGTAATCGGTGGCGATGTACGACTCGGTGTCCGGGGCAATTTGAAAGACCAGCTGACCCGCCCCGCAGCCGATTTCCATGACGTTGACCGGTTTTAAGGCCTTAATCCGGTCCAGGGAGTGCTTCAGCCAGTCGCTGACTTCGTTTCGAATGTCTTTTCGATCGCTGATCAGCTCGGTAATAACCACATCCAGGTTCTGGTCCGAAAGCTTGATTTTACTTTCGTAATTGACGCCCTGATCGTACAGAATATTCCAGCGCTCCAGCCAGTTGGGGTGCTGGGTCGGGTGCAGTTCCTGCTCCGGAACCACATACGCCACCAGCCGTTGATCGCCGGGGCGGTCTTCCCGGGCCACCACGACGGCTTCCCGCACATCGTTGAGCGTGGCAAGCGTGTGTTCTATTTCTCCCAGTTCAATCCGGTAACCCCGAATTTTAACCTGCTGATCGATCCGGCCCAGACAGATGATTTCGCCGTCTTCCGTAAATTGCCCCAGATCGCCCGTCCGGTAGAGAATGTCTTTTTTGGCCGGTTTGAACGGATTCTTGACAAACCGCTTGGCGGTCAGTTCGGGCCGGTTCAGGTACCCCCGGGCCACCCCGTCGCCCCCGATGTAGATCTCTCCCGGAACGCCCACGGGTTGCGGCCGTCGGTTTTCGTCCAGAATGTAAATAACCGTGTTGGCAATGGGGCGGCCAATGGAAATCAGGTCATCTCCGCCCTGAATCCGCTTCAGGCTCGACCAGATGGTGGTTTCGGTCGGACCGTACATATTCCACAGTTCATTACCGGCTTCGGTTAGCTGGGCTGCCAGGTCTTTCGGGAGTGCTTCGCCCCCGCACAGGATTTTCAACGGCGGCAGATCAGACCAGCCCACCGACAGCATCATGCGCCAGGTCGAGGGCGTGGCTTGCATGATGGTTATCTTTTCCGACCGGATCAGGTCCAGCAAAATCCGGCCATCTTTGCTGGATTCCGCATCCGTCAGCACCAGTTCAGCCCCGCTGATCAAGGGCAGGTACAATTCCAGCCCGGAGATATCGAACGAAATGGTCGTTACGCCCAGGAGCTTGTCGCCGGTTTTTATTCCGGGCGCTTTTTGCATACTGAGCAGAAAATTAACCAGATTATGGTGTTCAATCTGAACGCCTTTCGGCTTGCCGGTCGATCCCGACGTGTAAAGAACATACACCCGATCGGTTCCCGAAACCGTTACGTTGGGTTCATCCGCCGAAAACCGGGTGGAATCGGCCAGCGCCTGTTCGATGGCTAACTCGGGGATGGGAGCGCCAAACCGGTTTTGGTACTTCGCCGACAGGATAAGCAATTTGGCCGCCGAATCGGTCAGCATAAACAGGACGCGTTCCTGCGGATAATCCGGGTCCGTCGGAACATAAACCGCTCCGGCTTTCATCACCGCCAGCAGCGTAATAAGCATCTCCGGCGACCGATCAACCGCTACTCCCACCAGATCACCAACCCGGATGCCCTGCGCAATCAAGTAATGGGCGAGCCGGTTGACGGTTTCGTTCAACGCCTTGTACGTCAGCGTCTGCCCGTTGAACGACAAAGCCGTTCGGTCGGCGTAACGGGCGGCAGCCTGCGCAATCAGATGGTGCAGGGGCGTGTTGCGCGGGTAGGCGGTCTGGGTGGCATTCCACTGGTTTAATTTTTCCAGAATGCCGTTGGCATCCGAAAGCCGGAGGGCGTCCAGCCGGATGGTGGGATTGGCTACCACCGTTTTCAGCACCGACTCGAAGTCGGCCATCATCCGGTCGATGGTGCCCGCCCGGAACAATTGGGTATTATACGACCACTCCAGCGTCAGAACTTTGTTAGAGTCGGTAACATTCAGGAAAATTTCGAAGCTCTCAAACTCCCGCGGATTGCTGGCGAGTTGGTAGGTCAGCCCGTGAAACGTGACGCCCTCGGTCAGCCCCATGTCGATGTTAAACACCACCGGCACGAGCGGAATCCGGGAAGGATCGCGGGGGATTTTGAGCTTTTTGAGCAGACTTCCAAACGTCAGTTGCTGGTGGTCGTAAGCGTCCAGCACGGTTTTTCGGCACTGCTTCAAAAAATCGAGAAAGGATAAGTCCGGTTTTGGGTAGCTCCGCACCGGCAGCAGGTTAACGCAGTGTCCTACCAACCGGTTGTAACCCGCCACCGGCTGCCCGGCTGCCGGTAGCCCCAGGGCGATGGACTCCTGACCGGTAAACCGACCCAGAAACGCTTCGAACGTGGCCAGCAGGGTGGTTACAAAACTGCAACCGGCCTGAATGCCCAGCTTTTTTAAAGCCGATACCAGCTCCGGGTCAAGGGTGTAATCCCGACGCTGGCTTTTGAAGGTCCGCAGGGGAGGGCGCGGGAAATCCGTCGGCAGATTCAGCGCGGGAATATCGTCTTTGTACTGATCAAGCCAGTAGGCTTCAATCTGGCGGTATTCTTCGCTGTTTAAAAAAGCAAGCTGTTCCTGCGCGTACTGACTAAAGGCCAGGGGCTTCGACAGGGTAGCGGTCTTGTTCTGAACGTAAGCCGAATAAAGAGCCGAAAGATCCTGCAAAAGTGTCCCGGTCGACCAGCCGTCGCAGATGATATGATGGGCCGTTAGCACAAAATGATGCTCGTTGTCGGCCAGTTTTAGCAGACCAGCCTTCAGCAACGGGCCGTTGATCAGATCAAACCGGTGCAGCATGTCCTGTTTTACGTAGCCGCTCACCCATTGGTCGCGCTCAGGCGACAATTGGTGGGAAATGTCTTCGTAAAAAAGGTCGATCGGAACATCGCGAAAAACCAGAATCTGGCGTCCATCCGCACTGAACGCCGAGCGCAACGCTTCGTGATGCCGAATCAACGCGTGCAACGCATCCTCCAGCGCTAGGCGGTTCAGGGAACCCTTGAACCGAATGGAAGTCGACTCATTGTAAGCCCGGTTGGCGTCGTCACCGCCCAGCAGGCAGGCCGACCACATCTCAATCTGGGGTTCCGTAGCGGGAGCCAGATGAATAAGTTCCGGACCCGCAAAGGGATCAAAATCAACGGGGGTGTAGGGTGGGGAAACCGCGTGATCAACCATGCCAGATTAGTTTATTTCGACGCGCAAGTATTTACCGGGCAGGTCGGGGTTTTCAATAAACCATCCCGGATTGCCAGCGCGATCCCGGCCCAATTTTGCACCAGGAACCGGGGGCGTATCCGACGAGCGATACGGTAGTGCATTGTCCTTTAACGAATTCGACGGCAGATTTCTTTTGAAAAAACCGGCTTCGGTCATTTGATGAATACCTTCCAGGCAGGTTTTGATTATCAAATCGACTTCCTGATCGGTATGGGCCGCGGTGATAAAACACGGGAAACCGTCCAGAATGTGAATGCCTTTGTCCCGCATGAGCGTAAACAGAAGTTCGCTGTACGGAATTTCCTCGTGAAATTTCAGTTTCCAGAGCGAACCGAACTGCGCGACAACGATTGGAAGCTGCTGGCGCTCCAGTTCGGCATTCAGGGTTTGGGCAATCCGCTCGGCTTTGCGGGTCAGGCCCTGCTGCAAAGCCGGCCCCAACGCCTTCATGTACTGCAACGAGGCTTTGGCGGCTGCCAGCGCCAGCGGGTGCCTGACAAATGTACCGGCAAAGTAAGTAACGCCGGTTTCGGGAAACGAATCGTCGCCGTATTGCCAGAAACCTCCGTCGAGGGCGTCCATAAAGTCTTTTTTTCCGGCAATAACCCCAATGGGCAGTCCGCCCCCCACCACTTTTCCGTACGAAGCCAAGTCCGCTTTGATACCGAACAGGGCCTGTGCCCCGCCCGGATGCATCCGGAAGCCGCTGATGACTTCATCAAAAATCAGGGCCGTACCCGACTGGGTCGTCACCGTTCGAACCTGCTTCAGAAATTCAACCGGCCGGAACTCGGGCCGACGGCTCTGGACCGGTTCCACCAGAACGGCCGCCAGTTCGTGCGCCCGTTCCCGAATGATTCGCAGGCTTTCCTCCGTGCCGTAGTCCAGAATCAGCATGTTCTGCACCGCTTCCGGCATGATGCCCGAAGCCGCCGGAAAGGATTTCAGCTTTCGCGTGCCCCGCACAATGACCTCGTCCATGATTCCGTGGTAGGAACCCGAAAACGCCACGATCAGCGAACGACCCGTCACGGTGCGGGCAATCCGCATTGCTCCCAGAACGGCTTCGGAACCCGTGCTGCACAGGGCGGCCCGGTCGAGTCCCGTAAATTCACAGATCAGATCACAGACCTCCCCGGCCAGTTCGTGCTGCGGACCAATTTCGTAGCCTTTCTCAATCTGTTCGTGCAGCGCTTCTTTCAAAACATCGGGTTGGTAGCCAAAGAGGTTGGAGCCAAAACCGTTGAGGGCGTCGATGTACTCGTTGCCGTCAACGTCCCACAAGCGGCTGCCTTTTGACCGGTTCATAACCAGCGGGTACACGATTTCCTTGGTTAGCGGTTTGAATCCCGAAACCACCCGAGGATCGGCCATTGTCGCCCGGTGTTGCTGGGAATATGCTTTGCTACCGCCCGTCTTCTGGTTATACCGGTCCGTAAGCTGCTGTAAAAAAGTTTGCTGGCGGGCGGTAAGCTCGGTGGCCTTCCGTTCGATCCGGGCGGTAGCGCCAAACGGTTTTTTGATCTCAATGGCTTCTTCGGCCGTCAGGTCGGTCGACTCGGGCACGACGGGTTTGGTGTTGGAAGCCGTTTGGCCGTTCGAGGCCGCGGGGGCCACGGGTGTTGCTGCCGGAAGCACCGAACCCTCGCCCTGGAGCAGTGCAACCTGCTTGGCGAGAATTTGCAGTTGCTGGGCGATCAGGCCGAGCGCCGAATCGTTAACTGGGGAAACGGGCATAGGTTCTTTCTGAACAACGGGCGCAGGCATCGCGGCTGGCGCTGGTACCGGGGGCGGCAAAACCGGCGCGGGCTGGAACAGGTCGGCGGGCAGATTCCGATCCAGATGGGTCGCCAACTGATCGAGCGTTGCGTATTCATCGTTCAGTTGCCGGAACGTGATGGGCAGGCCAAACGCTTTTTTCAGGGTTGCGGCTACCTGCGTGAGCAGCAGGGAGTCGAGACCCATTTCCAAGAAAGTCTGATCGGGGGAGATGCCGTCCATCTCGATACCCGATGCGTCTTCCAATATTTCTTTGACCTTGGTGATTAAGGTGGTTTTTCTCATAGTACGTTCTTGCGGAGGTGGAACGGTTTGAACAAGGGCGGTTTCGGGGATTGGTACCGGCGACGGCCAGGTCGGTGGAACGGTTGCCGGCGGATCAAGCCAGCAGCGTTTCCGGTCGAACGCATAGGTGGGCAAGCTTAATTTCCTGCGCTTCTGGGGCGCATAAAACGCGTTCCAGTCCGGTTGCAGACCCGCCAGCCAGAGTTGGCCCAACGCCTGCAAAATCGTCTGGGTTTCGGTTTCAATACGCTGGCTGGTGCCGAGACTGGTAACCACGGTGCCCGTTCCGGAATCGGGATGTTGCCGCGCCAGCGTCGCCAGGACGTTACCCGGCCCTACTTCCAGACAAAGCGAATGGGGTTGCTCGAGAACCACCCGCATAGCGTCGGCAAAGCGAACGGTTTGCCGCAGATGGTCCGCCCAGTACGTGGGGTCGGTGGCCTGAGCATCGGTGAGCCAGGTTCCGGTTACGGTCGATACAATGGGTTTCCGGGGGCGGTTTAACGGTGTCGTGGCTACAACATCCCGGAACGGCGTTACAATCGGGTCCATCATCGCCGAATGAAAGGCGTGGCTGGTCAGCAAAAGCCGGTGCGCAATTCCTTTCTCAGTCAGCGAATCCGCAAAGCTTGAAAGGGCTTCGTGGCAACCCGCTACCACGCAGAGTTTCGGGCTATTGATGGCGGCTACGGATAAGTTGGCCGGTAAAATTTCCTGGAGCGCTTCGGCTTCCAGCCGCACCGAGAGCATACCGCCCGTCGGGAGGTCGCTGACGAGTTGGCCGCGGATGGCGATGAGCCTGAGCGCGTCGGCCAGCGTGAAAACTCCGGCCAGATGGGCGCCCACAAACTCGCCAACGCTGTGTCCGCAGAAGATACTGGGTTCTATGCCCCAACTCATCCACAACTGCGCCAGGGCGTATTCCGTAACAAACAGAGCCGGTTGGGTATAGCGGGTATTTTTCAGCCGGTTTTCCGCTTCTGCGTCACCGTCCGGGGCGTAAATAACGCGACGAATATCGGTTTGCAAATGCGGTGTCAGCAGGTCCGCGCAGGCATCAATCGCCTGCCGGAACACGGGTTCGGTTTCGTACAACTGGCGGCCCATGTTGAGGTATTGCGCCCCCTGACCCGGAAGGAGGAAAACCACCTCCGCCGGTTTCTCCTGAACGACTTTTACCTGCGCCGAAGCTGGTTTTTCCAGAAGCCGGTTTTCGGGGGTTGCCGCATCGGTCGGCAGCACCACGAAACGGCGTTGATTCCAGTCGGGCCGGGTGGTTTGCAGCGTACAGGCCAGATCGGCCAGGCTAGTGTCCGGGTGTTGCCGGAGATAATCGGCCAGTCGGTGGGCATAGGCTTCCCGGCTGGTGGCGGTTCGGGCCGACCAGGTTAGCAATTGGAAGTCCCGGCCCGGCGACGAAACCGTTTCTTGCTGCCAGAATTCTTCCAGAACCACGTGCACGTTCGTTCCCCCGACGCCAAATGAACTGACACCCGCCCGGCGCGGTCCGTCCGCGGTCCAGTCGGTCAGGCGGGTATTGACAAAAAACGGACTGCCGGCAAAGTCAATGTGCGGGTTTGGTTTGGAATAACCAATGGAAGCCGGAAGCTGGCGGTGATGCAGGGCCAGTACGGTTTTGATGAAACCGGCCACTCCGGCAGCCGCCGTCAAGTGGCCCATGTTGCTTTTGATGGAGCCGATTGCGCACGAATGCGGGGAAACCGCGGGGCCGAACGCCATCGTCAGCCCTTCCATTTCGATGGGATCGCCGAGCGGAGTGGCGGTTCCGTGGGCTTCGACGTACTGAATGGTTGCGGGCGCGATCCGGGCGTCGGCGATGGCTGCGGCAATGGCACCCGCCTGTCCTTCGGCGCTGGGGGCCGTAAAGCTGCCTTTTCCTGCGCCGTCGTTGTTGACGCCAATTCCTTTGATGACGGCATAAATCCGGTCGCCGTCCTGCCGGGCCGCATCCAGGTTTTTCAGTAAAACAACGCCTGCGCCGTCGCTGAAAACCGTACCGCTGGCGTTGGCGTCAAACGGGCGGCAGTGTCCATCCCGGCTTAAAATGGCCCCTTCTTCGTACAGATGACCGCTGTTGACAGGGGCCGTAACACTCGACCCACCGGCCAACGCCAGGTCGCACTGACCGTTCCGGATGCTTTCCACCGCCAGCGTGATGGCCAGCAGGGACGTGGAGCAGGCCGAATACACACTGACGGCCGGTCCTTTTAAATTTAACTGGTAGGCCGTTCGGGAAGCGATGTAATCCTTCTCGTTGACCGCCATCACCTGAAAACTGCCCAGCTGGTTATGAACCGACTGGTTTCCGTGGACATTGTTGAGGTAATAGGTGTTGTTTCCGCATCCGGCAAACACCCCAATGCTTTCCTGGTGGTGCTGGGGCAGGTAACCGTTTTCCTCCAGGACTTCCCAGGCAATTTCCAGAAATATACGCTGCTGCGGGTCCATGGCTTCGGCCAAGCGGGGACTTAAACCGAAAAAGGCCGGATCAAACTGATCAGCGTTGCGGAGCGTACCACGGGCCTTTACGTAGTTCGGGTCATTTCTTACCGCATCCGGAATGGAAGTATCCAGTTCGGCGTCAGTGAAAAACCGGGTGGTTTCTTGGCCCTGCTTCAGCAACTCCCAGAGCTCGGACAGGGTATCGGCCCCCGGAAAACGACCCGCCATTCCGATTACCGCCACATCTTGCGAATTTTGCCGGTTTACGGTTCGGTTTTTCGGAAACCTCGTTGCCGTACGCTGCTCGCCATCGATAAACTGGCTGAGTGCCCGGACGGTGGGGTGGGTGTAAATTTTCGTTACAGACAAATCGCGTTGCAGGTGCTGCTTGAGCAGGCTGACAGCTTTGACGCTCAGCATGGACGTACCGCCCAGTTCGAAGAAATTGTCGTCCAGACCCACTTTATCGAGCTGGAGCAGAGAGGCCCATACCGTTGCTACCGCCTTTTCCGTGGGTGTAACGGGGGGCACAAACAGGTTGTTGATCGCCGAACGTTTGGTTTCGGGCTTTGGCAGCAACCGGCGATCGACTTTGCCGTTGGGAGAAAGCGGTATCTGGTCGACTTCAATCAGCAAAGCCGGAATCATGAAGTCCGGCAACCGGTTTTTCAGAAAGGAAATGAGGCTATTTTTATTGGGTTTTTCGCTGCTGACGTAGTAAGCCACTAACCGTTTTTCGGACAAAGCACTTTCATCGACGTGGGCCGCGCACTGGCTGATGCCCGGGTAGTGAATCAGCACATTTTCAATTTCTCCCAGTTCAATCCGGAACCCCTGTATTTTGACCTGCTCGTCAATCCGGCCCAGGTATTCAATGGTTCCGTCGGGATGCAGACGGCCTAAATCACCGGATTTGTACATCCGGGCACTTTTATCCGTTGAAAAGGGATCCGCCAGAAACCGTTCGTGGGTTAGTGGCTCGTTGTTGAGGTACCCCCGGGCGACCTGCACACCACCGATGTAAATTTCGCCTTCCTGGCCAGCCGGAACCGGATTCATCGCCGAATCGAGAAGGTAAACGACCACGTTCGGCATTGGCGTGCCAATCAGGACACCGTTGGGAAAAGCCGGAATGTTGTCCTGCGTTGAAAACCGGTAGGAAATGCAGCCAACCGTTGCTTCCGTAGGACCGTATTCGTTGATGATATTGGCTTCGATCTGATTATCAACCAGAAACTGGTAATGCCGCGGGTGCAGAGCCTCACCGCCCACCACCAGCGTTTTGGAACACCGTTTCGCCTGTTCGTTTCTGGAACTGTCTACCAGCAAAAGCTGGGCGGGGGTCAGTTTCAAAAAATCAAAAGGGGCCTGCTGAATCAGCAGGTCGTCGTTGAAAACGTCGAGCGGTCCGGAAGAACTGATCACGATGGGCTTCCCCGTCAACAGCGGAACAAACAAAGCCGTCAGCGAGGCATCAAACGTGAGGGGAAGGTGAAAATAACTGCCCGACTGCTGCCCGGTTGTGGCATAGTGCTCAATGCTGTTGTGAATGTAGTTGCTGATTGACCGGTGTTCGATCAGGACGCCTTTGGGTTTCCCGGTCGAGCCGGAGGTATAGATGACGTAGGCCAGGTGCGAAGGCGAATGCGGAATCGGAGCTACCTGGTCGGGAAAGGCGTAACTGGTTTGGTTGGTGTAGTCAATCTCGATGAGGGCTGGCGATGATCGAACGCTTAGGGCATCTGCCAGTTTGAGACTGGACGGGCGGCTGCACAGGATCAACGGCATGGCCGTATCCGTTGCGATGTAATTGATTCGTTCGGCGGGGTAGGCCGGGTCAATCGGAACGAAAGCCGCCCCTGCTTTCAGAATGGCCAGAACGGCCGTTATCATTTCCACCGAACGTTCCAGACAAATTCCAACAAACTGCTCGGGCTGTATGCCTTTGACGAGCAGATGATTCGCTAGCTGGCAGGACCGGCGGTGGAGTTCGCCAAAGGAGATGGTACGCTGAGAATCAATGATCGCAAGTGCTTCCGGCGTCTTTAAGGCTTGCTGCTCAAATAGTTGATGGACGGATAATGGGTAGAGTTGGGGATCAAGGTTTTCCAAATTATCCGGTGTTTGCATCCGCTTGGTTGTTTTCGCGCTGAACAACCAAACAGTGCAAATTTGGTACCAACTTTTACGTAAGAATAGCAGGATTTACTTAATTTTCCATTAAGTAGTTGACCACTTTTCCAATGATTGGAGATACTGGTTATCAATTTCGGCACCCAGGCCCGCGGTTTCGGGCAGTTCGATTTGATAACCGTTGTAAACCGCCCCGCCAATCACCGGGTCGATGGCGTGTTCGAAGGGCGCATCCAGATCAAAAAAAGTTACATTCTGACGAGCCGAAGCAAAATGCGCTTTGGCGGTTATGGCCAGCCGGGATTCCGACATGCAGCCGATCATGCACGGTATCCCGGCGGCTTCGGCAATGGCGTTGATTTTCTGGGCGTTGAAGATCCCCCCGCTTTTCGAAAGCTTGATGTTGAAGTAATCGACGGCTTGCTCCTGCACCAGCCGGAGGGCGTCGCGGTGGTCGAACAGCGACTCATCGGCCATGATCGGTACGGTGGTTTTCTCGCGCAGGCGTTTCAGGTCGGCGATTGCTCCCCGCTTGACGGGTTGTTCGCAGTATTCGATATTCCAGTTCTGAATGGTGCGCAGGACGGCAACCGCCGTCGGGTAGTTCCAGCCCTGGTTGGCATCCGTCCGGATCGGAATGGCGTCTCCGACAGCTTCCCGAATTGCTTCCACGCGCCGGATGTCGTCGCGCTGGTTGGTGCCCAGCTTTACCTTGATGGCTACCCCACCCTGGCTCTGAATCCGAATGGCGTCGGCGGCCATGCGTTCCGGCGTGTTAATATAAATCGTTTCGTCGGTGATCAGCGTCCGCCGTTTCCCGCCCAGAAAAGCGTACAGAGGCATTCCGGCGACCTGAGCGGCCAGGTCGTAGAGCGCCATATCGAAGGCACTCTTGATGGTCGGGTTGTTGGGCAGGTAGGCATCCAGGCGGTTCAGATTGCCTTCCAGGTCCAGCGCGGGTTGGCCGATCAGCAGCCGGGCAAAATCCTGGGCGGCTGCAAAACCGGTTTCCTGCGTTTCGCCAACAATCATCCAGAACGGCGAGCCTTCACCCCAGCCCATCAGCCCGTCGGCCTGAATCCGGATGAGCAGATTCCGGGCGTTTTCAATCGTACCGAGCGAAATGGCAATCGGGGCTTTGAGCGGAATGTTGTACTTAAAAACGTCGATCTGGTTGATTTTCATGTTCTGGACCCCCGGCCTTTCGTCCGTGAGAGTTGAAATAACGTGACGGCACAAAGTGGCCAATGTGCGCTGTGACCTAGCCCCAAAGCCGTGAATACCTCACTGTGGAAACTGCGATTTATCCAGACCCGGAATAATCCGCAGGGCGTTTTTGTAGTATACTTTTTTCAGCACTTCATCCGGCAGGGCCATGCCGTACATCCGCCAGAAAGCGTGGTATTTTTTGTGGTACGGAAAATATTCGTCGTCCGTTTCCAGCACGCGGAAGTAAGTGGCATACTCCGAAGGAACCCAACTGTCTTTTCCGAACAGAATCCGGTCCTGGTGTTTCTCGAAGAACTTGCGGGAAGCCCGGGGCTGGCGGCCCAGTTCGGCAATGACGGCCCCGATCTCAACCATCATGTTCGGGAACACCTGCATCAGGCTGTCCAGCTTGACGAGGTCATTCGGGTACCAGCCCATGTGGGCGTTGATAAACGTCGTTTTCGGATGTTTCCGGAACACATTGTGCTGTTCCACAAGAAGTTGCTGCC
Source organism: Larkinella insperata (assembly GCF_026248825.1). Taxonomy (NCBI): domain Bacteria; kingdom Pseudomonadati; phylum Bacteroidota; class Cytophagia; order Cytophagales; family Spirosomataceae; genus Larkinella; species Larkinella insperata. The sequence continues at coordinate 703,583 of NZ_CP110973.1, read as the reverse complement.
AGGAGATCGGGTTATCATCCGACCGCTTACGGCCGGGATGCGTTTTGAGTTCGAGCCAGCGTTCGTTGAAGCGGTCCATCGGGTCCCAGAACGGTTTCGGGTCGGCGGTGTGAATCAGGACCGGTACGCCCAGTTGACCGCATTTGGCCCAGATCGGGTCCAGCCGCGGGTCATCCACCTGCACGCGTTTCCCCTGGGTGTCTTTGACATTAAACCCTAAACTCTTGTAGATTTTCAGCCCTTTAGCGCCTTTCTTGATATCGTCTTCCAGCAGTTTTACCGCTTTTTCCGTCCAGCTGGGTTCGCCCAGGTTGGCGAAGTTGATGTTGGTGAAAATCGCCAGCCGTTTGGGGTAGGCTTTCTGAACGTTCGCCAGTGTTTTGTCCAGAAAGTTGGTGCTTTCGGCTACGTTTGAAGTAAAACCGCGTCCGCTCAGGTTGACCATGATGCCCATGTTCAGGCTGTCCATCTGCGCAACCAACGTCCGCAGGTCGGCGGCATCCATCTCGTACTGGTGGTTATGAACGTCAATAAAGGGATACTTGGCGCGGGTCAGTTTGTGCTCCGGCGTCTTGAGCGTCGAAACCGGATCGTATTCTTCAAAATCAATCGGCCCGCTGGGCGTCGAGACTTTCGGTTGAGCGTGGGCCACAGCCAGTGCCAGGGTCAGGGCAGAAAACGCGGAATAAAAGCGGAGATGTCGGAGCGATGCCATCATGCTAGATCAGAAAAACCGTATAGTAAAACCATTCGCCGTCCGGATTCAGGAATGAATCAGGGCGACGCAAAAAGCCGCAATACCTTCTTTTCGGCCCACAAACCCCATGTGTTCAGAGGTTGTCGCCTTGATCGAAATATCATCTTCCGGGACGTTCATCACGCCCGATAAACAGGTCTTCATGGCCGGAATGTGCGGGTTAAGTTTGGGTTCCTGCAACACGACCGTCACGTCAACGTTCGATACCTCATAGCCCTTCTCCCGGATCATGCGCAGCACCTCGGCCAGCAGCAGCTTGCTATCGACGCCCTTCCAGCGCGGGTCCTTATCGGAAAAGTGGTAGCCAATGTTGCGCAGGTTGGCCGCCCCCAGCAACGCATCGCAGAGGACGTGGCAAACCACGTCGGCGTCCGAATGCCCCTGCGCACCGTGCGTGTGCGGAATTAAAATACCGCCGAGCCAAAACGCCCGGCCTTCGACCAACTGATGAACGTCGTATCCTTGTCCAACGCGAATTTTCATGCTATTTTGATTGGCCGGGTGTTCACGCGGCCCGGTAGTGCAACGTGGAGCGATTTTCTTTGCGAAGCAGGTTTTGGGCGGTTGCCTGAATCTGGTCCGGCGTAACAGCCTGAATCCGTTCGGCTTCCTGGTTAACCCAGTCGGCATTGCCCGCGTTGGCGGCATACGCCAGATTCATGGCCCGGTTCAGGAGTTCGACTTCCGAGAAAACCAGCGTTGCTTCAGCCTGATTTTTCACCTTCGCCAGTTCTTCCTCGGGCATGGTCTGGCTGACAATTTCGTCGACCACCGCTTCGATGGCGGCATCGGCCTCCTCCAGCGACACCCCCTGATTCAGGGATCCGCTGATGACGAGCAACCCGGGGTCCAGCGATCCGGTTGCGTGCGCCGAAACATTGGTGAAAAGGGACTGCTCCTTCAGCAGTTTCTGGTACAGCCGCGATGATTTACCGCGCCCCAGCACGTCGCTGAGCAGGTCGGCCCGGTAATAGTCGTCGGCAAACCGGCCCGGCATGTGGTAGACTTTATACAGGGCGTTGAGCGGCACTTCGGCCACGGTTTCCAGAAAACGCGGTTCGGTCTGCACCGGCTCCTGCGGTAGGTTGCGGACGGCCGGTTTCCCCATCGGAATGGGGGCGAACCACTTTTTACACAACTGCTTCACTTGTTCCACCGTAACGTTTCCGGCTACAACCAGCGTGGCGTTGTTGGGGATATAATGCGTATAGAAAAATTCGCGGACATCATCCAGCGTGGCATTTTCGATGTGGCTAATGTCTTTGCCAATGGTGGCCCACTGGTAGGGGTGAACCTGGTAAGCCAGCGGCCGAAGCTTAAGCCAGACATCGCCGTAAGGCTGGTTCAGGTACCGTTGCTTAAATTCTTCAATCACCACCTTCTGCTGTACTTCCAGAACCGTCGGATCGAACGACAACCCCAGCATCCGGTCGGATTCGAGCCAGAACGCCGTTTCGAGGTTGGCAGACGGAAGGGTGATGTAATAATTGGTGATATCGGGTGACGTAAAGGCGTTGTTTTCGCCCCCTACTTTTTGCAGGGGTTCGTCGTAAACCGGAATGTTTTTGGAACCGCCGAACATCAGGTGTTCGAACAAATGGGCAAAACCGGTTTTATTCGCATCCTCATCGCGCGACCCGACATTGTACAAAATATTGACCGTGGCCATCGGGCTGGTCGGATCTTCGTGAACGTAGACCTTCAGGCCGTTGTCCAGAACAAAGTGCTCAAATTGAATCATAGCAAACTTTTTCGCCGGGGGTGTCGTTAGGCGTTTTGAGAACAAACAAAAATACGGGGCAAATCCTTCTCTTCAAAAAAGAACATTCCCGTACCGTCGTAACACACCATCTCATGAAAAAGATCGCTCTACTGCTCCTCCTCCTTACGCCGATTTTCTCCTCCGCACAGTTGCTGGAAGATGCTGGCATTCAGCAGGTTATTCTGAAGGCGACAGACAAAATTTATAACTACGAATTCGACGAAGCCGACGAATATATCCGGGCAGTAAAGGCAAAATATCCGCAGCATCCGGTGGTGCCGGTCATGAAAGCCATCCAACTTTACTGGCAGCACCTGCCGCTGAAAGAAAACAAAGCCGCAACCACCCAATACGTCAACAACCTCAATCAGGGCATTGCGCTGTCGAAAAAACTACTGGATCGCAACGCGAATGACCCGGAAGGCGTCTTCTTTTCACTGGCGTCGCACGGGTATCTGGCCATGAAATACCACTACGACGACGAAACGCTAAAAGCCGTTGGCGAAGCGCAGAAAGCGTACGGGTATTTGAAAAAGGGGTTTAAGCTGATGGAAAAAAATCCGGAATTTTATTTCTCAACCGGACTTTATAATTATTACCGGGAACGGTATCCGCTGGATCACCCGGCGTCGAAACCGTTGCTGATTTTTTTTCAGGACGGCGATATGCCGCTGGGCATGAAACAAATGGAAACGGCGATCCGGCAAGGGCTTTTTACCCGGACCGAAACGGCTATTTACCTGGGCCATATCTACCTGGAACACGAAGGACAGCCCGCGCGCGCGGCTGCGGTAATGAAACCGCTGGCCGATAAGTATCCCCAGAATCCGATTTTCAACCTGATGGGGGCCGAAGCGCTGGTGCTGGCGGGGCGTTACCGCGAAGCACAGCCTTACATCGAGCGGCTTCAGAAACTTCCGCAGAAATTTCTGGCCATGCCGGTACACGTGCTGGAAGGGTTGGTGGCCGAGAAGATGAACGGTGATCTCAAACTGGCGACGGAACAATACCAGGCCGCTATTAAATTGCCGGTCGACGACGTACACACCAAAGAATTTGCGGCTCAGGCCTACAGCGGCCTGGCGCGTATTGCGGCCCGGGCGGGCGACCGAAACCGGGCCAAGGCCATGTACAAGAAGGCCCTGAGTGTGGCCGAATACAAATCCACCATCCGCGAAGCCAAGAACTACCTGAAATCCTGATCGCCGACTGCTATGAAACGCCGGACCTTCCTGAAAACTTCGTTAGCCGCCGGATTCGGGTCGGTTCTTGCGGCAAAACCGCGGGTTAACACCGTTAGGGGGAGCATCCGGGCGTCGGAACTGGGCATGACGCTCATTCACGAACACATTCTGGTCGATTTCATCGGGGCGGATAAAAGCAGCTTAGATCGCTGGGAGCGCCCGGTAGTCGTCGCAAAAATGCTTCCGTATCTGCAAACCCTGCGGCAACTGGGCGTCCGAACGCTGGTTGAGTGTACACCGGCTTACCTGGGCCGGGATCCGCGGCTGCTGCAGGAATTATCTGAAAAATCGGGAGTTCAACTGCTGACCAACACCGGCTACTACGGCGCGTCGAACGACAAGTACCTGCCCGCCCACGCGCGCACCGAAACCGCCGACCAACTGGCCGACCGCTGGGTGGCCGAATTTCAGAACGGGATTGACGGAACCGGCATCCGACCGGCTTTCCTGAAGATTGGCGTGAATCCCGGCCCTCTATCGGACTTACACCGCAAACTGATTACGGCAGCCGCCCGCACGCACAAGCGCACCGGACTGCCCATCTACTCCCATACGGGGCCTTACGTTCCGGCGTTTGAGCAAATTGACGTGCTCAAGCAGGAAGGGGTTGATCCGGCGGCCTTTGTCTGGGTTCATGCGCAGGGGCAGAACATGGTGCATTACGCCCGCGCCGTTCGGGAGGGAGCCTGGGTAAGCCTGGATGGGCTGGACGACAGCAACGTCGGGCAGTACGCGGAGAACCTGCTGCTGATGAAAGAAAACCGGCTTTTGCACCGCACCCTGCTTTCCCACGATGCCGGTTGGTACGATCCGGCCCAGCCCGAAGGCGGCTCCATTGGGCGGGATTACACGGTTTTGTTCCGGCGACTGATGCCTGAATTAAACAAAAAAGGATTCACCCAGAAAGAGTGGAAACAGCTTCTGGTGGATAATCCGGCGAAGGTTTTTTCGGCTTAAACGCTGCCTGATTTTCTTCTCAAACCGCTGATTTTCGCAGCAATCACCTGTAAATTACTGGTTTTCGTGGATTGTGCGAAGTCCGTTTCTGCCGGAACTTTGCCGTTGTCTTACCACTGACGCCCGATCGGTTGAGGGTTAGGCGGCAGTCTATCCATTCACAAAATGTAATCTGTCAACGCCATGAAAACACGCATTTTATCCGGTTTGCTCGCTATTGCTCTCGTTCAGTTTTCCTGCAAAGAGAAAAATGATGATCCACAACCTAACCAGGACCCAATCATTGGTTCGTGGTATTTGAAAACGCTTCAGGCAAATGGTCAAACCGCCGATGTTGCTAATCTGGCTTGTTACAAAGACACCCGATTTGTGGCGGATGAAAAAACGCTGACCCTGACGGTATCTGCCCCCAAACAACAAGGGTCAACAGACTGCCAGACGCAATCGCAGTCGGCCCAGTGGGAAAAAGACGGCGGTAAATATTATATGGTTGCCAACGGGCAACGGAGCGATGCGGGGATTCAGTTGAACGAAGCAGGGCAAACGCTTCAGATGATGGTAACTGCAGACGGAGAGCCAGTTACGCTTACTTTCCAAAAGTAAATTTTGGCGACGGCCTTCATTGATCCCGATTCCTCCCTAAATGAGTCGGATAGATGAAGGCCGTTCTAATTCTAAACCAAGTCACTCTTAGTAATCCACATCCAGCCCCAGTGTCCGCTTCAACTCCAGCAGGGCCGGGTTTTTTTCGGCCAGGTAATTGAATTTGTCCTGTGGAGTGTAGATCATCCGGCGCGTCTCCTGCACGGCAACCGAATGAACAAGCTGAATCTGGCTATTCTGCAACTCCCGCCGGAGGTAGGTGAGCAAATCCTGCCGCAAATCGTTCAGCAAATCAACCTGCAGGGAATTGTCGAGGGCAATGTGAATGGTTGTGCCGTCGAGGACAAACTCCCGGTTGAGCATCACCTGCTCCGTCTGCGAACCACCCTGCTGATCGCGCAGGCGGGTAAACGTATTCCAGGCCCCTTTGAGCTGCTCGAAAATAAACGGTTTGTCAACTTTCGGCAGTTCGGGCGCTTCAACCACAGCGGTTGCCGCACCAGTATCCACAACCAGGGCCGGCCGCTCCATCGAAACCAAATTGGTTGTCGTGCGCAGTCGGCTGCTGACGGGTTTGGGAATTTCGGCAACAACGGGAGGACGCTCCGCAACGGTTTTTACCGCGCCGTTTCCGTTCGTTTTCAGGTGATTACCGTTCGTAGGCTCACCCGGATGCGACGGGATGGGGGCCGCTGCTCCGTTTGTCCCGTTTGTACTTACGGGCTGGTGGTCAGGTGAGCTGTCCTTTTTTTTTTCAACCCGCTCGGCAGGTTGAGGATTGCTTTGGTTCGATTGATCGGGCGAAGCCGGTAGCGCCGACACATCAAGGACGTTCGGCAGATTCGCCAGCTTCATCAGGCAGACTTCCACGTGCAGCCGCTGGTTTTTAGCGGCCTTGTAATTCATGTCGCACTGGGCTCCGACGCTCAGCGCCGACAGCAGAAAGCTCATGGGCGCTTCGGCGGCCTGTTGCAGGTATTTCTGCTGAATGGTTTCGGTAACCTGAAGCAACTCAACAGTAGTCGCATCCTTGCACACCAGCAAATTCCGGAAATGCTCACTCAGGCCGACGATAAATTGATGACCGTCGAATCCTTTCCGCAGAATTTCGTCGAACAACAGCAGGCTTTGTGGCAGATTGGCCGCCAGCAGCAGGTCGGTGAGCCGGAAGTAATAGTCGTAATCCAGAATGTGCAGGTTTTCCAGCACTTCCTTGTAACGCAAAATGCGGTCTTCCGAAAACGTCACGTTCAGGTCGAACATCGAGAGGGCGTCGCGCAAACCGCCGTCCGCTTTCTGGGCAATCAGTTCGAGGGCTTCGTATTCCGCCTGAATGCTTTCTTTCTGGGCAATATTGGCCAGGTGATTGCTGATGTCGCGGGGCTGGATCCGGTTGAAATCAAACAACTGGCAGCGCGACAGGATTGTGGGCAGAATCTTGTGTTTCTCGGTGGTCGCCAGAATAAAAATGGCGTAGGAGGGAGGTTCTTCGAGTGTCTTCAGGAACGCGTTGAAAGCGGCCTGCGAGAGCATGTGAACCTCGTCAATGATGTAAATCTTGTATTTTCCCGACTGGGGTGGGTAGCGCACCTGGTCAATCAGGTTCCGGATGTCTTCCACCGAATTGTTGGAAGCCGCATCCAGTTCGTGAATGTTGAACGACGCGTTCTGGTTGAAGCTGACGCACGATTCGCACTGATCGCAGGGTTCGACGGCATCCGCCGATTGAATTTTACCCAGATTCTGGCAGTTGATGGTTTTAGCCAGGATGCGGGCACACGTTGTTTTTCCAACCCCGCGCGGTCCGCAAAACAGAAAAGCCTGCGCCAGGTGATTGGTTAAAATCGCATTCTTAAGCGTAGTCGTTATGTGTGCCTGCCCGACGACGGTGTCGAAGGTTGCCGGACGGTATTTTCGGGCCGAGACAACAAAATTATCCATGGTGCAAGTTAGCCAAAAAGTTGGAACCTTGCTGGTTAAAATCTCCGTCCGCTACATTTGCTCACGCAGGCCCTTGACGGATTTGCCGAAGCAAAGGATTGATAATGAAAGGGTATAATGATAAAAGTCGGCTGGATGGATGGGTAAATTATTTAACCGGCCGACGCGGGTAGCCAGCGCCAGAATCATGACGGCGACCACGATCCAGGAAGCGCGCGAATCCCGGCGAATAACGCCCAGAAAAGCGATTAGGAGAACGATTACCATCCCCAAAGAAGGAACCACAGCGCGAAAGGCGCCTACCGTCGGGTTCAGTAACAAGAGAAGAAACAAACCGATTCCCAGCAAGATCGTGATCAAGAAACTGCTTTTTGGAATCTGCTGCTTTAGGACAATTCCCCAGACTCCGACAATGACGCACACTACCCCCAGACTACCGGCCAGCGTTTCCAGGGAATAATGCAGCGGAATGATGCTCTGAACCCCAGCATATTTCAGAATTCCGACCAGCGCCGTCATGGAAATGGTCATTAAAAAAAGCCCCCACAAAATTCGATTATACCAACTCAACCCCTGAAAGTACCGCCAAAAGACCCAAATTCCTGTAAAAGCCAGCACGGCCTCTGAAAGCATATTTGATAGGTTCATGCTGGAAATAACAATTTTTAGAAGAAAAAGGCAAAAGTCTTGAGCGTTACGCACGGCGCGGAAAGAGCTGAAGGCCGCTCTTTTAACGCTTAATTCTTAACTCTTCACTCTTAACTTTGTTCTTTACCCATTTCGCTCTACTTTTGCGCCGGTTCCAAAAGCTTATACCTTCACACGCATAGCATAGCTTTCCATTCATCATGAGCGTATTAGTTAACAAGAATTCCAAGGTTATCGTACAGGGCTTTACGGGCTCTGAGGGGTCATTTCATGCTCAGCAGATGATTGAGTATGGCACAAACGTCGTTGGCGGTGTGACACCGGGCAAAGGCGGACAGACGCATCTCGATCGGCCCGTATTCAACACCGTGAAGGAAGCCGTTGAAAAGGCGGGGGCTGATGTTTCGATTATTTTTGTTCCACCCGCGTTTGCTGCCGATGCGATCATGGAAGCCGCGGATGCCGGAATTAAAGTAATCATCTGCATCACCGAAGGCATTCCGACCAAGGATATGATGGTAGCGAAAGAATACCTGAAAGATAAAGATGTACGGCTGATTGGACCTAACTGCCCGGGTGTTATGACGTCCGAAGAGTGCAAGGTGGGAATTATGCCCGGCTTCATTTTCAAAAAAGGCACCATCGGTATTGTCTCAAAATCCGGTACGCTGACCTACGAAGCCGTTGACCAACTCTCAAAAGTAGGACTGGGCCAGACGACGGCCATCGGTATCGGGGGGGACCCCATCATCGGCACAACCACGCGGGAAGCCGTTGAACTGCTGATGAACGATCCGGAAACCGAAGGAATCGTGATGATCGGTGAAATCGGTGGGGGTATGGAAGCGGAAGCCGCCCACTGGATCAAGGCTAGTGGTAACAAAAAGCCGGTGGTCGGTTTCATCGCCGGACAAACCGCCCCCAAAGGCCGCCGGATGGGCCACGCCGGTGCCATCATTGGCGGAGCGGACGATACCGCAGCCGCTAAAATGCGTATTATGGCCGAATGCGGTATTCACGTTGTTGAATCACCCGCTCTGATCGGAGAAACGATGCTGAAAGCACTCGGAAAAAATTAAAATAAAGGGATGAGTTATGAATGATGAAGTATGAATGCATCGTTCATAACTCATCATTCATAACTCTGTTTTTTTGTGCGGTTTTGTTTGATTGTGTCCACGTTGCTGCTGTGGGCTTTGGGGAGTAGGGCGCAGGGAGTTGGACCGAATCAACAGTTTTTTCCCGTCCACGACTTCCGCAATGACTGGTTGGTCTATGATCAGACCTATAAATCCTACGTGCCTTTCATTGACGAACAGCACGCGCTGGTCAATTCGGTCAGCTTTTTTCTGGATGCCGAAAGTAACCGCCGGTACTACCTCCTAATTTCAACCCGCCAGACCGGGTACCTGTTTATTGATGCGGCCCTCAAGCGCAGGCTGAACGCCAACGAGTGGCTGGTCATGAATCTGGATAGTTTATACCGGGCCTACCGCAAACCCGAATTGTTCCTGACAGTCCACGGAAGTCCGGGAGTGGACGATAAGCAGGTTTTCATCGGGCACCTTAAATCAGCGGCTCAGAAAGAAGTCGCAGCCGCCGAAACCCGCCTGAGCATTCTGCCGCGCCGGCCGTCGGCTTACGCAAATTTCTTCACGTTAAGCCTGCTATTTATTGCGGCCCTCAACGCCTATCTTTTTAATTTTCACCACCGGGCCTTCATCCGCTTTTTTGATCTGACGGATCTGCTGTCCATAACCGATCGGGACGAACTATTTCTGGTTAACCGCCCGCTCGGCCTCATCAATCTGCTCTTTTTGCTGAATCTAAGCTTCATAACGGCCTACCTGTACATGATCGTTCAGAGCAAAAACATTGATTTGTTTCTGTCGAGGGCACTGCTGTTGCGCGGACAGAGCCTGTTCGACCTTATTGTTACCTTCTTTGAGCTAAGCGCACTGGCCTTTCTGTTGCTGGTGGCGAAGTATGTATTTATTGCCGTCATTGGCGGGCTGTACCGGCTTGAACAGGTAGTCAATCTGCATTTTTTCAAAGCCATTCAGTCGTCACTAATTTTTTTTACGGCGGGGGCCATTCTGGTCGCCATTCTTTCCGCCAATACACCCGTCAACGCTACCTGGTCGAGTACCTGGCTGATGGTGCCGTTTGTAAGCTTTTACGTACTTCGATTGGCACTCTTGTATGTTGTGATTGCAAACAAAGGTGTTGTCAAAAATCTCTATTTATTTTCGTACCTTTGCATCGTTGAATTGATTCCGTTAACCATTGGGGTGCGGTTCGCCCTGTAGCCAATTAGGCAAGATTTAAACACAAAACGCGAGGTATTCGATGAGTGAGATTTCTGCGAAGTACGACCAGGAAAGGCTGACAAAAGTTGCCAGCATCTTAGTAACCCAAGCCCGACCTGCCGACAATAATTCACCTTATTTTCAGATTGCCGGTAAATACAACCTGCAAATTGATTTTCGCCCATTCATCCAGATCGAGGGCGTCTCCTACAAAGACTTTCGAAAGCAGAAAATCAACATCCTCGACCACACGGCCATTATTTTCACCAGCCGTAACGCCGTCGATCACTTCTTCCGAATTTGTCAGGAAGCCCGGATGGAAATGCCGGCCGATATGAAGTATTTCTGTGTAACTGAGCAAACGGCCAATTACCTGCAGAAATACATCGTTATTCGCAAACGGAAAATTTTCACCGGCAACAAAACAGCCGCCGACCTGTTTGACCTGATTCGGAAGCACAAGAACGAAAAGTTTCTGTTTCCCTGCTCCAACATCCGGGGTAACGACATTCCGGATTTCATGGACACCAGTGGTCTGCACCTGACCGAAGCCATCATGTATGAAACCGTTCCGGCCGACTTATCGGATCTGGATATTAAGTCGTTCGACATCATCGCGTTTTTCAGTCCGTCGGGGGTGAATGCGCTGCGTCACAACTTCCCGGATTTTGAGCAGAACGGCATTCGGATGGCGGCTTTTGGTCCAACCACGGCGCGGGCAGTATCCGAAGCGGGCTTTATTCTGGACATTGAGGCTCCCTTGCCTAACGCGCCCTCAATGGCGGGTGCACTGGAAATTTACATAAAGCAGGCCAACAATCAGTAAATCAATTGCTGCATTGCCGGGCCGTGAAATTGCGCGGGTTGAATGAAGAGGGCACGGATTTCGCTGGAATCTTGGCATCATTCAACCCGCGCAATTATAGTTTTAAACTGTCTCTTTTTATACCAATATTTTTGGAAAAACTCCGTTTAATAGGTAACATGCCGCTTTGGTAGTCTTGCCGCCGAACAGATTGTTGCTCTTTTAGTTTAACGTTCGAATGGCTATCGGAAAATAATCGGTTGATTTGTCTGAGATTATATGAATCGTAAGTTATACGCTGTCTTATTGCTGGTGGTTGGTATGGGATTGGCTTCAACCGTCGAAGCGCAAAATCAGGACCCACAGTTCAGTATGTTCATATTTAATCCGGTGTATTACAACCCGGCCGCCGTTGGCTCGGAGGGCGTTACCCGGTTTCAACTGGTCCATCGAACCCAATACCTGGCTTATCAGGGCACGTACGATGCAGGGGGAGCACCCAGTACCCAACTTTTTTCGTTCAACATGCCGTTGAACAAAATCCGGAGTGGAGTCGGGTTATACGCGGTCAACGAAACATTCGGTCCGCAGGGATTTCAGAAAGTGCAGCTTGCCTACGCGTTTCGGGTACCGCTGAAAAAAGGAACGCTGTCGTTGGGCGCCGAAGCAGGGTTGCACAACTGGTCGATTAACTACGACCGTTTCCGGCCCAACGATCCGGAAGATCCGCTGATTCAGAACGGGCGGGTCAACCAGACCAGACCGGATATTGGAGCGGGGGTTTATTACAACACCGATACCTATTACGTTGGGGCCAGTATGAAACACCTCAACCAACCGGACTATACCGTAGGAACCGATATCGGGCAGAACCCGTTGTACCAAACGGCCTACATCACGGCCGGGTACCGTTACGAATGGAACTACGCCCTTGATTTCATGCCGTCGGCGATTTATAAATTTAATACCGATGGCACGTTTTCGTCGCTGGAGGTAAGCGTGCTGGCCATGTACGATAAGCGTTACTGGGCCGGTTTGGGATACCGTCAGGGGGATGCGTTCAGCGCAACGGCTGGCATCAGTTTATTGCGCAACAATTCCCTGCGGTTTGGGTATGCGTTTGATTTCGTGGTAAGTAACCGCGACGCTAAGAGCCCAACTTCGCACGAAATATTGCTTTCGTATTCACTTCCTGAACCCCGGTCTGGACGAAAACCCATTATTCGAACCCCCCGTTTCCGTTATTGAGATCAGCTACGAAGTTGCTATTGTTTCAGCCTCTGATTATTACGATCAACGTTGGCTTAATTATTGTTAGGCTGTTTAAAGCTAAAGTGATAATTTTGAAAAATGGAGCAGATCGGCTGATAGAACGGATCGGGTGTAACTTTGTACTTTTTCTGAATTATAACTGCATTTAATCAATTCAAATGTACGTATACAATAAATTGCTTTATTTTCGTTCTAAGACTGGTTTGCACGCGAAACAGATTTTAACGTATCATACAACTATGAGTAACAAGTGGTTTACCGGCAACGCAGCCCGTGGGGTGATGGTGGTGGCAACGATTCTGCTGATGCAGGGTTGCGGGTTTATCAAATCCAAATTTGGCGGGGGAAAAGGAAAAGGTGAAGATGTCGGCGTCGTTAACGGTGAGATCACTGCCGGGGGCCGGAAGGGCTGGAAACAAACCACACCATACGGTATGGTATTGGTTCCGTCAGGGTCTTTCATGATGGGGCAGGCCGACGAAGATCTGGCTGCCAGCCAAGCCAACATGAACCGTCGGGTAACGATCAGTTCATTCTATATGGATGACACCGAAATTACCAACAACGAATACCGGCAGTTCGTCAATGCCCTCTTAACGGACTCGGTTTCCGTTCTGGGCGAGGAAGAAATTATGAGCAAGTATTACCCCGATACAACCGTTTGGAAAAACGACTTTACGTACCACAACGGTGACCCGATGCTCGAATACTACTTCTCGCACCCGGCGTTTGATACGTATCCGGTGGTGGGTGTAAGCTGGAACGCAGCGCAGTATTTTTGTAACTGGCGTTCCAATCTGTACAACGATTACCGCACAAAAGAAGGGCAATTTGTATCACCCCGGTTCCGGCTGCCTTCGGAAGCGGAGTGGGAATGGGCTGCTCGCGGTGGACACAACTCGGCAAAATACCCCTGGGGTGGTCCTTACGTAGCCAACGGAAAAGGCTGCTATTTGGCGAACTTTAAACCACAGCGCGGTAATTTCGATGCGGATGGTTATCCTTACACCGCACCGGCAAACGCCTACAACCCGAACGACTACGGTTTGTACAACATGGCGGGTAACGTCGCCGAATGGACGCGCGATGCTTATGCGGAAAATGCTTCAGCGATTGTTTGGGATATGAACCCGGACAACCAGAACGCCGACGAACCGAAGAAAGTAGTACGCGGTGGTTCTTGGAAAGATATTGCTTATTACCTGGAAACAGGAACGCGGTATTATGAAGATGAAAACACCAAACGTTCTTACATCGGTTTCCGCTGTGTGATGGATAATTTCCAGGGAAGAACGGGATCCCGGCGTTAAGCTGATTCTTTCAAACCAGCAATCTTTAACTAATCATAATAATAGACTAATTATTATTTCTTAATACCATGGCTAAAAGTAACGGTTCTAGTGTTTTTTTCGACAGAATTCTTCCAACCATATACAGTGCCGGGGCCGCGGTTGTTGTCCTTGGAGCTTTAGGTAAAATTCAACACTTTGATTGGGGTGGCCCGATGCTAACCATCGGTCTTTCGATAGAAGCCGCCATTTTTGCTCTTTTTGCATTACAAACATTTTTCCAACCCGCTTCAACGGAGCCGGATTGGACGCGGGTCTACCCGGAATTAGCGGATGATTATAAAGGTGAATTGCCAAAACGGAGCCCAGCGCTGCAAAGCAACGGTCTGACAGCGAACATGGATAAAATGCTGGCTGACGCGAAAGTGACGCCGGATGTTTTTGAAAAATTGGGTACGGGGTTGCGCAGCTTCACGGATACCGTTGGCAAAATGCGTGATGTATCTGACGCCACCATTGCCACCACCGAATACACGCAGAATGTACGGCAGGCTGCCAGCTCGATCAACGAGATGAACAAATCGTACGGTGTCGCCGTAACGTCTATGAACGCTATGGCGGACGCTACGCAGGATGCAAAAGAATACCGGACTCAGTTCCAAAAAATTACGCAGAGCATGGGGGCCCTGAATGCCGTTTACGAACTGGAGCTACAGGATACCAACAAGCATTTGAAAGCCATGAACGCGTTCTACAGCAACCTGACAAGCGCGATGGAAAACATGTCAGAAGCAAGCCGCGATACGCAACAGTTCAAAAATGAATTGTCGAAGCTGACTAACAACCTGGCTTCGTTGAACAACGTATATGGCAGCATGTTAACGGCTATGCGGGGTTCAGGCAACGGTGCGAAATAACTTCCAATTTAACTACATTACAGCTTACACTACCATAAACTAATGGCAGGAGGAAAAGAAACACCCCGGCAGAAGATGATCGGGATGATGTATCTGGTATTGACGGCTATGCTTGCTTTGCAGGTTAGTTCGGCCTTGCTGGAAAAATTTATTCTGCTGAACAATAGCCTTGAAACGTCTACGGGTTCAGCCAGCCGAATTAACCAGTCGACGCTCGATAATATCAAAGCTACGGTTGACAAATCGGGTAATCGAGCTTCAGATTTAGCAATTGTAAAGCAAGCCCAGGAAGTTCGTGAAATTACCTCAGACATCGTTGCTCAGTTGGACGCGCTCAAAGAGCAAATCATCAACGAAGCGGGCGGTGGGCTTGACGAACAGGGCAACATCAAAAATCCCAGCGAAGAAACCAAAGTTGGAGCTATCATGATTGGCAACAACAAAAATGGTAAAGCGTACGAGTTGCAGAACAAACTGAACCAGTACACACAGCAATTACAAAAATACAATCCAAATGCGAAGTTTACGCCGTTGGCCGTCGATGCAAAAGATGATCCAATCGCCAGCCGTTCGAAAGAGCAACGTAATAAAGACTTTGCTGAGCTAAACTTTGAGCAGACGCCGGTTCCGGCGGCTTTGGCCGTACTGAGCCAGCGCCAATCGGATGTCCGTCGGATGGAAGGCGAAGTACTGGATTACCTGGCTGGCAAAGTGGGGGCGCAGGATATTAAATTCGACAAAATTTTGGCAATGGTCAGTATGGAGTCGAAGGTTGTAGTAGCCGGTACGAAGTTCAAAGGCCAAATGTTCCTGGCGGCTTCGTCAAGCGGTATCACACCCCGTATGAGTCTGAATGGAGGAGCCGTTCGTGTGGTAAACGGTGTGGGTAACATTGAGTTTACTGCTCAGGGTGGTACCTATGATAAAAACGGTTTGGCGCGTCGTGCACTGACTGGTTCAATTAGCTATCAGGCACCAGACGGTATGAAAACCGTCAACTTTAATCAGGAGTATTTTGTGGCCAAACCGTCGTACGAAATCGAGACGGCTTCTATGCCTCCTTTGTACCTGGGCTGCGCCAACAAACTGAGCATTCAAAGCCCGCAATTAGGGGCCCTGTGGAATCCGTCGTTTACGGCCAATGGAGCCACGGTTCTGGAAAGCGGAGAGCGGGGAAAAATCACGGTTATTCCAACGTCTGCCCAAGTTAGCTTGAACGTTAACAACGGTGGTAGCTTGCTGGGTACAAACCAGTTTAAAGTAAACCGCGTACCACGTCCGACACTGCGAGTGTACGCTGGTGGAGCCGAAATCGACGAGCGCCGGGGTATGCCCGTTTCAGCGGTTCGGTCTATTCAGGTTCGGGCTATTCCTGATGAAAGCTTTAAAAACTTCATGCCGGACGATGCTAAGTTCCGGGTAAAGGGTTTTACGGTTCGTTTGGCTCAGGGAAGCCGTCCCATTGGTCCTCCCGTTACACTGGGGCCTAACGGTGGTTCCATTGGATCATTGGCTTCCGAAGCGCAACCTGGTATGCGGTACAGCATTGAAGTAGAAGGGGTAGAACGTCAGAACTTTAGGGGCGAAATCAGTGAAGTTCCGGTTACTCAAAAATATTATACAATTAACTTGTATTAAGCGTACGAGAACTCACAGTTAATTCGTTATTGTGGAGAAGATTAGCAAAAAGCACAAGGTCATGAAACAGGCGGGAAGTGTAGCAGTTGCTGCAGTGTTGGCAGTACTGGCAGGAGGGGTGGCACAAGCGCAGGAAAAGGAAAGCACCAAAACCAATCCGTTGTCGGTTCGGGAGATCAGTGACAGCGACATCATGATGAAGAAAACATTGTGGCGTCGGGTCGATCTTAACGAAAAGCAGAATCAGGCGATGTTCTCCAAGAACAATCAGATTACCAAATACCTGATTGACGCCGTTAAAGCGGGCGTTTTAGTAGCCTATCCTAACGATTCGGTGAGCACTCCGATGGATGTGAGTAAGTTTGCCGAAAAACTGGCTGTCCCCGATCAGGCAGTCGCGTTGACCGCTGAGGAAAAAGCCGCTGGTTTTGGCGATGAAGCAAAAACCGACGATGGTTGGGGAAACGCGACGCCAAAGGATAAAAAACCGGCTGCCAAGCAACCTGTAGATGATGGTTGGGGAACTCCGACCAAAACGGCAAAAGCGCAACCCGCAGATGACGGTTGGGGAACTCCCGCACCGAAAAAGAAAACGACCGCCAAAAATACGAAAGGAAAGAAAGGGGCTAAACCTGCACCGGTTGTACCCGAACCGCCTAAAGTTGATTCAGCAGCGATGGCAAAAGCGGCATCCCCTTTCAACAGCGCGAACGAACGCCTGGCTGATGAGTACAGCGTTTTGGATATTAAAGAAGACTGGGTTTTTGACCGTAAGCGTTCTCGCTTGTACTTCGATATTCAGACGGTCGGTATTATCATTCCGGCGGATAAAACTCCGTCAGGATTGGAGCAGCCGGTAGCTTACTTTAAGTACAAGGATCTGGATAAACTGTTCCGCAGCGATCCAAAGAAGTTTATCTGGTATAACTTCCAGAACCAGGCTCAACACAAAAACCTGGCCGACGCGTTCGACTTACGTTTATTCTGGGGCCGCATTTATAAAGTATCAAACCCGAAAGATCGGGACCTGATTGGTCAATACGGTAGCGAGCGGGAAGGCTTAATGAAGTCGTACCAAATCGAACAGGAATTGATGGAGCAGGAACATAGCTTGTGGGAATACTAGAACCCCGAGTTTATAACATAGAAAAGGGACGCCGTCGGCGTCCCTTTTTCGTTTTATTGATCAATGGTAGTAAAGTATTCTTTAATCTTCTGGGCTTTATCGTTGCCAACCACGGTGGCTACATCTTCGATGGGTGCTTCCCGGATCTTCTTAACACCCTTAAAAACTTTGAGTAGCTTAGCCGCCGTTTTCTTGCCAATTCCCTCAATATTTTCCAGTTCACTAATCAGACTGTTCCGGCTGCGTTTGTCACGGTGGTAGGTAATGGCAAACCGGTGGGCTTCATCGCGAATGCGCTGAATCAGTTTCAGCGATTCGGATTTCTTATCGATGTAAAGTGGCAGGCTGTCTTCCGGAAAATAGATTTCCTCCAGGCGCTTGGCGATGCCGATGATGGGCACCTTACCGTATAGGTCTAGCTCTTTAAGAGCTTCACAGGCCGCACTTAATTGCCCTTTGCCACCGTCAATAACAATCAAGTCCGGCAAACCAGCCTGCTCGTCCAGCACACGGGTATACCGGCGGGTCACCACTTCGTGCATGGACGCAAAATCGTTGGGACCGATAACGGTTTTAATTGAAAAATGACGGTAATTTTTGGGCGATGGTTTTCCGTCGATGAAGCAGACCATCGCCGAAACCGGGTTTGTTCCCTGGATGTTGGAGTTATCAAAACACTCGATCCGATGCGGCACCGTCTTTAGTTGTAAGTCCTGCTTCAGCCGAATCAAGACCCGGTCTTTTCGGCTGGCATTCCCGGTTGCTTCAGCGGCCGCCCGTTCGGCCCGCTCACGCCGAAAATACAGAACATTTTTCAACGACATATCGAGCAGCTTCTTCTTGTCGCCAATCTGGGGGACAGTGATCTCGGCTTTCAGATCAGCGTCTAACGGAATATTGGTAATAATCTCTTTAGCCTCGCTGCCGTACATGGTCCGAAACTCTACGACCAGCATGGTCAGCAGATCGGCATCAGGCTCGTCCAGCTTTTTCTTAACTTCGACGGTATTGGTCTGGGTGATCGTTCCGTTGACCACCTTCATGAAATTGATGTAAGCCGCCGACTCATCCGAGGCAATCGTGAACACATCGGCATCCAGAATTTTGGGATTGACAACCGTTGATTTGCTTTGAAAGTTTTGCAGGACATGTAGCTTTTCTTTATAATGCTGAGCCTGTTCAAATGCCAGCTGGCTGGCGGCTTCCACCATTCGCTCCTTGAAGTAACTCTGGGCGGGCGAGACGTTTCCTTTCAGGATGGAATGCACCTGGTCGATATCCTTCAGGTATTCTTCTTCACTGATTAACCCTTCGCACGGTCCTTTGCAGTTACCAATGTGGTACTCCAGGCAAACTTTAAATTTCTTCGCTTCAACATTTTCGGGCGACAGATTGAGGTTGCAGGTGCGGAGTGTGAAGAGTTGGCTAAACATCTCCAGCAACGCGTACATAGGCCTTAGTTGAGCGTAGGGTCCGTAAAAGGTGCCCATCTTCCGGTCAATGCGTCGGGTCGTCAGGATGCGGGGAAAACGCTCGTTTGTGACGCAGATGAAAGGATACGTTTTGTCGTCCCGCAGAAGAATGTTATAGCGGGGCTGAAACCGTTTGATCAGCTGATTCTCCAGCAGCAGCGCGTCGAATTCGGTATGAACAATCGTAAATTCAATCTTACGAATCTGGCTGACCAGACGCTGAGTTTTACGATCATGCTGATTGGACTTGACAAAATAGCTACTAACCCGATTTTTCAGATCTTTAGCCTTTCCTACGTAGATGACTTCACCAGATGCATCAAAATACCGGTAAACCCCCGGTTCGTGCGGGACCTTTGCTAATTCTTTTTTATAGTCGAATTCAGCCATGCTTTTAAAAGAAATAAGAACGCTTCTTAGGCACGTTCACTACTACTATAAAACAAACGGATGAGGTTAAAAGTTGTCTGCCGAACAGCCTGGTAAGCGGAGCTGAGCGCTTCGTCGAGCGACTGGGGATGCGTTAAGACCGAGAAGGCCGCCGTCAGGCCCAGCGCAGCAATAGCTTCCGGATGGGCTTCGAGCGTTCCGCAGAGAGCGATAACCGGAACACCCGCCTGATGGGCCTGACCGGCGATACCGCTGATCAGCTTGCCCTGTAACGTTTGGTGGTCAAATTTTCCTTCGCCGGTCAACACCAAGTCGGTATCCGGCAGGTGGTCAGCAAAATGAGTTTGTTCCATCACGAGCTTGACACCTTCTTTTAGAGTAGCGTTCAAAAAGAATAAGGCTCCGGCTCCCAGGCCCCCGGCGGCTCCTGCCCCCGGAACTTCAGCCAATGCAATCCCGAATTGATCGTAAATCAAGCCGGCCAGGTGACGCAGACCCTTGTCCAGAATAGTTATCTCTTCGGCGGATGCGCCCTTTTGAGGGCCATAGATCGCGGCCGCTCCGTTCGGACCGATGAGCGGATTTGTTACATCGCAGGCTACCTCTACCGTTAAACGAAGAGGTTGAGCAGGAGGGAGGATGCGGCTAATTTGGGTGAGATTTCCGCCACAAGGGCGAAGCGGTTCCCCCTGGTTGTCTAAAAACCGCCACCCGAGCGCAGCTGCCATTCCAGTCCCACCATCGTTGGTTGCACTTCCCCCAATGCCGAGAATCAGGTGTGATACCCCCTGTTGCAACGCGTGAAGGATCAGTTGACCCGTTCCGAACGTATGGGTCTGTAGCGGATTGTACTCCTGTGGTTGCAGCAGGCGCAGACCGGACGCCTGCGACATTTCGATAAAAGCCGTCCGTTGGTCGGAGGAAATACCGTAAAAGGCTTCGATGAGTCGCCCGAGCGGGTCCAGTACCGGAACGGGAAGCCACGCACCGGCAGTCGCCAGGGTGAGAACTTCCGCGGTACCTTCTCCTCCGTCGGCCATTGGGAGAGCGATGATGCGGGCTTCGGGGGTGGCCAGCCGGATTCCTTCGGTCATGGCGTCACAAACCTGGCGGGCGGTGAGAGAGCCTTTGAATTTATCCGGAGCCAGCAGAATTTTCATTGAACGGAAAACAAGAAAAGAAGTGAGACAAAAGGCTAAAATATAAAATAATAGACGTGTGAGCGTACCTCACCTTCTACCTCACTTTTTTTCTATTTTCTAATTCAAAATTTCCTCTTCTTCCGACTCCACCACTTTGGGCGGAATGTAGCGCTGGCTGGAGTCGATGGCATACCCGCTGCAATCGAGCGAAAGATTAAACCCATCGGGTTTCCGGAACGGAACGCGGGGGTAGGAGCGTTTCAGGGAAGGGTCCGTGTACACTTTCTGCATGTACATGCCCCAGGCCGGCATCGCCACCCGAGCTCCCTGGCCCAGGGCCATATCCCGGAAGTGAATACTCCGCTCATCGCCACCCACCCACAGGCCCGACACCAGATTCTGCGTCATGCCCATGAACCAGCCATCCGAGTAACTGGAGGTCGTCCCGGTTTTGGCCGCAATTTCATTGCCACCTTCCATCAGTTTGTACTGGGTCCTGAGCCGCTGCGACGTACCATCGGCGTCTTCTACGGCCCCCCGCATCAGATACAGCATTTGATACGCTGTATTGGCGTTAATCACCAGCTTGTTTTCGGCAAAGAAGCTCGTCAGCAGATTGCCGTTTTTGTCCCTTATTTCCAGAACCGTCAACGGTTTTACCCGATAACCGGCGTTGGCAAAGGTGCAGTAGGCCGCCACCATTTCGTATACCGATACATCGCTGGTGCCCAGACACAGGGTAGGATTCGCCGTCAGGTCGCTCTCAATCCCCAGTTTGTGCGCGTATTCGACAACGGAAGCCGACTTGGCCTGCTTGATCAGCTGGGCGCTTACGGAGTTGATGGAACGACCCAGCGCCTGCCGCAGCGACAGGGGCTGGTAACTCCACTTGTTGTTGGAATTGTGTGGGACCCAGGGCCGTGGGCCGTTGTTGTCTTCGTACGGTTCGAAGCGCACTGGTTGGTCGGTAACCCGATCACAGGGCGTTAGAAAGTTTTTGTCAATGGCCGTCAGGTAAACAAACGGTTTGAAGGTCGATCCGGGCTGGCGCTTGGCCTGCTTAACGTGGTCGAACTTAAAGTACTTGAAGTTGATACCGCCCACCCAGGCTTTGACGTGGCCGTTGCGCGGGTCCATCGACATAAAGCCTACGTTCAGAAACCGCTTGTAATACCTGATCGAATCGAGCGGACTCATGACGGTGTCCTTCTCATTCCGGCGGCCTCCGTACACAAACACTTTCATCTTGACGGGTTTGCGCATTTCGGCCCAGATTGCCTTTTCATCATCGCCGTATTCGCGTTTCAGGGCAATGTAGCGGGGGGTACGCCGGGCAGCCTGCTCAACAAAACCGGGAATCTCGCGGAATTTGCCGTCTTTGGCCTTGAACACCCACGGGTTGCGCCCACGCCAGTGTTCGTAAAATTTCCGCTGCTGCTCGCGCATGTGCTCATATACGGCTTCTTCGGCGTACTTCTGTAGCCGCGAATCGATGGTGGTCCGGATTTTCAGACCGCTCGTGTAGAGATCTAGCTCCTCTTCGGGATGAGTTTCGTTGTAGTTGTCCAGCCACTTCTGAATATCCTCCCGGATCACCGAACGAAAGTAAGCCGCCCGGCCCGTGTTCTGGTTTTCAATGTTGAAGTCCAGGCTGATCGGTTTCTGCTTATAGGTATTGAATTGATCATCGGTCAGAAAGCCGTACTTCCGCATCTGAAACAGGACCACATTCCGGCGCACCTGCGAGCGTTCTTCGTAGAGCCGCGGATTGAAGCGGGAAGGGTTCTGAAGCATACCCACCAGCAGAGCCGCTTCCTCCACGTTCAGTTGCCAGGGCTCTTTGTTGAAATAGGTTTTAGCCGCCGTCTTGATGCCAAAGGTGTTGTTGCCAAACGATACCGTATTGAGGTACATCATCAGGATTTCCTGCTTGGTGTAGTTGCGCTCCAGCCGCACGGCCAGAATCCACTCTTTGGTTTTGTCGATCAGCACGCGCACGTAAGGTATTTTGCCCAACAGACCGCGGAACTTCTCGGTACGGGTCTCAAAGAGGTTTTTGGCAACCTGCTGCGTCAGGGTGCTTCCGCCCCCCGAACTGCTGCGGCCGGTCAAAACCCCGTTGACAGCCCGGAAAATACTGCGGGCGTCGATGCCGGAGTGCTTCATGAAACGGGCATCCTCGGTGGCCAGCAGAGCCGAAATGACGTTGGGAGAAACCTGGGAGATTTCGATGGGCGTCCGGTTTTCCAGGTAATACTTGCTGAGGAGCACCCCGTCTTCGGTGTAAATTTCGGAGGCCTGATAGCTCTGCGGGTTTTCGAGGGCCTTCAGGCCGGGCATACCGCCAAACAGCCACAGAAAGTTAAAGCTAACGGCAACAATATACAGAACCAGCAGCAAAATACCGGCCAGGGTCCATTTCCAGAGTCTTGCAATCAGGCGCCGATACAACCCCGGTTGTAGCTCAAACATAGAGAGAATAAGAAATTAAACTTTAGATTACGAAACGCTTCCGCATTTGCCAAAAGTACGCATTTTAACCAAAAACGCTATTTTCGTTTGGCGGTAGGTTGCTCGGCGGCTACCTGCATTTCTTTCACTTTCGGAAGCAATGGGCTGGTCGGGTAATCGCGGATGAACTCAATCAGGGCCTGACGGTAGGGCTCAACCCCCCGGACTTTTCCAATTAGAATGACCCGCAAAACGGCCATTTTATCTTCAATCAGGCTGCCTGTCAGGGCACTCATGGAGGCTTCGGCCCGGCTCAGGGCTTCGCTTAAATTGTTGGCTTTATACAGGTTGTAAACCTGCGTGTAGGTTCGCTGAGCCTCACTTTCGCCGGTAGCCGTGTGCGTTTCGTTTGTACCCTTTCCAACCTGGCGGGCATACGAGGAGGTCGGAAATTCGGCCAGCAATTTTTCCTTCCAGCTTGACGGGCGATTCAACTGGTCGTTCGAAAGCATCAACAGGTAGTAAACTTCCGGTTTGACAGGTGTGTTCGGATACCGGCTCAGCAATGTTTCAAACGTCGGAATGGCCTGGTCGGGCTGGTTAAACTGAAATTTATACAACTTACCCAGCCGGTAATACGCTTCTTCCAGCCGTTGGTTAGACTGCTTCAACGCTTCAGGCGTTAAGGGAAGACTGGCGTACAGAGCGTCTTTCTGCGCTCTCCGCTCCGATTCCGACAAGGTAGTCAGCGTACTGTTGGTACCATCGGAAAGGGGAGCATTGGGTAACGAACCGGTCTGCGGGGCGGGTTCGGCCAGCGCCTGAGCGGCCGTTTCTTTCTGAATCCGTCGCCAGTTGTCTTCCAGCGGCCGGTTACCCCACTTCTGGTTGAACTCCGCCCGTCCTTGCGTAACAAGGATCGGATTGTACAATACCCACCGCTGATCGGCCGGGATGTCTGAGGTCGTTGCGGGGCGGTTAGCCGCCTGAGCCGCCAGGGCCTGTGCCTGGGCGATCATGTCCTGCTGTTGTTTCAGCTTCAGATCGATAACCTGATCCAGCTTGCGGTCCAAAGCCGCCGGATTCAGTTGGGCGAGCCGTTGCAAACTGTCCTCTACCTGAATGGTCTGCTGCTGCTCCACCAAATCATCCAGGGAAACTTTCCGATCGGCCAGAGCCCGGTAATCGGCCGACTGCTGGGGCAAGAGGGCCAGGGCACTGTCGAAATAGGCTTTGGCGGTCGGAAAATCCTGCAGATTCTCAAAATACACCCGGCCCATTTCCTGATAGGTATAGGGAATCTGGCTGGTGTTGGTGGTCGTTTCCTTAATCGACTTTTTCCAGTATTCGATGGCTTTGGGGTAGCGTTGGTTGCGGGCTTCCAGCAAACCCATCGTATAATAAATCTTGTCGCGCAGGTCGTTATTCTTGCGGTCGTTCAGCATTCGGCTAAACCGTTCGCTACTGGTTCTGCCCCCCTGAATAGAATAAATAGTCGCGTAAAAGGATTGTTCGTAATTCGGGCTGTTTCGCAATACCTGCCGGTAATGCTCCAGGGCCTGGTCGGGCTTTTTGATCAGATCGTACATCTGACCCGCGATCAGGTGCAGTCGGGCCGTCGTTTCGCCCTTTTTCAGGAGCGGAAAAGTGGCATCCAGCAGGGCCGCCGAAACGGCGTATTCCTGTCTTTTCTGGTGCAGATAAGCTTTGGTCAGGTAATAATTCCTCGTGTTTATCGTGTTCAACGGCTGAGCGCGCAGGTATTCGGCCACGTTTAAGCCGTTCGTGTAATCTCCAACTTCAATGTACGTTCGCATCAGACCAATCAGCGCTTCGTGTTTTTCGTCCACGCCTTCGCCTTTCGTGTTAACGTACTTAAAAACTTCTATGGCATTGCCGTAGTCCTGGCGGTATAAACGGGCCATGCCGAGGAGAATGTAGCTGTCGTCGAGCCACTTGCTGTTCTGGTGCCGTTCGGCAACCAGCGATGCTTTCTTGATGGCGTCGTCGAGCTGCGCCCTAACCGGCTCTAATTTTGTAGAATCGAGCGGCAACAGAATGGGCAGCGGCTGGTTATAATTTTCCTGATAGGTCTTGAGTCGATACCGTTCCACATCCCGGAGTCGGTCGCGGGCGATGAGGTAAGCGTTGAAGCGGGCGTTCAAATTATGGTAGGCAACCGGTAATTTTTTGGTGCTATATTGTGAACAGCCACATAGCCAAACCGTCATGGCAACCCAGAAAAGGTGGGTCCGCGACCAGCCAGGAATGGAATGGCAAAAGATATATCGGTTGAAAAACCTGCCTTGCATGGAAAAAAGTGAGATTCTTGGTAACCGGCCAAAGGCTTTTTACCTTCGCGAAACCAAACCTACTTAGTAACGTCGTTCGCGTAAAAACCGTATCGAAAAACGTGCCACTCAGACAAAAATACGAAATTACTTCCATCAAAAACAGAAGGCAGGCTATATGGAAACCGATCAGCCAAATTCCGACGAACCTAAAAAACCGTTTAAAGAAGATCCCCGACGCGCTAATACGTTTATTCAGTACTCGTCTATTGGTTTCCAGATGCTGGCTACCATTGGTCTGGGAGTTTGGGGCGGTTTAAAACTGGATGAATGGCAGGGCAACCAGAAACCGATCTGGACGCTGGTGTTGTCGCTATTTGCGATTGGTTCATCCTTGTACCTGTTTATCCGTAGTTTACCCAAACAACCTTAGTATGTTACCAAGCATTGGGTTTACCGCCCTCCTGGCAATTGTATTTTTTATAGCCGAGCAGTACGGAGCCGCCGTCTGGCTGCATCCACACTGGAAATACATGCTTATTTTTTTTCTGTGCATCTCATTTCTGCTTCACCGATTGATGGATATTGGTTTTCAGAATAATCGTGAAAAATTCGTGGAGTTTTACATGGCGTCGATTGTGGCCCGGCTGGTTTTATGCATCATCTTTGTCGGCGTCTTTCTCTGGCAGGGCGTTGGCGCGAAGAAGCTGTTTGTTCTGGACTTTCTTGCATTATATATATTTTATACGGCCTTTGAAATCTACATTTTGAATCGTAACTTGCGACGCGATTTGTGATATATGCCATCCACTTCATATGTTTCGTCTCCTCATTCGTAAAGTATTTTTAAGTATTGCCCTGTTTCTGAGTGCTTTGGTGGCTGTCAATGCCCAGCATGAAGATCATAGCGCCCACGCTGCTGCTGAAGGCGAAAAAGAGTTCAATGTAGGTGATATGATAATGCACCACATTAAAGATGATCACGGTTGGGAATTTGCCCACGGCCTAACCCTGCCTCTACCCGTTATACTTTACAGCAACGATCGGGGTCTGGAAGTTTTCTCTTCGTCCAGACTGGCCCACGGTGAAGTATATAACGACTATAAGCTTGAACACGGAAAGATTCACCGGGTGACAGCGGACGGCAAAGAGGATCATTCGGCTCACCTCTATAATTTCTCCATCACCAAGAATGTGGCTTCTCTGCTGTTGAGTGCCATCATTCTGATTACGGTGTTTTTCTCGGTTCGTAGCGGCTATGAGAAAAATAAAGGCAAGGCTCCCTCGGGAATCCAGTCTTTCCTGGAACCCATTATCCTGTTTGTTCGGGATGAAATTGCAAAGCCCAACCTGGGTCCGAAATACGAGCGGTATCTGCCTTACCTACTGACCCTGTTTTTCTTTATCCTGGTCAACAACCTGCTGGGTCTGTTGCCGGGCGCGGCCAACCTGACGGGTAACATCACGGTTACGATGGTGCTGGCGGTTATTACCGCCCTGATTACCAACTTCAGCGGTAACAAGCACTACTGGGGACACATTGTAAAACCTACCGGGGTTCCGCTGCCACTTTTGCCGGTTATCGTTCCTGTGGAAATTGTTGGGATTATCGTAAAACCGATTTCGCTGATGATCCGGTTGTTTGCCAACATCACAGCCGGTCACATCATTATCCTGAGCTTGTTGGGCCTGATCTTTATCGCGAGGAATCTGGGCGGTGCCGGAACGGGTTGGGGAGTTAGTTTAATTGTTGCTCCGTTTACCATCTTCATGAACCTGATTGAGTTACTGGTAGCCTTCCTGCAATCGTTTATCTTCACGCTGCTGTCGGCCATGTACATCGGTAGTGCCGTAGAAGAACACCATCACGGTGGTGGTTCGGGCCTGGAAGCGGGCGTGGAGCCGCATCATTAATTAGCAATCTTTTGTTTTATATAAATCGTTTCTTTCACACATGTTAGCTACACTGCTATCAATTTTGTTACAAGCGGCTGCTGAAGGTGGCTCAGGATTAATCGCTATCGGTGCTGGTTTAGGTGCTGGTCTGGCTGCTATCGGTGCTGGTCTGGGTATCGGCCGTATCGGTGGTAGCGCAATGGAAGGTATTGCTCGTCAGCCGGAAGCGGCTGGACGGATCCAAACCGCCATGCTGATCATCGCAGCTCTGATTGAGGCCGTGGCCCTGTTTGCTGCGGTTATCTGTCTGCTCATTTCGTTCAACCTGTAAAAACAGCGTTGAATAGAGGCAAGTAGAGTGGTTGGTTGCATTAGGCACCGACGTCAACACTCGATCTCATTAGAAAACCCGCCAGTTTGGGCTAGCCAGCTGGCGGGCTATCTATAGCTTACAAGGCGAAAGATTGACCTTAAACGTTGCAAAACATAGCTTAGTTTTTTACCTCAATGGACTTACTTACCCCCGACATTGGCCTTCTCTTCTGGCAGTTAGTTGTCTTTTTACTGTTGTTCTTTCTGCTGTCCCGATTTGCCTGGAAGCCCATCACGCAGAGTTTGAAAGAGCGCGAGCACGACATTCAAAGTGCTTTGGACATGGCCGAGAAGACCCGCGTCGAAATGGCCAAACTGCAAGCCGACAACCAGAAGTTGCTGGCCGAAGCCCGCGCTGAACGCGATGCTATTCTGCGGGGTGCAAAAGAAACCGCTGACCGCGTTGTATCTGAAGCTCAAAACAGGGCAACGGAAGAGGGCAAACGGATCATCGAGAAAGCCCGCGAAGAACTGCAATCCGAACGTCAGGCCATGGTGGCTGAGGTGAAGCGTGAGGTGATTGATCTGTCGCTGAGTATTGCAGAGAAAGTTCTCCGCAAGGAATTGAGCGACAAAAAATCGCAGGAAGAATTGGTTAAAAGTCTGGTCGCTGACTCAAGACTAAATTAAGTTAAGAATTATGAATTGAGCGTTAAGTGTTGGGCAACGCCTTTTTAACTCTTAACGCTTAACTCTTGACTCATCTCTCTTAAGATGGCAGAATCTACAGTTGCATTTCGATACGCTAAATCCCTGATCGATCTGGCCCAGGAAAAGGACAAGGTTGAAGAGGTCTATAAAGATATGGCTTTCTTCAGGGACGTGGTCACCAAGAACCGAGACCTGATGCTGGCCCTGAAAAGCCCCATTCTGCGGCACGAAAAGAAGCTGGCCGTTTTGCGGGCGATATTCGAAAGCCGGGTTGATCCTTTGTCTTTCTCTATTTTCAACATCATTACGAAGAAAAACCGGGAAGGCATTATGGATATTATCGCCGATGAATTCATTCGGCAGTATAACTTCTTAAAAGGCATTCAAAAGGTTCAGGTGATAACAACGGTGCCGCTGACGGAGGAACTGCGTAAGGAATTCACCGCTCTGGTTGCTAAGGCAACCGGCAAGGAGATTGAACTGGAAGAAACAATCGATCCCAAATTAATCGGTGGTTACATCCTCCGGATCGATGACCAGCAGGTAGATGCTTCAATCCGCACTCAGTTGGCCGAGTTGCGGTTGAATTTCCTGAATTAAGTTGTAACTAACAAAAAATCAGACGATAGAAGAGCAGGAAAAGCTCGCTGTATTTATCGCTACCTGCTTCACTTCATAAAAACCGGATGTTTGTGCCCAGCACGGATATCCGGTTTTTTTGTAATATGCACATTCAACGGTTAGCCTATGGATATTCTCGCTCAAACCCGTACGGTCGATATCATCCGTGTTGTGACGGACTTGGGCTACGTATTGCACGAAAACCGTAAAATTATCTGCCCCTTCCATGTCGAGAAGACACCATCTCTGGTGGTTTATCCGCAGAACAATTCCTACCACTGTTTTGGCTGTGGCCGGCACGGGGATGTAATTAATTTTTACGCCGGAATCGCCAATCTGGATTACACGACGGCCATGCACGAGCTGGCGTTCAATTACCTACCGGATTACAAACCAGAGCTATACAAACGCGGCCACCTTAAAAAAATACAGCCTTCAGCACCCCATAAAGCGGAGAAAATCGCGCTGCCGACGGATACCAAAATTTACGAATACAAGCCACTCCACAGCGAGATCTACGAGGATTTTGCCCGGGTCTGTCGCCTGCAACCAGCCAATTCGGTACAAGAGGAAACCTGGCGGTACCTGACCGGACGTGGTTTTTCCGAATCGACGCTGCGAAAGTTTCAGATCTTCACCGTCAACGAGTATCACCCCGTGCAGGCCTATTTACGGAATACGTACAACGTTTTGGATTTGCAGGAAAGCGGGTTGTTCAATGAGAAAGGGAACCTGATTTTTTACCGACATCCAATCATCATTCCGTATTACCGCAAAGGACGAATCGTCTTTCTGCAAGGCCGCGTTATTGGTAACCCGTCCGATACGGTTTCTCGTTATCAGTTTCTGAGCGGTGTGCCGGTGGAGTTATTCAACGCCGATGTGATGGACATCCTGAAAACGGGGAAGATCCTGTACGTTACGGAAGGCGCTCTTGACTGCATGACGCTGATGCAGGAAGGAATGCCCGCCGTGAGCTTGGGCAGTGCGACAATGTTTAAGCGGGAATGGATGAAGCTGTTTCGGCGATTTGAGGTTTGTTTTTACTTCGACAATGACGCTGCCGGGCAGAAAGCCGCCCGCGAGTACGGCGAAGTATTCAGCCAGTACGGGGTTTCGACCCGGGTGAAAACCGTGAAGGAGGGCTACAAAGACGTAAACGACTACTTTTCCAAACGCGAGTAGCGGTTTACTGGAATTCTTTCACAAACTTGAAATGCGAAGGTTGAAACGTCAGCTGCTGGTAAAACCGGTGCGTATGCGTTCGCTTCTGATTGGCCGTCACTTCCAGATTGACAAAACCGTGCGCTTCGGCCAATTGCTCCAAAGCCGCCACCAGTTGGCGTCCAATCTGCTGATTCCGGTATTCCGGCTCGACGTATAACTCCTGAATTTCACCCACCTTGCCGGTATGGTGCAACAAGTACTGAACGTGGCAACTGATGAACCCCACCACCTCGCCGTTGACTTCGGCCACCAGATAGTGCACCCGGCGGTCGGTTAGGTTCCGCTGGAAAACCGCCCGGAAAGCCACAGCATTGAGTTGGGCTTCTTCCAGTTCGCAAATAAACCGGTAGATTGGTCCAACATCCTGAAAGTTTGCCGGACGAATGTAGGCTGCAACGCTCATGATCGGAGAAAGATTAGGTGGTGTCTTCGGGAAGTGAACAAGATGTGGCTAAATTTCGGGAAATTCCGACGAATCCTAAACCTCAATCATGAAAAAAATAACTCATTGGGCCATTTTGCCCGTGCTGGCGGGTGCTATCGCCTGCCAATCCAACTCGTCGCGCGACGATCAAACCACCGCAACCGATACAACCCAAACCCGCATGTTTACTTCCGACGCAGCCTTTCTCAAGAAACACCACCCCGATTTAGTAACCCTGAAAGATGGCAACGCCCAGGTACTGATCTGTCCGGCATACCAGGGCCGCATCATGACCAGTACCGCCGACGGCGAAACCAGCTACGGCTGGATCAACCGGGAGTTGATCGAATCCGGTAAACTGCAGCCGCACATGAACGCTTTTGGTGGAGAAGACCGCTTTTGGTTAGGGCCGGAAGGCGGCCAATTTGCCATCTACTTCAAGCCCGGTGCGGAATTCAACGGTGACAACTGGCAAACGCCAGCGCCCATCGACTCCGAACCGTTTACGCTGGTGTCGAAAGACGAGCGCTCTGCCCGATTCAGCCGGGACTTTGAACTGACAAATTACTCCGGAACGAAGTTTAGCGTGGGCGTTGAACGGGAAGTTCACCTGTTGCGGTCCAAACAGATCAATCTGGCGCTGGGTGCCACGGGCGTGCCGCTGAGTGATTCACTCAAAATTGTGGGCGTCGAATCGGTCAATACATTGATCAATAGGGGTAAAGAACCGTGGAAGAAGGAGAACGGCTTGTTGTCGGTCTGGATTCTGGGCATGTTTAACGCGGCACCGGACGCTACGATTGTTGTGCCGTTTCAGCCCGGCAAAGAACCGGCCATCAATGACAGTTATTTTGGGAATGTCCCGGCTTCCCGGTTGATTCAGAAGGATAGCGTTGGCTTTTTTCGGGCTGACGCAAACGAGCGCGGTAAAATCGGTGTACCACCTAGTCGGGCTAAAAACTGGCTCGGTAGCT
Organism: Larkinella insperata; assembly: GCF_026248825.1. Lineage (NCBI taxonomy): Bacteria > Pseudomonadati > Bacteroidota > Cytophagia > Cytophagales > Spirosomataceae > Larkinella > Larkinella insperata. The sequence continues at coordinate 672,404 of NZ_CP110973.1, read as the reverse complement.
ACGATCCCAATTCCCAGACCCTGACACTGGTTACTTTTACTTTCAATCCGGCCAATCAGGACTACGTCAACTCCGCCTGGGAGATTCAAAAAGAGCCGTATGCCGGTGATGTCGCCAACGCGTACAACGACGGCCCAATGAAACCAGATCAGCCGCAAATGGGGAAGTTTTACGAACTGGAAAGCTCTTCACCCGCGGCTGCTTTGTCGCCCGGCGGTCGTCTGACCCACCGGCACACCACGCTGCACATCCAGGGAAAACCGGCCCAACTCGATGAAATCGCCCGTCGATGGCTGGGCGTTTCGCTGGACGAAATCGTCCGGGCTTTTTGAGAGCCAGAACGGTATTGGAACTCCGGAGTCAATTTCGTTTACACTCCACAAAAACCGTCTCGTAAGGTGCTAATTCGAGCCGCACGAATGCGTCGTCAGCGGGTGTCATTTCCTGCGCCGATTCCGCCCAGAAGGCATCGGGTGAAAGACCGGCGTGGTGGAAAGAGGCTTCATTCAGAACGCGCACAATGACTGGGTGACTGAGCGGAACCCGGACGGTTTGTGGTTTGTCGGTCAGGTTCGCCAGGATGAATACCGTGTGTGATTCATTTTGCAGACACAGGCATTCGGTTTGAAGGGGATGGCTGCTGGTGGTGGGAATGACCCGTCCGCCATGAAAACGATTTACCGTCCGGAACACCCAGTACAGCGGGAAGACCGTATTGGCTTCGGTGAAAAACTGATCCGGGTAAGCCGTTGGAAAATCACCCTGTAGCATTCCCTGTTCGCCCAGCGTTTCGTAGTACGTCAGCGAACGGGCGCCAGCCTGAATCAGATTTTTCAGGCTGGCCAGCGTCCACGCGGCTCCGAAAAGCGACATCTGCCGGGGGTCCGTCGAAAAAGGCATCTGGTTAGTTGCCGATTCAGCATCGTTGCCGGTAGCGTCGGGGTTGAAACGCGGGCGCAACGTAACGGGCGACACATGTACATCCGGAATCCACCGGCGGGCGTCGCGGACGGTGTCGGCCTGGGCGGTCGTGTTTTCGGTCAGGGTCAGATTATCCACGGCATGGGCCTGCGGGCTGATGGCATACGCAACAAAATCGACGGCATCGAGCGGGGGCGTTTCACGGTTAACGGCCACGAAAAAGACGTTGGTTCCGGCCCCGATTCGGGCGTTGGGAAAAGCCTGACGGAGGGGCGGGACCACCTCGTTGATGAGCGTAGCCGGGGTACTTTTGGCAAAGTTGCTAACGATCAGCACGGAGTCGATCAGCGCCGGGTCAACGGGTTGCTTCAGAAACGTGTACAACTCATAGTTGGCGAGCTGATTAAAAATCAAAACCAGTTCGAGCTTTGCGTTCAGGAGAACCGCGTCGTCGACGGCTTTGCGGAACGTGTCGGCCCAGTCCAGTTGCTGAAAATTAACGTCGACGCGCAGGTGGTGAAAATTCGCTTCTTGGAGCCACTGCACCGCCGAACCGGTGAGCGTCTCGTGGTTGGCCCCGACGCCAATCACGGGCAAAGGCAATGTGGACGAACCGAGCGAAACAATGGTTTCGGACGGTTTAGAATCGCTGATGCCTGGTGTCGAATCCGGATTGACCAGACGTAATTCAACCGATTGCTGGATTTTGTCGCCGGGTTTGAGCGTTACCGGAAACGGTTTGGCCAACGGCGTGCAGTACGTTTTGTAGGAGGCATCGGTCCAGTTGCGCTGGTCTTCGGTTTCAAACACATCACCAACAAACCACAACACCGCGGCCCCGCCGTTAACCGTGGGCCATTGCATCTCGCGGATGTTGAAAAACGGCTGATGCGGGCTGATGGTTTCCGGAAACGGGGCCACCGATTGACTGCCGTCGGGATGGGTGAGCGTGCAGGGCTGCCCGGCGCATTCCGGAATGGGGTGCAGAATGCAGAACCCCGCCCGGTTGCGCTGAAAAGTGGTCAGTGCTTCACCGTCGATGTTGAACTGAATCGTACCGTCCGGGTCGCCGGTAATTTCGCACTGCCAGCGCAGGTGTATGGTTTCGTTCCGGCACACGCAGGCATACCGGATGTGGAAGGAATCGTCCCGCTGTTCAACAACCTCATCCTCGATCACGTGACTGGCCGTGGCCCAGTTGTGATCGCGGACGGCGTGGTACAGCAACCGGAGCACTTCGTGGTCGCCGAGCCGGATATACCGCAGAAAACCGCGTTCATAAAGCATCGTCAGCGGTCCGGCGCGGAGGATACGGGGTTCGGGCAACGGCTCGGTCTGGCCGTAACGCATCAGGGAAGGGGCGTACATAAGAAATTAGTAATTCAGCAACTGATCGGATTCAAAAACATGCGTTCCGCTCAACTCGTCCTGGGCTTTCTGGTACATCGCATTGGCTACACTTTCGGCCCGCACGGCTTTGTATTTCGACGGAATGAGCGGGTTTAGTACCTTCATCAAGCCTTCTCCGATGCGCTCACCGAGCCGAAATTCCTTCCGCTCACCCACAAGAAGCGAAGGCCGGAAAATCAGAAGGCTCGGATAATTCAACGCCCGCAGGTCGCGCTCGAGGTCGCCTTTTACGCGGCTGTAGAAGAACGATGAATTAGAATCGGCACCCAGCGATGAAACCAGTAAAAATTGCTGCGCCTGGTTGGCCAGCGCCCGTTTTGCGATAGCTAAAGGATAGTGGTAATCGACTTTCTTGAAAGCTTCGCGTGAACCCGCCTTTTTCATGGTTGTACCGAGGCAGCAAAAAATATCATCGGCCTGAACCAGTAACCCGTTTGGATGATCAAAATCGTATTGAATCTCCTGAACGCGAGGGTGCTGCCAACCCAGTGAGTGACGGACCAGCACCTTTATTTTTTCGTAGGCGGATGAATCTATCAGGCGGTGGGTCAGCGCGTTGCCGACGAGGCCGGTCGCACCAACAACAAGCGCAGTTTTCGAAGTGAGTCTGGGCATTTTAGGGTTGTTACCGATAAGTTTGCTAATTTATGGGCGAGTATTTGTTTTTTACCATTTTTCTTCGAAAAACTACTCAATGAAGCGACTATACACTTCGTTTGGACGTGTTGCTGTGGTGATGCTTGTCCCACTGGCGCTGGTCCTGGGCTTTACCGAACCCGATTTTCCGGACCGCCTGGTTGAGCGGTTACGCGCCTTTAATGTCGCTTATCCCAAAGAAAAAGTTTACCTCCAGACCGACCGGCCTTATTACACCGTTGGGGAAACCATCTGGCTGAAGGGTTATTTGTTTGATGGCCCCGAGCACCTCGCCGATTCCGTCAGCAAGGTTCTGTACGTGGATCTGGTGCAGCTTGAAAGCCGTAACGTGGTTGTGCACCGGATTCTTCAGGCAGCAAATGGGTATGCCGTTGGTGATATCGCTCTGGGTGATTCGCTGGCCGCCGGGAATTACATGCTGCGGGCATATACGGGCTGGATGCGCAATTTTTCGGAAGACTATTATTTTACCAAGCCGCTGACCCTGTTGCGGACCGACGCAGAGCCGGCTCAGGTTACAACGAACCGGCCGTCGGGGCCGCAACCCGATGTGCAGTTTTTTCCGGAAGGAGGCCAGCTGGTCAACGGGCTGGAAGGCCGGGTCGCGTTTAAAGTCGTCAGTCCGGCGGGGAAGGGCCTGGATGCCAGCGGCTTTGTGTTAAGCTCGGCGGGGGATACCGTAACCGGTTTTTCCACCAAGCACCTGGGCATGGGGTACTTTTCGTTCCAGCCGGTAGCTGGCTATACGTATACGGCCTTTCTTAAACTCGCGGACGAAACCACGCACAAATACCCACTGCCTGAAGCCCGCCCGGAAGGATACACGCTGCTGGTTGACAACATCACCAACCGCGATAATGTACGGGCGTACGTTAAAAATAACAAGCCTGCAAGTGTGCAGGGGCGTTTTACGATGATGGTGCAATCGCGGGGCCGGGTGGTGCAGGTGGTGCAGGGAGAGGTCGGCAAGAAGGCTATTGTCATGCAGATTCCCCGGCAGCTGCTTCCGGAGGGAATTTCGCAGATTACGTTGTTTGACGAAACGAATCAGCCGGTTTGTGAGCGGCTCTTTTTTGCGGAGAAAAAGGAACGGTTGACGGTGCAGTTAAAACCGTCCAAGCCCGCTTTCCGGCCGCGCGAAAAAATTCAGGTGGACATCTCGGTAACCGATGCGGCCGGGAAGCCTGTAAAGGCGAATCTCTCGCTGGCGGCTACCGATGCGGGTCAGGTGCTGGAAAAAGAACCGTATAAGGCCGATCTGGTGTCGTACCTGCTCCTTGATTCCGACTTGAAAGGCACCATTGAGCAACCCGGCTATTATTTCGACGCTAACAACAAGGAGCGGACGACGGATCTGGATGTGCTGATGATGACGCAGGGCTGGCGTCGGTTTGTCTGGAAAGATGTCCTGCAGGATACCCATCCGGCGCCAAAGTATCCGATTGAAGAGGGACTGTCGATAACGGGGCGGGTGATCCGGCCCAACCAGAAAGCACCCGGCGTGGTGAATTTAACCTTCTTTGTGGCGCAGCCGGATAGCACCCGCGATGTGTTCATGGGCGAGTCCGACGAAAACGGTCGGTTCAGCGCGCTTGGTCTGCAATTTGGCGACTCGACGAAGGTGATGATTCAGGGAGTGATTGGGAAAAACAACCGCAACCTGGAAATTAAACTTGACGACTGGTTCAGTCCGACGCTGCAACTGACGCAGATTCCGTACAATCCGCTTGTTTTCCAGCGCGACGAACTGGCCGACTACCTCAAGCGGACGAAGGAGTACCTGGAAATTGAACAGCAAATCCGTAAAAACCGGGAGATTATGCTGAAGGAAGTAACGGTCCGGAAGAAACGGGAGGCCCCGTCGGATTCGCGAAAGATTTACGGCCAGGCCAGCAACACCCTGAAGGTTGATCAGACGATGGTTGCGGGGGGAATGAACGTGCTGGATCTGCTGCGGGGACGAATTCCAGGCGTCAGCGTGACGGGAAGCGCCATGAACCCAACGGTGCAGATTCGCGGGTCGGCCAATTTTTCGGGCGTGGTCGAACCGCTGTTTACGCTGGACGGCACCCCGGTTGATAAACAAAGCATTGTTTCAATTCCTATTTTCGATGTCGATTACATTGATGTGCTGAAGGGCGCTAACGCGGCCATTTTTGGAAGTCGGGCCGGTGGGGGCGTCATTGCCATTTACACCAAGCGCGGTTCACCGAATTATGATTTCAGTAATGAAAAATCGCCCGGCACGCTGGTTGTCACGCTGCCGGGTTTTCGGGCGGCCCGGGAGTTTTATGCCCCGCGTTACGACGAGAACAAACCCGAACAGGTACGCCCCGACTACCGGCCCACGTTGCATTGGGCACCCATGATTCAGACCGACGACGATGGGAAAGCGCAGGTTAGCTTCTTCGCTTCCGACGCCCGCTCTTCCGTCCGGGTTATGGCCGAAGGTGCCACAACCGCCGGCCAGCCGGGTGTCGGCAGAGCGGTTTTTGATGTTAAGTAAAGACCGTGGAAGGTGACCATTAGAGAAAAGAGAAGAGACAAAAGCTTGGGCCCTCTCTTGTCTTTTGTCTACCGTCTCTTATCCCGTTTACTATTTTTGTAATTTGCCCGCAAACCCTGACGGAATCTCATGAAAAAAAGTGCTTTGTTGCTGCTGTTGATGTCGATCCACTACTGCGCGCTCGCGCAAATGCCGTATCCAACCATCGGTTCCATCGAACGTCTTGATGCGAAACTGGATGCCCTGATTCCTAAAGATGCCAAACTGGAAGTACTCGCCAGTGGTTTCGACTGGTCCGAAGGGCCGGTCTGGATCAAAGGCTCCGGCGGGGGCAACGGCTACCTGCTGTTTTCGGACGTTCCTCAGAATACGGTATACAAATGGTCGGAGAAAGAGGGAAGCCAGGCGTTTATGAAACCGTCGGGCTACACGGGCGTGGCTCCCTACAGCGGGGAACCCGGCAGCAACGGGTTGGCCGTCGACGGAAAGGGGCGGCTGATTTCGGCCGAGCACGGTGACCGGCGCATTTCGGCCCTGTCGCTGGCGGAGCGGGCCGGGGGCAAAATGACGCTGGCCGATCGGTACGACGGAAAACGGTTCAACAGCCCGAACGATGTGGCTCCCCACTCAAACGGCAGTGTTTATTTTACGGATCCGCCGTACGGACTACCGGAGCGCGAGAAAGACACCAAAACGCGTGAACTAGCGATCCACGGCGTTTACCGGGTTAGCCCCGATGGCAAAGTTACGCTGCTGATCGACAACCTGACCCGTCCGAACGGTATTGCATTTTCGCCCGACGAAAAAACGTTGTACATCGCCCAGTCGGACCCCGAAAAACCGTACATCATGGCTTATCCCGTGCAGACCGACGGGACCGTAGGGAAGGGGCGCATTTTTTATGATGCCAGCAACGGAGTCAAGCAGAATTTACCGGGTCTGCCCGACGGTCTGAAAGTGGATAAAAACGGGAACGTATGGTCAAGCGGGCCGGGCGGTATACTGGTCATCGCTCCGGGCCAGGCCGACGGAACCGGCAAATTGCTGGGAACGCTCAAAACGGGCGTTGCAACCGCCAACTGCGCCTTTGGCAACGACGGTTCGACGCTTTACATCACTGCCGACATGTACCTCATCCGGTTAAAAACGCTTGCTAAAGGTTTTTAGCTGGGGCAGTAACCAGCTCATAGTGCCCGACTGATTCGTTAAAGTTGACCCGCAACGACCGCCAAAGTGCGTCGCAATGGATTTCTTCGCTCATGAACGCTTAAATCTTGTCGCATCACTCATCACTCCTAAGTCTTCTCTCGTTATATTTGTATTTAAATTAGTACGAAACGGGCAGCAAGGATTCTTGGAGTTTTATGATTGAGAACAGAAAATATATCATCATCGGCGTTTTCTGTCTGATTGGACTGGTCTATCTGTCGCGCTTGTTTTATCTGCAGATCCTGGATGACAGTTATTCGCTGGAATCTTCGAGTAACTCCATCAAACGGGTGATTGAAATTCCGTACCGTGGTCAGATTTACGATCGCAACGGAAAACTTATTGTTTACAACAGCCCCGTCTACGATCTCTACGTTACACCCAAAAAAGTTTCGATTCCCGACACGTTGGCCTTCTGCCGTCTGGTCGGGCTGGAACAAACGGAATTTGACAGCATTATGAATCACGCCAAGGCGTATTCATACGTCAAGCCGTCTTTGTTTCTGCGGCAGTTATCCAAGGAGGATTTTGCCCGGATTCAGGATGCCCTGGTCGACTACCAAGGTTTCGAGCACGTGACCAGCTCCATGCGCACCTATCCGGCTCATACGATGGCCAACACGTTGGGGTACGTGGCCGAAGTAAGCAAAGAACAGCTTGAAGCGCAGGAAACACCGTATTACCGGCAGGGCGATTACATCGGCCGCAGCGGCCTGGAGAAGCAGTACGAGTCGGTGTTGCGGGGGCAGCGGGGCATCAAGTTTGTTATGCAGAATGTGCGCGGGGTGGTGAAGGGCTCCTGGAAAAACGGTGCCTTTGATTCGCTGGCGGTTGCTGGCAAGAACCTGCACACGGGCATCGACGTTGAAATTCAGCAGTATGCCGATACGTTGATGCAAAATAAAGTTGGCAGTGTTGTGGCCATCGAGCCGTCAACCGGCCAGATTTTGTGCATGGTTTCGGCACCGACCTATGACCCCAATATCCTTTCAAGCCGGCACTTTTCAAAAAGTTACGCTCAACTGGCCAAGAATCCGTACAAACCGCTGATTAACCGCCCAATCATGGCGAGTTACCGGCCGGGTTCTACCTTCAAGCTGATTCAGGCACTGGTGGCGATGCAGGACGGAGCCGTGATGCCGAGTTCAATTTTCAGCCACGCGGGCGTACCCATGAAATGCCACTGTTACCGTTCCGGCCGGTTGAATATCTCCGGAGCTGTTCAATATTCCTGTAATCCGTACTTTTACCACGTTTTCCGACGTTTACTCTACAACAACGCGGAGCGAAACACGTTCAAAGCATCGGCAACGGGGCTTCAGCACTGGCACGATATGGTGTCGAAGTTTGGAATCGGGCAGAAGCTGGGCATCGACCTGCCCGGCGAGCTGAAAGGAAGTTTGCCCGACGCAGATTATTACAATCGGATGTACGGCGAAAATCACTGGAAGTTCTCTACGGTCTATTCGCTCAGCATTGGCGAAGGGGAGTTGCTGATCAACCCGTTGAAGATGGCCAACGTGGCGGCTATTATTGCCAACCGGGGGTGGTATTACACTCCGCACATCGTCAGCGGTATTGGTAAAGCGGGAGAAGGAATCGATCCGAAATACGTGGAAAAACACGAGGTGGGCATCAATCCCCAATATTTTGAGCACGTGATTGAAGGAATGCAAGGGGCCGTTGAGCACGGGACGGTTACGGCAGCCGCCACCATACCGGACATTGTAATTTGTGGCAAAACCGGAACCTCACAAAACAAAAAGGGCAAGGATCACTCGATTTTTGTTGCGTTTGCTCCGCGTGAAAATCCCAAAATCGCCATTGCCGTTTTTGTTGAGAATGCCGGTTGGGGCGGTATCGCTGCGGCTTCGGTAGCTTCGCTGGTGATTGAAAAATACATCAAACGCCAGGTGTTTGACCACGCACTGGACAAGAAAGTGAAAGAGGCCAATTACCTGCCGGCCATTACTCCGCCCCAGAAACCTGCGCCTAAAAAGATTGAGCCACCCCGGAAAGACAGTGTTGCCAAACCGTTGATGGTGAAAGCCACACCACCCCAGCCGACCGCTCCCGCAACGGCCGAAGCAAAGTCATCAATTGCTTCCCGACCCGCGCCAACCAGCGAAAATTAATCATTACTCACTGTTTCTAATTAGTACTCCTTTGGTTTCCAGAGAACCACAAATTACGCAAAACATCGACTGGGTAACACTCCTGCTCTATATTGCCTGCGTGTTCATGGGCTGGCTGAATGTATACGCAGCCGTATACAGCCCGGAAACCCAGACGAGCCTATTCGATTTGTCGACCAACGCCGGCAAGCAGCTGATGTGGATTGGCACAACGGTCCTGCTGATCATTGCCATCCTGGTGATTAATTACCGTTTCTGGGATACGTTCGCGTTTGTCATTTACGGCATTACCATTCTGTCGCTGCTGCTGGTTCTGGTAGCAGGATCAAACATTAATGGATCGCGATCGTGGTTTAAATTCGGGGCGTTTTCCATTCAGCCCGCCGAATTTGCCAAGCTAGGAACGGCGCTGGCGCTGGCCCGCTACATCGATTACCCCAACGTTAACCTGACCAAGCTGAAAGACCAGCTTTGGTGCGCCGGAATTATCGCGCTGCCGGCCGTACTGATCATCGCGTCGAACGAAACCGGCTCGATGCTGGTGTTTGCGTCGTTCATCATCATGCTGTACCGGGAAGGGTTGCCGGGCATTTATCCGCTGATCGCCATTGTGGTGGTGACGCTGTTTATCCTGACGCTGATCGTTCCGAAACTTTATCTGTTTATCGCCATTCTGGCTCTGGGACTGCTGATCTTCTTCATGACACCCCGTTACCAGCGTTCGGTTCAGAACGTGATCGTGATCGGTGTTGCGGCTTTGTCCATGATTTTAATTGTCGCGGGCGTCGATTTCTTTGTGAATGATGTTCTGCAACCGCACCAGCAAAACCGGATAAAGGTGCTGATCAACCCGGCAGCCGATCCGCTGGGGGCGGGTTGGAACGTAACGCAGGCCAAGATCGCCATTGGGTCGGGGCGCTTGCAGGGCAAGGGATTTCTGGAAGGGACCCAAACCAAGTTTGACTTCGTGCCCGAACAAAGCACCGACTTTATTTTCTGCACGATCGGCGAAGAACACGGCTTTATCGGCAGTCTGATCGTCGTGACGCTGTTTGTCTTTCTGCTGTGCCGGATTGTGTTGCTGGCCGAAAAACAGCGAACGCGCTTTGCCCGGGTATACGGTTATTCACTGGCGGGCATCATTTTCTTTCACATCATGATCAACATCGGCATGACGATCGGTTTGATGCCCGTCATCGGGATTCCCCTGCCGTTTTTCAGCTACGGTGGGTCGTCACTCTGGTCGTTTTCAATTCTGTTGTTTGTTTTTCTGAAACTGGATTCTCGCCGGGTTGGATTGTTTGCCCGTTAACGGTTAAACCACCTTCAGTGCAATCCGGTGGCAGGCGTTGTTGCAGTAGCCTTCCGGGTTCCATTGCGGCATCACCATGGGTTGCGATACTCCCGCATCATCGACGGCCCGCGCCCAGATTTCGTAATAGCCTTTTTGCGGGAGCTTCAAGTCGATGTTCCACTGCTGCCAGGCTAGCCGGTTTTTGGGCGCTTTCAGCTTGCATTCCTGCCACGTGGCGCCAAAGTCGGTTGAAACGTACATGGTTTTGACAGCCCGGTCGCCCACCCAGGCATGACCCCGTACGGGAACCGACTGGCCCAGTTCCACCGTTGCGCCGGTTCTGGGAAAGGTAATGAGCGATTTCACGGGCATGGCTTCAATGATTCTGAACTGGTCTTCCGGCGGATCGACCCCCGGTTGAACGGGGTTGATGGGTACCCGGTAGCTTTTGCCGGTCATCTTTGCACCGTCGTGCACCTTGTTCCGCACGGCAATGGTATGCAGCCATTTACCCGACGTGGACGCGGGCCAGCCGCCTACCACCAGCCGCAACGGATGGCCGTGCGTCAGCGGAATGTCCTGCCCGTTCATGGCCCAGGCCACCAGCGTTTCGTCTTCCTGCGCCTTTTTGATGGGAACCCCCCGGGAAATTACCGGCTTGGTGGGGTCTTTGCTGACGTGCAGATCCTGGCCGTAATAGCCAATGTAAACCGCATCATCTTTCAGGCCCACATCCGCCAGAATGTCTTTCAGCCGGACCCCCGTCCATTCGGCACAACTGACGGCACCATCGGTCCACTGGTTTCCGGCCGTTTGGGGAACGTAGCCTGCGCGGCCATTTCCGGCGCATTCAAGCACGAGTTGATAGGTATAGGTTTTGAACCGTTTTTTCAGATCGCTCAGGGAGTAGGTCTTTGGGGCTTTCACCGACTCACCGTTGATCGTCAGCTTCCAGTTGGTAACGTCGATTTTCTCCGGAATCAGCCCGTTGTTGCGGATAAACATTTTATCGGCGGGCGTAACGGCGTCGTCCAGCAGGTGAGCGGGTGCTTCAACATTCCACGGTTTATCATTCAATACCGACATGTCTTTGTGCTTGCTTACCATCGGATTCGGGTCGGCCAGCGGCTCAAAAGCAAGCGGAAGGTATCCGGCGGGCAGACTTTTGGCAAAAACAATTTGGGTGCCCAGCGCACTGGTCATCGTCGCCAGCGCACTTTTTTTCAGAAAACCCCGGCGGTTAAAGAGCGGTGATTGGTTCATTCAGGTATAAAAAGCGGGTTTAATCAATCAAAAATAACAAAAAAAGACCTGCCGCGGGGTTAAATCCGGGCAGGTCGGGCAAATTATATGTCCCGGAAGAAAGCCGTCAGACAACGGCTTCGCGGTGAATGATCGCTTCGCGGTCTGGTCCGGTCGAAATGAAGCTGATGGGGAGGCCCAATTCAGCTTCCAGAAAGTCGATGTAAGCGGCCAGTTCAGCCGGAACTTCCTCATACGTATGGAAATCCGTCAGTGAAGTTTGCCAGCCTTTGAACTCTTTGTAGATCGGCGTAACGGTCGTGTCACACAGATCGTAAGGCAGTTGCTCGGTCGTTGTGCCATCGGGAAGCTGGTAATGCGTGCAGACGTTGATGGTGTCGAAGATGTTCAGCACATCCACTTTCATCATAATCAATTGCGAAACGCCGTTGATCATGATGGCGTATTTCAGAGACGGCAAATCCAGCCAGCCACACCGGCGCGGCCGGCCCGTGGTTGCGCCAAATTCCCGGCCTTCTGCCCGCATCCGTTCGCCGGTTTCGTCCAGCAATTCGGTGGGGAAGGGGCCACTGCCCACCCGCGTGCAGTAAGCTTTGAAAATACCGTAGACTTCGCCAATCTGCCGGGGAGCGATCCCCAGGCCCGTACAGGCACCCGCCGTCATGGTGTTCGAACTCGTCACGAACGGGTAGGAGCCAAAGTCAATGTCAAGCAGGGAACCCTGAGCACCTTCAGCCAGTACTTTCTGACCGTTTTTCAGCGCCTGGTTTACTTCGTATTCGCTTTCCACCAGTTGGAATTGCTTGATGAATTCCACGGCTTCAAAAAAGTCCGTTTCGGCCTGGGGCAATACCGACTGGTAATCATACTGATGATGGTCCAGCGTGAGCTTATGGATATCAACCAGTTTGTTGTATTTCGCACGGAAATTGGGCGACAGCACATCGCCGACGCGCAGACCCTGGCGGGCTACCTTATCCTGGTAGGTCGGTCCAATTCCGCGTAGGGTTGAGCCAATTTTAGAATCACCTTTGGCCTGCTCATAGGCGGCATCCAGCAAGCGGTGAGTCGGCAGAATAATCGACGCTTTCTTGGAAATGAAGAGGTTACGGGTCAGATCGAGATTGTATTTGGCTAAACCTTCAATTTCTTTCCGGAACACAATCGGGTCGAGCACAACGCCATTGCCGATGATGTTCTTGATATCAGTCCGGAAAATACCCGACGGTATCTGGTGCAACACGTGTTTGAAACCGTCGAACTCAAGCGTGTGACCGGCGTTTGGTCCACCCTGAAACCGGGCGACTACTTCGTACTGCGGGGCCAGTACATCCACAATTTTCCCCTTGCCCTCGTCGCCCCATTGAAGGCCGAGTAATACATCTACCATGATAATAAATAAAAGATAAAGACTACTTTGTTTTAGTCGGTCTTTGTCGTTGAAGCGAAGTGTTTAAGCGGTTACTCAGCCGCTTGCTGTTCATTGGTTTAAGAAACCAGCGGCCGTCCGCCGTGCTCCTGAAGGTCTTTTTCCTCTTCGCTTTTCGTACGGTTTTCGCAGTTGTCACGCTGGCAGCTTCCGTAGAAAATGAGCGAGTGGTGCATTACGTTGAACTTCAGCATCTCGCCCACCAGCGACTGAATGTTCTGCACGCGGGGGTCGCAGAACTCCATCACGTGGTGGCAATCCGTGCAGATAATGTGGTCGTGCTGCTTGTAGCCGTATGATTTTTCGTACTGCGCCAGATTTTTGCCAAACTGGTGCTTTGTTACCAAATCACAGTCTACCAGCACGTCGAGCGTGTTATAAACCGTTGCCCGACTGACTTGGTATTTTTTATTTTTCATCGAAATGTAGAGTTCATCCACATCGAAATGATCCTCACGGTTATAAATCTCTTCCAGAATCGCGAAGCGTTCCGGTGTTTTCCGGAGGGCTTTGCTTTCTAAATAAGCCGTAAAAATTTTTCTTGCGGCTTCGAGGTTGGCTTGTTTCGCTACTGGCATAACTTCACAGGTATGAGCTTAAATCTTGGAGCAATATGCTGGCAGTCAGTAATTTGTTAATCACCGGGTTGCTGTCTTTGTTGGCATCCCAAGTTTTAAACCCGCTAAAGAAATACAAAATTAATCAAACCGGGCTACTTTCACGACTCCGATTACTTTTTCGAGCTTTTTCATCAACTCATCCAGGTGCCCGGTATTATGAACATATAACTTCAAACTCCCTTCAAAAATCCCATCCTTGGAGTCAATAGTAATGGAACGGATATTGATATGCAGTTCGTTACTGATAATCTTCGTGACATCATTGACCAGCCCGACGCGGTCGGTTCCCGTGATCCGTAGCCCCGCCAGGAAGGCCAGATCCCGCTGCGAGGTCCACTTGGCTTTGATGATCCGGTTGCCGTGGTTCGACATCAGTTCTACGGCGTTGGGGCAGGTGGTCCGGTGAATCTTGATGCCTTCATTCACGGTTACAAAGCCGAATACGTCGTCGCCCGAAATTGGGTTGCAGCACTTGGCCAGCGTGTAGTCGATCCGGTCCATGTCTTCCCCAATCAACAACATATCGGCATCGGCGCGTTCACCGTGGATTTTTTTCAGTTCTTTTTCAAACTGCTTGCCGTCCTGGAGCGTGTCCGTGTTGAGCTTGTTCTGCCGGTTTTCCTTGGCGTCCTTGTCCGCTTTAAATCGCTTAAGCTCCTGAACGTCAATGTGGCCTTTGCCAACCCGGTAAAAGAAATCGTTGGTGGTTTTGGACCCGAAATACGCCCGAAGCTGGTTGACCACTTCGTTCGTCATTTCCACCCGGAGCGTTTTGAGCTTTTTGGCAACGGCTTCGCGCCCGTCCGTAATGTGTTGCTTGTTTTCCTCTTTAATGAGGTCCTTAATCTTGGTCTTGGCTTTCGACGTCACCACAAACCGCAACCAGTCCTCATTGGGTTTCTGTTTGTTTGAGGTAATGATCTCAACCTGATCGCCGTTGTTCAGGACGTGGCTGAGCGGCACCAGCGTGCTGTTTACCTTGGCCGCCATACACCGTGCCCCAATCTGAGTGTGAATGTCGAACGCGAAATCCAGGGCGGTAGCGCCCCGCTGAAGGACTTTCAGATCACCTTTGGGCGTAAACACAAAAACTTCCTCGCTGTAGAGGTTGCTCCGAAAATCATCAAGGAACTCGATAGCGGCCGTTTTTTCGTTACTAGCCGATTCGAGCATTTCGCGGACCTGGCTGATCCAGGTTTCGATGCCGCGCCCGGTCTGGGTTTCGTTGCCTTTGTATTTCCAGTGGGCCGCGTACCCTTTTTCGGCAATGTCGTCCATGCGGGACGTCCGGATCTGCACCTCGACCCACTGCCCGGCTTTACTCATGACCGTGGTGTGCAGTGATTCGTACCCGTTGGCGCGGGGCGTACTGATCCAGTCTTTCAGCCGATCCGGATTGGGTTTGTAATGATCCGTTACAATGGAGTAAGCCTGCCAGCAAGCCGATTTTTCACTGTCGTGCGGCACATTTACAATAATCCGGATGGCAAACAGGTCGAAGATTTCCTCGAACGGTTTTTTCTGCTTGCTTAATTTGTTGTAAATGGAATAGATGGACTTCGGACGGCCTTTGACTACAAACTCGTAGCCCATGTCTTTCAGATCGGATTCAATCGGTTCGATGAACCGGGCAATGAAGCGATCCCGGGATGTTTTGGTTTCCCGCAGTTTACGGGCAATGTCTTTGTAGGCTTCCGGTTCGGCGTATTTCAGGTACAGGTCCTCCAATTCCGATTTAATGGCGTACAAACCGAGCCGGTGGGCCAGGGGCGCGTAGATATAAATCGTTTCGGAGGCAATCTTAAGCTGCTTATCGCGGGGCATCGAATCGAGCGTCCGCATGTTGTGCAGCCGGTCGGCCAGTTTGATCAGGATAACCCGCACGTCATCCGAGAGTGTCAGCAGCATTTTGCGGAAATTCTCGGCCTGTTGCGAGGTGCCGTACTCAAATTTGCCCGAAATTTTCGTCAGACCGTCAATGATGCGGGCCACTTTCGGACCAAAAAGCCGGTCGATATCGGCAATGGTCATGTCGGTGTCTTCCACAACATCGTGCAGCAGCGCGGCCACAATCGAGGTCGTACCCAGCCCGATTTCTTCAACGGCAATCTGGGCCACGGCCAGTGGGTGATAAATATACGGTTCGCCCGACCGGCGACGCATACTCTGGTGGGCTTCCAGGGAGGTATTGAACGCCTTCTTGATCAATTTGGCGTCATTATCCTTCAACATTGGTTTGGCTTCCCGCAATAATCGGCGGTAGCGCTTCAAAATTTCTTTACGTTCCAGGTCAAGCTCATTGACCGGTTCCGCGGTTACGTCCATAAGGGTGTGCTCTCCTTCTCTAATACGCTGCATCACTTTCAGGTAAAGGATGTACATTAAATTTAGAAAAACCGACTCAGCAAATCAAAGGAATATTAATAAAAAATAATCCTCTCGTAGTTAGAGGTTGTGCAATACAGAAATCATTTGTACTTTTGCAGGCCAAAATAGTTTAAGCGCCGGGAGGTTGATGAGTCGGTGTTCAACCAGGAAACTCAAAAACCGTACCGTCAGCGCTGTAAACAAGGTGTATTTGCGGGCGTGGCGAAATTGGTAGACGTGCCAGACTTAGGATCTGGTGCCGCAAGGCATGGGGGTTCGAGTCCCTCCGCCCGTACTAAATGACGAAAGAGTGAGAGAGTGAAAGAGCGAATCGGTTTCGATGCGATCTTCATTCTTCCACTCTTTCTCTCTTTCACTCCTATAAATAAGTAAATCGTGGAAATTGCATTAGAGAAATCGACGGAAACCAACGCTTCGCTGAGAATTAAGCTGACGAAGAGCGATTACCAGAGCGAAGTAGATAAAAAACTGAAAGATTACGGCCGCCGGGCCAGCATTAAGGGCTTCCGTCCGGGCAAAGTACCGACCTCGTTGATTCAGAAAATGTACGGTAAGAGTGTCCTGGTCGATGAAATCAACGAATTGTTGAAGAATACGGTCAATAACTACATCCGCGATAATAAACTTCAGGTAGTGGGCGACCCGCTGCCCGACCGGGAGAAGGCCGACGCCATCGACTGGGATACGCAAAGCGAATTTGAATTCAACTATAACCTGGGACTGGCCTCCGATTTTGAGGTTGATTTCAACGCACTGCCGCCCGTTCCGGCGTACGAAATTGAAGCCGGTGAAACGGAATTAAACAGCACCATTGAGGAACTGAAAACCCGTTTTAGTGGTCATACGCACGCCGAAGAGTCGGCGGAAGGCGATATGATTTATGGCGAGCTGAAGCAGGATGCCAAAGAAGAGGGCGAACCGTTCTCGACGAAAACCGCCCTGCCCACCAAGCAGATTGCCGCCAACGAACTGCCGAAATTCATCGGTCTGAAAAAAGGCGATGTCGTTACGTTTGATATTCAGAAAGCTTTCCCCGACGAGAAAGCCCGCGCGCTGGCGACGGGGCTGAAGGCCGAGGAAGCTACCAGCCTGGAGGGCGAGTTTACGTTTACGGTGGATGACGTCACCCGCAACGAACCGGCCGAAATCGGTCAGGAGTTTTTCGATAAGGTACTGGGCAAAGATGCCGTTGAAAACGAAGAACAGTTCCGCGAGAAAGTGCTGGAAATCATCAAAAGCAACTATGGCCGCGAAGCCACAACCCTGCAACGGATTGAGATTGAACAGGCGCTGCTCGACAACATCGCTATTTCGCTACCGACCGAGTTTCTGAAACAGTGGCTGCTGACCAACAATGAAGGCAACATTACTGAAGCCGACGTGGAAGAGCAGTACGATACATTTGCCCGGTCGGTCAAATTGCAGTTGATCAAAAATAAGATTGCCAGCGAGAACGAGATCAACGTTTCCTACGAAGATGTGATGGAAACCACCCGTTCCATGGTGCGGGAGCAGTTCGGTTTCTACGGCGACGATGAGCAGATGAAGCAAAGCATCGACCAGATTGCCCGGCAGTACCTGATGGACGAAAAAGGCAACAACTACATGCAGATGTATAACCGCATGTTCGATGATAAAGTGATTGAACTGATCAAAGAGAAGCTGACGCTGGAACCGAAAACGATTTCAGTTGATGAGTTTAAGGAACTGGTCAGCGCTCGCCAGCCGCAGGCTTAATCCCATCGCATACAGATTGACCATCGGGTTTTAATTCCCTCCGCGGTTCGCGGTGGGGCGTTAAAACCCGATTCGGTTTCGTTCGGTTGGCGTCGTCAGGTTACGAACCACTTCGACCAGCGCCATTTCTTCGGCCTTGCGTTTCCAGAATGCCACTTCCAGGCGCAGGTTCTCAATTTCGCGGTCTTTGCGTTCCTGCTCCGCCTTCAGCGTTTCAACCTGATGGACAACTTCGGCCGGGTACAGTTCCGGTTCGGGAGCCATTTCGCCCGACAGCAGTTGGGTGGCCGTGGTCCCCAGGGCCGTCGCAATTTGTTGCAGGCGCGAAAGGGTCAGGTCGGTTTTTCCCCGCTCAATATCCCCGTAAGCCGTAGTGGAGAGGCCCAGCATATCGGCCATATTTTCCTGCGAATAGCCTTTTTGTTGGCGTAATAAACGGATTTGGGCGCTTACAGTCATAAGATCTCAAGTAATTCTGATAAGATAATAAGTCAAACCGACTATCAAAACGGGTTCGATTACTCATTTTTGTAACACAACAACGGCAATAGGGAAGTTGGTTTCCAAAACGGATTGCCGCAGAAGAGGGCTCGTCGGTAAAAAAAGAGGAAAGCCTGACAACGGTTTTGGCGAGTCCGTTAAGTTTGTATTTTCGTTGCGCTAAACAGAAAGATTAACCAGTATGAATCAAGGAAATGAATTCCGCAAATTTGCCGTTCACCACATGGGGCTGAACGGACTGACGGTCGACGGCTACATGAACCACACCGTTGAAAACATGACCCGTTCTGTCATTGAAGAGCGTCCGATGAACTTCCGTGAAGTGGACGTGTTTTCCCGCCTGATGGCCGACCGGATCATTTTCATGGGGATGGGCGTTGATGACAATATCGCCAATATTATTGTCGCTCAGTTGCTTTTCTTGGAATCGGCTGATCCGAAGAAAGACATCCTGATGTACATCAACAGCCCGGGTGGTTCGGTTTACGCCGGTCTGGGAATTTACGACACCATGCAGTACGTCCGGCCCGACGTTGCTACGGTTTGTACGAGCCTGGCCGCGTCGATGGGAGCGGTCCTGTTGTGCGGAGGAGCCGCCGGTAAACGCTCGGCCCTGCCACACGCCCGGGTTATGATTCACCAGCCGTCGGGGGGCGCGCAAGGCCAGTCGGTTGATATTGAGATCACGGCCCGCGAGATCGTTAAACTCCGCGATGAACTGTACGAAATCATTGCTTCGCACACCGGCAAAACCAAAGAGCAGGTTGAGAAAGACTCCGACCGTGACAAATGGTTCCGGGCGGATGAAGCAAAAGAATACGGTCTGATCGACGAAGTACTGCGTCGGGAAAAATAATAAGCCGTTTCGCTGAGCTATAAAAAGGCAACCGCCCAGAACGGTTGCCTTTTTATTTTTTTGGGAATTATGCTGATCCAGATGAAATAAGGGCTGATTTTGGATGAATGATTGAATTTGGTAGGGGAGGCACAAAATAGGGCACGAAAATTTCTAGTATATTTGTCTTAGTACGACCTTGTTCCCCGAATGGTCGGGTACTTTTATCGGTCGGGCCGGAACCCGGCCGCTGAAATCCAACGTTAAGGCCAATACGCTACCACCAATACCGTTTAGAATTATTAATATGCCACAAGTGAGCTGTTCGTTCTGCGGACGACGGAAAAACGAGGTGACACTCCTGCTATCGGGCATCGATGCCCATATTTGTAATTTCTGCATTGAGCAGGGGCATCAGGTTGTGCTGGAAGAAACCCGACCCAAACGCTCCAATCCGGAAGACCGGCCCAACTTCAACCTCATCAAACCGATGGAGATGAAGCGTTACCTCGACCAGTACATCATTGGTCAGGACGAAGCCAAAAAGGTCATGACCGTTGCCGTTTATAATCACTATAAACGCCTGATGCAACCGCCTTCGGATGACGAAATTCAGATTGAAAAATCGAACATCATTATGGTAGGGGACACCGGAACCGGTAAAACCTATCTGGCGCGCACCATCGCTAAAATTTTGCAGGTTCCGTTCTGCATCGCCGACGCCACGGTAATTACCGAAGCCGGTTACGTGGGCGAGGACGTTGAAACCATTCTGACGCGTCTGCTGCAAGCGGCCGACTACAACGTCGAAAACGCCGAGCGCGGTATCGTTTACATCGACGAAATCGACAAAATTGCCCGGAAGTCCGACAACCCGTCCATCACGCGGGACGTGAGCGGAGAGGGCGTCCAACAGGCCATGCTGAAGCTGCTCGAAGGCTCCATTGTGAACGTGCCACCGCAGGGCGGCCGCAAACACCCCGACCAGCGGATGATTGCCCTCAATACCGAAAACATTCTGTTCATCTGCGGAGGAGCGTTCGACGGCATCGACCGGCACATCGGCAAGCGCATCAACGCCCGCCCCATCGGTTTCTCGGGCGACCGCCGTCTGCACCATTCGCTGGAGCGCGCTAACCTGATGCGCCACGTTTCGGCCCAGGACCTGAAATCATTCGGCCTGATTCCGGAGTTGATTGGCCGTTTGCCGGTGCTGACGTACCTCGAGCCGCTGAGCGCCGAAGCCCTGCGTCGGATTTTAACGGAGCCGAAAAACGCCATTACGAAGCAGTACGCCAAGTTGTTCCAGATGGAAGACATTCAATTAAACTGGGACGACTCGGCCCTGGATTACGTAGTAGACCAGGCAATGGTTTACAACCTGGGTGCCCGGGGGCTGCGTTCCATCTGCGAGTCCATTATCACCGATGCCATGTATGAGCTACCGTCGGCGGATGGCGTTAAAGAATTAACGATTACCGCCGATTATGCCCGGGAGAAATTTGGTAAATCTTCCCTGCACATACTCCGGTCGGCTGCCTGATTTCAGTAAGCTGAACCAGTGCGCTGCTGGTTCAGCTTATTCAGATTTTTTTACGAAACCGAACAAATACGGCTTTGCGCAGTTTTGGATACGAAGCAACCTTCATGCTTCATCAAAACTCAAGCACATACCGTATGAAAACTTCTTCCCGAAACGTGTTCTACGCGTTGGTCGCCACGGTCCTACTCAGCGCGTGTAGTCGTCCCTACGCTACGTACCAAAAAATGCCGGTCGAGCATTTCAGCCGCAGTAAAGCCAACGTTACCCCCGCTTTACCCGCTGAAACCGTTACGGCTGATGTAAAACAGGAGCTAACTCCTGAACCTTCGCTCGCCCAGGCCGCCGTTGCCACTTCTCCAGCCGCTGAATTCGAAAAAGCCCAACAGGCGATTGATCAGGTTGTTGCCAGCACCGACAACAAGGTAGCGGCCAACAAACTTCAGAAACGGATGGCGCGTATTAAATCAATGCTGGGAGCGGAAACCCGGCAGGATGCGCAGGCTGCGGCAAACACTACAGTGGCCAAGAAGAAAAATCTGGCCGAGCGGCTGATGTTGAAAAACGTCGACAAAAAAATCAAGAGAGCGTTAGCCCCGCACAACCCCAACGCCCCCAAAGCCGTCAATGTGGTCGTAACCATTGGTGCGCTGGTCGCCCTGATCGGTTTGATCCTGGTATTGGCGACTACTTCCGATGCCATCGGGACCACATTGCTCGTCGTCGGTCTGCTCCTGCTGCTGGTCGGCCTAATTGTCTGATGAATTTGTTCTTGAACCGGCCTGGCTCCAACGAATTGGGCCGGTTTTAGGCCACTTTCAACCTCCAGACCGGAGATTCGGATGCGGTAAATAAAATTTTCAAACCGTTGATCGACTTTTCGGTAAAAAAAAGGGTCAAACATTGCAGGGTTAACAATCATTCTGCTTTTTTGCCCCCAGTTACAACGAATACAGTATCAGTTTATCTAATCTACATTTTAATTACATGAGAACACTTTCCAAATTGGCAGTGTATGCACTGCTCTCTTCAGCTCTACTCAGTGCTTGTAGCCGTCCTTATGCAACGTATCAGAAAATGCCGGTTGAGCGGTTCGGCAGCCGTCAGGAAGTTGCGGCTCCTCAAACCGTTTCAACGCCAGCCGAACAAGTAGCTGCGGTTACTGCCGAGACGCCGGCCCTGACGCCCGTCCAGGAAGCTACTCCTCTGACTACAGCTGCAGCGCTGAAAAACGTTGAACAGAAGTTACAGGAAGCAGTGGCTCGTAATGATAACAAACTGGCTGGCAACAAGAAGCTGGAAAAACGGATGGCCCGCGTGCAGAACATGCTGGCCGAAGCCAGTGCCAAAGCCGCCAGTGCGCCCGCTGATCAGTCGGCTGCATCTGCTCTGAAAACCACCAAGAAAATGAACCTGGCGGAGCGGATGATGATGAAAAAGCTCGACAAAAAGATCAAAAACTCGCTGGCACCGGATGATACCAAAGCCATGAGCCGCACGCTTCGTGCCGGTATCATTGTGGCCGTTATCGGTTTGATCCTGTCGCTGCTGGGTGGTGTGCTGTCGCTGATCGGTGTGCTGATGCTGATCGCCGGCTTGGTACTGATCCTGGTCGATGTGCTCGCGCAGGCATAACGAACCCCAAAATGTGAATGATTACTCCAAGAGTAACCGTTCGTTCCGTTAAAAACGTTGGCGTAGTTATCGGCTCCGGCTCGGTGACTACGCCAAACTGTTTTCAGACTTGCTGGTTATACTAGAAAGACCTTTTCAACGCAATTGAGCTATGAGCGATAAACCCGTTATTGTCCTGATTCATGGTCATGGTGTGAATGCTTCCATCTGGGATGGCGTTTATGACAACCTGTCCGCCGACTTCAGCATTGTTAAACCTGATTTCTCCGCGCACACCGGCCACGAGAGCATCGATGCTTACGCGGAGGAGGTATTCAGCCAGCTGCAAACGTCGCAGATTCAGTCGAGCGTGCTGATCGGCCACTCGATGGGCGGTTATATTGCTCTGGCGTTTGCCGAGCAGCATCCGGAAATGGTGAAGGGGCTGGTGCTGATCAACTCGACGGCTTTCGCGGACGACGAAGCCAAAAAGCAGAGCCGTCAGAAAGCCATAGAAACAATGGAGCAAAACGGGGCTGGTGCCTTTATTGAACAAACCGTGCCCAAAATGTTCGGGGAAAGTTACACCCAGAGCCAGTCGGAAGGCGTCAAAAAACAGGTCGAGGTATTTTCGGCCCTGCCCGCGGAAGCGCTCATTGCGGGTGTTAAGGCAATGGCGTCGCGTCAGGATCGCACCCACGTTCTGAAAGAGGCCTCCTTTCCGGTGCTGCTGATTGCGGGGCAGGAAGATCAGATCATACCGTTTGCTAAAAGTCAGGAGTTGTTTGAAGCCGCTCCGCAGGCCAGAACCGTCGTATTGGAAAAAGCCGGTCATCTGGGCATGATCGAAAGTCCGGATGAGGTAATCCAGGCCATTCGGGAGTTCGTGGGGACTCTATAACGGTTAGGCTCTGAAGAAAATACACTGCTGGAAGCGGTTCTGGATAAACCAGGACCGCTTTTTGTTGGATTTCATGACGGTTTCGTTCGCTCGAAAGCCAAAATCCTGCACATAAACACCGAAGTATTTCCGGTAACGTTTAGCCCCACTGTTTGCAAATTCGCGAAGGGGCTGACAGTCAGTCGCCGGTCAATAAATCACCCCCCTGGTTCTGGGTAGTTTGCTGTAGTTTGGAGCATGATTTTCTAGGCAGAGATCATGGTAGAACCAGTAAACAACCTTACGAAGATTTTGAACAGACGCATACCGACGGTTGCCGATGTCGAGCAGATTACGGCTTTGACAGACCCCGTCGTTCGGAATTTACAGATTACGTATTGTTACTATGAGCTTTCGTCGGCTTTCAGCGAACGCGCGGGGGCTGGAGCGAACTGGTGTACGTTCGCGACCTGGGCATCCAAGCAGGCCGGACAAACCATCCGCCGGGAGGATTTGACGCGGGAACTGGAAACCCGGTTACGGATTCAGCCGGAAGCCAGTAAGGCCATCCAGAAACTCGTCGGTCTGGTCAAGCAACTCGGGGCCAGGCAACACTCCGATCAGATACGCCACGTCATCTGGGACAGTGTGGTGGTGGCCGCTCTGAATCGGTCCAGCGACGCCGTGAGCCGGGGCAACCGGAAAGTCTTTATGGAAATTGGGCGCGAATTTGCCCGCTTTCTGGCCCTCTGCGCGCCGGATACCGCCTACAACGCCGATCATCTCGACCAGTTTTTACGGGAACTCAGGCCCGGTGACCCACCCGATGGCCAGTATTATCTGCGTCAGGCTTTTACGGCCTATTATCAATCCTGGTTCTTAAATGATCCGAAACAACAGGCTGAACTACGGCTTCTGGCCAATCTGGAGATTGGTTACCACGAACAAAACCGCCTGCAGCCTGAAATTGTCGAATCGCTCACCATGATGCCCCTTGATGCCGCAGCGTTGAAAAAAAGGCTGATCGAGCTGGTTTTTCCGGCCGATAGCTGGATGGCGCGGGGACGTTTATTTTTTCTGGACCTGCTCGGGCAGCTTTCTCCCCTGGAACGGGCGATTGACAACCTAATTGCCCTGGTGCACCAGCAGGTCCGGCTGATGGTGACCGAGCAGCTAATGACCATGACGTTGCCAGCCGACGTACGCTTGCGGTTAGGTCAGGACTTGAAAGCCAGCTTTCCGGTGTCGCTTCGCGTAATTACCAACCCGGACCTGCAGGAATTGCTGCTGCAGATTGACCCCACCGCCGACAGCCTGCTGGACAGCGGGGCCTCAGACTGGGCCGATCTGGCCGACCGGATTCATTTCATTGCCGATCTGTTCCGGTGTTATCACGAAACCACCGCGCTTTTCGACGCTCCTTTTTCGCCCGAGCAGGTAGCCGTTCTAAGGCAGGGCAAACGACCCGAAGGCCGTCTTTGAACGTCTGCTCGCAATTCACGGTTATCAAAAGCAGGTGCTCACGCCTGCTTTTTACATTTTTCGCGAATATTCCCGTCAGAATGCGTAAAATTGCAGGCTGAAAATCAAGCAGCCAGAAATTAGTTTTTCGCTTAATCCCGTTTCAAAATGCTTTTCAACGTCTATCCGCTCTACGACATCGAACCCGTTCGGGCGCAGGGCAGCTATTTGTGGGACACCAAAGGTGACCGTTATCTCGATTTATACGGTGGGCACGCGGTTATTTCCGTAGGCCATACGCACCCACGGTATGTCAGGGCGTTGACGGAGCAATTGAACCGGATTTCGTTTTACTCCAATTCGGTCCGGATTCGGCAGCAGGAAGAATTATCGGAAAAGCTGGGTGAACTATCGGGGTATCCGGATTACGCCCTGTTTTTGTGCAATTCCGGGGCCGAAGCCAACGAAAATGCGCTGAAGCTGGCTTCGTTCCACACGGGCCGCAAAAACGTAGTGGCCTTTAAAAAGTCGTTCCACGGGCGCACGGCCGGAGCCGTTGCCGCGACGGACAACCCGGCGATTGTTGCCCCCGTTAACTACAACGAACACGTTACCTTTCTGCCGTTTAACGACGTTGAAGCCGCTCTGGCCGGTATTACCGATCAAACCTGCGCCGTCATTATCGAAGGGATTCAGGGCGTGGGTGGTATTCAGGTTGCGACCGATGAGTTTTTACAGGCCCTGCGCCGGAAGTGCGACGAAACCGGTGCTATTCTGATTCTGGACGGGGTGCAGTGCGGTTACGGTCGTTCGGGCAAGTTTTTCTCCCACCAGTTCAGCGGTATTACGCCGGATCTGATTACGACAGCGAAGGGCATGGGCAACGGTTTTCCGATCGGGGGCGTGCTGATCTCGCCCAAATTTAACGCCAGCTACGGGCTGCTGGGAACAACGTTCGGCGGAAATCACCTGGCCTGTACGGCGGGTATCGCGGTTCTGGACATCATGAAGGACGAGAACCTGATTGAAAACGCGGCCCAGATGGGGGAATATGTCATGAACGGGATTCGCCAGATCGGCGGTTACAAAGACCTGCGCGGACGCGGCCTGATGATTGGTATCGAATACGACTTTCCTGTGGAAACGCTGCGGAATTCGCTGCTGTTTGAGCACCATATATTTACGGGTGTGGCCGGTAAAAATACCATTCGTTTGCTGCCTTCGCTGGCGCTGGGCCGGGAAGAAGTCGATGTATTTCTGGAAGCACTGAGCAAAGAAGTGCGCGTAATTTCGTAACCGCTTTAACCCGACTTTGCTACCGGAATGACCAATTTCGTAACGTACAACGACGTACCCGATTTGAACGCCCTCATTCAGGAGGGACTGAATGCTAAACAAAATCCCTTTGCCGACCAGGCGCTGGGTCACCATAAAACCATTGGCCTGATTTTCTTCAACTCCAGCCTGCGCACGCGCATGAGCACGCAGAAAGCGGCTCAAAACTTGGGCATGAACGTCATCACGATGAACGTGGGGCAGGATAGCTGGGGCCTGGAAATGGAGGAAGGCGTGGTGATGAACGGCGACAAAGCCGAACACGTCAAGGAAGCTGCCGCCGTGGTGGGCAAATACTGCGACATCATTGCCGTTCGGGCGTTTGCCGGTCTGAAGGACCGTGAGCAGGATTACAGCGAAGTGGTGATGAGCCAATTCCAAAAGTACGCCGGGGTACCCATCGTCAACCTCGAATCGGCCACGCGGCACCCGCTGCAATCACTGGCCGACTGCATCACTATCGAGGAATTTAAGGTCAAAAAGCGCCCCAAGGTGGTGCTGACCTGGCTACCGCACTTTAAGCCGTTGCCGCAGGCCGTTGCCAATTCGTTTTCGGAGTGGATGAATCACATGGACGTTGATTTTGTGATTACGCACCCGGAAGGCTACGAACTGGCGCCGGAATTTGCCGGTAATGCGCGCATCATTCACAACCAGAACGAAGCCTTCGAAGGCGCTGATTTTATCTACGGCAAAAACTGGTCGTCTTACCAGCAGTACGGGCAGGTGCTGACTCAGGATCCGTCGTGGATGGTAACAATGGACAAAATGCGGCTGACCGACAACGGGAAATTTATGCACTGCCTGCCGGTCCGGCGCAACATGAAAGTGACCGACGAGGTGCTCGACAGCCCGCAGTCGATAGTGATTGAGCAGGCGGCTAACCGCGAATGGTCGGCGCAGGCCGTATTAAAAGGCGTTTTGCAAGGGTTATGAGCAGTCTCGTTATTATTAAAATAGGCGGCAACGTCATCGACAATCCCGATGCGCTGAAACGGTTTCTGACCTCGTTTCGCGGGATTCAGGGCCACAAAATTCTGATTCACGGGGGCGGGAAAATTGCCACGCAGGTGGCCGAAAAATTGGGCATTGCAACCACGATGGTGGAGGGGCGCCGGATTACCGACCAACCCATGCTCGACGTGGTGACGATGGTCTACGGGGGGTTGGTGAACAAACAGATTGTGGCTCAATTGCAGGCCATCGGCGTTGATGCCATCGGCCTGACCGGGGCGGATGCCAATACCGTTCGGTCGAAAAAGCGGGCCGTGGGCGAAATCGACTACGGTTTTGTGGGCGATATTGAAGAAGTAAACTCCGGCCAGATCCAGTATTTTATCCGCCAGAATCTGGTGCCGGTTTTTGCTCCGCTCACCTTCGAGCGCTCCGGAAGTCTGCTGAATACCAACGCCGATACGATGGCGTCGGCAATGGCGGTTGATACGGCCGTTCGGAACGAGGTGACGCTGGTGTACTGCTTCGAGAAAAAAGGCGTTTTATCGGACCCCACGAACGACGATAGCGTCATTAACGAGCTGACCCCCGAAAAGTACGTTGACTACAAAAGCCGGGGCGTTATCAACAAAGGCATGATTCCGAAGCTGGACAATGCCTTCAAAGCCCTCGAAAAAGGCGTTAAGCGCGTGATTATCTGCCACGCCGATCAGGTCGCCGAAGCGATCAGCGGAAGCGGGGTAGGAACCGTGCTGCGTTTGACGGAGGAAAAAGCTTAACTGATGACGCGCCGGATGCCGATAAACCGCCGTTGGTAGTACCGGGCGTGCAGCCAGTCGTAGCGAACCCCGCCGTTCCAGGCCGAATGAATAAATTTGATGCGGTCGCCGGCCACTTCCACGATCATACCCACGTGACCGATGCGTTTGCTGCGGGAGCTTTGGCCTTTGAAGAAGATGAGATCACCGGGTTTGGCGATATTCTGCCCAATTTTAACGCCGACCCGGCCCTGGGCGGCACTGGAATGCGGTAGGGAAATTCCGAATTTACGGAAACAAAACCGGGTGAAACCGGAACAATCGAAACCTCGGGGAGAAGATCCGCCGGAGCGGTATCGCGAAGAAAGGTGCTTTCGGGCGTAGCTGAGAAGGTCCTGAACCAGCGGAATGCGCTCGTAAAAAGCGGAGTCGGAAGCGGCTGAATCGGCAACAACGGATGGAAGGGCCGAGGACTTTTTAACAAGGTTCTTTAGCGGGCGGTGGGCTTGAGCAATGCCAAACGAGACAGCGCAAAGCGCTGTCAGGAGCACTTTTCTAATCATAAATTAGTAGGTCAAGTCAAGTTTCGATACTTAAACCTATGGCCGTTCACTAACAAATCCAAACATTTTACTGTTTTTGTCAACTCGGTAACAATAAGTAAATATTCTGCTAGCGAGAAAAACTTGCAGTTAACAGTGTTTATAAAAGGTTGACTACTAAGTTGTTCAAAGACCGGTTACGGTTTTATAAGTGAAGGAGGAGTTTATGCGGTTTTTTTAGCGTACTGCCTCTTCTGTTTTATTTCATTTCGAGGATGATTAGCTGCGTCCACTGGTTTTTGCTGATGTTGTCGTCGGACAGGATAAACAGCGTTTTGTGACCGTCATTATCCTCCCCCCATGTCATCGCTTCCAGGTTATCGGGCCGGAAGCCGCTGCGGCTGTTAAAATCAAAGGCGGGTTTGTCTTTTAGCTTAATCAGCTTTTTGCGGGCTTCGTCAATTTGCGCTTCGTACAATTTCGCCGTGACGGATCTGGTGGTTGGCTCGTAACACCGTTCCAAGACCAGCAGCCGGGATTCGTCACCTGGCAGGGCAATCATTTCTGAAATACCACCCAGCTTTTCGTTGCTGTCCGTCGGGCACACGTTTCGGTCGATTTCATAGCTAAATTCGGCATCGAACACCACCGAGTCTCCCGTTTTCTTGTAACGGTAAAAATGAATTAGCGGATTGTCGATCCGGGCTTCCTCAACCGATCCGGCTTCGGGAGCGACCCAGAGGTAGTTCGGCGTTAGTGCCAGCGCTTCAATTCCCTTGTTACGGTCCACCGGTAGCGGATGCGGTAAGGGAATGCGCCCGAACGTTTCTCCCAACCCCGGCATGGCGTGTTTTTTGAAGCCTACATACGATTCGTCATCGGTTTCGACGGAGAAAAAATAGGTGTCCGTTGGGGCGTCATACCGGACCGATTCAACATAAAGACCCGTTTGAAAAACCGAATCGGGTGCGCAGACCCAGTCTGTAATCTGGTGAAGATTTCGGAAAACGTAGTAGTTGCCGCGGTCGGCGGCCAGTTGCCACTCCTGGCGGGCCGGGATAAATTCCATGCCTGAAATACCGTGCAGATTGCGGCTGTGCGGAAAGGTAAGGTAATCGTTGAACGAAAAGGACACGGTTTGGCAATGGGCGGCAACGGAAAGCAGGCAACAAAAAAGAAGGCTCAGCAGGTATTTCATGTAAGGAGAATTCGGCGCGTATGGTACTGGTGATGGTTGACAAACGACGGGTATGAGTCGCTTGGCGTTTCAAGTTACAATTCTTTGGCCGAATTAAATCGTGGAACCGGCTGAGCTGGGCTATTTGCGGGATGCACTGTCAGTAACGGTATTTACTTTGCGTTGCGGGGTTGGGCTTCCCGTTCCAGCCGCTGATAAGCTACTTCAAAATCCTCGCCCGCCTGGATTGCGTCGACCAGTCTGCGCAAGCCACTTCGTCCGACAATGGAAAGCCAGCGCGCTACTTCCTGACCGGCGGTCATGTAAGCCAGCATGACCCGATTGGTGCCGCCCGAAAAGAAGCCTTCTAGCGATTTGAGTTCTTCCAGCTCCAGCACGATCTGTTGCCCGTGGGATTGCAGCTGCCAGTGATCCCGAAATTCTTCGTAGCGGTGCAGGCTGTCCGTAGCGGTGGTAAACCGCTGGTCGATCATCATAGCCAGCCCTTCGTTAAACCACTGCGGAATCTGTCGCTGGGTAGTCAGCCAGCCCAGGCGGGTATACAGCTCGTCGTGACACATTTCGTGGGCCAGCACGTCCGGATTTCGGCCGTAGGGGTTGATGATGATCCACGATTCGCCCCAGGGTGTGCCGAGGCTGCATCCGGCACCTTCACTGTCCTGGCAGTACTGTTGATACTGTTCGGGGGTCTGGCAGAAAATAACCGTGGCCTGGCTCTGCGGGGGGCTGGTCCACAGACTTGCCAGCCGTTTGCGGGCCTGATGGATTTCAAAAAGCAGAAAAACACGCTGGTGTTCCGGGGTCGTTTTATCAACCCAGACGCCCCTGGCAAACTTCTGAAAGTCAGAACCGTACTCGATCAGCTGACAACGAAAAATCTGCGGAAAAGCCGCAAAATACGCCAGGGGTAGAATCAGTAAAAACAACAGGACGCGAACAACCCAACGCATTCGTGATAAAGTTACGGTAGTTGATAGATGGTTTTCCGAGGGCAGCGAGCGGTATCCTGGAAAACCATCGACGTGGAACGAATCGTTTAGAACGATCCGGCGTTTTCTGCGTGCTGACTGATCAGTTCGGCCACCTTCCGACCGGTTTGCATGGCCGCATTGAGCGAAGGATAGGCCGTCTGGTCACCGCACTGAAAAAGCCGTTCGCTCCGTTTCAACGGGGCGTGCGTGGCATCCGGCAGGTAGCTCGGCAGGGCTTCCGGAAGGTGGTACGTCTTCAGCCAGCGCCAGTGCTCAACCTCCGGGCCAAACCAGCCCGCCAGTTCTTTCCGAATCCGGTCGGCTAGGGCTTTTTCGTTCACAACCTCCAGCCCCTGTGTGCTGACCGAGATCAGCGACTGCCCATCGGGCGCGTAGGAGGGAGCAACATCACTCAAGATGGCGAGATTGTGAATGGCCGATTGACGGTTGGTGTTGAGAATCAGTAATTTTTCGGCATTGGAATAATCGGGTTTAGGCGGCTTGGGTGCTGCGAAGTACGTGTTCGTGGTGTGGTTAAACGAGCGCACCGGAGGAGTAGCGCCCAGCAGACGGTCAGCGGCAGTTGCATCGACGGCCAGCACCACCAGATCGGCCTGGATGGTTTCGCCGTTTTCCAAATACAAAATCGAATCCTGAATTTGCCGCACCGGCGTGTTCAGCCGGATTTGCGCCGGACTCAGCCGGGCGGCCAGCTGGCGCGGAATAGCTTCCATCCCGGCGGCCGGAACAGCGGCATCGCTGGAGTAAAAATTTTTGAAACAGAACTGGAAAAAATTACTGGAGGTCGTCAGGGCATCTTCGAGAAAAATCCCCCCGAAGAACGGACGGAAGAAACCGTTGATAACCTGTTCCGAAAAGCCGAATTCTTCGAGAAACGTTTCGGTATCCGTAGCTTGTTGTTGAAAAAACTCGTCGGTCGAAAAACCACCCACCTTCCGAATCAGTTCAACAATCCGGATCTTGTCGCTGAATGTGGCTGCGTCGGACGCCAGGGTCTGAAAGAGTCCTGAAGGTTCGCGCAGCGGGTTAATCAGCGAAACCCACCGGGCGGAAGCCTGATCGATGGTGCTGTGAATCAGCGCCCCGGGCCGGAAGCATTGCAGCTTCAGTGCGTCGTAATCCAGCAACCGTCGGGCTTCGGGATAAGCCGTCAGCAAGATTTGAAAACCCCGGTCGAGTCGAAAACCGTCGACAACGTCCGTGCAGACCCGTCCGCCAACGCGGTCCGAAGCTTCCAGCAACTGGGCTTCAATACCCGCCTGGCGGAGGTAAACGGCGCAGGTTAATCCGGCCATGCCGGCTCCCACAATGACTACAGAAGGTCTGGATTGCATCAGAATGTCAGTTCTAGTTGTTACAAAAATACGGGTTACCCAATAGGATGGTTATTTTTGCGCTTTTTGTTTGTTACCAATATGAATTTACTGGTTCTGGATAATGTCGATTCATTCACCTACATGCTGGTGGATTACCTCAAGCAAGCGGGAGCGACGTGTCGGGTAATACGCAATACGGCTTCGCTCAGCGAAATTAGAACTGAATCGTACGACGGCGTGGTGCTGTCGCCCGGCCCCGGAACCCCCCGGCAAGCTGGTTGTATGATGGAAGTCATTGAGCATTACCATGAGCAACTGCCTGTCCTGGGGGTTTGTTTAGGGCATCAGGCGCTGGGGGAATTTTTCGGAGCACGTCTGATAAATGCGGCAAAACCAATGCATGGAAAATTATCGGTGGTTAGGAAGTTATCGGAAGATGCTTTACTACGCGATCTGCCCGCGGAATTTACGGTAACCCGCTATCATTCGCTGGTGCTGGAGAAACTGCCCGCTGATCTGGTCGAACTGGCTGCTACAGTTGAGTGCGAAAATATGGTGATTCGACACCGTAATTTGCCAATCTGGGGTATTCAGTTTCATCCGGAAGCGGTATTGACTCAATACGGCTTCGAAATATTAAAAAATTGGATTACCTTTGTGAATACGACCAGATGATGCCTTTTTTATTGTATTTTTCCAATTTTTCTACGACAAAACAAAGACCGCTATGAACTATCGTGTTCGGAAAGAAGGCAACTTCCGCTACATTGACGAAGGACAAGGCGATGTGTTGCTGTTGCTTCATGGATTATTTGGTGCTCTGAGCAACTGGGATGGGGTGATCAACGCATTTGCCGACCGGTACCGGGTTGTTATTCCCGTGATGCCCATTTATGAGATGCCCATCCGCGAAGCCGGATTAGAAGGATTAGTACGATTTATTGAAAGTTTTCTGGATTTTAAAAAGCTGACGGATCTGACGCTGCTGGGCAATTCGCTGGGGGGGCATGTCGGTTTATTGTACACCCTGAAGCACCCCGATATGGTAAAACGGCTCGTGCTGACGGGCAGTTCGGGGTTATTTGAAAACTCGATGGGGGGGTCATACCCGAAACGCGGTAGCTACGATTACATCGCCGAGCGTGTAGCCTACACGTTCTACGATCCGAAAGTTGCCACGAAAGAACTGATCGACGAGGTGTTCGAAATTACCAACAGCATTCCCAAGTGCCTGCGCATCGTGGCCATTGCCAAATCCGCTCAGCGGAACAACGTAGCCAAGGAGCTTCACAACATTACGATTCCAACCCTGTTGATCTGGGGGCTGAACGATACCATCACCCCGCCGGAAGTTGCGCACGAATTTAACCGGCTGATTCCAAACTCGGAATTGCACTTTATTGATAAATGCTGTCATGCTCCCATGATGGAGCACCCGGATCGGTTCAATCGTCTGCTGATTGAGTGGCTGGAGAAGCAGCCGCTGACCGAAATCAGTCGCCGGAGTGATCTGACCGTTGCCTGACATCTTAAAGAATTTTCCGGAAAGTTTTTGAAACTCTAAGGGAATTTTCTTAGTTTTCAGCTATACTGTAGTTGCCTATACTGCTCAGCAGGTTCGCTTCGTTAGTGTGTTTAGGTAAAGTAAACAGTAATCAGACAGTAAACTTCCGACACCGATGCTGGCCTCTGAATTAATAGACCCGATGATACCGGCCCTGAAGCCGACGGACACCGTTGGGCAGGCCCTCGACTGGATGCAGGAACACCGCGTTGGGCAGTTAGTAATCGTTGATCAGGGGCAATACAAAGGTTTGGTCAATGAAGACCTGCTGATGGATGTGCCCGACGACACGCACCCGCTGAGCGATGTGATGCGGCTTTTCGAACATCTGTCGGTGCACGAAAACCAGCACCTCTACGAATTGCTCAGCCTGATTGCGGAACACCGACTCCAAGTTATTGCGGTGGTCAACGAAGAGCAGGAATTCATGGGGACGGTATCAGCCAACGAACTGCTCAAACAGTTTGCCCAGTTGCTCGGCATTCAGGAAGCCGGGGCCATTTTGATCCTGTCCATCAACGAGCGTGATTATTCCATGGCCGAAATCAGTCGGCTCGTCGAGTCGAATAACGTCCGGATCATCAGCAGCTATTTCGCCGGAGCCGCCTACGGTATGCCCGACAAGTCACGGCTGACGCTCAAACTCAACCGCAAAGACATCACCACCGTTGTGGCTACGCTCGAACGCTTTGGCTACACCATCGAAGCGGCTTTTGCCAATACTCCCATTGAAACCATCGATCAGGGGCGGCTCGAAATGCTGCTCCGGTATCTGGATTCGTAAATCTGCAGTCAATCAGTCGGCAGTTCCTAGCAAAATATTGGACTTTTCAGCCATCTTTGCAATCGGACTGACGGACGCTCTTTATGAAAATTGCAATTCACGGACGTAATGTTGTCGATCTGGCTACGCCCTTCATTCAATCCATGTTTGATGAGCTGGCCCGGCGGCAAATTGAAATACAGTTATCAGAAGTCTACCGTTCCGCCCTCGATCTTGCCGGTGTTGCTCACCATACGACGCAGACCTACACGTCACATCTCGATATTTTTGACGCCGATTTCGCGTTCAGCCTGGGGGGCGACGGCACCTTGCTTGAAGTGCTCACCCACGCCGGACCGGGCAGCATTCCCATCGTAGGCATCAACATCGGTCGGCTTGGTTTTCTGACCACCATCTCCCCCGAAAACCCCGAGTCACTGCCGAAACTCCTGCAAGCCCTGACAATTGGGGATTACCGGATTGACGAACGGACGCTGGTGACGCTGCAATCGGACGAGGACTTGTTCGACGGGGTTCCGTTTGGACTCAATGACGTTACCATTACCAAAACCGAAACGTCGTCGATGATTACGGTGCATACCTACCTGAACGGCGATTTCCTGAATTCCTACTGGGCCGACGGGCTGATCATCTCAACCGCGACCGGTTCTACCGGGTATTCGCTGAGTTGCGGAGGGCCGTTGTTGTTGCCCCACAACAGCAATTTCATCGTGACCCCCATCAGTCCGCACAACCTAAACGTCCGTCCAATGGTGGTGCCGGATTCCTCTCAGTTGTCGTTTGAAGTCGAAAGCCGGAGCAACACCTTTCTGGTTTCGGTTGATTCGCGGTTCCGGACCGTTAATACGGGCACCCGTCTGGCCGTTCGGAAAGAAAAATTCGCGGCCCGACTGGTCAAAATGAGCGATGACAGCTTTCTCAATACCCTGCGAAACAAGTTAAGTTGGGGCTGGGATATTCGGAATTGAGTCGGGTCGTGATCGGCCGGGCGGATAAAGCAGTGTCAGTACCTAATTTTAACCCTAATTCCCGAACAGTTTTACCCACTGATCCAATAAAATACTAAAAGTGGGCGTTTCAGAGGAGAAGATTGGGCAGCGTTGCCGGTTTTCAACCCAATGAATCAGAAGCGCCGGATCGCAGGTGCGGTAGTATGCAAAGAAATATGAAGAATAACTTACTGATTGTCAGTTTGATTGCGTCGGCGTGTGCAACATTGCAGCCGGTTAATGCACAGGCGCAGGGCCGCCGGAGTCAGTTTGTCCCGTATTCGGAAGTAGGTTTGGGGCTGGGAACGTCCAGCTACTACGGCGAGATTTCCGGTTACCGCAAGCCCATCAAATCCACGTTTCTGATGATGCGCTGGAGTGCTGCGGCCATGTACACGCGTCACTTTACGCCCCGGCTGTCGGCCCGGGCTTCCTTTACCTGGGCGCGGATTGCGGGCGACGACTACACGTACAACCGCAAGGATATGGCTTCGGGAATTGCGCAGTACGTACGTAACCTGCACTTCCGCAATGACTTGAAAGAATTCGGACTCACCGGTATATATCAGTTTGTACCGGACGGCCGTAATTCAAATTTCCGCTCCAAACTAACGCCTTACGTCTTTTTAGGACTGGCTGCCGTGGCGCACAGCCCGGAAGCCCGGACGCCGGTTGGGTTCAGCACAACCCCGGATGATACCGAACAGCGCTGGGTGAAGCTGCAACCGCTCGGAACCGAAGGGCAGGGCCAGAACGGGGTGAAGCCGTATTCGCTCGTCACGCTGGCCATTCCGTTTGGCTTTGGGGTTCGCTACAAACTAAACGAGCGCTTTGATCTGGGCGGAGAAATTGGATTCCGGATGACCACAACCGACTACCTGGATGATGTGGGCGGACCATTTCCGGATCCGACGATCCTGAAGGACGATCTTTCGCGGGTTATGGCCGACCGGCGGTTTGAACCAACAGCCGCCCGAAAAGGAGGGGACCGGCTGACCGAGTTGCAGAATCATCTGGGAACCAACGATCCGTTTGCCGTCATTGCGACCGACCAGAATTATACCGCGCGGGGCGCCGACGGGCGTCTGAAAGATGGGTACATGCTGATTAACTTTCAGCTCCATTACATTTTGACACCACGCATTAAATGCCCTCCAATCCGATAAATAGTTCAGTGTCAATATCCTATTTTTTACGTAACGATCCGATGGGAGCCGCATCCATGAAGGCGGCAGGCCGGGCTATTGGGCTATTGGTTGGCTGCCTGCTCCTGCTGGGGCCGGTAGCCCGGGCGCAGTCTACCTGGGAGGTGGGCGCGGGGTTAGGCGGTATGATCTACAAAGGCGATCTGGCACCCAGCCTGATTCCGGGCAACGTCCGCCCGGCGGGTAACCTGCTGGTGCGCTACAACGTCAGCCAGCCGTTTACAGTGCGGCTGAACCTCGGGCTGGGCCAGATTGCGGGTAGCGACCGACGGTTCAATGACCCGTTTCAGCAGGCTCGCAACCTGGCGTTCAAAACCAATATCCGGGAGCTGAATGTGCTGATGGAGTACAACTTCCTGAACTACAAAGATCTGCGCAAAGTAAAGAATTGGACCCCGTACGTCTTCGGCGGGCTTGGCTTGTTTACTTTCCAGCCCAATCCCCAAAGTCCGGGTTACCAGCGTAAATCACTCTTCAATTTTCCGCTCGGCGTTGGTATTAAGTACGAGTTTAAGCGGCCCTGGAGTCTGGGACTGGAATACGGAACCCGTTTTTCGGGCTCGGATTACCTGGATAATTTCGGACCCAATACATTCGGCGGATCGGACAAACTGCGGAACGGCAATCCCAACTCCAAAGATACGTACACCTACGTGGGCCTCAGCCTGACCTACCGATTCTACCGCATTACGTGTCCTGAATAACCGTTGTTTACGACTTTTTTCTTATTTTTCGATCTTGAAATAAGATAGAATACAGCCAATCAAGGTGAAATCAGGATTTTGGAAAACTATGCGGTGGGTCGGCATCCTCAGTGCTTTATGGATTGGATTGTCAAACTCGGCCTCTTCGCAAACCGTGGTCTGGTCAGGATCGGACCTGCCGCGCGTCGATTCCATGTGTCAGCAATTCCAGCAGCTTTACACGCAGATTCGGGAAGAAAGCGTACTGCCGGATTCCGCCCGGAAAATCTTCAGTGATATTATGCTGGGCCTGCGGACTAAATTTCGCTCCGCCGAACCGTTCCGACTCGACAGTACGCACCGGGATAGTTTGCTGCGGACGGCTTATTTTTCCTTTCCGCTGCGCAACTACACGGCCGACGCCATCGGGGGGCGACACGGAGAGGGATACCGGGGCAAAGGCTTCGATTTGTTTGATTACAACGTTCGTGGGAGCCATCCCGCGCAGGATATTTTTATTGTTGACCGCGATCAGGATTGCATCGACGACCATACCGACCGCCCCGCCGATGTGCTGGCCATGACCAGCGGAGTGGTGCTGGCCATCGAAACTGCCTGGACGCCGGGTCAGGAATACCGGGGCGGCAACTGGATCTGGATTTACGACCCCATCCTCGACGGTTTGTGGTACTACGCCCACAACAATGCCGTGCTCGTGCGGCCGGGTGATTGGGTTCAGTCGGGTCAGAAAATTAGTGAAGTGGGCCGCACCGGTTATAACGCCTACGCTACCCGCTCACCGACTCACTTGCACCTGATGTACCTGCAAATTCAGGAAGACGGGCTCCCAATTCCCCGAAATCCGTACTCGTGGCTCCTCTCCGCCCGAAACTTCTAGGGAAGGATGCGGTATGAAAAGCGCTGTGGTAGCCAGCTCACAACGCATCATTCGTAACTCTTGCCTGCTAACTTTTGGCTCTTGCCGTTCAATAATACGGTACGTCTCGTCTCATTTTCATCGGCTGTAGGGGGTAATTCATCCGGGTCGGCGGGCGGTGTCCGTTGCCGGTAGTTGTTGTGGCTACTTTTGATGCATTAATCAAACACAAACAACAAATTACTACTGTCATGAAAAAAGTCCTGTTAGCCCTCGTTACGCTTTTCGCCGTTGTCAGCTGTAAAGACAAGGAAGAAATTAAACCGGAAAACCTTGGTACGTACCTGATTTACACCAGCCTGAATGGCGCTAAATTCGATCAGGTTGAAGTGAAGCTAAACGGCAAAACCGTCGGCGTCCTGACAAAATCGTATGCAGAGGCCAGCTCCCCCGCCTGCGAGACGGAAACCTCCGCCAGCATTTTGCGCATTAGCCAGCCCGCGGGAAGCTATTCGCTGGATGCCATTGCCACCATGAAAGGAAAAGCCGTAACCAAATGGTCGGATTCAATTCGCATTGAAGCCGGGTACTGCAGCAAAACCCGGTTGACATCAAAGCTGTAAGTCTTGTCGATGGCGGTTTCCGCCTAGCTGCCATCCCATGCGTCATCTTATCCACACCAGCCAAACAGCATCAAAGCCGTGCCTGACCGTACGGCTTTGATGCTGTTTGGTCAGGTACAAATTACGGCGGGGAATGAGTTGATTATGTCTTCTCAAAGCCTCTTTTCATCGGTTCAATGCATCCGGACCTTGCGATGCTCTTTATCCTTTGTAACTTAACTGAATCATCCATCGCTCTGATAATCAAAATGTCGTCCCCAATTTCTAGGCAACCCAGCAACCGGTATCTGGCCAGGCTCCTGATCGGCCTGATGCTTTGCTGCTGGACCGCAACGGGGCTGGCGCAGCAGTTTTCCGACCGCAACTACGGGGTTTACGACGGGCTTTCCTACGTCTACGTTTCGGGGCTGCACCAGGATCGGGTTGGGCGGATTTGGATTGGAACGTACTACGGACTCAACGTCTTCAACGGAGTCGTGCCAATCATCAACCAGCGGCAAATACCGGAGCTGCCCGACGGGGGCGATAACATCACCGACTCGCCCGACGGAACCGTTTGGGCCTGCGCCGGTAACCGGCTGTTCCGAATGAATACCATTACGTCCACTGGTCTGAAAGTAAAGGAGTTTTCGGTGAACTACGGACGCAAGGAGCCGCAGCAGCAAGTCATCTTTATGACCGCCGACCACGAAAACAACCTCTGGTTTTCGGCCCGCGCCAGTGAGAGGAATGTTGGGCAACGGCTTTACTGCTGGCAGAACGACCGGATGCTGGACGTTACCAAAAAGTACTTCACCAATCCCGAGCAACGCTTTCGGGGCATTCTGACCGACTGGCCCAACCGCCGGATTCTGTTTTTGACCGAAGAGGGCCGGTTGTGGGAGTTGAAAAATAAGCAGTTGACGCTGATTGTGGACCAACTGCCGCTGGATCAACTCCTGGCTGACCCGGCCGGGCGGTTTTATGCGCTGGCCGGAACTGCCGTCTACCGAATCGAGGGCCAGACCGTTAGCAAAATGTACGATGTGCCGGTACCGGCTTCGGAATTAACGGTTTGCGCCATTGGTCGGAATGGCGAACTGGCTTTTCAGAAAACGCAGGGCGACCGGGATCTTTGCTGGTTTGATGGAAAAACCGTGACCAATTCGCACATCAGTTCCTCGCCGGTCAATCGCCTGATGTTCGACCGCCGGGGAGATCTGTGGGCGGGAACGTCCCACGACGGGCTGGTGCAGATCAAAATGAGCGGCTGGCAGTATTTCGATGAATCAGAAGGCTGGCAGGAAGAGACCAATAACATTGGTGAAGACCGCAACGGCGAGATCTGGTTTGCATCCTGGGGGCAGGGATTGAGTCGGCTGGGCCCGACTGGTGTTGTGCCCGACCGTTCTTACCGAAAAGCCTTGCCGGTGGACCATTTTCACCCGACCAGCCGGATGGATGCCGACGGAAATATACTGCTGGTAGCCGAACCCCGGAAAGGAGTTTACCGGTTCGACGGACAGCACTACCGCCTGTTGCCCGGTTCTGATACGGCCACGCTGGCGCTGGGCTTCTATGACGATGTTCGGCGAAACCGGTATCTGATTGTTTCGAGCCATAATTTGTTTATTTACAACCGCCAGACCTTGGCCCTGACGGCTGTAATCCGGTTACCACCCGACCTGTACAGCAATATAGAAGCCGATAAGTTTGGGCGATTCTGGATCTGCGGTCTGGATAAATCCTTAATGTGGGACGGCAAGAGCCGCTCTTTTGATCCGTTAACCCGAAAGAATGGCAAGCTGCCGACCCGGATCCTGGCCGAAGTCAAGCGTGATAAACGCGGAAATTTGTGGATGGCGTCGGGGGAGGGGCTTTGGTTTTATGACTACAAAAAGTACCGGCACATTGCTCCGGGGTTCATTCAGCGAACGATCACTTATTGCCGACCGTTGGGCCGGTTTCTGATGGTGGGGACGCTGGAGGGATTGTATGTGTTCGATATGGAACGGTTTTACGAGACGGGTGAAGAATGGGTGGCCTACTTCGACCGGCAAAACGGGTTTCGGGGCAGTCAATGCATCTTCAATGGAATTTTGCTCGACTCGCGCGGGCGGTTGTGGGTAGCCACGCGCGACCGCATGATGATGATTTCCGAAAGACGGCTTTTTCAGTTGCTGCAACCCGTGCCAACCGGCATCCAGGCGTTTCGGGACATGCGTTCCGGGCAGATTATCAAACCCCAGAAGGAAGCCATTGCCTTTAAGTCCAGCCAGAACGACCTGGAAGTTCGGCTTCGGGAACCGGAGTCGGGAGGTTTGCTGGCGAGTACGTCTTACCAGTACCGGCTGGAACGCCTGGACGGTAATCCCACCGCCCCGGAATGGTCGGAGCCGGTTCATGATAATTTTTTTGCCCTGCAAAACCTGAGTGACGGGTCTTACCGGCTGACTATTCAGGTGTTACGGGCGGAGGGCTTGTGGAACACCCGTTCCATCGTGCAGGAATTCCGGATTGCTCCGCCCTGGTATGCCACCTGGTGGTTTCGGACGCTGGCGATGCTGGTGATTATCGGAACGGTATTTTACTGGCGGTTGCGGCAAATAAGAAGGGCGGCACAACGGCGGTTGAACCGGCTTCAGCTACAGCGCCGGATGTCGCAACTGGAGGTTGAAGCGGCCAACCGCGAGAAGCAGGAGTCTGAAATCCGGCGGAAGCTGGCCGAAGCCAGCCGGGCGCGGGCGTTGCTGGAAGTCAAGGCCATCACCAACCAGATCGACCCGCATTTTGTCGCCAATTTCCTAACAGCCATTCAGTCGATTACCTACGAGTCCGACCCGGATACGGTGGTCAGTTACCTGGCAAAATTCGGTTCCATCTTCCGAAATCAGTTGATGAGTAAAAGCCGGGTTTTCTGGACGTTGCGCGAAGAACTGGAGTTTGTCCAGAATTACCTGGACCTGGAGCGGCTGCGTTTTGGCGATCGGATCAGGTTCGCGGTGAAAGTCTCCGAAGGAATCCCGATGGACACCAATCTGCCGAAAATGCTGATTCAGGGCTACGTTTCCAATGCCATCAAACACGGGCTGGAACACAAGCCGGAGGGCGGAACCGTCTGCATACGGGTTTGCCAGTCGGACCAGCATCTGGAAATTCAGGTACAGGACGACGGGGTGGGGCTGGAGAAAGCCCGGCAATACCGGCGTCGGAGTACGGGCCGTGGCCTCAACATCAATCAGGCGGTTTTCGACCAGTTGAATCAGTTCAATGAGGTGAAAAGCTCCCAGCAGATCATTGACCTGACCGAACCCCAGACCGGTATCTCGGGCGTGCGGCTGGAAGCGCAGATTCCTCTTTATCCGGTCTTGCCGCCGGAGGAAGTCACGGTCGATTCTTAATTTCTAGTGATACTTTATTGCCTACTCGTCACCATGAATCCACTAATTGTTAAATCCGTCATTACCGACGACGAACTTCCGGTTCGGCGGACGTTACGCAGCATGCTGAGTTCGTTGCCGGAAGTAACGGTAGTAGGCGAAGCCGGCAACGTAACCGAAGGGCTGGACCTGATTGCGGAGCAAAAGCCGGACCTGATCTTTCTGGACATCAAAATGCCCATCCGGAGCGGGTTTGAACTGTTGGACGAGCTGACGCGGCAACAGCAGTTTTACGGCGTTATTTTCGTGTCAGGTTACCCAGACGATGCCCTGACCGCCGTGCAGAAAGCCGCCCCGCACCTGCACTCCGATTTTGTGGTCAAACCCATCGATCCGCTGATTCTGAAAGACAAGTTTCGGCTGTTTTACACCAAATGGCGGGCCGATAAAGAGCACGAAATAGAACTGACGCTCCAGTTGGAGAAGGCCTTCAGCCAGAATCCGGAGTTGGCGGCTCTGTCGGGGCCGCGATTTCTGACGTTTCAGAATTCCGTGGCGCTTCACCGCATCGAAGTAGCCGACATTATGTACTGCGAATCGGCCAACAAACAAATCAACGTGTACTGCTCCAAACAGGAACATCTGAACGTGCCGAACCTAACGCTGGATTCGCTCGAAAAGCTGCTGCCTGCCGATCACTTCGTCCGGATCGGTAAAAGCCACATTCTGAACAAAGGCGCCATCAGCTACCTCGAAAAAGGCGCCCGGCCCAAGTGCCGGCTCGTGCTGGGCAACCGCGTCCGCGAGTTGCTCATCTACGCCAGCAACGTCTGGAAGGTCGAGGAGAGTTATTCATAGCTGCACGGCTAAGGACTTTTAGCCGTGCAGCTTCGACTTACCAGTTTGGATTCTGGGTCATTTTTGGATTGGCGTTAATTTCAGCCAGCGGAATAGGCCACAGGTAATCCCGTTGCGGGTTAAACTTCCGCTGTTCAACGACTACCGGTTTGCCGGTCGCGGGATCAACGGCTCCGTATACCGTGCCGTTTAGCACTTGCTCCCCGATTTTCCAACGGCGGATGTCGTAAAACCGTTGTCCTTCAAAAGCGAGTTCAACCTGCCGTTCGCGCCGGATGAATTCGCGCATTTTAGCCTGTGAGTTGTATACTTTCGTGTCAACATTAGGCATCCCGGCCCTTTTACGGATCTGGTTCAGGTAACGAAGCACATCCGGGTTTTGCCAGTCTCCGGTTTCTACGAGGGCTTCAACGTAGTTCAGCAAAATTTCTGCATAACGGATTACAAAAAAATCGAGCGAGCCGTTTTCCTGATTGCTGACATCACGCCCATCCAGCCACTTTTTAATCCAAAATCCGGTTTGAGTCGATTGGGTCTGACCAATCAAATCGATGCTGGTCGTGGTGAACGGATCCATTTTTCGGTTGAGAAACGTTTCCCCCGGTGTCAGAATGGAAGCCGTAAAGCGAGGGTCGCGGTTGTTGTTATGATTCGGATTCTTCGTATAAATCGCCAGACTATCCGGCCCGAGTTCCTGCAATGTTTTTCCCTGTTTGGTCTCGTAGGTATTAACGATGGCTAAAGTCGGACTCGTGGTGGCGTTGGCTCCGCCGAAGCTCTTGGGCGCTAAACGCAGAAACGCCTGTCTTTGGCCGCTGCGGAAGAAGAATACCCGCTCTCGATTCACCAAACCGGTGTAGGTAAACAGGGCGGCATAGCTGTTTATGGCCGGGTCGGCGCTTTGGTAAAGTTCATACACATTGAGGTCAATGACTTTTTTAGCGGTAACGGCGGCATTTTTGTAATCACCGATAAACATGTACAAATTTGTTTGGATGGCATAGCACACTCCCTTGTTTATCCGATACATATCGCTATCCGGATACCGCTCGGGTAAGACTTCAGCCGCCTTGTTCAACTCGGAGATGATAAACGCCACTACCTCATCCTGCGTATTTCTTCCCACATACTGTTCGGCGGGGGTTAAAGCATGATCAACGATGGCAATAGGGCCAAACAGGGTAAACAATTCAAAGTGATACCAGGCACGCAAGGCCCGGGCTTCGGCGGCATACCGCTCTTTCAGGGTGGGGTCCTGCACGTACGCCTTTTGGTAATTTTCCAGAAAACGGCAGGCATTCCGGATGGAGTTATACCGGTTTTGGTAATGCGCCAGCGGAATGCCCGAAGAACTGGTTGCCGTTCCCAGCGTAAACACTTCAAAGTCGGTGTAATTGGCGCGAAAAACCGATTCGTCGGATGCGCCGGAGAGGTGAACCCGGGCGTTGGAGTAGAAATTATTGTAGATGATAACGCCCGTAGGAACGCCCTCGTACACTCTTTCCAGGGCGTTTCTTAGATCGGTTTCCAGGTTCCACCACTTCTCGTCGGTGGTAGCGGTTGGATTGTCACGTTCCAGAAATTCCTGGCAACCCGTT
Source organism: Larkinella insperata (assembly GCF_026248825.1). NCBI lineage: Bacteria > Pseudomonadati > Bacteroidota > Cytophagia > Cytophagales > Spirosomataceae > Larkinella > Larkinella insperata. The sequence continues at coordinate 628,369 of NZ_CP110973.1, read as the reverse complement.
CCTATAGACAGCAGAATGATAGCGACAAAAAGGCGAATAGGAGTTTTCATAGTCAGTTTCAGGTTGAGGATTAAAACCGGATGTTCAGGCCCAGCGAATAGGTCTTGAAAATCGGGTGAGTACCCTGATCTCCTTTGGTTTCCGGATCAATAATTTTCATTTTCGTGAAGGTCAGGGGATTTTGGGCGTTGAAGTAAATCCGGGCGTTTTTAACGCCAACCCGGTTGGTTATAGTTGCCGGAATTGTGTACCCTAGTTGAATGTACCTCACCCGGGTAAAGGCTCCGTTGACCTGCCAGAAATCCGAAAGCAGGCCGTTATTACCGGGCGTGGGCATCAGGCGGGGGAAGCGGGCGCCGGTATTTTCGGGCGTCCAGTAATCCAAATGCCAGGTTAACGGCGTTCCCCCTTCGCCGGATACGTTCAGGGGCAAGGCAATGCGTCCGGTATAAAAGGCGGCCACATTGCCAACCCCCGTCAGGAGTGCTTCGACATCAAAATTTTTGATTTTGAACGAGAGATTTCCGAAGTAGTTCGCCAGCGGATCCGTCGGCCCCAGTAACACCCGGTCGTCGTTGTTGATGACGCCGTCTTTGTTAATATCCTCATAGCGAATGTCGCCTGTCTGCTGGCCGGAAAACACGGCAATGCCTTTATCGATATCACCCTGCTGAATCAGGCCCATGCTTCGAAAACCGTAGTATTCCGTAATGGCTTGACCTTTAGCCCAGATATTGTTCCCGTTGATAATGGGTGTTTCCTGTGACAATTTCAGCCATTCGGAGCGGTTGCGGGAGTAGCCTAGGTTGATGCTGAAGCTGATGTCCTTTGTAATGCTTTTGTTAAAGCCTACTTTCAACTCCCAACCCGTGTTTTTTACGCTGCCGATGTTGAGCGGTCCGGTTAGTAAGGCTGAAGTGAGCGTCGGTTGAGGACTTAGAATCAGGTCGTCGGTCCGTTTGCTATACCAGTCGAATGTGACGTCCAATTGCCGGTCAAACAAACTAACGTCCGCACCAATATCGGTAATCCCCACTTTTTCCCAGGTTATGTTCGGGTTGCCAATCGAGTTTTCCGTGCCGTTTCCCGTGTTGATCGTCGACTGATACATGTAAGGGCTAATCGCGTTGTTTCCCAGCATACCGTATGATCCCCGAATTTTAAATTGGCTCAAGACCGGTATCTCCTTCAAAAAGGCTTCGTTGCTCACGTTCCATCCCACCGCCATCGATGGAAAGTTTCCCCATTTACGGTTTGGAGCGAAGAGGGACGATCCATCCCGACGCATCCCTAACTCCACCAGGTACCGATCGTCGTAACTGTAATAGGCTTTACCAAAAAAAGAAATGAGATTGATTTCCTGCCAGGCATCGGCATTATTCATTTCCTGCGAATAGCCCCCCAACACGTTCAGCCGGTGATTACCAATATTTTTGGTGTAGTCCAGGTTACCGCCTGCATAATAGTAGCTTGAGCGGTTCGTCGGTCCGGCCGATTTAATGGTTCCATAATCCCAACCGGCTTTGTCGTTTGTGAAGTAATCGAAAAAGACGTAAGCTTCCCGGTCGGTTTTGTCCGCACCGGAAGATACTCGGTAACTGAACTGGCCCTTCAGGGTTAAGTCCCGGTTAATATCCCATTTAGGACGTAGGTTAATGAGCACTTCATCCCGAATCCGCTGAACCGTGCCGCCTTTTTCAACCTGCGCCAGCGGATTCCAGCTTTCGCCGTAGGTTCCGTAATAAGCATAGCCGGGCCGCTCAGACTTTTCCGGAAATCTGGCCATGATATTAGGAGGGGCCGTAAAAATCCAGTTCAGTAAGCGGGATGTATTTCCGCCGTACGCATACGGCTCCATCTGCGCATCACGAGAAGCAAACAAATCCATAAAGACAACGATGTCCTTGCGCAAATCGACGCTGGTGTTGGCCCGGACGGTAGCCCGGTTAAATCCCGAATTGGTGACCAAACCGTCCTGTTTGAGGTAGTTGGCCGACAATGAAAAACGGGCCGTGCTGTTTCCGCCCGATACCAGCAGGGCGTGCTGTTGCAGGGGAGATTGCTGCCGGAGTAGTAGTTGACCCCAGTTGGTATTCGGGTTCCGGTTGGGATCGGTGCCGTTCGCGGTATTGGTAATTACTTCCTCCGAATAGGTCGGATCGCCCCCCGTATTGCGCCGGGCTTCGTTGACCATGCGCATATACGTGGGAGCGTCGACAAAATCAGGTGTGGATATGGGGGTCTGGATACCGTAAAAACCGTTGTATTGTACATCTACTTTACCGGCAACGCCCCGTTTGGTCGTAATCAGAATGACGCCGTTACCGGCCCGGGCGCCGTATACGGAAGCGGCTGCAGCATCTTTTAGAATGGAAATATTTTCAATGGTGTTCGGATCAAGCTTATTCATGTCGAACGGCACACCATCCACCAAAACCAGGGGCGATGAACCCAGCAGCGAGCCAATGCCCCGGATTTTAATCGAAGCGGCATCCCCGCCTGGCAAACCTGAACCCTGGGTCACGTTGATGCCCGTCGTGCCACCTTGCAGCGCCTGCGACAATTGCGTGATCGGCTTGTTATTGACGTTAGCCAAATCAACCGTGCTGACCGAGCTCGCCAGGTATTTGACTTTCTGCTCCGAAAAGCCGGTTACTACAATCTCGTTCAGGGCGTTAACATTCTCTTCCAACGAGATTGTCATGTTACGCTCCCGGCCCGTTACCGTGTATTCTTTGGTTGAAAAACCAACGTACGAGAAAACCAGCAGGTCACCGGCTTTAACGCCCATGTCAAAAAAGCCGTCCCCGTCGGTCGTGACACCCTGGGTGGTTCCTTTGACAATAACCGTAACACCCGGCAGCGGTCCGGGCGGCTCTTTCTGATCCAGCACCCTTCCCCGGATCCGGACGGTATCAAGGGCGGATGTTTTAGCCGGTAACGCGGTAGTATTGGGCTTTCTTGGTTTTAAAATGATGTGGTTGTGGACGAGCCGGTAGGTAAAGGCTGATTTTTTGAGCGTATGATCTAGCAGGGACGCAATTTCACCGGTTTTACTCTGAACCGTAACGAATTGATTAACGTCAACTTCTTTATCACTGTAGAAAAACCGGTAGTCTGTTGTTCGTTCGACCAGTTGAATGAAGTCGCGTAGTTGCATCTGTTCCGGTTTTCGCCGGATAAGTTCACGAACGGGATCTGATTTGGCTTGAGAAAAGCCCGCCTGAATCGTCAGCAGGGTGACAAACAGTAGCTTTTGTACAATACGCAAGCCACTTCTACCGGAGTCGGTAACGTACTTGTGGTTCATAAAAAATGGATTTAGAAATAGAGTCGTTGATCGAATCAAACTGGATGGTTACGCTAGCGGATTAGCAGCGTGTCTTTTTGGATGGAATAGTTAAAGTCGCTACTGGCCTGAATGACCTGCAAAACCTGCTCAAGGGGTTCGTTTTCGTCAAAACTTCCGCTGAATGTTTCCTGGCGGTATTTGGGGTTGGCAAAAAGGATGTGGATATGGAAACGTCGTTCGAGCCGCCGGGCCAGCTCTTCAAAAGCCAGGTGTTTGAATTCGAGTTTGCCCGTTGTCCAGCCGGTATGTTCAGCGACATTGACGGCTTGAATGACAATAGGATCGCGCGTACTCCGGATTGTGGCGGAAAAGCCTGGCTTGAGAATTGAAAAAGCGGGGCTTCCCGTGTGCGAAACGGCGACCTGACCGTGCACCAGAATAACCCGTTGGTCAGTTTCGGCGGGATACGCATAAACGTTAAATGCTGTGCCCGTAACCCGTACCGTAGTGCGATCAGTATGGACAAAAAACGGTTTCTCCGGGGCGGATCGGACCTCAAAGTATCCTTCTCCCTCAAGGCTCACCTCCCGGTTTGAATGATCAAACCGGGTTGGATAGCGAAGTTTGGAGCGGGCATTGAGCCATACAACAGACTGATCCGGCAAGACGATTCGGCTCCGTTTTCCAATTGGAGTTTCTACGGTTTGATAGCTGTTTTCCGGCTGTGAGGAGGTTGGAATGAAATACGCCAGTAGAGCAACTCCGACTACCAGAAGAATCGTGGCCGCCACTTGCACCCACCGCCAGCCGCCGGTCCCCAACGGTCGGACGGTTTCCTGATTCAATTGCCGTTTGACCAGCTGCCAACGCCTTTGGGTGTACTCCATGTCAGCCGCGTTCACTTTTTCCAGGCTGGCGATTGACCAGGCATTTTTGATCTGGATAAACAGTCGTTTATTTTCTGGAGAGTCTTCAACCCAGCGCAGAAGTGTTTGGGCTTCTTCTTCGGAGAGTTCATTGGCCAGGTACCTGGCTATTTGTGTTGCGTTCATGGCGTACCGATTTGTGCGTAAAAACAATGCAACCGGCACTAGCCCCTATCGGAATGATAAAAAATAATTGATTTTTTATATTATAAAGTTGATGAGAAAAGAAGCACGAAGAACGATTAGCGATAACTTTGCCAGCAAATCATTAACAATGAGCGGTTTGTGGGCAATTTGCCAGAAGCGTTTCACAGTTCTTGTTCAAGCAGAAAGATTATCATACCCATATAGGGTTTCAGCTTATGGCGAAGAATCGACAAGGCTTTGCCAATATGGTTTTCGACGGTTTTGTGGGAAATGCCCAGTTGATCGGCAATTGCCTTGTGAGAAAGATGCTCGAAACGACTCATGACAAATACCTGGCGGCATTGAGCCGGTAGCGAATCAATAGCCGCCTGAATGGCCTCTTCTAATTCCTTAAATGACAGCCAATTCTCATCCAGTTGCTGGAGGGCTTGTTGGTTCAATTCCAGTTCCGCCGACCGGCGAACTTTGTGGTGAAAGCTTTTAAGGTAATTCAGACAATGATTGCGGGTGAGGGTTAGAAGGTACCCGTTGATGTTACTGTTATCGTCCAGGTCCTCGCGTTTGCGCCAGAGAGTAAGTAAAACTTCCTGGGCGATGTTGCGGGCTTCTTCCCAGTCTGAAATGTATGAGTAAGCAAATTTTACCAATCTGGGAAAATAATCATGAAAGATTTGCTCAAAGGTTGACTGACAGCCTTCTTTCAAATCCAACACTTCTTTATTTCCTATTGGCTTAATCACCGGAGTCGCTTTGTTTGAAAATATCCCGAAATATAAAAATTGCTGCTTTTTTTTGAAAGATATCTCTGGCGTTAGGTACTTGAAAAAAGCATTTTAATTTCAAGTACTCCATTAAAACGGCGCTGAGCCACCAGACTCGGTGGCCCGGCGCCGTTTGTCAAGGTATTGTTACCAACCCGGGTTTTGCTGCAATGCCGGGTTTAGCGCCAATTCGTTAACGGGTAAGGGCCAGAGGTAGTCCTTGGCGGGATCGAACCTCCGGAAGCTGGCATCCTGCACGACGATGTAATTGTCCGGGGTCAGGTTTACCGTTGAGGAGACGTATTCCGTTTTGAAGAAGTAGTTGCCCAGCACGGGTTTAACCAGTTCCGTCTCGGCGGTTTTCCAGCGGATCAGGTCCCAGTACCGGAAGCCCTCCTGCGCCAGTTCGACCCGTCGTTCCCGGCGGATTTCGTCCCGCATGTTCAGCCCGTTGGCCGCAGCAAAGGCGTTGGTCAGCTTGGCCACACCACCCCTGGCCCGCAGGCGGTTGATGGTCAGGTCCAGGTCGGCATCGCTGATGGTACCGTCCAGTTCGTATTTCGCTTCGGCGTAGGTAAGCAGCACTTCAGCGTATCGCAGCAGGGCCCGGTCCGTAGTGGAAGCCTGCGTGTTCCAGTCGTCGATGTTGGCGTATTTCCGGAACGTAAAACCGGTTTTGTTGAACACCAGATTCGCGATGTCAAATACCGGTTTGGTGGTCATGTACGGATCGCCGGCTTTCATGAACGTTGCATTCATCCGGGTGTCGCGGTTGGTGAAAACGTCCGTCGATTTTACCGGTGCTTTGTGCAGGGGAGACTTCGAAATCGGCAAACCGTCTTTCATCAGGTACGAATCGGCCAGACTCTTCGTCGGGCTCATGTTCCCCGTTTCCAGGCTGCCCCGGTAATAATTATGGGTCGATACGCGGTCGGTATTCGATACCCCGTATTGCCGAACGATGATGTTCTCGCGGTTTTGCCGCCCTTCACCCGCCAGTTGGAACAGGTCGAAATAATTGCCGAACAGATCGTGCTCTTTGCTGTCCATTACGGCCTTCGCGGCATTGACGGCCAGTGTCAGGTGGGTATTGGGGGTGCCGTACTGGTGGTACTTCGATCGGGTACCTTCAAAAAGGGCTACCCGCGCCTTGAACGCCAGAGCCGCCGTATTCGAGATTCGGCCGTAATCGGCATTTCCCAGGGCCGTGGGAGTCGGGAGTTTCGCAATCGCAACGTCAAGATCCTCGTAAATCTGCCGGAAAATTTCATCCCGGCTGGCTGCGGGTTGGGTCAGTTCGGGCGAATCTTCGGTCAGGGTTTTCAGGATCAGCGGCACTCCGCCATATTTCTGCACCAGCGAATAATAGCCCCAGGCCCGAAAGAATCGTGCTTCGGCCAGGTATCGGTCCAGTACGGCGGGGCTAACGGCACCTGCGGCCCGGGGAGCTTTCTCAAGGGTGTTGTTGGCCGCCCGGATTAAGTTGTAGACGTTATTGTACTCATTCGTTGCCGTAGCCGGGGCCAGCCGTGAGCCGTCACTGATGTTGTTGGCTGCCAGTCCAAAGGCGTCGTCCGACCAGTTATCTTCCGTATTGAAGCCCGGCAAAAACGTATACAGGTAATTGTTGGCTAGTTTGATGTCGGATTCCGACTGCCAGAAGGTTTCGTCCGCAATGTTGGTTTCGGGCAACCGGTCCACTTCGCACGCCGTCAGACACGCCAGGAGCGCCAGCGCAGCAAAGCTATTTTTTATAAGCACTTTCATGGAAAATCGGTTTTAAACTTGTTAATAATCAAGCATTAGAAAGATACGTTCAGGCCGATTGAAGCCGTGGCGAAAAACGGATAGTCGTTTTCGACATTGTCGCGGGTTTCCGGATCGAAATAACCCTGAAACGGACCGAGCCCGGAGATCGTCAGGATATCCTGACCGGAAAAGAAAAACCGGGCGCGGGAAACGTTGATTTTCTGCGTCAGGGTAGCCGGTAACGTATAGCCGATCTGCAAATTCTTCAGCCGCATGTAGCTGGCGTTCAGTGTCCATTTGTCGGAAGCCAGGTAGTTGTGCGTACCACCGGTGTAAGGCCGCGGAAACAGGGCATCCTGGTTTTCGGGCGTCCAGTAATCGCGGTGGATGGCGAGTGGCTGTTTCCAGGTCACCAGCAGCGGGGCAATGGATTCGGCGGTTGAGCGGTAACTACGCTTGCCTACACCCTGGAAAAATGCCGTGAAATCGAAGCCTTTCCACTGCGCTCCCAGGGTAATTCCAAATAGGTAACGCGGGTTGGTTGTGCCCAGAAACACCAGGTCGCCGTGATCAGCCACGGTCCCCTTGCCCACGCTTAGGCGGCCATCGCCGTTCTGATCCACGTATCGGACGTCGCCCGCACCGGCCCGGTTATCCTGGAAAGCCCAGTTTTTAACTTCATCGGCGGTGGCAAAATACCCGGCGGTCTGGTACCCCCAGATGGTGTTGAGCGGATAGCCTTCAATCAACCCGTTGGTTCCTGCGGCTACGACATTGCGGTTTGAGAAGCTGACGAGCCGGTTGTTGTTGTCGGAAACGTTGACCGCCAGCGAATACGTAAACTCCTTGCCGATGCGATCCCGGTAACGGATTTCGGCTTCCCAGCCCCACGATTTCAGCTCGCCAATGTTTTTGCGGGGTGTACCGATGCCGATGGTGCCCGGTAGTTGCTGGGCCGTTAGCATGTTTCGGTTAAATTTCACGTAGTAATCACCGTTGAACTGAAGCCGGTTCTGGAAAAAGCCGAGGTCCAGACCACCGTTCGTGGTTTCGATGGTTTCCCAGGAGAGGGCGGCCGATGGAATGGAGCCCTGGTAAATGTACGACGTCCGGGAATCGCCCAGGACCAGGTTGTTGCCCCGGCTTAGCTGGCTGAGGTAGTCGTAATAACCGATGGCGTCGCCCAGCGCACCCCCCAAGCGGCCCCACGACCCGCGCAGTTTTAACTCCGACACAAACGGCACGGCGTCGCCAAACCACGACTCCCGGTGTACATTCCAGCCCACCGAAGCCGCCGGGAAAAACTTCTGCCGCATACCCGGGGCCAGCTTGGAGCTTTCGTCCAGCCGGACCGTAGCTTCAAAGAGGTACTTATCGGCGTAGTTGTAATTGAAACGCCCAAACACCGACTGAAACGCGTACGTCCGGATGGTCTGGCCGTTGGTCTTGGTCTTGTCGTCGCCCAGGTTCAGCGTCGGCAGGTCGTTGCTCACCAGGTTTGTAGCTCTCGACCAGAGGTTGTCTTCCCGGTAATTCTCCCACTGGTAGCCCGCAAACAACCCGAAATTGTGGTTTTCACCCGCTTTAAAGTCGTAATTGGCCAGGAATTGAAGGTTGGTGTTCTTTGTCAACTCGTTGTCAAGCTGGTAGGAATTGATCTGATTGACGTACCCCGCAATCTTGGATTTGGCCCACACGGGAACGGTGCGGTTGAAAAGCTGGCGATCACCCCGGCGGTATTGCGTTCCGGCCACCGCCCGCAGTTGCAGACCCTTTATAAAATTAGCCGCCGTCAGGGTAAAAACGCCGTCAAAGAAATTGCGCGTGTAGTTGTTGTAACCACCTTCGGCCAGCGTTGCGTACGTGTTGTTGGCCGAATTGTAACGGCCTTCGGGCGTAAACATGGGGTTTCGGGTCCGGAAGCGGTAGACCTGATACAGCAAACCGCTGTTGTTGGCATCGGCGGATGGGCTCTTGGTTCGCTCGTTGGAATACGACAACCGGCTGTCGAGCGAAAGGTGCCGGGTCAGTTGGGAGCCCAGGTTGACCCGCAGATTATACCGTTTGTAATTATCCGGGCCGACTTTAAAAACGCCCTGTTTGTTGTAATAGCCGCCTGAAATCAGGAAGTTGAGCTTTTCCGTACCGCCCCGGGCCGTGATGTTATGGGTCGACATGGACGTGTATTTCCGCAGGACGCTGTTGGCAATCGGCTCCTGGTTGAAATACAGGTAATTGCTGGTGTCGGCCGGATTGATGGCGTAGGGAACGCCGTTGCGGATGTTCTCCATTTCAAAATCCGTGTATTCGGGCGCGCTTCCCGAATTGACGCGGGCCAGGTTGGAAAACTCGGCTTCTTCCAGCAGCGGCATTCGGCCCGGAATGTTGATTCCCCAGTCGATTCCCTGTTGCGCCAGGTAGTCGAAGGTTACTTTTCCGGACTTGCCCTTTTTGGTGGTGATCAGAATGACACCCCCGGCCGCCTGAGCGCCATAAATCGCGGCTGCCGCGGCATCTTTCAGTACGCTGATGCTTTCCACGTCGTTGGGATTCATGGTTTGCATGGTCGAGATGGGCACACTCACGCCATCCAGCAGGACCAGCGGGTTCACGTTTCCGTTGGCCGAGGTAGCGCCCCGGATCTGGATGGCAATGTTGTCGCGGCCGGGCTGGCCATTCTGGCGGGTAATGATCAGGCCGGGCGTAACCCCTTGCAGACCATTCGCCAGGTTGGGCGAGGGGCGGTTTTCGAGGGCTTTGGACTCAATGGTTGAAACGGCGCCGGTCAGGTTGACTTTTTTCTGCACGCCGTAGCCAACTACGACCACCTCTTCCAGGCTTTTGTCGTCAACGGCTAGCGGAATGTTAATAACTGACCGGTTGCCAACGGTAAGCTCCTGCCGCTGGTAGCCCACGAAGCTGACGACCAGCACCGCGTTTTCGTCCGGAACCGTCAGCTTATACTCGCCGTTGGCGTCGGTGGTGGTTCCGCGGGTTGTGCCTTTCACGGCGATGCTTACACCCGGTAAGCCTTCGCCTTTTTCGTCGGTTACCTTGCCGGAAATCGGCTGCTCTGCGGTAACGGTTATGCGTCGTTCTGGTCTGGGTAAACCGTTTGATTTAGCCACGATGGGGCTGACCCCTGCGACCAGCAGGGGTAAAAAAGACGTTTTCAGCAGCGTAGGCAGCCAACTGAAGTACTGAATGTTACTTTTCATACGAAAACATGGAGTAGAAGTTTATACGCGTTTTGTAAGCGCAGTTTTCCTGCGGGTCAAGATCCATTGACGGGGTTTTGAAATTGATTAAGGAATAAAAAAGCTTGGCGTCAGGCTATCGCCTGAGCTGTTCCGGAAAGGCTGATTACAGCCCAACAAATCCGTGCAGAGTTCACTTCAAAAGCTGCGTTCTGAAGAAGGATGGAAATCGAAATGGCGGGCAAACGCCGGATTCCGTTTCGGTAGCTGAAGAATGGTTACTGGCATACTAGTTTGGGAGCGGAACCTTTGGAGGAATCTCTTCAAAAGAACCGAACCGCCTTCAGGGTTAGGTCATAAGTATTCTTTTTCTACTAATAAAGTATCTTATTTCGGTATCCTACTCGGTCTTAAATATGATTATACTTGTATTTTATTTAACAGAACGGTTAAAATATAGGATGTGAATTGTTGCTAAAAAGGATACCCGATTTGGCGATTGAAAGGGCATTGAACATAAAAAGGGTGGACCAGCCGATGGTGCAGAACCCTGCAATACCATGAGCTAGCCCACCCTGAATGGATAAAGCGGTTGGGGTAGGCGAATTTTCGCCGGAGTTTACTGACCCGTCAGGATTTTGTTTGTTACTTCCTGATTGATGGTAATGTAGCCGGGATAATCAATCTTTTTATTGCCCAGCGCCAGCGTTGGCTTGATCTTGATGGTCAGCACCGACGGTTTGGTGTTGTTGGTGCCGCTCATGTTGCGCATCAGGTCCGTAAACGCCGACCGGGTTCTGTCGTCCGTCAGCAGCTGGTAGGCATTCGCATTCAGTTTGACCGGAACGCGCGTGCTGCCCCCCCCCGGCGCTACTTCGATGCGCTGGTTGATGAAGCCGTTGAACAATTCCTGTTCGGCCAGTTGAATTTTGTACTCCAGTTGATTGATGGCCGCCAGCTTATTAGTCGGGTTTGTGATGTCGATGTTGATGCGGGCGCTCAGCGGGATGCTTTTCGACAGCAGACCGGCGGCAATCTGCGGGTACCGCAGCGGGTTTAGATCGTCTATATTTTTCAGCTTCCGAATGTCAATTCCGGACAGGTAGACGCTGTCGGCCGAGACGATGTTGAATTTACAGTCGCCCAGGGCTTTGGCCTGCGAGAGCTGCCGGTTGACGGCGCACTGGCTGAAAACCAGCGCAAGGGCTGAAATAGCCAAAAAAAACGCGAATTTTTTCATTCCTTGTTATTCGATTAGGTTGTACTGACGTTAGATAGACGAAAAAGAGATTGGTTTAGTTTGGAAAAATTAAATTGATCCAGCTTCCGGCGTGAATATTTCTCAAATTTCCCTTCTTCTGGTCAGTCCGATTCGGGCTCTGTGCAGCGGAAAAATACATTCTTCGCTATTTTGGCCGTTTTTGGGATCGTAAAATTTTGCGGTCCGTTGTTTTGGTGATATATTTATACGTTAAGCCGATTTAGTTTAGGAAATGGCCTAAAAATTTTGTATTTTTACTATCCGGAAACGTATTTTTAAACGTCTTTCCTATAACAATTCCGTAAAACGGAAGCATACTGGTTGCATTCTATGACAAACGAATTAATTGAAACCGACATCACACCAGAAGGTCACGTACAAGGCGATTATGGAGCCAGCAACATCCAAGTTCTGGAAGGGCTTGAAGCCGTCCGGAAACGACCGGCCATGTACATTGGGGATGTGGGAATCAAGGGATTACACCACCTGATTTGGGAGGTAGTCGATAACTCGATTGACGAGGCCCTGGCCGGCTATTGCGACACCATCCATGTAACGATTAACGAAGATAATTCCATCACCGTACGCGATAATGGGCGGGGCATTCCGACCGGGATGCACAAAACCGGTAAGTCGGCCCTGGAAGTGGTCATGACGGTTCTGCACGCGGGTGGTAAGTTTGATAAAGATACCTACAAAGTTTCCGGCGGTCTGCACGGTGTGGGGGTTTCCTGCGTGAATGCCCTCTCAACCTCGTTGCGGGTAGAAGTGCACCGCGAGGGCAAAATATTTGAGCAGGAGTACAGCATCGGTCATCCGTTGTACGACGTTCGGGAAATCGGTACCGCCAGCGATACCGGTACAACCGTACGCTTTAAGCCTGATGAAACCATTTTTACCGAAACGGTTTACAAATACGATACCGTTGCCAGCCGTTTGCGCGAACTGGCTTTCCTTAACAAAGGAATTCGCATTACCCTGACGGACCTGCGTGACATGAACGAAGCGGGAGAGCCACTGAAAACCGAGTTTTACTCGGAAGGTGGCTTGATCGAGTTTGTAAAATACCTCGACGAAAACCGGCAGTCGCTCGAAGGCATGCAGCCAATCTACATGGAGCGCGAAACCGGTTCAACCCCCGTTCAGGTTTCGATGGTGTATAACCTCGAAGCGGGCGAGAACATCTCCTCGTACGTCAACAACATCAACACAATTGAAGGCGGAACGCACGTTCAGGGATTTCGGACGGCATTGACCCGGATTTTGAAAAATTACGCCGAGCGCAACGCGCAGGTGCTGGGAAAGAACGCCGGGAAAGTTGTTTTTGACGGAAGTGACTTCCGGAAAGGGCTGACCGCCGTGATTTCCGTGAAAGTCGCCGAGCCGCAGTTTGAAGGGCAGACCAAGACGAAACTTGGTAACAGCGACGTAGTGGGCGCAGTTAGCTCGACCGTTGCCGAAATGCTCGAGATGTGGCTTGAAGAACACCCGAAAGAAGCCCAATCCATCATCCGGAAAGTGTTGATCTCGGCCCAGGCCCGGATTGCGGCCGATCAGGCTTACAAACGCATCATGACCGATCGGAAGGATTTCATGGGCGGTATGGGTTTACCCGGCAAACTGGCCGACTGTTCGGACACCAATCCCGAAAACTGCGAAATTTACCTCGTGGAAGGGGATTCGGCGGGTGGTTCGGCCAAGCAGGGACGGAACCGGGCATTTCAGGCTATTCTGCCGTTGCGGGGTAAAATCCTGAACGTGGAAAAAGCCCTGGAGCACAAGATTTACGAAAACGACGAGATAAAAAATATCATTACGGCGCTCGGCGTCCGTTTCGAACGCATTAACGGCGAAACCGTGATGAACCTGGAGCGACTGCGGTACCACAAGGTGATCATCATGACCGATGCCGACGTGGACGGTAGCCACATCCGGACGCTGATTCTGACCCTGTTCTTCCGGCACATGCGGACGCTGATTGAGAACGGGTTTGTTTACATCGCCCAACCACCTTTGTATTTGGTGAAAAAGGGAAAAGAAGAACGGTATTGCTGGACTGAGCTGCAACGCGAAGCCGCCGTTCGGGAACTGGCCGGAGCGGGTCGGGAAGAAAATGTGAACGTACAGCGCTACAAAGGTTTGGGCGAGATGAACCCCGAGCAGTTGTGGAGCACCACAATGGACCCCGATAAACGAAGCCTGAAGCGGGTGACCATCGAGTCAGCCGCCGAAGCTGACCACGTCTTTTCCACCCTGATGGGCGATGAAGTAGCCCCCCGCCGAGAGTTTATTGAGCGAAACGCCAAGTACGCAAAAGTAGATGTATAGAAAAAGCGGGCCGAAAGCCCGCTTTTTTTTAGGGTAGATTTTTGACAGGCGGACTTATTGGTGTAAAAGCGGTGATTTGAGGCAAAAACTAAAAACTTCGTACGAAGTTGTATTATTGTACGTTATCGATTACAAATAGTCCACCCAACCTATGATAGACAAAAATTCTTCACAAAAAGATAATATAGATCGCAAGGGCTCTTTCGGGAGCTTCTTCTCGTTTTTTTCGGGACGTAAAGTAACTTTACCGGCGGATTCAGAAGACGGTAAAGCCATGAAAATAAACGAAAAGCTGGCGAACGTAATCGACCAGAGTAACTACATCAGCCGCGACCTGAGCTGGCTGAAATTTAACGCCCGGGTACTGGATCAGGCCCGCAACCCCGAACGGCACCTGCTCGACCGCCTGAAGTTTCTCGCCATCACGGCTTCGAATCTGGATGAGTTTTTTACCATCCGAATCGGCAGTCTGTATAATTACCTTGATTACGGCAAGGAACGTATTGACTATTCCGGCCTGCGGGAAATTCCCTTTCGGAAAGCCCTGATGTCGGCCGCCCAGCAATTCAGCAAGGAGCAACTCGCGGTGTTTGAAGAGCTGAAAGAATCGTTTCATGAAGTCGATTTTCGATTTGTCGGCCTGAGCGATCTGACGGACGAAGAGCGGGAGAAAGCGGTCGATTACTTTGACCGTACGATTTACCCGATGCTGACGCCAATGGTCTACGACTATACACATACCTTTCCGGTATTGCTGGCGAAGGTTTTGATCTTTTGCGTAGTAACGCAGGACCCGAATCGCCCGGTTAAGGCGGGGGACGATGACGAGCACCACCGGCTGTCGTTCGTTCAGATTCCGGCCAACCTGCCCCGGTTTATGCAGTTCGAGCGGAAAGACGTAACCTGCTTTCTGCCCATCGAAGAGATCGTCCGGCAGGAAATCAAGAAGTTGTATCGCAATGTGGATATAGTAGCGGTTAATCTGCTGCGCATCACCCGTAACGGGGATTTTACGCTGGAGGAAAGCGACGACCTGGAAACCGACTTCATCGACGAAATCAAGCAGAAAATCAAAAACCGTCGGCTAGGCCGGGTAGTTCGCGTCGAAATAGAACCCGATGCTTCGGAATGGATGGTCAACCTACTCAAGAAAAAGTGGGAAATTGACGATTACAACCTGTTTGAAAACAACCTGCTGATCGATTACACGAGTCTGTGGCAGATTGTGCGCAATCCGGAGTTTCGTGATGAATTGCCGGCGCCCCCGGCTCCCGTTCCGGCGCTGGGAATCCGCCGGGAAAAGAATACCGACATATTCGAAATGATGAAGGAGCGCGACATTCTGCTCCATCATCCCTACAACAATTTCGAACCGGTGATTGCGTTGCTCGAGCGGGCTGCAGAAGACCCTCACGTGCTGGCCATCAAACTGACAATCTATCGGTTGGCCAAACGCTCGCGGGTGACGGAAGCGCTGCTGAAAGCCGCCGAAAACGGTAAACACGTCTCGGTGCTGTTTGAAGTAAAAGCCCGGTTCGACGAAGAAAACAACATTCGGGAAGCGCAACGGCTGCAAAAAGCCGGGTGTTTCGTAATCTACGGTATCAGCAGTTTCAAAACGCACACGAAGCTCCTGCTGGTGGTGCGGAGCGAAGGCCAGAAAGTGGTTCGGTACGCGCACCTGTCGAGCGGTAACTATAATGAGGAAACTTCAAAACTCTATACGGATATCGGATTATTAACCACTGACGAGGTTTATACGCACGATATTTCAGAGTTTTTCAACGTTATAACCGGTCATTCCCTCCCTAATGATTACGAGTACCTGATTACGGCTCCGCGTGATATGCGGAAACAGCTCATCAAGCTGATTCAGAACGAGGCCGAAAATGCCAAGCAGGGGCTGCCCAGCGGTATCTGCATTAAAATTAATTCGCTGGAAGACCAAGCGGTTATCGACGAATTGTACAAAGCGTCGCAGGCGGGGGTGCCGATTCGGCTCATTGTGCGCGGCATTTGCTGTTTGCGGCCCCACCGGCAGGGGTTAAGTGATAACATCACTGTCCGGTCAATCGTGGGTGATTTTCTGGAACACACGCGGTTGTTTTATTTCCACAATAACAACGATCCCAAAATTTACGGGGGAAGCGCCGATGTCATGGTCCGCAGCTTCGACCGACGAATCGAATCCCTGTTTTTGCTCGTCGATAAGCGGGTGAAGCAACAGACCATTCAGATTCTGGATTACAACCTGCGCGATAACGTCAATGCCTATGAACTTCAGGAGGATGGTTCTTATACGAAATGCTGCTTGAAAGAAGGTGTGGAAGAGCCGTTTAACATCCAAAAGAAATTCTTTGAAGTGACGCAGAAAGAAGTCATGCAGGCAAAGCTGTTTGCGGAAGAAACACCGCAGGAACCAGAACCGCCGGAGGTGCAGTCTCAGCCCGCCGAAGAGGTCCACGAATAAATCAAAAAGCCGCCTAAGAGCGGCTTTTTTCACGAAAACGAAATTCCACCCCATTTCGATCACTTTACTATCATACGAAAATCAAATCTGCTTACAGGCGGTTTTACTAATCGCAACTGGAGGGGTCTGGTAGTGTATCGAATAACCTGAGAATGAAGCAGAGAAAAACATGAAATTTCCAATTCATGACCGGTCAAACCTTCGTATCTTCACAGGTTTTTTGTAAAATACCGTACACTTCAATTAACCACCTTACCGAATGAGCCGTTTTACCGGACTGATTGGCATCGTCCTGATTTTAGGCATTGCGTATGCCATGTCAAATAACCGCAAGGCAATCAATTTTCGAACCGTAGGAGTAGGGTTGTTGCTTCAATTTGGTCTGGCCGTATTCATCCTGAAAACCGACATCGGTCAACATGTTTTCCAGACACTGGGCCAGTGGGTCGACCGGCTGTTGCAAAAATCAGTGAAGGGGGCCGAATTTGTTTTTGCTCCCCTGGTCAACCGGGAGGCACTCACGCGGGCTTTCGGACCCGAAAACGGTTTTATTTTCTTCTTCCAGGTCATCCCGACGATTATTTTCGTGGCTGTTCTGGTGAATATTTTTTACCATTTGGGCGTCATGCAGCGGGTGGTTGCTGTGCTGGCCCGGTTCATGAAATGGCTGATGGGGGTGAGTGGAGCGGAGGCTCTATCGAACGTATCGAGCACATTTGTCGGACAGGTCGAAGCGCAGATTATGATTAAGCCATATCTGAAAACCATGACCAACTCCGAGCTGCTGGCGTCGATGACGGGCAGTTTTGCCTGCATCGCCGGTGGAGTAATGGCCGTCTATATTTCACTGGGCGTTCCGGCTCCTTACCTGCTGGCGGCCAGTCTGATGGCGGCTCCAGGAGCCCTAGTCATCAGCAAGATTGTGTTTCCCGAAACCGAAGTATCCGAAACGCAGGGAACCGTCAAGCTGGAAATCAAGAAGATCTACGCCAATTTGCTGGACGCCATTGCCGCCGGAGCCAGCGAAGGACTAAAAGTCGGCTTCAATGTAGTTGCCATGTTGATTGGTTTCATCGCCCTTATTGCGCTGATCGACAGCGTTTTGTTCCGGATCGGTTATTATATTTTCGGTTTTCCGCACCTGAGCCTGAATTACATGCTGGGCCACGTTTTTGCCATTTTTGCCTGGGCAATGGGCGTACCGAGTCAGGATATTCAATCTGCCGGGGCACTGATGGGCACAAAAATGGTGGTCAATGAATTTGTGGCTTACCTCGAGCTAGTGAAAATCAGGGAAACACTCGATCCCAAAACCATCGCCATTACCAGTTTTGCCCTTTGCGGTTTTGCCAATTTCTCCTCCATCGCCATCCAGGTTGGCGGTATTGGGGAGTTGGTGCCTTCGCGCCGGAGCGATCTGGCCAAGTTGGGTTTTAAAGCCCTCATTTGCGGAACGTTAGCCTCCTACATGTCGGCCACGCTGGCCGGTTTGCTGCTGTAATATTACATTGACCATAGAGCCAAGCGGAAATTCTTACTAAGTCAGGTGTTTCCGATTGGCTCTATGGTAAACCTTATAGTATTTACCCTGAACTCTTTTTGCTCCTACACGTTGTTTTATAATAAGCACAGGGTTTAAAACTCTGATTTCAAACGATTTTGCGGCCGGGTTTATTAAGTTAAAGCTCGATACAAAATTGTAATGATCGGAGAAAAACCAGTATATAATTGCAATTATGGCCTGTTTTTGAAACAGAATTTGCATATTTCCGATATATGTGCTTAATTTTGAAATATAAAGATTAGGATCTCAAATGAGTAAACGGAGAAAAAGTTTCTTTCTGCACCGCTTATTCTGCTGGCTGATGGCGCTGCACATCATCAACATTAGTGTTGATGTGCCTGAGCATTATTCACCCAGAAGGCTTCACGGTGCCAATAAAGCAGACTTATCCGTTAACAAAATTGAGAGCATTGGTGAGTTGGTTCTGGAGGACTGGCTGGGCATTTTCGATGCCTGCCCGGAACAGGATGAATCCGACAAAGATTCTGACGTTCTCAACATCGAGCACGACTATTTTTCTGCCCCGCTTTTCTCATTTTCTCTGCAGCCAGCCAGCTGGCATCTGATTCCACGGCCTGTCGGGCTCACTTTCATTCGTGTCTTTTCGCACGTCCTGGAAATTACGTCACCTCCGCCCCAGCAATAAAAGCGTTTCGCTTCGGCGAGCTTTGTTGTTATAAAATACACTAAACCCAGTCAACACCTGCGTTGAAATTACAGGGCGGACATCCAGCCGGATGCGCTGCGTCGTGACTATACCTAAATACGCTTAACAGGAAATCACACAGAACTATGAAAGGATATAGCATTGTAAGTGCTCTGGCTATCAGTAGCTTGTTGTTTGGTTGTTCGTCAGAAACAACCGAAGAAAAGGGCGAAGCTGAAAAGCCTACCTTACCCATTTTTGAAGTAACCCGGCAGTCGACTACGCTACAACGGGAATACGCCGGCAATGTCGAGGCCGTTCGGAATGTAGAACTGCGGGCCCGCGTTGGGGGCTACCTCGATAAAATATATGTTGATGAAGGTCAGCAGGTTACCAAAGGACAATTGCTGTTCCAGATTCATCAGGCCGAATACCAGTCTGAACTGGCCAAGGCCAAAGCCAATCTGAAAAGCGCGACGGCCGAAGCTAAAACCGCCGAAGTCGAACTCGGACGGGTGAAAATGCTGGTGGATAAAAAAGTGATTTCACCGTCTGAGCTGGAATTGGCGAAATCGAAACTGGATGCCGCCAAAGCCGCGATTGAAGAAGCCCAGTCGGCTGCGCAGAATGCTTCTCTGCGGTTATCGCAAGCCAGCGTCCGGGCGCCGTTTGATGGCGTAATTAACCGGATTCCGTTTAAAATGGGCAGCCTGATCGAAGAAGGTTCCCTGCTCACGACGGTTTCGGATATTCGGGAAGTCTATGCCTATTTCCACGTCTCGGAAAAAGAATACCTCGAGTACATCAAGAAAGCCAAAAACCGGACCAAACAAAGCAGTCAGGAAGTGGATCTGCTGCTGGCCGACAACACGCCGTACGGACAACCGGGTAAAATCGAAACCATGGAAAGTGTGTTTGACGACGGTTCTGGTACCATTGCTTTCCGCGCCCGCTTTCCAAACCCCAACAAGGTTCTCAAACACGGGGCTACGGGAAAAATCCGGCTGAAAAACGAGGTCGATAACGCCGTTCTGGTTCCGCAAAAAGCCGTCTTCGAAATTCAGGACAAGAATTACGTCTACGTGGTCGATACGGCCAATAAAGTGAAGATGCGCAGTTTTGTGCCCCAGAGCCGTCTGGCGCAGTTCTACCTCGTCAAATCAGGACTCGAGCCGGGTGAAAGGGTTGTCTACGAAGGCATCCAGAACATTCGGGAGGGCATGCAAATCGTGCCCCAGGAAATGTCAAGTGACAGTCTGCTGACGTTAAACCCCGAGAAGGCGGATACGCAAGTGGCGACCAATTAAGGGTCGCCTATTGATTACTAACCCATCCTACACGTACGAAGCAACCTTTCAGCGCAGCCGCGATCTGGAGGGTTGGCATCGTATTATGTAGGCTTACTAACCGTCCATTATGTTCAATACCTTCATAAAACGGCCTCTACTCTCCGCGGTAATCTCGGTGCTGATTACCTTGATGGGTTTATTGGCGCTCATGAACCTTCCCGTCACCCAGTTTCCTGACATTGTTCCGCCGTCGGTGACCGTAACGGCCATGTATACGGGGGCCAATGCGCAGGTGAGTACGAAAGCCGTAGCCATGCCCATTGAGCGGGCCATCAACGGTGTGCCGAACATGACCTACATGACGTCTATTTCGGGAAACGATGGTTCAACCCTGATCCAGGTCTTTTTCGAAGTGGGTACAGACCCCGACCTGGCGGCCGTGAACGTGCAGAACCGCGTAACCACGGTTTTGGATGAGTTGCCCGAAGAGGTAATTAAAGCCGGGGTAACCACCGAAAAGGAAGTCAACAGTATGCTGCTATATCTCAACTTGATCAGTAGCGATACCACGGCGGACGAGAAATTTATCTACAACTTCGCCGACATCAATATTTTCCCGGAACTGAAGCGGATCGACGGCGTTGGTTTTGTTGATATTCTGGGTGCCCGCGAGTATTCAATGCGGGTGTGGCTTAAACCCGACCGCTTGACGGCGTATGCCGTATCGCCGGATGATGTGATCAATGCCATTCGGAAACAAAATGTTGAAGCTGCACCGGGTAAAGCCGGTGAAAGTTCCGATCGTGATGCTCAGGTGTTGCAGTACGTCCTCCGGTATACCGGGAAGTTTTTCGACCCGGCGCAGTACGAGAACCTGGTGCTCCGGACCGAAGAAGACGGCTCGCTGCTCCGTCTGAAGGATGTTGCGGATGTGGAGTTTGGTTCGCTGGATTACAGCATTTTGTCGAAAAACGACGGGAAGCCTTCGGCGGCTATCATGCTGAAGCAACGGCCCGGTTCCAATGCGCAGGAAGTTATTAACAACGTAAAGGCAAAAATGGCCGAGTTGAAGGAAACGACCTTCCCGCCCGGTATGACCTACAATTTTGCCTACGACGTTTCGCGCTTCCTCGACGCGTCGATTCATGAAGTAGTCCGGACGCTGTTCGAAGCGTTTATCCTCGTATTCATCGTCGTTTTCCTCTTCCTGCAAGACTGGCGTTCAACGCTGATCTGTGCGCTGGCTGTACCGGTGGCGCTGGTTGGTACGTTTGCGTTTATGCAGACCATCGGCTTTTCCATCAACCTGCTGACCCTGTTTGCGCTTGTACTGGCCATCGGGATTGTCGTCGATAATGCGATTGTGGTTGTGGAGGCCGTGCACGCCAAAATGACCGAAGAACACCTGTCTCCGCGGGCGGCTACGTTTGCGGCCATGAAAGAAATCAGCGGAGCCATCGTTGCCATCACACTGGTTATGTCGGCGGTGTTTATTCCGGTAGCCTTCCTGTCGGGGCCGGTCGGGATTTTCTACCGGCAGTTCTCGCTGACCCTTGCCATTTCCATCGTGATTTCGGGGATTAACGCCGTAACACTGACCCCGGCTTTGTGTGCCCTGCTGCTCCGGCCCGTTCACGGGGAGCAAACCGGCTGGCTCGGACGGTTTTTTACCAAATTCAACCGGGGCTACGATGCGCTGGCCCGGAAATACATGGGCGGAGTGCGGCCCTTCGTGAACCGGAGCGTTGTTACCTGGGGCGTTCTGCTGTTGTTTGTGGCGGCAACCTGGGGTGTCAATACCATACTGCCTTCTGGATTTATTCCAACGGAAGATCAGGGGATGATCTATGTCAACGTGACAACCCCCGTGGGTGCTACCGTTGAGCGGACGGAAGAGGTGATGGACCAGGTGCAACAGGCGGCTTCCAAGCTCGAATCGGTGGAGAACGTTTCGACGCTGGCGGGCTTGAGCCTGATGACCGACGGAGCCGGAGCGTCGTACGGGATGGGCATGATCAACCTCAAAAGCTGGGACGAACGAAAGGAAACCGTTGATGACGTCATTGCGGTTCTGGCCGAAAAAACCAAGCACATCAACGACGCCAGCATTCAGTTCTTCTCGCCCCCCACGGTGCCCGGTTTTGGTAACTCCAGTGGTTTTGAGATTCGTTTGCTGGACAAAACCCGGAGCGATGATCTGCAAAACACGAAAAAGGTAGCTGACTCGTTCATTGCGGAACTTGAAAAACGGCCGGAAATCAGCCGGGTGTTTACCAGTTTTGACCCCAGCTTCCCGCAGTACCTGCTCCACGTCGATCAGGATAAGGCCGCTCAGCAAGGCGTGTCCATCGACAACGCGATGAGTACACTCCAGACGCTGATGGGTAGTTTTTACGCGTCCAATTTTATCCGGTTCAACCAGATGTATAAAGTGATGGTGCAGGCGGCCCCGAGCTACCGGGCCAAACCGGAAGACGTGCTGAACATGCGGGTGAAAAACGATCAGGGCGAAATGGTGCCGTATTCCAACTTCGTGACGCTGGAGCGGGTGTACGGACCGGAACAGTTGACCCGGTACAACATGTTTACGTCCGCCATGATCAACGGAGAAGCCGCACCCGGTTACAGTTCCGGGGATGCCATCCGGGCCATTCAGGAAGTGGCGAAGGAGAAGCTGCCCCGCGGTTTTTCGTTTGAGTGGTCGGGAATGACGCGGGAAGAGGTGCTTTCGGGCGACCAGGCCATCTGGATTTTTGTGATCTGTCTTGTTTTCGTGTACCTGCTGCTGGTGGCGCAGTACGAAAGTCTGTTTCTGCCGATGGCGGTGTTGCTGTCGTTGCCCGCCGGGATTTTCGGTTCGTTCCTTTGCCTGAAACTGGCCGGATTGCAGAACAACATCTACGCGCAGGTGTCGCTTGTCATGCTGATCGGTTTGCTGGGTAAAAACGCCATTCTGATCGTCGAATTTGCCAACCAGAAGCAGCAGGAGGGCCTGTCCATTCTGAAAGCGGCTATGGAAGGGGCGTTGTCGCGTCTTCGTCCGATTCTGATGACCTCCTTTGCTTTCATTGCCGGTTTGATTCCGCTCTGTATTGCGTCCGGTGCCGGTGCCCTGGGTAACCGGTCGATTGGTACGGCAGCCGCGGGTGGGATGTTCATCGGAACGCTGTTTGGGCTGTTCCTGATTCCCGGTCTATACGTGGTGTTTGCCAAACTGGCGCAGAAGCTACAATCCAAACCGCCCAAAGACGATGACTCTGAACGGGTTCCGGTATTCACTCAAACTCATGAAAATGGTACGACAGTTCATTCATAAATTCAATTACGTTAACGCTCTTTGTTGTTTCGTTCCGCTTTTATTGTTGAGTAGTTGCCGGGTTTCCGAACCGCTTCGGTTGCCGGCAACGACGCCAATACCCACCTCGTTCACGGGAAGTGCGGATTCCACTTCCATCGGTAATCTGAGCTGGAAAGGCTTTTTTTCGGATCCGGATCTGGAAAGCCTGATCGACACGGCCCTGGCCCGGAACCCGGATTTGCAGATTGCCACGCAGCGGATTGAAGTGGCCCGGGCCAATTTCGACTTTACGCGCGGAGCGTTGGTGCCGTCGGTCAATGCCGTTGCCGCGGCTGGAATCGACCGGTTTGGACGCTACACGCTCAACGGGGTGGGGAACTTCGATACCAACCTGTCACCGAACATCGACGGCAAACAGCGCATCCCGGATGCCACGCCGGAGTACTTTCTGGGTTTTCGGAGCAATTGGGAAATTGACCTCTGGGGCAAGCTGCGCAACCGCAAACGAGCGGCTTATGTGCGCTTTCTGGCTTCCGAGAAAGGTCGTCACCTGATTGTTACGTCGCTCATTGCGGAGGTGGGTCGCCTGTATTACACCCTGCTGGGGCTGGATAGCGAGCTGGAAATTATCCGGGAAAACGAAGCGCTGCAACAGCGGGCCGTCGAACTGGTTGTGGTGCAGAAAGCGGCCGGACGCGTGACGGAACTGGCGGTGCAGCAATTCAACGCGCAGTTGATCAACACGCGGAGTCTGGAAGCCCAGGTGCAGCAGCAGATCGTGGAAGCGGAAAACCAGTTGAATCAGCTCCTTGGCCGGTTTCCGCAACCGATTCCCCGCAGTAAAACCCTCACGAATCAGGAGTTGCCGGCTCAGATTTCGGCGGGGGTGCCGAGTCAGATGCTTCGTCGCCGACCCGATATCCAGCAGGCCGAACTCGAAATGCAGGCTGCTAACATCGACGTTGATGTGGCCCGTGCCGATTTCTTGCCTTCACTGAATCTAACCCCTTACATTGGGCTGAATTCGTTCCGGGCGTCGGTCTTGCTCGATCCGGCTTCGTTGGCGCTGGGGGCGTTGGGGAGTCTGGCGGCTCCGGTTTTCAACCGGCGGTACCTCAAATCGAATCTGAATTTGTCGATCGCGCAGAGCCGGGAGTCTTTTTACAACTACCGGAAAACCGTGCTGACCGGCTTTAGTGAGGTGATGACGAGCTTGCGCGGAATAGAAAATTACCGGAAAGTGGCTGACCTGCAAACGCAGGAGGTGACGGTGCTGAATCAGGCCGCTACCATTTCCGACGAGCTTTTTGCTACGGGTTACGCCAACTACCTGGAAGTAATTACGGCGCAGCGGAGCGTTCTAACGGCCGAGTTATCGCTTATCAACACCAAACGCGCCCAGTTTCTTTCGCTGATCGACCTGTACCGGGCGTTGGGTGGCGGCTGGCAATAAATGAAGCTTTTACGCAGAGTTTATCCGGAAACATCCGTGGTTATCAGGAGGACGCTGATTACCTTTGGTACTTTCGGTTAAACTCTGCGTAATACCATTGACCCGCATCGGCCTGCTTTCGGACACCCACGGCTTTTTAGATCCGCACCTTTTCACGCATTTTGCCCAGTGCGACGAAATCTGGCATGCCGGAGACATCGGCTCGCTGGAAATTATTGACCAGTTACGGGCGTTCAGACCGCTTCGGGCCGTTTATGGTAACATCGACAACGCACAGATTGCGCAGGAATGTCCCGAACACCAGCGGTTTGAAATCGAAGGGCTATCCGTCTGGATGACACACATCGGTGGAGCGCCACCCCGGTATAATCCTATTGTTCGGCCCAGTTTGTTACAAAATCCTCCTCATATTTTTGTCTGCGGCCACTCGCATATCTTAAGGGTTACCAGAGACCCGAAAATGAATAATCTGTTGTTTATCAATCCAGGAGCGTGCGGTAAACATGGTTTCCACCGGGTTCGTACGGGCGTCCGCTTTACCCTTGACGCGGGGCGGGTTACGAATATGGAAGTGCTCGAATTGGGTAACCGGTAGAGAGTTATCAGAAAAAAATACTATATTGGCAACCGTTTTACCTGGATTAAGCGGTAATCAATGAAAATTGCAGTTTGGCATAACCTGCGAAGCGGGGGAGGAAGTCGGGCTTTACACCAGCACATCAAGGGGCTGGCACAACGGGGACATACCATTGAGGTGTGGACCTCGTCCATTGCCGATACTCAGTTTTTGGATGTGGATCAATACGTGACCAAAACGCACGTATTGCCATTTTCGATGGATATTCGAATTCGTGATGAATACCGGGATAAAGTCTGGGCGGTCAAGTTTGAGCCCGAAACCCGCATCCGGCGAATGCTCGAGTTTTGTCGGCAGTGCGCCGACCAGATTAATGCGGGCGGCTTCGATGTCTTGTTTGCCAATTCCTGCATCATCTTCTCCATGCCCTACATCGGGCGGTTTATCAACATTCCCAAGGCCCTTTACCTCGGCGAACCCAACCGGACGCTGTTCGAGTCGTCACCCGAGTTGATTTGGGAAGGGCTACCGGCGGCCAATGGCAACTGGAAGAAAGCCGATTACCGGAGTCAGTACTGGGACGATATTTTTAAAATTCGTCAGGCGCGGGTGCGGGTGCGTGAAGAGATCGAAAACTACCGGAACTACGACAAAGTGCTGGTTAATTCGTATTTCAGTAACGAAAATCTGCTTCGGGCTTATGGCGGAGCGGGGGAAGTCTGCTACCTGGGAATCGATTCGGGTTTATTCCCGTTTCTGAACCTGCCCCGGGAGCCGTTTGTGATGGGCCTGGGAGCCTTTTTTCAGCACAAACGGCCGGATCTGGCCATCGAGTCGCTGGCTTTGATTCCGGAGGGCATCCGGCCCAAACTCGTATGGGTGGGCGATATGGGGGACAAGGCTTACGTGAGTAAGTTGAAAACCCTGAGCCAGCAGCTGGGCGTGAACTTCGAACCGCGCGAAAAAATACCGCACGAAGAGTTGGTCCGGCTGCTCAATACGGCTTCTTGTCTGCTGTACACTTCAACGCTGGAACCCTTTGGGCTGGCTCCGCTGGAAGCCAACGCCTGCGGACTGCCGGTTGTGGCCGTAGCCGAGGGCGGGGTGCGCGAAACCATCATTGACAATTACAACGGTCTGTTGGTCAACCGCAAACCCGAGGAGATGGCAAAAGCCGTTGAGCGAGTCTTAACGGATCAGGCGCTGGCTGACCGGCTTTCGCGGAATGCCCGGCGGGTGGTTCAGGAAAAATGGACGTTTGAAAAATCCATTGACCGGATCGAAGACGCGCTGATTAGCACAATTTCGAAGGAAAAAGTTACGGTTTGATGGCCTTAAAAAGCAGAAGCGGCACGATTCTCAATCGTGCCGCTTCTGCTTTAGGGAGATTTCGTTGCTTACAACGGTATTTGCTCGAAAACGACGGACGGTTGTTCGGCATCCTTGAACGCTTTCCGGGGTCGGATGTTCAGAGTCTGGAACAGCTGGCGGTCCTGATCTTCTTCCGGATTCGGCGTCGTCAGTAGTTTGTCACCCGCAAAAATGGAGTTGGCACCGGCCAGGAAGCAAAGCGCCTGTTCTTCGATGCTCATCCGGACGCGTCCCGCCGATAAGCGGACCATCGCCTTGGGCATGATAATCCGGGCCGTTGCAATCATGCGCACCATTTCCCAAACCGACACCCGGGGCTGGTCTTCCAGGGGCGTTCCGTCTACCGGCACCAGCGCGTTGACGGGTACGGATTCCGGATGTTCGGGTAAGTTAGACAGCGTATACAGCATACCGATACGGTCCTGATGCGATTCACCCATACCGATGATCCCGCCGGAGCAGACCGAAATACCCGCCTGCCGAACGTGACCGAGCGTGTCCAGCCGGTCGTCGTAGGTGCGGGTTGAGATGATGTCTCCGTAGTATTCTTCGCTCGTGTCGAGGTTGTGGTTGTAGGCGTACAAACCGGCATTTTTCAGCTTTTCGGCCTGGCTCTCGGTCAGCATACCGAGAGTACAGCAAACTTCCAGGCCCATCTGATTAACCCCTTTAACCATATCCAGGACCTTGTCGAAATCGCGGTTATCGCGCACTTCGCGCCAGGCGGCACCCATACAAAACCGCGTGCTGCCGGATTCCTTCGCCCGGTGGGCGGCCGACAGAACCTCGTCCACTTCCATCAGTTTATGGACTTTCACGTTGGTATGGTAGCGAGCAGCCTGCGGGCAGTAGGCGCAGTCTTCGGGGCAGCCGCCGGTTTTCACGGACAACAGCGTACAAACCTGTACTTCCTGCGGATCGTGGTGCTGGCGGTGAACGGTAGCTGCGCGATAGATGAGATCCAGAACGGGTGAGTTATAAATGGCTGCGATTTCCTCGCGGGTCCAGTCATTGCGTACGTCAGTCATATCAGTCTATAGCGTAATTCACGGTATGAAAATCAAATATAGGGCAGTTTGAGTAATTTTTGCGCTTTTACAACCAGGTACAGAAAATAACCAACGATAAAAAGCTCCATGCCGTAATCCAGCGTATAATCCGGCCGACTCAGGATTTCGCCCACCGATTGGTAATACGGCTGCCCGATTCGCCACCAGAAAGACGGCTGAACGGCCGCCAGGATATTAAACACGATGAGCAAAACCAGCCCGGTGCGGTTCCGAAAATCAAGCATCTGGAAGACCAGCGGCAGCATAAACAGGTAGGCGTAATTGGCGATGGCGTTTTTCTGAACCACTGTCATGATGCTGAACGTAGCGATGTAAAACAGCGGGAAATACGTTCGGTAATCGTGCTGACCGCGCAGCCGGAGCGTCTGGATACCCACCAGCAAACTGATGAGCAGCCCGGCGTAGTTCCAGACCGACAATTCAAAATTGGTAAACCCGGAAATCCAGGGGTGCAGCACCGAGGCCCAGTTGGGAGCTTTCAGATAGGCCCCTTCCTGCAGCGGTTGTTCGATGAACAGAACGCCGGTTTTGAGGTAAAGAAAAACAAGAACCGGTAGCCCCAGCGTGGCCAGCCCCGCCAGGAACGGAACTGGCCGGCGGCTCAGCAGGAAGAACGGCAGCAGAATCAGGATAAAGACGGCCTTCGTCGACAAGATGCCGAAGGCCAGAACCAGCCCGCAGAGGTAATCGTTGTTGTACCGCTTCAAAACGACAATCGCCAGCAGGGCGAAGATCCAGAGCATCACGTCTTCCTGCCCGCTCAGCACCGACATGCAGAACGGCACCGGCAGCAGCAGGTAAAACAAAGTCCGGAAAAGCCGTTCACCCCGGCTTAACAGCCCCTCATACGTCTGGTAGGTGAGCCAAACGGTCAGCAATTCCAGCAGCGTCAGAAACAGAACCAGGGCCTTTGTGTTGTTCCAGAACAGCAACGGAATGGCCATCCAGAAGCCGTAAAAGGGCGAATACGGATTGACGACATCCCGGTAGGGTACTTCCAGCGCCTTGGCCGAAAGCCCGATGGGATAGTAGTAATTGGCAACGTCGGACTGGGGCGTGAAACTGAGAATCAGGTAGATGCCCACGAACGGAATCAGCCGCAGCGCCAGCCAGAAAATCAGCAGCCAGGGTCGCTGGCTTTGGTTTAGAAACGACTCGACAACCGGGCGTCGAAACGCCATCAGCAGCGCCAAAGCCCCCAGCAAAACCGAAACAACTGCCTTCGAAAGAACTACAAACATGCTAGAGACAGCGAAAATGGACAATCGCGATTATGATACCGAAGAACTGCCCGCACGCTGCGACGGAATCGAATAGGCCGGGCTTGCGGTGCGATCGAGCATTTTCAAGTGAAGATACGTCTTCCAGACCAGCACCATCAGCAGGGCAACTTCAACAACCTGAATGAAATAATCGGCGGCCGTGACGGACGAAGAGAAAACGGTTTGCCAGTCGTCGTAGTTTTTCATGCCGATGTAAATTACCCAGATAATTGGTTGAATGACCAGCAGAAAGTTGAGCAGGATGAGCTGAAAGCCGAAAGCGCGGTCCTCGCTTCGCATCACCTCGAAGAGCACAACGATCATGTGCAGGTAGAGGTAAAAGCCGGGGGCGCTGGGTTGTACCAGCATGAAAATACCGAACGTGAGCACAAACAGCGTCGGAAAGAGCCGTTGGTAGCCCAGGTGTTTGTACCGGATGGCAACCCACGACGACAGCGCCATGGTGATAAACAGACTGATGGTGTTAAGGTTGGTCAGGCTGATCTGATTATACAAACCGCTGAGGACCGGGCGCGTGATGCTGACGAGGTTGGGCGTCATGTGGTAGCCCGAGTGTTGCAGCGGCATCAGGAAGGCGTCGCCCATCAGCAGATACAGAATGACAATGGATGGAATGCCGACGAGGGCCAGTCCCAGGACGTATTTAAACTTGTTGTCGACCAGGAAAAACATTGGAATCAGCAGCACGATTACCATGCTTTTGATCAGAATCATCGACAGCCCCCAGATCACGCCAATCCAGAGGCTGCTTTGCCGGCGGCTGGCGTAGTGGAGCGTAATAAGCCCGACTCCCCAGAACCAGATGTCTTCTTCGCTGCTCAGGACCATGGCGACGAACGTCATCGGCAGCACAAAATACAGGGCCGCGATCAGCAGGGCATCCGGCCGAACCGCGCGGTAATACTGCCAGGTGGCCCAGACGATGACAAACTCGAAGATGGCCATGAACGGGATCAGAATCTTAGCATTATTCCACAAAAAAAGCGGCAGGCTGATCAGGTAACCAAACAAGGGCGCGTGGTAGGAGAGGAAATCCCGGTAAACCATTTTTCCCTGGTAGGCCGAAAATGCTTTTTTATAGAAAAACTCCGTATCGCTGCGGGGGGCAAAATCCAGAACGAGATAAACTAGGATAAAGGGAAGAATTCGAAAAACAATGAAAAAACCCCAGAGTGTTAAGCCCGGCCGGGGATTCAGCAAGCGTTGAAAGGGAGCGGGAAAGCGAATCAGCAGCCAACTAAAAACGGCAAGTAGCAATGACACGGCTACTTTGACGATCGAAACCGTATCCTCAAAAAAGTTCATCCAGGTAGGTGTAGTTTGATTTTAGGGCAAAGTTCGCTAAACCCACGGTAGCTACCAAATTTTGGAAATGATCCTGCACGGAGGAGAGGGGTTGTTTGGCGCAGTCAGGCGAAGGGTCGAAGAGGGAAGCGGAGCCTCCGCTAAACTCTCTGGTTCTCCGCTTCTCTCCGTAAAACAAACCCTTTACCGGCATTCCGACTTCAATACCTTGTATTCAAAACCGCTTTCCGGGCTTTTCAACACCCAGCGCCCCTGCTGCTCCACCCGTTCGCCTTCCCGCCAGGTAACGGCATCACCCGCCAGCGTGAAGGTAAGCTCGTACGGTTGCGTGACGCCTTCGCCCGAACGTTGCCAGTCGGCCCGGATTTGGTTGTCTGCCAGCGTACCGCTGATGGGGCCGCGCGCCCGGTCTTTTTCGTAAGGCAAAATGGCCAGTTCGCCCGTTACGTTGGAGCCGTTGATGACGAGCCGGAGCGTGGTGGTATCGCGGCCCGTGACCTGCTGGTAGCAAACCGTATCCCGCAACGCGGAAGAATCAGATGGGGCCTCGCTGGTCGATGTGTCGGCCCGTTGAGAGCCGCTGTTGCAACTGTTTAACACCGTTAGAAACGCACCAAAAAGCAGGATAAGCCGCATAAATTGACCGGATTAGTGAAGCGTAAAAATAATGAATCGACGGTAAGGTTGAAAACAGGTTCCGGAAGGGCCGTTTGTTTTTCCCGACGGTTTGCCGTTAGTTTGCGGTGTTGTTCTTTGTTTTCCGTCAAACAGGCTACGGTTTCCCCAAGAGGGTTGGGGAATGAAAAAGGAATCGTGTGAGAATCACGAGCAGACGTTGCTACTGTCAGTGACCATTTAGAAAAGGGTTTGCCCTCGATGTCCATTGTTCCGCCCGCGGAATGAGAAGGACGGCAAATTACCGTCACAAGCCAGGAGACTTGCCTTAGCCTACTTGATTACGCCCACACGCTTCTGGGCTTCCATCAACCATTGACGCTTCTTATCCTTCCTGTCTTGAGCGGGCCGGGTAGGTGTGTCATTATTTTTGGGTGTTTCGCAGCGTGCGGGTACAGGGAGTTCGGCAAAGAGCTCGGTACCATTATTTAACCAACATTCCAAAAATGGTCGCACACAACCTCGGCTATCCACGAATCGGTAGCCACCGCGAACTCAAAAAGGCCAGTGAACAGTACTGGGCCGGAAAAATTTCCCATGATCAACTGCTCGAAGCCGGGCAGCGCATTCGGCGCGACAACTGGCTGACGCAGCAACAGGCCGGAATCGCGCTGATTCCGTGCAACGACTTCTCGTTTTACGACCAGACACTCGACTGGTCGCTGACGGTCAACGCCATTCCGGAACGGTTTCAACCCCTCGCCGAAAAGCCATCCGCCAACGAGCTGGACCTGTATTTTGCCATGGCCCGGGGCTACCAGAAAGACGGTCTGGACCTGATTGCGATGGAAATGACCAAGTGGTTCGATACCAACTACCACTACATCGTTCCCGAATTCACCCAGAACCAAACGTTCTCGCTCCGGTCCGAAAAGCTTTTCGCTCAATTTGAAGAAGCCAAAACCGTGCTGGGCGCGGTACCGAAGCCGGTACTGCTCGGGCCGGTGACGTATCTGCTGCTGGGCAAGGAAAAAGAAGACGGTTTCCACCGGCTGGATCTGCTGGACCGCCTGCTGCCGGTGTACGAACAGATTCTGAACCGCCTGCAGGAGCAGGGGGCCGAATGGATTCAGTTGGACGAACCCAGCCTGGTGCTGAATTCGGATGAACGCGAGAAGCTGGCCTACGCCACGGCATACCGGTTTTTGCGCGAACGGTTTCCAAAGCTGAAACTGCTGGTGGCGTCGTATTTCGAGTGTTTCGGCGAAAACCTGACCCTGGCAACGCAATTGCCGGTCGATGCCCTGCACCTGGATCTGGTACGCTGCCCGAGCCAATTGGATGATATTTTGAACACCGATTTTGTCAATGGCAGCACGGCCCTGTCGCTGGGCGTGGTCGACGGGCGGAACATCTGGATTAACGACTTAAGCCGTTCGCTGGATTTGATCCGGAAAGCCATCGATGCGCTGGGCCGCGACCGCGTGCTGGTGGCTCCTTCGTGTTCGCTGCTGCACACGCCCTGCGACCTGGATTCGGAAACCGACGCCAGCGGTCTAACGCCCGAAATCAAACAATGGCTGGCGTTTGCCAAACAAAAACTGGCCGAAGTGGTCAAACTGGCGACGATTTCCACCGACCCCAACAGTGAACAGGCACAAACGTGGCTCCGCGCAAACGAAGCCGTGCTAACCGCCCGCCGACAATCCACACGTATCAATCGCCCGGCCGTTCAGCAGCGGGTCAATCAGCTCACCGATGCCGATACGCACCGTCAGGGCGCTTTCGGGCAACGGCAGGCCCTGCAACACCAGCGGCTCCATTTACCGCTTTTCCCGACCACAACCATTGGTTCGTTTCCGCAAACGGAAGACGTTCGGGTAAACCGGGCCAAATTCAAAAAAGGGGAGAAGACGCTGGAACAATACGAAGATTTCATCCGGACCGAAACGGAGAAAGCCATCCGCTGGCAGGAAGAAATCGGGCTGGACGTGCTCGTACACGGTGAATTTGAACGCAACGACATGGTTGAATACTTCGGCGAATTGCTCGACGGTTTTGCCTTTAGCCAGAATGGCTGGGTGCAGAGCTACGGTTCGCGCTGCGTTAAACCGCCGATCATTTACGGCGATGTCTACCGGCCCGAGGCCATGACGGTTCGCTGGGCCGAGTACGCGCAATCGCTGACGGACAAACCCGTTAAAGGAATGCTGACCGGGCCGGTGACGATTCTGCAATGGTCGTTTGTGCGCGACGATCAGCCGCGCCGGGACACGTGTATGCAGATTGCCTTCGCCATCCGGGACGAGGTGGTTGATCTGGAACGGGCCGGCATCCGGGTGATTCAGATTGACGAACCGGCCATTCGGGAAGGCTTGCCGCTGCGTCGCGAAAATTGGGCGGCTTACCTGGATTGGGCCGTGAAGGCGTTCCGGGTGTCGGCGTCGGGGGTGCAGGACGAAACGCAGATTCACACGCACATGTGCTACTCGGAGTTCAACGACATCATTCAGCAGATTGCCGACATGGATGCCGACGTGATCACGATTGAAACGTCGCGCTCGCAGATGGAGTTGCTGGACGCTTTTGTGCAATTCAATTATCCAAACGAAATTGGCCCCGGTGTTTACGACATTCACAGCCCGCGCGTGCCGACGAAAGAAGAAATGGTGGCGTTGTTGAATAAAGCCGCTGACGTGCTGCCGGTACGCAACCTGTGGGTCAACCCCGACTGCGGGCTGAAAACCCGTCGGTGGCCGGAAACGGAACAGGCGCTCAAAAACATGGTGCAGGCGGCCCAAACCGCCCGTCATCTGGTAACCGAAAACGTATAAATTACTCATTCCGGCCGGCCACGGCTGGCCGGAATTGGTTATAAGCACATGGAGACACCAGTCAGGAAGCACGAAACCGTTGGCTGTCCGCGTTGCGGCACGGCCTTCGAATGCAAGGTCGGCAGCATCAACCTGTGCCAGTGTGTGGCGGTTCAGCTAACCGAAGAACAGCGAAACTACGTGCGTTCGCAGTTTGCCAATTGCCTGTGTGCCAACTGCCTGCGGGAAGTGCGGACCGAATACAACCGGATGGCCCATCAAAAAAAGATGGAGAAATTTCGGAATGCGCACTGAAACGGGCCTATTTTTAACCCTATGGATTCACTCGAAGAACGAATTAAGCAGGCTGAAACCCGCGTTTTCAAAGCCGTTTTCCCGAATACAACCAATCATTACGATACGCTTTTTGGCGGTACGGCCATGCAGATGATGGACGAAATTGCGTTCATTACCGCCACCCGGTTTACGCGCAAACGGGTCGTAACGGTTTCGTCGGACAAAATCAATTTCAACAAAGCCATTCCCGCCGGAACCATCGTCGAACTAATCGGCAATGTGGCCCATATCGGCAACACGAGCATTAAAATTGACGTTGAGATTTTCGTTGAAGAAATGTACAGCGAACACCGCGAACGGGCCGTTCATGGGTCGTTTACCTTCGTGGCCATCGACGAACACAAAAATCCGGTCAAGATTCTCTGATTATTTTCCCGCTTCTGAACCCGCCACGTCTTTGCTCATTTCATTCCAGTTGGGCGGATCGACGCCCAGCAGGTTTTTGACGAAGAAATCCCGCCGTTTGCGTTCGCCGAATTCACCTCCCGTGGTGTGGCTCATGCCCGGCAAGGTCACTAGTTCGAAATCTTTGTTGGCCTTAATCAAGGCGTTGGCGAGCTGGTAGGTCGAAGCGGGATCCACGTTGTCGTCTACTTCACCGACCAGCAGGAGCAGGTTGCCCTGTAGTTTGTGGGCGTTCGTCACGTTGGAACACTCGGCGTAGTGCGGGCCAATGGGGTAGCCCATCCACTGCTCGTTCCACCACATTTTATCCATGCGGTTGTCGTGACAGCCGCAGGACGAAACGGCGGCTTTGTAAAAGTCGGGATGAAACAGGAGCGCCCCCGTCGAACTTTGCCCACCCGCCGACGTGCCGTAAATGCCGACTTTGCTCAAATCCAGTTGGCTGTATTTCTGGGCGGCCGCTTTCATCCACAGAATCCGGTCGGGAAAACCGGCGTCTTTCAGGTTTTTCCAGCACACATCCTGAAAGGCTTTGGAACGGTTGGAGGTGCCCATCCCGTCGATCTGCACAACAATGAAACCCAGTTCGGCCAGTTCGTGCATGGACAGGTTGTTGGTCATGAACGTCTTCGGTACAAACGAACCGTGCGGCCCGGCGTAGATATTCTCAATCACCGGATACTTCCTGGCCGGATCGAAGTTGGTCGGACGGATGATAACGCCCCAGATGTCGGTTTTGCCGTCGCGCCCTTTGGCTGTAAACACTTCCGGCGCTTTCCAGCCCGCTTTCTGCCACTCGCTGATGTCGGCTTTTTCGAGTTCCAGCACCACGCTGCCGTCGGCCGAGTTCCGCAACACCGTTACCGGCGGCAGGTCCACGCGGGAATAGGTATCAACAAAAAACTGGTAGTCGGGTGAAAACGTGGCCGTGTGGTTGGCATTCTCCGTCGTCAAAGCCGTTAGGCCCGAGCCGTCGAAGTTAACCTTGTAGTAGTGAACGAAATACGGGTCCTGATCGGCGTTGCGACCGCTGGCGGCAAATAGAATGGTGCGGGTTTTGTCGTCGACATGCACCAGATTTCGCACCACCCACTCGCCTTTGGTAATCTGCTTTTTCACTTTCCCGGTGGCACCATCAACCAGGTACAGGTGGTTCCAGCCGTCGCGCTCCGACGCCCAGATGATTTCCTGGCCGTCGTTGGCGTCGTGCCGGGAGCGCTTGCCGCTGTAATCGATGAAGGTATTGCTGCGTTCTTCAACCAACGATTTTACCGCCCCGGTCGTCGCGCTGACCTCCAGAACCCGGTACACCTGGTGGCCGCGCTGGTTGTATTCAAAGGTAAAAGCCCGGCTGTCTTTGCGCCATTCCAGCCGCGATAAGCTGAATTGCTCGTTAAACAGCGCATCGTCTACGGAAATCTGCTTTTTTGATTCAACCCAAAACAACTGGGGCCGTCGAATGGGCAGGGCGTCGCCCGGCTTCAGGTATTCCCGGCTTTCCAGTTTGGGCTGAAGCTGATCGTCGGGTGAGGAGCGCACGAAGTGGATCAGGTGTTTTTTATTCGGGCGAATTTTGTTGGTCGCCAGTTTTTTAGAGTCGGGCGACCACTGAATGTTGCCGGAATAGTAGTCGCCCTCTGAGCCGTCGAAGCTCAGTTGCGTTTCCTGCTTCGTTTTTTCGGAACGGACGTAGACGTTGTAGTTTTTGATGAAAGCCGTCTGCGTGCTGTCGGGCGAGAAAACCGGCTTTTCGTCGAGTTCATCGCGGCTGCTGCCCCAATACCGTCGGTCGGTGGGTTCGGCCCGGAACGGTCCTTTCTTCCGGAACGCAAACGAGCCGGTGGCGTATTGCCAGGTGGTACCTTCAGCCACAAACTCCACCTCTTCATCGTCTTTCCCGAATGTAATTGAGGTGAAGGGGAGGTTGAAGGGATCGACTTTCTTGCCGGTGGCTTCGGTCAATTTTTTCGCCAGCTGCTCCTGATCGAACGCCGGTTGACGGGTTTTCTTTCGGGGATCGACCACCACAAACTCGCGGCCCCGGGCGGTACGGATCAGGTACCAGAGCTTTTGGCCGGGCGTCCAGTAGACGTTGGCGGGCGCGTTGTAAACCTTGCCCTGTATCTTTTCGCGTAAAGCCGCCGACCGTTTATAGTCTTCCAGTTGTCCCTGCGCCCGGGTCGAAACCGTATTGCCGAACATCAGAAAAAATAAAATGGACAGCACGGGGCAAAGAAAGGAGGGATGTAAAGGGCGGCTCATAACGGAAGCGTGTTCAGGAATTCAGGGCTATTTCCACGAAAATACAAAAAAAGAAAACACCCGGCCACTCCGAAAGGATCGGAAGGACCGGGCGTAATCAAGCAGACCTCATGACGCGAACCGGTAACATCAGCGGTTCCCCTGGCGCTTCGTTATCATAGGTAGGTCGAGTCAAAGGCTTCTGTGACACATATACGAACCAGAGGGCCAAACGGTTGCGTGAGGATGAAAAAGATTTTAAAAAAGTAACGTGAAGCCGACGATTGGGCTAAAACGGGATCAGGGCAGCGCATACGCGATCAGGTAATCACCCAATTTTGTTCCGATTTTTCCGTGTCCTCCGGCGGCAATGACGACGTACTGTTTCCCGTTGAGCTGATACGTCATGGGGGTGGCCTGCCCTCCGGCGGGTAGCGGCACTTCCCACTGCAAACTGCCATCGCTCGTTTTGAAGGCCCGGAAATGGCCGTCCAGCGAAGCGGCAATGAACACGAGCCCTCCCGCCGTGGTGATGGCCCCGCCGAAGTTGATGGAACCCCATTTTTTCGCTTCGGGATGATGAGCCGGACTGTACATAAAGCCCAGCGGGACTTCCCATTCCAATGTACCTTTTTTCAAATTAATGGCCGCCAGCGTCCCCCAGGGCGGAGCGGTTTGCATCGACAGGCCCTCTTCACTTTTTGTAAACAGATAGCTGCGTTTCAGTACATAGGGGGTTCCGGCCTGAAAACCGGTTTCGGAGCGCAGCAACTCCTGATCGTCCTTGATAGCCACCGCCAGTCCCTCGCGGGGGAGAAGCCGAATGACGGCGGCAAGGCGGTTGACGTTGGTAATCAGCAAACCGGATTCGGGGTCGTAGCACATGCCGCTCCAGTTGATGCCGCCCACGTTGCCCGGCGTGATGATCGAACCCTTCAGGGAAGGCGGAGTGAAAATACCGTTATATTCCAGCGCCGAAATCCGTTTCTGGGCCGCGGCTTTTTCGGCCGGTGTAGCGCCCCAGGCTTCCAGCTTATGCAGGCCCAGGGCCGGAAGCGTGGCCGGAACGGGTTGGGTCAGGTAGGCTTCTTCGCCCGGAACCGTCGACGCCGGAACGGGCCGCTCCTCGACCGGCAGCAACGGAACGCCGGTTTCGCGGTGGAGAATGAAGATATGGCCCATTTTGGTGCCAACGGCCACGGCAGGCGTGTCTTTCCCATCTTTATTAAAGGTAAACAGCAGCGGTTGGGCGGCATTGTCGTAATCCCACAAATCGTGGTGTACGGTCTGAAAATGCCAGACGACTTTGCCCGTAGATGCCCGAATGGCAACGATGGAACTGGCGTACAGATTCTGGCCCAGCCGCTCACCGCCGTAATAATCCGGACTGGGGGAGGTGGTCGGTACAAACACCAGATCCCGGTCCGCATCTGCCGAAATCACTGACCAGGCGTTGGCTGCTCCGGTTTGCGTGGCATTGTCGCCCTGCCAGGTTTTGAATCCCGGGTCTTTTCTGGAACGCGGAATCGGGTCCCAACTCCAGCGAATCTGGCCGGTCAGGGCGTCGTAGGCCCGGACAACACCCCGTTCGTAGTTGAACCGCTGGTTGTCGCCCATTGATGAACCGACGACAATCGTGTTACCGATAATGGCGGGCGGGGAAGTCACGCTGATGTTGCCGACGCCCTGCCGCAGATCGACGGAACCGTTCTTGCCAAACGACGAAATCGGTTTGCCCGTGGCCGCATCCAGCGCGATCAGCCGACCGTCGAGCGTGGGAACAATGACCCGTTTGGGGGCACGGGCGTTGGCTTTGTCGGTCGCTGCGGGCCAGATGGAAACACCCCGCGAGGTGACTTCGGATAAGTCCTGCCGGAGATACACGTCGGGGTCGTACTCCCACTTTTTCGTCCCGGTGGCCGCGTCCAGGGCAAACACCCGGGTGGAGGGAGTCGTAAAAATGAGCATTCCATCTACCATGACCGGCGTAGCTTCAAAAGCTGCTTTTTCGTCGGTATTAGTTCCTTTATAGTGTTCCAGTTCGCCCGTACGGAAGGTCCAGGCGACGCGGAGCTGCTTGACGTTTTCGGGGTTGATTTGTTTCAGGGGCGAATACCGCATACCGCCAGCATCGTTGCCGTAAGCGGGCCATTCCTGACTGGAAACGGATTGCGACGATCCGGGCGTGGCTAGGAAACAAAGAAGGGATGCCAGGGCGAAAAGGGGCTGTTTGATCATAAGTTAGGATTATTTCAGGCCGAACAGAAGCCGGGTTAGTTTGAACGGACGAATCAGGAACCAGTAAATCAGGACGCAAAGGGTCAGCGTTGAAAGGCTGATCAGCCCGAAACCGTCGTAAATGCCGAACTGCCCGGATTGCAGGACGTAGTAACCGAGGACGATAATAACGGTCTGGTGCAGAATGTAAAACGGGTAGGCGGCCTCGGTCAGGTGGGAGAGGATGGGGCGGTTGACATTCAGATACCGATACCCGTACGCCACCGAAGTCAGGACCGAAAACCAGGTCAGGCAGTTGACGTTGAGGTGGTACAAAATTTCCCACCGGACCTGATCTTCCAGTTCCGGATGCCGACTCAGGTAAGCCCGGGACGCATACAGGTAAATGGTGCAGAGCAGCGTTCCGAACAGAAAAATGCGCCGTTGATTCGATAAAAGCTGGGCAAATTGGGGCCGACTGACCAGCACGTAGCCGAACCAGAACAGGAGCAGGTTGAAGACGAAATAAGCCCAGTCGTTTACCAGCGCGTGGGTGTCGTCCGGAAAGAACGGCCTTAGCAGGAACTGGCTGAGAATGATCAGGCCAACGAAAGTCATGGCCCCGC
Organism: Larkinella insperata; assembly: GCF_026248825.1. NCBI lineage: Bacteria > Pseudomonadati > Bacteroidota > Cytophagia > Cytophagales > Spirosomataceae > Larkinella > Larkinella insperata. The sequence goes on along the minus strand of NZ_CP110973.1, from coordinate 589,108 downwards.
CCGGTTTCGCAACGAGCCTTTCAAGCCGGTCGGTCAGGCGCTGGCCCCCGGGCGATTTCAGGTAGCGGAAAACGGGGATGCTCAGCAGCGAGTAGAGAAAAAGGTACAGCACAAACCACAGATGATGCCAACTAAACGCGCCCCCCTTGCCACCATCCTGATACGGTTCGAAGCCAAACACGTAGGGGTAAAAGTCGGCGTAGCTCCCGGAAAACCGTCCGCGGAACAGCCACTCGTAGTAAATCTGGGGCGGCACAATAACAAACATCCCAAACAACAACGGGATGAAAAGCCGTTTGAACCGTTCGCCCGCGTATTCGCCCGTGGTGCGTCGGCGGAGGGCGTAGTACGTTCCGGCACCCGAGATAAAGAAAAGCAGCGGCATTCGCCAGCGGTGCAGCCAGCGCATGACATCCTCAAACAACGGGCTGGTTGCCGAACTCTGGATGTGGAAACCCCAGCTCACGTAGATCATGCCGGTATGGTAAAAAAGCAGAATAAGGATGGCAAACACGCGCAGCCAGTCGAGGTCGTAGCGACGGTTTGCCGAAGTTTTTTGTGAAGAAGGGGCGATGGGGGCGCTGATGGGTTGCATGGCGTTTTCGTTGTGAACGGAATAAAGATGGCCGTCCGTTGCGCTAAAAAAGCCATTTCCCGATCATCACGAAGTTCACGCCGAACGGGACGAAGTCGCCGTGGCCCGGAATTGCGCTGGAGTCTGGCCCGTCAGGCGCTTGAAAGCCGTGTGAAACGCCGAAGTGGAATTGTAGCCGACGCGCTCGGCAATTTCGTCAATTTTCAGGTTGACGGTGGCCGGGTCACACAGAAGTTGCTGCGCTTCCCGTACGCGGTAGGTCGCCAGCAGATCAAAGAAGTTCTGTTCCAGCCGGTCGTTCAGCAATTGCGACAGGTGGTGGGGCGAGGTGTTAAGCCGCTGGGCCAGTTTGGGCAGCGAGAGGTCACTTTCAAGGTACGGTTTTTCTGCTTCAAAAAGCCGGTTCAATCGGTTCAGCAGGCTTTCTTCAACTTCTTCGGACAACGACGAACGCTCGTACTTTTTTCGGGAATCGGCCGGAAGCTCGGGTTCCGGCGCCGGAGCTTCGGGAAGAAGGTCTTCCCGAAAAAAAACAGAACCCCGCATAACCAGAAAACTCGTTGCGTAAATAGTTGTCGCGATGTAGGTAGCCAGCAGGTAATCGCCCACATCCCGCTGAAACTGCGGTTTTACGATCACGATTAGCAGCGGAACCAGCGCAAACATCCAGCTCAGAAACCGTAGCGACTGTAACTGGTCGGACGACCGAAGGTCGGGCTTCCGTTGGGTCGCCTTCCGAATGGTCAGCAGGGAGATGGCCGCGTAGATGAGGCAACTGACCAGGGTCATTTCGTTGATGTACCGCCGTAACTCGGTAAAATCTTCCTCCAGGTATTCGTCCGCATCGATGTACGGCATTTCCGGATGCTGCGAGTGAAGGTAGGAGTTGTATTTGTACTCGAGCGGTTGGTAAAACCAGGTCACGGAGTTGACGAGCCAGATCGCGAACGGTAGTAGGTGCCAGCCCCACCGGCGCGGCAGACGTTTCCAGATCCGGCTGAACGTGTAAAAATAAAACAGCGGACCGATAACGAAGTTGAGCGGTTCGGAGAAGTCCACCGTCCATAGCGCCTGGAAGGTGTAGTTGGTGTAGTTCAGGAAGATTTCACCGCTGAGGGCCGCCAACGCCAGCGTCAGCCAGCCGTGGCAGCGGTTTGCTATGCTCTGGCCGCGCTTGCCCGTCAGAAAGAAAATTCCCAGGAACAACCCCTGTACCACACCCAGCAGGATAATGAGCGCGTAAACATCAATCTGAACCGGGAGAATCTTCATAAAACGCCAGCAATCTGTCTGCAAGATACAAAAAAAGACCAGCAAGGTTTTTTACGCCCTGCAGGTCTCGTTTGATTGACGGTTTTTACGCTGTTCGTTATTTTATATCCAGTCCGAAGGGCAGACGGGCCTGGGTGCCTTCCATGCGTTTCAGCATTTTCAGGTAGGTAACGTAGGGAGCCAGATCGCCCAGCTTGGCCTGGAGTTGTTCTTCTTCGTCGCCGGTGAAGGATTTGATCAATTCTTCAAAGGCGTTTTTCTTCTCGGGCGTATACCGTATCCGGTAATCACCTTCTTTCAGGTTGGCGGCTTTGGCGGCCAGTTGAACGGCTTTGTCGAGTCCGCCCAATTCATCCACCAGACCATTGGCTTTGGCCTGCACACCCGACCAGACCCGACCCGACGCCAGCGCCTTCAGGCTATCAATCGGAATTTTGCGTCCCTGAGCGGCTTTGCTCGTAAAGATTTCGTAGCCCCGGTTCACGCTCTGTTGCAGTACGTTTTTCTCAAAATCGCTCATTTCACGGGTGAACGACGGGAAATCGGAGTGGGTGTTGGTTACGACACGGTCGTAGGTCACGCCGAGCTTGTCTTTAAAGAAACCTTCGGTGTTGAACACCATGCCGAAAATACCGATCGAGCCGGTGATGGTGTTGGGTTCTGCCACGATCTTGCGGGCGCCCATTGCCAGATAATACCCACCCGAGGCCGCGTAATCCGACATGGAGGCAACCACGGGCTTGACCTTATTGGCCAGGACCACTTCGCGCCACATCACATCCGACGCCAGCGCGCTGCCCCCCGGCGAGTTGACCCGGATAACGATCGCTTTCACTTTGTCGTCCAGGCGAGCCTTCCGGATTTGTTCGGCCACGCGGTCGGACGCGATGTTGTCATCATCTTTGCCGGATACAATTTCGCCATCGGCCACAATAACGGCCACCCGGTTTTTGATGTTTCCTTCTTCGACGTACTTCTTGGCGTTTTCGTATTTGCCGAGCGTGATGAAGTCGATTTTTTTCTTCTCGTCAATTTTCAGGGATTTCCGAATGTCGGTTTCCACCTCGTCGTAGTAAGCCACCTTCGTTACCAGCTTGGCCCGCAGGGCATCACCGGCCGTTTGGATCGATAGGTCGTCGGCCAGTTTCTTTAGTTGGGCAACCGGCAAACCGCGGCTCTGGGCCACATTGGCCAGGAAATGGTTGTTGAGCGAATTCAGGAAGGAGGTGGTTTGGGTTTTGTTGGCTTCGCTCATGTTGTCGCGAATAAAAGGCTCCACGGCGCTTTTGAATTCACCAACCCGGAAAATGACCGGCTTAATGCCCAGCTTGTCGAAGGTTCCCTTGAAGAACGTGTATTCCGCGTCCAGACCATTCCATTCCAGCGCTCCGGCGGGGTTCAGGTAGATGTTGTCGGCCACTGACGCGATGTAATACCCTTTTTCGGTCATTACTTCCCCGTAGGCCACCACGAACTTCTTCGATTTTTTGAAATCAATCAGCGCATTCCGGATCTCTTCAAGCGAAGCCCAGCCGGTCTGGGGGTATTCGGTCTGAAGGTAGACGCCCTTGATGCTCGGATCGAGTTTGGCGTTGGCCAGTGCCTGTTTCAAATCGAGCAGACCAATCACGTTGCCCGTTGAATTGAAGGCACCGAAACCGCCAAACGGATTGTCGACACCGATCTCCCGGATGGGGCTGTTGAGGTTAATTTTAAGAACGGAGTTTTCCTTCACCGCAATCTCATCACCCGATGCGGCCGAAAAAACGGAGCCGACTGCCAGCAGCATCAGAAAAGCCACGAAAGAAAAGAGCATTAAACCGACTATAGTTGCAAGGACGTATTTAAAAAACTGACGCATGTTTTAGGTCAACGGATAAATGAGACAACAGATCAGAGACAGGAGGCAATTTTCAAACTTCTTCCATCGCCTGTCTTAATCTACAAGAAAGATACGTATTCACGTTACTACCATAACAAAAATAAAAAGGAGACGGCTCCCCGTCTCCCAAATTTGTGTTGAGTGTGAGTATTTAAGGAGGAATGGAACCAGGGGCGGAAGGGAGGAATGGTACCCATCCGGACCACCCTTTGCTACCTTTCTTCTGGTTCGGCGGTTTCTCCTTATTTGCTCTGCTTGGCCAGATTCCGCATCAGCAGCCAGTAGTCTTCAACCGACCGCCGGATGACATCGTGGGCTTCTTCCTTGCCGTAAACGTTAACGATCTCGCAGGTCATGGGCTCGCCGGGCAAGTTCTTGTAGGTCAGGAAGTAGTGCTTCAAACGTTGCACCACGCTTTCCGGGAGCTGGCTCAAATCGTCGTAGGCCTGGTACATCCCGTCGCCTTTCAGAATGGCAATGATCTTGTCGTCGGCTTCGCCTTTGTCGAGCAGCCGGAACCCACCGATGGGGATGGCCTGCAGAATGATGTTTCCGTGCGTAATGGCGTGTTCGCTCAGTACGCAGATGTCGATGGGGTCACCATCGCCTTTTTCGATTTCACGGCCAGACCGTTCGCGGGCCAATGAAGCCACCTGCTCGTCGCAGTACGTCATCGGAATAAAACCGTAGAGTGCCGGAACAATGTTGGAGTATTTCTGGGGCCGGTCAATTTTCAGGTAGCCCGTATCCTTGTCAACCTCGTATTTAACGGTATCAGTCGGTACAATTTCAATGAAAGCGGTTACTTGCTTCGGCGCTTGCTCACCAATGGGAATTCCGTGCCAGGGATGGGCTTTAAACTGGTTGTTCATACTTAATTCGGGTAAATCGCTAGGCGGTTGTATGGTTAACAATGGTTAATAATTGTATGGTTAATAATTGTCTAGAATAAAGGGTTAAAAATGGGTTGATGGTTTTAACGATAAGATTTCGAGGTGGTTGCTAAACGCTATAATCTGTTGAGTTTCAAAATCCAGCCCTTTCGGCAATCAGGTAATCTCCGGTTTTATGAGTGGATTGTCTGACGAGCATCTCGCCCAAAAATCCGGCCAAAAATAGCTGAACGCCCAGAATAATGGCGACTAAAGCCAGAAAAAACAGCGGGTTATCGGTCACATTGCGGTACCGTTGCTGGTTGGCGATGTTGTACAGCTTCTCACCAATGAGGTAGACGGTAATCAGCGATCCGATAAAAAACGAAAGCGTTCCGAAGGTGCCGAAAAAATGCATCGGCCGCCGACTGAACTTCTGAACGAAGGCAATCACAAGCAAATCCAGAAAGCCGTTGATAAACCGGTCGAGCCCAAATTTGGTGCTGCCGTATTTGCGGGCCTGGTGCTTCACGACTTTCTCACCAATTTTTGTAAAACCGTTCCACTTGGCCACAATCGGCAGATTCCGGTGCATCTCGCCGTACAGATTCATGGATTTAACCACCGGCAGGCGGTAGGCTTTGATGCCCGAATTGAAATCGTGCAGCTGAACCCCCGACACCCAGCGCGATACGGCATTGAAAAACTTGGTCGGGATGGTTTTCGACAGCGGGTCATAACGCTTCTGCTTCCAGCCCGAAACCAGGTCGTAACCATCAGCGGTAATCATGCGGTACAGTGCCGGAATTTCGTCGGGATTATCCTGCAAATCGGCGTCCAGTGTAATGACAACCTGCCCCCGGGCAGCCTGAAAGCCGGTTTGCAAAGCCGCCGTTTTGCCGTAATTCCGCGTAAACCGCACCCCCCGAACGTGTGGGTTGCGCTCGGAAAGCCGGGTGATCACCTCCCAGGACCGATCGGTGCTGCCGTCATCAATAAACAGAATTTCGTACGTATAACGCTGTTCCGTCACCACGCGCACAATCCAGTCGTGCAATTCGGGTAATGACTCGTCTTCGTTGTAAAGCGGAATGACGACGGAAAGTTGAAGTTTATCAGTCATGTAAATAGCCTCCTCTAGAGACAGACTTTGTGGCGTATAAACCGTTGGGCGCACAAAGGGTAACGCAAAGGTCGTAAGGTTTTTAGAAATTCAGATAAAAAGGTTGCAATAACTGATGGAATGACTGCGTGTACGCCCGTCCGTCAAGCTCGAAAATGGAAAGTTCATCCGTTTCAGGGGCCGAGGAACGGGTCAGAGAGAAGCCTGTAACGGTCCGGAATACCGGTTTGCGGTCGTGATGCCGGATCGCCAGGTGCCGGAACGGGTGCAGCCCCGCGCCCTGAGCCAGCAGCATCAACCTTTCCATTTCAAACGGGGGCAGCAAAACCCAGAACTGTCCATCCGGTTTTAATAACCGCACCACACTGGCAATCAGCTCGTCAAAGGGCAGTTCGTCGTTGTGGAGCGCCCGGCTAACGGCCGAGTCGGGTGAGCGCAGGTGATTGGTGTAGAAAGGCGGGTTGGAAATAATCCGGTCGTATTGTTGTGCCGAAAGGGATTGAACCCGCGTGTGCATCACCCGCACCCGTTCCGCAAACGGACTGGCCTGAACATTCTCGGTCGCTTGTTCAAAAGCCGCATCATCCACTTCCACGGCATCAATTTGAGCCAGCGGATTGCGTTGGGCGACCATAAGCGCCAGCAAACCCGTTCCGGTTCCAACGTCCAGCAGCCGGTTGCCCGCGCTAACATCGGCGTAGGCCCCCAGAATGCACGAGTCCGTGCACACTTTCATAGCTGTCCGGTCCTGCTGAATCGTAAATTGCTTGAAACGAAACACAATGTGTTGAGAATAATGACTGGGGAGTTAGTTAACAATTTAATTCTTCAACTGGTAACTCTTACTTACGTCCGAAGTCTGCCGGGTTTTCGCCCCAGTGTTCGGTTTCCCATTTCAGGATTTTGTTGAAATACGTATTGGTTTGCAGCCAGGTTTCGGCCCGGTCGATCATTTGGAACAACTGGGCGTTGCGGGGCGTCTCTTCCAGCTTGGTGTTGGCTTTCTTTTTTGACACCCAGCTGATGGCGGTGCGGGAATCCGAATAAATGGGCAGATCGCTGTTGCGCTGTTTGAGCCAGGCCAGAGCGTGAACAATGGCCAGAAATTCGCCGATGTTGTTGGTTCCGTCGGCGAAAGGCCCCTGGCAGAATAAAAGCTGTTTGGTCGTGGTGTGAACGCCCTGGTATTCCATGTCGCCGGTGGCCGTATTCCAGGCCGCATCAACGGCAATGCTGTCGCGGACGGGCGAGCCAATGAATAATTTTTTTTCCGACCCCGCAGCCCCGGGGCCTTTGCCCTGTAAGTGAATATGCGGCTTTTCGCCCAGCGCTTTTTCGGCCACCGTGCGGCTTTCAAACGATTTGTAGAGAGCACCCGGAAAGTTCTGAATCTGCTCCTGGCAGGCTTCCCACGTATCGTAAACTCCTTTCTGGCGTCCTTTCCAGACAACGTAATATTTGGGCGATTTTGCCATTGTAATCCTTCATCAATATCTGGCAAAGATACGAGCAGGAGCGTGGATGCTATGAAAATTTTCGCTGGTCCACAGGTTCAGCGATGCTCACAGAATAAATTAATCAGACATGGCCAAGATCAATGTTAAGTTAATTTTAAATTTGCTTGTAAGAAAGGAAGAAATTAATGGATAATCAGGGAAACTAAAGCACAATCGAAATCGTATATTTGTTGACTTCCTATCCATCAACTATCTAACACTGTCTACCTATTGATGAGTTTTTTACTTTACACACTAGTAGGATTAGTGGGCTTGTACATTCTTGGCCTGCTAATCATCATGTTAACTGTGCAGAAACGGTGTACCTGTACACATTGTCGGACATCCATGCACCTGGAGCGGGCGAGTCGGCCGCTGTACATTCGTCGGCTTTATGACTATCTTCCTCTGAAATATTTCCGTTGCCGACGCTGCCACCGGACGTTTTTCCTGCATCTGGATACGCCCGATTCCGAACCGGAAACGATGAAAAGTTCGTCACCCAAACCGAAGAATTCCTACTCTTAGTATTAACCAATCTGGTAATGGCGTATACCGACCTGCGGTTGAGCAGGGGAGGATCGGAGCGGCATAAACCAACAAAGAAGAAAGGATGGGTTACAGAATCGGATTATCGTCGAGCTGACCCCGGATCAGACGCAGTTTTCGATTTAAATCCCGAAGTTCACTCTGGTATTTTCGGTACGTGGTGGGATCGTTGGCTTTCAAGGAGTTATTGTGGCTGTAGTGCACTAAGAGGGCATTCCGGCGGGCGCTCAGCCGCTGGTAGAGTTCACTGGTGAGGTTCATTGTCTTGTTGTTTAGAAATAAAACGAAGAAAACGATCGAGAGGATCTGCCGCGCATCCTATCTAGAACCATAACGGCCGTTTTGACAAAAAATACCTACCGCTCATCAAAAAAAAAAGTGCGCTCATCACATGAAGCCGGCGCAATAGGTTAAAATGTTTCTTGGTTGCGGCATCAGGTTTTGTCTGATATCGCGACAAACAAAAAAGCCGTTCGCGCAGCGAACGGCTTTTTTGTTTTCATTTTCAGGCGTTAGAGCCGCTCAATGACTGCGCCAATGGCGTTCAGCCGGCCATCAATATTCTGATAACCCCGGTCAATCTGCTCAATGTTATCAATGATGCTATCGCCTTTGGCCGAGAGAGCCGCAATGAGCAGGGCAACTCCGGCGCGAATATCGGGTGACGACATACGAATGCCCTTCAGTTGTTGCTGGCGGTTCAGCCCGATAACCGTAGCCCGGTGGGGATCGCAGAGAATCATTTGCGCGCCCATCTCAATCAGCTTATCGACGAAGAACAACCGGCTTTCAAACATCTTCTGGTGAACCAACAGCGTACCCTGTGCCTGAATAGCCGTTACCAGCACAATGCTCAGTAAGTCGGGGGTAAAACCGGGCCAGGGAGCGTCCGAAACCGTCATCATACCGCCATCCAGAAAACTTTCGATCTGGTAGTGTTCCTGAGCCGGTACATAAATGTCGTCTCCCCGGAATTCCATTTTGATGCCCAGCCGCTTGAAAACCTCCGGAATGATGCCCAACTGCGGAATCTGGCAGTTCTTGATTGTAATTTCCGACTGCGTCATAGCCGCCAGACCAATAAACGAACCAATCTCGATCATGTCGGGCAGCATGGTATGCTCGGTACCTCCGAGTTTCTCGACGCCTTCGATCGTGAGCAGGTTCGACGCAATGCCGCTGATTTTAGCACCCATGCGGTTCAGCATCGAGCAAAGCTGTTGCAGGTATGGTTCGCAGGCGGCATTGTAAATGGTCGTTTTGCCTTCGGCCATCACGGCGGCCATCACTACGTTTGCTGTGCCCGTCACCGAAGCTTCATCCAGTAGCATATACGTGCCCTGCAGGTGGCTGGCATCAACGTTGTACATGCCACTTTCTTCGGAATCAAAGTTGAATTTCGCACCGAGTTTTTCGAAACCCAGAAAGTGCGTATCCAGTCGCCGACGGCCAATCTTGTCGCCCCCGGGCCGCGGAATCCGGCCGGTTTTGAAGCGGGCCAGCATTGGTCCCAGCAGCATCACCGAGCCGCGCAGGGCGGAGGCTTTTTCTCGGTAAGCGGCCGTGTCCAAGACGGAGATATCTACCTGGTCGGCCTGGAAACGGCACGACGAATCAGACAGTCGTTCGACTTTAACGCCCAGATCGCCCAGCAGTTCAATGAGTTTGTTGACGTCGCGGATGTTGGGAATATTGTGAATGGTGACCGGCTCGGCGGTTAACAAAACCGCACATAGAATCTGAAGGGCTTCATTTTTAGCGCCTTGTGGATTGATTTCGCCCTTTAAATGTTGATCACCGGCAATGCGGAATGATGCCATATGGGGAGTTAATAATTAAGAATAAAGAATGAAGAGTTAGAGTTGGCCAACTCATGTGTTAACCAACTCTTAACGCTTAATTCTTTACTCTGTTAACGTCTTTTGTTGCGATTATTGGGATTATTTCCCCGGAAGCGGTCGTTGCGGTGACCGTCGTTGCGATTGTCACGGTTGTTGTTGCCGCCATCGCGGTGCCCACGCCCCTGATTCTGGTAGTAATTGTTATTCTGGCGATTGCCGGACGTTTCGTTTCGGCTGTACGATTGCCCCGAACCTTCGTTGCGACCGTAGGACGGGCCGCTGGGATTACGCCGGGGTGGTTGATCGCCCGTCCGTTCGCGCGGAGTAGCGTCAACAAAACCGTTGGTTCGAATGGACTGAATGTCGTCGTGGAGCTTGCCGTTCGACATCTCGTCCAGGTTGGTCAGGATCGTTTCGTCTTCAACGGCTTCTTTATTCCAGGTCGAGTAAAACGTTTTCATCAGCCGGGCCATGTACGACACAAATGCCAGCCGCTCTTCCGAATCTTCCAGCGAAATGGCTTTGGCAATCAGCAGATTAATGTTCTGGCCGTAGTGCTTGTAACGCAAACCGTGCGTGTTATACGGAACGGGCTGCGGTTTTTTACCCAGCACCTCGGCGGTCGGGGGCGGGTAGGGGCTGTCTACATCCAGTTTAAAATCCGAAATGATGTAGAGGTCATCCCACAATTTATTATAGTAGTCCTGATTATCCCGCATGTTGGGATGGATTTGCCGCATCAGTTCCACCAAGATGTGCGCGTAGCGGGTGCGCTTCTCGCGGTCTTCAATAGTCTGTAGATATTCGACTAATTTTTGGATATTGCTGCCGTACTCTTTCAATCGCTTGGGGCATCTTTAAAGTGTGTTGAGACAAAAGTAAGAAAAAGTCTTGTACAATATTAATCCTTTCTAGACCGGAACAGGGAACAGGACATTGCTGTTGAAAAAGTATGAAGCAGTGGTACCAGATTTATAAACCAGAGTTGGCGGATACCCTCCGGCTTAGCATTCCGATTGTGATTGCGCAACTGGGTGTGGTGTTGATGGGCGTGACCGACAATTTGTTCGTTGGGCGGCTCTTGGGCGCGGTTCCTCTGGCCGGGGCGGGGTTGTCGGTGTCGCTGACTTTTCTGGTGTCGAGCATCGGCGTGGGCGGTTTGTCGGTCGTTGCAGCCCTGGTTTCCCAGGCCAACGGGCGTGGCGACACGGCCGAGATTAATCGCTTATTTCGGGCCGGTTTGCAGGTGGCTCTCCTGCTGGGGGTAGTTCTGGGAATTATCGGAATGGTATTTGCCTATCATTTTGAGGTTTTCGAGCAAACACCGGAGGTAACAGAAATCGGCCGGAACTTCATGCTGATTCTCAGCGTGTCGAACATTCCGCTTTTTCTCTTCATTGCCGCCCGGCAGTTGTGCGATGGGTTGGCTCAGCCGCGGGTCGCCATGTCCATAACCCTGTCGGCGCTGGTGCTGAATGCGGTGTTTAATTACCTGCTCATTACGGGTGTTGGGCCGTTTCCAGCATGGGGCGTTTACGGTTCGGCGGTGGCAACCTTATTATCGCGCGTTTACATGGCGGTTGCCATCATTCTTTACGTCCGGCGGTCCGACCTGTTTCAACGGTATTTTCAGCCCACCTTTGGTGCGTTTCGGATGGCGGATTATATTCGAAAAATTCTGCGCCTGGGCCTGCCCGGGGGTTTTACGTATTTCTTTGAAGCGGCCACATTTTCACTGGCGGCCATGATGGCAGGCTGGCTGGGTTCCAACCAACTGGCGGCCCATCAGATTGCCATCAACATGGCTTCAACGACCTACATGATGGCCACCGGTATTTCGTCGGCGGGGGCCATCCGGGTCGGTAGCGCCCTGGGCCGGTCCAGCCAGACGGCGGTTCGCCGGGCGGGGGTGTCGGCTTTGTGGCTGGTAACGGCTTTTATGGGCTTTACCGCCCTGATTTTCCTGACGGCCAACGACTGGCTGGTCAGCCTGTACATTCGGGACAATGCCGAGGTGGCTACCGTGGCGGCTTCGCTGGTGATCATGGGCGGTTTTTTCCAGTTATCCGACGGCGTGCAGGTGGTTGGCGTGGGTATTTTACGGGGCATATCCGACGTTAATGTGCCTACAATCATTACGCTGTTTGCCTACTGGATTGTTGGGTTACCGCTCAGCTACGTGCTGGGTTTCTGGATGAACCTGAATGCGGCCGGTATCTGGGTGGGCCTGCTGGCCGGCCTGACGATGGCGGCCATCCTGCTGCCGGTCCGGTTTTTCCGGCTCATTGGCCGGATGAAGATCGAAACCAGTGAAAAACCGCTGTACAACTAAATTTTGATAGACATGAAAGCCCTGTCATCCTCCACCGTCCCGACGACCGAACGGCTCTTGAACGTGCTGGCATTGCTGTTAATCATAGGCCAGCTGGCGCTGATTTTTGGCTATTATCCCCAATTGCCCGAAACCATTCCGGTTCATTTCGGGCTGGCGGGAAAACCCGATCGCTGGGGTGGACGCGGAAACCTGTTTGTGGTTCCAGGGCTTTCGGTTTTCTTTTTTGTGTTGTTCTGGGGAATACGCCAGATTCCGGCCGAGTTTTACAACCAGCCCGTTCCGCAGACGCCCGAAAACCGGGACCGGCTGGTTCGCAACACGCACCAGATGCTGGCGATGCTCCTGTTCGTTGTCATGGTCTTTATGACCTGGACATTCTGGAACTGGCTGCAGGCAGCCTCCGGGTCCGAACCGGTAGCCGGAAAAATGCTTCCCAACCTTCTTTTGCTGCTGGCGATTGCGGGCACCACCCTCTTCTACGTCCGGCGGGCTTACCGTCGGGTTTGACGGTGATCGGCTAGGTGGCGTCCCGGGTGTTCCGGATCAGACTGATTCCGGAAAAAAAGAAAATACCGCCCAGCAGCAAGTAAACCCATGAGGCCCGGGCTACGCCCCCACTGGTAAGGTCCATGCCTCCGTAGATCAGACCCACTAATCCGGCCAGCGTCAGGATGATTCCGAAGATGCTTTTTACGCTCATTTTTATGACTTGAAAATGGTTTGTACGGGTATAAACTATTTTCCGCAAAAAATGGCTGTGAACCGGCACGGTATCTTAGTGGAAGGTCCGAGTTTTGTTTTTTTTCGGTAAATTAGACCCTAATTTTGCCGATTTCCAGCCCGGCTTTAACCTCGTATGTTTAGAATTCCCGCCCCCACATTTTCGTCGCTTGCTCCCACGTTTGAAGGCGATCTGTATTTCGACGACTCGCCCGAACACCAGGCCATGCGCCTGCTTTACGCCACCGATGCCTCGGTCTATCAGGAAAAACCGCTGGCCGTGGCCATTCCCAAAACCGTGGAAGACGTCAAACGGCTGGTGCGGTTTGCCCGCCAGAACCACACGTCGCTGATTCCCCGGGCCGCCGGTACGTCCCTGGCCGGGCAGGTGGTGGGCGGTGGCATTGTGGTCGATTGTTCCAAATACTTCACGGAAGTGCTGGAAATCAACGCGTCAGAAGGCTGGGCGCGGGTCCAGCCGGGCGTCATCCGCGACGACCTGAATGCCCTCCTGAGACTGCACGGACGAATGTTTGGGCCGGAAACCTCAACGGCCAGCCGGGCGATGGTCGGCGGGATGATCGGCAATAATTCCTGCGGGCTGCATTCCATTATCTGGGGGACGACGCGGCATCATTTGCTCGAAGTCCGGGCGATCCTGAGCGATGGGGCCGAAGTGACGTTCCGCCGTTTGAGCCGCAATGAGTTCGAACAGAAATGCCGGGGCGAAAACGTGGTGAGTCCGCTGGAACAGAAACTATATCAGCAAATCCGGAATGTGCTCGGCAACCCGGCGGTTCAGCAGCAGGTGCGCGACGGCTTTCCCAAACCGACCATTACGCGCCGGAATACGGGTTACGCGCTGGATGCACTGGTGCCGTTTTTTGAACACCATCCGGATGAGTACCCGTCCGATGAACACTTTAATTTCTGCAACCTGATTGCGGGTTCGGAGGGAACGCTGTGTTTTGTTACTGAAGCCAAACTGAACCTGTTGCCGCTGCCTCCGCAGAAAAGCGCGTTGGTCTGCGCCCACTTTAATACCATCCGGCAGTCGCTGGAGGCCAACCTGGTGGCGCTGGAACACGGCTGCTCTGCGTCCGAACTGGTCGATGATTACATCCTGCAACTGACCAAAGAAAATATTGAGCAGGCCAAAAACCGCGATTTTGTGGAGGGCGACCCCAAAGCCGTGCTGATGGTCGAGTTCTTCGCCGAAACGGCGGAGGAGGTTACCCGGAACGCAGCGGAGCTTGTTGCGGCCTTGCGGCAGCGGGGGCTGGGGTATGCCTATCCGGTGTTGTTTGGTACCGATGCGGTCAAGGCCTGGAATCTGCGAAAAGCGGGGCTGAGCATCATGTACAACATTCCGGGCGACCATAAACCGGCCAACGTCATCGAAGACTGCGCCGTGGATGTGCGCGACCTGCCGGATTACATCGATGAACTGGACCGGATGGCCGCCGAAAAACACGGTCTGACGCTCGAGTACTCGGCCCACGCCGGGGCGGGGGAGTTGCACGTGCTGCCGTTGATCAACCTCAAATCGGAGGAGGGCCGTCGGCAGTTCCGGGATTTGCTGGCCGATACGGCGGCTCTGGTCAAAAAATACGGCGGCTCGCTGTCGGGCGAACACGGTGACGGTCGGCTGCGGGGCGAATTTATTCCGTTTATGATCGGGGAGGCCAATTTTCAGTTGGTGCAGGAGGTAAAGCGGACCTGGGACCCGAACGGCCTTTTCAACCCCGGCAAGATTGTCGATACGCCCGCCATGAACGCTTTCCTGCGGTATGAGGCCGATCAGCAACCCGTGGCGATCGACACCATTTTTGACTTTTCGGCGGAAGAAAATATTTTGAATCTGGCCGAAAAATGCAGTGGTTCGGGTGATTGCCGCAAAACCGCCGTAACGGGCGGAACCATGTGCCCGAGTTACATGGCCACCCGCCGGGAGCACGACACCACCCGGGCGCGGGCCAACATCCTCCGGCAGTTTCTGACCCATTCCGATAAGGTCAACCGCTTCGACCACGAGGAAATCAAGGATGTGATGGACCTCTGCCTGTCGTGCAAGGGGTGCAAATCGGAATGCCCGTCGAGCGTCGACATCAGCCGGATGAAGGCGGAATTTTTACAGCATTATTACGACGCCAACGGGGTTCCGCTGCGCTCCCGACTGGTCGGTAATTTTACCAAACTGATGTCGCTGGCGAGTCTGGCTCCCTGGGCCTACAACGCAATTTACGACACGCCCGCCCTGCGCCGGATCGCCAACCGAATGGCCGGTTTTCACCCCGAGCGGACCATGCCGGAGCTGGGAAAAACAACGCTGCGGCAGTGGGCGAAAGGACGGCCCCAGGCGGGCTTGCCGCGAAAAGTGTACCTCTTCTGCGATGAGTTTACGAATTACAACGACGTGGAAGTTGGCATGAAAACCGTGCAACTGCTGGAGCGGCTGGGGTACGAAGTGGTGATTCCCGACCACCTGGAAAGCGGCCGAACGTACCTCTCGAAGGGCCTCGTGCGGGATGCCCAGAAGATTGCTGCCGAGAACGTCAGACGGCTGAGAAGCCTGATTACGGCGGAGACTCCGCTGATCGGTATTGAACCTTCGGCCATCCTGGGCTTTCGGGATGAGTACCCCGATCTGGTTCCGCAGGAATTGAAAGCCGACGCCCGACACCTGGCCAGCCATTCGTTGCTGGTTGAGGAGTTTATTGCGCAGGAAATCGACAAGGGGCGGATTGCGAAAACCGCCTTCACGACGGAAAAAAGGCTCATCAAACTGCACGGCCACTGCCACCAGAAGGCGCTGACTTCGCTGGTGCCGACGAAACGGATGCTGTCGCTGCCCGAGAATTACGAGGTGCACCTGATTCCGTCGGGCTGTTGCGGCATGGCGGGGTCGTTTGGCTACGAAAAGGAACACTACGAAGTTTCCATGCAGGTCGGGGAGCTGGTGCTGTTTCCGACGGTTCGTCAGCAGCCCGCCGATGTGCTGATTGCCGCGCCCGGCACCAGTTGCCGCCACCAGATCAAAGACGGAACGGGCCGGATTGCCCGGCACCCGGCCGAAATCCTGTTCGATGCGCTGAACTGAATCCGGACGGCTGGCGCGCGCCTACTCTTCACACAGGTATTGAAACGTATGCTGGTAGGTGCGATCGGCGGGAACCGAGTCGGCCGGAGCCGTCAGGTGAGAAGATTGGGTGGACCGAACCGGGTTGAAATGGTTGTCATACTCCGTCGTAAACTGACTGGTTTCCCGTAAAGTAATACCACCGTTGGCCGCGATGATTTGGCGGGTGTGGGATCGGCTATCAAATCGTTGCAGGTACCGGGCCGCATCGGATTCGGTATGGTTGGTCAGCGCCAGCAAAGCCAGCAGGATGGTCTGGGCCGAATCGTAAAAGGGCGAGTGATTGTCGGCGCTCTGCACAAAAGTCATTTCCTCCTCCGTCCGGGAACCGTCTTTGTAACCATTCTGAACCGTCTGGGCGACAATATCGACGGTATTGGGAGCGATCTCGCCGTATGAGAACTGGAAAATCCGGCTGGAAATGAAGGAACTGGTGGGTAGCGTGACCCGCGTTTCCACCAGGCGAATCAGGCGAACCGAGCGATCATCGGTATCGTAATAAAGCGAAAAAACCGACTGCTCCTTGTTGTTGATGATGTACGACGCGGTTTTGACCCGGTCGTATTCGTCATAGTCGAGGCTGAGTACGGTGCTGCGATCGGGCGTGTAGGCAGAGGCAACTTTACCGCCGATGTATTTAAAATCAAACGAGATGGCGCGGTCCGAGCTTCGGTCGCTGTAAGACAATAATCGGCCATTCTGGTAGTTTAACGTCTGGCGGCTGATTTCCTGTTGGCCATTTTGATCCGTTTGGTAGCGGATCATTTCCGTTACGAAACAAACCGTGTTGGTTGGGTTGGTGTCGTTGAGTGTACAAGCTAATAACGCAAGCGTAATCCATCCGTAACTAAACCAATTTTTCATCATCAATAGAACAGGAAACATCTAGACCACCAAAATACGAACTATTTGGCAAAATGTCGTAGTTTCGATGGGCGAGAGGCCCAATAATACCATGACCTTAACTCAGCAACGACACCAACTCATTGAAAAAATAAGGGCGATTGATCAGCCGGAAGCCATCCGGAAATATCTTGGGTTGCTGAAGGAACTGATTGAAACCGTCAACCTGCCCAACGGCGACAGTCGGCTGGCGTTTGTTGTGAACCGGGATCAGAAAGCCATTTCGGCGCACATCAACTTTTTTCTGGCGCTGCGGCTCTACCGGCCCCGGCAGGGCGAGCTGGAGTTCTGGCTTACCGTCAAAAAGGCTTGCCGCGAACGAATCGAATCGCTGGCGGTGGTGGATGTAAAGCCGTTGTCCGAAAAGTCAGATTACATTTCCGTGATCGTCGGCCAGTCGTCGGATCATTTGCTGAATCACCCCGTCCTGCGAAGCTGCTGGGAAGACTGTCTGGCGGAGTTGCTGGTGACAACCAAACGCGGTCCGCACACGGCCAGCCACAACCGGTTTATTTACCAGGCGGCCGACGATGAGGCCGTTCGGGGTGAAATCATGGCGGATGCGTTTCGGTCGGAGCAACCCGCCGACGAGTGGAATAGCGTGGAGGAAGCCCCGGCGGTTTACGAGAAAACCGAACCGGCGCGGCCCTCCATCCCGCTGAATCTGATTATCTATGGTCCGCCCGGAACCGGCAAGTCGTTCGAAGCCCGCGAATTAAGCCGTACCTACGACAGCGAATGGATTACGTTTCACCCCTCGTTTGGCTACGAAGAATTTGTGGAAGGGATCCGGCCCGAAACCCGGGGTAATCAGATCAGCTACAAAATTGCCCGGGGAGTCTTTCACAAAGCCTGCCTGGCCGCTTTGCAGAAGGCCGGTTATGCAACCATGGCCGACTGCCTGAACGATGAGTCCGAAACCCGTCGGCAGAAGATTGCGCGCGCCGATGCGCAGGTACTGATCATCGACGAAATCAACCGGGCGAACATTTCCAAGGTGTTTGGGGAACTGATCACGCTGATTGAACCCGATAAACGACTGGGAGCCACCAACGAACTGTGGCTGACGCTACCGTACTCGCAGGAGCGGTTTGCGGTACCGGCCAACCTGTATCTGGTGGCCACCATGAACACCGCCGACCGTTCGATTGCTCTGCTGGATATTGCCCTGCGTCGCCGGTTTCATTTTCGGGAGCTATTACCGGATGTGGGACTGCTTTCGGTGGTCGATGGCGTTGATCTGGGCACGTTGTTGCGTACGCTGAATGAACGGATTGAGTACCTTTACGACCGCGATCACCTGCTGGGTCATGCGTATCTGATGAACGTTCAGTCGCACGAGGAGCTTTGTGAGGTGTTCAGTGACCGGATAATCCCGTTGTTGCAAGAATACTTTTACAACGACTGGCGAAAGATTCAATTCGTGCTGGGCGACAATCCGGCCTGGAGAAAAGCGCCCGATCAGAAATTAATTTGGGTAAAAAAGCAGTACCGTCCTGCTTTAACGAAGGAACTGTTTGGCGAGGAACCGGACGAACTGACGGAAGTCGTTACGTTTGAAATAAACCCGCATCTGCTCCGGCGCGAATACCACCAGATACCCAGGGAAGCCTTTACGACCATTTATCAAAAACCATAATGAACCTGCGAATAGCAGGTGCGTAGAAAATATGAAAGCACTCGTCTTAACAAACTATAAGGAGTTTGAATTACAGGAACTTTCCCGTCCGCAACCCGGTCCGAACGATGTGCTGGTGAAAGTCCAGGCCGTCGGAATCTGCGGCAGCGACGTTCACGGCATGGACGGCAGCAGCGGCCGGCGCATTCCGCCGATCGTCATGGGCCACGAAGCTTCGGGGATCATCGTTGAAACCGGGGACGCCGTTAAAAACTGGCAGGTGGGCGACCGGGTCACTTTCGATTCAACGGTGTATGCGCTGGACGACTGGTACAGCCGCCGGGGGATGTACAACCTCAGTGACGGTC
The DNA here is from genome assembly GCF_026248825.1 of Larkinella insperata. Classification (NCBI taxonomy): domain Bacteria; kingdom Pseudomonadati; phylum Bacteroidota; class Cytophagia; order Cytophagales; family Spirosomataceae; genus Larkinella; species Larkinella insperata. The sequence goes on along the minus strand of NZ_CP110973.1, from coordinate 570,395 downwards.
GTGAGGTATTGGGCGTTTCAACACCGGATTTCCGGCGGCAGGGCGCTTTTGCCGAGTTTATTGTGGTGCCGCAGCACATTCTCTACCAGGTTCCCGACAACGTCAGCTTTACGCAGGCGGCTTTGGTGGAACCGGTGGCGGTGGCGCTGCACGCCCTGAGCCTGACGCCCATTCTGGTCAATGATACGGCGGTGGTCGTGGGGGCCGGCATGATCGGGTTGTTTGTTATTCAGGCGCTGAAACTGGCGGGTTGTGGTTCAATTATCGCCGTCGATCTGGACGACGACCGGCTGGCGCTAGCCCAGCAACTGGGGGCAGACGTAGCAATCAACACCAGCCGGCAGGATGTAACGGCGGAAGTTCAGGCCCGGACGCACGGACGCGGGGCTGACGTTTCGTTTGAAGTGGTGGGCATTGAACCCACGGTTAAAACCGCCATTGACTGCGTGCGCAAGGGAGCCACGGTTACGCTGGTGGGCAATCTGGCCCAATCGGTCAATATCCCGTTGCAGGCTGTCGTGACGCGGCAGTTGCGGTTGCAGGGGTCCTGCGCCATCAACGGCGAATACGAAGCGGCCCTGGATCTGATTTCGTCCGGAAGAATCAACGTAGAAGCAATTCTGAGCGCAGAAGTGCCGCTGGAAGAGGGCGCCAGTTGGTTTCAGCGGTTGTACGACAAGGAAAAAGGACTCATCAAGGTGGTGTTGAAACCGTAAAAAGCGGTCGTTTCAGGTTGGCCGAAGCTCCATAAGCCGGTGCCAGTCAACCTGAAACCGTTACCAAGTTTACTTCGACACCGAATATTTCATTCTGATTCCGGCCAGGACCGGCTGGTCGAAGCTGTACACCATTTCCATAATCAGCTCGCTGGCCGTTAACGATAGTATTTTATAAGCCGCCGGTGCCGCGCAATCAACGTAAATGCAACTTTCTCCGCCGTAGGTTTCGGTGATGCTGAGCGTTTCGCCCTGACGCTCAAAACGAATGGGCGAGCAGCAGGCCGGTTCGGATTTCGGATAGAGAATATTTCCGTTGGCACGAAATTCCATTACGGATTCGGACGAAACCGGCTCCCACGTTCCCGTACCATTCCGCGTTTCGATCAGCCTCCACTTCTGATACAACGGATCGGAAGGGGGGGCGTCCTGGTCGGCTTTGCGGCAGGAAATTGACAGGCCCAAAAACAGGACAAATAGAATCAGTTGTTTCATGACTTTTCTACATTTGTAAGCAAGAGTCATTTCGCGGGCGAACCGTTGGAGCTCATGGTAATAATCATGCTTCCTGACGGCTCCTCCGCGATTCATTCCCTTTTAACATGCCGAAAACCCTCAACATTGCTTTGATTGGCCCCGGTAAAGTGGCGCATAACCACGCCCGGGCCGTACTTGAAACGCCGGATACCCAACTCGTCGCGATTTACGGCCGCAATCACGCGCGCGCCACGGAGTTTGCCGGTAAATACGGTATTGCCGCCTACTCCGACATCGCTGACATGGTGAACCGCGAGAAGGTGGATGTCTGCATTGTCTGCACCCCGCATCCGGCCCACCGAGAGGTTACCGTAGCCGCTTTTGAAGCCGGCGCCAATGTGCTGGTCGAAAAACCCCTGGCGTCGTCGCTGGCGGATTGCGATGCCATGATTGAAGCCGCCCGGAAGGCCAACCGGCAACTCGCCGTGGTAAGCCAGCGTCGTTTCTACGAGCCTTGCATGCGGATGCGGCAGGCCATTGATGAGGGCAAAATCGGCAAGCCGGTGCTGGGACACGCTCAGTTGTTCGGCTGGCGCAGCGAGGAGTATTACCGCAGCGACCCCTGGCGCGGTTCGTGGGAACACGAAGGCGGGGGCGTGTTGGTCAACCAGGCTCCGCACCAACTGGATTTGCTGCTGTGGTACATGGGCGAAATGGAAGAAGTGTACGGCGTCTGGTCCAACCTGAACCACCCGGAAATTGAAGTCGACGACACGGCGGTGGCCGTTGTTCGTTTCAAAAACGGCGGTGTAGGCAATGTGATCGTCAGCAATTCGCAGAAGCCCGGACTCTACGGAAAAGTCCATATTCACGGGCAGAACGGCGCTTCAATTGGGGTGCAGACCGACGGTGGATCGATGTTCATTGCCGGCATGACGTCCATTCAGGATGCGCCCTACAACGACATCTGGTCGGTGCCGGGCGAGACCGATAGGCAGAGCGTCTGGAAGGTGGAGGATGATGCCGTTTTTAACAGCGTCGATTCGTCGAGCCACTACTTTGCCCGCCAACTGGCCGATTTTTGCCAGGCGATCCAGGAAGGCCGTCCGTCGTTGGTAACGGGTGAGGAAGGCCGAAAAGTAGTTGCCTTGTTTGCGGCTATTTACGAGTCAACCCGCACGAAGCAGCCCGTTCGCTTTTAGCCGTTCCGTTTCAACAAAAACCGATGGATCGTCGTTTTGAGAGTAAGTCATCGGATTATGAAGCAATTAACACGGTTTTTAACGCTCATCCTCATCACGATAGTAGCCGACGGGTGCCGGAAAACGCCCGTCGGCAATACCCAGCCGGCGGCCTCAACCCCAACCCTTGCAACGGATCTGGGCAGCAAACGGCGGCAGGGAGTTGATTTTACCGCGCACGGTGCCACCCCCGGCTGGTCGCTGGATATTGACTTTACCAAGGCCATTCGTTTCCAGACTCAAAACGGGCCGTTACTTGTGGCCGCCGTGCCCAAATCGCAGCGCGAACCGGGCGGAAGCGGCATCCTCTTCGAGGCCCAACTCCTGCCGGACCCCGCCGAGTCGACCCGCCGGACCGCCAGCCGATCGGCAGCATCCCGCCGACGGAATGACCGGCTCAAAATCATCATCAGCCCGGTGGTGTGCCGCGACAATCGCAACGGACAAACGTACGCCTATGGTGTAACCGTTGAAACCAACGGCCAGCGCTACAGCGGCTGCGGAACCTTTCTGAACGGCATGACCCGGCTCAACAGCCAGTGGGTGCTCGAAACTTACCGCGGGCAGCGGCTTCACGCCGAACAGTTCGTCAACCGGCAGCTGCCGACGCTGGATATCAACGTGAAAGAAAAGCGGTTGCAGGGGTTTACGGGGTGCAATACGATGCAGGGACAGGTCCGGGCCGACGGCGATAACGTCCGTTTCGAAGCCGTCTCCACCACGCGCCGGGCGTGTCCGTACAATTTTGAAACCGGTTTTCTGACGGCCTTGCAGAGTGTGACGCTCTACCGCGTCAGCAACAACCGCCTGACGCTGCTGGCCGACGGCAAGTACGTCATGACGTTTCGGAAAACCATTAAAAAAGAAACCCCCGCCACCGGCCCGTAATCCGGCCCGGTAACCAGCCCTGGCCGAATCCGTTCCGATTGTTAGTACGCAATGTCTCTCGTTATTACTGAATACGGCCTTATTCGACGCAACCGGGATTTTCCGGACGCGGTTAATTCGCTGACGGAATTGTACCTGCCGGATGCGCCGTTCGAAGCCCTGAGAAACTTCGTAACCGAAAGCGAAGCCGATGCCGTTCTGAGTTTTTTTCTGCAAAAAGGCCGGGAATGCATTCGGGTGAAGAACTACGTCGGGTTGCTCGAAACCCGGGACGGCACCCAACTCGAAATTTTGCCCAAAGCCGTTGATGCCAAACAGGGCCGCCGGACGCTGCTGCGGATGCTGCGGTATGGGCGCAACAGCCCGTTTCGGCCCGTCGAATCGGCCTGGCAGGGCGCCAACCGGCTGCCATTATGGGAGGTTTTTGTCACATTGTTTCTGGATGCGGTAACGCCGGTTATTACCAAAGGCGTCCAGAAGTCGTATGTAGCCCGGACGGCCAACCAGCGGTTTTTGAAGGGTAAACTGGAACTGGCCGAGCAGATTCGGCAGAACGGTTTTCACGCCGAACGGATGGTCACTACCTTCGATGAACAGACCGCCAACCTGCCGCAGAATCGGTTGCTGAAATCCGCGCTCGAATTCGTGCAGAAACGCGCCCGCACGGTGCCCAGCCAGAGCCGCATCCGGCAACTGTTGTTTGCCATGGATGAGATTCCGCCTTCGGAGCGGCTTTTGGAGGATTTACGGGCTGTCGCTGGGCAAAACCGGCTTTTTGCCCACTACCAACCGGCTTTGCAGTGGGCCGAAGCGCTGCTGAGCGGCCGGGCGTTTGGCCTGACCGCCGGACGGCACCTGACCCTGGCTCTGCTGTTTCCGATGGAACGAGTGTTTGAAGAATACGTTGCCGCCGGTTTCAAACGGTACGTTCAGGATGCCGATGTGACGCTTCAGGAATCCACACAGCACCTGATTGAGAATCACGTGGGGAGTCGGAAATTCCGGCTACGACCGGACATTCTTCTGCGCCGGAACGGGGTTACGACGGTGTTGGATACCAAATGGAAACGCATCGACGCAACCCATGCCACCGGAAATTACGGCATCGATCAGGGCGATTTGTACCAGCTTTACGCGTACGGCAAAAAATACAACGCCACGGAACTGGTGCTTATTTACCCGGCCACCGAGCAGTTTCAGGAGCCGCTCGACCTGTTTGGCTACGACGAAACCATGCACCTGCGCGTTGTACCGTTTGACATCAATCGGCCGCTGGAGGAAGCCGTCCTGAAGGTAACAACGAATGAGAAATGATGGACGATGGAGGCCACGAATGCAGATAATTCACGGCCCATCATTCATAACTAATCATTCCTGATTATCTTACGGGCTCCTAAACAACCTCGTCTTCCCTAAATGCCACTTGTACTTACCTTTTTGGGCATTCTGGCCCTGGTCTTTCTGATCGCATTTGTCAAGATTGATACGTTTATTGCGTTCGTGCTGGTCTCCCTCGGTATTGGCCTGGCAGCGGGCATGGATGTGGTTGCCATCGGCAAGTCCATTCAGACCGGGATTGGCGGCACCCTGGGCGAGCTGGTCCTGATCGTTGGTTTCGGGGCCATGCTGGGCCGGCTGGTGGCCGAAAGCGGAGCCGCCATGCGCATCACCAATGTGCTGATTAAAGTTTTCGGGGTCAAAAATTTGCGCTGGGGGTTGGCGCTGGCGGGCTTCATCATCGGAATACCGTTGTTCTACAACGCCGGGTTTATCATTGTTTTTCCCCTGATTATCACCATTGCCGCGTCTTCGGGGTTGCCCATGATGACGGTGGCCATTCCGATGTTGTCGGCCTTGTCGGTCGCCCACGGTTACCTGCCTCCGCACCCGTCTCCGGCGGCCATTGCCGGTCAGTTGGGCGCCAACATTGGTCGTACACTGATCTACGGCATCATTGTTTCCATTCCGGCCATCGTCATTGCGGGGCCAATTTTCGGGAGAACCCTGACCAAATACCGTCCTCAGATCGACCGCGACCTGTTTAAAATCCGCCAGATTCCGGACCACGAATTGCCGGGTGCGGGCATCAGCTTTTTCGTTGCGCTGTTGCCGGTGCTGCTGCTGACGCTGACGGGGCCGCTCAAAACGGTTTTTCCGGAAGGGTCGTTTGCCGACAAACTCATTACGCTGCTGGCCGAACCGTACATCGGGATGTTGCTGTCGGTGCTCGTGGCGGTGTACGCCCTGGGAATTCAGCGGGGGCTGACGATGAAAGCCGTGATGAAAGACCTCGAAGAAGCCATCAAAGCCGCGTCGCCGGTGCTGCTGGTCATTGCCGGTGCCGGGGCGCTGAAGCAGATCTTCATCGACAGCGGAACAAGCAAATACATCGGATTTCTTCTGCAGGATGTTTCAATTTCACCCCTGCTGCTCGGCTGGGGCATTGCCGCCGTTATCCGGGTTTGTGTGGGGTCGGCAACGGTGGCCGGTTTAACGACGGTCGGGATCATCCTGCCCCTGATTGAAAACCAGACCAACGTAAAACCCGAGTTGATGGTGCTGGCGATTGGTTCTGGCAGCCTGATGATGTCGCACCTGAACGACGGCGGTTTCTGGCTGTTCAAGGAATATTTCAATTTAAGCATCCGGGAAACCCTGCAAACCTGGACCGTCATGGAAACAATTGTGTCGATTATCGGTCTGTTCGGGGTTTTAGCGTTAAATTTGGTGGTTTAATCACGATAGGCAAGATTTATAACCACTTTACGCCATGGAATACACCTCGCATATGTACCTGAACCTCGGGTTCGAACCAGATAAAAATTTAAATTTTGAACTAGAACCGGACGCTACTGACGATAGTGTTGATGCTTCGCTTATGACTCCAGACGAAAAATTCGCCCAGTTGGGCCTGAATCTGCCGCCCGCCCCCAAGCCGTTGGGCGTTTACAAACCGTTCCTGATTGTTGACCGCTTCGTGTACGTGTCCGGCCACGGCCCCGTACAGGACGATGGTAGCCTGATCATTGGCCGCGTGGGTGCCGACCTGGACATGGAAAAAGGCAAACTGGCCGCCCAGCAGGTTGGTTTAACCATTCTGTCGACGCTCAAAGCCAATCTGGGCAGCCTGAACAAAATCAAGCGGGTGGTAAAAACCCTGGGCATGGTAAACGGTACCACGGACTTCCAACGCCATCCGTACGTCATCAACGGTTGTAGCGAATTGTTTGCGAAAGTCTGGGGTGAAGAAAACGGTATCGGCGTTCGCTCGGCCGTGGGCATGGGAACGTTGCCTGATAACATCCCGGTGGAAATTGAAGTCATGTTTGAGCTGGCCGACTAAACCTTTTACCCCAACCCCCGAAGCGATTTCTGAAGGGTTGGGGTAGCTTTTTTATGGATGACTACCTGATTCAGAACGTTCAGCTAATCGATTCTCCAGCCCTGGTGCTGTACCCTGAGCGCATTGCCCACAACATCCAGACAATGCTGGACCTAGTGGACGGCGACGCCGACAAGTTGATTCCGCACGTCAAAACGCACAAAATGGCCGAAGTTGCCAAGATGCAGGTCGAAGCGGGCATTACCAAGTTTAAATGCGCCACCGTTGCGGAAGCCGAAATGCTGGCTGATACCGGCGCGCGGCACGTACTGATTGCCTACCAGCTGACCGGCCCGAAACTGCACCGGTTTTGCGAACTCGTACAGGCTTACAACTGGGTCGAGTGGGCATCACTGGTCGACAACTGGGTGTCGGCGGAGGAACTGGCCCACGAGTTTGAAAAAACCACCCACAAGCCCGTGGTGTACATCGACGTTAACCTCGGGATGAACCGGACGGGCCACGTGGTGGATGAAAACCTGGAAGAATTATACCGTCAGCTGAAAGCCGACGAACGGTTTGATGTTCGCGGCTTTCACGCCTACGACGGCCATCTGCGCGATCCGGACGTTGTCGTTCGGCAGGCCCAGGCCGATGCGGCCCTGAAACCGCTGGAAGAACTGGCCGACAAGCTGGAAGAGGAAGGCGCAACCCGGCCGCTGATGGTGGTGGGGGGAACACCGACGTTTTCGAATCACGCCCACCGGCCCAACGTCTGGTGCAGCCCCGGAACCTGCCTGTTGTGGGATTGGGGATACGGCGACCTGCTGACCGAACAGGGTTTTGAGTGGGCCGCGCTGCTGATTACGCGGGTGGTGTCGAAACCGGCTCCCGGTATCGTGACGACCGATCTGGGCCACAAGGCCGTAGCCGCCGAAAATCCGCTGAACAAGCGGGTGAAATTATTGAATCTGAACGGGTACGAAATCACCGGACAAAGCGAAGAACACCTCGTGTTGCAGGTCCAGAACTGGGATTCGATTCAGATTGGCGATGTGCTGTACGGTGTGCCCTACCACATTTGCCCGACCGTGGCGCTCCACGACGAAGCCCAGGTTATTCTGGAGGGCGAAGTAGCCGGGCGCTGGCTTATCGACGCCCGCAAACGCCGGATCACCTATTAACAAAGCAACAAAACCAAACCCTACTTCTGAAGCTGAATCATGCGTACGTTTCCTATCCTGCTGCTGACGTTTATGTGGCTGGCCCTGACTCCAAGTAAACCGACCCGGGTGGTCTTTTTCGGTGACTCGATCACGCAGGCTGGCGTTCAACCCGGCGGTTACATCACCCGCATCGGCGATATGCTGAAAAAAAACAACCTGGCCAATGCGTACGAGCTGATTGGGGCCGGGATTGGCGGTAATAAAATTTACGACCTGTTTCTGCGCATGGACGAGGATGTGCTGGCCAAGCAGCCGAACATCACGTTTGTGTACGTGGGGGTGAACGACGTCTGGCACAAGCGGAGCTTCGGCACCGGCACCGATCCGGACAAGTTTGTGAAGTTTTACGATGCGGTTATCAAGAAACTCCAGGCGGCCGGTAGCAAGGTGATCCTGTGTACGCCCGCCGTGATTGGCGAAAAAACCGATTACTCCAACGACCAGGACGGTGATTTGCAGCAGTATTCCAAACTGATTCGCGAAATTGCGGCCAAGCACAACCTGCCGCTGTGTGATCTCCGAAAAGCGTTTCTGGATTATAACCTGAAAAACAATCCCCAAAATCAGGAGAAAGGCATTCTGACGACCGACCGCGTCCACCTCAACGACGCCGGTAACCAGTTGGTGGCTGACGAAATGTACAAGCTGATGGTTTCGGCCAAATAAATCCCGAAACCGTTTACGGTATTACTGGCTACGATGAACATCGTAGCCTTTTTTAGTAGTCGGGTTTGCGGGTCGCCGTCGCTTCGGTTAACGGTTTTAATAGCGGTGCGTTGGTGATACGCTTTGACCAATACGCTACCTTTGCGGTATCATGCTGAGCAAACGAGTTAAATACATTCTTTTGGGTCTGGTCGCGTTGCTGGTGGGCTACATCATCTACGATGCGAGTGAAGAACCGGGAATTGACGACCTGAAAGGAACGTACCAGGAAGTGGCCATGTACCGGAATGAAAACAACACCGGCCCCATCATCCGGATTTACGCCGTGACGGTCAGCGATACCACGCGCTGGGACGAAATGCAGCAATACGGCGACCTGATGCTGTACACCAAATACGGAAACACCAAAGTATATTTCTTCCCGGCCGGCAAACCGGCTCCCCTCGAACTCTTTCCGAAGCAACCGAATTTCGACCGCCAATTTGAACCGTATTGCCTGGCCGTATACGAGAAAGACGCCATGAGCCAGGTGTCGTTCCGGAAAAAACCGTTCGCCACGACGCCGTAACGGAAGCAGCTACTTCCGCAGCCATTCCATCCAGTCTCTGGCCACCTCGTCACCCCGGTATATTTTATCGACGACGTGGCCGGTTGCATCTTTCTTGAGCTCGAAAAACTGATGATCGTGGTTGTAATACGCTTTCAGCGTCAGGTTCTTGTTGCCGTTGGCAATAAATTCGAGCGGCAGAGCGTCCAGGCTGGGGGCCATTTCTTCATCCGCGGTTCCGTAGGCGATGTAGAGGGGCGTGCGGATTTTTAAGAGGTTGTCGAGGTTATGGATCGAAAACGAGTGCCAGGCGCGGTAGGTGTCGCCAAAACGCTTGTCGACGGCCGTCGGGTTGCGGCAGATGTCCTCCCAGATCTGATACAGCTTTTCAATCTGCTGTTGCCCCTGTTCGGGCGTCAGTTCACCCCGGGCGACCTGCTGGCGGGTGTTCCAGATTTCGTACTCATAACGGCGTCCGTTGCGGCCGGAAAAGAGGATGGTGTGCGTTACGAACCGGTTGTGATTGGCCACCAGATCCGCCCCGACAGTAAGTCCTTCCGAGCCGCCACAGAACACAACTTTCTGCCGGTCGATCCAGGGCTGTTCGACCAGGTAATTAATCACCTGATTGCACTGGGCCGTGTATTTTTCCCGGTAATTGTTTTGCAGATACGTCGGGCTGACGAACTTTTCGGACGGGTTGGGTTGCCGGAGGGCCTGGTAATAGTCGTTCAGGAAGGTCGTATCGGCCACCAGCCGAACCCCCGGTTTCTGGATGATGACAAAATGGTATTCCCGCTGATAATCCCGGAAATGAAAAGGAGCAGCCAGGTAATACTTTCCCCCGTCCAGGTGGATAAAAGGCGTTGGCTGCGAGCCCTGCCGGAACAGGAAAAGCGGTTTCTTTACTTTCAGATCGTCCTTGGTGCCAAAAACGATAAACGTGGTGGTGTCTTTCCCGTCCGGCAGGTGGAAAACCTGGCAGAGATCTTCCAGACGGGTTGTTTGGGCATATGTGGAGACCGCCAGATGCAGGGCGATCAGGAGAACGAAACGGGTTTTCATGGAACGAGCGAAATGATTCGGCAAAAAAGAAGCTTGTTTCGCTTATCTGAAACCTATTTAACGTTTCTTAGGAATTTTTAACAATTAGTCCGGCAGGATCACCTGCAATTTCCCGGGCCAGATTTCGGCGGCAATTTCCCGGATTTTTCCCCGATACTCCCCGTCGATCTGGAAATACGCCTTCCGCTTCGTTACGATCTGGACCGAGGTGGCCGGAAAAATTTCGATGTGGCTGGGGTCGAAGGGCCGGAAACGGATAAACATCCGCAGGATGGCCAGAAAGGACAGCTTCCGGATGACGACGACCTCGAATTTGCCGTCGGCCACGTCGCCGTCGGGGTTGATAATGGCCCCGGTTCCGTACATCCGGGCGTTGGCCAGCACCACCATAAACGCCGACCGACGCACCACATGATCACCCAGGTGAATTTGCAGATTCAGCAGCCGCCGACGCATCAGTACCCGCAGCACCCCGCGCGCGTACCCCAGCTTACCGCGCATGTTTCCTTCGTCGAAGTATTTCACCAGTTGCGCGTTCATGCCGATGTCGCTCAGGTGCAGGCAGTGTTCGGTGCCGTTGATGCAAATCAGATCGATCGGTTTGGCCGTACCGTTGACCACCACCTCCAGGCTGTCTGCCAGCGCGGGCGGAATACCCAGCTCGCGGGCCATGCCGTTGGCCGAACCGGCCGGGAGGATGCCCAGCGGCAGGTTGGCGTTCAGAGCGTGTTCGGCCACCATTTTGATGGTGCCGTCACCGCCCACGGCCACCAGCCGGTCGGGTTGGAAGGAAGCGATTCGTTGCGGAAGTTTTTCCTGGTCAGTTTTGCCATCCAACAGGAACAGATCGGCCGAATGAGGTTGTTTCTCAAAAAATTCTTGAATACCCGTTTCCCAGACTGATTTATCCTGCCCGCCGGAAATAGGATTGATGGCGAACAGAAATTTTAACTTTTTAGCTTCCGGCATGTTCCTGATTCAGCAATGGTTAGGTGTATGAAGTGAAATAAACGTAAAATTTGCCGTTTTCGATAGCTAACGTACTCAAATATCGGTTTATAATGCGTTAGAGCCGATGTACGACCAGTTACTTACAATAAACAAAGAATGGAGGCAAGTGGCGGAACAAAAAGTAAAATCTTGACGTGGCTGCGGATTAGTGACAAGCCCGTCGTAAAAGTTTATCGGGGGTATGTTCATCAGGGAACCATCGTCGTCTTTGGTCATGTCCTGCGGAGGAGCGCACTGCCCCGCAAAAAATACCGTCAGAATTTCTGGTCCAATAGTTTTGCGCTGCTCCGGCTTTTTATGGCGCGGCCCGTGGCCGGTATGACGGTAAAAGTGGCCGGTATTGAAGAAGATGTGCGGCACATTACCGAAAAAGACGGTTTTTTTCGGTTGGAGTGGAAACCCGACAAACCGTTGTCGCCTGGCTGGCATCCGGTGAAAGTTGAATTGATCACGGCTAATCTGGGCCAGCACGATCCGATCACGGCCGGGGAGGGGGAAGTTTTTCAGGCGCATTCAACGCAGTACGGTTTTATCTCCGATATTGACGATACCTTTCTGATTTCCCACTCGGCCAACCTCCGCAAACGGCTGCACGTTCTGCTGACCGAAAATGCTTACAGCCGCGATCCGTTTGAGGACGTGGTGGAACACTACCAACTCCTGGCCCGGGCCGGTACCGACGAGAAGGCCCTCAACCCGTTTTTTTACGTGTCGAGCAGCGAGTGGAACCTGTACGACTACATTCTGACTTTTTGCGAGAAAAACGGCATTCCCGACGGGGTTTTCCTATTGAACCAGATCAAACAATTGCGCGAAGTCTGGAAAACCGGTCAAAACAAACACCTGACCAAGTTTACGCGGATTGTCCGGATTCTGGAAGCTTTCCCGGAGATGAAGTTTGTGCTGCTGGGCGACGATACCCAGGAAGATCCCAACATTTATGCCTCGCTGGTGCAACACTTTCCGCGGCAGATTCGGTGTGTGTACCTGCGCCGGGTGCATGAGAAAAACGAAGTCCGAACGCAGGGGTTCGTTGACAAGGTCGTGGCGGCCGGGGTGCCCTGCTGTTACTTCAAACACAGTTCCGAAGCCATCCGGCATTCGGTGCAAATTGGACTGGTTGAGCAGGTCCACGTGCGGGAGTAGGGTTTACTTTTTCTTTCCGGCTTTTTCCTGATTTTCCCTGGCCCTGAATTCCACAATGCGGGTAATCAGGTCCAGCGGCAGGGGTTTGTCCAGCGGAAACTGCACCGAACCTTTGGCCCCTTTATAAGCCGAGAGGTCGTCTTGAAAGGAAGAATGCCCCGAAGGCGTCGAATAAAAACCGATGTGATTTTTGAAAGCCGCAAAATGAACCAGATTCCCATTCAGCACAAACGTCGGCATGGCATATTTGATGGCTTCGTGCGCGTCCGGAGCTGCGGCCTGAACGGTGCGCCGAACCTGCTCGAGAAGCGTCTGAACGTCGGCGGGAAAGCTGGCAATGTATTCATCAATGGTTTGGGGCTTGGCGGTCGTCATGGCATAGGGGGGATGGGAATCCGGTTTATCAAGCTTCAAAATAAGCACACAAAAAAACCGGAAGGCCGCACGGCTTTCCGGTTTTAAAAGGGCATCCGCTTCGTCATTTACTGACTTTTTTCGGATTGATTTTCTACGGGCTCCTCGGTGCGGGAAGTACCTTAGACCGCAACCTCCGTCGGCACCAGTTCGACCTCCGGTGTTTCGGATTGATGGACTTTCTGATGCTCCCACATCTTCTGGAAAATCGGGCTGCGCTCACGCAGTTCCACGAAGCTCCCCTCATCAAGCACGTGGCCGTTGCCGAGAATGTAAATATGGTCGAACATGGTCAGCAGGTGCAGCCGGTGCAGCGTCGAAATGACGGCTTTTCCGCGGAAGTTGCTGAGCATCTGGTGGTAAATCTCAAATTCGGTTTTCGGGTCTACGCTGCTGGTCGGTTCATCGAGCAGGATGATGTCACTGCTGCGGGCCGCCAGGACGCCCCGGGCCAGGGCCAGCCGTTGCTTCTGCCCACCCGACAGGTTAACGCCCTTCTCCTGAATGCTGGTTTCCAGGCCGTTGGGCAGTTGGTTGATTACGCCCGTAAACCGGGCCGTTTCGCAGGCCTGCTGAATATCTTCTTTGCTGAACGGCAGGCCGAGCGTGATGTTGTATTCGATGGAATTCTCGAAAATCTCCGGTTCCTGGGGCATCAGCGTAACGGTATCCGCAATTAGGCTCAAATCCGTATAGGCCTGGTCATCGACCCGCAGGTCCATTCCCGGTTCGGGCTTGTAAAGACCGCGCAGTAGGGTCAGCAGGGTGCTTTTTCCGCTGCCGCTTTCGCCAATCAGGGCAATGCGCTGACCGCGCTGGATGCGGATGTTGAGGTCGTGCAGCCCCGCCCGCTTGTACCGGCCGAGTTGCTGGAAGAAGTCGCCGTCTTTCGTGTGTCTGAAATTCAGGCCCTCAATGTCGATGGTCTGCCAACGAGCGGGCAGCGTTTCGCTGGTTTCCGGGCGGTGTTGCTGGGCGTAAGCCTGACCAATGCTGCGGGCCGTTTGTACGTCGGTGTTGTATTGAACAATCTCCGTATACTGGAAAGCAATATCGGTAAACACGCTGTTAAACTGGTTGATGTAGCCCAGCAGCGTCACCAGCCCCCCAATCACAAACACCTCGCCGGGCACGTAATGCTGGTAAACGTAACCCGACGTAATGACGCCGTATATCAGGGCAATCATCATGCTGGCCACAAACCACTTCCATTCGTTGATGCGGACGTGACGCCGGAACGGTGGCAAGACGGCCATTACTTTGCCCAGCAGGCTGGTTTCCATCTGTTTTTCCAGCCGCAGGGTAATCACCGTGATGATGTTGGAAAGGCTGTCGAAAAGCGTAGAAGATACCTGGTGTTCGCGCTCGTTGGATTCGTCGACGGCTTTGATAAACGGTTTGTCAAACTTCATGATCAGCCAGACCGTCAGTGCACCGAGCAGAACGCCGATGGTGCCAAAAATCGGCGAGAAATACATCATGGCGCCGAACGAAAACAGGCATTTGAAAATCGTATGCAGGTATACAAAGCCGCTCTGAAAGAAGTTCTTAAGCGCGTCGTTGGCCTTCCGGATGCGGTTGATGGTCGAGCCGCTGTGGTGGTCTTTGTGCCAGCTGACGGGCAGGTTGAGCGTCTGGTGGTAAAGCTCCATCAGAAAGTTACGGCTAAGCGTAAACGCCAGTTCCCGCTCCATAACCCGAGCCGGTCCGTGAAAACACCATTCGACCAACCGCAGACCGAGGTAACCGGCAGCGTACCATAAAACGATGGAAAGAACCGGGGCGTCTTTTTGCTGAATCGTGGTAACAAACCACCCAAACAAAAGAGGGTGTAAAGCGGCAATGATATTTGCCAGAATAAATAAGAAGTAAACAAATACGAACCGTCGTTTCTCCTGACGTGCGTATTGCCAGGCCGTGCGAAGCAGGGCCAGGTAGGGATTTTGCATGAAAGTTACGGTGTTATTAAATTATAAATCGTAGGTGAAGCTGAAAAAAATACCAGTTTGTCCCTGCCGGTTTACGGAGTAGCTGATTCGCCCGACAATGTTGTAAAAAGTAACGATATCCAACGCCAGTCCCCCGCCATACAGTAACGAATTTGCCAATCGGCTGTTGTATTTCTGAGCCATGGAATTATTGACGTAACCCATGTCACCGAATACGTTCAAATATAATGCCAAAGGCACCGTATTAAATTGTTTTAATGGCATCCAGCGCAGGTGCTTTCGCGTGTTGAGCAATTGGTATTTCAGCGTGTTTCGCAACAGGCCATACCGTTGCCCGTCGATCACGTACAGTTCGTAGCCCCGAACGAAATCCGAGGTGTAACCCAGCCCCCGCAGGTTGATATACGGCTGTCGTTCCGGCCACGACAATTTGCCCCGCAGGCTGTTGCTGGCGTAAAACCGGGCCCCCACGGGCCAGTACCGGGTGTAGCTGGCCGTTAGCTCGAACAGGCGCAGATTATCCGAAGGTAACAAACCGTATTGGTTAGCGGCCGCGTTAAAATAGTGGCCCTGAAGCGGGTAAGCCACGGCGTCGCGTCGGTCGTGGGTGAAGAGGTAACTTAAGAGAAAATACCGCTGGCGGGTTTGACCGTCTAGAAAATAGTCCGGGTTGAGCCGGGCCACGGTGTCGGCAATGGAATTGCGAACGTAGCGGAGTTCCAGGCGGTGGAAGTTATAAAACTGGTTTCGGCGGGTCAGAATGACGTTGGTGTAAAACCGCTCGCGCATGAGGTCTTCACTCCGGAAATACACCAGTTTATCCAGCGCCGAGCGGTACGCTACTTCCTTGTTGGTCTGGTAGGAAGCGCCCACGCTCAGACCCGTTTTCTGCGCCCGGTCGATGTACGGCAGCGTGTACAGCACCTGGGTTCGGCGGGCAAAACCAAACTCAAAAATCGCGTTGAGCCGGTCGGCATTGCCGGTTACATTCTTGTAGTTCAGCCGGGCTCCGTAAATGGTTCGCCGGAGACTGCGGCCCCGTTCATACCACCACTCGTTGAAATTGCGGTCGGCCAGGTCAAAAATCGGGATAACAAAAAAGTACCAGCGTTCTTTCAGGTTTACGTCGATGTCGATCTGCTGCGTGTCCACTTCCCGGGCCGCCACATCGACGGTTACAAACAGGTTGGTGTTGGTAATCTTCCGCTGATCCCAGGCCAGCTTCCCGGTTAATTGCGGTCGTCGGATGGTATCGCCCGCTTTCAGCTCCATTTCGCGCAGAATAATGCGCTCCCGCGTCCGCTGATTACCGCGAATCTGGACCGACCGAACCACCCAGTAATCCGCCTGTACCGAGTCGGCAACGGGCTGCGGATTAGCGGTTGTGTCCGCCAGCGACAACGACCAGAATAGGATGGAGAGAAGCATGAAACACGCGGTCTTGACCGAACAATCTTCAAAAGTACCGCAATAAAAAAATAGGTAAAAACGATCTTAAAATCTTGCAATAAAATCCTTATTATTGTCAGAATTGAGCAGTTTCCCGCTCGGATGCTAACCTAACTAACATTCTTCTCTTCATGAACGACAAGCCCCGGCTGCGGTTCTGGCAGATCTGGAACATGAGTTTCGGCTTTCTGGGTATTCAGTACGGTTTTGGTCTTCAGCAGGCCAATATGAGTCCCATTTTTCGCTATTTAAACGCTGAGGAATCGGCCATTCCTATTTTGTGGCTGGCCGGACCGGTAACCGGGTTGCTGGTTCAGCCCGTCATTGGTGCCATGAGCGACCGCACCTGGTCAGAACGCTGGGGGCGTCGAAAACCGTATTTTCTGGTGGGGGCGCTCATCACCAGTTTTGCCCTCATGATGATGCCCAACTCGTCGGCGCTCTGGATGGCGGCCAGTATGATGTGGCTGCTCGATGCCGGTTTGAACGTGACGATGGAACCGTTCCGGGCGTTTATTGGCGACAAGCTAAATGTGCAGCAACGCAACCTGGGGTTTGCCGTACAAAGCTTTTTTGTCGGTTTCGGGCAAACGCTGGCCAATCTCATGCCGTTTATCCTGCCCATCTTTGGGGTTACGCTGGCGGCTTCCGGCGGAAACAATATACCGGATTTTGTTAAATATTCCTTCTACATCGGGGCGTTTGCCATCCTGGGGGCGGTTTTCTGGACGCTGTATACCACCAGCGAGTACCCGCCCGAAGACATGGAAGAATTTGAGCGCATGAAGCGCGAGAAAAAGGGCGTTTTTCACGCGTTTGCCGAAGTTTTCGACGCCCTGCGGCAGATGCCCTCGACGATGAAACAGCTTTGGTGGGTGAAGTTTTTTACCTGGTACGGGCTGCCGCTGATGTGGCAATACCTCTCGCTGGCCATTGCCCGCCATGCGTTCGACGCTCCCAACGCCACGACCAACCCCACCGGTTTTGCGAAAGGGCTGGAGTGGAGCAACCTGTGCTTTGCCCTGTTCAACGTTGGCTGTTTCGGGATTTCGTTCCTGCTGCCACCGATTGCCGCCCGGCTGGGTCGGCGCAGCACCCACGCGGCTTTTCTGACCATCGGAGGGCTGGGTTTCCTGTCCATGCAGTTGTCGTCGGATAAAAACATTTTCCTGATCGGTATGACGATGGTCGGGCTGGCCTGGGGCTCCATCATGTCCATGCCGTACGTGATGCTGTCGACTTCGGTACCGAAAGAGCGCATGGGTGTGTACATGGGACTATTTAACGGATTTATTGTGGTGCCGCAGATCATCAACAACATGACCATTGGCTTCCTGTACGAAACCGTCCTGAACAGCGACCCCCTGAATGCGCTGACGTTGTGCGGTATTTGCCTGATTCTGGCGGCCGGAGCCTGTTTCCTGGTGAAAGAATCGCCCAAGGCCGAGCAGGCGGCCTTTCCAATCGGAGCCGGAGGTCATTAATTTTGCGTATGAATTTTCAGAACCGTTCGTATGATTTGCTCGCCGTAGGCGAGTTATTGGTGGATTTTATTGGCCATGAACTGGCGGATAACCTGCTTCAGACGCGGGATTTTCACCGGTATCAGGGGGGAAGCCCGGCAAATATGGCCGCTAACATGGCCCGGCTGGGCAACCGGACTGCCCTGGTCGCCTGTGTCGGCAACGATAACCTGGGCGTCTATTTGAAAGACCGGGTAGCCGAAGCGGGCGTCGATCCGCAATTCATCGCCGTCGACCCCGCAACGCCCACGAGCCTGGTGGTGGTCTCGCGCACCCGGGGCACACCGGATTTTATTGCGTACCGGCAGGCCGACTGCTGCATTCTGCCGGAGCACTTGCCGGAAAGCCTGTTAAACGATACGGCCATTTTTCACACCACCTGCTTTGCCCTGAGCCGCCAACCCGCACAGGACGCCATCGTTCAGGCGGCCCACCGGGCAAACAAAGCCGGTTGTCAGGTCAGTATTGATGCCAACTACGCCCCCGCGATCTGGCCCGACCGGGCGCAGGCTCAGCGGGTTCTGGCACAGTATTGCGCGGCCAACGCACTGGTCAAGCTTAGCGACGACGATGCCGTGCGGTTGTTTGAGATTCGGCAGGAGCCGGAGCAGATTGCCGCTTATTTTCACGCGCTGGGTGCCCGGCTGGTTTGCCTGACCCTGGGCGCTGACGGCAGTTTCATCTCCTACGAAAAGGGCGGCCAGACCATTCGGGTTCCCGGCCGGGCTATCCAGGTGATTGACGCCACCGGCGCGGGCGATGCCTACTGGGCGGGCTTCCTGACGGCCTGGCTCGAGGGGTACGATCCGGAAGGGTGCGCCCGGGCGGGAGCCAGGCTTGCCGAGAAAAAATTAACCCGGCAGGGACCGTTGCCGGGCGGACTGAAGAAAGAAGAGTTGTTTCGGAATGCTGATTAGTTAACTGGCGGCCGGATTCTGGTATTTCCAGATTCTGGCACTTTTGATGAAATCATTCAGAAGCGACGCATTAAGAGAAAGATAACCTGAAAGCAGTACGAGGATAAGGTACATGAAATAAACCCGGATCGTAAATGTGCCGACTATGTAGTGATTCCAGTAAAAATCAAAGTTGTACGCAGGAAACTCAACCAGTAGATAACGGATCGACTGAGAAACAGGGTTAAAAAAGAGGAAAGAAATTGCCAGGATGGGCAAAAAGGTAAGCTCATACCGCAGCACACCCGTCCAAGACAATGGCACGGAATGGATTCTAAATACTTTGTGGGAAAGGTCCAGGAGCAGAATAATGATGGCGATTGTAGCCATTTCGGGAATAATCATACCGCGCAGGACGACATACAGGTAGCCAAAAATACCCCCGAACCGGTTTACGATGGCTAATTTCCTTTCAAAAGAAAATGTCCAGTTGAACGATTCAAAAATTACCAGCGCGATCAGCAGGATACTAATAACATGGATCGGATTTTTTAAATAGCTTTTTGAAAGATAAATTCTATCCATCGCTCTATCTTTTTTCTGACAAGATAGAATTTATCCGGGTAAAAGCGTCTGATAACCAGCCATTAATTAGTAATCGGAAACGGATACTTTGAATTCGGCTGGGGTTTATTCCAGCACTACACAGCCGTACGCCGGTACGCGCACTTTACCGTCTTTAAACAACTTTGCACCACCGGCCGTATCCAGCACAACCTGTTTGCCTTCAGCAGTTTCAATCGGGTAGAGGACGACGTCGATTCCACGCTTGCTGAGGTTATGAATCACCAGCACCGACCGGTTGCCGGATCGGCGGATAAACGAAATCACGTTTTTGTGCTGAATCTCGCTTGCTTCCAATTTGCTTAGGTTGTCGTTCAGAACCGGGTGGCTGTTGCGGAAGTGGATGAGCCGTTTGTAATGGTTAAATAAGGAGTTCGGGTCGGCCTGCTGCTGGGCCAGGGGTGTCACCGTCCGGCTGGTCGAATAGTGGGCCCGTCGCCAGCGGGCGCGCTGCGGGTCCTGCTTGCCGATGTTCCACAAAAACGGCTCCCGGATGTTTTCGTCGGGTTTGGCGCCCAGCATACCGATCTCCTCGCCATAATAAATATACGGGTTGCCGGGTAGCGTCAGCAGCAGGTTGGCGGCTACTTTCAGGTGATTCTGATTGCCGTTCAAAAAGCTGCCAATCCGGGTTTGGTCGTGGTTGGACAGCATGATGGCGTCGATGAAATTGGGGTTCACCTGCGCAAAAATGGCGTGGTTTTGTAGCAGGACTTTAACGATTCCCGCCGTATCCCGCTCCTTAAACGGGATTTCCTGCAACGCCAGGCTGAGGTCAAAATTGAAATTGGCTTTCAGGCCCCGGAAATACGGAGCAATCCGCTCGGCCCGCGTCCAGACCTCGCCCACGGTATAGACCCCCGGTTTGACCGATTCCATCTCCCGCCCGAACTCCTCCCAGAACTGGTGGTTTTTGGGTTCTTCCCAATCCGGATAGATGTGCCGGGCCGCATCGAGCCGAAAACCGTCTACCCCTACGTCGGTGAGCCAGAATTTACCGGCTTTGTAAATTTCTTCCCGAACGTTCGGGTTATCGTAGTTCAAATCCGGCATCCCGCTCCAGAACAGGGCGTAGTATTTCTCGGAAAAAGGCGCACCAGGAACGCGGTGCCACGGGTTTTTCTCCTGCGAATCGGCGGTGATTTCGCGGGTGGCAATGTTCAGCGCATCGATCTCTTTCTGGCTCATCCAGACGTACCAATCGTGGTACGGATTGTCTTTACTTTTGCAGGCTTCCACAAACCACGGGTGCTTGCGGCTGGTGTGGTTAATTACAAAATCCAGGATCACCTTAATGCCGCGCTGGTGGGCTTCCCGAATCAACCGCCGAAAATCGTCCATCGTGCCGTATTCGGGAGCAATGCCGTAGTAATCCGTCACATCGTACATGTGGTAGCTGGGCGACGGATTGATGGGCATCAGCCAGATGGCCGAAACCCCCAGATCTTTCAGGTAATCCAGTTTCGACGTAACGCCGTTAAGATCGCCAATGCCGTCGCCGTTGGAATCACAGAAAGCACGAACGAAAATTTCGTAGTGCACTCCGGTATGACCGGTAACGGATTGGCCTGAAGGTAATTGGGTTGGATTTGAAGCAGTCGATTGAGCGGATACGTCGGCAAGCATAGTTTAAAAAATAGATCCTGTCTGCTTAAACGGCCGAGACTCAGCCAGGGTTCGCAAAGAAGTGTTTTTCTCTAAATTTGACAACAAAATCTGGTAATAAGTCAGCGATTCTTGTGGCATCCGAAGTTGTTAAGTTATAGGTTCTTCCGCTTGTGGTGGCGTAGGGGGGTATTTTAAGTACAAGAAGAAACTAATTCTGTAATTTATATGTATATACATTAAATGTAATTACGGTTAAATTTATAAATGCATGAAAACGGAACGCACCATCCAGCAATTGATACCGGCTCCTTTACAAAGCATGGGTGAAAATCGGCTTCGGCAGCCGCTGCCATCGGCTCAGTTGCCCTATTTCGATCCCTTTGTTCTGTTGCATCACAGCCACAGTTTTCTGAGGGACGGCGAAAACCCTAACCACGCGGGAGTAGGGCCACATCCGCACCGTGGCTTCTCGCCCGTGACGTTTGTGTTCAAGGGCGGGGTGCGTCACCGCGATAGCCGGGGTAACGACCGGAGCGTGTACGCGGGCGGAACGCAGTGGATGAACGCCGGCCTGGGAGTTATGCACAGCGAACGTCCGTTGGCCGAAGAACTGGAAATCATTCAGATGTGGGTCAACATGCCGGCCGCCCGTAAAAAAGATCAGCCGACCTATTACCCGTTGCTGAAAGAAGAAACGCCTTCGTTCGTCAGCGAAGATGGCCTGGTGACGGTTAACGTGGTTTCGGGGGAATTGCTGGGCAACCAGGGGCCGATTCCGACGTTTACGCCCGTCAACTCGGCCACTTTGTCGCTGAAAGCCGGAGGTAACATCTACCTGCCGCTGCCGGTGAGTCACAACGCGTTTCTCTATTTGCTGGACGGCAAACTGCGCGTGGGGGAGCAAACCGACGTAAAACCCCGGCATATGGTGGTGCTCGAAAACGACGGCGAAGGCATTACCATCGAAGCCCTGGACGATACGCGCCTGCTGCTGATGACGGGCGAACCGATTGGGGAGCCAATCGTTGCGCAGGGACCCTTTGTGATGAACAGTGAAATCGAAGTGATGGAAGCCTACCGCGATTTCCGGATCGGTAAAATGGGCATTCTGATCGAGGAGTAACGGGTGGTCTTGTTTTGAACGCGACTGGCGGAGTTTTTACTAAGATTCTGGTAAATTCTCCGCCTTTCGCGTTTCTTGCGTAGCCATCAATGCGTTCTTTTGCAAAAAACTTGCCGATGATCTCCGTTGCCGACGCTTACTCGATTGTTCTGAATAACCCGCTGGTCTTGCCGACCGAAGCCATACCGCTCGTCCAGGCCGCCGGGCGGGTGTTACGCGAACCGCTGACCGCCGACCGCGACCTGCCGCCCTTCAACCGGGTTTCGATGGACGGTATTGCCATTGCCTACCGGACCTGGACGAGCGGCCAGCGGCAGTTTCGGGTGGCGGGAGCGCAGTTTGCCGGTCAACCCGCGCAAACGCTGGCGGACGAAACCGCGTGCCTGGAGGTGATGACGGGGGCCATGCTGCCCGCCGGAGCCGATACCGTCATTCGCTACGAAGATGTTCAGATCACCGACGGGGTTGCCCAGATCCAGATCGACGACATCAAGCCGGGGCAAAACGTGCACCACCAGGCTACGGACCGGAAGCAGAACGAGGAGCTGGTGCCCATAGGAACGCGGCTGGGACCACCGGAGATGGCCGTTGCGGCATCGGTCGGAAAGGCCACGGTGCTGGTGAGTAAACTGCCGCGGATTGCCCTGATTTCGACGGGCGACGAGCTGGTTGATGTGGCGGCAACCCCCAAACCGTACCAGATCCGGCGCTCGAATACATACCTGCTGCAAACGGTGCTGCAAGCCGCCGGGGCCGAAACCGTGTTGCTGCACTTGCCCGACGAGGCCGATACGATGGAAACCGACCTGAAAACTTTGCTGACGGATTTCGATGCCCTGGTTCTGAGTGGGGGCGTTTCGGCCGGGAAAGCCGACTTTGTGCCCGGGGTGATGGAGCGGCTGGGCGTCCGGCAGCAGTTTCATCAGGTGGCACAGCGGCCCGGCAAGCCCCTCTGGTTTGGTACGTCGGATGCGGGAAAAGTGGTTTTCGGGTTGCCCGGTAATCCCGTTTCTACCTTTTTGTGTGCATACCGCTATCTGCTGCCGTGGTTGCGGGCTTCGCTGGGTTTGTCGGTGGTGCAGCCGTCGGTCGTACGATTAAAACGTTCGATTTCGTTTATCCCCAAGCTAACTTATTTTCTGCCCGTGAGTTTATCGGTGAGCGCCGATGGCATCTGGCAGGCCGAACCTTTACCGGGGAGTGGCTCGGCCGATTACGCCAACCTGCTCCGTTGCGACGGTTTTATGGAACTGCCGCCAGACCGGAGCGAGTTTGCTGAAGGCGAAGCATTTCCGGTTTATACCTTCCGCTGATACGGCTACCGTTCGGTTTGAAACGCAAGCGGTTAAGCGTGAAGAGTATGGGAAGATGAAAGCCGCATCTTTCAGAACACCGGCCAACGCTTGTGGAGACGTAACGTGAAACTAAGGCATATCATACTCTTTTTCCTGCTTCCGCACCTGTCGCTGGCGTGGCAGCAACCGGCATGGGTTGCCTTTCGGAAAGATCCTGTCTTCGTGAAAGCGCCGACGTTTTCGCTGCTGCGGATTCGGGATGAACGTTCCCTCAAATCAAGCCTCGGCACGATTCTGACCAGCACAAAAAGCAGTATGCCCGTGCGCAGTAATGACGAGGTCAGCGACGTTTTTACCGAACTGCTGCGCTCCGGCTTCCGGCCCGATTCGTCGCGGGTGCCCATCATCATCCGGGTTCGCGAGTTTGTATTTTCCGAAAAGGTAAAGAATGAAACCCAGGCCGAAGGGGTCTGTCGGCTGGAGCTGGCGTTTGATGTGCTGCGCGACGGCAAACCCGTTCAGCTTACGACGTACACCGCCCGAACCATTTACACCCGGTCGTTCGGGCAGACTGACCGGCTGGAGCTGGTGGGGCGCAAAGCTTTCGAAAGCGCGGTGCAGTACCTTTCCAACTGGGTTAAAATCAACCGCGACAAAAGCCCGGCGCTGGTAAAGGGAATCAAGTTTGTCCTGATCGACCACGCCGTACAGCAGGCGTCGGGCGATACGGTTTTTTACAGCCCGATGCGTCCGCTGATCTGGGATGATTTTCAGGCCGAGCCCCGTTTGGGCAGCCGGAATGCAGCCACTATCTTTCCGACTTTTTCGTACGAAGGTCGCAGCCGCTGGGTGAACGGTTACATTCAGGTGGAGCTGACGTTCAAGACGTTCATGGTCAAAAGCATGTCGTGGGTGCGGCCCGGCAGCAAGACGGATTACGGGTTGCTCCATGAACAGAAACATTTCGATATTGTCAAACTGATTGTCGAACGGTTCAAGCAGCGGATTGTGTCCGACGACGCGATGGATCTCGACGATTACAACAGCCGCGTGCAGTTTCTGTACCTGGATGCGTACCGGGACATGAACCGCTGGCAGGAGCAGTACGATTCGGAAACCCAGCACGGCCTGAACCACGCCGAGCAGGACCGCTGGAACCGCAAGATTGCCCAAGACCTGAAAAATGCCGAAGACTTAACGGCCATTATGGTCGCCAACCGCCAATAAACCAACTTTTACGCCGGATTTTCGGATTCGGCATTCATTACCTCATGCCTGTTTCACTTCATTTCCACCGTTTCGACCTGCGATTAAAGCATACCTTCACCATTGCCCACGATTCCCGCGATGTCCAGCCGACGCTCATTGTCGAGTTGCGGGACGGTTCCTGGAGCGGATTCGGTGAGGCCACGTCCAACAAATACTACAGCATTACCATCGACCGGATGATCGACGACCTGGAAAGCATTCGGGAGCGGATTGAAACGGGTGCCTGGACGACCGCCGAGGAGCTTTGGCAGCAGGTGCATGAACACCTGAAAGACAACCCGTTTGCGCAGTGTGCCCTGGACGAAGCCGCACATGACCTGGTGGCCAAACGGGCCGGAAAACCGCTTTACCGCTACTGGAATCTGGACCCGGACCGCAATCCGCTGACCAATTACACCATCGGCATCGACTCGGTGGAAACAATGGTGCGGAAAATGCAGGAACTGCCCTGGCCGCTCTACAAAGTAAAACTCGGTACGTCCGATGATCTGGCCATTGTTCGTGAACTGCGGAAGCATACCAATGCGGTTTTCCGGGTGGATGCCAATTGCGCCTGGACCGCCCATACCGCCATTTCAAACGCGCTGGCCCTGAAAGAACTGGGCGTGGAGTTTATCGAACAGCCGCTCAAAGCCGACGACTGGGACGGCATGAAACGGGTGATGGAGCAGAGTGTGCTGCCAATTATTGCCGACGAAAGTTGCATCGTAGAAAGCGATGTGGAACGCTGCGCCGGGTACTTTCACGGAATCAACATCAAACTAACCAAATGCGGTGGCCTGACGCCCGCCCGGCGCATGATCGAAAATGCCCGGCAACGGGGGCTGAAGGTGATGGTGGGCTGCATGAACGAAACCAGCGTCGGAATCTCGGCCATCGGGCAATTGTTGCCGCTGCTGGATTACGTGGACATGGACGGCACGCTGCTCATCACCAACGACCCCGCCACGGGGGTAACCTTTGACTTTGGCCGGGTTGTTTACGCCCAGGAAAACGGAACGGGAGCCGCTTTGCGAAAGTAACCAGCCGGAAGAAGACTCCCACGGCTTTGTGAACGTATGACTAGTTATTATACCATTGATCACCTGCCCGGCCGGACCATCCAGCTCGATGGGCAGGACTATTTGTTTTTCAGCGGTACGTCTTACCTCGGTATGGCGCAGCATCCGGCGTTTCAGGCCCTGCTGGCCGAGGGCATGGCGCGGTACGGAACCATGTTCGGATCGTCGCGCAACGGCAACCTGCAATTGAACATTTACGGGGAAGCAGAAGCCCAATTGGCCGCCTTTGCCCGGGCCGAAGCCGCCCTAACGCTCTCATCCGGCATGCTGGCGGGGCAGGCCGTGGTCAACTGGCTGAAGGCGCAGGGGTTTGGGTTTATTTACGGCCCCAAGGCGCATCCGGCCATCTGGCAGGACCCCAGCACCAGCCTGCCGACCGTCTCGTTTACCGACTGGACCGACCAACTGCCCGAACTGGTGGCCGCAGCCGCTACGCCAAACGTCGTGATTGCGCTCAACTCGCTGGATGCCCTCTGTTCGGTGGATTATTCGTTCGATTGGGTAAACCGGCTCCCCGACGGCCAGGAAGTTACGCTGCTGGTCGATGATTCCCACGGTTTTGGCGTCATCGGACCGGAAGGCAGTGGCGTCGGGGCGCTGATTCCGCGCCGGGCGAACGTCCGGTTGATTGTGACGGCTTCACTGGCGAAGGCAATGGGAATGCCGGGCGGGGTCATTTTTGCCGACCCTGAAACGCTTCGCGCCATCCGGCACACGGCTTTTTTCGGCGCGTGCTCGCCCATACCACCGGCTTATCTCCACGCCTTTGGCCGGGCGCAGGCGCTGTACCGCACGGCTTTCGAACGCTTACAGACCAACATCGCCCGGTTTGAAAACCGCATTGGGCTTTCTGATCGCTTTCAGCATATTCCCGCTTATCCGGTCTTTTATACTGAGCAGGATCAGTTATATTCGTATTTGTTAGCGAATCGGATTCTGATCTATTCGTTTGCCTATCCAACACCCGCCGACAAACCCAACACGCGCATCGTCATCAGCGCCTTGCATCAGCCGGAAGACATCGAACAACTAGGCGACTGCCTGTATGGAAAAACGGGGTAATATCGAAAAAAAATGCGTCGGACCACTGACACGCGCGCTGCTGCTCGTGGCGCTGCTGACGGGTGGTTGGCCTGCCCGGGCGCAGCAGACCGACAAGTTTCTGGAACAGCTGCTGAAGAAAAATCCGGAGCTGTTTGGTAAAGTGCTGGATAACCCGGCCAAATACGACGTTCAGATCCTGTATACGCAGATCAACCGCGACGAGAAAAACCGTCCGTTGTTCAAGACGTACCGCTACCGGCTCAACAAAGACCGGTATTTTTACCCGGCCAGCACCGTCAAACTCCCGACGGTTTTGCTGGCGCTGGAAAAAATCAACCAGCTTCGAAAAAAACAGCCTGACCTGTCGATTGAAACGCCGATGTTTACCGACTCCACGAGTTACCAGATCGGCGTTCGCAGGGATTCAACGGCCGAAACCGGTTTGCCGTCGGTGGCGCAGTACATCCGAAAAATCCTGCTGGTAAGCGACAATGACGCCTTCAACCGCCTGTATGAGTTTATCGGCCCGTGCGAACTGAACGAGCGGCTGCGCGAGAAAGGCTACAAAAATACGCGGATCACACACCGGCTTTCCATTTCGTTGACGCCCGATCAGAACCGCCGGACCAATGCCGTACGGTTCGTGCGAGGGGATACGGTTTTGTACGGGCAACCGGAGCAGGTCTGCGAAAAACTGTTCCGGCCCGACCGACCCATTCGCCGGGGTGTTGGCTACCTGAAAGGCGGCACGCTGGTGAAAGAGCCGTTTGATTTTACCGAGAAAAACTTTTTCTCCTTGGAAGATCAGCAGGATATGCTGCGGGCGGTGTTGTTTCCCGATGAGGTACCGGCCCGCAACAAGTTCGATCTGACCGCCGACGATTACCGGTTTTTATACCGCTACCTCTCGCAGTGGCCGCGCGAAACGAAGTTCCCGAAATACGATTCGACCTACTACGACAGCTACGGCAAGTTTCTGGTGTTTGGCGACGCCAGGAGTCGGATACCGGCGTCGGTGCGGATTTTTAACAAAGCCGGCGATGCGTACGGCTACATGATCGACAACGCCTACATCGTTGATTTTGAAAAGAATATCGAATTTCTGCTATCGGCGGTAATTTACTGCAACGAGGACGGTATCTTCAACGACAACCGATACGATTACCAAACCGTTGGCCATCCGTTCATGGCTAATCTGGGCCGGGTTCTTTTTGACTACGAAGTAACCCGGAAACGACTCAATCCGCCCGACCTGAGCCGCTTTCGGGTGAAGTACGACGACTAAAAATCACCACGTAGAGTTCAAGAGCGTTTGGAAACGGTTCAGATGCTCAAAATGACGATTCATGTAACCATCAGTTGATAACGGGTTGGCTGAGCGCTAGGTTTGCAGCGAACAAAAACAACTCTACTGATGAAGAAAGTCTTTATTTTCCTGTTTGCCCTCGTCGCTTTTACGGCCTGTAAAAAAGACATCAACGATCCGCAACCCAACGACCCGCAACCGAATGAACCGGTAGAAACCCCGGCGGGAATAGTAGCGGGAACCTATAAACTGACCTCCTTCCACTTTATCCAGGGAGCCAACGAAATCGAAATGCCGACCCTGCCCCTGGTGGAGAGCGGCAAAACGGTTGCATCCGGAACGGCTAAAATGGCGAAGAAGTCCGACGGAAAAGTGGTACTGGACCTGAACCTGTTCATTGAAGGGGAAGGAACCGTCGCACTGATTGAAAAGCTGGAAGTTGAAGTGCGCAAATCCGGCTCCAACTACGGGCTCTACGCCGGTGGCGACCGGATCGGTGACGCGGACGGCGGTTTTATTATCTTCAACGTCTCCGGCACCGACTCCAGTACGGGCGACGAATTAAAGCTGGCTTTCCACGCCAAGAAATAAAGCACCAACGGAAAAAATACACCTATATACTCTAAAGCCAGATTCGTATTCGTCTCTGGCTTTTGTATTTTTGTATAATCTGTCAAGAGGGCGATCATGAAACAAATTTTTACCGGATTCCTGTTGCTTCTGCTGGTTTCGGCCAACGGTTTTGCGCAATCCATCGGCCAGATTATCGAGGCCGTTCAGAAGCAATATGCACCCGACAAACGGGTTGCCATTTTTAACGTCGAAGCCGACTCCTCGGGCAACCTGACCGGCTTTACCAACCTGCCCGAAGCCAAACAGGCGTTGCTCAGCCAGCTTAAGGCGGCTGACCGGCCCGTGGTGGATCAGATTCAACTGCTGCCGTCTCCGGCTTTGGGCGAAAAGGTGTACGCCATTGTTAATGTATCGGTGGCTAACCTGCGCACCAACGCCCGCCATTCCGGCGAACTGGCCACGCAGGCCCTGCTGGGCATGCCGCTGAAAATATGGGATAAAGACCGGAGTTGGTACCAGGTCCAGACGCCTGATCAATACATTTCCTGGACGGATTCCGGCGCGCTGCAGCTCATGACCAAAGCCGATTACGACCAGTGGCAGGCGGCCGAAAAGATTATTTACACGAGTCCGTTCGGCTTTGTGTACAGCGAATCCGGCAAGCGTTCACAAACCGTATCCGACATTGTGGCCGGTGACATGCTGGCACTGGTCAGCGAGCAGCGCCAGTGCTACCAGGTGCGCTACCCCGACGGCCGGACGGGCTACGTTCTCAAGCGGGATGCGCAGCGGCTGGATCGCTGGCAGGCGATGGCCCGGCCCACCGAAGATGCGCTGGTCAGCACGGCCAAAAGCCTGATGGGAATACCGTATTTATGGGGTGGCACGTCGGTGAAAGGCATGGATTGCAGCGGTTTCACCAAAACCGTCTACATGCTCAACGGCCAGCAGTTGCCGCGCGATGCCTCGCAGCAGGTCAATGTGGGCGAACTGATTGAAACCCCCGGCAAAAACTTCAGCCAGCTCCGGCCCGGCGACCTGCTGTTCTTCGGCGAACCGGCCACCCTCGACAAACCCGAGCGCGTGGTTCACGTGGGCATGTGGATCGGCAACAACGAGTTTATTCACGCATCGGGGCAGATCAGGATTTCGAGCCTGGACCCGGCCGCCCCGAATTTCGACGCCTATGAATTAAACCGGTTTTTGCGGGCGAAGCGGGTCGCCAAAACAAGTGTGCAGTAAAAAAGCCCAGAGAAGGCAGATAAGAGAGTAAAGATCCGATTGTTCTATTTTTGCTGAATCTTCGTTCTTTTGTCTAGCTTCTCCTTTTCCAACGCCATGTCAGTATCCGTACCCGTCTATAAACTCCAGGCATTTCCGCGGCACGAGCCCAACGCGCTTTTTTACATGACCCGGCTGGAGAAACTGGTGCAGGAGTTTAAGGGCATCGACAAACCGCATTCGCACACGTTTTATCTGGTCATGTGGATCACCCGCGGAAGCGGTACGCACACCATCGACTTCAAAACGTACCCGGTAGCGGCTCACCAACTCTACTTTCTGACGCCGGGGCAGGTACACAGTTGGCAATTATCGGCCGATATTGAAGGTTTCAACCTGTTTTTCGAAGCCAATTTTTTCCGCAGCCGTTTCGGGAGCCGGTTGTTTCAGTACCCGTTTTACCATTCGCACCAGCACCAGCCGCTGCTGGAGGTGGCGGGTTCGCCGGGGCTTTTTCAGGATTTGTTTCAGTATGCCTGGCAGGAGTACGACGCGCATCTGCCCAACCGGTCGGAGGTTTTTCTGTCGTTCGTCCACCTGATTCTGGAAACCGCCAGTCGGCTGTATACCGAGCAGCGGCCCACGGTCGACACGAATCTGTACGACCGCATCCGTCAGTACGAAGAGTTGCTGGAACGGCAGTTTCTAACCGTGCGGGAGGTAAGCCAGTACGCCGATCAGATGAACCTGACGCCCAATTACCTCAATGCCATCTGCAAAAAAGTACTCGGAAAAACCGCCAGCCAACTGCTCCACGAGCGTCAGGTGATTGAAGCGCAGCGCCTGTTGACGCATACAGCCCAGTCGATCAAGGAAATAGGTTTCCAGCTGGGCTTTGAGGATCCTTCCTATTTTGTTCGTTTTTTCAAAAAACACGCCCGGCAAACGCCCGCGGAGTTTCGGCAGACACTACTGGCCTGATCGTTGATTTGTACCATACCGCTCCGGTTTTGTCTTTCCGGAAAACACTTCTGGGGGGTACTTTTGCATTGTACTCACGGACCACCACCCAGGGTACATTAAACTCCGATAGCCATGTTAAAAGACAATCGATTATACAGCGTTGTGTTCAACAAATGCCCCCGTTGTCATCAGGGCGATTTCTTCGTAACCAAAAGTGCTTACAGCTGGCATTTTGATGAAATGCACGAGAAATGTCCGCATTGTGGGGAAGTGCTCATGCCCGAGCCCGGATTCTACTGGGGAGCGATGTTCGTGAGCTATGCGTTTTACACGATTTATACCCTGCTCACGTTCTTTGTGGCCGTCAAATGGCTGAATGTTGATCTGGACTATTACCTGATCGGTCTGGTGCCGACGCTGGTGTTGCTGACGCCGTATTTCTTCCGTTTGGCCCGGCGGAGCTGGCTGACGTTCTTCATCGCCTACGATCCAGAGAAAAAGCACCGCGCCAACGGCAAATCGTTGAACGTTCCGGCCTGACGGGACTGGTAAAAAGCAAGAGGAATGCCGGGCAGGCTGCGCGCTCTGTCTGCCTGGCGCTGAATAAAACCTACAGGACTTCCCGCAGATAAGCCACACTTTCAGGCATCTGTTCCATCGAACGCGAGGATTCGTCCTCAATGAAGTAGTGCTTGACGCCTGATTTTCGGGCCTGTTTCATGATCTCGGAAATCCCTAAATCACCCTTCCCAATGGCGACGTTCGATTCCACATCGACGTGGCCGGTGTTGTTGCCGGGCGTGCCGGGTTTGCGGTCTTTCAGGTGCATGAGCGGAAAACGACCCGGGTATTTTTTCAGAAGCGCAACGGGGTCCTGGCCGGGGTGCTTCACCCAAAAAACATCCATTTCAAAGTTGACATACCGGGGGTCGAGGTTTTCAACCAGGTAATCAAAGAAGGTTTGGTCCTGATAGGGCTGAAACTCGTAGCCGTGGATGTGGTAACAAAACGAAAGACCGTTGTCCCGCAGCAACTTACCGGCGGTGTGGAAAACGTCAACCGCATATTTGGCATCGTTGAGGGTAAAGCTGTCGCCGTTGTGCGGAATCCAGGCGCACATCACGTATTTGACGCCCAGGGCTTTGGCCTCGGCCAGTACTTTCGGGACGTTGCCGGCCAGGTCTTCAAAAGAAGCGCCGGTGCTGATCGGTTTCAGGCCGTATTTGTCGAGTAATTTCTTGAAATCAGCCGGTGCCAGGCCGTAGGTGCCCGCCAGTTCGACCTCCCGGAAGCCCATCTCCCGGACCTTCGCCAGCGTCCCTTCGACATCCTTCGGAAACTGTTCCCGAAAACTATACAATTGCAGGCCAACCGGCGACTTGGGTTGGGCAAATCCAGAAACCGTTAAACAAACGGCGAGCAGCGTAGAAAAAAGAAGCGTTTTCATGGGGCAGGAGTACTGTAAACAAACCAGTATCCTAGTTAGTCATTTAATCCGCATAATCCAACGGGGCATCCTCCGTTCAGTTTATTTTACCCCTCTTACTTTCTTCACATCCTCGGCCGTGATGGCATCGGCTTTGTTCCCAAAATTGCTGCGCACGAAGGTCAGCACGTCGGCAATTTCCTTGTCGGACAGGAAGTCATGCGCGGGCATCACGTTGTCGAACGTTTCTCCGTTGATTTCGATGGGTTCCTGCAACCCTTTCAGAATCACGTTGATCAGCCGGGTTTTGTCGCCCTGCACCCAGTCGGTTTGTCTCAGGGGTGGGTTTAGGTTCGGAACGCCCGAGCCGTCGACCTGATGGCAGGTCAGGCAGTACTGTTCATAGATTTGCTGGCCCGCTCCGGGCGCCGATTTCAATGCAGGTTTTTTCGTTTGTGCACTACCGGTTAACGTTAAAAAGCAAAGACCCAATACAAACACGATTCTCATGACGCAGATTTGACTTTTTGTAAAGATAAAGAGGAAAGCCAAAAATGCGGGTTAAGTGAGGGCGGTGCGGACAAAAAGCTATTTAAAATCCCGCAACTTTACTGCCCATCACATCAGACTTTCCTTTACCTGTGTGTCAAAAACGCCCGTCAGCACCCGGCCGTTGCGTTTCACCTGCACCCAGATGCGGTAGTGCCCCGCGCGCGGAAATGCATACGGAAACTCAACCATGTTGTTAACCTTCATCGGGTGCGACATGGTGGGCATTCCGGCCATCAGTTGTTGGTTTTTCTCCGGTTCGGGCAGTTGCTTCAGGTGGGTCACGTACCGGTCGATGCTGTCGCGGAAAACCGTCGGGTCGGGGTATTGGAAATAGCGGGTAGTGTCGGCAATGCGATCCACCAGAAACGTTTCGGCGGCCATCGAATAGGTGCCGACCGGGTGCAGGTGGATATAAACCGTGCCGTCGGAGCGAACAATGGCCGCGTGCCCCCCCATGCCGAGGTACGGTTCCAGCGCGGCCGGTTTGCCCTGCGCGTCAGCCACGGCGAACTTCAGCCGGTAGGGCTTGCCAACTTCCAGAACCTGCGCGGGTTTGTCGGTCCAGAACATGCTGGAGCCGTCGGCCAGTCTGGAACTGGCGCCGGGAATACCGCACAAGACCATGTCGTCGTCGAGGTGGGGCAGCCCGACGGCGTTTTCTTTTACCCCCATCGGTCGTGCCACCAGCCAGCTATCATCCGGGTCCGGTAACTGACTCACCGCGGGTGCCGCCTGTTTGGGAATGGTGACGGTATCGGTAAGGGTTTCCGTAAAGCCGTTGCGGTACACAATATCGGCGTACAACAGATACTGCCCCGCCGGGAGATCGGGCACGGCGGCCCGAAAGTCAGTGACCGTGCGCCGGTCGGGATGAAGGTGCGCAAAGGCGTCGAGGTTGGGTGTGCGGACCAGAAAAGCGTGCATCAGCTTGCCGTGATCCGGAACCAAGAAATTCAACTGACGGCGTTTGCTGCGGTTTTCCGCGAAATGCGACGTATCAATCCGGATCGTCAGATGATTCCGTCCGTCAACGGGTTCCACTTTTGACGTAATGGGGAGGGGAGCGTATAATTGTTCGGTCCGGTAATCGTCGGCCCAGCTGTTCCACCAGGTCCGCCAACCCGTTAACCCGACCGTCAGCAAAACGGCGGCAGTTGCCATCCCGATCAGGCGTTTCCGGCGAAAGGAAGCCGGTACGGCTTGTCCGGGCTTCAGCGTCCCATCGGCCAGACTGGCGCCAACGGTTGTAATCAGCAGAACGACCAACAGCACACCGAGGGCCGCCAGACCCAGGCTGGTTCCGGTGGACATGGGCTCCATTTTGGTCGGAACCGAAACGACCGGGGCCACGATGGTGGCTTTGCCATCGGGGCCGTCGAAGAGCAGTTCAACGCTCGACGATCCGGAGTCCATCATCCAGACGACGCCCTCGAACCGGTTGTCGCCCAGCGGAGTCAGTTCGTCGTGAACCGGAGCGCCCTCGTCGCCCGCGAAAAAATACACGGGCCGGGCCTGAATGGTTCTGGCGCGACCGCTCTCCACAAAAACCGTCACCTTAGCCGTGCCGGGCACCACGTCCGGCGGCACCACACTCACCAGAATCTGATAGTTTCCCGCCTGTTTCTGCACCAACACCCCCGGGCTGCCGACGTGTCCGAAGGCAATGAGCGAATGAGTGAATGATAGAATGAGGGAATAAATAAGTACCCTGAACCGAAAGCTCCCCATTACTTTTAATTTTTAACTCCTAACTCTTAATTTCTAACTTTTAGCTCCTAGCGTTGAACGCGTTTCATCCAGTTGCCCCAGAGCAGACCCACCCGGGCCGACAGGATGGCGCAGGCCAGGGCAATTCCGGTGCCTTTCAGAAAGTCGGGCAGCGGTTCGAGCCAGTAAGGATGAAATTTGTGGTGATACGGCCAGTTCGGATCGGTGTCGTACGACATGGATGACCCCAGGAAAAACCAGTTCTGGGCGTTGGGTGACGTATGCAGAAAGCCGCCAAAATACCATTGAACCGGGATGATCATGAGGACAAACGCCGTGCCGGTCAGGGCCGCCAGCCACCAGTCGTTGAGCGGGCTGTGGTCGAACCGGTGCAGCAGTTTGTCGAGCACAAAGCCGGGGACGATCAGCAGCAGCGGAAAGACAAACGGCTGGTAGTGCGTGATCGGATTCAGGACCGGCCCCAGCCGGGGGGTCGCCGGAAAAAGCGGCAGAATCCAGCTCGGAATCAGCATGGTCAGCATGTAAGCCGCAGCCGTGATGGTGATCGGATAGCGCAGCGACGACGCCCGGCCCACCGCCAGCAGGTAAAACGGAAAGGCGATGCTCATGGCGATGTACGACGAGGAGTGATGGGAGGCCCAACTGCCCATTTTTTCGGCCAGCATCGTGTAGAGAATGCTCAGCAGCAACCCGGCGGCCACGGTGAACATGATCTTAAGCCGTCGGGTTGGTCGTTCCGCCCGCGATGGATCGATCAGGCCGGTTTGCGAAAACCGGTTTTGCAGCGCCAGAACCCCAATCATGGCTCCGAACTGCACCGTCATCATGCCAATCAGCAGCACCGTATGCGGGGGCGTCAGAATCTGCACATCCAGGCCGTAGGTGTTGTGCCACCAGTCGTCGAAGGGGGCAGAGGTGAGCATGGTCAGGGCGCCCCATACGCAGTACATCGCCCCGAGCGACCCGTAGAAAACGCCCCAAAACCGGACCGAAACGGACCGCTCCGGATTCGTGCGGGCAAACGTAAGCTGTAAAATCTTGAACCCCGAAAACAAACCGGCGACCACGGCGCCGACGTACATCAGGAGATGCGGGGGCGCAAACAACCCGTCGCGGCCGATGCTCATGTGCCACATGATGTCCCAGAGCAGGCCCCAGACGATGCACAGCGAGGAAAACACCACGGCGTAGATGTAAGTAGGAATTTTAGCCAGTTGAGAGGAAGGCGAAAGGCTGGTTTGCATTGAAACGCTATCGGTTAAGGAACACGGTTAAATATAGGCAAAAGACCCCGGAAGACTCGTTTACCCCTATGCCTATTCTATGTGGCTGGTCGTTTCATAAAAAAGACCCGTTGCCGGGTCTTTTTTATTGAAGGTGGTTGAGGCTCGCTATTCGGCCTTGATTTCAATATCGTGCTTTTTGGCAGCCTGCCGAATCCGGTCCTTAATGGTTTCAACCTCATCGGCAGCGTACTTGGCCGCGTTGTCCTTGTGGTTTATATAGGACCAAGCCGCCCGGATGTGTTCCGGCGTATCGATCGGATATTTTTTGTTGGTCGGGTCGGCAAACGTTACGTCACCGTATTGGTGCAATCCTTCTTTCGGACTAACATCCTCCCGTCGATCAATTTTGCTCATACCGTTGTCAAGTTGTTTTTAGATTAACCTTGCCGGCGGCAGAAAGTTGCTGAAAGCCGTTGTCAGGCTTTTCAGCGGTTTCTTTCTAACTTTCCGGCCCGAACCTTTCCGGCATGAGATGACTTTATGAAAAAAATAGCAATTGCCGTTTTGATGATGGCTTCCGTAATGGCTTGTAACAACAACGGGCAGGACCACGCTGCCTCCAACGCGGATTTCGCGAAAACCGTGGACGATTATTACGAAGAGCGGCTGAAGCTGTTTCCGCTGGAAGCAACGTTTCAGGGCGATAACCGGTACAACGACCAGCTTCCAAACAGTATCTCGCAGGAATTTATCGATCAGACCAGGGCCTTTTATACGGCCTATCTGAAGAAACTGACCGCTTTTGACCGGGAGAAGCTCTCGGATCCCGATCAGATTTCGTACGATATTCTCAAACGCGAACTCGAACTGCAACTGGAGTCGTTTCAATTCAACCTCGAATACGTGCCGTTTTCGCAGTTTGAAGGGTTGACGCTGACCTTCGGGCAGTTGGGCAGCGGAGCGGGGGCGCAACCGTTCAAAACCGTGAAGGACTACGACGACTGGCTCAAACGGGTTTCGGCGTTCCGGGTGTGGGGCGACACGGCCGTGGCTAACTTCCGCAAGGGCGTGGCCGCCGGGCAGGTGTGGCCCAAAAGTCTGGTGGAGAAAATGATTCCGCAGATGACCGACCTGGTGGTGACCGACCCGACCAAAAGCCTGTTCTACGGACCGATCCATAAATTACCCAAAGACTTTAGCGAAAGCGATAAAACCCGGCTGACGGCGGCTTACAAAACCGCCATCCTGGAGGAACTGGTGCCGACGTACAGAAAGCTGGGCGATTTTCTCAAAAACGAATACTTGCCCAAAGCGCGCACCACGTCGGGCGTCGATGTCTGGCCGCGGGGGAAAGAATTGTACCAGTATGAAGTCCGGACCTGGACGACCACCGACAAAACGCCGGAAGAAATCTACCAGACCGGCCTGAAAGAAGTGGCCCGGATTCGGGGCGAAATGGAAAAGGTGAAAGCGCAGGTGGGCTTCACCGGCACGCTGGACCGGTTTTTTACGCACCTGAAAACCGATCCGAAGCTGTATCCCTACAAACAACCGAAGGACGTGCTGGCGGCTTTCAACGCCATTCTGGCCAAAATTGAGCCGCACCTGGAAACGATGTTCACCCAAACGCCGAAGTCGAAATTCGAAATCCGGCAGACGGAGAAGTTTCGGGAGGCATCGGCCAGCGCCGAATACAACCCGGCTTCGGCCGACGGCAGCCGTCCCGGCATTTTCTACGTGCCCATTCCGGATGCGACCAAGTTTAACGTGACCTCGGGCATGGAGTCGCTGTTTCTGCACGAAGCCATTCCGGGGCACCACTACCAGATTTCGCTGCAACAGGAGAACACCGATCTGCCCAAGTTCCGGCGGTTTGCGTGGTACGGGGCCTACGGCGAAGGCTGGGCGCTGTATTGCGAGTCGCTGGGCCGGGAGCTGGGTCTTTACACTGATCCGTACCAGTACATGGGCGCGCTGAACGACGAAATTCACCGGGCCATCCGGCTGGTGGTCGACGTGGCGATTCATACCAAACAAATGACCCGCGAGCAGGCCATTCAGTACATGATGGCCAACGAACCGATTGCGGAAGATGGCGCGGTGGCCGAAATTGAACGGTACATGGCCCTCCCCGGTCAGGCGTTGTCGTACAAGATCGGGGCGCTGAAAATCCGGGAACTGCGCGCTAAATACGAGCAGCAACTGGGCGACAAGTTTAGTCTGGCGGCTTTCCACGACGAATTTCTGAAAGACGGTTGTATGCCGCTGGATGTGCTGGAACGCAAAATGGATGCCTGGGCCAGTCGGCAGGCGAAATAACAAACGGTTGAACGTGAGTGGCGAATGATACAGATTGGAAAAATGAATACCCTCAGAGCCCTGCGCGAAACCAGCGTTGGTGTTTTTCTGGGCGACGACGAAGAAAATGATGTCCTGCTGCCCAACAAATACGTGCCCCGGACGCTGCAAATCGGCGACTCGATCGATGTGTTTGTCTATACCGATTCGGAAGACCGCATTATCGCAACTACGCTGACACCCAAAATCAAACGCAATGAATTTGCGCGGTTGCAGGTGGTTTCGGTCACGCGGGTGGGGGCGTTTCTGGACTGGGGGCTGGAAAAAGATTTGCTGGTGCCGTACCGGGAGCAGGTCCGCCCGATGGAAGTCGGGCGCTGGTACGTGGTTTATCTTTACCTCGACCACGAAACCGACCGGCTGGTGGCTTCCAACCGCCTGAACCGATTTCTGGACACGGCCAAGCCAAACCTGGACGAAGGGCAGGAAGTATCGCTGCTGGCCTACGAATCCACCGACCTCGGCATCAATGTCATCATCAACAACCGGTACCGGGGGCTGGTGTACGCCAACGAAATTTTCCAGGAAGTGTACCCCGGCGACCGGATGACGGGCTACATCAAGCAGATTCGTGAAGACAACCGCGTGGATGTGAGCCTGCAAAAACCGGGTTACGAAAACGTTGAGTCGAGCGCACAGCGCATCCTGGAAGCTCTGGACGACCGGCGCGGTTTTCTGCCACTCCACGACAAAAGCAACCCGGACGAAATCTACCGGGTGCTGGAAATGAGCAAAAAAACCTTCAAGAAGGCCGTAGGGGCGC
Source organism: Larkinella insperata (assembly GCF_026248825.1). Taxonomy (NCBI): domain Bacteria; kingdom Pseudomonadati; phylum Bacteroidota; class Cytophagia; order Cytophagales; family Spirosomataceae; genus Larkinella; species Larkinella insperata. The sequence goes on along the minus strand of NZ_CP110973.1, from coordinate 531,719 downwards.
TGTTTAAAGAACGCAAGATTGTGATCAAGTACGACGGTATTTACCGGGCCTGATGGCGCTTGGGCGTCCGTACCGCTAAAACCCCGGCGTGAACACCGACGAATTTTGACTGTTATGCATCCGTTGCACCAACCCTTTCAGCTGGTTGATGAAAGCCAGACCCGGGCGGCTTTCGTCGGTGAAATGCCGCCCCTGACAGACCGGGTTGAGGTGGTTGATTACCAGCCTCAGTGGCCCGCGTTGTTTCAGCAGGAAGCCACCAGAATCCGCCGGCTACTCGGCCCGGTCGTGTTAGGGCTTGAACACGTGGGGTCGACCTCGGTGCCGGGTTTAGCGGCCAAACCCATTATCGACATGGATTTGATGGTGGCCGACTCTGCCGACGAAGCCAGCTACCTGCCCCCTTTGGAGCGGGCTGGTTACCGACTGCTCATCCGGGAACCGGACTGGCAGCAACACCGTATGTTGAAAGGCCCCGCAACCGACATTAACCTGCACGTGTGGACCCTGGGCAGCATCGAAGCCCAGCGGCATGTGGTCTTTCGCGACTGGCTGCGGACCCATCCCGAAGATCGGGAACGGTATGGCCAATTGAAAAAAGAAGTAGCCAGGCAGCCCTTTACGTATATCTATGAGTACAACAATGCCAAGGCTTCCCTGATTTATGAGATCTACGAGCGGGCATTTTCCGGACAGTAACAGAAGCGGGAAGCAGGCTTCTGGCTTGTGAGGATTAGAAGGCCGCCAAAGGCGGGCTGAAAAAAAACTTTAGTAAAAAAGGTGGAAAAAATTTAAACCAACTACTTTCTGGATTGTTGCTTAATTCGATTGTTGCTTACTGTAGCACACTAAAAACGAACGCCATGATCGAGCCAAAGGACAACAACCAAAACACCTCCGAAAACAATAAACTGCCTGAGCAGGAATCGGCAGGTGGAGGCACAACCATCCTGACCACCCGGCAGGGCCACCCAATTTACGATAATCAGAATACCCGGACGGTGGGCAACCGCGGACCCGCAACACTTGAAAATTATCAGTTGCTGGAAAAGATGTCTCACTTCGACCGGGAACGGGTACCCGAACGCGTGGTTCACGCCCGGGGGGCCGGTGCTCACGGCATCTTCGAAGCCTACGGAACGATTGGCGACGATCCCGTTTCAAAATATACGCGGGCCAAAGTTTTTGAAAAAGGAAAAGTCACGCCGTTGTTCGTGCGTTTTTCGACGGTTATTCACGGCGGTCATTCGCCCGAAACCCTGCGGGACCCCCGGGGATTTGCCGTAAAAATGTATACGGAAGACGGTAACTGGGATTTGGTGGGCAACAACCTCAAGATCTTCTTTATTCGCGACGCTCTGAAGTTTCCGGATTTCATCCACGCCTTTAAGCCCGATCCAGTCACCAACCGGCAGGACCCAAACCGGCAATTTGACTTCATCAGTCACACGCCCGAGGCCATGCACATGATTACCTTCCTGTTTTCGCCCTGGGGGATTCCGGCGAATTACCGGCACATGCAGGGTTCCGGCGTCAACACCTACAAATGGGTCAACAGCGAGGGTGAGGGTTTTCTGGTGAAATACCACTGGGAACCGGTGCAGGGCATCAAAAACCTGACCCAGAAGCAGGCGGAAGAAATACAAGCCAAAAACTTCAACCATGCCACGCAGGATCTGTATGAAGCCATCGAGCGCGGGGAGTTTCCGGAATGGGAACTGTACGTCCAGATCATGAGCGACGACGAACACGATGAACTGGATTTTGATCCGCTGGACGACACCAAACTCTGGCCCAAAGAGCAGTTCCCCTGGCACCTGGTCGGTAAAATGACCCTGAACCGGAACCCGGTCAACTACTTTGCCGAGGTGGAGCAGTCGGCTTTTGGTACGGGTGTTCTGGTCGATGGACTGGATTTCTCGGACGATAAAATGTTGCAGGGACGAACGTTCTCGTACTCGGATACGCAGCGTTACCGGGTTGGAACCAACTACCTGCAATTACCGATCAATTCACCCCGCAAACACGCGGCTACCAACCAGCGGGACGGTCAAATGGCCTACCACCAGGATATTGCCCCCGGCACTAACCCGCACGTCAATTACGAACCCTCCAGTTTGGGCGGCCTGAAAGAAGCACCGCGTTCCGGCAAGGATCACACCCCGCTGTATCAGGCCCGGCTGGTCCGGGAGAAAATCAGTCGGCAGAACGATTTCAAACAGGCTGGCGAAACGTACCGCAATTTTGAGGACTGGGAGCGGGATGAGCTGATCTCCAACCTGGTTGGGGCACTCTCGGCGTCCGAAAAGCACATCCAGGAAAAGATGGTCGAGATGTTCACGAAATGCGACGAAGACTACGGTCGGCAGGTAGCGGAAGGGCTGAAAGCGGCCGCTGGTTCCAATGGTCAGAAGGTGGAAGCATCCCTGGTAGAAAAAGAAGGGCAGGCGGTACAGCAGGCTGAACAGGAGTCAACCGAATCAAAACCGTACTGATGTCGTCGCACGAGACAAGCATGGATAGCCAGGTTAATGCCCTGTTCAATGCGGCCAGAAACGGCGACATTGCCCTGCTGAACGAATTAATTGCTGCGGGCGTGGACACCAACATCCGGGATGCCAGAGGGTACACGCCCCTCATCCTGGCTGCGTATAATGAGCAGCTGGAAGCTACCCGGGTTTTGCTCGAAGCGGGAGCCGACGTGAATGCCGGTGATGCGGGCGGAAATACCGCTCTGATGGGGGCCTGCTTCAAAGGGTACGCGCCCATCGCGGAACTCCTGATCGCCCACGGTGCAGACCTCAACCTGCAACACGGGAATGGCGGAACGGCGCTGATGTTTGCGACCATGTTTGGCCGAAACAACTTGGTCAAACTGGTGATGGAACACGGGGCGAATCCAGCCCTGCGGGAAAATCGTGGTTTAACGGCCATCGATCTGGCCGTTCAGCAGGGAAACGTAGAAGCCATTGAAATCATGGAAGCCTACCAGAACTGATAGCTGGTTAGGCAGAACATAATAATTAAAAAATGCAAAGAGGGCACCATCTTATCAGTGGTGCCCTCTGGTTATTTACCGGCAAGAACGTTGTCGATTACTTCCATCAGCGTCTGATTAAACCGGTCAGGATCTTCGAGCATGGGGTAGTGGCTGGTGCTCGGAACGTGAAAAATCTGGTAATCGACGGTTAAATACCGTTTCAGCGGCTCTTCGTTGAACGGCATGTAATCCGCGTTGATGACGTAAAATTTGAATTTCAGCTGGGGCAGCAGTTCGCGCTCCCGCTGGTAATAGTCGAAAACCTGCGCAATGATGGGACGGCCCATCGGCGGATGCGCGTAACGGTAATCAACCGCCACACGCTTGGCAACGGGCTCGGGCGTTTGGGGCGTCACCAGAGCCAGATAGGCATACTGCTCACTGGTGTTCCCGAAATCCGATTTCAGATTTTCCTTCAGCGCTTCGACCTGATCCTGGTACTCGTCGGGCAGGGGCGTCCCGGCAGTCTTGAACATATCGACGACAATAAAGCCGATGATGGGGTCGGGATACGCCACGGCCGCTTCCAGCGTAGCGCAGGCTCCCATCGAATGCCCGATCAGAATCACGTTTTGCAGCTCCAGTTCCCTGATGACCGTTACTACATCCTGCCCGAAGCCTTCGACCGACCATTCCGTGCGGTCGCGGCCCGACTCCCCGTGACCCGGCAAATCCAGCGTGACAACTTTAAAATCAGGACTGAAAAAGGCTACCTGATTGTCCCAGTACGTTTGGTTGGTAAACGCACCGTGCACAAACAGCAGCGTCGTGTCGCCTTCGCCCTCCATGCGGTAGTGGATCGTTGCTCCGTCGCGCTGAATTTCTTTCATAGGAACCGGTGTTGGTTTTTCGGTCAATCGTCAACCGGCGGGGCCGAACCCCCGGATAACGGGCGTGATTACTTGTCGAGCGTGTAAAATTCGTACATGATTTTCCAGGTGAACTCCTTGCCCGGCTCCACGTTGACGGCAATGAACGGTTCGGGCGAGAGATTTTTCGGATTTGACCAGAAAGCCAGTTTCGACAGCGGTCGGTCGGCTCGAATTCGGACGCCCGCGCCGGTTTTAGTGTTTTCTACCTTGATGTCATAATCGCTGGCGTTGGGTCCGTACCCTTCGATGATCGTGTAGATGCTTTCCCGGCTTTGGAGCGGGCGTAAAAACTTCAGTTCCTGACGGGTGCTGGCCAGAATATCCTTCAAATCATCAGTCGGTTTAATGGCAAACGGAAACTGCACCCGGAAATCCGGACCCGATGGCTGCTCGTCAATCACCAGAAAATTGTGGTTGTAAACGGCGGTTTCGATTTTCTGCTTCCCGGTATTTTTCAGCCGGTGTTCCAGCACCAGTTCGGGTTTGCCTTTGGTGAGTTTAACGGTTTTTTCGTACTCGTACGAATACCCGGCGGCATCCTTCAACACGTGGGTAAACCGGACCTGATCGGCTTTCTTCTGCACCGACCATTTGCCGCTATCGACGTGTTTGTAGGGGGCCACAAACTTGTAGGGGCCGTCGTCAATTTTCTGGAGGCTGCCCACCCCGATCTTGACAAATAACTCACCCGGTTTGGCCTGATCGTAGCCGATGGGGTCGAAGGCTTCAACCGGACCAATGATGGCGTCGTGCAGATACGGATCATACTGCTGAAACCATTTTCCAAAGTACGTGTGGCCTTTGTACTCCAGGTTCGCAATAACCCCGGCCCAGTCGAAGCGCGTACCCCGGTAGTACCCGTTTTCGGCATCGGGCAGATAGATCGTCGCTTTGACGGAATCGTTGGAAATCTGCGCTTGCGGAATGTCAACGAGGGTGGCCGCAACCAGGCAAGAAGCCGTCAGCAGGCCAAGCAGGTATTTTGTCATTTTCGTACGATGGACGTTAGCCGTGTTTTAGAACGGGTTATGAGTTTGGAATACGGACACACTATAAAGCCTTTAGCAACCCCCGACGCCGGAGCAGCGGTTTGATGTCGGGTTCGGCCCCCCGGAAATTTTTGTAGAGCGTCATCGGTTCGTCGGTTCCTCCGCGTTCCAGGACGTTTTTCCGGAACGACTGCGCCGATTTCGGATCGAACAGGCCCTTCTGTTTGAAGACCTCGAAGGCATCCGCATCCAGCACCGCCGACCAGATGTAACTATAATAGCCCGCCGAGTAACCACCCGCAAAAATGTGCTGGAAGTACGTGCTCCGGTAACGCGGGGGAATCTGCGGAATCAACCCGATTTTGTCCATCGACTCTTTCTCGAACGCCAGCACGTCGGTGGGCGTCTGGTCGGGTTTGAGCGTGTGATAATTCATATCGAGCAGCGAAGCGGCCAGGTATTCGGTCGTGGCAAAACCCTGATTGAACAGGCTGCTTTTGTTGATCTTGTCGATCAGGGCGTCCGGAATCACTTCACCGGTTTTGTAGTGCTTGGCGTACAGTTTCAGCATCTGCGCTTCCTCCGACCAGTTTTCCATGATCTGCGAGGGCAATTCCACAAAGTCGCGCGGTACCGATGTTCCCGACAAACTGCCGTAGGTAACGTTAGAAAGCAGACCGTGCAGAGCATGACCAAATTCGTGGAAGAACGTGCGGGTTTCGTCCAGACTGAGCAGGGCCGGAGCGTCGCCCGCCGGACGCGAGAAGTTGCAGACAATAGACACCACCGGCGTTATTTTCTTGCCGTTCTGGACTTCCTGCCGCCGGAAACTGGTCATCCAGGCACCTCCGCGTTTGCTGGCCCGCGGGTGAAAATCCATGTAAAAAATGCCCACGTGCCGTCCGTCAGCTTCCTTAACCTCGTACGCCAGTACCTCGTCGTGGTAAACCGGCAAATCCTTCCGAAGTTCAAAGCGCAGTCCGTAGAGCCGGTTGGTGAGCATGAAAATACCGTCTCGCACGTTGTCGAGCGAGAAATACGGTTTGAGTTCTTCGGCGTTCAGAGCATATTTTTCCTTGCGCAGTTTTTCGGCGTAATACCGCCAGTCCCAGCTTTCCAGCTTCTGATTTTTCCCTTCTTTGTCCATCAGGGCCTGCAATTCGGCGGCTTCCTGTTTGGTGACGGGCACGGTGGCCGCCCAGAGCTGGTTGAGCAGTTCGCTTACTTTCGCCGGCGTCTGCGCCATGCTTTCTTCCAGAATATAGGCAGCGTGGTTTTCATACCCCAGCAACTGCGCCTTTTCGGCCCGGAGCTTTACCATCTGAGCCATGATCGCCTTGTTGTCGCGTTCGTCGTTGTGGTTACCGCGTTCGAGGTAGGCTTTGAAAATCTGTTCGCGGAGCGCCCGGTTGTCGGCATACTCCAGGAACGGCATGATGCTGGGGTTTTGCAGGGTAAAAATCCACTTGTTCGGCTGGCTGCGCTTTTTGGCTTCGTCGGCGGCTGCGCTGACCAGAGCAGCTGGCAGACCGCTGAGGTCTTCCGGTTTGTCGATCACCAGCGTATAGGCGTTGTTTTCGGCCAGCAGATTTTGCCCGAATTTTATGGTCAATACCGAGAGTTCACCATTGATTTTTCGCAGCCGTTCCTGTTTTTCCGGTGTCAGGGCGGCACCGCCCCGCACGAAGTTCTTATACGTCTTTTCGAGCAGACGTTGTTGTTCGCCGGTTAGTTTGAGCGTAGCCCGTTGGTCGTATACGGCTTTGACGCGCTTGAACAGGGCCGGATTGAGCGAAATGTCATCGCCATTTTTCGCCAGTTTGGGGGCAACGGCCTGCGCAATTTTCTGAAGCGCATCGCTCGTATTGGCGTTGTTGAGGTTGAAAAAGACCGTACTGACCCGGTTGAGCAGATCACCGCTGGCTTCCAGGGCCTCAATGGTGTTGGCGAACGTCGGGGCCTGGGTCTGGCCGGTGATCTTCGCAATTTCAGCCGCCTGCTGTTTGATGCCTTCGTCAAAAGCCGGTTCGTAGTGTTCCGGTTTGATTTTAGTGAAATCCGGTACGCCAAACGGAGTCGTGTAGGCGCTAAAAAAAGGGTTGTTGGCCGTCGGTTGACCGTTTGCCGATGCGAAAGCCGTCAGAAACATAGTGGATGCCAGAAAAAGATGCGTTGCTTTCATACATGAACGCGTTGGTTGGGGTGATTCAAAACTACAGAATCGCAGGGCGAAAGGCAAGCAAAGTCCCGTCGGGTTGGTACACCGGACCGGCCACTTCATCCGGTTTTTTAGCGACTTCAGTAGGGAGTAGTTGAAAGCCGGTTCGGTGTGTCTCTACCTTTGTAATGTACAAAGCAGGCCAGAGCAACGGATTTCGGGTCGTGAGCGAATTGCCCGGCAAAGAGGTCATCGGTTTGACAGACTTTGGCCCGCGGTAACTAATGGCCGCCGTATTTTGTCCGCCAGCGAACAGCAAATGTCCGCCAGCGTACAGTTTAGAATCTGATATATTTTTTAAATAATTGATTATGAGTATGTTATATAAATGGCACGGCATTTGGATTCTTACTGAACGAACACGTAAACAGCACTTTTGAACATAAGTAACCACAAACAACAACAAATACTAAACAAGAAACGCCATGTTAAATCTCCTGAGTAATCTGATCTGCACAGCTCTTCTGAGCGTTCCTGCCAATGGTGAAACAACTGCCCCGAAGGCATTGCCTTTTGAAGTGAGTGCGTACGTAACTTCGCAAAATCATATTCGGGTGGCCGTTCAGAAGTCGGCTCCTGAGTCGGTGGTACTGCTGCTGCGGAACAAACAAAATCAAATCGTTTTTCAGGAAACGATCTCGAAAAAAGAACTGAAATACGCGGCCAAGCTGGATGTGCATAACCTGGAAGATGGTGCGTACGAACTGGAATTCAAATCGTCGCAGGGCGCCATCCGGAAGCAGGTGAATCTGGCCACCAAACCCGTAGCCGTAACCGCCCCGACCCGGATGGTCGTTATGAACGCGCCGGCGGAATAATAGAAGATTATAAAAACAGAAAAACCACCCCGGCTGTCCGGAGGTGGTTTTTTGTTTTTTGCCAGACTGGCGCTTATTCGGTGTGGATAATTTAAGAATACCGGTGAGAATCAGGTTAGTTCGCTTACGTGACTGTTCCGGTTACGCAGGAAACTTATTCATTACGTATCTGTTGTTTTAAGGAATGACTCCGGGGAAGTAGAAAGGGTTGGAACGGTTTTCGAAAATATTCTCTTTACTTCGCGGTACGTCGGGGCAAACCGGCAACGGACCCGACTTCAACGTGCTTTATCATGAAATTTGAGGATTACCATATTGCCCCCGAAATCAAGCGGAACCTGGAAGGTTTAGGTTTCACCAAACCCACCGACATTCAGTATCGGTCGATACCGCCCATTCTGAAAGGGGAGGATGTGTTGGCGATTGCCCAGACCGGCACCGGAAAAACCGCAGCTTTTGCCATTCCGGTGGTTAGTATCCTTCACGAACGTAAAATGGCCCGGCGCATCGAAGGCATTAAATGTCTGGTGATGGTGCCGACGCGCGAACTGGCGATCCAGATTACGAGTGTGTTTGAAAAAATTGCCCGCTACACCAGCCTGAAAGTTTTTTCGGTATTCGGGGGAGTGGAACAGGGACCGCAGATTGCCCGGCTGGAAAACGGAATTGATATTCTGATTGCGACGCCGGGCCGCATGTTCGATCTGGTCAGCCAGGGTTACATTCGGTTGCAACGCGTTGAAATCCTGATTCTGGACGAAGCCGATCACATGCTCGATCTGGGTTTTATCAAGGACATCCAGGATCTGATGAAATTTTTGCCCCGCAAGCGGCAAACGCTGTTTTTCTCGGCTACAATCAACGAAAAAATCAAAAAACTGGCGTATTCGCTGGTGCATAACGCCATCCGGATTCAGATTTCGCCCAAAGACCCGGTGGCCAGAAACATCGACCATTCAGTGGCTTTCGTCGGCATGGACGACAAACGGTTTTTTCTGGAACGACTTATCCGCGAACACCCCGACAGCAAAATTCTGGTATTCGTCCGGACGAAAGTCCGCGCCGAGCGGGTGATGAAAGCCCTGGAACGCGTTACTATTTCGAGCCAGACGATTCACGGCGACAAGGAACAGAAAGACCGGTTGCAGGTTTTGAACCAGTTTCGAAACGGGGAAGTTAAAGTGCTGATTGCCACGGATGTCAGCGCACGCGGTATTGATATTGCCAACGTAGACTACGTGGTGAATTATGACCTGCCGGAGCAACCCGAAAACTACGTGCACCGCGTCGGGCGAACCGGCCGGGGTACGCAGAAAGGGCAGGCGTTTTCGTTCTGTAGTCCGGATGAAAAGCCGATTCTGGCCGAAATAGAACAATACCTGACCAAGCCGATCAAGGTCGTTTACATTGATAACAATACCTACAAGGAAACTGTCGATACCAGCGACGCGGCTCAGTTTGACCTGAAAGCCTTGATGAAGGAAGCTGAGGAGTTTGAGATGAACCGGAGCCGGAAAAAGCGGAAGAAGTAGGAGAGGTAATCAGCCACAAGTCCGTTTCGCGGCACATTTTCAGGATAGGGCCAATCAAGAGCGGTCAGATGGCCTGACGAATTTGGTGAGGGTGCTTGCAAAGTTGACCCAAACCGTGCGTCTTCCTATTTTCCTGTGTGTAAACGGATGGTCTGAAGAGCGGCTTACCGCCCGAACTATTGAATCAAAAATGCTATTTCACCGACCGGAACGGTACGTCCGGTCGGTGAAATAGCAGGGCATTTTTACGAAATCTGAATTTGAGTGGGCGCTTTTTGTTTCGCTTCTTCTTTTTTGGGAAGCGAGATGTGCAGAATACCGTCGATGTAACGGGCCTCAATCCGCTGCTGATCGCAGGTTTCCGGCAACCAGAATGAACGGGAGAACGCGTGGTAGCTGAATTCCCGTTTGGTATACTGACCGTTCGGGTCTTTCTCTTCGTTGTGGTGTTGCTGCTGCGAAGATACCGTCAGTTTCCCGTTATCGAGGGTCAGGTTGAAATCTTCCTTCCTCATGCCCGGAGCTGCTAACTCAAGGGAGTACCGGTCGGCATCTTCTTTGATGTTGACTGCCGGTACCGTAGCACCTACCCGCGACCGGGTTACGCCCGGCCAGTTGAAGTTAAACAATTCGTCCATGTCTCTGCCCATGAATTCATCCAGCAGAGAGGGGCGGTTCCCGTTTCCATTGAATTTAACCAGTGACATTGTTTGTTAAAGTTTAAAGTGAAACATGAAGCGTTTTCACCCTTTCTTCAAACAACTTGAATGCCAATGCCATCTTGCTTTTCTGACTCCGCACGTTTCTGACAAAATGTCATTTTTAGGCTGAAAAGAAGTCATTAAAGACCTTTTTAAGAAGAAATTTTTGTCAGAATGGAAGATTGAAAATGCCTGTAACTGCGTTAACCTGTCCGCTAAGCAGCTTTTTCATTTTGCTGTTAGATAGAGCCGAATTTATTCTGGCTATCGTAGGCTAACCCCAGACCGACGCTGGAAAGTTTATTTTCGTCGGCTACGGCCGCATTCGGGAAAAGCCGCCGAAACTCAGCCTGCACAAGCGGTACTTCAGTGGAGCCGCCCGTGAGAATGACAAGCTCAATGGCTTCGTTGCTGACACCCGCATCCTGCAGACACTGCGTGGCCGAAGCCACAATCTTCTCGACTTCCAGACGAATGGCGTCCTCAAACAGCAACCGTTTAACGGGCACCATAAAGCCTTCTTCCACAAAATCAAACGGGGTTTCGTACACCTCCTGGTCTGTCAGAGCGATTTTAGCTCCTTCGGTAGCCGCCAGCAGCGCGTGTCCGGTTTCGTTTTCAAGCACGCTCAACAGCCGCCGGTACCGCTGTTTGTCGTGCGATTGGTAAAGTAATTGCCGGGTTTGCGTAATCAGTTTGGGCGTATACAGCAAATTAACTTTGCTCCACTCGGCCAGATCGTGAAACGGTTTTAGAGGCACTTCGAGGTTTTTCTCGCCGTATGTGCTCCGGTAGCCGAGTTCGGGCATGATGGCGGCCAGACTCAGATCCTTGTCAAAATCATTGCCCCCGACCCGCACACCCGTATTAGCGAGAATGTCCGACGAACGATCGGTTTTATGAACAGACTGGCCCGACAACCGAATTACCGTGAAATCGGAAGTACCCCCGCCCAAGTCAACGACAATCGCCAGTTTTTCGCCGGCAATCCGGGCTTCGTGCGCAAAGGCCGCAGCAATGGGTTCAAACTGAAACTCAATATTTTTAAACCCAATGCGCCGGGCAATTTCCAGTAACTCGTTCTGGGCCCGGGCGTCGGACTCCGGCGAATTATCCACAAAATGGACGGGCCGCCCCATCACCACATTTTCGAGTTCCTGACCGGCCACGGCGTCGGCTTTCTGCTTCAGGCTCCGTAGAAAAGAAGCAATGATGTTGGAGAAATTCATGGCCGTGCCGTTGACGACCGTGCCCTGCTTCATCAGGGGAGTGCCCAATACCCGCTTTAAACTTCGCATAAACCGGCCCGGTTGCCGGCTGAAAAACAGGTTAATAGCCGTTCGGCCGTAGAAGGCTTTGTTGTCGGCGAGCTGGAAGAAAATGGCACTGGGAATGGTGACGTGTGTCTGTTCAACCGGCACAAGGCTGATGGTGCCGTCTTTAGCAAGGGCGATGCTGGAGTTGGAAGTACCGAAGTCGATTCCGCAGGATAACCGGGTCATTGTTGTTTACAAGAAGTTTTTTACCGGCAAAAGCCGCCTAACCTCCGAAAACGAAATCGGACGAAGACGGCACAAGACAGCTGTTGGTGGATAAAAGGGCGGCAAATCTACGATTAAAAATGGATTTGGTTCGAAAAAGCGCCCAGTTTTATGACTTACCGTCTGGAATGAAGCGCTCCGCCAAGTGCCACGTTCCGTAATCGGGAAGGATTGGATAATTAACTACAAGGGTACCACGATTCTTATCTGGCTACATCCTGGTCGAGCTCGATCTGAGAAACAACGTCACCTTGCTTGGATAACGGGTTGTTGAAAAAGACACTGTGGCCCGCTAAAAAATAACCTGATCAGGACTTTAACGGGCACCTCTTCTACCTGGAAACGTCTAGCGTGGAGGGCCAGAAGCGCCATTTTATGATTCCGATTATTTTACAGCCGCTTCCTACTTTCCAACAAATCAGGTATTTATACGCTCGCAAAGCCGTACTTGCCCTCTATCCATCCGTTGGATAGCTTCCTACCTTGGTGTTGCATTTAAGCTCGTACATTAATCTACACCTTATGGCAACAACTGCAACAACTGTCCGGACGGCTTTTCTGCGAACGGCTCCCGGCAATGCGTTCGCGCTGAGCGATACACCAGCGTATCAAGTGCCCGATTTCACCAAGGCTTCCACCGAAGACATCGTCCGGACGTTCGGCCTTTCCAGGGCGGAGGGGGCAAAGCTCCAAAGGCTGGCCCAGCAACACGCCAGTCCGGAGGAACTGCAAAGAGCCCTGCGCCGACCCCGCGCCGTCAGCCAAGCAACGGCGGAATTGCTGGACCGTCATTTTGCGTTCCGGACGACGCCCAAATTTATTGTTACCGATGTAAAAGCGGAAAAAGCCCAGGTGCTCAGTAATCTTCCCTTCGCGCTCCAAATCACCTTTCAGAACGACTTCGAGCAGCCGGTTGAACTGGTGAACATGGAGGTTGACTGGGCGAGCGAACCGTTCACGATCCAGCAGACACTAACCGACGAAGACCGGCGCAACAATCGGGTGACGGTGACGTTCGACGAAACGCAGACACTGCCGGTGGGGCTGGTGCGGTTCATCGTCGATTTATACCGTCGGGACGGCGGACAGGCTTCTTTTATTAAATCGTTTTACGTGCTGCCTTCCAATCCGCTATCGCTCCAGGTGAACCCGGCGGGCGCTACCGTAACGGGAACGTGGAGCGCCCGGGGCGCCTTTCAGCCGAGTAGCAACACATTCTTGACCGAATGCCAGGTGACCATCGCCAACGGCGACGCGTCGGACGTCACCATGAAACGGCGGGTCAACTGGAGCTTTTGGGACGGCGGTATCGGCAGCGGCTCTCTGGTGGAAGCGGGCAGTTTCGATTTGTCCAGCAATCCGGTTGTACCGGCCTATTCCGTCTGGCAGGGTTCGTTCTGGTTTAGTTCGCCCAGCGGCAGCGGTATTTACAACAAGTACCACGCCAAGGAAGATCTGGCGCTGGAAATTCAGATGGAAGCCAACGACGGGCGAATCATCAGGGGGCAGATTACCTGCCGGGTGATGCTCGCTTACGGGGTGAACATCATCAAGGTCGGTGATTTTGACGCGCAGGAGCACATCGATCTCTACGATTCGGTCAACATCATGCGCCAGATTTTTGAGCAGCGGGACATTACCTTTCGCGGGGTGCAACGCTACATCATCAACAATTCGCTGGCTGGCGGCTACACGACCATCGACAGCGAAACCGAATTTCGGAACCTGCTGAGGGACTGGTCGGTTGCCAACGATTTTGTGGACGTCTACGTTTGCCAGGGTTTCAACTGGAGTACGTTTAACGGGTACGCGGGCGACGTTCCGGGGCCGACCTCCAAAACCGGAAACACCGATGGCGTGGCGGTTGACAAAACCGGCTACACCGATGCGCTGGGTGTTCGGCGGCTCAATACTGATGTGCTCAGCAAACTGATCGGGCACGAAGTCGGGCACTACCTGGGCCTTTCTCACCTGGAAGATGCCGACAATCTGATGCGTTCCAATACCGGGGTGCGCGGGCCGGTCCTCAATTATGAGCAGTACCGGACAATGATGGGACACGGGTTTATGGTCTTTGTTTAAGCAACTGTATTTTAATCACAATGGAAAATACCAAACTTCCCACCCGGCCTTCGCGCCTGGTGAACCTCGATCAGTTAGCGGCCATCAAGTTGCGCATGGAGCTGAATCAGAAGCTGATGGCCGGAACCTGCGCTTTTGCCAAACCGCTGGAACTGGCGTTTCGGGAAGCCGAACTTCCGGTGTTGAAGGTCATGGCCTCCGAGCGCTTCTCGGTCAATACCCTGCGGAGAAAACGCGCCATTGCCGCGCTGGGCCAACAGAAAAGCGTCGAAACCGTGGACGACCTGGTGCAGCTGGCCGAAACGGACCACGAAGAGATCAGTGTCCGAACCGAAGCCTTGCAGGCGATTCACCGCATGTCTCCGCGCCTGGGACGGGTGATGCTGGAGAAACAACTCAATGCCGGCGTGCCCGAGTTGGCCCTGTCGATTGTGCGTTACCTGTACCAGACCGGCGAGCCGGAAGGCCGTCAACTGGCGGACCGGTTTTTGGCGCTCAGGAAGAATGAACGCATCCGGCAGGCTTGGGAACAGAGCCAAAAGCCCAGTGGCCGGCAGGCGGTCCCGCAACCTGATCGGAACCTGAACGGGCGGCTGCACTGAGTGGGGCTTACTTGGTGGCAGAAACGTAAAAAGCCGGCCCCGCGGGGCCGGCTTCTTTTATTGGAAAACAATTCTTTATTTTTTAGCCTCGAACAGAATCTGGAGGGACGACCCGTCGGTCGAAGTGGCAGACGCCTGATAGCTCAGCCGACCATCTTTGATTTCACCAATCTGATCGCCCGTTCCGCTGAAATAAAGGCCGTAGGTAGAACCGTTGGCCCGTACTTCGTACTCGCTCAAATCAAGTTCCCGATCCTGCTCGCCGGTAGCTTTGAGCAGCAGAACCAGCGAAACCTTACCGTCTGCTATCTTCTCGACGGTAGCAATGGCCGATACCGTCACACCGTCTTCGGTAACGGGTAATCTTCTGTATTCCAGGGCGGTTTCGCCGTCGTTTTCGAGTGAGAATGACGATAGGTTGTATTTCCCGGCGATGGCGGAGGCCGGGTCTTTGGGCGTCACTTCCGCTTTCTCGGTGTCTTTCTTACAGGCGGCAAAGGTAACCAGTGCAAACAGGAAAATTAAGACTTTTTTCATTAGAGTAGTTGTTTATCGTTCGTTGCAAACGTACGAAACAAGCACCCTGGAGATCAACGACAAACGCCATGAAGCGTCAGTTTTGCCGTTTGGATTGTCAGCCCGCCAGGGTGATTAGCAAACCATCCAAACGACGGGTTGAGTCCGCTGCAAAAACCAATCGGTGTCTCAAGCGTTAAGAAAAAACCTGGACTCACAACAACGGTTATGCTGGCATCCGACATCAACGCACAAAAGAATGAAATCACGCCCGAGCTGGCGAAGTTTAAAGCCAACAAGATCATTCCGTCCGTGATTGAAAAAAATGTCCTGACGGCCTTGTCGTTCTATCCGGAGCTGAAAAATACCTGCATCCGCTTTTGTTTCAAGCAAAAAATACGGTCGTCGGTGATGCAGGCCCAGCCGGTTTTTCGCAGCCTGCTGAAGCGTCGGGAAGACCGTCAGTACCGCATCAACATCAGCGCGATGTTTAAGCTCACCCACACCGCCATTCCCATCCACCAGATCCCGGATTCAATCATGATCGGCTGGATCGGCCACGAACTGGGCCATATCATGGACTACGAATGCCGGAGTAATTTCGGTATGGTCAAGTTTGGGATTGGCTACGTTTTCTCGGCCGAGTACATCAAAAAAGTTGAGCGCATTGCCGACTGGTACGCCGTCACGCACGGCCTTGGGAAATACCTGGTTGAAACCAAACGGTTTATTCTCGACCACGCTGAATTGCCGCAGTCTTATAAGGCCAAAATCGCCCGGCTGTATGTGTCGCCGGAGGAGATTGTGGAGCAGGTGAAAAAGCTGGAAGAAGAGAAAGTTGAAAGGCAGAAAAAGGCGCTCGGAGGGTAGTCCGGATTGCGGCTATAACACAACCGCAACCCGGAACGGCTTTTAGGCAAGACTTTTAATGTACTGTTCAAACTCCAGAAAATCGGCTTCCTTCATAACCCGCGGAATTTTGGCCTGGCCGCCCAGCTTTTTAAATTCCTCGCTCCAGCGGTAGAATTTCTCAACCGGAATCACCTCAGCTTCCACGGTTTTCAACGATTTACTCCGGGCAACTTTGTAATTTTTGTTGGCTTCGCACAGGGCCTGGTCCAGCGCGTTCATAAACTCCGGGCCGTCGATGACGCGGTTGGCACCGATGTACCATTTGTTGATGTAAACCCCATCGCGCTGAACGGCTGAAACCACAAATTCCTTGATTTCTACGTCGAACTGCTGCTGCATTTGCTCCATGGCCTGGTTCATCTGAAACACCGACAACTGCTCGCCCACCACGTTCAGGAAGTGCTTTGTCCGGCCCGTAATTTTGATTTCGGAGCGGTGTTTGTCGGTAATCATCATCGTATCGCCGATCATGTACCGCCAGGTCCCCGAAACCGTTGAAATCAGCAGCACGTAATCGACGTTCTCTTCGGCTTCTTCCAGCGAAAGCACCTTCGCATCCGGTTTGACGCGGCCCTGCTCGTCCATGTTGTCGTCGGTAAACGGCACAAACTCGAAGAAAATACCGTTGTCCAGAATCAGGGCCATCGACGAGGTATCGGGCCGTTTCTGGGTTGCCAGGTAGCCTTCCGACGTCAGGTAGGTGTCAATGTAAATCAGCGGGCGGGCAAACAACTTTTCGAGGCTTTTCCGGTACGGTTCAAACGCCACCCCGCCGGTGGTGTAAACGTGCAGGTTGGGCCAGATGTCGTGAATGGTGTTGACCCGGTTGTACGAAACGATTTCTTTGAGCATCATTTCTACCCACGACGGAATACCGCTCATGCTGCCGATGTCCCATTTGGGGGCTTCCTGGGCAATTCGTCGCACTTTCTGGTCCCAGTCCTTGATCGAAGCAATCTCTGCACCGGGTTTGTAAAACGTACGGAACCAGGCCGGCAGATTGGCCGCGCTGATGCCGCTGATTTCGCCCTCCTGGTGATCGTCTTTTTCGATCAGGCTGACGCTGCTGCCAAGCATCATGATCTGCTTTTCGAAGAAATCCGAGGGCAGCATACCAAAGTTTTTCAGGCTCATTACCTGCTGAAGGCCCGATTTCCGGATTGAGTCCAGCATGTCGTCCGTCACCGGGATGGACTTGCTGTTGCTGGTCGTGCCGCTGCTCAGGGCGAAATAGCTCTGCCCACCGGGCCAGGTAACGTTCTGGTGGCCTTCCAGCAGGTAGTGCCACCAGTCGTTGTACAGTTTATCGTAATCGTGAACAGGAACCGCCTGCTGAAAAGCCCTGACGATATCCGCGCTGGCCAGGATGTCCGTAAAGTTGTGTTTTTTGCCAAAAGCCGTCAGCCTGGCTTTTTCCAGGAGGTTTTTCAATTCGGCCCGTTGCGCCTTTACCGGATCGGTATCGGACGCAATAAAGCCATACATGTCAATTGCTTTTCTAATTAATTCGCCAATAACAGCCATCGGTGATTTCGGATAGGATTTCAACCGATAAAACCGCTTTTCTGGCCTATTGTTCGGCGGCTGGCTCGGCAAATTAGCAACCTGCGAACCGGCCGGACGAAAGCAACTCAGTTCTTTTTACCCGGCTTCGGAAATACCCGGTGTTCAGCGGCCCACTGCTGCCACAACGCAGCCAGTTGCCGGACCTTTTCGGGCTGCTGCGCGGCCAGATTCTGCGTTTCGCTGGCGTCGGCGCTCAGGTTGTACAACTGCCAGGTGGTGTCGCGGCTGCCGGAAACCAGCTTCCAGTGGCCGGAACGGACAAAGCGGGCTCCAAAATGCTCGTTAAAGAGCGCTTCGTGTCCGGCGGCTTTTTTGCCCTGGAACGATGGCACCAGACTCAGGCCGGGGGTTGGCGTGATGGTGTGTCCCCGGAAAGTGGTCGGATAGGTGGCACCGGCCACGGCCACCAGCGTCGGCATAAAATCCATGACGTGGCCAACCTGAGCGCTGAAACCGCCTTTTTTAGCCGAGATTCCGGCGGGCCAGAAAGCCACCAGCGGGGTGCGAACTCCGCCTTCGGACGATTCGGCTTTCCAGTATTGGTAGGGTGTGTTGGCAACGTTCGCCCAGCGCTGACCGATGGACGCGTAGGTGGTCTGCGGGCCGGGCATCACCTGCTTTTTCAAGTCGTAGCTGATCGGGCGACCGTCGCGCGTCTGGTTCGGGCGGTCGAAGCCGGGGCCGTAAGCCGCGCAGTTTTCCGGACTCGCGCCGTTGTCCGACAGAAACAGAATAAGCGTGTTTTCCAGTTGACCGGTTTCCCGCAGTGTTTTGATAATCCGGCCAATGCCCTGATCCATCCGGTCGATCATGGCCGCGTGAACCGCCATCGCCCGGGCGTCCCATTCCTTGTCCGGGTTGGCTTCCCAGCTCAGATCATCCTGCCAGCGCCTGGAAAACGGCGTTGTTTTCGGGTCGATCAGCCCCATTTTGACCATGCGGTCGTACCGGTTTTTCCGGATTACATCCCAGCCCGGTTTGTAGGTGTCCTCGTACTTGGCAATGTCTTCGGGCAGCGCCATCAGCGGCCAGTGCGGAGCCGTGTGGGCCACATACATAAAAAACGGAGCGGCCGTTTTTGCGTAGGAGCGAATGTAAGCCACCGCCGTGTCGTTGATGGCGTCGGTGTGGTAGTAGTTTTTCGGAACGGTTTTCACCGGCTCGGTACCGTTTACCAGACTGAACGGATCGAAGAAGTCGACCACGCCCCAGATGTTGCCAAAGTATTTGTCGAAGCCGCGCCGGGTGGGGTACTGCTCGATGGGCGCAAAATCGCCGAAATCCTTCTGGTGGTTGAGCCAGGCCAGTTGGTCCTGCGGATTTTTCTGAACGGTGGTGTTGGAAACGTGCCATTTACCCACCATCGCCGTCTGGTAGCCCGCCGATTTAAGCACCTCGGCCAGCGTTACGGTATTGTCCGTCAGGTGCCCCCGGTAACCGGGCTGGTCTTCGGCGTCGGTCATTTTGCCAATTCCGGCCTGGTGGTTGTACAGACCCGTCAGCAGGGCCGCCCGGGTGGGGCAGCAGCGCGAGGTGTTGTAAAACTGGGTATACCGAATGCCGTTCCGGGCGAGATAATCGAGGTTAGGCGTCTTGATTTCGCTGCCGTAGCAGCCCAGATCCGAGTAGCCCAAATCGTCGGCCATGATCAAAAGAATGTTCGGGCGACGGACCGCCGGAGTTACTCCGGTGTGACCCTTTTTCAGGCTAAAGCCACCCAGCGCCAGAACGAACACGAGGAGCAGGAGGGGAAATAAGGCAACGAATGGTCTTTTTTTCATCCTATCAATTTGTTAGCCGGTTTTCAAACAAACCGCAAGGGCCGGAAGTTATTCCCGAAAGCAATTTTTAGCAAGGCTATGAAAACGAAACAATGGATATGCGGGCTGTCACTGGCCCTTTTGGCAGCGACCACCCAGTTGGCCTGTCAGTCTAAGACGGAGAAAAAATCCGAAGAAGTCCGGGAAGAATACAAAGATGTCGTTGAGGAACAGAAAGAAGGCGACACCAGCGAGGTAAGAGAAGAACAGGCCGAGCTGGACTCCGCTCGTCAGGATTATAGAGAATTGGCAAAAGACTCGACACGCAAAGAGTAGTTTTTGTTGACAAAAAGCCCAGTGTAGTCTCATCAAGAAACTGCATTGGGCTTTCTTATGGATTTTACTTTCGTTTGGGCTGCTCGAACGACAGATTTTTTGAAAAAAATTGCAGCACCTTTTTCTCCATCCGCTCCGCAATCCGGTTAACGTGATCGCCCTCGTATTCTTCGTAGGTGTGTTTGATTTTGTATTCGTTCAGCACACCGTCCAGAACTTTGATGCTGGCGGCAATGCTCTCGTCCTTCGAGCCGGCATCGAACGCAATCGCGTTTAATTTCTTTAAATTCGGGATGTACTGATCAATCATCGCCAACGGCGTGTTGGCGGCCCACTTGGCCATGACCATCGGCTGAAGCTGGCCGTTTTTCGTCGGTAAATCCAGGTAAAAAGGCGGGTTTGAAGGATTGGGCGACCAGGAAGCCGAGGTCGCAAAAGCGGCTTTGGTGCCGAAATCGGCCTTTTGAACTTCCTCAATCGTCTGGATGGCTTCCAGTTTTCGGGCGGCTTCTTCCGAGCGGTTGGTGTGAATGCCGATGTTCATGCAACAAGGGCTCAGCAGGTAGATGCTGGAGAAAATCTCCGGGTATTTCTGGCCGATCCGCATCGTACCGTAACCGCCCATCGAGTGGCCCGTCAGGCCCCGGCTGGCGGCATTCGGGATGGTGCGGTAGTGGCTGTCGATGTAACTCACCAGTTCTTTGGCGACGAAGTCCTCCCAGTTGCCGGTGGTGATGGAGTTGGAGTAAAAACTACCGAAAAACCGGGTGTAGGCGTTGGGCGTTACAATGATCATCTCGCGCACGGCGGGGTCCGCAAAGGCTTTATCGACCACGTCCGGCAGGTTGATCCAGTGTTTGGTGAAGCCGTACCACTGCGCGTCGTTGTCCGTAAAACCGTGCAGCAGGTACAGCACCGGGTAGCGACGGTTTTTATCGCTTTTGTAACTCGGCGGCAGGTAAACCGAAACCTCGCGGTCGGGCGAATCGCCGGAGAGGTTACCCTCCAGTCCCTTACCGTGCACGTTGATGCGTTCGGCGGTGCCTTTACGGGGCGGAGCGGTCTGGCTATGGGCGCGGCAGGTGATCAGAAGCGCCAAAAAGAGGGTCAGCGCGGGTAGAATAAATCGTTTCATAGGCCGTTCAGGAATGCATTGGACGGACAACTTACAGAGAAGTTTGGGAAGGAGCAAATGCAAAAAAGGCGATCACCCCAGGGGCAATCGCCAGACTATTAGGTGTTGTCTTTTTTAGAAGCCGCTTGAGTGGTTACCACTGATACTGGTTGTTGGCTTCGGCCGCATCGTCGGTCAGGGTTGTGAACACCGAACGGGTGACGGACGTTTCGCTGTCTTTGCCCTGAGCGCGTTGATCACCGATGCCACCGGGAGCCGGTAACAACATGTTAATAACGGATAAGACTTCGGCCGTCAGACCCGGCGCAAAACCGTGTATGGCCGTGGCCAGTTTGGCGGGCAGCGAAATAATCAGTTCGGCCTGGCCGTAACGGCACGCTTCCAGAATCTGCCGGGCGCTTTCCTCGGCGCTTTTCGACAAACCCGGCAGCGAGTCGCCAATTTTAAACCAGGCGTATTCCTTCTCGTTCTGCCCTTTGAAGTAAGCGTTCCGCGGGCTGCCCGTCCGCATCAGTCCCGGACAAACCGTCGTGACATAAATACCGTCTTTCATCAATTCGGCGCGCAAACCTTCGGAGTAGCCCACGAGCGCAAACTTGCTGGTTGTATAGGGCAACAGATGCGGGAAAGATACTTTTCCGCCAAAGGACGCAATGTTGACGATGCGGCCCGCCCGGCGTGTCTGCATTCGGGGCAACACCGCGTTGATCGTGTGAAAAGCCGACCAGAAGTTTGTTTCCATCACCTCCCGGAAATCTTCTTCCGTGGCGTGTTCAACAGGAGTTACCAGAATGGTACCCGCGTTGTTGACCAACACGTCGATCGGGCCGACTTCCTGCTCAACGGTCTGAATGAATTCGGTAACCTCGTCTCGGTCAGTAACATCGCAGGTATACGTAAAAACCGTGACGCCGTTCAACTCAAGATCGGCCTGGGCACGTTCCAGTTCGTCCTGATCCCGGGCACAAATGGCCAGATTGGCCCCTTCCTGGGCAAACTGACGGGCCAGCACCAGGCCGAGCCCCCGCGAACCGCCAGTTATCACTACGGTTTTACCCCGAAATTCCATTTTCCGCAAGTGGTTCAGCAGCGCCTTGGTCGCCAGAATGGCGCCGATTCCGGCTAATCCCCACAAGCCTATTTTGTTCGTGCTGGATAAATTCATTGTGTCTTGTCTTTGTGTTGATTATACTCAACCGCCCCGGCCGCGGAATGTTGCCAATCAACCGCTTTTCTGAGCAAACAGCTTAAAACGCTTGCCAATCCCGACTGTTTCTGTTGCCGGGATTGGCCATAAATTATTAACCGATAAAAATCCGGAGTTAAGGGGTAAAAAAGAGCCGTTGGTCGGTGAAAACCGGATTGTGAGAAAAAAAGATAAAAGTGGATTAAACGTTTTCTCTGGTTGTGCTTCTAAGAGACATAAACAACAAGTTAACACGACCAACCATGAAAACGACCCTCGTCACTCTCTTTACCTTAGCCGTATTAAGCACTGGAAGCGCCATGGCGCAACGCGGATATGATCGTTACCCCGACCCCCGGTACGACAGCCGGAGTTACGATAACCAACGGCGGGATTATGACAACCAACGGCGTGACGATTTTCAGGAAGACATCCGGATCGACCGGCTGGACGCCATTGTCGGCCTGTCGCGTCGGCAGGAGCGCGAACTGAAACGCATTGAAGACCGGTACGACTACCGCGAAATGGAAGCGGCCCGCCGTCGTGATCCGCGAGCCTATCAATATACCCTGCGCCGGAAAAATCAGGAAATGATGTCGGTACTGACCCCGTCGCAACGCGAAAGACTTTTTGCTTACCAACAACAATACCGCCGGAACGACCGGGGTTACTACGGTCGCCGGTACTAATGAACAGTAGTAGTTGAGTCCATACTCAGGGTACGGTTCTGGTTGGAGGATCAGGCCGTTTCCTGAGTAGCATACCCACCGTCTCGTTGGAACGGGGAAGCGGTTTTCGCTTTCCCGTTTTTGTTTTTACCGCGCGAAAATCAGCACTTCCGTGTCGGGGTGATCTTTATCGCCGAGGTACAGCAGCAACTGACCGGAACCATTGAAATCGAAATACGTTGCTTTCGACAAGTTGCGGTAATACTGCTCTTCGGCCTGCTGATCGTCCCGCGGCCCGGCTCTTTCGGTGGTAAAGAAGCCGTCTTTCAGAACCGACAACCCGTTGGCTTGGTCGATTTTCAGGGTTCCTCCGTACCGATTCACAAAGCTGGTACCGCGAGCCGGCAGGGAGTCGCCCGAATGGTTGGCCAGGTTCAGCGTCACCCGGTTCTGCTGCTTTGGCGGCAACGGCTGCTTCCGGTAGTTGGCCAGGCGCCACGTTCCCTCCAGTAACTGCAGCCTAGCCCGCATGGCGGCCACCGCCGGTCCCCCGGTCACTGCGTCGTTACTTTTGTTGCAGGCCCCAAGACCGAACAGGGCGGCTACGGCGAGTAGCGAGGCAAATGTTGACAGGCGCATTCTTCCGGCATTTGAGATAACTTTTGGTATAGAGATTCCCATAAGCGTAGAAAGGTTGGGGAATGCCCCTGGTTGAAGCAAGAACAGCCTGACCATTCAAAACTCAGTTGGTCATGAGTTCGAGGTTTGGGCGATGGGATTTATTGTGGTGGGGCAGAAGGACACTGTTACCGTTTCTCCTCGTAAATCATTTTCGAGCATTTCAGTGCTTTGAAAATAGCGCCACAACCGCCTGACTCACCCCATCTGGTGAAGCTAAACTTGCAGAGGATAGACCCGTTACACCGGTACATAGTTGCGATTCCGCCGTCCGGACGCGAAAAAGTATTAATCCAAAAAACGGGTTGTTTTTGATACGTAGCCTGCATAACTACTAAGCTTCCGGGGTATCTATCATAATTGGCTAGCGTGTCTTCTAGCCAACCTAAGTCTTTTATTGGATTGCTAAACGGATGGGTTGCTGCATTAGAGGGCAAATCATGATAAGAGAGGGCGGCTAAAAACTGAATAGGAGAAGGACTTTTTTCATGACTAATCGTTTTTGAAAATCTGCCCGTTGAAAGATCCATTACAAATGGTTTGACAATTCTAACAAGTTAGAGTCGCATAGGAACAGAAACCTTCTCTTTAACTTTGGCGGGGTTATGAACCGCCATACTACAGCAATGAAGCGAAATATTTTCTATTTATTCCTCCTTTTACTTATAAGCTGTCAATCGACCCGAGAGTATACTATCGAAGATGTGAGTAAGGTTCAGTACTTTTCCTTCAAAAACGAAGGAAGAGCCCGGTTTGACAGTCCAATGAAGTTGTCCGTTGAAGGAGAAGTGGACGGCGACGGTTACATTTACCTCCGAGGGGCCGAACGGGAGATTCTACCATCAGGCAAGGGTAACTTCGAAATCAAAATACACAAAGGCCGAAACCGAAAAACACAAAGCCGGACCATCACCTTGCCGACAAACTATTCACTGAGTTTTGTCTACGTACCCATTAGTGCGAAAGAAGGTAAACTGGATGTAACCGTTGAATTCTAAAAATTGCCCGTGGCTATCACTCCGCCGTTTTAAAGAAATTCCACTCCTTGCGGAAGTCGGCCTTCATGGTTCCTTTCGGAAAAACGTGGTGGGTGTTGGCCCAGGTCGTCCACTGCTGGTCGAGCTTTTTAATCAGGTCGGGCTGCTCATCGGCCCGGTTGTGCTGCTCGCTGCGGTCGGCTTCCAGGTCGTACAATTCCCACGGCGCACCGATGGCACTCACGGCTTTCCACTTGCCGAACCGGATGGCGCGGTGATTTTCGTGCTCCCAGTACATGTACTCGTGCAACTGCCGCGCGCCCTTCGTCAGCACCGGCATCAGGCTTTTGCCCTCAATCGGCTGAATCGCCTGCCCGTTGGCTTCCGTCGGGTAAGTAGCTCCGCTGACTTCCATAAACGTGGGCATGATGTCGATCAGGTACCCCGGCGTGGTCGAAATTGTGCCTTTCTGTTTAAATCCTGCCGGGTAATGCACAATCAGCGGGGTGGAAATACCGCCTTCGTAGGAAACGTGCTTGAAACCCTTGAACGGCGTGTTCGACGCGTTGGCCCACACCGCCCCGTACGAAATAGCGCCCCACTTCGACGCGTCGTTGATATCCGTCACCTTGCCGCCACCCAGGATACCGCCTTCCTGACAGGCGCCGTTGTCGGAAAGAAACACCAGCAGCGTATTGTCCAGCTGTCCGGCCTTTTTAAGGTAACTAACCACCTTGCCGACGTTCTGGTCAATGCGGGAAATCTGGGCGGCATACACCGCCATGCGGTAATCCATTTCTCCCTGCTTGGCTGAGTCCTGCGCCGTCCAGGCCGGGTACGTTTCCGGGCGCGCTGAAAGACCCCACTTCTCGGACGCCAGGCCCATTTTTACCTGTTTCCGAAACCGTTGCTGCCGGAGCGCATCCCAGCCCTGCCGGTAGTGCCCCCGGAATTTGTCAATGTCGTTTTGCAGGGCGTGCAGCGGCCAGTGCGGAGCCGTGAAGGCCAGGTACAGGAAAAACGGCTGGTCGTCTTTCTGATCGCTCAGAAACGAGATGGCTTTATCGGTGAAGGCGTCGGTGGTGTAAAACGGCTGGTTTACTTTTTCAACCCGTTCGTTTTCGTTCCAGATGCCGCGCGGTTGCGTGGGGTTCAGGTAGCTGCTGGCGCCCGACAACAAACCGTAAAACCGGTCGAATCCGCGTTGGCGGGGGTACAAATCCGGATTGCTGGAACCCAGGTGCCACTTACCGGCCATGTACGTATGGTAGCCCGCCGACTTCAGTACTTCCGCCAGCGTGACGCAGTTGCGGTTGAGTTCGCCCCGGTAGCCGTACACGCCGTAGTCGTAATTGACGGTGTTGGCGGGTTCTTTGGTCATGTGGCCGATACCCGCCTGGTGCTGAAACAAACCGGTCATCAGGGCCGCCCGGGTGGGGCAGCAGCGGGCGGTGTTGTAAAACTGGGTGAACCGGACACCGTTGCCCGCCAATTGATCCAGGTTCGGGGTTGGAATCTCCGAACCGTAGCAGCCCAGATCCGAGTAACCCATGTCGTCGGCCATGATCAGGACAATGTTGGGCCGTTTGCCGGCTTTCGGAGACGACAAACCGCTGTCA
This sequence comes from Larkinella insperata, assembly GCF_026248825.1. Lineage (NCBI taxonomy): Bacteria > Pseudomonadati > Bacteroidota > Cytophagia > Cytophagales > Spirosomataceae > Larkinella > Larkinella insperata. The sequence continues at coordinate 505,971 of NZ_CP110973.1, read as the reverse complement.
GCCGTCGGAAAATACAATCGGCTTGTGCTGAAAGCCATCAGAAAAGCCGTTGCCGCCAGCAGCAGAACGCCGACGAAAGAGGATGGGAAGCGCTTCTTTTTCATGTATCAATCAGCCAAGAGATATTTTTGCGTAGAACTAGGCCAGCCGCCGGGCCATGCTCTGCGCCAACACACTGGCGGCAATTAACTGCAAGGCGTGGTACATCATGATGGGCAGCAGGACGATACCAACAACATTGTCCGGAAACAGAACCGTCACCATGACGCTGCCCTGCACCAGTGATTTTTTCGAGCCGCAGAATAAGGCCGTAATCCGGTCCGCGCGGTTGAAGCCCAGCAGCCGACTCGCCAGATTGACCAGGCCGTAGATCAAGAAAAACAGGCCCAGCATGCAGGCACCCACTACCACCAGATCCGAAGCCGTCAGGCTCTGAAACATCCGGCGCTCGAAAGACTCGCAAAACGAAGTATAGACGATCACCAGAATGACAATTTTGTCGAAGTTACTCAGCGCCTTTTTGTATTGTTCGGCCCAGGCACCCAGCCAGCGGTTGAGCACAATTCCCAGCACCACCGGCACAATGACCTGCAGGGCCAGTTTGCCGATGACACTGCCCAGGTCGTAATCTGCCGAATCGGTCGACAGAAACAGCCCCATCCACAGGGGCGTTATAAAGACGCCGATCAGGCTGGAGATGCTGGCGTTGAAAATGGCCGCCGGAATATTGCCGCCCGCCAGAGACACCATGACTACGGACGACGAAACCGTTGAGGGCAGGGCCGCCACGTAAAAAGCCCCCAGCCACAGCAGCCGGTTTTCGTCGGTGCCGAACAGGTGTAGCCCGGCCAGAACAACCAGCGGAAAGATAACAAACGTCGTGAGGTGGATTGTGAAGTGCAGTTTCCAGTTGCTCAGCCCCGCCCGCAGTTTATCGCCACTGAGCCGCAGGCCGTAGAAAAAAAAGATGACCGAGACGCCGATGTTGGCCAGATTCGACAACGAAAACGGCCCTTCCTGAATACCGGGTGTCGGCCAGAGGTACGCCAGCCCGATCATGCCGAGCAGCGCCAGCAAAAACCAGTCTAATCCGGCTCTGGCGGCCAGGGCACTGATGGAGGAAAACGAAAAAGAGGAAGCGGGTTGATTTTTCACTGACTTTCGGGTTGTAACGTATTGCGCAGAGTCGAACGGAGTCTATCCGCGTTAAGCGGAGTTATTCCGGTGATCTTCGTTCCACGGAATAACTTGCGCAATAAACATTGTGTTTACTTCATCTGCCGTTTGAAAAACGCCCAGGCTTCCAGGTACACGTCGATGTCGTTGGGGTAATCGTGCTTGCCGCCGATGACTTTCAGCAGCGTAACTTCGGGTTTGCCCTTCGCCTGATGGGTATACCGTTCAATGGTTTTGCCGTCGTTGGGATCATTGTCGGGCAGCAGCGTTTGGGTGGGTTGCTGGCGATACCCCGCCAGTTCGGACCAGTAACGGAACGTCCGATCCGTTGACCGCACCAGGCCCAGGCTGATGCCGTTGCTGCGGACTTCCCCGCCTTCGTACGGATTGGTTTGATCCGCCGTTCCGTTGACGATCAGGATCGGAACGGCCACGCGTTTTTCGGGGCAATCCAGGTTATTCGTGTCGGGGAGGTTGGCAATCAGGGCCGTAACCGCCCGGAATTTTTCGGGCATCGTCAGGGCCAGCTTGTAGGCCATGTGGCCACCTCCGGAAGTGCCGACGGCAAAAACCCGCTTCGGATCAATCCGGTGGTTTTTGCGAAAATAAGCGATCATGGCGTCAAAAAACGCGTTGTCGTTGATGTTCTCCAGATTGGCCGCCGACTGGGCGGTTTTGCGGCATTCGTTCCAGTAGCGTTTGTAACCGTCGGGATAAACGAGCAGGATGTTTTCATCCGGCGCGATGGCTTCGAGTTTGCTGGCCCCCTTGCGGTTGCCCAAGCCGTTACCGCCCGAACCGTGCAGGACAAAAACCAGCGACGCCCCGGGTTTGGCCGGTTTTAAGAAATGAAAGGTACGGTAATGACCTTCAATTAAAACGGAGTCTGTAACGGTCTGACTGTAAGCTGAACCGCTGATTATGGATAAAAAAAGTAGGGTTAACCGAATGCAATTCATGATCAATGCGAAAGAAAATCAGGGGTTGGTTTTAAGAAGTTTGTGCTGAATAAACACGTCGGCATACCGCTGGCCCAGGCTCCGGGCGGAAGGCGTGTCGAAGTGGGTGGAATCGCCCTTGTGCGTCAGACCGGTTGCCAGAACGCAATACGAATTCGGAATGCGTTTGGTCGCATTTTGCAGGGTTTGGTTGATGGCTCCGGCGTCGGGGTTGCGGCTAACGATGAAATCCCCCAGCGTTCCGACGACAAACGGCACGTCGGGCGCGTTCAGGTCAGTCCGAAACCGTTGCACCAGTTCGGCCAGTTTTTGCCCGTAAGCCGCGGTAAGCTCCGGTTTGGAGTCCGATTCACCCTGATGCCAGAGAAAACCGGCCAGCTCGCCGTTTTCCAGCGCCTTTTTCGCCCGGCGAAGGGCGTCGTCGTACGGGTGAGAGTTGGTCGGTTCGTAATAAGCACCCGGTTTCCAGACATCAATGCCCGAGCCGCCCACCGCGCAGGGTACCAGTCCAATGTTCAGCTTCGGATACGTGTCGGCCAGGCGCTTGGCAAACGAAAAACCCGGCCCGACGCCAATCACGGCCGGTTTGTCGAAGTGCATCGGGTCGCGGGCCAGCGTCCAGGTTTGGTCGCTGGTCAGCATCCAGATGCGCGGATGGGTCTGCTGATCGGCGATTTCGGGCACTCCGCGTCCCGCCATGTTCGACTGTCCAATGAGCAGAAACACCTTCAGGCGGGGCGGCCCACCCTGTTGGAACGCCAGCAGCAGGCAGCCCATCAACGAGAAAAAAGCAAGCTTGGAGACTGTTTTCATCGGTTCGGTTTTCGGTAAAATCCGTCGGACTTTCAATTATACTGTATTTTACCCGAAGTCTGGTAAGCGCCCCACGAATGAAACCCGGGGCGGGACGGTAGAAAATTTGGCCTTGGCCCAACTTCTGACGGTCCGTGTGGTTACTAGCATACAGAAATCAAGGAAACAAATCTTTTCAAGTTGAATGCTATGAACGAAAAACTGACGGCTGAAACGATCGCTCAATCGCTCGGCAGCGGACTGGCGGGCGCTTTCGTATTAACGGTGTTGCACGAATCGGTTCGCCGGGTGGTACCCGAAGCCCCCCGGGCCGACCTGCTGGGAATGCGGGCCATTGCCAAAGGACTAAAAGCCGCCGGGCAACAACCGCCACCGGACGACAAACTACATACCCTGGCGCTGGGCGGGGATATTGTAGCCAATACCTTGTATTATAGTTTGGTGGGCCTTGGCGGTCGCGAGAATGCCTGGCTGCTTGGCTCCACGCTGGGGGCTGCGGCTGGGGTAGGGGCGGTGGCGCTGCCCGGTCCGATGGGCCTGGGAACGGAGCCAAGTGCCCGCACGCCGGCCACGGCGGCCATGACCATTGGCTGGTATCTGGTTGGTGGGCTGGCTGCGGCTGCCGTCTATCAGTTGTTTGGACGCAGTAATCGGTAAAAACATCCGGCTAATCGGTGAAAACCGTCTGCTGGTCGAATGGAGGAAAAGGTCGTTAAACGCGGGGGCAAAAAGGGCCTCTAACCAACAGAAACGAACAAATAAACCATTTACGACCATGAAAAAGACAATCTTCGCCCTCGCAACCATAGCCCTGTTAAGCACCGGTGTTTCCATGGCGCAACGCGGATACAACAACCCCAATGTAAACCGCCATCCGGCTCCGCAAACACTGCCCGGTTCGCGCTACGACGACGTGAAGGAAGATATCAAGATCGACCGTCTGGATGCCATCGTCAATCTGTCGCGGAAACAGGAAAAAGAAATCAAGCGCATCGAAGACCGTTACGACCGAATGGAAATGGCGAGCCAGCAACGTCGCAATCCGAAGATGTACCAACGGTTTCAGGTTCAAAAACAGAAAGAAATCCTGGAGGTGCTGACCAACAAGCAGCGTGAAAAATGGTTTGCATTTCAGCAGTCCAACCGCTTCGATCGCGGCAACGGTTACGGCCGCAGAAGCTAACGTCCGGCGCTGATTCCCCAAGCCCGTCTTCTCAACCGGAGGACGGGTTTTTCTATTTTAGAAAAGTGATTCCGGGGCTCTTGAGCAGTGGCTATCTTTTCGGTAATTTGCCGTATGACGATTCCACCCCTGAATTTAATTCTCCTGCTCGGGACGGCGCAGGGCTTCATCCTGGCGATTTTGCTGTGGTTCAACCGAAAGGGCAACCGGCTCTCGAACCGGCTGCTGGCTGCGCTGGTCGGTTTGCTGGCGCTGGCGAGCCTGGCCGTCGGTATTCCGGTTGCGAACTGGCAAATCAGCCTGTTTATAGATCTGGTCCCGTTGATCATAACGATGCCTTTTGGGCCGCTAATCTATTTTTATACCCGATCGCTGCTTGATCTAGAGTTTCGGCTGGGCAAACGCGAACGGCGGCATTTCTGGCCGGTTGTCATTGACCTGGGGGCCAAACTGATTGCCTGGGTTTTTGTCATCGGAGTTTTGATCGGCAAATTTGATCCGCGCGACAATCAGAAGGTGAGCTATCTGATAGACGAATACAATGTTTACTCCGACATTCCCCGCTGGATTTCGGTAACGGTTTACCTGCTCCTGACCTACCGCTGGCTGACCCGGTTTCAGAACGCAAATCCGTATCTCAATGAACCTCAACGGGTAAACCTGCGCTGGTTACGGATGTTTCTCAAGGTGTTTCTGGGCTTTCAGGTTATCTGGTTTATTCATCTGGTTCCGTACATCATTCCGGCAACCCGCAATGGCCTGCTCGATGCGTTGGGCTGGTATCCAATCTACATTCCCATTGTGGTCATGATTTACTGGCTGGGCTTGTGGGGGTACCTGCATTCGCGGACGCCGGTGCTGCCCGAACCGGTGCGGAAAGCAAGCGCCACGGTCTTGGCCGACGAACTTGTTCGGGAAACGTCGGGCGGACTAATCCGGGCGATGGAAACCGACCGGCTGTACCTTGACCCGGAACTGAGCGTTGAGAAAGTGGGGCGGCATTTGCAGGTATCGCCCAAAACGATTTCCGCCGTGTTGAACCAGCACCTCGGCAAGAGTTTCAACACCTTTGTGAATGAATACCGGCTGGAGGAAGTTAAACGGCGGCTAAACGATCCGGGCAATGCCAACCTGACCTTAACCGGTATTGCGTTCGAGTGCGGCTTTAACTCCCAGGCCACCTTCCAGCGGACGTTCAAGCAGATGACCGGCGTTTCACCCAAAGAATACCTCAACCGCGAAACCGCTTAAGCTACACAACCCTTGCAGGGTTGTGGAACCTTATTTTTTCGAAATTACCTCTCAAATCCGGATTTGAGCAGATTGTCGCATTGTTTTTGGCCTGTTTTGGCCCAAACAATACGACAATGCCATATTTAGCCCATTTCTTCTACCGCCTTCTGTCGGGAATCTCTTTTGCACTTTTTACCTTGTTTGCCCGGGCCCAATCCGGCTCCCTGACGCTGGCCGGAAAGGTTGTCAGCCAGGCCACCGGCGAGCCAATCCCTTCGGCAAACATCACGGTTGTCGGGCGAACCGCCGGGGCGGTGACGAATGACAATGGCGCATTCCGGCTCACGATTCCGTCGGTGTCTGCCTCCGATAGCCTACGGATTTCGAGTGTCGGGTTTCGGTCCGTGACCCGGAAAATTCCGGAAGTTGGGCGGCAAAAGCTGACCATTCGGCTGAAACCGGCCGCCGTGACGCTGGACGAAGTGCGGGTGCGAGCCCGCCGGAAAACCGCCGTCGACATTCTGCGAGAAGCCGTAGCCGCCATACCGCGCAATTACGATACGACCTCCAGGCAGCTAACGGCTTTATACCGGGAAGACCAGCAATTTGACGCTCAACCGGTTGTTTCCAGCGAAGCGGTGCTGTCCGTCTACAAAGCGGCCTACAACCAGGCCGAAATCAAAGATGGCCTGAAGTTGATTAAAGGCCGGAAAAAAGAGTATGACCGGGCCATTCATAAACTTCCGCTCATCATCAACTTAAGCAACGGAGCGCGGAATTTGCTTCTATACAGCGATTTTGTAAAGCTGGCTTCGCATAAACGCAACATCATTAACGAACGAAATTTCAAGTACTACGATTTTACGCTGAGCACCCTCAAAGGCGACCGGCTGATGTATCTCATCACGTTTAAACCGGGTAAACGGAAGCGAAAAGCGTTTGGTACGGGTAAGCTATACATTGACGCTCAAACGATGGTGTTTGTCCGGGCCGAATTTCAGATGACGCAAGCGGGCGTTGACGCGGAGAACAAGCGGCAGTGGCTTCTAAAGAAGCTGGCGTCGGCGGTGCACAGAATGAATTTGAAGTTTACGGGGCTCAAAGAAGTGGTGACCTACAGCCAGCCCGAGGGGTCGGGCCAGTGGAACCTGAGCCATGCCGAGCGGCAATACAGCTTTCAGATTGACAGCAGATCACGAAATCTAATCGAAAAAGCCTGGGAGGTAGCAACCCGTTTCACCATCACGGAAGTAGGACCCAAAGGCGTATTGCCGTTTACGGAGGCCAATTTGGCCGAAAACCAGAGCCCCTTCAGCTCCCTGGTCAACAACGAGAGTAACCTGAATTCCTGGGAAAGTAACCTTACCCCGCAGCAGCCGGCGACCCATTCCGGGCTACCCGAACCGCCAAGAGCCGTCTCGAAACCGGACTCGTCAAAAAACCGGGTTGGAAACCCGGTTGGAAATCGGCAGAACGGCTTTACCCGGGCCGACACGCTGCGGGGCAAACTGACGCCATTGCGCAGCAACTACGACGTGACCTTCTACGACCTGGCTGTGAAAGTAGACATTGCCGACCAGGCCATCAGCGGAACCAATAAAATGCGCTTTCGGGTGCTGGCTGCGCTGGATAAACTCCAGGTGGATTTATACGCCAATATGGCGATTCACCGGATTCAGCACGCCGGAAAGCCGCTTACCTACACGCGGGAACATGATGCGGTTTTTGTGCAGTTTCCGGAAACCTTACAAGCGGGCAGCGAGCACGAACTGGAAATTGAGTACGCCGGAAAACCGCAGGTGCCGGATTTAGCCGTGCCGATGATGGGCGGTTTTCTATGGGAAAAGGACCGGGACGGCAATCCGTGGGTGCAGGTGGTTTGTCAGGGGTCGGGCGCCAGCCTGTGGTGGCCCAACAAAGACCACCTGTCCGACGAACCCGACAGCATGCGAATCCGCGTGACCGTTCCGGGAAAACTGATGAATATTTCCAACGGGCGGCTGGTGGGCAAAACCGCCCTGCCGGGCAACTGGACGCAATATGACTGGTACGTTAGTTACCCGATCAACAATTACAACGTGACCCTGAACATTGGGAAATACGCCCACCGGCGGGAGACTTACGGCCCGGATTCGCTGACGCTGAATTACTATTATATGCCCTACAATGCGGAACAGTTTCGCTGGGTTTTCGACGGCGTTAAACCGATGCTGGCGACGCTGGAAAAGCACTACGGCAACTACCCGTTCCCGCGCGACGGCTTTACGCTGATGGAATCACTGTATCCGATGGAGCACCAGAGCGCCGTATCGTTTGGGAAGCTGCCCGCCCGCCGGCCCGATTCGCTGACGGCGGCCGATAGCCTGGCTTTGATGAAACTGGTCTGGCACGAAGTGTCGCACGAATGGTGGGGCAACAACGTCAGTTGCCGCGACATGGCCGACCTGTGGATTCACGAAGCGTTTGCGACGTATTCGGAAGGGTTTTACCTGGATTCGGTGGTCGAGGACGGTGAGTTAGGGTATGTCGCTTCGTTGTTACCGCAGGTCATCGGTCGGGAACCCATCATCGGCGTTCGCGATGTAAACCATATCCACTACGAAATTGGGGATCTATACGCCAAAGGTGCCTTGGTGCTCTATACGCTCCGCCATACGCTCCGGAATGATTCGCTTTGGGCGGCTATGTTGAAAGACATTCAGGAGCGGTTTCGGCTTCAGACGGTTTCCACAAAGGACCTTATTGATTACCTGAACGAAAGAACCTGCGCCGACTACACCCCGTTTTTTGACCAGTACCTGAACCACACGGCCCCGCCCACCCTGCAGGTCAAACTGGTGGAAAAACCGCAGGCGCTGGTAGTGAATTACCGCTGGCAGACCGACGTGCCGAATTTCCGGATGCCAATTCTGGTCACCCAGAAGCCGGATCAGTTCGAATTCATCACGCCCACGAACGACTGGCAGACCATGACGCTGCCCAACATGACCGCCGACGATTTTGAAGCAGACGAAATCCGGTTTTACGTAAACATTGAAGAAATTGAGCCGGAGTTTCTAAAACAATAATACCGAACGATGGCGGCTAAAGACCGGTTTCGATCCTACTTTTGTCCCTGACAACCTAGCCATGAAAAACCTTATTCGACTCATACTCAGTTTGCTGGTCTGTATACCATTGGTCCCGGTCGGGGCGCAGCAGCGGCCAAATCCGAAAACGACGGTCCAAAAGTTAGAAGAATACCTGACGGTTTCGGCTCATCTACACCGCTTCAACGGCACGGCGCTGGTGGCTCAGAAAGGCACGGTTCTACTCAAAAAGGGCTTCGGCTGGCGGGATGTTGACCGTAAAATTCCCAATGATACCAACAGCCTCTACCAACTCGGTTCGATCACCAAGACGTTTACCGGGGCGGTCGTTCTGCAATTGCAGGAAGAAAAAAAACTGTCGCTGAACGACAAGCTGACGAAGTATTTGCCGGACTATCCGCAGGGCGATCAGATCACGCTGGAACAGTTGTTTTTCCACACGTCCGGTATTTATGATTTCAAGAGCATCCTCTACGGCCCGGACAGCGTTCGGGTGACGCGGCCGGTTGCCAAAGAATGGGTGGTGGCTCAGTTTAAAGACAAGCCACTGGCGGCCCCGCCGGGAACGGCCGTCAATTACACCAACTCCGGGTATTATTTGCTGGGCCTGATCGTCGAAAAAATAACCGGCAAACCGTTTGAAACCGTCGTGCGCGAACGGTTTTTGAAACCCCTGCAACTGACCCGGACGGGTTTTGATTTTATCAATCTGAAAGACCGTGGAAAAACAACGGGGTACACATTCCGGAAAGATTCGGTGCTGGTTAAAACGCTGATTGTTGATTCCACCGTGGCTTACGCGGCCGGTGGCCTGTACAGTTCGGTGGGGGATTTATACCGCTGGTCGCGGGTGGTGCAAAACCGTCAGCTCCTCAAACCGGAAACCTGGGAAGCGGCCCTGACGCCACCAAACCAGGGACATTGGGGTTACGGCTGGGGCATCAGTTACTTTGCCGAAGGGAAAAAGCTTATTTATCAGAACGGTAACATCTACGGTTTTGCAACGTTCTACGTACAGGTGCCCGAGGATGACGTGGTAGTGATTCTGTTGTGCAATGTCGACGATGCGTCGGACCTGACGACGCTGGACCCGATTGCAACGGACGTGCTGAAAATTGTCTACGAGGAACCGTATAAGTTGCCAATCAACCGGAAGGTTGTTCGGGTCGATGAAACCGTCCTGCGGCAGTATGCGGGCACCTACAGGCTGGATGCCGCGCGTACGATCGCCATCACCTACGAAACCGGAAGTCTCTTTCTGCAGGTGACTGGGCAACCCAAATTTGAGTTGTTTGCCGAGAGCCCAACCCGGTTTTTCCTCAAAGCCGTGGATGCGCAACTAACCTTCTTCAAAGACGCTGCCGGGAAGGTGACGCAAGTGGTTGTCCATCAGGGTGGAGATCACGTTGCCAAGCGCCTGTAATCCGGAGCAGGTTCCGGCTACAGGCCGTTTATTACCGCACGTCTGCAAACCACAGCGCCGGAATTGGAGTTAGGGAGGGACAACGAGCAACCCTATGGCAAGCTACCAACTCCTCCACGACTGGACCGTTACCCCCACCGAAGCCGTGGCCCTGCAACAGCAACTGCGGCACCAGATTCGGATTGAACCGCTGACCAAACCGGTCGAGACGATTGCGGGCTGCGATATTTCGTTCAATAAGTTCGAGGAGACGGTGTATGCCGGGATTGTGGTGTTAGAACTGGCGACCTTGCAGGTGATCGAAGAAGCGGGCGTAATCAGTTCAGCGACTTTCCCGTACATTCCCGGTTTGCTGTCGTTCCGCGAAATACCGTCGCTGCTCGAAGCCTGGGCAAAACTCAGGACCGAACCCGATGTGGTGATGTTCGACGGGCAGGGCATTGCCCACCCGCGCCGGATCGGAATTGCCTCCCACGGCGGTTTGTTTCTGGACCGGCCTACATTCGGATGCGCCAAGTCGGTGTTGGTGGGTAAGTACGACGAACCGGCACCGGAGCGGGGCGCCTGGTCGCCCATGAAGCACTACGGCGAAACCATCGGCGCGGCTTTGCGGACGAAAAATAAGGTCAATCCCGTCTACGTTTCGTCCGGCCATCGGATCGACTTCCAGACGGCCATCGACCTGACCCTGCGCTGCGATGGCGGCTACCGCATCCCCGAACCCACCCGCCGGGCGCACAACCTCGTCAATGCCCTGCGCCGGGGCGAGCGAGCCCCGAGTTAAAGACTCCGGCCCGGCGGTTTATGCTTGAGTTGCGGTTTTAAGTGGTTGAGTTGTAGTAAGGTACATTGACAGCGGGCGTGGGTCTACCGTATCTTTGCCCCATGCGTTTTACCCTTACACAACAACACAACGACAATGAACAATCGCTTACTCGGCGCCCTGGCTATGCTCGGCGCGCCCTGTCTGGGCCTGAGCATGATCCGGGCTCTCATCCTGAACGACAACTTTGAATCGGACCTTTTTGGCGGAGTCCTGAGCGTTCTCTACATGGCGGGCTGGCTGTGCAGCATGGTGGGTCTGTGGAACATCCGGGCCACGGGCGACAGCCGTTTCGGGCGCGCCAGTCTGGGGGTTATTTTTGGCTCACTTACCCTGGCAAACGTCTGGAACGTATACGATGCCCTTGTGCCTAACGCCAACACCTTTCTGTACCGGGCCTTGGATTTGAACTGGCCACTGAGCAATCTGATGATGCTGGTAATCGGTATTGCGGTGATCCGGGCCCGGCGGCTGACGGGCTGGAACCGTTACATCCCGCTGGTGGTCGGGCTGTGGTTGCCGTTTTCAATTCTGGTATCCATTCCCGGCGGAGGGGCGCAGGGAACGTGGGCGGGTAGTCTTTCGGCGGTTTATTCGATCATTACCTGGACGTTGCTGGCGTACGTCGTGTACACGAGCCAGCCTGAACTGTCGCTGGTTCCGTCGCAGCAGGACACTGACGAGATCCGTTGAAGCTTCCTTCATTTGTGTCGTCAACAACAAACCAATGAACCATAAACTATTAGGCGCCCTGGCGATGGTGGGCGCGCCCTTTTTGCTGATTGGATTTTCGCTGGAAGACCAGATGCGGAATCTAAACTTTTCCTGGTTTACCGGTGCCTGGGGGCTACTGTATATGCTGGGCTGGACAGCGAGTCTGGTAGGATTGCACCAGTTGGAAGGACCCGGAACGACGCGGTTTGGTCGCGCCATGCTGTGGGCGGTAGTAGGATGTCTGACCATCGCTAACGTTTCAAATGTATACCAAATCGTATGGCCGGGCCAGAAGAACCAATTCTTCTACGCCATCGACGCCTTCTGGCCAATCAGCAACATTCTGATGTTACCGCTGGGTATTACCGTCTGGGTTGCTCGGCGACTGAATGGCTGGCGACGCCTTGTGCCGCTGCTGGTGGGGCTGTGGTTTCCGTTGGGCATGGTGCTGATGGTGGTTGTCGGGCGGGCGCCGGTCGGCATGTACATCGGGGGCATTTACTCGGCCGTCACCTGGTTTTTAATGGGCTATGCGGTTTATTCCGCGGAGGAACGGGTGGCGATTTCAAAAGTTTAAAAATGGGCCGTTGGCTAATAAGTTTTTTGAGAGTACGGTGAAAAGGGCTTTTGTTTAGCGAGTTAGCGAGTGGTTCCTTTTTCAGAATGGGTCGTTACTAACCATCTGATGCAGGAAGAGTTGAAGAAGTGAAACATGGTGTTCTTACTCTAATCAACTCAAGTTATGATTTTGAAGATGGACCGGCTGCCGATTGAGCTGCCTACCCCGAGTAACCCGTCGCCAAACGATGCGGCTGCCGTACAGGAACTTCTTGGTGGAAAGTTCGGAGAGATGTCGACCCTGATGAACTACACCTACCAGTCGTTCAACTTCAGAGGCCGCAAGAAAATCCGTCCTTTTTACGATGTCATCAGCAGCATCGCGGGCGAGGAGTACGGCCATATCGAGGTGGTCGCTTACACCGTCAATCTGCTGCTGACCGGCACCAGCAAACGCGGTATGGACCCGACGACAACACCCCTGGCCGATGCCGTAAACGCGCGCAACACACACCATTTTATTGCCAGTGGACAGTCGGCGTTGCCGATGGACTCGATGGGGCACTTCTGGACGGGGCAAAATGTGTTCAACAGCGGTAACCTGAAGCTCGATCTGTTGCACAATTTCTTCCTGGAGTGTGGGGCACGCGCCAATAAGATGCGGGTCTACGAAATGGTCAGCGACCCGACGGCCCGGACCATGATCGGTTACCTGCTGGTGCGGGGCGGTTTACACGTCGTGGCGTATGCCAAAGCGCTCGAAAAGCTAACCGGCGTGGAAGTGACCAAGCTGCTGCCGATCCCCAACCTGAGCAACAACGCTTTCCCGGAAGCGAAGAAGTTCATGGAAAACAAACTGCACCTGAAACTGTATACATTCAGCAAAGACGATTACCAGAAAGCGGGGCTGATCTGGAACGGTACACACCCCGACGACGGCCAGGAAGTGGAGGTGGTTTTCGGCCATCCTGAAGGCTTCCCGGTGCCGGATCTGGAAGAAGAGCCGCAACTGAACGCCCCCGGCGACGATGAAATCGATCCGGAAATGTTTGCGGACATCGCCAAGAAGCTGGGCATCAAATTATAAATGCATCAGGGGCACAACAAACCGTTGCGCCCCTGATTTTCTGCGAATAACATTACACGCAGCCCGCTTACGCGCTGACTTCCTTGGCTTTCAGAGCTTTTCGTACCTCCGGCGCTACTTTCGTCCCGAACAACTCAATGGAGCGCATAATTTTCGCGTGCGGAAGCTGGGCTCCCCCAATCACCTGCGCCAGATAACGGGTGTTGTTGAATAGCTCGTGGAAATACAGAATTTTATCGATGATCTGCTGCGGACTGCCTACCATCAACGGGCCGTATTGCCGCATGTATTCGTACTGCTCCCGCCCCAGCGGTGACCAGCCGCGTTCCCGGCCAATCCGGTTCATCATCGACGCGTAGGCCGGAAAAAGTTCATCACCCGCCTGCTGGGAATCGTCGGACAAATAGAAATGGGAGTTGATCGCCAGCGGTAATTTCGACACATCGTGCCCCGCTTTCTGCGCGGATTGCCGGAACAGGTTCACAAACGGCACGAACCGGTCGGGCGTTCCACCCAGAATCGCCACCGTCATCGGCAGGTTCATCGTGCCCGCCCGGACCGCCGAAGCCGGCGTGCCGCCCACGGCCAGCCAGATGGGCAGTTCGGCCTGGAAGGGGCGGGGGTAAACGCCCAACCCGTCGATACCGGCCCGGTGTGTGCCCTGCCAGGTGACCACTTCGTTTTTATTGATGTTGATCAGCAGATCAAGTTTCTCGGTAAACAGTTCGTCGTAGTCTTTAAGGTCGTAGCCGAACAGCGGAAACGATTCGATGAACGACCCGCGCCCGGCCATGATCTCGGCCCGGCCGCTGGAAATCAGGTCCAGGGTCGCAAAGTTCTGAAAAACCCGCACCGGATCGGCAGAACTCAATACCGTGACCGAACTCGACAGCCGGATGGTTTTGGTCTGCGCAGCCGCAGCCGCCAGGATCACCTCGGGCGCCGATACCATAAAATCGGGCCGGTGGTGTTCACCCAGGGCGTATACATCCAGCCCTACTTCGTCGGCCAGCTTAATTTCTTCCAGCAGGTCCTGCATCCGCTGGTGGGCGTTAACGGCTTTCCCGGCCCCGTTGTCGGGTACAACTTCCCCGAAGCTACTGATTCCTAATTCCATTGTGTTTCGCGTTAAAACGGAAGGTGGTTCAAGACTATTTGATGTAGCTACAACAAATTTGATCGGAGAAAAGTTGACCGGCCATCAGATTGGTGGTTTCAACGTATAAGAAAGGTAGGTACGGGCAAAATCAATTCGACTCCAGATTCAGCACATTGGCGCCCAGCGGCTGTTCCATCACGCGTTTCAGCGGTTTGTCGTGAACCGTCACCATAATTTCCACCGATCCGGTGCCGACGGTAGCCTCCAGCAGGTGACCGCCAAACGCCCGAAAATTCTTGTCCGTTACGACGCCATGCACGTGCAGTGACGGTTTCTGATCCTGCCAGGCAATCGACCCGCTCAGGCTCGCCAACTCCACATCGTCGAATTCTTTGGGGTCGTACTGCTTCGTTTTGCGGTTGAAATACCCAAACTTGGCGTTGACAAAGCCCATGCCGGTGAAGTTGGCCGACGGAATTTTTTCTTTCTGGGCCAGTTCTTCCAAGTGCGCAAACACATCATCTCCCTGCCGCAACACCATCAGATACCCCGCCGGGACTTGGATATACCGTTTCATGGATGTTCTATTTTCGTTTTGTGCCAGAATTGGCGCCGTCTGGAGCGTAAACAGCAGCAGTAAAAGCCATTTGTTACTTTTCATAGCATCCGTTTAAGAGGAGTGGTGAGGAATTACCCATCAAAATGAACCGGGAAGGAGTATAAAAGTTTCCCAACGTGCTTACCACCATCCCGTTTAACGTGCCAAAGGTCGGGCAGCTGAACCTTTTGGGGGACTTATTGCTATGTTAAATTATTTTTAAATATTTGACGACGGAAGTTGGAATCAGGCAGATTCCAGGAACTTTGCCACCCTTAACATTTACCAACTATGATGATTTTTTACCTGTTTTCTCCTCCAGCCATGAATGTTGCGAGGAGAATCTGCTGTATTCTGCTGGCGATCTTGTTGCTGACGGTGGAGGGCAAAAGCCAAATCCTGGCGGCCACTAAAACGCCCGTTTCTTCAAAGAATAAGACGGTTGTTGAAATAACGGTCAGCGGACGCGTAACCGACGCGGCAACCAACGAACCCCTGGCCGGTTGTAACGTTGTGCTGAAAGGCACCCAACGGGGCGCCACCACCGACGCCAACGGCGATTACCGCATCGCGGTCCCCGATGCTGGCTCTGTTCTGGTTTTTGGATTCATCGGTTTTGTTTCTCAGGAACTGACGGTGGGGAGTCGCACCACCATCAATGTGGCGCTGAAAGCGTCGGCCTCCGAGCTGAATCAGGTGGTCGTGATCGGCTACGGAACCACCACCAAGAAAGACGCCACGGGCGCCCTGACCACCCTGAAAAGCACCGAGTTCAACCGGGGGATTATTAACTCACCGGAGCAGTTGCTGCAAGGCAAAGTGGCCGGGGTAAACGTGACCTCGGCGAGTGGCGAACCGGGCGGGCGGCAAACGATTACGGTGCGCGGGCCGGGTGGCGTTCGCACGGGCAGCACACCGCTGTTTGTCCTCGACGGTATTCCGCTCGATAATTCCAGCACCGGCGGGTCTTCCAGTCCGCTGAACCCGCTGAACTTTCTGAATCCGCAGGACATCGAATCCATTGACGTGTTGAAGGACGCTTCGGCCACCGCCATCTACGGGGCCCGCGGTGCCAATGGCGTTATTTTGATCACAACCAAGAAAGGCAAGTCCGGAACTTCCAACCTGACGGTTTCGGCCAACGTCGGCGTCTCGAACGTGGCAAATTACCTGCCTGTGTTCTCGGCGGATGAGTACCGCCAGCAGGTAACTGGGCTCAACGGCACCCTGGACGACCAGAAGGCTTCGACCGACTGGCAGCGGGAAATCAGCCGGACGGCCATCACCCAGGATTACAACCTGAGTTTGAGCGGGGGCGCCGAAAAGCTGACGTACTACGGCTCACTGAGCGTTCAGAATCAGGAGGGCGTTTTGAAAAACAGCCAGTTCAACCGCTACACGGGCCGCTTCAATGCTTCCCAGAAATTTCTGGAAGACCGGCTGGTCCTGGATGTGAACCTGACGGCTTCGCAGACCCGCAACCAGCGGCCACCCACCGAAAGTATTGTGGGAGCGGCTCTGGCGGCCAACCCAACCTTCCCAGCCTACGATGCGACGGGCGCCCCGGCGCGGTATCAGGCCTTCACGAACCCGGTGCTGACGCTGGATTTACAGAAAGACATCACGACCATCAACCGCGTTGTGGCCAACATATCGCCTTCGTTCAAAATTACGGATGACCTGGTTTACAAGCTGAATCTGGGCGTAGACAACGCCAGCTCGACCCGCGATCTGCAATCGCTGGCGAATCTGGTTCCCCAGCAGGACGGGCGGCTTGAGAGTATCTACGGAACCAACCAGAACATCCTGATTGAGAATTATTTCACCTACAACCGGAGCTGGGATAACCACAGCCTGACGGCGCTGTTGGGACACTCATACCAGAAGTTTATGATCCGGGAGCGCATCTGGAGCATCAACAAATTCCCCATTTCGCCCATTGAGCCCATCAACAACGCCGGGTTGGGGCAGGACCTGACGCTGGCCAACAACCGACCCAGTGGTTCGGCGCTCGAGAACGAACTGCAATCTTTTTTCTCGCGGGTCAACTACCAGTACAAGGACCGCTACCTGCTTACGGCCACGGTGCGGGCCGACGGCTCGAGTAAATTCGGCGCCAACAACAAATACGGGGTGTTCCCGTCGTTCTCGGCGGGCTGGCGGTTGTCGGATGAACCGTTCCTGCGGTCCGGTCCTTTCACGGATCTGAAAATTCGGGCGGGCTGGGGCCAGACGGGTAACCAGGAGATTCCGGCAAAAATCACGCAGGCGCTGTTTACCTCGCAGGTGAGTGCATCAACCAGCTATCCGCTCGATGGCACAACAACGTATCCGGCCGGTACGACTTACACCCGGTTTGCCAACCCCGACATTCAGTGGGAGGTGTCGACCCAAACCGACGTAGGACTGGATTTTGGCTTGTTCAAGGGTGCTTTGACGGGTACGCTGGATTATTTCCGCAAGGTATCGGGTAAAATCTTGCTGGAAGTGATTCCCGCTGACCCCATTCAACCGGCGGCCACTTACTGGACCAACGTGCCGGATATGACCATCACGAACCAGGGCGTGGAACTGGGCCTGAACTATCGGTATGCCAGCAAGGGCGGTTTTCGGCTCGATTTGGGCGGTAACATCACCTTCATCAAAAACCGGGTCAATAAATCGCCCTACTCCGTCATTACATCGGGGTCCGCTTCGGGTTCGGGCCTGACGTCGGCAACCGTTAACGGCTACGTCAACGGCCAGCCCATCGGGACCTTCTTCCTGCGCGAATACCTGGGCATCGACGAAAACGGGATCAGCCGGTACCGGGATACGGACGGCGATGGCAACGCCGGAACTGACAAAGACCGGATTGCGGCTGGTAGCGCCTTGCCCACCCGGCAATTCAACTTCAACGCCAGTGCGTCTTACAAGGGCTTCGACCTGACGGCCAACTTCAACGGTGTTTCCGGCAATAAAATCTACGACAACACGGCCAATTCGCTTTTCTACCGGGCCCGGCTGGTCAAAGGACTTAACACAACACCCGAGGGAATTGGCGAACCGAACGAGTCGATCAACAACTCGGCACCGGTGTCAACCCGTTTCCTGAAAGACGGCGGCTTTTTCCGGCTGAACAACCTGACCCTGGGCTACAACCTGAACCCCCAACTGATCGGGATGAAGCGGTGGATTTCGAACGTTCGGCTCTCGGCCACCGGTCAGAACCTGTTCGTGATTACCAAGTACAACGGCTACGATCCGGAAGTAAATACCGACCGGACCGTCAACGGAATCTCCTCGTACGGGATTGATTATCTGAGCTACCCCAAAGCCCGCTCGTTCGTCTTTGGTTTAAATGTGACATTCTAAAAAAACGATAGAACGCAGCTTTTAAAGACGGTATACGTTGATGAAAGCGGCTTCCCGTACCCAAATTATGAAACGATTATTCATTTCAACCGCCGTGCTCGTTGGGCTCACCATGCTGAACGGCTGTACGAATCTGACCGAAAACGTACTGGACGAATCATCGTCCACCGGCCTGACCGACAAACAGGCCGCCGATGGAAACCTGGCCCCGGTGTATGCCCGTCTGCCGGATATTTTCTACCATACTAATTACTTCGCCATCCAGGAGATTTCAACCGACGAAGCCATTCTGCCGTACCGGGGTGGAACCGACTGGGGGGACAACGGAATTTACCTGGCCCTGCACCAGCACACGCACACGAGCACCGACCCGAACCTGCGGAACACCTGGGGGCACCTGACCCAGGGTATTTCGCGGGCCGTTACGGCCATCAACACCTTGCCGGGCATCAACGATTCCAACGCGAAAACGTACATTGCCGAAGCGCGGGGGATGCGGGCCTACTACAACATGGTGCTGCTCGATCTGTTCGGCCTGGTGTTTGTCAAAGACGATCCGCAGGGCGTTTCGCAAATCCTGCGGGGTGAAGAAGCGCTGGAATACATCAAGGCCGAGTTTCTGGCCGCTGAACCGGACCTGGCGACGAACGTGGGCCCCGGCCGACTGACCAAGGCGGGTGTTTGGGGTTTGCTGGCCCGGTTGCACCTGAACGCCAGTGTGTACCGCGATCGCTACGCCACGCAGTTTGCTTTTAAGGCGGAAGACATGGACAAGGTGGTTGAATACTGCGACAAGATCATCAGTTCCGGTCAGTATCAGTTGTCGGCGGATTACTTCTCGATCTTCAACGCCGACAACCACGGCAACAAAGAGTTAATTTTTGCGGTCGATCAGCGGGCCGAATTGAACGGCCACAACCGGCTGGCGTACTTCTCCCTGTCGGGCGACCAGTTTCCGCTGCCGGCTTTTCCGGGCGCCAACGGTACCGATGGACCGGCCATCACGCCCGATTTTTACCAGAGTTGGGTAGGGGCCTACGCCCCGGGAGACCCCGCCGGTCGTGATCCGCGTTTCTACAAGAAAAACATGAATATCCCCGCCGACTCCTGCATGGCGGCCGCTGACATCGCCATGGACCGGGGTATTTTGCGCGGGCAGCAATACGGGTTGGTGCGGGTAAACGGCGCGTTTGTCCGCTGCGGCAGCAACTACCGGGTTGGGAGGCTGTTTAACGTAACGCGTAACCGACCCACGTTGCCGGTCACTTTCACGGAGAAGGTTGACTTTACGGTTGTGGGCAGTGACTACAACACCGGCTACCGGGTGTTGAAATACGAGTTCAGCCCCAAATCACAATCGGGCCGAAACCTGGGTGATGTTGATATTCCCATTGTGCGGCTGGCCGACGTGTACCTGATGCGGGCCGAAGCCAAACTGCGCAAAGGCAACGATGCGGGGGCTGCGCTGGCCGATGTGAACACGGTTCGAGCCGCCCGAACCTCGAGCACGCCCGCCCCCGCGCTGACCAGCATGAACCTTGACCTGCTGCTGCGGGAGCGGGGTTTTGAATTGTACTGGGAAATGGTGCGCCGGACCGACCTGATCCGCTTCGGAAAGTATGAGGGCAAGTGGACGGAAAAAACGGATGCTAACCCGCAAAAACGTATTTTCCCGATTCCGCAAACCACCATCGACGGAGCCTCGAGTTTGCCGGGTTACCTGGTTCAGAATCCGGGGTATTGATTTTGCCGATTGGTGCAGAAAGCTCTGTCCCGAAACCGGTGCATGGAGCTGGCTGGAAAAACGAAGAAGGAGCGCGGAAGTCCGCGCTCCTTCTTCGTTTAGAGGTTGATTAACTCAGAAATTAGCCGATACGTTCAGGAAATAATAACCGCCGTTGAAGCCGAATTGCGTGGCCGACCGACCGTAGACGAACCGTCCGAAGGAGGAATTGTCCAGCACGGCTGTGCCAAACCGTTCCGGCGTCGGTTGCTGCGTCATCCGGAGTTTGTCCGGGTAAACATCGAAAATGTTGTTCGCGCCCAGCGTCAGGGTAATGGTTGGCTGAATCCGGTAGGAAACACTGAAATCGGTTACGAGTCGGGGATCGGCAAATTCATCCAGCCGGGGATTAGCAGGGTCAAACGCCTGTACTTCCCCAAACCGCGTCAGCCGGAGCACCGCCCCGAATTTATTCAGCCGGTAGTTCGCCGTCAGAGCGATTTTGCTACGGGGCTGGCCCACCGTCAGCCGGGCGCTGTCCTGCCGGTTGAACAGAAAGTTGCCCAGGGCCGCATCGTTGGGCAGGGCGCTGGGCCGCTGAATGTTGCCGACTACTTTCGTTTCGTTAAAATTGGCCGCCAGCGTCAGGTCAATCGAGCCTTTACCCAGCCGCGGACTGGTTGCCACCACCAGATCGATGCCGCGCGTCTGGGTGTTGATCGCGTTGGCAAAAAACTGGGCCGCCTGTACTTCCTGTTGGCCGGCCTGGTTCAGAATGTTGCCAATAATGACGCCCGCTGCCGAGGTGCCGCGCGCAAACTGATTGCTGTAGATGATCCGGTCGCGGATATTGATCTGATACGCATCGAGGGTAATGCTGACCGCCCGGCCGGGCTGTGAGGTAATCCCGATGCTGTAGTTGGTCGAGCGTTCGGCCGTCAGCTCCGGCACGCCAAACGCCTGGGCGATGGGGCTGTCGTTGCGGAACGTGCCGGTCTGGCGGGGTTCGAGTCCTTGGCCCGTAGAAACGAAAACCGTGCTGATGGCGCTGAAATACCGTTGGTGCAGCGAAGGTGCCCGGAAGCCGTTGCTGATGGAACCCCGCAGCGAAAAGGCGTCGCTGAATTTGTAACGGGCGGCCAGTTTACCCGCCAGATTTCCGCCGAAATCGCTGTAGTATTCATACCGGGCTGCGGCATTGACCAGCAGTTTTTCCGTCAGGTCGGTTTCCAGATCGACGTAGCCGCCCACCATGTTCCGGCTGGCATTGATGGCATTGGCGGGCTGATAACCCGGAAAAACCTGCGCACCCCCGCCACGGCCCGAAGCCGGATTGTAGTTGGTGTAAGACGCTTCCTCCCCGGCTTCGATCTTGTACCGGTCATTGCGGTACGTCAGCCCGGCGGCCACGTTGAAGGATTTCAGGCCGAGTTGCGAACCGAAGTCTTTGGCCGCGCTGGCGTCGGCGGTATTCTGGTAAAAGCTCAGTGTACCGGCATAAAAATCGGTCGGGGCGTTGGCTCCGAGCGCAAACTGCGATGCGTTGTTGGTGTTGGTAATGTCGTAGCGGAATGCGTTGCCGCCGTAAACGTTACTGATGTCCCACCGCCAGCCGTTCGACTCCCCGTTGACCCCCACCAGCAACGACTGGTCGTTGATCGTCGACTCGATGTTGGGCAGAAAGCCATTTGGGTAAATTTCCGCGATAACCTGCGTGGTCTGGAAGGGATACCGGTAAAAACCGGCGGCCTTGCCCTTCCGGTAATTCAGGCCCCCCGACGCGTAGAAGCTGGTTGTGGCTCCCAGCGGAAGCCGCATGTTGAGAAACAAACCGGCGTTGTCGACCCGCGAATTGCCGACCTGCATGTTGTTTTCCAGACTAAAATTGTTCTGCTGAATCAGGGACTGATCCTGATTGTACAGGGCCTGCCGACGGGCGATGTAAGCAGCATCGGATTCGCCCGTTGCCCGGCCCACGTTCCAGTTTACGTACACCGGCCCGTTGTAGGTACCGGCGCGGTTGGTGGCGCCCCGGTGCCGGAATTCGCCGGTTAGACTCAGAAAACCGCTTTTTCCCAGTTTAAAACCGTGGTTGACGCCGATCTGGGCCACTTCGCCGTCGCCTTCGTACTGCTGGCCCAACTGGGCGTTGACGGAGGTGCCGGGTCGCTCCTTCAGCCGGAGGTTGATCACGCCCGCAATGGCATCAGAACCGTATTGGGACGCAGCCCCGTCGCGCAGGACTTCAATGCGTTCGATGGCCGCCGAGGGAATGGCGTTCAGGTCGGTGCCCACCGAGCCGCGTCCGACGGTTCCGTTGATGTTGATCAGCGCCTGATTGTGTCGCCGTTTGCCGTTCAGCAGGACCAGCACCTGATCGGGGCCGAGGCCGCGCAGGGTGGCCGGGTCAATGTGGTCGGTGCCGTCGGCAATGGTCTGACGGGACGAGTTGAAGGAGGGCGCTACAAAATTGAGCTGCTGGGTAGGCTCTACTTGTCCCGTCGCCAGCAGATCGCGCGACTGGATGACGTCCACCGGCGATACGGTTTCGGTGCTGGTGCGGGTCTGGGTCGACCGCGAACCGATCACGACCACCTCGCTCAGGCTGGAGGCTTCTTCCCGCAAGGCAACGTTCACCGTCGTGAACTCGCTGCCGCTGACCTGAGCGTTGACGGTTTGGGTTGAGTACCCAATGAAGCTAACGCGGAGGGAATAACTGCCCGGTTGAAGCGCAAGGGTGAAATTGCCGTCGGGATCCGTAGAAGTACCGTTATTGGTTCCTTCGACCGCGACGGATACGCCCGGCAGTGCTGCTCGGCTTTGGGCGTCCAGTACGCGCCCGCGAACGCCTTGTCCAAGAGCCCAACTGCTCCATAAGGCAAGACTGAATGTGAATAAAAAGTTGATTTTAGAACGGAGATAACGCTTCTTCATAGGTTCTATGGTTTTGAAGTAGTGGTATAACTACCGAAGCGAAGTTTTAGATGCAAACTTTTCAATAAAGTGCGCATTTGTTCCGGTTCTAAAAGACGGTGTTTGATAAACTAGCGGGGAGCGGTGGGGTATTCAGCCTATCAAAGCGCTTTTTAGGATTGTCGGCCGAGCGCCAGCAGCCAGAAAGCTGTGCCAGCAACCAGGATCGTCAGCCAGAGCGTCAGGCCCACCCACAGGGCGGCAGCCGGTTGACCGGTGATCCAGATCCAATACGTAGTAAACGGAGCTGCCAGACCCAATAAAACGGCGCCGGTTAAAACGAGAGGGGCTTCCTGATTGTTCGCTTCGGGGCGTCGCAGGAGGGTAAAGAGCAGTGTGGTTATCCGTGTCATAGTTGCAAAGGTGTGAACTAGCTGACCGCCGTTATCCGGGCGTGCCGATCGAAAGCACAATCCGATTGCGGTTGTCACAAAGGTAGCGGAAGCTGGAGCAGCTGGCGGATGGACACGGTAGCGGGCCGACTAAAGCCGTCCGCCAGAACGCAAGATGGTGCGGAAAGCAGACGATTGAGCCAACGGATGGGCGCCGTAAAGAAGGGGAGAAGAGAGAGTTGGCTTACAGCACATTCCCCGGCTGGGGGGTTAGCAAACCCGAATCACCTCAATGTTTAATAGAGCCCCCAGCTTCGCCAGCTTGGCCGCAATGTGACCTACTCCGACCGCGCAGTGGTGGGCCGGACCGTGGCTGTTCCAGGTCTGAACGAAGTGCCGGGCACCCAGCGAGAACCGGTAGCGGCTGTTGGTGTTGCCGATTTGTAGAATGGGGCCGGGCACAGATTCGCCCTCGGCCACCAGCAGACTGATTTTTCCGTTACCGTTTTCCACCACCGACAACAGCGTCACCGGCCCGTTTTTTACCGACATTTCCACCGAAAGCCCTTTCCCGACTTTGCCGTGGTAGACGTACAGCGGACGAACTTTGGTTTTGCCTTCCGCAATCCGGATGTGGCCCGGGCCGTCGTGGCCCATCAGCACCACATCGTCGGCGAAGTCCATCGCGTAATACTCGGTAAAAGAACCGCCCACGCCAAAGCTGTCCATGATTTTCATAGCCTGGGCGTTCTTGACTTCGTATTCCCCGGCTACCGGAATGCCCCGCGCCGTCAGCAGCGAATTACCCAGAATAACCGAACTCATTGTGTCTTCGTTGGCCGGGTTACCGCTGCCTTTGTGGTAATACGCCAGCGAGCCCAACCCGTGCGTTTCGACCAGTTGATCCAGCGCTACCGACGTGCGGGCGGCCCGGTCGAGTTCTTCGGGCAGGCAGTCGTCCTGCACGTCGAAGGTTTCGGCAAAGAGATGCGTCCGTTCGTGAATCTGGTCGGCGGAGACGGCTTCGCGCAGCGCCGAGAGTTCATCGACTTCGATAATTTTCATGTGCCCGCCGAAGGTGGCGTTTTGGAGCGTCAGGTCCGAATAGATATCGAGCATTCCGCTGTAGTAGTTGCCCATCAGGCCCAGGCAATTGTGCGCCATGATGTGGACCACCCGCCCGGCTTCAATCCAGTCGTCGATTTCTCGCCAGCCCTCGGGGTCGTTTTCGAGCATTCCCGTCACCTGCTGAAACGGAATGTGGGCCCGCCGGAACACGTTGGCAATTTCGGGAACGGGGCAGGCCGAGCAGTAAGCCAGCCATTCGCCGGTCATGCGGGTGCGGTCGTTTAACTGGTTGAACCACGCGTAGTTGATGGCCGGTTCGGGCGAGAGGTTCAGGATAATTACCGGCACTTTGGCCCGCTGCACGACGGGCAATACCGTGGCCGAGAGCGCGTATGTCGTCACGTAAACAAACAGCAGGTCAATGTCGGCCTGCCGAAACCGGTGACCAGCCGCCAGCGCTTTTTCCGGGGAATCAACCAGTCCCAGATTCACCACGTCCACGTCCGGGCGCCAAAACCGGTCTTCCACCCGCTGAAGATAGCCTTTCAGCCGCTCTTCCAGGCCGTCGAACTGCGCCCAGTACGTGTCCAGGCCAATGCCGAATAAGCCGATTTTAAAGGGAAACAAGGACGCACTTATTGGGGAGGTTGTCTGGGCGGTTCGGTCGTGGGAAGAAGTAGGCATAGTATAGGAATGGGTGCGTCAACGTGATTACGCAGCAAAAGTACGGTCTGACGGTACAGAACTCTCATGCCGTATACCGACGAAGCGGATTTCTCTTTTTATTGCCCGCAAAACCCTTAAATTGAGTAGAATGTCATACCGGGCGGCTTACCAAGATACGTTGATTCTTTATTCCACCATGCGTTTTCCTCTTGTTTTCTGTACGTTTTTTCTGATCGCATCCGCGACGGTTTTGTCGGCTCAAGTTCAAGAAACAACCACGCCGTGGCATAGCTTCGAAAAAGTAGAATTTAAGCTCAACGGCATCCCGGCCCGGTACGTCAAACCCCGAAAGCCGTTGCCCGGGAATCCCTGGGTCTGGCGGGCGCACTTTCCCGACTGGCACGTCGAAATGGACAGCATTCTGCTCGAACGCGGCTTTCACATCGCCTACATCAACACCAACGATCAATACGGTGCGCCCAAAGCCATGATGACCTGGGACGATTTTTACCAGTATCTCGTCTCAGCCAAAGGGTTTGCCCCCAAAGTGGCGCTCGAAGGGGTGAGTCGGGGTGGACTGTACGTCTACGGCTGGGCCAAACGCAACCCCGCCAGGGTGAGCTGCATTTACGCCGAAGCGCCGGTCTGCGATTTCAAAAGCTGGCCCGGCGGAAAAGGCGGGGGAAAAGGCGACGCCAAGTCGTGGCAGCAATTGCTGGAAGTCTACGGCTTTTCGGAGCAGCAGGCGCTGGATTACGCCGATCAGCCGATGGACAACCTGGCCGGACTGGCGGCTTACAAAGTGCCCATTCTGCACGTCATCAGCCTGCACGACAAGCTGGTGCCGAATGATGAAAATACATTCCCGCTCGTTGAACGGTATCAGAAACTGGGAGGCCCGGCCACGGTTTATTCGATGTCGCGGGGAGGGCAAACGCTGGAAGGCCACCACTTCCCGATTGAACACCCCGAATGGTGGGCCGATTTCATTCAGCAACATTCCTACCCGGTTCAAAAACCGCTGGAACACCAACCGTACGGGCAACTCCGGAACGGCTTGCCGAACGTGTACCGAGCCATTACAGAGCAGAAAAAGGCCACGGTGGCGTTTCTGGGCGGTTCCATTACGCACAATCCGGGCTGGCGTGACAAGGTAAGCCGGTATTTGCAGGAACGGTTTCCGCAAACAGAATTCACATTTATCCGGGCCGGAATCCCGTCTTTGGGGAGTTTGCCGCACGCATTCCGGGTGGAGCAGGATGTGCTGAGCCAGGGAAAAATTGACCTGCTGTTTCTGGAAGCCGCCGTCAACGACCGCACCAACGAAACTGACAGCCTGACGCAGCTCCGGGCGCTGGAAGGCATTGTGCGGCACACCCGCCGGAATAATCCGCTGGCGGACGTGGTGCTGATGGAATTCGCCGACCCGGATAAGTTTGGTGACTTTCGGCAGGGCAAAAAACCGGTCGAGCTGGCCAACCACGAGCGCGTGGCCGCCCATTACGGCCTGCCTTCCATCGATCTGGCGCGCGAAGTTTACGACCGCATTGCCGCCAAAGAGTTTACGTGGGAATTTGATTTCAAAGACCTGCACCCCTCGCCGTTTGGGCAGGAAATCTATTTTCAGACGATCCGGTATTTGCTGGAGGCCGGTTTTCGATCAGCCGACAAGGACGGCAAACCGTCGGTGTCAATTGCTCCGTTGAACCGGGGCAATTTCGAGCGGGGGCGGTACGTGCCGATTCAGGACGCTAAGCTCGGCAGCGGTTGGAAACGGGTCGAAAGCTGGAAACCGGCGGATCAGGTTGGCACCCGGGCCGGTTTTGTCGACCGGCCCATGCTGGAAGCCACCACGCCGGGCGCCACGCTGACGCTGAATTTTACGGGGAGCGCCGTGGGCATGGCCATCGTGTCGGGGCCGGACGCAGGCGAGGTGGAATACCGCATCGACAACGGCCCGTATCAGAAAATGGACCTGCAAACGCAGTGGAGCCAGCAGTTGCACTTGCCCTGGTACAAGCTGTTCGCCGGAAATTTGCCGGATAAAAAGCACGTGCTGCACCTGCGGATGGCGACCACCAAAAATCCCAAAAGCACCGGCACCGCCTGCCGGATTGTCTATTTTCTGGCTAATTAGGCGCCGGTTTCCGCTTCGTATCACCAGGAGGTGGGCTGAAAAAGGCTTGTGTTGGTATCGCCCTCTTTAAACCGTACCACCAGGTTGGGCTGGCCGTTGGGGGCCGTCGTTGTTTCGTAATAATAGGTCTGCGGCTCTAAATCCGGGCGGTTCATTTTCTGGTTGACGTTTTGCTTCGGAAAGCAGGAATAAAAGGCCCGGTAATGCCCTTCTGTTGGGGTGGTCGTAAAAGAGCCGTTGGCTTCGTCAAAGTCCACGCTGCCTTTCTCAAAGCTGAGCGTTTCCGTTTTGCATCCGGCATAATCGCGGGTGTGGGCTACGAAATACTTCTCGTAAGTACCGTCGGTTTTGAAATCAAACATCACAGCCAGTTCAAAGGGGCTGCCCTGGTAGGTGCCGTCGTACGACCAGAACTCGCTCATGGCAAACGAGCCATACATCCATTTTCCGGCGGTTGCCGTCGGTACATAACCACCCGGAATCACGGCGTCGGGGTCTTTTTTGCAACTGCCAAGCAGAACAACCGCCAGCAGCGTCATCAGAATCATTTTCATTGGCGTAGTGATTTGTGTTTACTG
Organism: Larkinella insperata; assembly: GCF_026248825.1. Lineage (NCBI taxonomy): Bacteria > Pseudomonadati > Bacteroidota > Cytophagia > Cytophagales > Spirosomataceae > Larkinella > Larkinella insperata. The sequence goes on along the minus strand of NZ_CP110973.1, from coordinate 478,385 downwards.
AATGGTCAAAGTTGGAGCGTTGCGGTTAAATTGTTAATAACAAGTCAGTTGAAACGTAAAAAGAAGGATGTGAAGCGGGTTTTGAGGGCCAGATAGAGAAAATCAGAGTAGTAAATCCGGCTGCTTGAACGCTTTTAGTAGGAAATCAAGACCCTCATTCCAAACCACATGGAAAAAGACACGTTCAGCGCCTTGTCCCGGCGTAAATTCATTGGTCAGGCATCGGCAACCCTGTCGGCTTTTCTGATTGTTCCCCGGTTTGTGCTGGGTGGAAAACGGGCGGACGGTTCGGCCTATCTGGCACCGAGTGACATCATCAGCCTCGGTTTTATCGGAACCGGCAAACAAAGCCGCGGACTGGCCCGCAACTTTCTGGCGACCGGCGAAACCAAAATCCTGGCGGCTGCCGAGGTGTACAAGGCCAAACGGGATTTGTTTATCGAACAGACCAAAACGTATTATACCAGTGAGGAGGGGAGGGCAAAAGTAAAGGGCGAGCACCCCGCCATTCAGGCGTATAACGACTTCCGTCAACTACTCGACCGCAAAGACATCGACGCCGTGGTTATTGCCGCGCCCGATCATTGGCACGCCGTTATGGCCGTCAAAGCCGCCGAAGCCGGGAAGGATATCTACTGCGAAAAACCGCTGGCCCTAACCATCAAGGAGGGCCGGGCCATGGTGAACGCGGCCCGCAAACACGACCGGGTGTTTCAGACCGGCAGCATGCAGCGCTCCTGGCCCGAATTCCGGCAAACCGCCGAACTGGTCCGCAACGGGTATCTGGGTGACATCAAGAACATTCGGGTAAACGTTGGCCCTCCGCCGAAAGCGTATGATTTACCGGCCGAAACGATTCCGGAAGGGCTGGACTGGAACCTGTGGCTGGGACCCAATCAGCCGGTGGCCTTCAATACTGAACTGGCTCCGCCCTTGTCGAAGGACGTGTTTCCCAACTGGCGGAATTACAAGGAATTTGGGGGCGGCATGGTGACCGACTGGGGCGCGCACATGTTCGACATCGTGCAGTGGGCGCTGGACAAAGACGACAGCGGACCGGTCGAGGTGATTCCGCCGGACGGCAAAGACCACAAGTTCCTGACCTACCGCTACGACAACGGGATCACAATGACCCACGAGCCCTGGGAGTGGAACAACGCCATTCAGTTTGTCGGTTCGGAAGGAACCCTGAACATCCAGCGGAAAAAGCTCGAAACCAATCCGGCTACGCTCGCAGCCAAAGTGATTGGCCCGGACGAAAAACACGTTTACCGCAGCGAAAACCATTACAAGGATTTTCTGGATGCGATGCGCAAACGCAGCAAACCGATCTGCGACGTGGAAATCGGGCACCGCACGGCCACGGTTTGTACCATCGGCAACATCGCTTACGAGCTGAAACGTCCGCTGGAATGGAACCCGAAGAAGGAGCAGTTTAAAAAAGACAAAGACGCCAACGCCCGGCTGGAACGGTCACTCAGAGACGAGTGGGCCATCAAGTTGTAACAAACCAAAACCGCTGAAACGGATAGTGATAACAGTTTTATAGGATCAGCCCACGGAGGAGTCGCCGGTGCGATTCAACCGTGGGTTAATATTATCCGGTCATCCATTTTTTACGGACGGTTTTAACCGTTTAATTTACCTGAATTTTTACCAATCCCTTTATGCTAACCTCTACTAAAACCAGGACGATTGCGACCGCTCTACTTGTGACGGCTGCAACGGCCTGGAGTTTTTACGGCTGTAAATCGCCCAGGGCGGCTACTGGCCAAAACCAAAATCAAGCGGCTGCGCAAACCGTTGCCGCAGCTCCGGCTCCGGCGCCGAAAACGCCCCGCATTCTGGTGTTCTCACGGACCAAAGGCTTTTACCACGAATCCATTCCGACCGGCATCGCGGCTCTCCAGAAGATGGGCCAGGAGAACGGTTTTCGGGTGGATACGACCAAGAGCGGGGCGTATTTCGTGGAAGACAGCCTGAAAAATTACAGCGCCGTGGTCTTTCTGAGCACCACCGGCAACGTCCTGAATGCCGATCAGCAGGTGGCCTTTGAACGCTACATTCAGGCCGGGGGCGGTTACATGGGGATTCACGCGGCTGCCGATACTGAGTACGACTGGCCCTGGTACAACAAACTCGCCGGCGCGTACTTTTTGCACCACCCCAAACAGCAGAAAGCCGCCATTGATGTGGTCGACAAAAACCACCCGTCGACGAGCTTTCTGCCCGACCGATGGGAGCGTTTTGACGAACTCTACAGCTACAAAAGCATTAATCCCGACGTGAAGGTGCTGGCGAAACTCGACGAAACGACGTACGAAGGAGGCCGCAACGGCGATAACCACCCGTTTGTCTGGTACCACGAGTTTGACGGGGGCCGGGCTTTCTACACGGGCGGGGGCCATACCCACGAGAGCTTCAGCGAACCGCTGTTTGTGCAGCACCTGCTCGGCGGTTTGAAATACGTGATGGGCGACAACAAAGACCTCGATTATTCGAAGTCGTACGCCGTGAAAACACCGGACGAAACGCGGTTTGTCAAGACCGTTTTGTCCAATGATCTCAACGAACCGATGGAACTGGCCGTGGCGCCCGATGGCCGGGTGTTTATGGTCGAGCGGCCCGGTAAGTTTTACATGTACGACCCGAAAACCAAAAGCACCAAACTGGTCTACGATTTTCCGGTCAAAGCCGTGGAGAAATACCTGAACGGTCTGCTGGGCATGACCATCGACCCGAATTTTGCCAAAAACCACTACCTGTATTTCTTCTACACGATTCAGGATGGCGAGCAGACGAAGCAGCGCATCGGGCGGTTTGTGATGAATGACGACGGCACGCTGGACCTCAAGTCGGAGAAATCCATCATTGAGTTTCCGATTGATCTGGAAGTGAGCGCGCACACCGGCGGGTCGATGGCCTGGGACAAGCACGGCAACCTGTTTATTTCGACGGGCGACAATACCGTGCCGTTTGAGTCGAGCGGCTTTTCACCAACCGACTGGCAGGCCGGGCGGCTGACGTTTGATGCGGCCCGTTCGGCGGGAAACACGAACGATCTGCGGGGCAAAATCCTGCGCATTCACGTTGAACCCGACGGTTCGTACACCATTCCTGACGGCAACCTGTTCCCGAAAGGTACGGCCGGAACGCGGCCCGAAATCTACGTGATGGGCTGCCGGAACCCGTACCGGATTTCGGTCGATCCGGAAACGTCGGTGGTGTATTGGGGCGAAATTGGCCCGGATTCGGGTACCGACGGCCCCCAGGGACCGCGCGGTTACGACGAATTCAACCAGGCTAAAAAAGCCGGGAATTTCGGCTGGCCGTTTTTCGTCGGTGACAGCAAACCGTACAAAGCCTACGATTTTGCGACCAAAGCCGTGGGCGCGGAGTTCGACCCGAACGCACCGGTCAATAATTCGCCGAACAACACCGGGCTGAAAAATCTGCCGCCAGTGACGAAGGCGATGGTCTGGTACCCGTACAGCAAATCGACGGAGTTTCCGGAACTGGGAACGGGCGGTCGGTGCGCCATGGGTGGTCCGGTGTACCACTTCAACGCGAACCTGCAATCGGACGTGAAACTGCCGCAGTACTACGACAAGGCGCTGTTCATGTACGACTGGATGCGGAACTGGGTCTATGCGGTGCGGCTGGACGAAAACCAGAACTACAAACGGATGGAAGCCTTCATGCCCGCCCGCGGGGATTTCCGCCGTCCGGTTGACATGGAAATTGGGCCGAAAGGCGAGATTTACATGCTGGAATACGGGTCGGTGTACGGCATTGACAACGACGATGCGCGGCTGGTCAAGATCGAATACAACCCCGGCAACCGCGCGCCCGTCGCCCGGGTCATGGCGCGGGATACCATCGGTCTGGCTCCGTTGAAAGTGGCTTTCAACAGTCGCCAGAGCTACGATTTTGACGAGGACGACAAACTGAGTTACGAATGGCGGTTTGAAGGGGCTCAGATTGGTTCGACCGAGGCCAATCCGACCTATACGTTCCAGAAGAACGGTATTTACCACGTCACGCTGAAGGTAACCGACCCAACGGGAGCCAGTTCCGTGGACACGCTGGAAATCAAAGTTGGAAACACACTGCCGCAGGTGGCCATCGCCACAACCGACAACAGCACGTTCTTCTTCGCCGATCAGACGCCGTTCAGATACACGGTGAACGTGACCGACAACGAAGATAAAACGATTGATAAGAAGAAGGTCAAAGTGGCCCTGAATTACATCCCGAAAGTGGCCGGTAACGAGCCGCTGGTGGGCCACCAGCAGATTACGAGCACCTTCAACCTGGGCAAGAGTCTGATGCAGGGCAGCGACTGCAAAGCCTGCCACCAGATCAACGGCAAATCGGTTGGACCGGCGTTTATGGAAGTTTCCAAAAAATACCGGGGCGACAAGGGCGCGGTGGCGCGGCTGGCCAACAAGGTGATTACCGGCGGGGGCGGTGTCTGGGGAGAACACGCCATGAATGCCCACCCGCAGTTGTCGAAGGAAGACGCCACCGAAATTGTGAAGTACGTGCTGGCACTGTCGATGCAGCAGCCGGACGTGACCTTGCCGCAGCAGGGCGCAACGGTGTTGAAGGAGCACGTGGGCAAGGAGCAGACGGGCCGCTACATTCTGTCGGCGTCGTACACCGACCGGGGCGGGGCCATTACGCCCCTGACCAGCAGCCAGAGCCTGATTTTGCGTCCGGCCAAAGTGTCGGCGGGGGAAGCCGACGAGGTGTACAACATGAACCGTCAGCGCGGACGGCTGGCGGCCACCCGCAACAAGGCGTATTTTGTGCTGAAGGGGGTGGATTTGAAAGGCATCCAGAAGCTGACCTACGAGATTGCGTCGAAAGACCAGGACGGCACGATTGAGGTGCGGACGGGGTCGCTGAAAGGGCCGGTGATCAGCACGGTGAACTACACGGCCACCGGTGCCTGGAACAAAACCACCGAGCTAACCGCCCCGATTCAGAACCCCGGCGGCAAGCAGGACCTCTACTTCGTTTTCCTGAAAGACGACCCGAAAGCCCAGAACATCGGCGCCCTGAGCTGGGTGGCGTTTGAGAAGTAAGTTGAGATACGGTTTTGAGTGAAGAAGCCACCGTGGTTGGAAAACTGCGGTGGCTTCTTTATTTGATGGTATCACGAGCAAATTGGCTAATCTTACAAGAGTAACAATTTGCTTGATTTTAGCCAGTTCAAAGGAGCTACTTAAAAGTTGCCCTTAAGGACAACTTTCGTATATTTGCTTTGTGAGTGAAAATCAGAAGCACCGGACCATTATTTTTTACAGGGATTTCTTTCAGGAGTTCTTCGTAAAGCAGCGGGACAAAGTGAAAGAGAAGATCATCTGGACACTGGAGCTGATCGAAGATCTCCCACGAGTTCCGGAAACATACCTCAAGCACATCGAAAATACGGATGGACTTTTTGAAATTCGGGTTCAGGTAGGTAGTGATATTTTCCGAATCTTTTGCTTCTTCGATCAAGGAAAATTGGTGGTTTTGGCAAACGGTTTTCAAAAGAAAGCGCAAAAGACTCCAAAACAAGAAATTGAGAAAGCACTCAACATAAAGGAAGAATATGAAGACGGAAGAAAATAATTTTACCACGCTGGAACAGTTTAAGGATCAGCACTACGGTCAGCGGGGTACGGCAAAACGGGAGGCCCTCGAAGCAGGTTACGAGAACTTCAAAATTGGTGCATTACTTCACGAAGCTCGGCTTGCAAAAGGATTGACTCAAGAGCAGCTTGCCGAAAAAGTGGGAACGACAAAGTCTTACATTTCAAAAATCGAGAACAACGTAAAAGAGGTTCGCCTTTCAACGCTTCAAAAAATTGTTGAAAGCGGTTTGGGCGGGCATTTAGAGCTATCGATTAAACTTTAATACTCAGCGTTCTGTAAACAAAAGCTCCGCTTTCTCACCGCTGTTGCTTTGCACCATGCTTCTCCAGTAACCGCAGCGTGTGCTCCAGCGCCTTGGTGTCGCTCCATTCCTCGTGACCGGGCACCACAATCGTCGCCGTACCGAACTGCTGCATCACGTTGCGGATGGAGGTAGACCACGCCTTCAGGTTGGCGTCGGCGACGTTGCCCATGCCGAAAGCCGCCACACTTTTGACAAAACAGCCGCCGTGCAGAATCTTCTGCCTGGGTAGCCAGACCACAATGTTGTCGCTGGTGTGCCCTTCGCCCGGAAAATAACAGCGAATCGGTTCCTGCCCGATCGTGAAAGTCGTATCGTTTGGTAGGCTGCCTTCGGGCGCTTCGTAACCCAGCTTAACGGTTTTCTGAGCCGTCAACGGGGTACCAACCACCCGGACCCCCGCTTTTCGCAATTCGCTGACCCCGCCGATGCGGTCTTCGTGGGCGTGCGTGACAATGCAAAGCCGGACGGGTTGATGCAGGTTGTCGGCCACCCACTGGAGCAGTTGCCGGGTGTTGTCGGTATTGCCGTCGCTGTCCCAACCCGTGTCCACCAGGACAATGCCGTCTTTCGTTTTGATAATTAGTCCGTTGGAAGGAATGCTGTTGTTCTGGTAAACCCCGTAGGTCGTATGAACGAGCACCTGGTCGTTAAGGGGCGTAACCACCAGCTTGGGTTTCGACGCCGTTTGCGCCTGGGTAAAGCCGTGAAAAAGGACCGCCAAAAGGAATGCTGTCAGAATGCGCATGAGGCTGAAGAGGAAGAAATTGCTGATGAGTGGCACCCTGGATGCCCGTAAGGGCAAAGTTGCAAAAATGTTTCCGAATATCATCGGCCCCTGACCACGGTTTCGGAACCGCCAAAATCCGTTACTTTTGCGGGCATGAACTACCGCTTGCTTGCCTTTTTACTTTTTCTGACGGCCCCGCTTCTGGCGCAGGAACCCTCGGCCGACCGCATTCAAAAACACATTGAAAAACTCGCTTCCGATAAAATGAAAGGGCGGGGAACGGGCAGCCGCGAAAATGCCAAAGCGGCTACCTACATCGCCCGGCATTTCCGAAAATACGGCCTGAAACCGCTGGGCGACGATGGCTACTACCAGCACTTTACGGCCCGGGTCCGGCGGGTGGTGGTGACCGACAGCGTGCGCAAAGCCGCCAACGTCATCGGGTTTCTGGACAACGGCGCCACCAACACCATCTTGATCGGTGCTCACTACGATCACCTGGGCACGGGCAATCAGGGCAGTTCGCTGGCGGAAAACGCACAGGGGCAGATTCACAACGGCGCCGACGACAATGCTTCGGGCGTGGCCGGGTTGCTGGAACTGGCCCAGTATTACGCCAACAATGGCGTGAAAGAACCGTACAACATCCTGTTTATGGGGTTTGGCGCGGAAGAACTCGGTTTGCTGGGTTCGCGGCACTTTCTGAACCACCCGACGCTGCCGCTGGACCGGCTGAATTTCATGATTTGCATGGACATGATTGGCCGGTATGACCCAAACCGGGGCGTGGGTATCGGGGGTTACGGCACCGCCGACGCCTGGCCGGACGTGTTCAAAGACGTGACGGCGGGCATTAAATTCTTTACCGACCGGGCCGGAAACGGTGGCTCCGACAATGCGGCTTTCTACGCCAAACAGATTCCCGTGCTGTTTTTCCATACCGGCGGTCACCCGGATTACCACAAGCCGGGCGACGATCCCGAGAAAATCGACGCCAAGGCGGAAGAGGAAATTCTGCGGCTGGAAATCAAGGTGATCGATAACGCCATGAAACTGCCCAAAATGACGTTTACGCCGGTGAAGTGACAAATGCGGATTGGTTCCGTGGCTTCGGTTTCGCGGGAACCATTCGATTACTTGGGGCAACAGCCGGTGCACTGGCGGGTTACTAGGAAAAGCTTCGCGATGAAGCCGTTGCACCATAAAACCACAAGCGTTATGAACCGATTCATCAAGTACTATTCTCCGCAGTCGGGTGGAGGAAACAGTTCAAAGAACCAAAAGGAAGAAGGCAAAGCGGGTAAGGACGGGGCGAACTCGCGCACCACGAAGAAAACCACCGAGAAGCCCGACGACTCGGTTCAGCCCACGAAAAAAAACGCCAACAGCGTCGATTAACGGCTTTTGTCCGGGGCTTGTCCGTTCGATGAGTCCCGGACAACAACCAAAACCCGGCTCAACCCTCCCGGTATCCGCTTCTCCATTTTGGATACAATCCCAAGGGATTTGGTTACTTTTTTCCGGGTCAGCCGCCGGACCTTTGTACCGTTCTCGTGACAACACAGACTTAAAAACAAATCATGAACGGTATTCAAACAACGAAACTGGGCAGCCAAGGGCTGGTAGTACCCAAAATTGGTTTAGGTTGCATGGGCATGACAACCCTTGCCGGGGCGGATATTTACGGAAAAGCCGACGAAGCCGAGTCCATCGCCACCATTCACCGCTCGCTCGAACTGGGCGGTAACTTCCTGGACACCGCCGATCTGTACGGCCCCATGCTGAATGAACGGCTGGTGGCCAAAGCCATCCAGGGCAACCGCAGCCAATACATCCTTGCCACCAAATTTGGCTTTGAGATCGATGACAACGAACAACTGACCTGGCGGATCAACGGCCAGCCGGATTACGTCAGAAAGTCCATTGAGCGGTCGCTGAAAAACCTGCGCTCGGATTACATCGACCTATATTACCTGCACCGCCAGGACCCGAACACGCCCATTGAAGAAACCGTCGGCGCAATGGCTGAACTGGTCAAAGAAGGAAAAGTACGGTATATTGGGCTTTCGGAAGTGTCGGCGGAAACCATTCGCAAAGCGCATCGTGTTCATCCGATAACGGCAGTGCAAACCGAGTACTCGTTTTTCGAACGCAGCGTGGAGGAAAACGGGATTAGCGAGGTGTTGCAGGAATTGGGCATCGGTTTCGTGGCGTATTCGCCGGTAGGTCGTGGGTTTCTGACGGGCGCAATTAAAAGTCCGGACGATTTCCCGGCGGACGATTTCCGGCGCAGCATTCCGCGGTTTCAGGGCGAGCAGTTTTACAAAAACATCGAACTGGTCGATGCCATCAAAGAACTGGCTGACCAGAAAGGCGTAACACCTACGCAACTGGCCATCGCCTGGGTGATTTCCAAAGGATTTGTGCCCATTCCCGGTACCAAACACGTTGAGTACGTGGAGCAAAATATCGCGGCCATTGACGTTCAGCTAACCCCGCAAGAACTGGCGAAACTGGAAGCCATTGTTCCGGTGGGACTTTCGGTGGGCGACCGCTACGACGGCAGTGGTATGGCTATGATAAACTTGTAAAATACAGCTAAAACCGAATGGGTAAAGCCGTCTGTTGCAGACGGCTTTACCCATTCGGTATAACCGTGAACCCGCGATGAAAAAAACGGCCCAATCGCCCTATCTGATTCATTCTATTTCCGAACTGCACCGCCTGCTGGGCTTGCCCACACCGGCGCATCCGCTGGTCAGCGTTATTGATTTAGGCCAGACGATGTGCTTTCCCGAGGAAGTTATGAAGAGTTACATGTATAACTTTTATTCGGTTTGCATCAAAAAAGATTTTCGAGGTAAAATGAAGTACGGTCAGCATTATTATGATTTCGACCACGGCGTAATGACTTTTTTCTCACCGGGGCAGGTTCTGTCAACAATCACGGAAGAAGATCGGTCCTGTGTTGGTTGGTGGCTGGTGTTTCACCCGGATTATATCCGCCATTCTACGTTGGGGCAGAAACTCAAAACCTACGGTTATTTCTCGTACGCGGTCAATGAAGCGCTGCACGTTTCGGAAAGGGAAGAAGTGCTGATCACCAATCTGATGCAGCAAATCGACCAGGAATACCGCTCGATTATCGACGGCTTTAGCCAGGATGTTATTATTTCGCACATCGAACTGCTGCTCAACTACTGCAACCGGTTTTATAACCGTCAGTTTATTACCCGAAAAAGCGCCAGCAACGATTTGTTAGTCAAGCTGGAAACCATGCTGGACGATTATTTCGACGGCGACAAAGTGCAGGAACTGGGCCTGCCGACCGTTCAGTACGTCTCGGAGCAGCTGGCGATTTCACCCAATTATTTAAGCGACATGCTGCGCTCGCTAACCGGCCAGAATACCCAGCAACACATTCACAACAAACTCATCGAGAAGGCCCAGCAGATTCTGACCACCACCTCGTTATCCGTTAGTGAAATTGCCTACCAGCTCGGTTTTGAGTACCCGCAATCGTTCAGCAAACTGTTTAAAAATAAAATGAATATCTCCCCGCTGGAGTTTCGGCAATCGTTTAATTAAACGGAAAAGCTGGATTGAAACGCAACTCAGTAAATTAATGGTAATCAACGACAAATTGTACGGAACGTTTGCGGTTCAGCCGGTTATTGAAGCATTAATTCAGTCAAAACCGTTTCAGCGGCTGAAGTCGGTGCACCAGGGCGGAGCCATTTTTCTGGTTGATCCTACACTTAATCACACCCGATTTGAGCACTCCATTGGCGTATACTATCTGGTCAGAAAGCTCGGCGGATCACTGGAAGAACAAATTGCTGCCCTGCTGCACGATGTTTCCCATACCGCCTTTTCGCACGTCACCGATTACGTTTTTAAAAACGAGGGTGAGGACTACCACGAAGCCATTTTTGACGAGATTATTAATCAGTCCGAGATTCCCTCGATCCTGGAAACATTCGGCTTTACTCCGTCGGTATTGGCGGACGATTCCTACACGTTACTGGAGCTGCCGTTGCCGCATTTGTGCGCCGACCGGCTTGATTATACCTTGCGCGATCTGTTTTACGCCAATCGCATTTCCATCGACCAAATTCACCGTTTCCTGAATAGCCTTTCTGTTTATCAGCACAAAATGGTGGTCAACTCCGCCGACATGGCGGACTGGATTACGCGGCAGTACGAAGTGCTAAACAAGGAATATTTCCGGAAAAAAGAACACGTCTACGCCAATACCCGGTTTGCCGACTTGCTGAGTCTGGCACTCGCGAAAGCAACCATTACCACCGCGGATTTGCTCGGTGATGATTTTCAACTGCTCGCCAAACTTCGCACGGATGCGGAACTACGGCGTCGGCTGGAAGCCATTCAAAAGCGGGAAGGTATCGAAGCGTTTGCGCCGGACGAAGGCGCGGCTTTCAAGCCGCGAAGTTTAAAGCCGACGGTGGTTTCGTAAGAAATTGGGCCTTGCTTGTCGGAGCGGCCCCTGCGCCGTACTTTTGGGAATCCTGAACCAGTTTTTCTTAACGGACCCAAACCGCAACGTTTTATGCTGCGAATAATCTGCTTTTTTGGCTTTCTGCTCACCACGACTATTTTACGCGCCCAGCAACCCCTGCATGTACTGGCGCTCAAAACGCCCAAAGACCTGCACAGTTTTTTTCGATGGACCGGCAAAGATGTTCCCATCGTCAGCGGCCACCGGGGCGGCATGGTGAAAGGTTTCCCAGAAAACTCGCTGGCGACGTTTGAAAATACGCTGAAGCACACCCCGGCGTTCTTCGAGATTGACCCGCGGCTGACCAAAGACAGCGTGATTGTCTTGATGCACGACGCCACCCTCGACCGCACCACCACCGGCACCGGAAAAGTGGCGGACTACACTTGGGCCGAACTGAAGAAACTGAAACTGAAAGACGCCGAAGGCAACCTAACCGAACACCGCATTCCGACGCTGGCCGAAGCCATCGAGTGGGCGCGGGGCAAAACCGTTCTGAACCTGGACAAGAAAGACGTACCCTTTCCGATGATTGCCGCCATCATTCGGGAACGCCAGGCCGACGCGTTCATGATGCTGACGGTCCACACGGCCGCCGAAGCCGCCTATTACTACAAGGACAACAAAAGCCGCATGTTTTCGGCCTTCGTCAAAACACCGGAAGCCATGAAGGAATACGAAAAAGCCGGTATTCCGTGGTCGCAGCTGATTGCCTACATCGGGCCGGACATTAAACCCGAAAACAAACAAATGTACAAACTGCTGAACGCAAAAGGGGTGATGTGCATGATTTCGGCCGCGCCCACCTACGACAAACTCAACACCCCGGCGGAGCGGGCCGACGCCTACCGCGCTATCTTTGCCGACGGCGCCAGCATCCTGGAATCCGACCGGCCCATCGAAACCGCCGAGGCCATTCAGGCGCTAATTCCGGCCAAAAGCCCGAAAGCCGTGTACTTCAAAAAAGCCGTCATCAGCGACCGGTTTTGACAGAAGAGGGGTAAAAACTGGGCCAGATGATCATGGTCCCAATCTTTACCCCGTTGGTTATTTCTTACCGTCCGGCAATCTGCCAGCCGTCGCGGTAGATGCGGCTGAGGTATTTTTCGGCTTCGGGATGATTCGGAATTTTTAAGTTGGCGGCATCCCACTCCAGCCGTTTACCCGGCACCCGGATGGCTACCGTACCCAGAATAATGGCTTCGGTCATGGGGCCGGACTGCGCAAAATGCGACTCGGTTTTGGGGCCGCCTAAACAAGCATCCACAAAATGGTGGTAGTGATTGCGTTCTTCCAGCTCCGGCGCTTTGTATTCCTTGAATTGGTCGCCCGGCAGCAACACGGGCATCCCGCCGTGCGGAATCAGCAGCGCCCCTTTCGTTCCAACCAGCATGGCCGATTCGGCGGGGTATTCCGGTCCCGGATACAGCGCGCGGATTTCTTCGGGCGGATAAAATTCCCCGTCGAACCATTCCAGCGTCAGTGTCCGGGTGGTTCGTTTTGTTCCCGGAAATTCCCAGGTAATGTGGTCGCCCTGCGGCCAGGTGTCGCCCCGGCGCTCGGGGGATTCCTCCCAGGATTTCTGCACCTCGGCGATAACGGTTTTGGGCGCTTTCAGACCCAGCCCCTTCCAGACGGCATCAAAAATGTGGCAGCCAATGTCGCCCGACCAGCCGGTTCCGAAATCCTGCCAGGCCCGCCATTTGGCGGGGTGGTAGATGTCCGGCGCGAACGGACGCTGGGGGGCCGTGCCGATCCACAGGTCCCAGTTCAGCGTAGAAGGCGGATCCTGGCCTTCGGCGGGTCGCGGGCCAACGAGCCGGTAATCCTTGACCGCCCCCGGCCGGTTGGAGCAGAGGTACGCGTGCTTTACTTTCCCAATGGCGCCTTCTCTGATCCACTGCACGGCCGTGCGGTCGCCTTGGCCCGAAGCGATCTGTGTACCGAGTTGGGTAACAACGCCCGCTTTGACGGCGGCTTCGGTCAGCACCCGGACTTCCACCACGTCGTGGCACATCGGTTTCTGGCAATAGACGTGCTTGCCCGCCCGGATGGCCTGCATGGCGATGGCGAAGTGGTTATGGTCCGGCACCGTCACGTTGACCGAGTCGATGTTGGTGTTTTCTTTTTCGAGCAGTTCCCGCCAGTCGGTGTAGGTACGGGCCTGCGGAAACGCTTCGGCGGCTCTTTTCAGCCGGATTTCGTCCACGTCGCACAGGGCCACGATGTTGACGTTGGGGTGCTTGGCAAAATTCTGCAAATCAACCCCGCCCATGCCGCCTACGCCGATGCAGGCATGGTTGAGTTTGTCGCCGGGGCCGAGTTTTCGCTTTGACGCCTTCAGGGCCAGGGGTGGAGCCAGGGCGGTTGCGGCAGCCGCCAGCAGAAACTTCCGCCGGGAGACGGTAAAGGGATTTTCGTTCATGAAGGATGCGGGTTTAGTAAACTAGGTGAGCGGTCGCAAAACCGGGAAGACCGTTGTTGCGCTCACGCACAGGTAGTTGTAAGTTACTCGGAGATTTCGAAAGATCCAATGAGCACTTTAGGGGAAAGCCGCTTATCTTTAGTCGACCTTACGGCATTTACAACTAAACCCGGTTCCTGATGAAACGTTCGACCCCTGCTTTTCCTCTGCTTTTCCATGTTTTATTGCTGGCGCTCTTTACGCTGGGCGGCATTCCGACGGTGAGTGCGCAGGTAGGGGTAGGCACAAAAGCGCCGAAAGGGGCCGAGGTGCTGTTTGACGGATCGCGGCAGATGCTCGACTCGAAGTGGACCTACTGGGAAGGGCCGCGCTTTGCGGCTACGCTGCCCATCAAATGGACGATTGAAAAGGATCCGGCGGGCCGTGGAACGGTTCTGAACAGCAACGACCCATCGGCAGCCGGTGGTAAATACGGCACCGCCGACATTGTGACCAAGCAAGCGTTCCGGGACTTCCGGCTGCACGTCGAATTTTACATTACCAAACCGGGCGGCAACAGCGGTGTTTACCTGCAAAATCGCTACGAAATTCAGGTGCTCGACGGTGATACCACTTCGCACGGTATGGCAGCGGTGATCAACGAAACGCCTTCGCCGTACCATGCCTACAACGGTGTTGGTCAGTGGAATTCGTACGACATCGTGTTTCGGGCGGCCCGATTCGAGAATGGCAAGCGCACCGAGAAAGCCATGCTGACGATGTACTTCAACGGCAAAAAAGTTCATACCAATCAGCCGATCAACCAGGTTTGGGGCGGGGCCAATTCCGGCATCGACGGGGGAAACGACGGTGGCAAGGGCATTACGGACACACCGGGAGGACTGAAACTCCAGGCTGAAGGGCACGATGTTCTGTACCGCAATATCTGGATCAAAGAACTGGACCTGAAAAAACCGGAAACGAACTTTTGACGGAATCGCTGCCGGTTTTTCAGAACTGCAATTTGATATTAACCGGAAAGCAGGACGCCAGCCCAGGTCTTCTCTGGACTTTCGGCTGGATACCGTTCCATCTTCTTCCGCTACGTTTCAGCGGTGCCGACAGCCCCTGCGCTTTCTGGCTGATAACACCGCGTGAGTCCGGGTGGAGTCATAAACCGTGCGACTAATAATCGCCTTCGCCCACGTCTTTGGTTTTCTTCTTGGCCTGCCGCAGACGGTAATTGAACGTCAGGTTCACTTGCCGGAGTCGGCCCTGCGAGTTGTTTTCAGTGTAAAAATTGCCGCCTTCGGTGATCGAGCGGAACCGGCGCGAGTTGAACACGTCGAGCACGTTGAGTGTCAGCGTGGCGTTGCCCTTCATAATGTCTTTGCTGGCGGCAAAATCCAGGGTGGCAATGGCTTTGCGACGGCCCTGGGGGGTTAGCTGGGGCGCTTCGTAATTACCCCGGAACTGCAAATCGGTGTTTTTCCAGACGGTTACCCGGTTGTTGGCCCGCACAAACCAGCTATACGTATCGCTCTGGAAGTCGGTGTCGAGATTGTCGCCGTTGATGATGGCCCGGAAAAAGTTGACGCTGCCATCCAATTTCCACCACTTGAAAAAGGAATAGGAAGTTGTGAATTCGGCTCCGTAAGAATCTTCTGTAGCCAGGTTTTCGGGGCGCGTGTTGGCAAAACCGTTGGCGTCGACCCGACGAATCCGCACGATTTTGCCGGTGGTATACCGGTAATACAGCGACGAACCAATGGAGCCTTTCGGAAAGTACTTGATGTGACCAACCTCGAAAGCGTCCGTAAATTCGGGGTTCAGGTCGGGGTTGCCGCTCCAGAAGTTCCGGTTGTCACTAAAAGTCGAAAACGGGCTTAGGTCGTTGTACGTGGGCCGGCGGACCCGGCGGCTGTAGCTCACCTGCAGGGCGTTCTGGCGCGGCAGGTCGTAGGTGACGTGGACGCTCGGGAACAGGTTGGCGTAGCTGCGCGGATTAACGTCGTTGGTTTGCCGGAGCGTGGTGGTTACGTCCGTCCACTCGGCCCGTAAACCGGCCTGGTACGATAATTTACGGGTTTTGTTGCCAATAATACCGTACAGGGCGTTGATGTTTTCTTCGTAGAGAAAGTCGTTGGTCAGGCCCGGCAGCGGAACCCAGCCGCCTTCCGGCGTTTGCTCACGAACCCAGTAGTCGTTGGTCATGTCCCGGAAGCTGCTTCGCAAACCGGCTTCGAATTTTCCGTCTTTGGCAAAAGGCTGAATGTAGTCGATCTGTACCAGAAGCTGCTTTTCGGTTTCGTCGTTGACCGACCGTTGCAGGCTGTTCGGGATGGAAGAAGGCTGGCCGCTGGGCAACACCGTCCGCTGGCTGAAATACTGGTCGGATTTTTCCCAGTTGTCCAGAAACCGCACGTCGGCGGTTAGTTCGTGGCCCTGGCGTTTAAACGACCGTTTGTAAGTGAGGGCATATTCTGAGTTCGGTTCGGTTTCGGTTTCATCCTGCGTGCGGTAGGTGGTACTCAGCGGATTGCTTAGGCTATTTAGAAAATCCAGGTAACGAATATCCGTAAACCGTTTTCCCTTGCTGATGCGCCAGGTGTACGAACCCGTCAGGACATTTTTGTCGTTGAAAAAATAGTCAATTCCGGCGCGGGCGTTGTTGTTCTGGCCTTTCAGTTTGCTCGTCGAATTTTGCTGCGTCAGAAACGTCGAGTCGTTGCGGTACACTTCCTGATACTGCGAACTCCGGCCCGGCGTGTTGCGGTACGAAGCCGTGTAGTTGACGAAGAAATTCAGGTTTTTGCGCCGGTAGTTGACGTTGGCCGCCAGCCCGTAATTGGCCGGATTGCCCAGAATCACGTCAAACGAACCGTTAAAACCTTCTTTCCGCTCTTTTTTCAGAACGATGTTGATCACTCCACCCATGCCTTCCGCTTCGTAGCGGGCCGACGGGTTGGTAATGACCTCAATGCGTTCGATCATGCTGCCCTGCAACTGCTGCAACCCGCTGCCGCCCTTGAAGCTGACCAGCCCCGACGGCTTTCCGTCGATCAGAATCCGGACGCTGCTGCTGCCCCGCAGGCTGACGTTGCCCTCTACGTCCACAGCCACCGACGGCACGTTGCTCAGAATATCCACGGCGGTTCCGCCCGCGTTGGCGAGGTCTTTGCCGACGTTGAAAATGCGTTTGTCCAGCGAAAATTCCATCGTGCTTTTTTCGCCCTGCACCACCACCTCGGCCAGCGTGCTGGCCGAAGCCGCGAGTTTGATGGTGCCTAGGTCAAGCGGGGAATTTTCGCGGCTCAGGCGGATGCCGGGCTTCTTCAGCGATTTATACCCGATGAATTCCAGCACGGCGTAGTAATTTCCGGCTGCGGCATCAACCGAAAAATCACCGGTTTCTGTGGTGATAGCCCCCGCCACAAACGAGCTGTCGGTTTGTTTGAAAAGCCGAATGCTGGCGTAAATAAGGGGCGCGTTGGACTGCGCATCGAGGGCTTTGCCTTTCACTTTCAGCTTACTTTCCTGCGCCTGGGCGGAGGGCAGGGTAAGACCGTATAGCAGTCCGGCGAGCAGCAGGCAAAGAAAATACCGTTGGGCAGTCAGCAGCAACCGGCCCGAAAAGGTCGTAAAGGTTGGGTTCATTCAGTTTTAGTTTCTAAAAATATACGATCATAAGGCGCGGAAGAGCCTTTTTTACTGCGCAGGTCCGAACCGTCGGATCATTCTTCCGGCCCGTATTCAGATGATAGAGATGGGATTTACGGGGTCAAACCGTATGGTAGAGCAAAAATAGGATTTTTCTGGAATTGGATACAATAAAAGTGATCTCGTCCGGCCGATTTAATGATAGTCATCCAACCAGCGGGGCCGGTTGTTATTCGGACCGAAAAAAGCAGGGGAGCCTTGAAAATCAAAGCGCTTTCAGGGTGGGTAGCTGTTTCTTCAACAGAGGGTCTTTTTCCATCAGCGCATGGATGTAGCGGAGCGTTTCGGGAGATAACTTGGCCGTACGGCTGATGATGTCGACGCCCTCCGGGGTAAACAGGGTTTTGGAGAACCAGATTACCGCCCACTGACCGGCCGGGTCCAGCAGGGCCACTTTCCAGTTGCTTTTGGCGATCCTCAAAAATCCTTTCCCGCGCCAGACAAATCCCATCGGGTCGGTTTTGTCGGGATAATCGTAGCCGATGAGGGTTTTGGAGCTGCCGTTTTTCAGGTAGCGGACTTCATCCAGCAAAACGATGTCGTTGTCTTTCTGAACAACCGTGTAGGTAAAGGTCGGGTGCGTTTTGTCGCCCTTCAGCCACATGGGAAAGTTGGTGGAACAGATAAACCAGGTACCGGCCAGGGTGTGAAGGAGGGATTTCATGAAACGGAATTTACACCCGCATGTGGTCCGGTTGCCAGTGGGTAATTGATTTCTTGATTTGGTCCGGATTTAAATTCTCGGCCAGCGCGCGCTGCACCAAACCCGGCAGTTCGGCATCGGAGGCAAACCGGAGGGCGGCAAGCTGGCCGAAGGAAAGCCGGTCTTCCAAAAGTTCAAGCCGTTGGTGCGTCAGGACGTAATACCGAAACCGCATTTCCAGCCGCACAAGGCGGTTCTGGTTGTTGAGGGCGTAGTGTTGTCGGAGCATCAGCGCCAGTCCGGTGACGACCGCCACCAAAAGTGCAAGAAAGAGCCACAGCGCCGAATGCTCTTTGTCGTTCAGGGTGAAATAGATACTGACGCCGAGCAAAAGCAGCACAACCGGATAAAATACAAAATGATGGGGAGGGTAATATCGAACGTGGTTTTCGTAATTTTGCGTTTTCATGCGGGTCGATGGAACGTTGTAGGCAGCTTTCCTTGTAAAGAACAAAATGACCTGCATTGTTTACGGATATGATATTTGAGGACTTAAATTTAAATAAACCGCTCCTGAACGCCCTGGCGGATGGAGGCTATACCACCCCCACGCCCATTCAGCAGAAGGTGTTTTCGGTGGTGATGTCGGGCAAGGATGTGTGCGGTATTGCCCAAACCGGAACGGGGAAAACGTTTGCGTACCTGTTACCGAGTCTGCGGCAATTCCAGTTTTCGAAGGATCGTTCTCCGCAACTGCTGATCATCGTGCCAACGCGCGAGCTGGTGGTGCAGGTGGTGGAAGCGGTGCAGCAGTTGAGCAAATACCTGAGTCTGACGGTCGTGGGGCTGTACGGCGGGGTGAATATCAAACCGCAGATTGCCGAAGTGGAAAAAGGCATGGACGTGCTGGTGTCGACGCCCGGCCGGTTGATTGACCTGTCGATCAAGGGATTGCTGAAAACGAAAAGCGTCAAGCGGCTGGTGATCGATGAGGTGGATGAAATGCTGAACCTTGGATTCCGGACGCAGCTCGAAACCATTCTGGATTTGTTGCCGGCCAAGCGCCAGAACCTGCTGTTTTCGGCCACGCTGACCGAGGAGGTGGAAACACTGATCCAGACGTATTTCAACAACCCGGCCCGGGTGGAAGCCGCGCCGGTCGGAACGCCCCTGGAAAACATTCAGCAGTCGGCCTACGAAGTGCCGAATTTTTACACGAAAGTCAACCTGCTGGAGGCTCTGCTGTTCCGCGATGACGAGATGAACCGGGTGCTGGTATTTGTGGCCACGAAAGAACTGGCCAATCACCTCTACGACGAACTGATCAAGGAGTTTCCGGACCGGGTCGGTGTGATTCACTCCAACAAAGAACAGAATTACCGGTTCAACGCCGTCCGGCAGTTTCAGGACGGCACGTACCGGATTCTGATCGCGACCGACATCATTGCCCGCGGGCTGGACATCGCCGAGGTATCGCACGTGGTCAATTTCGATCTGCCCGAAACGCCGGAAAACTACATCCACCGGATTGGCCGTACGGGTCGGGCCGACAAAAACGGGATTGCCATCGCGTTTGTGACCGAATCGCAGAAAGAGCGGCAGGCGGCCATAGAAGCCCTGATGAATTACGAAATTCCGATGCTGGCGTTGCCGAAAGGGCTTGAAATTTCGGACGAGCTGATCGACGAGGAGAAGCCGCGGGTTACCATGAAAAACGCCGTCGAGAAGATCCACAGAAGTGAGACGTTTGGCGGGGCTTTTCACGAAAAAGCCGAGAAAAACAAGAAGGTGAACGTCCGCCGGGACCACGCCAAGGAAATGATGAAAAAATACGGTAAGCCGATCAAAAAAACGCGGAAGAACAACTGATGATTACAAGTATGTCTTTTTCTTCTCTGAATTTAGCCGAACCCCTGCTGAAAGCCATTGAGGCCCAGCAGTACATCAACCCGTACCCGATTCAGCAGGAAGCCATTCCGGTGATTCTGAAAGGCCACGATGTGCTGGGAATCGCCAAAACCGGATCAGGCAAAACCGCCAGCTTCGTCCTGCCGATTCTGGACCGGTTGCAGCGCCGGAAAACCACGATTAACCGGAGTGTCAAAGCCCTGGTGCTGGCGCCGACCCGCGAACTGGCCGTTCAGGTCGCCGAAGTTTTTCAGGCGTTGGGAACGTACCTGCCCCGAAAAATAAAAACGCTGGCCGTTTACGGCGGGGTGTCGATCAACCCGCAGATGATTGGCGTGCGCGATGCCGAAGTGGTGGTGGCTACGCCGGGGCGTTTGCTGGACCTAGTGGCTTCCAACGCCCTGCATCTGTGGGATGTGGAAGTGCTGGTGCTCGACGAAGCGGATAAAATGCTGGAACTGGGCTTTGCCGACGAGATGAACCAGATTTTCGAAATGCTGCCCAAAAAACGGCAGACGCTGCTCTTTTCGGCCACGCTGAAAGATTCCATTCAGGAAATTCGGGATCATGTTCTGCACAATCCGATCAAGATTGAAATCGCCGAGGAACCGCAAAACCTGGATCAGATCAAGCAGGTCGCTTACCGCATCGACCCCGAACGCAAAGGGCCGTTGCTGCGGTATCTGATCAAGGAAAAGAAAATGAAGCAGGTGCTGGTGTTTGTTTCGTCTACCCGGACGGCGGACAATGTGGTGGGGAAACTCCGCAAGAACGGGATCCAGGCCGAGGCCATCCACGGCGATAAAAGCCAGGGCGCCCGCACCGAAACGCTGCGGAAGTTCAAAGCCGGATCGCTGCCGGTAATGGTCGCAACGGACCTGATCTCAAGGGGGATCGACATCCAGTTGCTGCCCTACGTGGTCAATTTCGAACTGCCGCGTTCGCCCAAAGATTACGTACACCGGATTGGCCGCACGGGCCGCGCCGAAGCCGAAGGCGAAGCCATTTCCCTGATTACGCCCGACGACGAACACCATTTTAAAATCATCCAGAAAAAAATGGGCAAACGGGTGGAGATGATCGATACCGAAGACCTGAGCCTAACGGGATATTGATGGGGCAGCAGAATAGCGAAAAGTGAGCAGAGACAAGGGAACAATGAAACCGACGCGACAATCCTCCGGTATGCAGTAACTTCTTTTGCCCCTTGTCTCATCTCGTTTATTGTTTCCTTGTCTTCACTTTTTAATCCTTATTGTTCATCAGCACTGGGGCCGTAACTGCCCGGAATGGGGATGTTCAGCAGGCGGAGGTAAACGCCAAGCTGGGCGCGGTGGTGGACAATCTGGCTGTACGAAATCCGGATCATTTCTCCCTTCGAGGTATCGCTGAAAATGGCATTGCCGTCGCGAAGCACCCAGCGCCCTTCCAGTTGCTCTTCCGTGGCTTTTTCAAGATGCGTTTTCCCGTCGGCCAGCGAACGTTCAAAGTAATCCAGCAATTGGTTGGTATCGTTGATCTGGACGGGTTGGTACGGCGAGGTAGCAAAGTCCAGCTCGTCGGTGGTCAGGGTCAGCGTGACCCACGAGGGCAGTTCGGCAATGTGCGTTGCCAGCGAGCGGACGGTCATGCTTTTGGGGTGGGGCTGCCAGTCGAATTGGTCGTCCGGAACGCGGCTCAGCATCTTCCGGGTGGTTTGAGCTTCCTGATCCATTTCCTTCAAAAGCGTTTCGATCGGTGACATAGTTGTTGGGGTTTGTTTACTATGCAAAGTAAACGCGACCGGGTGACAGCCCTATGTCAGTAGCTTTTCGCCCGAAAGCGATAAATTTGAGCGCTAATGACGAATTTAAATTAACGAGGAAAGATGCTGGAAACCGGGCGTACGGTGCTGTACATAGTTCTTGCCATTCTGATTTTGTACGGAATCATTTGCTTTGTTGTGCACTACCTTGACTTTGGCTGGAAACTGCTCACCGGAACGTGGCTAAACGAAAAACTGCCTATCGTCAAGAAAATGCGGTCGGGCCTGTTTCATCGCTTTCTGATTTTCATGGTGCTGACGATTTTGCTGTACGGGGGCCTACGCCAGTTTCTGGATTTTATCCCGGACGACTGGGGCCGTACCGACGAAGCCGGGAAAATGCACCCCTATAAGCTTTCAATCACCAGCATCCTGGCGGTGGTCATTGCCGGAATCAGCATGTACGGCTTTTACCTGGCCGACGCCCACGCGGAAGAACGAAGGAAAACGTAAGGTCCCCGGTGGAGTTCGGAAGGGTTATTTGTCCATTACCAGGCCCTCAAACGCACCCAGTTTTCCGAGCTTAAACTCCACAAAACCGTCTTTCCAGGTAAACGGGATCGGTTTTTCGGTTACCATTGAAAAGACTTTTGACGGTTTGAAGGCGGATTTGACGCGGAAGGTCAGGTCGTACACCGGCAGCGGTTCGAAGTAGGTGTTCCCGCTGAAACCCGTCAGGTTGACCAGGTGCAGAATCTGGCCGTCGGTGGTTTTCTTGGTCAGGTTGGCCGGAACGTTCCGGGTGTATTCCTGCAAAATCACTTCAACGCGCTCCGGGGCATTGGTGGTTACCAGGTGGGTCGCTTCCGGAAAAACGGAATCGATGGCATCCAGCAGAATGTTTTTGTGCTGTTCGTAGCCGTGCATGTAGTACAGCCGACCCAGGTTGACCGGCAGGATGACGGCTTTGCTCTTCGGGTGGTTTTTAACGCCCATCGCGAAATAGCCCGTTGGATCGTGACCACCGATGATTTCGGGCGGACCCGGACGGCCCTTCGCCAGAACGGGCAAAAACGTCTGGTCGGCGCCCTTCAGGTCGTACAGGCCCAGATTGAATTTCCAGAACAGCATTTTCTGCTTTTGAAACCGTTTAAAAACGGTTTTCTGATCCGGATTCAGGTAAAAACCGGCGCCGTCATGATCTTTGTTGACGATTTTGGCACCAAATAGTTCCAGCAAGGTTTCGGGGCTGTCGAACAGCGTGCGGTTGGTGGCAATCAGGTTGGTGCCCTGCTGACTCGCTTCTTTCAGCGTCCGGATGGCGTCGGCGCTCAGGTAGGTGATTTCCGGCAGAATCAGGAGTTGGTACGATTTAACTTTTTCGGCCTGGTTGGCCAGTTGGGCGTCTTCGATGATGTCGAACGGAATGTGCGCTTCTTTCAGCATGAGTTGAATGCCGCGGTATTCCTGCATGGGTTCGCCACTGGGCCAGGCCCCCGGCGCCACGACGGCAACTTTGGCAACCGATTTATACTTGCCAAAATACGGTTCATACTTTTTGTGGTGGGCGTAGATCTTTTTTACCACCCCAAAGTTGCGCTCGTCTTCGTAGCCGCGCAGATCGCCCATCAGGCTGATATCCAGACCCGAACCGTTGGCGATATTCTCGTACAGCCGAATGCCGACTTCCTCCGGTTCCACGGCGTTGTAGCGCGACTGGAACGAAATCTGCTGGATGCTGGCGTTGCTGATGACGTGGTCGGGAAAAGAGTTGACGGCATTTCCCACGTTGTCGGATGCCGTATACGGCCAGTAGGGAAGGCTGGTGTTCGACTGCGACTCGTGCCGGATAATGTCCACGTATTTGTCCATGTAGGTGCAGATGGCGATCTGACTGTTTTTGGATTTTACGAGTTCGTGCAGCCGTTTCGACCAGTCTTCCACGGTTGCTTTCTTGAAGGCCAAGTACTTCTGAAACACCGGATCGGCTTTGTTTTCGGCGGTCGGCAGCGCCAGGCCGTTGCTGTAAGCCGCGAAGGCTTTTTTGTCGTACTCGTTCTGGTCGATTCCGTGGTATTTCCCCTCGTAAGGATTGTTGACCTGGTAGCCGGGCATGTTCAGGAAAATTCCGTCGACCGGAAATTGGTCGATCACCTCCCCGATAATCTTAAACGCCCGGTCCTGCACGTAAGGCGCGTTGATGGACACCACATACATATCGGTGTTGATGATGCGCTCACCTTTGGGGGAAATGTAACACCAGTCGGGGTGGGCTTTGAAAATGCTTTCGTGTACCCGGCTAAAGTCAAACCGGACGATGACCCGAATGCCGTGCTGGTGGCATTTCCGGATGACCTCGGCCAGCGTGTTGGGTTTCATGTACGGGTTGGTGTACTGAAAATCAAGCTGAGTCGGGTAGAAGGCCATGATGCCGCCCGCGTTGATCAGCAGGGTGTTGGCCGAGCAGTCCAGCAGGTCTTGCAGCAGCGAATCCGGGTTTAGCGTGGCGGCCTCGTAGGCAGGAAGGTTGGTCTGGATAACGCGCAGGTTATTCGGTTTCCACCACGGAAGGTTGTTGGGCCATTTAGCCGTAGTAACAGGCGAAGCGGTTTTTTGGGCAAAACCGGTATGGAAGAAAAGCAAAAAAGACAGAAGGAATAGGAACGGTATTTTTCTCACGGGCGAATGGCTCAGGGTGAACGACGGGACTAAAAATAGCGAGAAAGTAATCGTTAACCAACGGTTCCTGGTGTCGTCGTTGACCAGCCCCGTGGACACACGATGTCAAAAAGTGACCAGGCCAGTGAGACAAACGTTCTAGACAATGCATCAAACCACCTTATGCTATGGCGTACTGGCAAATCCTCTACCAAATCGTGTTTGGAACCAAATACCGCAAGCCAACCACCAACGAAGCGTTGTACCGGTACATCTGGGGCGTCCTAGAAAATAAGAACTGCCGCTTGTTCCGCATCAACGGCGTCGGAGATCACGTTCATATCCTCTGCGACCTGCACCCGGCCGTTGCCCTCGCCAATCTGGTCAAAGACGTCAAAGCCGGCAGTTCGATCTGGATGAAACAAAGTGGATTGTTTCCTGATTTTGAAGGGTGGGCCGTTGGCTACAGCGCTTTTACGTAGTCAATTCGGGAGCGCGATACCGTTATCCGATACATTAAAAAGCAAAAACGGCATCATCAGAAAATTCCGTTTACGGACGAATGCAAAGCGTTACTGGCCGAACACGGTATCGCATACGATGAAAAATTCGTATCGTTGTAAAACGAATCAAAGGCCATGAAACTCACCTGGACTTTCTACTCCAAAACGGAACCGGCGATTACCCTCACCGTCTTTTACGTTGCCGAACTGGATCGTCATCAGCTTGAGTATGGTGGTTTTCTGGACCCGGAATCCAACCGGGCTTATGTCGACTGGGTCACCTTCAAACGCTTCGATGATGCATCGGTGAAAGGCCGTAAAGATGCGTTTGCCCGGCTGAGACGCATCTCCAACCAGGAAGCCCGGAAGCTGGGTTTATCGTCCTGATCAGCACCGCAGTGAGCGGTGCCAATCCGCTGGGTGAAATTTGGCCGGAATAATAAAAAGTGGGGCGTTTCTCTCCGCAGAAGAAAACGCCCGCTGGTTTGGTTTACTGAACGTCCGGCATTCGGGTGACCGTAAAATAGCCCTCGATGGCGGGCCCGATCATGCCGTTGGGCACCCCGATTTTTCCGAGGCCCGTGGGCGAGACGGTAAATTTGCCGCTGACGGTTTCGGTAACTTTTCCAACCTTCGTGATGGTCAGTGAACCTCCACTGTTGAGAAATCCTTCTTTTTCCTTCCAGTATCGAGCTTCGTAATGATTATTTCCTTTCATGTCATTGAGGCCAAAAGTCGTCGCATTTTTGGGCTGATCGACCATCGACCAGCGGTAGGTGCCAACTTCCCCCGTCCAAATGATGGCAACACTGATGTCGCTAACGGCATCAAATCCACCCAGCGCATACTCGCCTTTCTGCCGGACCACAAACGTATCGTGAATAGTTTTCCAGGGACCGTTGCCAATTCGATAGACCAGCGAATTTTTCGGCATCAGCATCACGTTGGCAACGAATATGACTTTTCCTTTTCTGACGTTGAAGCCGACCGAAACACCGACGTTTTGCGGTTGGGGGATAAAGGCCGGCGCTTTGTAAAGCGCGTATGACTGGTTGGTTTGCGGGTGAATTTCCCCTTCCTCAGCGTCTGGGTCGACGCTATGCAGTTGCCAGGCGCCTTCTTTGGCGTAGGCAGGATTTAGGGGCTGACCTTCGTAAATCACCTTTACTTCCGGCTGAACCAGCGGAGCCAGTTCTTCATCCGTTTCCAGGGTAGTAGCAAACTCTTCGTATGAATTAATCTTGACGTACTGAATGAGCTGAAACTTCTGTTCCTGTTTTTCCGACAACGTCACCGAAAAAGGCAACAGACGAACCGCCGTGGCAAGGCTCCAGTCGCTAAAGTGGGTCGTTGCCACCCGAACGGTCTGCGTCTTTTGGTTGACGGCCCGGTTCATCATCAGGCTCCAGACGCCTTTTTCGTCCTGATACGCCAGACTCAGTGCCTTGGTCGAAGCCAGGGAATCTTTGAAGGCCGCATACGAAAACTCGATCGTAACGGGTTTGGCAAATTCAACATCGTGGGGCAGTAACCGTACGCTTTTTCCAACCCTCGCCGGACAGGTGCTTTCGACCGTTTGCACGGAAATAACGGTTTCGGTTTTCAGCGCCCCCGCTGGAACTGTTAGTTTAAGGCCATTGTCCAGGTCGTTCAACTCGCCCCCGGCCGGGCCAACCGCAAACGTTTTCAGGACGCCGGTAGGTTTGCCAATGGGAAACGGCTTACTTTCTTCAGCCGGCGGTTTTTCAACGGGTTCAATCTTGGAAGGTTCGTGTTTGCAGGAGGTCAGCGCAGCCAGAAAAGCCCAG
Source organism: Larkinella insperata (assembly GCF_026248825.1). NCBI lineage: Bacteria > Pseudomonadati > Bacteroidota > Cytophagia > Cytophagales > Spirosomataceae > Larkinella > Larkinella insperata. The sequence goes on along the minus strand of NZ_CP110973.1, from coordinate 451,801 downwards.
CCCGCCAGCAGGAAGTGTTTAACGTTCATCGTAGCATCGTATTGGTTGTTCGGTACAAAGGTAAGGGGCCGAAACGGACCGAAACTACGAGGGCCGGAACAAAACCTACGCGAAACGGATTGGGCGAAACCGGTCAGTTCTTCTCACTCCCGAACGGAAACAGGGCCGACGCTACGTGCGACTGGTTCATCAGACGACCCAGTTCCTGAGCCTTGGCCGGATTTTTCGCGGCCAGGTTGGTTGTTTCGGTCGGGTCTTTCGCCAGGTCATACAACTCGACAGCACCGCCCGGATTGGCGGCTGCGTTGAGCCGCACGGCTTTCCAGTTGCCCTGCCGCACGGCCTGCTTCCCGCCCTGCTCGTGAAATTCCCAGTAAAGGAAATCGTGTTTTGGTTGCTTGCCTTTGCCAGTCAGCGCCGGCACAAACGAAATGCCGTCGACGGGAGCGGGGGCTTTCGTACCGGCCAGTTCGGCAAAGGTGGGCAGTAAATCCCAGAAGGCGCCAACGTAATCGTTCTGGGTGCCGGCCTTGATGGTTCCGGGCCAGCGGGCAATCATTGGTTCGCGGATACCGCCTTCGTAGAGGTCGCGTTTAAACCCGCGAAACCCGCCCCCGCTGTTGAAAAATTTCGGATCGGCGCCCCCTTCCAGGTGCGGACCGTTGTCGCTGGAAAAAATTATAAGCGTGTTCTGGTCCAGCCCTTTGGCTTTCAGAGCCGCCAGAATCTGCCCGACGTACAGGTCGAGCCGCGTTACCATAGCCGCGAAGGTGGCATGCGGAAATTCCTGCGATGCGTAGCCGCCATCCTTGGCGTCGGGGCCATAGTCAGCCCCCTTGAACGGCTTCTCCGCAAACTGGCCTTTGTAATACTGGAAAATGCTGTCGTTGGGAACCAGCAGTTCAGCGTGGGGCAGGATGTAGGGTAAAAACAGGAAAAACGGCTTTTGCGCGTCGCTGGATTGCACAAAATTCAGGGCCTGCTGCTGAATCAGATCGGGTGCATACTGCTTCTGCCGGGTCAGATTTTCGTTTTCCTTTAAAACGATTTTTTCGCTGTTGTTCCAGAGGTGGTTGGGGTAATAGCGGTGGGCCAGACTCTGGCAGTTGTAGCCGTAAAACCGGTCGAACCCCTGCTTGTTCGGGTCTCCTTCCGACCCGACCGGCCCCAGCCCCCACTTGCCGAAAGCCGCCGTTGTGTAACCCGCTTTTTGCAGAATTTCGCCCATCGTAACGACCGAGTCGGCGATGGGTTGCTGGCCCTCCGGCTCCACGCTTTTGTTGCCCCGGATGTAGGTGTGACCCGTGTGCTGGCCCGTCATGAGCGCCGACCGCGAAGGGGCGCAAACCGAGGTGCCCGCGTAAAATTGCGTAAACCGCATTCCCTCAGCCGCCAACCGGTCGATGTTCGGGGTTTTGATCAGCTTCTGGCCGTTGACGCCAATGTCGCCGTAGCCCAGGTCATCGGCCAGAATAAAGATGATGTTGGGTCGCTGGGCCGTTGCATTCGGGCGGTTCTGGGCGATTGCAAGGGGCGACAGGGCAAGCAGTAAAAGGAGGGTGACGATGCGTTTAGACATAATTCGGCTGGGACAAGGAGCGGTAAAAGTAAGAAACCTATTTCTTCAAAAAAAGAATGGGCTACTAGTTCTACTTACTTTGTAGACAAACGCTGGGTTTGATTGGGTTACTGAGCCGACCAGCCCCCGTCGATGGGCAGGGCTGCGCCGGTGAGCGTAGCCGCCCCGTCGGAAGCCAGAAACAGGCAGAGTGCCGCAATGGATTCGGGCGAAATAAAATCCTTGATAGCCTGTTTGGTCAGGATTACTTTTTCAACCACATCCTGCTCGGGAATCTGGTGCGTTCGGGCCTGGTCGGCAATCTGTTTTTCGACCAGCGGTGTCCGGACGTAACCGGGGCAGATGGCGTTGGCGGTAATGCCGTGGGGTGCACCTTCCAGGGCCACGGTTTTGGTGAAACCCACCAGACCGTGTTTGGCGGCCACGTAGGCGCTTTTGTACGCCGAAGCCACCAGGCCGTGGGCCGACGCGATGTTGATGATGCGGCCAAACCGCTGCTCCTTCATGGCGGGCCAGACGGCTTTCGTCAGGTGGAAAGCCGCCGTCAGGTTGATGCCGATAATGGCGTCCCATTTTTCCTCCGGAAACGTCTCGACCGGCGACACATGCTGAATTCCGGCGTTGTTAATTAGCACGTCAATCGTACCAAACCGCTCCTGCGCCCGTCCGATCATAGCCCGCAGGGCCTGAGGATTCAGCATATTGGCCCCGTCGAAAACATGCTCGATGCGGTGTTCCCGGGCTACCGTGGCGGCAATCTGGTCACCATCCGGTTCGAGCCCGTTAAAAATCAGGTTATACCCTTCGCGGGCAAAGGCGCGGGCCAGGGCCAGTCCGATTCCGCTGGTGCTTCCGGTGATCAGAACGGTTTTCTTCGGCATCATTTCATGACGTATTTCGTCAATAAAGCGCATTTGAACCGCAACCTAATGGCATACCCGGAAATTTCGTAAAACCGTGACCCGCGTTCCCCGGTTCATACCGTATTGCTACTTTCCCTTATTGGATGAAAACGGAAAAAGAAAAAATGCTGGCCGGCGAGTTGTACGATGCCGTGGATCCGCAACTGGCCGAAGAACGGGTTCGCACCCGCCTGTTGATTCAGGAACTGAATGCCTGCCCGGAAGATCAGCCGGACGAACGGGCCCGCATCCTGAAGGAACTCATTCCGCAGGCGGGGGAAGGGTTGTGGTTACAACCGCCCTTTTACTGCGATTACGGCAGCAACATCATCGCCGGGGAAAGGGTCTTTTTCAATTTCAACTGCATCGTGCTGGATGTGACGTACGTGACCATCGGCAGCCGGACCCTGTTCGGACCAAACGTCCAGATTTACACCGCAACCCACCCGACCGACTGGCAGGTGCGGGCGTCGGGGCTGGAGTTTGCCAAACCGATTGTGATCGGGGAGGATGTCTGGGTGGGGGGCAGTGCCGTCATTTGTCCGGGCGTCACCATCGGCGACCGGACCATTATTGGAGCGGGTAGCGTCGTGACGCGGGATATTCCGTCGGATGTGTTTGCCGCCGGGAATCCTTGCCGGGTAATCCGCCACCTGAGTTCCGACGAGCAGGGGCGGCCGGGGGCAGAGGAAAAACCCGTCTGAACGAATCAATCACTGACACCGGGATTGCGACAACCGTCCGAAACGGTTCATGAGAAACTTAATTCTTCCGGAGTGGGTCACCATCGACGGCTTTGCCGCGGGGACCGATGGGAAAATGGACTTTTTTGCCTCACCGGAGTTGGAAAGGAATCCGGTGAGGACATTCTGGCCTTCATGGATGCGCTGTTTCCCAGCGACTTACCCAAGCTGGCGTTGAAACATCCGAGCGCGAAATGGTATGCACCCGCCCAAAACGAACCAAACCGGTGGAGCTTCACCGGTTTGGTTCGATGATGTTATCCGGCCTATTTTAAACCGTGTAGGTAAACGCTTTCCGGAGCACTTCCAGGCTTTTCGGAACGGCCGTATTCGGGTCCTCTTTCCCTTCAAACTCCAGCGAAACAAATCCTTTAAAATTGGCTTTCTGGAAAATTCGCCCGATGCGGGTGTAGTCCATGTCCTTGTCGTAGAAGGTGCCCCCGCCGTAGTAGGTTTTCGCCTGAACGATGGTGGCGTAGGGGGCCAGTTTTTCGAGGCCGCTGTACGGTTCCCCGACAAAATTGCCCGTGTCGACGTTCAGGCCCATAGCCGGGGAGCTTTTTAGCGCATTGTACATGCGCAGCAGATACTCCGTATTCGACGAAAGGCCCCAGTGATTTTCCAGCGCCAGCACGACGCCCGCCTTTTCCGCGTATTTCAGGCATTCACCCATGCCGTCAATCACCCACTTGATGCCGTCCTCGTCCGTATACCCCTGAATGGGCGGCTCAATACCGGTTTGATAATAATCCGTTTGCCGTTTATTCTTGATGGTTCCCCAACTGCCGGTATTCATCCGAACGCAGGGAATACCCATCTGGGTCGCGATGTTGATGCACTTAAACGTATGCTCAATATCGGCTTTTCGTTTCGTCAGATCCGGCTGAAGGAAATTCTGGTGAATCGAGAGCAGCGGCATGGAAAGACCACTGTCGAAAGCCAGGCGCTTCAGCTTGTTCTGGTAGGCAACGGATTCGTCGGCCATCTGGCGGTGGAGTACTTCAACGCCGTCAAACCCCAGCCGGGCGGCTTCTTCAATGACTTTTTCGATCGGAAACTTATCGGGGGTAAAATGCCAGTACGAATAGCTCGAAACACTGATCGGAATCCGCCGGACGACGGGAGCCGGTTGAGGTGCGGCTTCGGGGGCGTGGCCAGCCAGCAGGGCCGATCCCAGCAAGGACGCTTTTTTAAGCCATTCCCGCCGGGCGTTCGGGGCTGAAGTACCATCAATATGCTGCATGAGTATGTCGGTTAATTGTTGCAAGTGAAGATAAGAGACGTTGAAGGAACATCGGCGGTTGACGGGGTGCAAGTTGTTGCGAAAAGACATAGTTACAAAGCCGGCGGGCAAAAAATTAGATTAAAAGGTGAACATGGGTCATGTTATTTGAAAAATATCGTAATTAAATTTTGATATTCTAATAACAGTCAGAATTATATTTTGAATACAACGGCGAGTTCTTATTTTTGGACGGATGCGCAGTCTACAAACCATCGCCTATTTTTAACCCCAACTCATTTTCATGATCCAGCTCAGGATAGATTAATTTTTTTCCGGCAGTAAAAAATCGAGCAAAGCGTCTTCGGTAGTCGCTTGTCTGTAAATCCGATTTTATCAGCTTGTCTTAATCTCTTTCAGAAAGAGACAGAAATCCTATTGTGCTTACTGTTTTGATTTAAAAAATCAGCCTATTATGAAAAAACGCTTCTACCCGCAGAACTCCTGGCCGCACATCAAACGCATGGGGCTAGTCCAATTGGTGCTGCTTAGCCAGTTTTCGGGGATTTCTTATGCCGCCGAGACCGTTCCGACGGCAACGGCGACCACAACCAGGGTGGGGCAGGCGGCTCTCCTGCCGATTCGGGGAAAAGTCGTCGATGCGTCCGGCGCGGCCATTCCCGGTGCTACGGTAGTACTCAAGGGCAGTACATCCGTCGGAACGAGCACGGATGGTGAAGGAAGTTTTGTGCTCAATGTACCCGAAGGCAGTACCGCGCTGGTGGTGTCGTCGATCGGGTTTGTAACGCAGGAAGTGACAATCGGTAACCAGAGCCAGCTTCAGGTGACGCTGCAATCCGACGTCAAGGCGTTGAGTGAAGTGGTGGTGACGGGGTATTCGTCTCAATCGCGCCGGGACATCACGGGGGCCGTCGCTACGGTTGATACCAAAGAACTAACGAAGGTAACCGCTCCGAACGTGGCCCAGCAATTGCAGGGAAGGGTTTCGGGGGTAACCGTCACGTCCAACAACTCACCGGGCGGGGAGGCCACCGTCCGGATTCGGGGTTTCGGTACGATCAACAACAACGACCCGCTGTACATCATTGACGGGGTGCCGACCAAAGGCGGTTTGAACAGCATCAACCCGAGCAACATCGAGTCGATGCAGGTGCTGAAGGATGCGTCGGCGGCTTCCATTTACGGTTCGAGGGCCGGTAACGGGGTCATTATCATTACTACCAAAAAAGGCAAGGTGGGCGCACCGCAGTTTACGTTCAACTCCCGGACCGGGGTGCAGGTGGGTAAAGTAGACCTGGGCCTGATCAAGAACCCGCAGGAGTTTGGAAACCTGCTCTGGATTCAGCGCCGGAACGCCGGGGTGTTGACCAACGGCAACCCGTCGCACCAGCAGTACGGCAACGGCCCGTCGGCGGTGGTGCCGGATTACATCCTGGCCGGTGCCAGCTACGGTCTGAAGGAGGGCGATCCCCGAACCGATCCGGCCCTGTACAATTACAACCGCAACGGCTTCTACCAGATCGTGCGGGCCAACAAGGAAGGCACCGACTGGCACCAGGAAATCCTGCGCCCGGCCGCCATTCAGGACTACAACATCGGCGCCAACGGCGGTACCGAGAACGGTCGCTACGCCATCGCCCTGAACTACTTCAAGCAGGACGGGGTGCTGATTCATACCTCATTCGACCGCTATTCGCTCCGTTCCAACACCGAATTTCAGTTTCTGAAACGGATTCGCCTGGGCGAAAATCTGGAGGTGAGCTACACGCAGAACAAAGGCTATTACAACAACAACGGTACGGCCAGTTCGAGCAATAACCAGGACGGCAACCCCATCGGGAACGGATACCGCATTCCGACCATCATTCCGGTGTACGACATCATGGGTAACTTTGCGGCAACCCGCGCGGCCGGTCTCGGACCCGCCACCAACCCCGTAGCCCAGTTGTGGCGAACCCGGAACAACCAGCTGAATACGTTCCGGGCCTTCGGGAACGCGTACGCGGAAGTTGACATCATAAAAGATCTGACGGCCCGCTCGAGCATCGGCATTGACATCACCAGCGGCAACCGGGTTGGGTACACCCTGCTGGACCTGGAAGAAGCCGAGATTGAAGCGAACAACGCCATGACCAACGCCAACGCCTACGACATCAACTGGACCTGGTCGAATACGCTGAATTACAACAAAGCCTTCGGCACGGATCATCGGCTGAGCGTGCTGGTCGGAAGCGAAGCCATCAAGGGCATGGGCCGCGATTTCTCCGCCACCCGGACCACCTTTTTTTCCGAAGACCCGCAGTACATGTACCTGAGCTCCGGAACGGCCGGGATCAACAACTCGGGCGCGGGCTATGAATGGGCGCTGTTTTCGCTGTTTGGGAAAGTAAACTACTCCCTGAAAGACCGGTATCTGCTCGAAGCGACCGTCCGGCGCGACGGCTCCTCGCGGTTTGGTCAGAACAACCGGTACGGAACCTTCCCGGCGTTCAGTCTCGGCTGGCGTGTTTCGGAAGAATCGTTCATGAAGGGTCTGACCTGGATCAACGATCTGAAACTGAGAGCGGGTTGGGGCCAGACGGGAAATCAGGAAATTGGAAACTACAACGGGTTTAGTACCTACCGCTCCAGCCTCAACCAGTCGTCGTACGCCATTGACGGGTCGAACAACTCAACGCAGGCCGGGTTTGATACACAGGCGTTTGGTAACCCGGATGCCAAATGGGAAACCACCACCCAAACCAACATTGGTCTGGATGCTACGTTCCTGAAAGGCAAACTGGGCTTTAACCTGGACCTCTACGACCGGACAACTTCCGACATGCTCTACCAAGTCGCGCTGCCTGCCACGCAGGGTGTTGCCACCATTCCGTTTGTCAACGTGGGTGAGATGAACAACAAGGGCATTGACCTGGCCCTGAACTTCAACGACAAAGCCATGAACGGGGCGCTGACCTATGGCATTGGCGTCAATTTCTCGACCTACAAAAACCGGGTGGTCAAACTGAACAACAGCGCTTCGGCGGTGCTGCTCGGACCCGCCATCCGGAGCTACACCTGGACCCGCTCGGTGGCCGGAATGCCGCTGTTTTCGTTCTACGGTCTGCAAATCGACGGAATTTACCAAAATCAGGGGGAAGTAGACGCGGGTCCGAAGTATCCCGGTTATGCCGCTGTGGGCAAGTACAAATACCACGACACGGACGGGGACGGCACCATTACCGACAGCGACCGGATGTTCATCGGCAATCCGCACCCCGATTTTACGTACGGAATCAACCTGAATCTGGGGTACAGGAACTTCGATCTGTCGGCTTTCTTCCAGGGGGTGCAGGGCAATCAACTGCTGAACATGGTCAAACGTTGGGTGGACTTCAACAACCAGGCCGGTAACCGAAGCCTGCGGATGCTGTACGATTCCTGGACGCCCGAAAACCCCGATGCTGTTCTGCCGATTCTGGATGCCAACGACAGCCGCAGCCAGCAGCCGTCGAGCTACTTCATCGAAGACGGTTCGTACTTCCGGATGAAAAACCTGACTCTGGGCTACACGCTGCCGGCCGCCGTGGCGTCGAAAATCAAGTTTGAAAACGTTAGGGTGTACCTGCAGGCGCAGAACCTCTTTACGATTACCAAATACAGCGGTATTGATCCGGAAGTGACCTCGGTGGGATCAACCCCCGGCAGCACCGTTCTGGGCGTCGATCAGGGCAACTATCCGTACGCCAAAATGTACCAGATTGGAATCAACTTCGGGTTTTAATTAACGACTTTATATTCTGCCCGGTCAACCGGCTCATCAATCATGAAAAAGAAGTTCTTGCTTATAACCACGGTTTGCATGGGGCTCATGAGCTCGTGCAGCGAAACCTTTCTGGAGAAAACGCCCTTGGGGGTAGCCAACCAGCAGCTGTTATCGAATAAAAACGGGGTCAATGCCGTCCTGATTGCCGCTTACAGCCTGCTGGACGGCGTCGGTTCCGGCTTCAGTACGACTTCCTCGGTTAGCAACTGGATCTTCGGCTCCGTGGCGTCGGACGATGCCTACAAGGGCAGCGACGTGGGCGATCAGGCCCAGATAACCACCCTCGAACGGTATTCATTTCAGGCCGACCTGGGGCTTTACAACGACAAATGGGTAACCCTGTACGACGGGGTTTCGCGGGCCAACGACGTGCTGAAGCTGCTGCCGAAAGTTACGGATATGAACGAAGCCGAAAAGGCGCAGGCGGCCGGTGAAGCCCGTTTTCTGCGGGCGTGGTACCATTTTGAAGCCAAGAAAATCTGGAACCGCGTGCCTTTCGTCGACGAAACCGTAACCGATTTCATCAACCTGCCCAACGACAAGGACATCTGGCCGTTGATTGAAGCGGATTTGCAGTATGCCATCGACAATGTTGCGGCCACCAAGGCGCAGGTGGGCCGCGTCAGCAAATGGACAGCCAAAGCCTACCTGGCCAAAGCCCACATGTACCAGCAGGATTACGCAGCTGCCAAACCGCTGCTCGACGATGTGATTAATAATGGTCCGTTCGCGCTGGTGACGAGCTTTCACGACAACTTCCGGATTCCGACCGAGAACAACAGCGAGTCGGTGTTTGAAGTGCAGATGTCGGTTGGCGACGGTGGAGTCGGAGAAAACGGAAGCTGGGGCGACAACTGGAACTTTCCGTACGGGTCGGCGCCGGGCGGTTGCTGCGGTTTTTACCAGCCGTCCCAGAATCTGGTGAACGCGTTCAAAACCGACGCCAACGGGTTGCCGCTGCTCGATACGTTCAACAACGCGGACGTAAAGAATGACGAAGGTCTGGCGTCTGCCGATGCGTTTACGCCCTACGAAGGCACGCTCGACCCCCGCCTGGACTGGACGGTGGGCCGCCGGGGTATTCCGTTTCTGAACTGGGGCGTGCATCCGGGCCGGAACTGGATTCGTGACCAGAGCTTCGGGGGACCGTATACGTTCAAGAAATTCTTTGCCTACAGCGGGGAAAACGCCGGTGCCGAATCGCCCCGGGCCAACGCCAACAACTACCGGGCTTTCCGGTTCTCGGACCTGCTGCTGATGCGCGCCGAAGTGGCCGTGGAGGAAAACGACCTGGCCACGGCGTTAAAAATCGTCAACCAGATCCGGACCCGCGCCGGGAATGTGGTGGTCATGGACGCCAGCGGGAAACCCGCGGCCAATTACCTGGTCAAGCCGTACCCGGCCTTTGCCAACCAGGAGTACGCCCGCAAAGCGGTCCGGTTTGAGCGTCGGGTGGAGCTGGCGATGGAAGGCCACCGCTTCTTTGACCTGGTGCGCTGGGGTGTGGCCGATCAGGTGTTGAACGCCTACATCGCCAAGGAAAGTCAGAAGCGCACGTACTTGTCGGGTTCTACGTTTGTAAAAGGGAAAAATGAATACTTCCCCATTCCGCAGGCCCAGATTGACATCATGGGTGCCAATGTATTAACGCAAAACTAGTCCGGGAGCAGCGTTCCGGCTTTTGGAGCCGGTTATTCATCACTTCCTCAAGGAGCAGCTTTATGGTAAAAATCCATTGGCTGCTCCTTTATCGTTTAAACAGGGCTGAAGGCTTACGCCATACGAATAGGATATTGCAAGTTAATGATTGTAAATTATGACTTTTTTGCCCCGGGCTGTGCCTTTTATTTTTGCGGATCGAAAGAAATCATTCAAGTTTGCAGGCCAAAGCCAGTTCTCTGCGGCTGGCTTTGCTTTTTAAGTTTTTGTCTAGAAAGTATATAGGAATAGGGATGATGTTCTGTGCTGTGGGTTAGGACCGTTACCGGAAGCCCTTACCAGGGATACAGAGGGCACACGCCTATTAATCAGTATTTTACCGATCTTTGATACCCGCGTATTTAACCGGCATCAAGCCATTAATACTCAATTAATCCATTAATTCTATGAAGTTACATCTATCAAAGTATGCAACAACCGCTCTCCGGCTGAGAATCCGGGACAGGCTGGTTGTGGGAAGCGCTTACCTGCTGCTGGGTACGCAGGTGAGCCTGGCCAATCGATTCACGGAGCTGCCCCGGAAATCAAATATGGTAACGGCGCCTAAACAGAACGTGGCCGCGACGGTGACGGGGAAAATAACCGACGAAAAAGGGGAGGGGCTACCGGGAGTAAACGTCATCCTGAAAGGAACCGACAAGGGAACGTCAACCGACGTTAAGGGCGAGTTTCAACTCGTGGTTCCGGATGAGAATGCAACGCTGGTGATCTCGTTTCTGGGCTACAAAAGGCAGGAAGTTCGCGTGGGTTCCCGCACCAGCCTGACCATTCAGCTCGAACCGGATCAAAGCCAGTTGGAGGAAGTGGTGGTGGTGGGTTACGGCACCCAGAAGCGCAACAGCCTGACGAACTCCGTTTCGCAGATCAGTGGCGATGAAATCACCCGCCGGCCGGTGTCGAACGTCCAGCAGTCGTTTCAGGGACTGATGCCGGGGGTGACGGTGCTCGACCAGGGCGGTTCGCCGGGGAAGTCCAATACCAACATCCGGGTCCGCGGGATTACTACCTTCAACATCAACAGCAGCAGCACCAGCGGGTACGATCTGGGAAAAAATGACGCCCTGGTGATTGTGGACGGTATTGAGCAGCGGCTGAGCGACATCAACCCGGACGACATTGAATCGGTTTCGATCCTGAAAGATGCTTCTTCGACGGCCATTTACGGCTCCCGCGCTACCAACGGGGTGGTGCTGATTACAACCAAACGGGCTAAAGGCGGCAAGGTGCAGGTCGATTACCACGGTTATTACGCCATTCAGAAATCCAATAACGTGCCCCAAATGATGGGACTGGAGGATTACATGCGTTTGCAGGTCAGGGCTTACACCAACGCGGGGGCCACGCTACCGGCGCGGTTTACGGAGGAATCCATTCAGGCGTACATCAACGCAACGGATCGGGAGAAATACCCCCTGCCCAACACCTGGTTTGAAACCATGCTGCAGGCGGCTCCCCAGCAAAACCATACGCTGTCGGTGGCGGGCGGTACCGAAGCACTCCGGACCCGGCTCAGCGTTCGGTATCAGGATCAGCAGGGCGTTATCAAGGAATATTCCAACAAAATTGGGGAGTTTCGTCTGAATTCGGATTACACGGTTTCCAAACGAATTCGGGTGAGTGGCGACATCAATTACCGATACAGCCGCGCTGATAACCCGACGTTTAACAACAGTGGGGCTAATCCTACACCTTTGAATACGTTTTTCCACGGTTCATTGTGGGCCGTACCCAAATACGCGGATGGAACCTACGGACTGAGTACGCAGGGTAACAACCCGTTGATGTACAACGAGATCGGCGGTATGTCGCGCCAGAATACCGACTACCTGGCCGGTTACGTAAAAGGCGATATCGATCTTGTGGATGGCCTGACGTTCTCGACTCAGATTGCGGGCCGGGGAACGTTTATTTACCAGAAGAACTTTACCAACGCCTACACGAACGTTGACAAAAACACCAACATCGTCAAAACCGTTGTCAACAACTCGCTGACGGAAGTGCGCAACACCCTGCGCGAATACACGATCAACAGCCTGCTGACGTACGAAAAAGGCTTCGGGCCGCACAACGTGAAGGGCTTGCTGGGGTACTCCCAGATTGGCAACACCCAGACTTTCCTGTCGGCCTACCGCGAACGGTTTTACAACAACGACCTGGGGTCGATCGGGCAGGGGGCCAACGATGGCACCAAGAGCAACGCCGGTAACGACGCCCAATATGGCCTGCGCTCGTATTTTGGCCGGGTCAACTATGACTACCAGGAAAAGTATTTGTTTGAAGCCAACGGCCGGTACGACGGATCTTCCAAATTTACGGGGGCCCGGCAATACAGTTTCTTCCCGTCCTTCTCGGCGGGCTGGCGAATCTCGAAAGAAGCCTTCTGGCAGGGGCTGGCCAACAGCGTTAACGATCTGAAGCTGCGCGGCTCGTGGGGAATTACCGGCAACCAGTCGGTGGACTTGTACAGCTACTACGCGGCCCTGACGACCAACGGTTATACGTTTGGCGGGTTGCCGGTGCAGGGGTACCGCCCGACCACGTTGGCCAACACCAATTTAGGCTGGGAGTCGACCACCCAGCTGGACTTGGGGCTGGATGCTTCGCTGCTGAACCGGCGGCTGAATGTAACGGTGGATTACTACCGCAAACTGACCGACGACATTCTGCTAAACCTGGATATTCCGGCCACCGTTGGTCTGATTGCGCCACCGCAGAACGCCGGTTCGGTCGAAAACAAAGGCTGGGAGTTCAGTGCCAATTACCGGGGTAATCCGGCGGCTTCCGGGTTTCGGTACAGCCTGGGCGGAAATTTGAGCATCAACGAAAACAAGGTGGTCGACCTGAAAGGCACCGGGCCGTACATTGCCGGGTCCGACATTGACCCCCGGTACATCATTGCCAAGGGCCTGCCGATCAACACACTCTGGGGGTACAAAACCGACGGGCTTTTCCAGAGTCAGCCGGAAATCATTGATTATAAGGCGACGTACGCTTCCAACACCAAGCCGGGTGATGTCAAATACAGTGACCTGAACGGGGATGGGAAAATTGACGCCAACGACATGACCACCATCGGAAATTCTTTTCCGAAATACACCTTTGGGGTAAACGCCGACTTCTCCTACCGAAACTTCGAACTGAACATTCTCTTCCAGGGTGCGGCTAAAGTGGACGCCCGGCTGGCGGGTGCGCTGGCCGAAATGGGCAATCAGGAAGGGTTTACGCACGAGATTTACGCCAACAACTACTGGACTCCGGAAAACCCGGGTGCCCGGTTTCCCCGCCCGGTCAAGTTTGATCTGCGCAACGTGGCTACTTCCGACCGGCTGATCATCGACGGCTCATACCTCCGTCTGAAAAACGTGCAACTGGCCTACAACCTGCCAGCCAGCCTGACGAGTAAGCTGCGGGTAAACCGGGTTCGGGTGTACACCTCCGCCACCAACGTGTTCACGATTTCCAAACTCAACGAATGGAACCTGGACCCGGAAGTACCGTCGGGCCGGGCGGTGTATTTCCCGCAAACGGCCCTCTACACCTTTGGATTAAACCTGCAATTCTGATTGAAAGCCCTGAAGATTCCCTCGATTCGTATGAAAACTTATATAACCAAAACCGTCTTGTACGCCGGAATGGCAGTTTTTGCCGGCCTGGGCCTGACTGCCTGTGACCGGGAACTGCTGGAAACGGTGCCGAACGACCGGCTTTCCGTGGATATTTTCTGGAGAACGGAAAACGACGCGAAACTGGCGGTCAATTCGCTCTACACCGACCTGGACAGCACCAACGTCATTTCGTGGGACGGGATGACCGACATCGCCCATACCAACACCAACTTTAACGTGGAAGCCTACATTGAACTGGGAAGTTACGACGCAACCAGTTCCAAGATTTACGGGGAATGGCGCCGGGCTTACCGCGGAATCCGGGCCGTCAATTATTTCCTGGAAAACGTGGATAAAATTCCGTCGACCAACACGGCGCTGATCAACCAGTACAAAGGGGAGGCTAAAACCCTGCGGGCTTACCAGTACATCAAATTGGCCAGTTTGTTCGGGTCGGTGCCGCTGATTACATCCTCCGTTTCAATTGAGCAGGGGCGGACCCTGACCAGCACGCCGGTGGAGGAAATCTGGAATTTTGTGGACAAGGAACTGACCGAATCCGCCGGACTGCTGCCCCTTTCGTACGGGACCGCCGACAAAGGCCGAATCACCAAAGGTGCGGCACTGGGGCTGCTGGCCCGGGCCAGCCTGTACGCCGGGCGGTATCAGAAAGCGGCCGACGCAGCCGATCAGGTGATGAAACTGGGAGTATACGGTTTGTACGAATCCTACGAAAAACTGTTCAGCTATGTGGCTGAAAACAACAAAGAAGTGATTCTTGACAAACAGTACCTGAAAGATGCCTATCCAAACAACGTTTTTGCGTACCTGGGGCCCTACAGCCAGCGAAACAGCAGCAGCAACGTGGTGCCGACCAAAGCGCTGGTGGATACCTACGAAACCCTTGACGGGAAACAGATAACGGATGCCGCCAGCGGCTACGACCCGGCCAAACCGTACGTCAACCGGGACAATCGCCTGCGGTTTTCCATCATCCTGGAGGGCGATCCGTTGCCCAGCGGGATCACCTTCCAGCCCCGCCCGACCAGTGGAACCGCCGACGCCATTGGCAGCACCTACATTGCTTCAACGACCGGTTTCAACATCAAGAAGTACATTAACGCGGAAGATTTTGCGAATCCGGCCAACGGCGGCATCAACATCATCCTGCTGCGCTACGCCGAAATTCTGCTGACCTACGCCGAAGCCCGAATCGAGCTCAATCAGATTGATCCCACGGTGCTGGCGGCCATTAATGCCGTTCGGAACGGTCGGACGGACGTGAAGCAGCCTTCCGTAACGGCCACTACCCAAGCTGCTCTGCGGGAGATCGTCCGGCGCGAACGGACGGTGGAATTGGCTTTTGAGGGACAACACCTGTTCGACATCCGCCGGTGGAAAACGGCCGAAACAGTCATGGTGGGTCCTGTATACGGCATCACGTACCCCGACCAGACCGGCAAGCTGATCACGGTGCAGGCGGTTTCATCTAACCGGGTGTTTGACAAAAACCGCCATTACCTGTGGCCCATTCCGCAGAAAGAACGGGATCTGAACCCGAACTTATCCCAGAATTCCGGCTGGTGAGCCCAAAAGCAGAAAGAACGGTTTGACCTTTTGCGGGTGCTGCCGGGAAGTGAAAGGGGCGTTTGCCGAATCAGTGTTGGAGCAGGCCGTTGCTCAGCTGCCTGCTCCAGCCTGCTCGGCCGGGCGTTTGGACTTCTTTTCGTTAGGTTGGTGAGCCGGTCAGATGGCTCTCCGTGGGCAGGTAGATCATGAACGTACTGCCCTGATTCAGTTGGCTGCGTACGGCAATAAATCCCTGGTGGTTGTCGATGACTTTCTTGCAGATGGCCAGTCCCATGCCGGTACCCTGGTATTTGCTGTTGCCATGCAGCCGCTGAAACAACCGGAAAATACGGTCTTCATATTTCTGTTCAAACCCGATGCCGTTGTCTGTCACAGAAATAAAAGCGTACGTATGCGAACCGTTCGGCACGACCGTCGCGGGGAGTTGGTCCGCTGGCAGTAGGGAAGAGGTGATTTGAATAACCGGACGCTGGCCGGGATTGGAGAATTTCAGGGCATTGGACAGCAGGTTCTGAAAAAGCTGTCGTAACTGCAGCGGGTCGCCCTGAATAACAGGAAGTTGCTGGGTTTCTACCGTAGCCTGTTTCTGGAGAATGCTGGTTTCAATATCAACGAGCACTTCAGACAGAATCTGGTTGAGATTCAGGGGTTCAAACGGCTGTTGCTGCGTCGTGAGTCGGGAATAGGAAAGCAGATCCTTTACCAGGACTTTCATGCGTCCGGCCGCACTCTGCATCCGGGTGATCAGATCCGCCCCGGGCTCGTCGAGTTTGGGGGCATACTGACTGATGAGCAGGTCACCAAACGCCTGAATTTTGCGCAGGGGTTCCTGGAGGTCGTGCGAGGCCACGTAGGCAAACTGGCTAAGTTCGGCATTACTCCGGTTGAGTTCGCTGACCGTTGCCTGCAGTTCGCGCTGCGATTGTTCGAGTTTGGTTTTCGCCAGTGCCAGCTCTTCTTTTTCCTGCAAGGTCTGCCCTACAATCTTCTGGGCATGAATGTTGACCGCGAAACCCGTCCAGGCGGCAACCCGCGCCGGTTCGCTGTTCACGGGCAACGCCGAGAAAAGGTGCCACTGGTAGTCTTGACCGGCCTGTTCTTTGAGCCGGCATTCGTAGTGGAAGGGGAGACCTTTGGCGGCCTGTTTGGTCCATTCTTTCCAATAGGCGGCATAATCGTCCGGGTGCATCACCTTGGCCCATTTAGTCTGGTTCAGGTTTTGAATGGACTGCCCGGTGAATTCGCTCACCCAGGCGTTGGCGTACAGCAGCTGCCCGGTCTGGTTGGCCGTGAAAATCATGAGAGGCAGGGCGTCGGTTACCCGTTTGTAATGCTGCTCACTATCCTGAAGCCTTCCGGCCAGTTCCTGCAACTGCTCGTTTTTGTTTTTAATCTCATCGTACGCCGACAGGGGCAGGTCCGTACTGAACTGCGCCCGCCAGGTGGTCAGGTGAGCGTCGCTGATTTTGCGGGTTGGAGGCAGGTTGTAGTATAAGGTGATTCGGTTTCCTTTGGTGCTGCTGGCGATCTCCAGTTTCTCCACCAGTCGCTGGGCGTACAACAGCCCCTGATGAAGCGGATTGGCTACGGGCAGATTCGGGCTTTCAATGCTGGCGGCTAAATAGTGCTTTCTGGGGGCGGTAACTGCCCCCAGGGTGAGCTGCGGCCGGGTGCCCTGCTCCATGGCGTACCGGGCCACTTCCGAAACCGCCGTGGCAAACGTGGTCTGCGACGCCAGGGACAGGCCCGCCAGTTCAGCCAGCTTCATGGTCCGTTTGTGGGCCAGAATCAAATCCATCTCGTTATCAAGGGATACCTTCGCTATTTCCTCCATTCTGTTTATAAACGTCCGATCAATACCGAGGTGTCATCCGTTCGTCGGGCGTAATCTTTATACAAGGCAGCCGCCAAAATTGTTAAATCGTACCGGTGAATCTGCGGATATTTTGAAACATCCCACCGGGATTGCAGGCCGTCCGAACACATCACCACGTGCTGCCCGCGGGTAAACGGAATAACGTGGTTGTTCATGGTATTGGGCAGGTTCATGCCGATAATGCCGTTGTAGGACAGCACATTCTTGGTATACGAGGGGCCGTTGAGCCGGGTTGATATGTTGCCCACACCACACCAGGTCCACTGCTGGGTTTTCGCGTCGAAGACGATAACCGAACCGACCAGTCCCCGGGTTTTGGTAACTGACTGGTGAATGTACCGAATGATGTCCGCCGGATGGTGGTGCGGACAAATACGCAGGGCCTTGATCGCTTCCAGCACCGCCCGGTTTGCTTCCGGACCGTGCCCCAGGCCGTCGCCCAGAAACAGTTTGATGTGATCCGGGGTGCGTTTTACGTAGCAGCCGTCGCCACAGACGGTTTCGCCGGGTTTGGGCACCAGCAGGGAGCGAAACTCAAAGCCGCCCGTCGAAAGAACATCCGGTGCCGGGTCTTTAAAAATCCGGGCCAATTGGATGGTGCCCCACCCTTTCTGGGAATAAAGCTGAAACTGATCGGCCAGCCGGTTGATGGAGCCCAGCCCGTTTCCCAGCGTGCCGGTGGTCGAAACGCCGTCCTGCATCATGCGCGCAGGGTCGGCCATGCCCGGGCCGTTGTCGATGCTGATGAGTTCGAGACCCGCCTGGCTGCTGGTCTGAAAAGCCCGGGCCAGAATTTCGCCCCCTCCGCCGTGTTTGACCAAGTTGGAGGCCAGTTCGGCGGTAATCAGATCGACCTCGTTCAACCGCTGGGCAGCAAAGCCCACTTGAGTGGCAATTTGCGTGATTCCTTTTTTGGCGAGCGCCAGATAACTCCGATCCGTGGCCTGAAATCGTACGTGCGGGGAGTTATCCATTCTTCCACTTTAAAATGGTCACGGTTGTGCCCTGACCCACGGTACTTTTGAGATCAAATTCGTTGACCAGCCGTTTGGTGCCGGGAAGGCCCAGCCCCAGACTTCTCCCGGTTGAGTAACCGTCCTGCATGGCCAGGTTCAGGTCGGCAATGCCGGGTCCTTTATCAATAAACGTAAGCCGTACGCCCGATTCGCGCCCTTTGCTGACCACTTCGATCAGCACTTCACCCCCGCCCGCGTAGCGAAACATGTTGCGGACCAGTTCGCTGGCGGCCGTAATGAGTTTGGTTTGGTTGACAATGCCCATGCCAATTTTAACGGCGGCTTCTTTGACGCGATTTCGAAAGGGGACCATGTCCTGTTCGCGTGTGATGGACATTCGGTCTTTACTCAATGTCATCACCATCGTCATCCGCCACGTCATTATCCCAGTCAAGCTTCGCTTGCAGGAGGGCCATTCCTCGTTCAACGTCGAGGGCGGTATGGACGCCTTTCAACGATAAGCCGAGTTCGATCAGGGTAATGGCTACCGCGGGCTGCATGCCCACGACAACGGTTTCGGCGTCCAGTACGCGGGTCATACTGGCAATGTTGCCCAGGATGCGGCCCATAAACGAATCAACGATGGATACCGCCGAAATGTCAATGAGCACCCCCCGGGCCCCGGTTTGGTGAACCCTCTGAACCAGGTCGCTTTCCAGGTTTAAGGCCAGCCGGTCGTAGAGATCAACTTGAATGGTGACCAGCAGAAAGGGCCCCATTCGCAGGATGGGTATTTTATCCATAAACAGTCTAGAAGGACTTCTTATCTGCATCGGTCCGCTTGACGACCATTTTGCTCATGGCAAAGGCGTGCTTAAGGGCGCTGGCCAGGGATGCTTTCGTGATAATATTTGACAAATCGATGCCCAAATGAACGACGGTCTGCGCAATTTCGGGCCGGATACCGCTGATGATGCACTCGGCGCCCATCAAACGCGTAGCGCTTACGGTTTTGATCAGGTGCTGGGCCACCAGCGAGTCAACGGCGGGGACCCCCGAGATGTCCAGAATGGCGATGTTGCTGCCCGTGTCGACAATTTTTTGAAGCAGGTTTTCCATCACCACCTGCGTTCGCGAACTATCCAGCGTACCAATGATCGGCAGTGCCAGGATCCCTTCCCAGATCTGGATAACCGGGGTTGAAATGTCGCTGATCTCCTCGGTCTGCCGCAGAATTACCTCTTCACGGCCTTTGATGAAGGTTTCAAACGTAATCACGCCCAGGCCGTCTAGTAAACGATTGACTTTCAGGCTTTCCTCAAAGAGCTGGTTGGCGTCGGTTACTTCCTGCCGGAGCAAATCCAGGATGGCTTCCTTTAAACTGAAAATATACAAACCTGTTTCGCGGGGCGAAAAACCCTGCTGGGCGCGGGAAACCGAAATTCCGGATAGGATCTCGTATACTTCATCAAATTGAGGAGAATCAACCTCGTTGATGTTTTCTTCCGTCAAACCCCTGGCTAAGGCATTTACTAATTCTTCGGATTGAGCACGCAGTTCGTCGTTGGTCATTAAGTCGTCCCGAAGACTGTCACTGGTCAGTTGTCGTTGGATCCAGAGATCCAGCAATTGTGCTCTGTTTGATTGGATGAGTTGAATAACGCTATTAGCCATAAGGAAGGTGATTGACAAACTACAATATTAGCAGAATTATTTAGATTGAGGTCAATTCTTGATGCGGTACTGCCAAATGAGTCGGTGACAGGGCCTCCCTGGGAGGACCGGAAATCCACCAAGCGCAGTGACATTCCGTACGTTTCCGTCGTTAATATAGAAAGAAGGAAGTCGAAGCGACTACGGAATGAGGATTAGCCCTTGTCCGGCCAATGCCGCAACGGTGAAGGATTACTTCATTACCAACTACCGGGATGCCAGCGCAGCCGCCGGAACCAACGGCTACGGCGGAAACGACTGGGTTCTGATCCGTTACGCCGACGTGCTGCTGATGCTGGCCGAAACCCACCAGTTGCTGGGCGAAGAAGCCGCGGCCATTCAGTACCTGGTCTGGGAGCGGGCCGGTTTGCCCCGGTACGAGCTATCGAAAGCCAACCCGGCCTACAGCAGCAAGTAACCGACGCTGAAGCTGGCTATTCTGCACGAGCGCCGGGTGGAGCTGGCGTTTGAAAACCACCGCTGGTTCGATCTGCTGCGGACGTTCAACCCGGCTGAACTGGTCGCGTACATGAAAACCAAATCGCAGGCTGATTTCGGAATTGCGAAGCTTTCCGACTTCGGTACGAAAGATTATGATTATCCCATACCGTTCGACGAGTACAAATTGAATCCGGATAAAATGTACCAGAATCCCGGTTACGGACGAAGGGCAGTTGGACCGAACCGTTGTCGGTCCGATCGCAAAAAATTGATTATTCCTTCATGATTTGGTAACCTGCGGAACGGCGGTTTCGGTCTAATTTTAGGCCGGCCTATAAGTCCCTGCTCCACGAAGGGTCTCCTTCCAGGTGCGGAGGGGACGGAGCGGGGCCTTGCCGCTCCGTGTTGCGTCATAGAATTGTGCATCTCAATAGAAGACAGGCTGGCGGCTTCCGGCAGAACCTCTCTGTACCCTCTTCAACGTGGATTCAGGCCCGGCATTTGGCCGGGCTTTGAATTTTGGTTGAATCCCGTCGGCTGGTCAGGGTTGGTTAGTGGCTTTCCTGAAATGGGCGGGCGACGTACCGGCGATTTTGCGGAACAACCGGATGAAGTATTTATAATCGTCGTAACCTAGTTGATAAGCAATCTCCTTGACACTTTTCGCGGTGTAAAACAACAATCGCTGAGCCTCCCGGAAGACTTCCTGCTGGATGAAATAAGTAGTGGAAAAACCGGTTACTGACTTTACCGTGTCGTTTAAATAGCTGACGGTTATGTTCATTTTTGACGCATAATCCGCTGGTTTTTTCAGGACAAGAAAATGCTTCCTGATTAACAACTGAAACGTTTTAACGATCTCAATACTGCGTAAAGACAGGTTCCGGATCTGTTCATTTTCCTGCGTTTGAAAAAGGATGACGGCTTTGTAAAAAAAAGCGTTTAATAACGTCTGGAGCAATTGAAAATGAAAACTGGGAGACTTGTCTTCTACCGTTGAGTGAATCAAGCGGAACACGTTGGCAAACCATTCTTTTTCGGACGGCTGTAATGAAATCAGGGCAACTTTTGCAAACGATTGTTCGATGATCAGCCGGGCGTTTTGGTCAATCAATTGAGCCTCAAATGCCATAGCCCATCCAGTAAGGTCCTTGGCCTCGCCGGGTTGATGAACTTGCCCCGGGCAGGATAGCAAAAGCGAGGCCGGTTGAATGGCCAGATTCTGGAAATCGACATTGAAATTCAGGTGCCCATTCTCAACAAAAAAACAGCAATAATGATCGTGGCGGTGGGGGAGAATGACGTTCTCATTCAAATGCGCCGGAATAATTTCATCCGACAACGAAAAAATGGCTATACCGGACAGTGTTTTTTCTAAATGATAAATCTGAATATCTTCTTTCGCCATTTGTTTAGGACCAAAAGCCGTGCGAATAAATCCTGGCGCGTACCGCCGGTAACGCTTTTAACTTTCTCCGTAAAGCCGTCACCATCGGAATATTACCCGCGATATAAATGGAGGAATAAGCGCTTACATCTCTAGCGGTATACCACTTTTCCAGCAGGGCGAGACGATCACCGTGCGGCTGGGTGATAAACTCAAACTCGGTGTTGTTTTCGGTCAGGGAGGTCGGTATTTCGTACGGATCATGCAAATAAACGGCAACGTCCATGGGGTATTTCTGTCGATCGGTTAATTGCTTCAGACCCAGACAATGCCCTAACGCGCTTCCATCGGCAAGGCACAGTATTTTCCCTTCCTGAGCGGGCAGGGGGGCGGCATGGGCAACGCTCAATAAAATTTCGTCGCCCGTTTTCAGTCGTTGCACCCACCGACTACCAGCGCCGTTATGCCCGGCTTCGATGTACAGGGTGCATATGTTCTGGTCGGCATTCCACAACGCCGGGGTGTAGTCCCGGAACGCAAAGTCATCTACCTTGCACTTTACCCGTTTTATGGTGTCCCACTTCGCCATATCAACCGTTGGAAGGTGAGCATCGACTTCATACAGCGTGGCGGGTTGCCAGGCACGAACGGCTAACACCCGGGCGGGTGTCAGCATCTTATCCAGCAAACCAGCAACTGTTTTTTTTAGAATATTGGCCATTTTCTCTACATGTTTCGGCAAAACTAGCTACCGGAAACACGGTATTTGTCCTACAAATGGCCGGAATAGGTGGACGAATGGCAGGGAAGAGCCGTTGGCATACTGCGTTATTTCCCCATGATTTCTCGGCGATGGGCCAGGCCCCAGTAGTGCAGTTCTTCGATGACCTTCTCCAGTGACTTGCCGTGGGCCGTAATGGAATACTGGACCGTCGGAGGGAAGGTATCGTAGACGTTCCGCTGCACCAGTTTATTGCTCTCCAGGCTTTTCAGCTCCTTTGAAAGCGTTTTATCCGTAATGCCCGGCACCTCTTTGGCCAGTTGCTTGAATCGTTTAGGAGATTGAGCTAATGCAAACAGAATCAATAGTTTCCACCGCCCTTCCACGGCTTCCAGGGCGTCCCGGATGGAAAGCATGGTTTTAGGGCATCCTTCGGCTGTCAGCATTTTTTTTGACGGTTTAGCTACGTGTGTCTCCGCGTTACTATCTCACGGGAAAGCGCTATCCCCTATGGAAGTGCTTTCGATTAGAAAGCGAATGTAAAGACTTTTGTGTCATTCACGAAAAAACTACACCGAATGATCACTCCACAAAAGTCTTTCAACGCAATGCACCTTCTCCTTTGGGCCGCGCAGGGTATACTGGCTGCCAGCCTGTTCTGGGCTGCCGGCCTGAAATTGTTTCAACCGATTGAAAAGTTAGCCGCCTTGTGGCCCTGGGCCGGACAGGTTCCGGTTAGTTTGGTAAAACTGACCGGTCTGGTGGACTTGTTGGGGGCGGTTGGCCTACTGGCACCAACCTTGCTTCGCGTAAAACCCAAACTGACAGCCATTGCTGCAATTGGCATTGTAATCCTGATGGCCTGCGCCAGCGTTTTTCACAGTATACGGGGCGAAACGTCGGTCATTGGGGTCAATCTGTTTTTTGCCCTCATAGCCGCTTTTATAGCCTGGGGAAGACTCCGGAAATCGCCTGGATCGTCTGAAGGATAGCGGTGATTCAAGGTCGCCAGCTGCTGCCAGGCTACTGCTGAATGGGCATGAAAAAAGCCACTCACGGCATGGTAGCGGTAAGTGGCTGGTTATTTCTGTGCACTCGTAGGGATTCGAACCCCAAACCTCCTGATCCGTAGTCAGGTGCTCTATCCAATTGAGCTACGAATGCATTCCCGTGTTGGGACTGCAAAAGTAAAACAAAAAAGATAAGATTCAAATGAGCGGCAAAAATTTATAGCCTATTTTCCCTGGAAAATGGGTTTTCGCTTCTGCAAAAAGGCCATGATGCCCTCAGCTGCATCCGGCGACTGCCCCAATTGATTCTGATACTGAGCTTCTTGCTCCAGCTGCGCTTCCAGATCGGTGTACAGCGATTGGTTCAGCGCTAATTTCATCAAACCGATGGCTTGGGTAGGGGCGCTGGCGTAATACGCAACGGTTTCGGCCACGGCCTGGTCCAGTTCGGCGGCCGGAACCGAGCGGGTGATCAACCCCAGTTGCGCAGCTTCCGGGCCGTATACCCGCCGACCGGTGCTGCATAACTCAAACGCCTTCTGCGAACCCACCAGACGCGGCAGGAAAAACGTTGAACCGGCGTCGGGCATCAGCCCGATCCCAACGAACAGGAGCGACAGATACGCTTCCTCGGCGGCAATCACCACGTCGCAGGCCAGCGCGAGCGAACAACCCGCCCCGGCGGCCACTCCGTTCAACCGGCAAACCACCGGTTTGGGCAGCTTCCGGATCGCCCGGATCATGGGGTGATAGGTCGAGCGCAGCAGGTCGCCCATCGAAAAGCCGTCCGTGCCCTGGAGTTGCCCGGCGGCTTCTTTCAAATCGGCGCCCGAACAAAATGCCCGGTCGCCCGCCCCCGTCAGGACCACCACGCGCACGGTCTCGTCGGCCCCGGCGGTTTCGAAGGCGCTCGCAATCTCCCGGATCAAGTCGGGACTCAGCGCGTTGTGCACCTGCGGGCGGTTGAGGGTAATCTGGCAAATACCGTTCGAAACGGAAAACAGCAGGTGGTGAAACATGCGTTAGTTGGTTTGAAGGTAGGAGATACGGCTATGGATCAGGCATTTAGCTCCGAAGCGCCTGCTTAAAGCATCAGCATGACCGTGAGCAGACTTACCACCAGACCCAGCGCCAGACCCGCCGAAACCTGGGCGGGCGTGTGGGCGTTGAGGTGCAGCCGGGCGCTGGCCAGTAAACCCGCCAGAACGATCAGCAGCAGCAGCGGGTGCAGCAGCGTCATTTCGCTGGCTTTGATGGCCATTCCGAGCAGGGCGCCCACCATGCCGCTGATGCCGACGCTGTGGGCGCTGATCTTCCAGAACAGACTAATGAGCCCCACCAGTGTAACCGATACCGTTATGCTGCCCAGCACAATGCCGATTTCGGGCGCAATGTCCGAAAGCGGAGAAAGCCGAAACGCAAATACCAGGGTGGTGGTGGTGTACAGCAAAGCGGTCAGGAAGTACGGCAACCGCCGGTCGCGCAGCTCATCCATGTGCAGGCTGCGGACGTGCCCCATGCGGTGCATGAAATAAATAAGACAGGCCGGAATGATGAACGTACTGATGCCAATCAGCACCAGCAGACTCAGCCTGAAGGTTGCAGTAAACGTGTCGACGCCCAGGACAGCCGGTGTCCGGAACAACAGAATGCTGAACAGAATGGTGGGCATCAACAGCGGGTGGAAAACCACCGACAGTGCGCGGGCCAGTGTAATGCTCACCTTCCCGGTTTTTAAATTTCGGTCCTCGGTCAACCGTTGCTCTTCAATCATTTAGCAAAATTAACAAAGCGAAACGATTAATCGTAGCGCTAAAACCGTCAACCGAAAACCAAAAATGTCATAACTGTTTCCGCAAACGCGCTACCGGAATGTTTAACTGCTCCCGGTATTTGGCTACCGTCCGACGGGCAATGTTGTAGCCGCGCTCGTTGAGCATTTTCTCGAGTTTGTCGTCCGAAAGCGGATTGCCTTTGGGTTCCTGATCGATAAATTCTTTCAGAATGTTCTTGACCTCGCGGCTGCTGACATCCTCGCCCGAATCCGTCGAAATTCCTTCGGAGAAAAAGTATTTAAGGGGATAAATGCCAAATTCCGTCTGAACGGATTTGCTGTTGGCCACGCGCGAAATCGTCGAAACGTCCATGTCGATCATGGTCGCGATGTCTTTCAGAATCATGGGCCGGAGCTTGGTTTCGTCACCTTCCAGGAAAAAGTCGTACTGGAATTTAACGATGGCGTTCATCGTCTTGAGCAGCGTAGCCTGGCGTTGCTTGATGGCGTCGATAAACCACTTGGCCGCGTCGAGTTTCTGTTTGACAAACGAAACGGTTTCTTTTAACGACCGGTTGTTTTTATCGCTCTTCTCGTAGGTGTCGAGCATTTCGGCAAACGACCGGCTGATGCGGAGTTCGGGGGCGTTGCGGGAGTTGAGCGTCAGTTCCAGTTTGCCGTTGTTGTTGGTCAGAATGAAATCCGGAATCAGGTACTGAACCGCGCTGTCTTCCCCCTCCACTGAGCCCGGTTTCGGATTCAGTTTGGTGATGATCTGAATAACTTTCTTGAGCTGTTCTTCGCTGATGTTGAGCCGCTTCTGGATTTTGTCGTAGTGCTTTTTCGAAAATTCTTCAAACAGGTCTTCAATGATCCGGATTGCCAGCGGAACGGCGGGGTCCGACATATCTTTCCGCTGGAGTTGCAGCAGCAGACATTCCTGTAACGAGCGGGCGGCAATGCCCGGCGGATCGAAGGTTTGAACCCGCTTCAACACCGTTTCCAGTTCCTCGGTATCGGTGAAAATGCTGTGCGAAAAAGCCAGGTCGTTGACAATGGCCTGCATCGACCGTCGGATGTAGCCGTCGTTTTCGATGCTGCCAATGAGCTGCATACCGATGAGTTCCTGCCGCTCGTCAAGGTTCAGGTAGCCAAACTGCTGCATCAGCGTGTCGGTCAGCGTTGAGCGGTTGGCCACCGGCATTTCGCGTTCTTCCTCGCCGTAGTTGCCGTCGCCCTGCATTTTATACCCGTTGTAGTCGTCTTCGTTCAGATAACTGCCCAGGTCAACCTCGTCGTTTCGGTCCTTGTAGTCGTCGTCGTTATAGTCATCCGCAAACGGATCGTCGGAATTGGGCTCGTCAAAATCAGTATCAAGACCCTCTTCCAGAGCCGGATTAATTTCCAGTTCTTCTTCAATGCGGGTATCCAGCTCGGCCGTCGGAATTTGCAACAGTTTAATAAACTGAATCTGTTGCGGGGACAGCTTTTGCTGGAGTGATTGGGTAAGGCTAAGTCTTTGCATAAGGTAACAATATTCGGGTCCACAACCTCGTCGCACGGTTTTTAGCCGCGCCTATCAAATTCCAGACCAATTTTAAAAAAATAATGTTATCCGTCCTACTTAATTTTATCTTAGATGACTACTTAAGTCTGATAATTAAGATATTGTTTGAGATATTTTTCAGGCAACGCCCACCAACCCGTGTAAGAATTCGCTTCATATTTCGGCGAATGACGTAACTTTGCGGCTGTCTTTCACTTATTTACTTTTTAGAATGAGTCTTTTACCTGTTAAACAATTGCTCGCGTCTGACACAACCGGCCAAACCGTTACCGTCAAAGGCTGGGTTCGAACCAAGCGGGAAAGCAAAAACGCCATTTTCATCGCCATCAACGACGGCTCAACCATCCACAACGTACAGGCCGTTGCCGAACCGGGGCAGTTCAACGAAGAAACCATCCGGCTGGTAACCACGGGCGCCTGCGTAGCCATTACCGGAACGCTGGTGGAGTCGCAGGGATCGGGGCAGAAAGTAGAAGTAAAGGCAACTGACATTCATATCTACGGGCCTGCTGATCCGGATAAATACCCGTTGCAGCCCAAGAAGCACTCCATGGAGTTTTTGCGGGAAATTGCCCACCTGCGCCCGCGCACCAATACGTTCAGTGCCGTGCTCCGAATCCGGCACGCGCTGGCGTTTGCGATTCACCGGTATTTTAACGACAACGGCTTTTTCTACCTGCACACGCCCATCATCACGGCGT
The DNA here is from genome assembly GCF_026248825.1 of Larkinella insperata. Taxonomy (NCBI): domain Bacteria; kingdom Pseudomonadati; phylum Bacteroidota; class Cytophagia; order Cytophagales; family Spirosomataceae; genus Larkinella; species Larkinella insperata. Next base: position 424,469 of record NZ_CP110973.1, on the reverse strand, counting down.
CCGATGCGGAAGGGGCCGGGGAGATGTTCCGCGTTACGACGCTGGAACTAGATAACCTGCCGCGGACGGAAGAAGGAGCTATTGACTATAAACAGGACTTTTTTGGCCGCGAAACCAACCTGACGGTTTCGGGACAACTGGAGGGCGAACTGGGCGCCCTGGCGTTATCAAAAATTTACACGTTCGGGCCGACGTTCCGGGCCGAAAACTCCAATACAACGCGCCACCTGGCCGAATTCTGGATGGTGGAGCCGGAAATGGCCTTCTATGAACTGGAAGACAACATGGATCTGGCCGAAGATTTCGTTAAATCCGTCATTGGCTACGCCCTGCAACACTGCGCCGACGATCTGAAATTCCTGGAAAGCCGGCTTCAGGAAGAGGAAAAGGCCAAGCCGCAGGCCGAACGAAGCCCGATGCCGCTGCTCGAAAAACTCGGGTTTGTGGTCAACAGCAACTTTGAACGGGTAACCTACACGGAAGCCATCAACATTCTGCTGCAATCGAAGCCGCACAAGGAAAAGAAGTTTCAGTATCCCGTCGGCTGGGGCATTGACCTGCAATCGGAACACGAGCGGTTCCTGGTCGAAAAACACTTTAAGAAACCCGTCATTCTGACCAACTACCCGCGCGAAATCAAGTCGTTCTACATGAAGCAGGACGAACCGTCGGCGTCGGCTCCCGGGCCTACCGTGCGGGCGATGGACGTGCTGTTTCCAGGCATTGGCGAAATCATTGGCGGTTCGCAGCGTGAAGATAATTACGAAAAACTCATGGCGCGGGTAGAGGAAGTCGGTGTTGATCCGGCCAACATCTGGTGGTTCCTCGAAACCCGTCAGTTTGGCTCGGCTCCGCACTCTGGCTTCGGCCTGGGCTTCGAGCGGCTGGTGCTGTTCGTGACGGGCATGAGCAACATCCGCGATGTGATTCCGTTCCCCAGAACGCCCAAGAGCGCGGAGTTCTAGACCGGAAGAAAAGCACCATACAGCAGGGGAATGGCCGTTTCGGTATCATTCCCCTTTTTGATATCATACCCAGGTGGTATGAATGTGGACACTAAAAGTGGCCTTTTCACTAGTAAATCTCAGGCATGAGTTGCTTTTGCAGGTGTTGAATTCCGGTTCTTATGAAGTGCTTTTCCATTCTCTTCTTTCGGCTGCCCATCCTGAGTCTTGTTCTGCTGATCTCGATTTCGTGCGGCAACGAGGGCAAAACCCTGAAAAAGAAGGAAAAGAAGGTTTCCGAATCCATCGACGTGTTGGCCGCCCTGCCCGAGTCGGTCGTCGATCCGCCGGACAACCCGACGAATCCCCAAAAAGTCGAGTTGGGGCGGTTGCTTTTTTACGATCCGATTTTGTCCGGTAATCGGGATGTGGCCTGTGCCACCTGCCACCAGCCGGATTTCAACTACGCCGAATTTCTGGAAACGTCGATTGGCGTGAACGGAGCCGGCAGCGGCAGCAAACGGCAGTTTCGAACGCCCAATTCCATTCCGTTTGTCAAACGCAACTCGCAGTCCATCCTGAATACGGCGTTCAACGGTATTACCAACCACGGTACGTATAATCCCGCATCGGCTCCCATGTTTTGGGATTTACGGGCGAAAGGGCTGGAAGAACAGGCGCTGATTCCCATCAAAACCCTGGAGGAAATGCGCGGCCATTCGTTTTCGGAGGCAACCATTCTGGAGGAGGTGATTGCCCGGATTCGCAGCATTCCGGAATATCGAACGCGGTTTGGGGAGGCTTTTGCGGGCGAAACCAATCCCGTCCACGCGCAAAACCTGGCCCGAGCCATTGCTGCCTACGAACGATCGCTGGTGGCCAACCAGTCGCGGTTTGATCAGTACATGCGGGGGGACAGCAACGCGCTTTCGCTGAGCGAAAAGGACGGTATGAATCTGTTTCTGCGAACCGGCTGCGCCAAATGCCACAACGGCCCGATGCTGTCCGACTTTAAGCTTCACACGCTGGGCGTTCCGGATACGCAGAACCGGCAGGAGTCAGACGCCGGTATTCAGGGGAATTACGCCTTTCGAACACCGTCGCTGCGCAACCTCCGGTATACGGCGCCCTACATGCACAGTGGCCGATTCACTACGCTGGACCAGGTGCTGTTGTTTTACGAGGATGTGGCCGGTGGGAAAATCGAAAATCCGCACGTTACGGCCCACCAGATGGACCCTTTGTCCCGGAAAATGGACGTGAATTTCCGGGACATTTCCGGCATCGTCGAATTTCTGAATACGCTCAACGACGATTCGTTCGACAAAACCGTTCCGACCCGTGTGCCCAGCGGCCTGAACGTCAAAGGAAACGTGGATTAACGGGCAAATGCTCGGATTTGCCCGTTATCCCTGGCTTATGGCAGCGTCTCTTTCAGCCACGCGAAAAACTCCCGCTGCCAGACCAGCGCGTTCTGGGCGGTCAGCACCCAGTGGTTTTCGTCGGGCAGGTAGAGCAGTTTGCTTTTGATGCCGCGCAACTGAGCCGCCTGGAAAGCCTGCAACCCCTGTTCGATGGGAACCCGGTAGTCTTTGCCCCCCTGAATGATAAAAATCGGCGTGTCCCACTTGTCCACGAAGTTGCTCGGCGACTGTTCGTACGTACGCTGGGCGGCCTTGTTTTTCTGATCCCAGTACGGTCCGCCTAAATCCCAGTTGACAAAAAAGACTTCTTCGGTGGTGCCGTACATGCTCCGGAAGTCGAAAATACCGTCGTGCGAGATAAATGTCTTAAACCGTTTGTCGTGCCTTCCGGCCAGCGCGTACACCGAGTAGCCGCCGAAACTCGGTCCAACGCACCCCAGCCGGTTTTTATCCACGTACGGTTCTTTCGCTACGTCGTCAATTGCGCTCAGGTAATCGTTGAGCACCTGACCGCCCCAATCCTTGCTGACCTGTTCGTTCCACTCGGTGCCGTGCCCCGGCATCCCCCGGCGGTTGGGAGCCACAATGATGTAGCCCTGCGACGCCATCAACTGGAAGTTCCAGCGGTAGGAGTACATCTGCGTCAGGGCCGACTGCGGGCCGCCCTGGCAGTAGAGCAGCGTGGGGTACTTTTTGGATGCATCGAAGCCCGGCGGGTAAATCATCCAGACCAGCATTTGCTTGTTGTCGGTGGTTTTAACCATCCGGCGTTCGGTTTTGCAGATACCGGTATTTTTCAGCACCGCGTCGTTAACGTGCGTGAGTTGTTTCAGCGAACCGTTGCCTAAATCGACGGTGTAGAGTTCGGTTGGATGGTTCATGTCCGTCCGGGAAACGACCAGGGTGTTGCCCACCTGCCCGACAATGCCGGTGATGTCGAAATCGCCCTTAGTAATCTGCGTGATGATGGGCATCATTTTCGTCAGCCCCGGATAAGTTACGTTGAAAAGCTGGATTGTTCCATCGACGGCTGCGGTAAAGAACAGCGCCTTGCCGTCCTGGCTCCACTTGAAACTGTTGACGTGAATATCGTCGCGCTGCTGGGTGAGGTTCAGTTTGGCGGGGCCGTTCATGACCACAATATCCTGCTTATCGGCTTCGTAACCGTCGCGTTTCATTTGCAGCCAAGCCAGTTGCCCCTTGGCGTTGTACTCGGGGCTGACATCGTACCCCTTGTTTTCTTCCGTCAGGTTTTTGGTAGCACCGGTCGCCAGGTCGTATTCGTACAGGTCGGTGTTGGTGCTGACGGCGTAATCCGTTCCCGATTTTTTCTTGGTGACGTACAGAATGCGTTTGCCATCGGGGTGCCAGATAAAATCCTCATCACCGCCGAACGGTTTCTGCGGGCAGTCAAACTTCTCGCCCGGCATGATGTCTTTGGCTTTACCGGCTTTCCCGTTCACCAGCGGAGCCACAAAAACATGGTCGTATTTGCCGTCTTCCCAGGTGTCCCAGTGGCGGTAATTCAGCGAAGTGTAGATGTACGCACTGGATTTCTTAAGGTCCGGGTATTTGTCGGTGCTGGTTAGGTCTTCCAGCTTCACGGCTTCGCTGCTGATGAGGTGTTTGCTGTCCGGCGAAATCCGGGAGTTGGTCAGCAGTTCATCGGTATTGGCCACCTCCACCGCCGGGCCACCCGCCAGCGGTATTTTGTAGGTTTTTCGCGCGCTTTTATTTTCCTCGGCGTTGGGCGTGCTGACCGCATAAACAACCGACTGTTGGTTCTTTGAAATGCCCAGTCCCGACACCCGGCCCCATTTCCAGAGCTGTTCGGGCGTAAGGGGCGTTTGGGCCTGGGTGGTCAGCGACAGCAGCAGAAAACCGCCCATCAAGCTTATTTTTTTCATGCGAGTTTCGGAAAGATTGCGAAGTGTTTGAACCTCAAACTTACAGATAATCCGCAATTTTTTGCTACGCTGTTTTGTCCGGCCGGACCGGATGTTTATCGCCCGTTTCGTGGGATAAGCGGGCCGATTTTCGTATTTTTGAAAACTGAATCTGATGGGTTAAATCTCCCGAAGCCACTCCGGCGTACCTCTCTTTCTTTGGCGAAACGACCAATGGGAACGCTTTTAGGCGTTTGGGTAAGGGGTATGTGACAAACGATAGGTCAAAACGTCTACTGCATGTTGTCCGGGAGAGCGGCACTCAGAGGTTGGTAATAGAAACAGAATACAATGAACGAAACAGCAATACGGCAACCGGTTGATTTTCTGAAGCAATACTACGGCTACGATCGTTTCCGGCCCATGCAGGAGGAAATCATCCGGACGCTGCTCGACGGTCGGGATACGCTCGTGCTGATGCCGACGGGGGGAGGGAAGTCGGTTTGTTTTCAGGTTCCGGCGCTGATAAAGCCCGGTGTCTGCATCGTGGTTTCACCCCTGATTGCGCTCATGAAAGATCAGGTCGAGGCTCTGCTTTTGAACGGTATTTCGGCGGCTTACCTGAACAGCACGCAGAGCAGCAAGGAGCAGCGCGAAATTGAACAGGATTGTCAGGCCGGGCGGCTGAAACTGCTTTACGTTTCGCCCGAGAAAATGCTATCGGAATCGTTCTTTGTGTTTCTGAATACGTTGCAGATCAGTTTTTTCGCCATCGACGAAGCGCACTGTATCTCGTCCTGGGGCCATGATTTCCGACCGGAATACACCCAGTTAAACCTGCTGAAAAATCATTTTCCCGATGTCCCCGTGGTGGCCCTGACCGCCACCGCCGACAAACTGACGCGGCAGGACATCATCAATCAACTGCACCTGAACGATCCGGCGGTTTTTATCGCGTCGTTTAACCGCCCGAACCTGAGTCTGCGGGTGTTGCCCGGCCTGAAACGGATGCAGCAGATCGAACGATTTGTGGCCCAGAAGCCGGATGAGTCGGGGATTATCTATTGCCAGAGCCGTAAATCGACGGAAAGCCTGGCGGCTAAACTGCAGGAAAAAGGGTTTCGGGCCGATTTTTACCACGCCGGAATGAGCGCCGAAAACCGTTCGCGCGTGCAGGAAGAGTTTGTCCGCGACGATGTTCGGATCATCTGCGCAACCATTGCTTTCGGGATGGGCATCGACAAATCCAACGTGCGCTGGGTGATTCATTACAACATGCCCAAAAACCTGGAAAGTTTTTACCAGGAAATCGGGCGGGCGGGTCGCGACGGTTCGGCTGCCGAGACGGTGTTGTTTTACAGCTTTGCCGACGTAGCCAACTGGAAGGACATGCTGTCCGAAAACGCCCCGGCCAACCTGGGCCTGCAAATGGCCAAACTGGAGCGGATGCAGCAATACGCCGAGGCCCACTCGTGCCGACGCCAGATTTTGCTGAGCTACTTCTCCGAAGATTTTTCGGAAGCCTGCGGGAACTGCGACGTTTGCCGGAATCCGCGGGTGACCTTCGACGGCACGGTGCTGGCCCAAAAGGCCCTGTCGGCGCTGGTGCGGTTGAAAGAGCAGGTACCCATGAATACCCTGATTGACGTGCTACGCGGTTCGCGTAACCAGACCGTGATGCAGAATAACTACCACCTGATCAAAACCTACGGTGCTGGCAGCGACTTGAAGTTTGACGAATGGCGGAGTTACCTGCAGCAGCTCATTAACATCGGCGTCGTTGAAATTGCCTACGACGATCACTATTTCCTACGCCGGGGTATTCTGGCCGACGCCGTATTGTTTCAAAACCGAAAAGTACAATTAATCAAGCCCGAGGAGGCTGCCCAGCTCAAAGCCGAGCAAAAACCGAAAACCAAAACGGAAACGGCACGCGACGGGCTGTTCGAGCGGCTGCGGCAATTGCGGAAACAGCTGGCCGACGAGCAGAATGTACCACCGTATGTTATCTTCACGGACTCAACCCTGGAAGAAATGAGCCGTTTGCGGCCCACCACGCCCGATGCGTTTCGCAACGTAAGTGGCGTTGGCGACCGAAAATTGCAGGTTTTCGGTAAACCGTTCATGCAGGCCATTGCCTCATTTCTCACCGAACAGGCGCGGGAGGGAACGAACCTCAGAGGTGCGACCCATTTGCTGACCTACGACCTCTACCTACAGGGACTGACGGTTGATGAAATCGCCCAGGAGCGAAAACTTTCATCCTCCACAGTTGCGTCGCACCTGATCTACCTTTCCGATAACGGCTACGAGGTCGAGCTGGCCGAACTGGTCGACACGGCCGAACGCCTGGATATCGAACGCGCCATTGCCCGTGTCAGCGTGGAAAACAACGGGTTAAAGCCGGTTTACGACTCGCTGCACGGCCGGTATGATTACGCAAAAATCCGAATTGTGGCGGCTCTGATGGGACGTATTCTCTGAGTGCTCTATGGCGTTAGTAGGAAGGCCGTTTAGTAATTTTTATAGAACCTATATTTGGTAAAGTGCAGAAAATCAACTAGCTTCGTAGAAAGGTCTTTTTATTAATCCGTGACCGTCGTGTTGACGTAAACAACAACTAAGTCTGTTTTGATAAAAGAAGCGAGTGTAATTCTGCTGCTGTCTACTTTAAAATCAATCAGTTTTGCGACAGCGAAGGACGTTCATTCAAGAGAGTTCACGTCCCATTCCAACGGCACCGTCAGTGTGAGGGTGCCCGGAACCGCGACCATTCAAAGTTTACAGCCGGTTCAATTTTGCGGGGAATCCGTTCCCCTTAGACAATCTAATGTTACCCGTCGTTGGGTAACCGTTTTATTACAACAAACCCGTCACCGGGATTATTTACTCCGGCTTCGGAAGCGAGCCGTTCATTTTTTTCCAGTCATTGAGCCTATCCTGGCAAAGTACAAAATCCCCCGGGATTTCAAGTACCTGCCCTTGGTCGAAAGCGACCTGTCAGGATCCAGTACCTCCCACAAGGGAGCCGGTGGTTACTGGCAGTTGATGCCACAGACGGCTCGAAATTATGGACTGATTGTCAGATCGGGCCGGGATGATCGGCGGGATTTGTATAAATCAACCGTTGCTGCCTGTCTGTATCTGCGCGAATTACACCGTGAACTGGGTTCCTGGACGCTGGTCGCAGCCGCTTACAACAGTGGCGTCACCCACGTACAAAAACGCATCGATCAGCAGGGAATTCGGAGTTATTACAATCTGAAGCTCCACCGCGAAACCAGTACGTACTTGTACCGAGTCCTGGCCTACAAAGAACTGCTGACGCGTCCGCGGATGTACAGCGATATGCTGCATCCGGCCGTGCTGGCCGATCTGACCAAGCCGCTGCCGGGCGAGCGTTTCCAGCCGGGCGTGATGCCTTTTGTTCGGCAAAGCACCGAGCCGGGTGTTGAACCTGAGCCAACCTGGGGACCCCGTAGCCGAAACCTGTTGGAAGAAGCCCTGGCGCAGATTGTCAACGGATCGGATGGCAGCGATGTACCGGTTGACGATTCAGGTTCGATGATGACATCGCCCGGTCATGCGCCGATGTCCGCAGCTGCCTTGCTGGGTGGTCGGGTGTTGCGGTTCCGCCGGTCGCGGTTGTACCAGGTTTTCCTGGCTGCCCGAAGGAAAATTCAGCCCCTGTTCGATTGGGACTGGGTGTAACGGGTTTACCGATCCAATCAAAAAGGGGCGCTAGCGCCCCTTTTTGATTGGTAACCCCCTGCTCAGGAAAAAGTAAATGCGGGTCAGTAGCTGATGGGCAGGTAAATTTTGAAAAGCGCCCCCTGACCTTCCTCGCTTTCGGCCATGATGGCGCCATAGTGATTTTCAACAACCTTCTTGACAATGGTCAGGCCCAGCCCGGTTCCGGAATACGGCCCTTTCTGGCTGTGCAGGCGCTGGAAAGCCCGGAAAATCTGCTGACGGTATTCCGGTTTAAAGCCAATTCCGTTATCCTGCACCGTAATCTCGTAGAACCGAACACTTTTTTGTAAGGGTTCGAGGACAACAGGCATAACCGGGAACGCCAATCCTGGCGGTAGTTCGCCCAATCGGATTTCCCGAAACGACACCCGAACGTGGGGTGGCACATCGGGGTACGAAAATTTCAGGGCGTTGCTCAATAAATTCTGAAACAGTTGCCGCAACTGACTCACATTGCCCTTGATGATCGGGAGCGAATCGACGTGCACCACCGCTTTTTTCTGCTGAATTGCCCATTCCAGGTCGGTCAGTACATCGCTGATCAGATTGTCGAGCGAAAGCGGAACCGGCTCGGGTTGCTGGGTTGAAAGCCGAGAATAAGTTAGCAAATCGGCGACGAGGGCAGACATGCGACCCGCTGCCGATTGCATACGCTCGATCAGATCGACACTGTCGTCTTCCTGAACACCCAGCTTTTCACGCAGCAGATCGCAGAACGCCTGAATTTTTCGCAGGGGTTCCTGTAAGTCATGGCTGGCCGCGTAGGCAAATTGCTCCAGAGCTTCATTCGACCGGATCAGGTCTTCGTTGGATTTCTTCAACTGCAACTCCTGAAGTTTGCTTTCCGTGATGTTCATGAACGTGATCACAATCTGATCAGGTCCGTGTCGAACGGCCGCTACCGTGAACCAGGCTTCCAGACCGTTCTCATCGATGTAAAATTGGGTTGTCTGATCGGTTTTGCCGGTTTCAGTAACCTGTTTGTAGAAGTCGAATAAACCGGACTCGACATTACCGGGAAACACTTCCAGCAATCGGTGGCCGGTAATTTCACTGGATTTCAAAAACAAATCGCGTTCGACGGCCTGGTTGGCAGTCTGCATCAGGAAATCAACGATTTGTCCGGTGGAGTCCCGAATGGCCCGCATGGTAATGATGCTGCTCAGGGAAGCATCCAGTGTGGCCTGTAGACGTTCGGCCTGTTCCTGTTGCATCTGCTCGACCCATTTCCGGTCGGAAATATCCTCGAAAGAAAGCACAACTCCGTCGTACAAGGGCTTTGCGGAAATCAGAAACCAGGTGATACGCCCGTTAATCAGGAAAGAAAATTCAACCGTCTGGGATTGCTGCCGTTCGACTACGTCAATGTACCGTTGGAGCAAGCCGTTCGGTTTGACGTCCGGAAAGAGCTTGGTCAGGTATTGGCCCGCGAGCTGATCGCGGTTAAATCCGGTGAGTTCAACCATCCGTTGATTGAAAATCAGGTAGCTGAAGTCGACAATCCGGTCCTGTTCATCCCGAACCGCCACGCAGTAGACAAGAGCATTCTGGGATGCATCCATAACGGCCTGCATCATTGTACTTTGCTCCCGCAACGGTTGGGTAGCCAGCCTTTCGGCAGTTATATTACTGATGGGTGTGGTCATAGAATCCATCGTCTTCCAGTAGGGTAACTACGAGAAGCGAGCTTTTGTGTCAAATTTGGTTGTAAAAATTAATAGACATTAACTTACGAGTCAACTAAAAGGAATAATCTGATTTTCATGGCCCTTTGCCGTGACCTTTTACAAAATATCCGTCTAACCGGAACGCATCACGATTTGTGGGCGTTTTTGCAATGACAACCAAGGTTTTAGGGCGTGCATCAACAACGGTTTTATAGTATTATTTTCCTCGTTAGTTTCTTCAGTATTGGTGTTACAACCACGGCGTTGGGCCAACGTAAATCCCGCAGTGGGCCGGGCAAATTGCCGGTTCGAACGGCTTCGGTTCCCAAACCAGCCGGTGTTCATTTCTGCGGGGAACCCGTTCCGGTCGAAAGCGGGGCCGTGGCTCACAACTTGTCCGTGGCGCTGATGCGGAATGTGTCGTCGCAAAACTACCTCATCAGCTTCCGTCGCCGGGCCCTTGCGCAGTATTTCCCGATCATTGAACCGATTCTGAAAAAATACCGGATTCCCGACGATTTTAAGTACCTGGCGGTGGTCGAAAGTGGCTTGCAGGCCGATGCCGTTTCGCATAAGGGGGCCGTGGGGTACTGGCAACTCATGCCGGAAACGGCCACGGAGCTGGGTTTGAAACTGAGCGATAAAGTGGATGAACGCAAGGATCTGCTCAAATCGACTGACGCGGCCTGTCGCTACCTGCGGATTCTATACCGGAACCTGGGTTCGTGGACGATGGTGGCCGCGGCCTACAACGGCGGCATTGGCCGGATGCAGTCGCACATGAAAAAGCAGCACGAAACGAATTACTATTTTCTGTCGATGAACCAGGAAACGAGCGACTATCTCTACAAGATTGTGGCCGTCAAGGAGTTTTTTCAATTTCCGGGACAGTACCTGACCAGTAACCTGATGGCCGCAGCCAACTCGTACGAACGCGAACGGGCCGAGGCCATTGCCAAAGGAATTATTCCGGCCGAAGAACCGGAGCCGGTCGGTTTTGCCATCGAGCCGAAAGAAAGTCTGGAACTGCGGTTTGAAAGCGCTTCGGTGGACAGCCTATTGGGGGCCTTGTCGCGCCCGAAACCCGTTCCTTCGGCCTTGTTCAAAGGGGATGTGCAGGCCGAACTCGTCAAACCGGGTAAGGTGGCCGTTGGGCAAATGTGGCAGTTTCGGTTGACGGAAACAACGCAGATTGGCGATCAGAAACTCGATAAAAATGACCTGTTGTACGCCCTCGTAGACGATGTGGATCGGCGTTCGGGTCAGATTTTTCTACGGTCAACTAAACTGGTTTCGGCCGCTGACCAGCGGCCTTACAAACTCACCCTGATCGGCCTGAATCCCCAGACCGGGCTGGCGGGGGTGCCGCTGCCGAAAGCAGACCAACTCAAGCCGGGGGGCCGGGTCTGGGCGGTGGGCTGGAAGGTTTTGTGAGTTCAAGCTGGTTTGGTTCCTGACCTGTTTGCGGGAAGGAAGGGCTATTTGGCAGAAATGTTTCATGTCTGCGCGGGCTAAAGTCCACGATATTGCCCGGACGTACCTATCTTTGAGAGCCAATACGGTTTTTCGGCGATAATCAGAAATTGCGCCGATGCTCAGGATCCAAACACGGGCTGAAGTCCGTGCGTACAGATATGCTCGCTCTTCCCATTTCGTTAGTGCTTGCCGTTAGTTTTGTGGTGGTCGGGGTTTATCTCGAACGCAAAGTTTCGGCCTTTATTCAGGACCGGCTCGGCCCAATGGAAGTCGGGAAATACGGTTTGCTGCAGTTGATTGCGGATTTGCTGAAACTGATGCAAAAGGAAGACATTGTGCCCAAGGCCGCCGACCGACGGCTTTTTCTACTGGCGCCAATGGTGATTTTTGCCTCGGTTTTTGCCGGATATGCCGTTCTGCCGCTTTCGCCCGATCTGCAGGGAGCCACAACCGAGGTGGGGGTTTTTTACCTGATGGCGATTGTGTCAGTCGATGTTATCGGGATCATGATGGCGGGCTGGGGTTCCAACAACAAGTACTCGCTCCTGGGGGCCATGCGCTCGGTGGCCCAGATTGTGTCGTACGAAATACCGCTGGGACTGACGATTCTGTGCGCCGTCATGATCGGGCAGACGTTGAATTTGCAGGAGATGAGCTTTCAGCAGGGTATTTATGCCGAAGAAACCAACTACCTATTTGGTCTGAAATTTCTGAACATTGACGTTACCAACTGGGGCGGTATTTTTAGCTGGAACATCTTTCGCAACCCGTTTCTGCTGATTGCCTACGTTATTTTCTTTATCACCACCCTGGCCGAGAGCAACCGGGCGCCGTTCGACCTGCCCGAAGGAGAATCCGAGCTGGTGGGGGGGTATAATACCGAGTACAGCGGTATGCGGTTTGCGCTGCTGATGCTGTCGGAGTACGCCATGATGCTGCTGGTGTCGTTTCTGGGCGCAATTCTATTTCTGGGAAGCTGGAATACGCCTTTACCCAACATCGGTCCTCTGCGGCTGGCCGACTGGACGAGCGGTTTGCCGGGTACGGCCTGGGGCAACATTACCGGGTTTTTCTGGCTTTTCTCCAAAGCCATGCTGGCGATTCTGCTGCAAATGTGGGTTCGCTGGACTTTCCCCCGCGTGCGGGTTGATCAGATGATGTTTCTGTGCTGGAAAGTTCTGACGCCCATTAGCCTGGTTCTGCTGCTGATTTCCGGCGTCTGGCGGTTGCTGATGATTTGATTTATGGAGGAATATGAACTATAATTTGCCTTGGCTAATCGATCAGTATAACCGGCAGAACCGGCTGGAATACGTTTTTTTCTGGGGACATCAACCCCGAAAAGACGGACAGATCAGCGAAAGTTGTTTTAGTCAGTGGTGGGAGTCTCCCTTTACCGTTTCGGACGTCGTTTATAAAACCGCTGAACACTGGATGATGGCTGAGAAGGCCCGCTTGTTTGGAGACGAAGCGGCCTTGATGGCTATTCTATGTTGTCAAACGCCAGCCGAAGCGAAAAAAATGGGCAGAACCGTGCAAAACTTCGATTCGATCGTCTGGAACAATAGCTGCTACGGCGTGGTCAAGAAAGGTAATTTCTATAAGTTTTCTCAAAATCAGGTACTGAGAGAATTTCTGTTGCGGACGAAAGAACAAATTCTGGTTGAAGCTAGTCCGGTTGATCCGATATGGGGTATCGGCCTGGCCAGTGATCATCCCGACCGGGCTACTCCGGTCAAATGGCCCGGCCAGAATTTATTAGGTTTTGCCTTGATGGAAGTCCGCGATGAATTAGCCTAAACTGGCAATTGAATGGGTGAGTAGAAGTTGCATGGCACTTTATTTGTCGCAAAACAGTTGTACAGATGTAAGTACCTAACTTCAACACATGTCTTTTACGAAATTACCGCTCATTGAGCCTATTTTAAAGGCGCTGAGCGCCGAAGGTTATACCACTCCCACACCTATCCAGGAACAAGCCATTCCCGTCTTATTGGACCGCCAGGACTTGCTGGGTTGCGCCCAAACCGGCACCGGGAAAACGGCTGCTTTTGCCATTCCCATCCTGCAAATTCTGAGCGAACAGAAAGGGAGCGAGCGCGGTCAACGCCCCATTAAAGCCCTCATTCTGACCCCTACGCGTGAACTCGCCATTCAGATTGGCGAAAGCTTCACGGCTTACGGAAAATACCTTAACCTGCGTCATACGGTTATTTTTGGGGGTGTATCGCAACACGCCCAAACGCAGGCCCTGAAAGCTGGGGTTGATATTTTGATTGCCACGCCGGGCCGCCTGCTCGATCTGATGAACCAGCGGTTTATCGACCTGCGGACCATTGAACTCTTTGTACTCGACGAAGCCGACCGGATGCTCGACATGGGTTTCGTGCACGACGTTAAGAAAGTGATTGCCAAGCTGCCAGCCCAGCGGCAGTCGCTGTTTTTCTCGGCAACCATGCCGCCGGATGTGGCTAAACTGGCCGATAGCATTCTGAAAAGACCGGTTAAAGTAGAAGTAACACCGGTGTCGTCCACCGCCGAGACCGTGAAGCAATCCGTCTATTTTGTTGATAAAGCCAACAAAAAACGGCTGCTGATTCACCTGCTGGATGACCCAACGATTGGCTCGGCGCTGGTATTTGCCCGAACGAAGCACGGAGCGGATAAAGTGGCCAAAGATCTGGCGAAAGCGGGAATTCAGGCCGAAGCGATCCACGGGAACAAGTCACAGAACGCCCGCCAACGCGCCCTTTCCAACTTCAAAACCCGCCAGACCCGCGTACTGGTTGCTACCGACATTGCCGCCCGGGGCATCGACGTGGAAGAACTTTCGCACGTAATCAATTACGAATTACCCAACGTTCCCGAAACCTACGTTCACCGGATTGGCCGGACGGGCCGCGCCGGTAACAATGGGGTCGCTTACTCGTTCTGCGATGCGGAGGAGAAAGAATACCTGCGCGACATCAATAAGCTGATTGCCAAGACCATTCCGGTGGTTGATAACCACCCGTATCCGCTGGGAACGGCACCGGCCGTTGCAGCACCGGAGCAGCCAACCCGCCCGCAGACGGCCGGAAATACTACCGGCAACCGAAGTGAAGCGGCCGGCAACGGTTTCCGCAACGGCAACCGTCGCCGGTTTGGCCGTCGTTAAATGTGAACAACGGTGTTCTTTTTCTTTGTAGTCAGCTCGGCGGGTAGGTGAGCCAAAATTTCATGCTTGAGCGCGTCGATCAGTTTCCGTTTGAGAAAGCTGCGATGCGTGACCAGGCTGACTTCCCGCACGGGTTGAGGGTCTTCGAAAGGCCGGATGCGAGCTTTGCGGGTATCGTCCATGTCCACCGTTGCCAGATAAGGAAGAAGGGTAAAACCGTTCTGTTTATCAATCAGTTTGATCAGGGTTTCAAGTGAACCGGTTTCGTAGCGGAGCGGCTGGCTGCCGCTCTGCCGTTTGTCGGTTCCGCAGAGGCTAACTACTTGGTTCCGAAAGCAGTGCCCTTCAGTTAAAAGCCACAATCCTTCAGTTTTGAGGTCGTTGGAAGCAATGGCGGGTTTCTCAAAAAGCGGGTGTGAATTGGCCGCGTAGAGTACGAACGGTTCGTAGAACAGCGGAATTTCCAGCAAACCGTTTTCATCCAGCGGAGTTACTACGATACCCACGTCGATTAAACCGTTTTTAAGCCGTTCCAGAATTTGTTCCGTCATCATTTCCTGGATTTGTACGGTTACGGCCGGATACTGGTCGATGAACTGACCAATGAAATAGGGTAGCAGGTAGGGCGCTAAGGTCGGGATGATGCCCAGCCTGAGTTCTCCGCTGAAATCTTCCCGTGATTCTTTCACAATTTCCGGAATACGCCGGGCCGCCCGCAGAACATCGCGCGCCTGATCTAAAATAACCTGACCGGTTTCGGTCGGTACGACGGGCTGCTTCGAGCGATCAAACAGCAGAACGCCCAGCTCGTCCTCCAGCTTCTGGATTTGCATGCTGAGAGTCGGCTGGGTAACGTGGCAGTGGTCGGCGGCTGTGGCAAAATGGCGGTAGGTGTCAACGGCAACAATGTATTCGAGCTGCGAAAGAGTCATTAACAGTGTGGTTGTGGTGATAAAACGGTTTGAAAAGGAATCGGATGGTCAAATTGATGGTGGATGAAAAGACGACGCTGGGTCGGATGAGTTCGGTACGAAGGCATAAAGACTTTCTAAACTGCTTTTTGTTAGCCATCCGTCAACGGTCAGGATGCATCATCGAACGGATATAAATTTTTTCGATGTAAAAATAAAAGATATTGATTGAATTGATACGGTTTTCCGTTGTAATTTTGATTTATCAATTCACTATTAAGTCATGGAAGTACCCGGTATGGATGTCCCCGTCTTGAAACAATCTCCGGCTGCCCGCAAGTCGATCGGCAAAACCGGCGTTCTGATCGTCAACCTTGGAACGCCCGACAGCCCGTCGGTGCCGGACGTCCGGAAATACCTCAGGGAGTTTTTAATGGATGGGCGGGTCATCGACATTCCGTACGTGCAGCGTTATGCGCTGGTGAACGGCATCATTGCCCCCTTTCGGGCGCCCAAGTCCGCGAAGGTATACCGGGAGGTGTGGACCGAAAATGGTTCCCCGTTAAAGTATTACGGCGAGGTTGTCGAGCGGGAACTGCAGAAGCAACTGGGCGACGATTACGTGGTCAAACTGGCGATGCGGTATCAGAATCCGAGCATAGAAGCTGGTCTTTCGGAATTTCAGAAGTTGGGCTTAACCGATCTGGTTGTCATTCCCTTCTTTCCGCAATATGCCTCGGCCACCACGGGTTCGGTGTACGAAAAGGTGATGGAGATTGTGGGGAAATGGCAGATTATTCCGCGGATTGAATTTACCAACAGCTTCCTGGATCATCCCAAGTTTATTGAGGGCTTCGTGCAGCGCGCCCGCCCGTACATGCAGAAGGAATCGTTTGAGCACTACCTGTTCAGCTACCACGGCCTGCCCGAACGGCAAATCCGGAAAGGTGATGTGACGGGGCAGGTCTGCAAATTGGGCGAGTGTTGCTCATCGCTCCACGCCATGAACCAGTATTGTTACCGGGCGCAGTGTTTTGAAACCACCCGGCTGCTGGTGCGGGCGCTGGGCATACCGGAGGGAAAGTACACGACGACATTTCAATCGCGGCTCGGAAAAGATCCCTGGATTCGGCCCTACACCGAAGATGTGGTGCAGGAATTGGCCGAAAAAGGCGTAAAAAGTGTGCTGGCTTTCTCACCCGCCTTTGTGGCCGACTGCCTGGAAACAACGATTGAAGTGGGAGAGGAGTACAAAGAGTTATTTGAAAAACACGGCGGCAAACGCTGGCAACTGGTCGAGAGCCTGAACGACAGCCCCCTCTGGATTGAATTACTGGTTGATTTGGTCAAAAAGGCTGCGTAATAGAACCGGCCTGACCATTTTCAAACTTTACTTTAGCCGATATAAAAGTACAGAACGCATTGATACGTTGACGTTCGGGAAGAGATAGAAGGAAAAAAGACCCGCTTCTCGGCGGGTCTTTTCTTTTAGCGTGAGGCAATTTCTTTTCCCCTCGGCGTAAACACGGTAACCTTGTTTTTTACTGGTGTGACGGTTTTCAGGTACGCAAAGATCGCTCCCAGGTCCTGTTCGCTCATGCCGCTGTACATCCGCCACGGCATGATCGTATTGAATCCGGCGTGTTCAAGCGTCGCAGGATGCTTAAAATCGTCTTTTTGGGCTGCTTTGAACCGCGAAACAAACGCTTCCTTGGTCCAGCTGCCAATGCCCGTTTCCGGATCGGAAGTTAGGTTTGACGAGCGGACCGTACCAGGCGGCATAGCAAACGCGCGGCCGCCCGCCAGCGTCATGCCCGGCAACGGTTGCCCCTTGTCGTCTACCGGCGTATGACACTCGCCACAACCCGCAAACGTTAGCACATAGTGGCCATAAGCCACCGAATCCGCTGGGTCAGGACGCTTCCCGCCCTCGGCTTTCGCGGGCATTGTGTTGATAATTACATTCATCGGAAAGTCCGACTGCGACGCGGGAATGGACGGATTTTCGATGGGTTTCAGCGTCCGGACGTAGGCAATAATGGCCTTGATGTCATCCGGGTCAACCTTGCCATAATTCAGGTACGGCATCACCGGAAACAGGGCGTGACCGTCTTTGCTCACCCCGGTTGTGATGGCCCGGTAAATTTCGCCGTCGCTCCAGCCGCTCAGGTGGGCCGGCGTCAGGTTTTTTGCGTAATAACTGCCCGGAAAGCCCATGTCGTGGGTGAAGGGTTCTCCGCCTTTTCCTTCCGTTCCCGGCACCAGCGGACCCGCCACTACTTTCCAATCCCGTTCAGAATGGCAATCGATGCAGACCGCAACGTGATTGGCCAGGTACTTTCCGCGCGAAATTTGTGCGGAGTCCGCCTGGATGGTTAACGCCGGCGCAGGACCCACGTTGGGGAGTGCCGTTTTGATGTAAGCAACACTACCGGCGATCAGCAGGACAAAAACGCCGACGACAAGGGCCAGAATACGCAAAACTTTTTTCATGCTATAGTTAAAAAAGAGGAGGTATGGTAGAATACGCCAGCGGAGCCAATCTGGACTAGTGCAGGCTCCACCAGACGTCGCTAACTGATTATCTGGTCACAAAAAAACCGGCAGAGCTTGAGAAGCCCTGCCGGTTTGTCGATGAAGTGTAATTTATAACTTATAGAACGGTAATTAAGCCTTTAACGACCGAACCTAACCGGATGGCGTCGAAAACCCGTGCTTCCGTAGCGCCGTGTTTCAGGACACTTTCTTCGTGCGAACGAACGCACAATTCGCAACCGTTTACGGCGGAAACCACCAGACTCACCAGTTCGAAAAACTCTTTGCCCAACACCGGGTTCATCATGATGCTCATCCGGATACCGGGTTGCGTTTGCTGGTAGTAGTCTTTCCCGGTGAAATGCCGGAACCGGTAGAAAACGTTGTTTGTACTTAACAGCGAAGTGCAGGCAACTGTTTCAGCAATTTCAGCGTCCGTAGCGCCTTCCTGACGAGCCAGCGCCGAAAAGCTGTCGATCAGTGACTGGTATTTTTCGTTGACTGCTACTGACAACGCCAGCAGGCTGGCTTCTTTCTTCGTCAGGTGCTGGCTGTTATTCAGCACGTTGCCAACGTTGATTTTCAGATCGCGCAGATACCGTTGGTCAACCTGGGCGAGCGTTTCCAGAACCGGATAAGAAGCCGTCGTATCCAGCCCCAGATTGGTCAGTAACGACAGAACCGTTTCGTTTTGAATGGAAGTGGTCATGGTTTTAATGATAGAATGACTAAATGATAGAATGAGTGAATAAAATACACTGGAAGAATATTCTATCATTCACTCATTCCATCATCGCGCCGGTGACCCGGTCAAAATTGAAATTATGCGTTCAGCGTTTCTTCGCCTTTTACCCAGTTGCAGGGGCAAAGCTCATCGGTTTGCAGGGCGTCCAGTACGCGGATTACTTCGTTAACGTTCCGGCCAACCGACAGGTCGTTAACCGATAACCAACGAACGATGCCTTGGGGATCAACGATGTACGTTACGCGGTAAGCTACTTTTTCGTTGGCTTCCAGGATACCCAGTTCGTCGGCCAGTGACTTCGACGTATCGGCCAGCATCGGGAATTTTAAACCACGCAGATCGTCGTGGTTTTTACGCCATGCCAGGTGAACAAATTCGCTGTCGGTTGAAGCACCGATCACCATCGTGTCGCGGTCGGTAAAGTCTTCGTATTTGTTATTGAACTCGGCGATTTCGGTCGGGCAAACAAACGTAAAGTCTTTCGGCCACCAGAACATTACCAGCCATTTGCCAGCCGATTTGTGGTCGTCGGAAGAAATTTCGTAAAACTCGTTGCCTTTCTCCAGGGAAACAACCGCCAGTTTTTTGAACTCCGGGAACTGTGAACCTACGGATACAATATGATTTTTCATAGTTTGAAGAATTTTATACAGGTTGTCAGGAAATCATTTCCTGACAAAAATGAGAAGAAATTCGATGCCGACCTTATTGAATTAATTGATTTATGATAGATAAAAATGATGAGAATTGTCATTAAATAAGCGGCTAAGGCACATTTATTCCAGCTTTGCAAGATCATATTTTGGAATAAGCCAATCCGATGTAGCAATAATGATACAAGAGTTTATAAAATATGAAAATAGAAAGATCGGATATAATCCGCGCTCTTGGCAGATTGTATCCGATCTTGAGGAACAAATAGCAGTTTTTTTAATAAACCCGCACTTCCATTAAAGCCGCCGGGGCCGGTCCGTTCATGGTTTTTAAATGAATCGTCAGACTCCGGGTTTCAGCGGGCTGGTCAAACCGAATGGTGTTGCGGGTCTGGTGGTTGTCCGTTTTCTGGAAAATGCGTTCTTTCCGGTCGTTGCAGAGCATGTAATCCCGGACGCAGAAGGGCACTTCCGTTTCGGGGTGCGTCATGATGACGGTTTCGAGCGGATGGTCAAAATCACCGTCGAAAAACAGTTCCACGCGGCTGATGCGCTGCGCATCCGGCCACGCCAGTGTTACCGTCGGGTTCGGGTCGGTTGGGCTGGCTACGTAACCGTTGGGCTGATTCGTGGGCCGCTGCACCCCGTTGCGCAGGTTCTCGACGCCGAACAGCGCAATGCCGGGGTTGATGTTCATCGCCAGATTCAGTCCTTTGGGCCGTCGCTCCGGGGTCCAGAATTCAAACGCTTCTACGCCAATGTCTTCGGTGGGCTCCTGCTTCCCGAAGTTGGAAACAGCCGCGTTCACCTTGTTGAAAACCGACAAAATACCCGTTACCCGCAAGGTGCTGTATGGCAGTCGGATGTGCTCGTTTTTCATGAACAAGACAAACACATAGGCAGGTTCTTCGAGGTTTGCCTCAAAATTCAGGGCCACTTCCTGCCGACCTTTCGGGACTGGAACCGTCAGGGTTTGCAGCGTCACGTCCGGTGTGTGGTTTTCCGGCTTGCTGCTCCGGCGCAGTTCCACGGTCAGCGTGGTATCCTCGTCGGCGCTCACCCCAACCGTTAGCTGCGGAACCGGCCCGGCAGGCAGAGGAAGCATCTGACCAACGGACGAGGTTAACGGCGTCAACGGACCGTCGGCCGGTAGCTCGTTCAGCCGCAGTTCGCTGGAAGCCGTCAGGGTAGCGCTCTGGGCCAGATCGGAACTGTCGTACAGGTGCAGACCCGGAATGTGCTGCCCGGTTTTGAGCAGTTCCTGTTGCAATTCGTGCATCCGGACGGGCTCGGTTAAATCGCGGGGAAGCAGGCCGTCGCGCGTACAGAGAGCGGCCGCCATACCCACCGCCTGTCCGCCGTGCGCGCTGGTCCCCATCACCCTTGACGAGGCAAAAGCCACGTGCGAGGCACTGATGATTCGCCCGGCCACGAACAGGTTTTTAACGTTGCGGCTGTATAAACAACGGTACGGAATCTGGTACAGGCCTTTGCTATGCCATTGGTTACAGCCCGGTTTTTCGGAAAATACGCCGTCGGCGGGGTGCAAATCCAGCGACCAGCCGCCGAAAGCCACGGCATCGGGGTGTGTGCGTTGTTCGACCACGTCCTGTTGTTTTAGCATATAGTCGCCTTCAAACCGACGGCTTTCGCGCTTGCCGGGAATCTGGCCGACCCATTCGAGCGTCATGGTTTCGGCTTCGGGAAACTGGCCGGAATTTTTGATGTGGTTCCAGACGCCGTACACCACTTTCCAGAGTTCCCATTTGATTGTTTCCGTATCGTGTACGGTATCGAGCCGCCCGCCGTATTCAATCCACCACAACTGGCAACCGAATTCTTTGGCGTTGAACCGCCGGTAACGCGGGATTTTGGTAATGTCCTGCAAGGCGTAGGCCGGGGGCACAAACCGGACGGGTTTGCCGGTATCTTTCGTGTAGAAATACAGCGAATGGCCGAGCAACTCGCCATATTCAGCCGTAGGGGCGAATTTTTCACCAAATTCTTCCGTCGATTCGGCCCCCATCCGGAAAGCCGCCCCGGCCTGAAACGCTACAATACCGTCGCCCGAGGCATCGCAGAACAGCGGAGCCACCAGTTCGTACGATGTGCTGTTTTGCGTACAAAAAGCTTTTATTCCGCTGATGGTTTCCGGCCCCGACTTCTCGACCTCATACACCGCCGTGTTCAGCAGGAGGGTAATATTGGGCTCATTCATCACGTTTTCGAGCAAAATGGTGTCGAAAATGAGCGGGTTGCCTTCGGGATTGCGGTACAGGTTTTCCAGCAACACCTCGTCGATGAAACCGCCTTCACGGGCCCAGCGGTTGTTGTTGCCCATGTGGGAAGTGGCCCCCAGCACCCACAGCCGGACTTCGCTGGACGAATTGCCGCCCAGTACCGGACGGTCCTGCACCAGCACCACGCGGGTGCCCGCGCGGGCGGCCGTAATGGCGCAACAGGTACCGGAAAGCCCTCCGCCCACCACAATCAAATCAGCTTCGTACCGAACGGTTTTTGGCGTTCGTTTATCGGTTGCTTGTTCGCGTATCATTCGTTAGATCAATCGTTTGTTCTAGAATAGAAAAGCCCGTTGGTTTTAAGATTTCGATGGTCAGGGTTTTGTCAAAGCCGCTGACCGGCAGTGTGAAGTCGGCGGTTTGGCCCGGCTGCAAATCGGGGATGCGCCGGGTTGAAGCCCCGGTTTTCAACTGGTACTGTTTGATGGCATACGCCGGGAAGTCGTTTCGGGCCGTGATCCGGAGTTTGAGTTGGTGCACACCTTCCGGGCCGGGCGTCCAACTCACTTTTTCGACCGTTACGGGAGCCATGCCGCTGCGGTGGGTGTCGTACAAAGGCCGTTTCGAGCGGTCGTGCCGCACCAGCCCCCAGGGGCGGGTACCGTCCGGGTTGGTGCCGTCGTGTCGGCTCAGGTAATCGTTGTACGACCACCACGACGCACCGATCACATACGGCAACTGGCGAATGTCGCTCAGAAACTTTTCGAGGTGCGCGACCTGCCCCGCTTCGCCGTCTTTCCCGTCGGCGCGGGTGCCGTACTCACTGATGAAAATTGGCTTGTCGGGGTACAGCGCGTGAATGTGTTTCAGAATCGGCGCGTGATTGCCGTAGGTGTTGGTCGAGATAAAATCGCAGTACTGGCTGGCTTCGTCTTCTGGCTTTTTGGGCAGAATGTTCAGGCGCATGGACGCGAAGGTGTACAAGCGCGTGGGGTCGAGCTCGCGGGCGTAGGCAATCATGTCTTTGGTCCAGCGCTGCCCGGCGGGTTGCTCGGAAAGATATTCATTCCCCACGCTGTAGGCAATCACGCTGGGGTGGTTCCAGTCGCGCTCGGCCATCTCGCGAAACTGCTGCCGAAACTTGGTGCGGATGGTGTCGTTGTCCATCTGCCGGGGCGTCAGTTGCCAGTTACCGGCTTCGGTGATGATGAGCATTCCGTTGCGGTCGGCCCAGTCGTAGATGGTTTCGGCGGGTGTGTAGTGCGTCAGGCGGTGCAGTTCCATGCCTGCTTCCTTCATCAGCCGCAGGTCTTTTTCCACCAGCCAGTCCGGTTCCAGCGACCCCAGCTTCGGATAATCGACCACCCGGTTTCCGCCCGCAACCTTGATCGGCTGCCCGTTAAGCAGCAACTGCGTGCCTTTCACTTCCACCTTCCGGATGCCGAAATGCGTGCGGACGGTATCGGTTGCGGCTACCACCTGAAGTTCATACAAGGTCGGCTGATCGACGCTCCAGAGTTTTACGTCGGTGGCTTTCAGGCCCGTTTCGGCTTCCCAAACCGTGGTCTGGTTGGTCGTCGGGCCGGCTTGCTGTTTCCAGGTAACGTTAACGGGTTTGCCGTTTTGTTCGAGTCGGAACGTCAGCTTCGGCGTGGTCGGTTGGCCGGTGGTGTTGCGAATCCGGGTTTTGATTTTCAGCGCAGCCGTCCCTTTCGCCAGATCGGGCGTGGCGTCCACTTTAACGTTTTCGACGTAAACGGCGGGTTCAACGGTCAGGTAAACCGGGCGAATCAGACCGCCGTAATTAATCCAGCCGGGAAACGGGTCGTTGGGTTGGTTGTTGTCCTTTGACCCGGGAATGGTGCCGGTCCGCCAGGTGTTGTTATTGACCGAAACAGCCAGGGTGTTGGTACCGGCTTTCAGGTAATCGGTAACGTCGAAATGAAAGGGAGTATACCCGCCCTCGTGCGTGCCGACTTTCTGGTTATTAATCCAGACGGCGGTTTCGTAGTAGGCTGCGTCGAAGTGCAGCAACACCCGTTTGCCGGTGGTCGGCTGCCAGGGGAATCCCCGGCGGTACCAGACGGTTCCGGTGTAAAACTGGTAGCGCGGATCGACCGAAAAACAATGCGGCACCGTCACCTTGTTCCAGCGATTGAGCGGGGCATCTTCCCGGTACCATTGGGCGGTTTGGCCCACGTCGTTCGGGTCCATCGCAAAAACCCACTCGCCATTAAGCGGAATGGCCTTCGGATCGCGGACAGAATACTGCCCAAACGAGACCGTGGACAGGGGGAAAAGAAGAAAAAAAAGCAGGTGATGAATTGATTTCATGGAAGATATGGGAAATGATTTTCCCTGAATTATTCGTGACTGGATTGGGCTAACGTTTCGGAATGGGATGGAAGCGACGGGATCTGGACGCGCCGGGACGCCCGCCAGGGAATGAGCGAAGCCACCAGAACAACCCCGGAAATGACGGCCGTTATCGTGGCTCCTTTTGTCGTCAGGAAACTTAGACCGAGCAGCATCACCGCCGTAAAAGCCAGCGAGACGGCAATGATCCGCAGTCCAAACCGGTTTTGCTTTTTGACTTCGATGGCTTCTTCCGGGCTGACGGTTTCGGCGGCTTGCGTTTTAGTTTGTTGGTACGACAGTTCTTCCGCGGCTATTTTGCTGCGCGAACGGGCCGCCCAGAGTTCGTAGGCCAGCAAAAGTAGGAGCGGCAGGCCAACGCCGATGATGGTTTCGGCTCCACGCGTCAGTTTGAAATCCAGCAGCCAGGGCGAAACCGCTTTGAAAAACAGGTTGACCAGCAAACCGATGCTTGTGATCCAGAGCGTGGCTTTGCCGGTCAAACGTTTGGAAAACAAGGCCCAGAGCGGGGGAGCCAGCAGCGGCCCGCCCGAAATAGACGAAATGCTCAAGACCACTTCCACGATTCCGCCAGCCGCCGGAACCAGCAGCGCAATGACGATCATGCCCAAACCGAAAAACCAGGACGAACCACGCGCGACCCGCATCAGTTGCCGGTCCGACGCCTGCGGGTTGATGAGTCCTTTGTAGATGTCGTTGGTAAAAACCGCCGAGACTACGTTCAACGCCGTGTTGGCGCTGGCCGAGGTGGAAAAATACATGCCCGTCAGCATCAGGCCCAGCAGCCCCGGCGGCAGAACCAGTTTACAGATCATCAGGTAGGCGTTTTCCGTGTCCAGACCCGTCAGCGAGGGATTAATGGCTTTGTAAATCATCGGCGGCAACATCCAGATGACGGGGCTGACGAGGTACAAACCGGCAAACAGAAACGCCACTTTGCGGGCCGACTTCGGGCTGTCGACGCTGGTGTACCGCTGCACGAACGTCCAGTTGCCGCCGATGTAACAGATGTGGTAGATCACAAAAGCCATGACGAAGCCAAAGGTATATTCGCCGTTAAGGAGGTTGAAAAAGTCGTCGGGAACGGCCTGCGTAAAACCGTCGAATCCGCCGACGCGGTCCAGCGAAAGCGGCAGGAGAATGAACACCGCGGCCGAGAGCACCACGAACTGCAAAATGTCGGTGACCATCACGGCCCAAAGTCCACCCACAGCGGTGTAGGCAATCATGAAAATACCCAATCCAATCGTGCAGGGCACCAGCGGCAGGTTCAGCGACGAGCTAACCAGCTTGGCCACCGGATACAAGACTGAGCCTTTGATAAACAGCGATACCAGCGTAAAGATGAAAATATATGCTTTCTGAACCGTCGTGCCCAGCCGGTCGCGGATGAACTCGGCGGCTGTCAACGCGCCCGTGGCTTTCCAGCGGGGAGCCAGAAACAAGCCCGTCACCAGCGCGCCGATGCACATGGTCCACTGAATCGTGATGGCTACCCAGCCGTGTTTGTAGGCAATGGAGCCCCAGGCCACGAATGTTCCGGCGGAGAAAAAACTCATGAACAGCGATAAGCCGCCGATGAACCACGGCACGGCTTCACCGCCCGCGAAAAACGACTTCAGGTTGCGGCCGGTCCGGGCAAACAGCATCCCGATTCCCAGCACGAAAGCCGAGAAAACGAGGATGACGAGGGTATCAATGGTTGTATTCATATCGGTACGTTACTTGTTCTCGAGCGTGATCACTTCCAAGCCGAACGGCGGCAGTTGTTTGCGACTTGCGGGTTGGCCTGACGCCGTGAGCTGAAAGTCAGACGCCTGGGCGCTGTTGTTCAGCAGGATGACAAAAATCTTGTCCTGCTTTTCGGCTTTCGCCAGAATGTAATCAATCGACGGGTTGTCGATCTTCACCCGGTTTTCATCAATCAGCAGCGTTGCTTTTTCGCCGTTGACGGTTCCGGCGGCAAAGCCGTACGTCTGGTGCGGTCCGACTTTGGGCGTAACAAACCCGCGCGGAAACGTCACGTTGCCCTTCGAGCGCAGTTCGGCTTCGGCCAGCAGGTAATCCGTCAGCCAGCCGATCTGCCACCAGGCGTGGTGCGGATACGGCCCCGCGCCCCGGTTCATGGCATTCCAGTAGTAGGAAGCAACGCTGGTTTTGGCGTCCACAAACGCATCCCGGCCAATGGCTCCGGCGCGGGCCATGTCGGCAAAAATCGGCTCTTTGGTCAGCCCGTACATCCGGATAAACAAACCCGCGTGGCTGCACAACTGAATCGGACCGTGCCGACCCGCCGACCCGAAAATGCCGCCGTGTTCAAAACTTAGGCCCGACTGGCTGATTTCCCAATCCTCGCGCGGGGTGCCGTTGACGGTTTTTGGTTGGTGGCTGGCAATCGGGTGCGTATAAATCGAAGTCGTGTAAATTTTGGCGCAGGTAATGGCGGCTTGCTTGTAGCGTTCGTCTTTGGTCAAATCGTACAAATCCAGAAACGCCTGGGCCGACTGACCGGTGGCAAAGTCGGGCGCGTAGCGGGCGTCGCCACAAACACCCAGAAAACTCCCGGTTTCGACGGCATTTTTGATTAGCCAGTCGGCTCCCTTGCGGGCGGCCGCGAGGTATTTCGGGTCTTTCAGGATGCGGTTTGCAACGATCATTCCGTAAAACGTCGGCCGAACGTCCTGAATGTCTTTGAAAACTTCCTGCTCGGTTTGTTTGTCGTAGGCCACGGCCCAGCTACCGTCCGGTTTCTGCCAGGTCAGCAGTCGTTCGGCGCCCAGACGCAGCCGCTCCTTCAATTCCTGATCGTTGGGTTCAAACAACAGCATGTTACCAATGTCGAGCATGGTGTAATACGTCAGCGCAATCGGCTCGACCACCGCCCCCCATTCTTCGACAAACTTCTTCGATTTCGCCAGGTAATACTGGCCCTCAACGGCACCCTTGAAAAAGTTGTTGGCGGTTTCCTGCTGAACCAATTTGAAATTTTCGGCGTAGGGCAGCACATTCTGGGTCAGGAGCGAGTCGCCGGTGGCCGTTGCCAGCATCCACATCGCGCCGTAATCCGAGTTTTTCATGGCGTCTTTGTTCGAACCAACGACCCCGCCCAGGTACGACTGCGCGCCGATTTTCTTGTCCTCAAATTCTTCCACGTTCCAGAGCGATGTTTTGGGGTCGGTCAGGTAGTGGTGCATTTTCTGGATGCGGTCGGTCAGCGATTGCTTGCTTTTCCGCAGGGCCAGCGTCTCTTTGAACTGGTAAATGTCGTAAACCGTGTGGTTCAGGGCTTTAAACCAGTCGCCGTCGGTCAGGCTGTAGCGGAAGGTGTAGCTCACGGTTTCGCCCGGTTTCAGCGCCGATTTTGGTTCGCCCAGAACGGGGAAATACAAGGTCGGCGAAAGCTGCGCCTTGCGGTTCATGTGCGACAGGCCGATGTTCCAGTCGAGCTGCGTGATTTTGTCGGCTGCCCACGGGTCGCGCGCCAGACCCGGTTCGGGAACGACCGAGAGCGTCAGGCCATTTTGGGTGCTGATCATCGGCGAAAGCGTGCTGGCGCAACGTTCGCGGTACAGCACCGGCAGGGTCGGAATGCCGTGACCGTAGGCGTAGGCCAAGACAAAATTCGGCTGGAGCTTGTTGCCCTGAAAATACCCCGGCACCGTCGCCCAAGTCAGGTTCTGTTCAGGAATCTCGGCAAGCGTCGGGCTGGCTAGCGAAAAATAGCCCCCTTTTTTGGCCGTCAGCGTTTGCTTTACCACCACATCCTGCGGGAATTTCGGGTCGATGGTCCAGTCCGTCTGGACGGTGGCCGCGTCGGTTTCCTGCCGGAAGGTCAGGCTGTTTTTGCCAGTCTGCCGGGCTTCTTTCGGGAAAAAGTGGAGGGCCTGTCCGGCCGTGTTGAGCGCAACCGGGCTGGTGCATTCGGCCCATTGGACTTGCTGATAATGGTATTCTTTTCCCGGAAAAACCTCGCCGGTAATGGTCTTGAACGTTGTTTCGGACGGTCGGCCGCTGGCGTTATCCGAGGGTTTTTCGGCCGCGTACAACAAGGTGTTTTCCCCCGACGGCTTTGCCAGCGTCTGCCATTGTTTGCTTTTCTGCGCGGCCACCTTCTGCAACCGCCAGCCGCTGGCCGTCGATTCCCAGACCAACTGAATCCGGTCGTTCGTCAGGCTGACGGTTTTCGGCTTCTGGGCAAAACCGCTAAGACTCCATACGGTGAGTAATAAACTGAGACTGTATTTCATTGGAAAAGTCTGGTTTGCTGAACGCTATCGGAATAAACCGAATACCGTAAACGAACTACTCATGGTTACTTCCAATCCGGATTCTGTTCCAGTTTCAGGTTGGCGTTCAGCTCGTCCTGCGGAATCGGGAAGTACCGGTTTTTCGGCTGGACGTTCCGCACCGGATACACATCGTTGACGGCGTTCGGAATCACGGTCAGGAACTTGCCCGTCCGGGTCAGATCGTACCAGCGATCACCCTCGGCAAAAAACTCCCAGGCTCGTTCCTGAAGCACGGCATCCACGAAGGCATCCTTCAACAGACCGGTTTTCAGGTCGGCCAGACCGGCCCGTTTGCGAACGGTATTGACGAAACCGTAAGCCGCTGCGGTCGGGCCGTTCAGCCGGGCTTCGGCTTCGGCGGCAATCAGGTACATATCGGGCAGCCTCAGAATCGGGACGTTCGGAATAAAGCCGATGGTCGAAACCGGATCCTGGTATTTTTTCACCAGGACACCCTTGGTCGTGATGGGCGTGATGTCTTTCTGGGCCACGATCTTGCCGCTCTTGTTGAGGTAGTTGGTGTCCAGCAGCGTGCGCCGTTTGTCCGTTGGATCGAACGAATTGAAAAACGACTGGTAGGCAAACATCGACCCGTAGGACGTCCGGGCGTACTCGGCTCCGGCGCTGCCACTGGGGCCAAACAAACCCACGAGCTGGTGGCTCCGGCCCGGCGAGACCGGATCGACTTCGTAGGCCCACATGTTTTCAATTCGGGCTTCGTCTTCTTTGTCGTACCGGTAGACGTCGCGTACGTCCGGCATCAGCCGGTATTTGCCGGAGTTGATGACGGCCTGCGCTTTTTCCAGCGCCTTTGCCCAGTCTTCGTTGTAGAGGGCCGCTTTGGCGTACAGCGCAGTAGCGACTTCCTTGGCCGGGCGGCCTTTCTCGACGGCCGGGTAGGAGAGGAGCCCCGCGGCTTCGGCCTGCTCCAGATCCGCGTAAATCTGCCTGAAGACCTCGGCTTTCGGACTTTTGGCCGTTATGGCTTCGGCTTCGGTGTAGCTGGGCGTCGTTTTGATCGGCACATCGCCGAAGTTTTTCACCAGCAGCCAGTGGTAAAAGGCGCGCAGGAAGTGGGCCTCGCCGATGATTTGTTTTTTCCGGGTTTCGTCCATCGATGCTTCCGGTACTTTGGCAATAATCCAGTTGGCCTTCTCGATGCCGCTGTACGACGACTGCCAGATTTGCTGGGGCGATTCCATCAATCGGCCGTTGCTTTTTTGGTTGGTGTAATTGACATCGTAGGTAAAAAGCGTCAGCGTACTGCGGCCCACCACCGAGCGCGGGTACGTCTGATCATCGCTCATATCGGCCACCAGCGTGAGGGCGGGGCCGTTGCCCAGATCGCCCAGGGAGCCGTAAGCCGCCACCAGCGCTTTCTCGGCATCGGCGGCCGTTTTGTAGAAGGCTTCCGTATAAATGGACGAGTAAATCGTTTCGTCCAGTTCGCAGGACGTCAGACCGATGGCTGCGAGTAAGGGGAGGAATATCTTTTTCATAGGAATGATTGCTGAACTGGAAAGATTGAACAGGACGGCGAAGGCATCTTTACTCTCACAGAGTCCCAGTTCAACGATTATAGAGTGATTTGAATGCCGCCCAGAAAGGATTTGGCCTGCGGGTACACCAGGTTGTCGACACCGATGACGGTATTGGAACCCGCAAAGGTGTTTACTTCCGGGTCAAAACCGCTGTATTTGGTGAAGGTGAGCAGGTTGTTACCACTCACGTACACCCGGACGCCCTGGATACCCTTGATGCGCGGCAGGTTGTAGCCAAGCGTCAGGTTCTTCATCCGCAGGTACGAACCGTCTTCCACGACGTAGTCTGAAATCGGCAGACGGCCCGATACAAAGGCGCTGGCATACTCGTTGTTCGGGTTGGTGGGCGACCAGCGATTGACCACGCCTTTCAGCAGGTTGCGCTGCCCCGCTGGATTCTCAAACGACAACCGGCTGGCGTTGTAAATGTCGTTGCCCTGCGAACCGGAAAAAAACACGCTCAAATCGAATCCTTTGTAGGAAAGATTACTCGAAAAACCGTAGATGAAATTGGGGTTCGGGTTGCCGGTAACAACCTGATCATTGGCGGTAATCTGGCCGTCGCCCGTAATATCTTTTACTTTGTGGCCGCCCAGCCGTCCGTCGTAGCCCGGCAGAATGGTTTCGCCCGTCTGGTTGATTCCGTCGAAAACGTAGGTTTTAAACAGGCCGAGCGGCTCGCCCACTTTCAGGATGGTGTAGGTGGTCACAAACCGTTCGCTCGTCACGCCACCGTCCAGCCCCAGCACCTTGTTGCGGTTAAACGTCGCGTTGGCCGAAACATCCCACTTCAGCGGACCGTCCAGAATCCGGGCGTTGGCGGCCAGTTCGAGTCCCTTGTTTTCCAGCGAAGCAAAGTTGCCGGTAATGGTGCCGTACCCCGAACTCAGGGGCAGCGCCTTGACGTACAAAAGGTCGTTGGTTTTCTTGTGGTACAGGTCGGCAATCAGGCTGACGCGGTTGTTGAACAGGCTCAGATCGAAACCAAGGTTGGTCTGGGCCGAACGCTCCCAGCGCAGATCCGGGTTGGCAATGCCGGAGGGATTGATGCCGGTCACGTACATGTGGTTGAAATTATAGTCGCTGCCGGAAGCCGAAACCGTCGCCAGGGATTGGTACGGACTGATACCGCCCGCGTTTCCGGTAATGCCGTAGCTGGCCCGCAGCTTGAGGTCCGAAATCCAGGTGATTGGCTTCAGGAACGGTTCTTCGATCAGCCGCCAGGCCGCCGAAACCGCCGGAAAGACGCCGTATTTATGATTCGATCCGAACTTACTCGAACCGTCGATCCGGGTTGTGAAATCGATAAACAATTTGTCTTTGAAACCGTAATTGACGCGCGCCATATACGAATCCAGCCGCTGGCGGTTGCGGTTGCTGCTCACCGTGCGGGTCAGGCCGAGCTGGAGCGCTTCGTTCTGGGTGGCATCGTTCGGAAAACCCGTTGCACTGATGGTGTTGTCGTTGTACAGTTCGGCCTGGGTCGCAAAAACGGCGGTTCCTTTCAGGGTGTGGTCTTTGCCGAAGGCGGTATTGTACGTCAGGATGCTTTCGTGCAGCAGGGCCATGTAATTGACGTTGTTTTTAGACGCCGAACCCGAGTTGTCGTTCAGGTCGGAACGGTTCACGATGGAGCGCGGAGAATACCCGTTGTAAAGCTCGCTGCGCTGATCGGCGTTGAACGACGCCCGGTACGTTAATCCCCTGGCAATGTTGGCTTCTCCGTAGACATTCGCCAGCGTCCGTTTGATGTTTCGTTCGTTCAGGGCCACCGCAAAACCCAGCGGGTTGGCTACTTCCCGGTATTGCGCGGCCTGTTCGCCGAAGGGGAAAACCGTGCCGTCCGGGCGGTAGGGCAGCAGCGTCGGGGGCGCACCCAGGGCCGCCCCCAGGATGGAGCCGGTTACCACGGCCGCGTCGCCGATGGTCTGGCTGCCGGTGGTGATACCGTCGCTGATCGAATAACTGCCCATGATGCTGGTTCCGACTTTGAACCGATTGCTGATTTTGTGGTCGAGGTTCAGCCGCAGCGAATACCGTTTGAAGCCGGAACTGATGATGATGCCGTCCTGATCGAAGTAGTTCAGCGACAGGGCCAGCTGCGTTTTTTCATTGCCGCCGTTGATCGAAAGCTGGTGGTTCTGGATCGGGGCCTGCCGGAAAATCTCGTTTTGCCAGTTGATGCCTTCGCCCAGCGACGCCGGATTGGGGTAATAGTTGTTTTTGAATACTTCATTTTCCAGTTGGGCAAATTCGGCCGCGTTCAGAACCGGCAGGGTCTTGTTTACTTTCTGAACCCCGTAGTAGCTATCGAATGTCACCCGGGTAGCCCCGCTTTTGCCGCGTTTGGTGGTGATCAGCACGACCCCGTTGGCCGCCCGCGAACCGTAAATAGCCGAGGCCGAAGCGTCTTTCAGGATCTCAACCGACTCGATGTCGTTCGGGTTAATGGTCGACAGCGGACTCACGTCGGTAATACCGCCCCCGTTGGAAATCTGGATACCGTCGACGACGTACAGCGGTTCGGAGTTGCCGTTGATGGAGTTTGTACCGCGCACCCGGACGCTGACGTTGCCGCCCGGCGCCCCGGTGTTCTGGTTGACCTGCACCCCGGCCACCCGGGCCTGCAGGCCCTGCGCCACGTTGACCACGGGCGTTTGCACCAGTTCGTCGGCTTTGATGGAGGCAATGGAACCTGTGGTTTCCACCTTGCGCTGCGTTCCGTAACCCACCACCACCACTTCACTCAGCGACCGTTCGTCCGATTGGAGCGCAACGTCGATAGTGCTGCGGTTGCCCACGGCAATTTCCTGCGAAACGTAGCCAATATACGAGAAGGTGAGCGTGGCTCCGCTGTTGGGTACGGCCAGGCTATACTGCCCATCAACATCGGTGGTGGTACCTTGCTGCGTCCCCTTAATAATGACGTTGACGCCCGGCAGGGCTTCGGTTCCGGACGTAACCCGACCGCGAACGGTCAGACTCCGGTTGTTCTGCGCAATGCAGGGAAGGGTGAGTGACAGTAAAAAGAGCCAAATCAGGCTCTTTGCTGCCCGGACGGGTTTAGAGAATAGCATACGTAAAGTCGGACATGGTCCTTATGGTTAAAGGTTGGTACTGGAAAATGTTCAATTTCTAGGGTTGCGGTTTTGAAGAAGAGCTTGTGGCTATTTTGCGGGTTGGATTGATTCAGAATCGTCGTATAACCAGCGAAATCTCCGTTTTTTGCTTCTTTTACTTGATATTACGCTCAGATAGTAATTTTACAAAGAAAAAATTGACTTATATTTTTGGGAATGTTCCCAATTTTATGGGAACATTCCCAAAAAGCTGGAATATTTAGAGCGGGAAACCTGGTAGTTATTTTTGGGGGATTTGGTAAAAATTGGAATAGTTATAGTTTATGAAAAGTCATCAGACGACGATTATTGACATCGCAAAAACGCTGAATCTGTCTAAGTCGACGGTTTCCCGGGCTTTGACCGGACACCCTAACGTGAAGCCGAAAACCCGCGAGCGGGTACTGGAACTGGCGAATCAACTGGACTACCAGCGTAACCAACTGGCTATTTCCTTGCTGACCAACCGGACGCAGACGATTGGCATCATGGTGCCGGAGTTTCTGAGTCCTTTTTTTCCGAAGGTGATTATTGGTGCGCAGGAGGTGCTGGCGAAAGCCGGTTATAACGTGATTATCTGTCACTCGAACGAGTCGTACGAAACGGAGGTCGCCAACACCCGGCTGCTGCTGGCCAGCCGGGTAGACGGTATTCTGGTTTCGCACACGAAAGAGACGCGGAATTTTGAGCACTTTAAGATCTTTGAGCGGAAAGGCATCCCGGTGGTGTTCTTCAACCGGATTGTCGAGGAGCTGAGTGTGTCGAAAGTAGCCGTGGATGATTACGAGGGCGCGTACCGGGCGGTTGAGCACCTGATCAAAACCGGTAAACGGCGCATTGCCCACCTGTCAGGACCCGATTCGCTGACGAACAGCCGCCACCGGCTCAACGGCTACCGGGATGCCCTGGCAAACCACCAGATACTGATTGACCCGGCGCTGATTATTTCCTACGACCTGACGCTCGATAAGGCCAACATTTACGTCAATCACCTGCTTAACCTGCCCCAGCCGCCCGACGCCCTGTTTGCCATCAACGACCCCACGGCCATCGAAGCCCTGAAGGTGATTAAAAGCCGGGGCCTGCGGATTCCGGATGACATCGCCGTGGTAGGTTTCAGTGATGATCCGATTTCGGCCCTGATTGAACCCGGCCTGACAACAGTGGCCCAGCCGGTTGATGAAATTGGGCAGCAGGCCGCCCAACTGCTGTTGCATCAGCTGGCTGCCGATGACGAACGACCGGAGCCGGAACTGGTGGTACTGCCCACCCAACTGATTGTACGCGGCTCGACGGTGAGCTGAGGGAGGTATTCCGAAGGCAAGAATCAGATTAGAAATGAAGGGATACAATTCCGGTGGCAATACTTCATTGCCGCCCGGAATTGTATTGGTAATATTTTCCGAAATTATCGATAGTATATTTTTTTATTTGCTACATTACTTCCTGATTATACTGCCAGATAGTGAAATATGCATATTTTGTAATATATCCTTTCTTGGTAGTATTAAGTTCATATTTCCTTAATACTAGCGCAATAAGTGCCCAATACCTTTGCGGTTTCGCAATGAATCAATCCTGCTTATTCGTCATCTTTTCAACGGTTCTGCCGTGTCGGAACATCCCTAACTAAACTATGAAAAAAAAGCTACTTTCTACTGACGTGCGAAGGTCTAGTTGCTGTCGTGCATTCCTCACGCTGGCCAATCTATTCTTAGCACTGCCCCTTCTGGCGCAAACCATTACCGGCAGGGTGATTTCGGCTGAGGCCAGGGAAGGCTTGCCCGGTGTCTCGATCGTGGTGAAAGGCACCTCTACCGGAACAACCAGCCGCAACGATGGCACCTACTCGCTGACCGTACCCGATAAATCGGCGGTGCTGATTTATTCGTTTATCGGCTTTGAGGCCAAAGAGGTGCCGGTTGGCAATCAGACAACGATCAATGTTACCCTGACCCCTTCAACCCAGGCGCTGAACGAGGTGGTCGTTACGGCTTTGGGGATTTCCAAACAGCAACGCAATCTGGGTTACGTGACCCAGAAAATCGACAATTCGGCCTTGGTTCAAGCGCGGGAAACCAACCTGGTGAGCCAGTTGGCGGGGAAAATTGCGGGGGTAACGGTGGTTAATAGTCCTTCGGGAATCGGCGGCTCGTCGCGCGTAACCATCCGGGGTGAAAAATCACTGAACATCAACGCCAACCAGCCCCTGTTTGTGATCGACGGTTTGCCGATCAACAACAACTTCGTCGGTTCGTCGGGCCGCAACAACCAGGACGCTGACTACGGCAACGGGGCGGGTTTTATCAACCCCGACGACGTAGAAACCATGACGGTTTTGAAAGGAGCCAGCGCCACGGCCCTCTACGGCTCGCGGGCGGCCAACGGCGTGGTGGTGATTACGACCAAAAGCGGGAAAGGTACGAAAGGCATCGGCGTGAGCGTCAACTCAAACCTGACGTTTGAATCGGTCTTGCGTCTGCCCGACTACCAGAACGTGTACGGACAGGGATTAAACGGTGAATTTTCGTTTAAAGACGGTTCCGGGGGCGGTTTGCGCGACGGCGTGGACGAAAGCTGGGGCCCCAAAATGGACGGACGGCTGATCGTTCAGCACGATTCGCCCACCGACAAAGGCTACCGCGCCGGGGATACGCGCGTGCCCGGTGGCCCGGGTGTGGCTACTCCAACGCCGTTTATTGCGCATCCGAACAACATCCGCGACTTCTTCGAAACGGGCCGCATCCTGACCAACAACGTGGCCGTGACGGGCAGCAACGACAAGGGCGATTTCCGTCTGTCGTTCACCAACCTGGCGCAGAAAGGCTACGTACCCAATACCGATCTGACCCGCAACAGCTTCAACCTCAATGCCGGTTACAAACTGACCGACCGTTTTACGGCCCGCACGAACGTCAGCTACATTCGCAACCACAGCGACAACCGCCCCAACCTGAGCTACGGAACCGAGAACATTATGTACCTGCTCAACTGCTGGTGGGGCCGCCACATCGATATGAAGTCGATGCGGAACTACTGGCAGCCGGGTCTGGAGGACGTTCAGCAGTTTAACTTCAACTACAACTACCACGACAACCCGTATTTCAACCTCTACGAAAATACGAACGGGCAAGATGTAAACCGCGTGATCGGAAACGTGACGCTGTCGTACCAACTGACAGACTGGCTGTCGGTGCAGGGCCGGACGCAGGTGGATTACCAGGATGAATTGCGGACCCGGCGCCGGGCGTTCAGTACGCAACGCTATCCCTACGGTTCCTACCGCCGGGAAGCCGTCAAAACGCTGGAACGCAACACGGATTTGCTGTTTCTGGTCGACAAACGCATCAATGAGAACTTTACACTGAGCGGTACGGCCGGTGGCAACCAACGCCTGAACACGTACGATTACGTCGATAACTTTGCCCCCCAGCTGACGGTTCCGGGCGTTTATAGCCTGAACAACAGCCGGGTTCCGCTGGAATATTCGCAGAACAACTCGAATCGCCGGATCAATAGTTTGTTTGCATCGGGTCAACTGACCTATCAGGATAAACTGACGCTCGAAATGACGGGCCGTAACGACTGGTCGAGCACGCTGACCCTGCCGACGGGCGTGGTGGGGGCGGCCGACAATTCGTACTTCTACTGGTCGGGAACGCTGAGCGCCGTGGTGAGCGACTGGGTGAAAATGCCGTCGTGGGTTTCGTTTGCCAAGGTTCGGGCGGGTTACGCGCAGGTGGGAAACGACACCGATCCGTACCAGTTTTCGCAGCCGTACAACCCCGGAACGCCCTGGGGGACCACCCCGACCTTCGGTGAATCGACGCGGATTCCGAACCTGAGCCTGAAACCGGAAATCAGCAGTTCGCAGGAATACGGGGTGGATATTCGTTTCCTCAAAAACCGGGTTGGCCTGGATGTGACCTACTACAACACCATCAGCCGCAACCAGATTATCTTCCTGCCGCTGTCGGGAACGACAGGTTACAGCCAGATTGTGCAGAACGCCGGCCGGATTCAGAACAGTGGGGTGGAGGTGATGCTGAACCTGACGCCCGTTCGGCTGGACAACGTTGGGTTCCGCTGGGACATGAACGTTAACTTCTCGCGCAACCGCAGCAAGGTGCTCGAGCTGGCCAACGGGGTTTCGACCTACGAACTGGCCGACCGGTATTTCTCGGTGCAGGCCCGCGTCAACGAGCGCATGGGCGATATGTACGGCTATGCCTATGAGCGCGTAAGCAGCGACCCCAGCAGCCCGTACTACGATCCGACGGGGCAGTATGTGGGCCAGATGGTGACCACCACCGACGGGCGGCCCATTTCAACCACGGACCTGAAAAAACTCGGAAACTACAACCCCGACTGGCTGGCTGGTATCAACAACTCCCTGACCTACAAAGGTTTCAACCTGAGCTTTCTGTTTGATATCCGGAAGGGTGGCGAGGTGTACTCGCACACGTACGTCGTGGGCCGGGAAGCGGGTCAGCTGGTGGAAACGTTGCAGGGCCGCGAAACCGGTTATTACGACAATTCGACGGATACAGAATTCAAGAATGCGCCCGAAGGGACCTACTATGTGGTGCCGGGCGCGGTGAAAACCGGCGAGGGCCAGTTTGCCCCGAACCAGCGCCGGATTTCGGCCCGGGAGTGGCATTCGGCTTTTACCCTCGGCCGCCGGGTGCTGGAAGGTGCCATCTTCGATGCGTCGTTTACCAAGCTGCGCGAAATCAAACTGGGTTATTCGCTACCCAACAGCATCATGGGCCGGAAACTGCCGTTCCGCAACGTCAATATCTCGCTGGTAGGCCGGAACTTGTTCCTGTGGACGAAAGTGCCGCACATCGATCCGGAAACGTCCTCGGTGGCGGGCGGAACCGTCATTCCGGGAGCCGAATCGGTCGCTATTCCATCGGCGCGGAATTACGGCGTCAACCTGTCGTTTAACCTCTAAGAAACTGACTCATGAAAAGAAGATACATCCGTTTGTTCGCTTGTATGCTGCTGATAGCCGCCGGCACCTCCTGCGACAACAATTTTGAAGAAGTAAACACCAATCCAAACGTTCCCAACACGGTAACCCCCGATCTGCTGCTGCCGAACATCATTCGGGCTCCGATCAACGAAAACATGGGAACGGCCTGGGGAATCGGCAACAGCGTGATGCAGTATACGGCCAAAATTCAGTTCGTGAACGAAGACCGGTATCTGTGGGGGGAGCAGAACGGCATCTGGAACACGACCTACTCGACGCTCCGGGAAGTGCAGAACATGTACAACATCGCCACCAGCTCATCGCCGGTTCAGAAAAACTATCAGGCCATCGCGCTGATTATGAAGTCGTGGATGATGTCGATGGTGACGGATGCCTACGGTGATGCGCCGTACACGGAGGCTACCAAAGGCAAAGACCAGACGTATTTTCCAAAATACGACACCCAAGAAACCATTTATAACGGAATTCTGAAGGACCTGGCCGATGCCAATGGTCTGCTGGCGACGGAAAACGGGGCGGTCAACGGCGATATTCTGTTTGGGGGCGACGTAACGAAGTGGAAGAAGATGGCCAACTCGCTGCGGCTGCGGTATCTGATGCGGATTTCCAACAAGCGCGACGTGAAGGCCGACATGCAGGCCATTCTGAGCAACCCGACGGCCACGCCGATTTTCGACAGCAATGCCGACAATGCGGCCCTGCGGTATTTGCCGACGGTGCCCAACCAGTTTCCGCTGTACACCTCGCGGGTGGGATCGTTCGACGAATTCCGGCTGAGCAAAACGCTGGGCGACAAGTTGACGCAACTGAGCGATCCGCGGCTGGGTATTTTTGCCCGTCCGACCGTTGCCTCGGTAGCCGCCGGAAAACCGGCCTATGTGGGTGTTCCGAACGGACTTGACGATAACTCGGCGCTGACGTACAACGGTGGGGCTCAGAATGTTTCGCGCGTGGGATCGAACTATTACATCGACGGTTTCGGCACTCCCACGGACGCCAACCTGAACATCGCCAAGGGCATCATCATGACCTATGCCGAACTGCAATTTATTCTGGCCGAAGCCGCGCAGAAGAAGCTGATCACCGGCAACGCGAAAGAGTATTACGAAAAAGGCGTTACGGCGTCGTTCAACTACTACGCGCTGGATGTTCCGGCGGGTTACCTGACGCAGCCGGATGTGGCTTTTACGGATGCAAAAGCGCTCGAACTGATTGGAACTCAGAAATGGATTGCGTTATTTTACAACGGCCTGGAACCTTGGTTCGACTGGCGCCGGACGGGCATTCCCGCTATCAAGCCGGGACCGTCGAACCTGAACCAGAACCGGGTGCCGGTGCGGTTTACCTATCCAAGCTCGGAGCTAAGCCTGAACAAACCGTCGATCGACGAAGCCGTTAAGCGCCAGGGACCGAACGATATCAACACACCCGTATGGTGGGATAAATAAATTAATTGTGAATAAGCGAATGAGTGATTGGCTACCGCGATCAGCAAAAGCATGCTCTTCGATCTGACTCAATCAATCACTCATTCGCTCAATGAAAACATGACAACCGAGCAGACGATTTCCGAAATCACGGAGTTGTTTGAAAAGCACGGGGCCGATGATTATTACGGCGAACCGGTTTCACAACTCGAACACATGCTGCAATCGGCCATGCTGGCCGAACGGGCCGGGGCCGACGACGAGACAATCATTGCGGCTTTTCTGCACGACATCGGGCATTTACTGCCGTCGGAGCTGGCGGAGGATCACATGGACAACTACGGCCGCGTCGATCACGAGAAACTGGGTGCCGACTGGCTGCGGGAGCGTGGATTTTCGGAGAAAGTGGCCCAACTGATCGAACACCACGTCAACGCGAAGCGGTATCTGACGTACAAGCATCCGGCCTATTTGGAGAAACTCTCGGAAGCCAGCCTGAAAACACTGGAATTTCAGGGTGGACCCATGAGCGGGGAGGAAGCGCAGTCTTTCGAGCAGAACCCGTATTTCCGGGGTATTCTGCAGGTGCGCGGCTGGGATGAGCAGGCCAAAGAAACGGACGTGGCTATGCCGTCGGCCAACCATTACCTCGACTTGTGCCGAACCTACCTGGAAAGCCGTTCCTAAAACAAAAGCCCCGGCAACACGGCCGGGGCTTTTTCATCTATGTGATATGCGGGATTAAGCCGCCATGCGGAGTGTCTGTTCGCCCGATTCCAGCATCGGCTCGATGACGTTTTGCAGGCGCTCCCGCAGAAAACCCTCCTGAAGGTACGAAGGCAGTTTTGCAATCAACTGCTTGTAACCCTGAATACCCAATGCCTTGGCAATGTACGCTTCATGCACGGCATTGATGTGTGAAACAATCTTTACCAAACTTTCGTGGAACAGCCGCACATCGATTTCTGACTCCACAAACCGCTCGATCTCGCGGTTGGTAGACGAAATCCGCAGTCGGCTGAGGGCGTCGAAAAAGGTCGTGTAACCGATTTGTTTGCCCAGCTGCTTGTACTGATCGGCGCCAAATTTCTGCAGAATCTTCCCTGTTTTGGGACTGCGTAAAGCGGTCTTCGGGTTGTTCTGAATGGCCTGCCGCAGGGCTTTGATGTGCCGGTCGCGAGAGGTTTTCAGGAATTGGGCAATCTCGATCTGAGCCGCCGATTCACGCGAAGGCAGGGTCAGATCCGGTTTGGCAATATCAAACTTCGCCAACGGAAGCCGCATGGTCCGGTAATTGTTGAGCGGACCCGAGGCATAAAAGCCAATCGAAGCCGGGTAATAACCGCGCACGACCATGTTGCCGATGCGACGGCGGATAATCTCTTCGTTGCTGACGGGTTCACCCATCATTTGGAGAAAAGCCCGTACGCTGAACAAGACGCTGTAATACGCCTGCGGAAACGTCCAGTGCAGGGAGCTTTGCAGGTACTGGTTGTCATTCACGACCGGCGTAATCCGCAGCGCATATTCGGCGCTCCAGCTGTTGAGCAACAGCTTTTCCAGGGCCTTCCGTTGCTCGTCGGTGATGGCCGGGGCAAACTCCTGAAACAGCGGAAAACGGGCCAGATCAAACAGGTCGTCCAGTCGCTGAATGTGGAAGTCAATCGCGAAGAAGTGGTTCAGAAATACCTGAGCCGGAATGGATTTCCGCCAGGTTTCATCCGAAGGTTGACCAGGTGTAAAAGGCACCATTTTGTGTTCCGTGTTCATTGTATTGTCTGTGTTCGTGTTCATGTAAATAGAACAAAAAACAGCCAGTCAGTGTTCCGGATTTGACAATTATTTTAGGGGGTTAACTAGTTGAATTACAGCGAATTTGTACGGCTTTTATTTGCTTTAGAAAATGATCCGGAAACAACGCATTATTTCTGCTTTCCTCCGCTGCTTTTCGGTACTTTCCATCAAAAAATTGCCTGACGTTCTATGCACTATAACGGGTTT
This sequence comes from Larkinella insperata, assembly GCF_026248825.1. Lineage (NCBI taxonomy): Bacteria > Pseudomonadati > Bacteroidota > Cytophagia > Cytophagales > Spirosomataceae > Larkinella > Larkinella insperata. The sequence goes on along the minus strand of NZ_CP110973.1, from coordinate 383,326 downwards.
TAACGTTATTTAACTGTGTTGATAGTTGAATAACTGATTTGTACGTTTATCTTTGTTTCATGGAAGGATTAACGAAAACCGAAGAGAAGGTTATGCAGATTCTCTGGGCCATCCGGAGGGGATTTGTAAAGGACGTTATTGATCAGATGCCGGAGCCAAAACCGCCTTACAACACGGTATCGTCGCTGATCCGGATTCTGGAGAAGAAAGGATTTATTGGGCATAAAGCCTACGGCAAAACGCACGAATATTTCCCGACGGTATCGAAGCTGGCGTACCGGAAATTTACCTTCAGGAATTTTCTGATGAATTACTTCGAAGGCTCGCCCGAGAAAGTCGTGTCATTCATGGTCAATGAAGAAAAGCTGGACCCGGCGGAGGTTCAGCGCCTGAAGAGTTTACTCGACGAGGCCGAAAAACCCGCTAAACCGGACGAAGATGCTCACTGATTTCGTTGTCTATCTGCTGCAGGGCACGCTGCTGTTGACGGTTTTTGCCCTGGCTTACCGGCTTTTCTTTTGCCGCCTTACCCACTTTCACTGGAACCGGGCGTACTTGCTGGCGGGCGTGCTAATCAGTTGCCTGCTGCCGTTGCTGCCCGCCTTTGCCCTGTTTGGAACGGTGGCTCCGGCCGGGCTGGAATTACGGCTCAATACCGCGTCGCCTTTGCATGATGGGTTTGCAGCGGAATCGGCGGCACAGGCTGGCCAAACCATGCGCGGGATGGAGTGGGCTGTTTATGCCTTTCTGGGCGTGTATCTGGCGGGTTTTCTCTACCGGAGCTGGCAACTTTACCGCAACCTGAGAGCCGTCTACGGGTTCATTCAAACAAGTCAGAAGGTTGATGAAGGGGTGATGTATTCCGTTTACGTTCAATCCCGTTTGCCAACGTTTTCCTTCTGGCGATTTATCTTTCTCAACCCCGACCATAATTCGCTAACGCCGGAAGAACAGGCGCAGGTGTTGCTGCACGAAGAAATTCACGTGCGGCACTGGCACACGCTCGACTTGCTGCTTTTCGAACTGGTGAGCATTCTGTTCTGGTTTCATCCGGTTGTCAGGTACCTGCATTTGGCCATTCGTCAGGTCCACGAATACACCGTCGATTCCGTCGTGACCCGGCTATCGGGCAATGTCAGGCAGTACGGTTATTTGCTCCTGAAAATGACGGCCCAAAATCCCCTTCCGTTGCTCGCATCCTTTTCGAACAAACCCATTTTTCAACGCATTCACATGCTCACTCAAAAACCATCCGGACCCATGAAAAAATTAAGATTCCTGATCATACTGCCCCTGTTGGCCCTTTCGCTGGTCGTCTGTTCCTGCTTCCGGCAGGATACCCACCCTGCATTTCAGGCGGTAAAATCGCACAAAGGCACTCCCATGGGTACCATTACCTGGAAAGGAAACACGCTGTATTCGGCTGACTATTTAGACCAGATAGTGGGCGTTCAGCCCGGGGATCTGTACGACAAAGAAGCGTTTGCCGATCGGTTGAGTGGTCACCCCGGCGCAGACCTCGCTTCTCTTTACATGGATAAAGGATATTTGTTTTATAACGCCGAGGTGCACGAAAAGCACGCGGGGAATGCGGTAAATCTGGAGATTCAGATTTACGAAGGAAAGCCGGTAAATATTGAAAAAGTAGTTTTCAAAGGAAACAATACGGTTACAAACGAGCAATTGCTTAAAACCGTTGCCATCCGCCCGGGCGAACTGTTCAGCCGTTCCAAACTGGTTCAGTCGCAGAAGGCCTTGGCTGAATCCGGGCACTTCGATCCAGCGCGAATTGGTATCAACCCCGTTCCCAATCTGGAGCGCAACACCGTTGATCTGGAGTTTGTCGTGGTCGAAAAATAGGAGCGTTTAGGCCGTTTTTTTGCCTTTGCTAAACTTTTCGCGCTGGCCCAGATACAAGCCCGCCAGCACCAGCGCCGTGCCCAGGAAGGTGTAAACCGTCAGCGGTTCGTCGAGTAGAAGGGAGGAGTAGGCAAAGCCAAAAATCGGACAAAGAAACAGCCAGAGCGACGCCTGAACGGCATCCTGCCGGACCAGGTAAAACCAGAGCTGCAGCGCGATGACCGAAACCGGGATGATCAGCCAAAACACCGATCCCCAGAACCGGGCGTCGTAGTGCGAATTTTCAAAATTGGCAAAGAGCAACGTAAAGGGCAGCAGCAAAATACCGCCAATCAGAACCTGCCAGCCGTTGATCACCAGGTTGGGCAACTGCCACGTAAACCGGGCGTAATAAACCGTAGCCGCCGAAATCGACACCATCCCCGCCAGAAGAATCAGCAGACCCGACAGCGTGGCGTAACTGCCTTCGAGTAGGGGATAGGTCGCCAGCAGCACCCCCGCCATCCCGAGCGCGATGCCCAGCCCTTCGTACCATCGGATGGGCCGTCGGAGCCACAGGGCGGAAATCAACGTAATAAACAGGGGGTTGGTGGCCGTTGAGAGACTGCCAATACCGGCCGAAACCTGCTTGAGCGCCAGCACAAAAGCGCCGAGGTAGATGGTGGTGTTGAGCAGGGCAAATATTGTCAGTCGGGTAAATTCCAGCCGGTTGGGCAGGGCGTGGCGCTGAATGCCGTGTGCTACCAGCAGCATCAGCGGACCGGCAATAAAAAACCGCATTTGCGCCAGAATGAGTGGGTCGACCGACAGAACGCCGAATTTGGTGGCCGCCGATGCCGAAGCCCAAAGCGCGGCAAAGAGCAAACCGGGAAGGAAAAATTTCATGCCGCAAAGGTACAGGGAAGCTTGTTGTTGTACCAGTCGGCCCGCTGAATTTGCGGAAAACCGTTTGACCCCCTGCCCAAACCGCCGTTTAAGCCATCCGGGCAGGGTGATCGCAATGCCTGGGGGTTACCGGCCCGGCCCGGAGCTGCCGCCAGCCTGGGTTACCAGACTGGCGGTTGTGAAACTTGTCGACTGCGTGCCCACGGTGTACGTACCGCTGGTATACAGGCCGTTCAGGCTGGTGCCGCCCGCGACGCTACCGCCCGTAAAGACTGTATACGTTTGACCGGTTTTCAGCTTGGGGCTTGAAAACAGCAGGGTGGAGTAGCTTCGCGGAATCTGGAACGTTAGCGCTTCGGCTCCGTCGCTCGACTGGATGTGAATCACCTGATTGGCCGATCCGCTGCCGAGCAGCACCGACGCTTGTTTGCTGACGCTCGCGGTGGGTACGCTGCTGGATCCGCCGATACCGACCAGAACACCGCCGGTTATTTTAAACGTACTGCGGTCGCAGTCAATTCCGGCTTCCGCGCCACCGGCTCCGACAGAGACGATGTTGCCGCCCGTTACCGTGAGCGGTCCGTTGGAGTCAATGCCGTCGTTGGAAGTTGCGTACACATACATGATGCCGCCATTGATGTAGATGGCTTTGCCCGCGTTGATACCGTCGTCGGCGGTTTTGATAACAAAATTTCCGTTGTTGATCGTCAGCGTACTTTTGCTTTCGATGCCTTCACCCGCCGACGAGTTGATGGTAAACCTGCCGCCGTTGATGGTCAGGTAAGGGTCGATGGTGTCGTCGGTATCGTACGAAGCGGTGAGGGCTTTATCGGCTACGTTGATGGTAAAGCTACCGTTGTTGATTACGATGAAGCCTTCTTCACACTGAATACCGTCGCCCGCTGTCGTGATGTTCAGCGTGCCACCGTCGGCAATGAACGCGTCGTTGGTGTGAATCCCGTCGGAAGCGGCCGCCGGTACGGTGATGGTCCCGCTGATGACCCGGACGTAGTCGTCGCTGCAAATGGCGTGTTTGGAGTGGCCAGTGACGTTCAACGTGCCGGTGCCGCTGAAAATTAGCTGACCCTCGCTGAAAAAGGCTCCCTTCATGTCTTCGGCACCGCTGGCCGTATACGTTGCGCCGTCGGTCAGGGTGCTGGTGGTGTTATCGGCCAGCACGACAAACGCCCGTTTGCTGGACTGGATGTTGATGGCCGGACCGTCGGGGTTGGTGATGTTGGCCCCGTTCAGCGTCAGCTTGAATTTCTTATCGCTGTATATTTTCAACGAGCCGTTGGCGGTGGTTCCGGAAATGACGTAGGCCACTTCCGCAACGGTAGCATTAACAACGACATCGCCGTTGGCTACCGCCACAGCTATACCACTGCCTTCCAGAGGGTTAGAAATACTGACGGTGCTGCCAAACGTGATGGTTACCGTGGAAGAAAACGGAGCGTTGGCTAATAGGTCTTCTTCGTTGGCGGCCGTTTCCGTACTGCCTTCCGGTGTGCCGGACGAGGTAGTGGTGCTGTCGATGACGATGGTGCTGCCGGTTGCCGACCCGCCCGGTGTGGTGGTGCTACCCGGGGTTAGCTCTTCGGATTCCTTGGAACAGGAAAAAAGGACGGTCAAAACCAGCAGGTTGACGGCCAGTGCGCCAAGGCCCTGTTGGCGCAGCCGGTGGAAAAAACGTCGTACTTGAGATGGGTTGCTCTTCATTATGGTCTTCATATTCGGTTGTCTATCTGCCCATACGCTCAAAGCCGGGCAAACGTTGCTCGAATGAAGATTTTTGCGGTGAATGAGAACACCAAAACAGCTACACACCCAGTAAGGTGAGGAATCACCAACTGGATGTGTAGCTCAAACTAAAACGCGCTGCTGAACAAACCTCAAAGTCTGCGGATTCGAATTTTATTATTGGTTAAAACGGTAAAAGCGTCCTCTAATTCTTTGTGATTGGCTTTTATTGTTTCCAAAATAAGTTGAGCTTTTTCTAACGTGGTCATTTTAGCTAATCGATAAAACAAAACTCCCCGATGCTTTTGACCATGTAAGGTAGTTCTTCAAAACCTTTATCGGCTGTAAGTAATATATGAACATCCCTGACAGCTTGATCCAAAACGTCTGTATCGGAAATACCCTGACTTAACTCCGATATATAGCTGACCTGGTAGCCACTTTTACGTAACAGATCGACAATCCGACTCTCAACATTTTCATCTGCCAGAATGGTTATCATGCTGCTAAGTCAAATATAATATCCTTACAAACCGCATCTGCCGCATACTGCAAGCAAGCCTAGATGGATTCTCGCGTTAAACGTGGATAGTCGATCAGTATTTCGTCAATGGGTTCACCGCTTGCGATTTTATCAACAATCAATTCTACGGTAATCCGGGTGCCTTTGATGATCGGCTTATCCATCATAATCTTGGGATCCGTTGTGATGTAATCACGCCAGTTGATTGGTTCATGGCCGTTCTGTTTTAGACAACTATACGCTTAAAACCCGATCTTTCCCTTCCGGCCCCGACCGTCCTTGCCTTCTACGTATTCCTTCAGTTCGGCCAGTTCTTTTTCAAAACCGCTGCTGAGAATCGGGAAACGGCACCAGGTTTTCGGATCAACGTTTTCGTCGTCGACGTGGAACGAGGGCGCATACCGTTCGCGCTTCCACTGGTTGCGGCTCCAGAGCCGGAAAAACCGCTCGACCGATACGTAAAGCTGCTCGCGGCTGTACTGCCCCTCGAAGATGACTTCCATGTGCTGCATAACCTCCTTCGGCGACTGCTTGTCCCGGATGGCGGCTTTTTCAATGGCGTTCAGCACCCCGTACGGCATCAGGTCTTCCTCGTCGGTCTGCTTCTTGTCGAGCGGGCGAAGTTCGGCGGTGGGTTGCAGGTTGTTGACGGCCTTTAATCCTTCCACTTTGATGGTGCCACCCACGCCCTCGGTTTCGGCCCAGCGGAGCCAGCTTCGCAGGTAATGCTTGTCGATCCCGGCAATGGGCGAGATGCTGCCCGCCGTATCGCCGTCCATCGTCGCGTACCCAACCGACGCTTCCGAACGGTTGGAGGTCGATAGCAGCAGGGCGTTGTGGATGTTGGCCAGCAACCAGGCGCTTGGGGCCCGGACCCGCGCCTGAATGTTTTGCAGGGCAATGTCGTCGGTATCCCAGCTTAATTTCCGGCCAATCTGGTCTTCGATCAGCTTCGTGTACGTTTCGACCAGCCCGTTGATGTTGATGTTATAAAACGTGGCACCAATGGATTTTGCCAGCGATTCGGCAGAATTCAGCGTATCCGTCGAGCTGTTTTCGGTACCCTGGTAGATGGTCGTCAGCAACGCACCGCAGATTTCCTCGACGGTATTCAGGTCCTGAATCGCTTTAATGTAGCTCAGTTTCTTTTTGAAAGCTTCCAGACCAATGCTTTCGTCGGCCAGCCGGATCATGAGCGACACCAGAGCCGCAATGGCCGATGAATCCGCCCCCCCGCTCAGCGACAGGACAAAACCGTGCGAACGGCTTTTGCGCAGGTAATCGAACAACGCCAGCGCCACGGCCCGCGCAAATTCTTCTTCTTTCAGGTAATTACCCCGCTCCCAATATTCCAGTTCCGCCTTCTGGACCACGGGTTTAATCGGCGGAAAATCGAACTGGGCGGCTACGCGCAGGTTGGGGTACAAATAAGCCAGATTGGCCTTGTTCTGCACCTGACTCAGACGGGTATCGTCGACATCAATGACGGCGCAGACCAGCATGTGATCGGCGTAGCTGAAGCGCGGCCCCGATACCAGCAACTGGCCGTTGGCGGCAATCATGGCATCACCGTCGAAAATCGTCCGGCCCGACTCGTTGCCCAGCAGGTTGCAGTAAATGTAACTCACGCCAAACGCCCGCGAGCCGTCGATGACAAACCGCTCGCGGACCACGGATTTGAAAAACGAAAAGTGACTCGCACTCGGGTTCAGAATAATATCGACTCCGCGCTCGTGCAGGCTGCGGCCCGGTCGGTTGGCAATCCAAGCATCTTCGCAAATCTCGAAGCCGATCTTCACGCCCGACACGTCGAACAACAAATCACCGACCGGATAGGTAAATTCGCCAATCTGAATTTCGTCGCGCAACCCCGCCGTCCAGGGCTGAAACCAGCGGCTTTCGTAGTGAACACCGTTGTTGGCTACTACCTGCTTGCAAACGAAGCCCAGAATGCGTTTGTCGGCAATCAGACAGGCCGTGTCGTAAGTGCGGTTGTTGGCCAGCCGCAGCGGCAGACTGACGGCCACGATGATGCCGCCGGTGTACGGCACAATCTCCAGCAGACTTTGTTTGGACTGCTCGATGACCTCGTTCGAGAAGAACATGTCTTCACAACCGTAGCCGGTGATACACAGTTCGGGTAAGCATAAAATGCTGACGTTCTGTTTTTTGGCATCTTCAATGGCGTCGATGATCGTCCGGCGATTGTGTTCCCAGGCCATGGGAATCTGGTTGACAACACCGGCGGCAACTTTTATGAGCTTCATGTACGTGGTTTTTCTGCTTTAAGTAGATAACAAATATGAAGCGCAAATAGGTTTAATGAAAAGATGATACTAAAAAACCGTACCCATCAGGTACGGTTTTGTGAAGTTTTAGCCGTGCAGCAATCAGGCTGCCGAATCCGTCGGCGGTTCTTCAAAAAAGGTGACCAGTTTATCCAGCGTGCCCACCAACTCCTGCATTGATTTTTCGCCCACAATCTCGATAAACTGCTGGTAAGCCCGATCGGTGGCGGTTTGCCAGGCCGCCAGCAGTTGATGCCCGGATGCGGTAATGCCGACCAGAACAGAGCGCGCATCGTCGGGGTGTTGGCCGGTGCTCACGTAGTGATTCGTTTCCAGTTCCTTCACAAACCGCGAAACCGCCTGTTTGCTGATGCTCGTCTCCTGCGCCAGCTGGTTGATGGTCGAGCCGCCCGGACGGATGTGGAGCATCAGGACAATGTGGCCGATCCAGATGTGGGCGTACCCCGCCTGCGCCAGCCGCTGGGCCGCCAGCTCCCGGAAAAACCGCGATGATTTGTGGAGCAGCCGCCCAACCAGTTGCTTTTTCTCGGCGGGCGGCTCCACGGGACTGCATTTCTCCGAATGCCTGTGCTTTCGATTCATGCGCTTACTCCATTGACATTTCCATGTGTTCCTGCGTCTTGATTTTCTTGCCAATAAACAGCAGCAGCAGCGGCAGACAGATCAGGAAAAAGCCGCCAATAATCAGCATGGCATCCCCGTACGTCATGACCATCGCCTGCCGCGTCACGGCCCCTTTCAGCAGGGTGTAGGCTTTCTGAGTCGCCGTGGCCAGATCGTTGCCTCTCGAAACAAACAGGGCTGTGTACTGCCGGATGCGCTCGACCGAAAGTGGGTTGTAATTCGTGACGTTGTCGGCCAGAATAGTTTGGTGAAAAACCGAGCGCGTCGAGATATACGTCGTGATGATGGCCGTTCCGAACGTACCGCCCAATTGCCGGACCATGTTCGTCAGGGCCGAACCCTGCGGCACTTCCAGGTTGCTCAGGTCGGCTACGGTGATGGTAGTCAGCGGAATAAAAATGAAGCCCATGCCGATGCCCCGGATGATCAGCGGCCAGAAAAACGAATCGGCTCCCGTATCCAGACTCAGGCCGGATAACTGGTAGCAGAAAATAAAGAAAAGCAGAAAGCCGAGGGCGCTGTACCAAACCGGCGAAATGTAATTTTTCCGCAGCAACGTTCCGACCACGGGCATCATGGCCCCGCTCATCAATGCGCCCGGCATCAGCAGCCAACCCGTCTGACTGGCCGTAAAGCCCAGTAGGTTCTGGCAGTAAACCGGAATGATGAACACCGACGCAAATAGTCCGAAACCGAGAATGAAGTTGAACAGCGTTCCGACGGCAAACCGTCGTTTTCGCAGCAGGCGCAGGTCGACCACCGGATTATCGACGGCCAGTTCACGCCAGATAAAACCGATAATGCCGACTACAGCCATGACCGACATGACCACGATGTACCGGGTTTCAAACCAGTCTTCGCTTTCGCCTTTTTCGAGCACGATCTGCAAACCGCCGATTCCGGCCGTCAGCAGAATCAGCGCCAGCCAGTCCATGCGTCCGGCGGGAATTTTTTCGGCCGGTTCTTTAATGAACAGGAACGTCAGGACCGTGGCCAAGATACCAAACGGGATGTTGATGAAAAACACCCAGTTCCACGACAGGTTGTCGGTGATGTATCCGCCCAGCGTCGGGCCAATCGTCGGACCGATGATGACCCCCAGCCCGTAGATGGCGTTCGCCATTCCCAGGTCTTCTTTCGGAAACGTCTGGATCAGAATGGATTGGGCCGTCGTCAGCAAGCCGCCCCCGCCGATGCCCTGAATGACCCGGAAAAAGACCAGTTCCCAGACGTTGGTGGCCGTTCCGCAGAAAATCGACGCAATCGTGAACAGGACGATGGAAGCCGCAAAATAGTTGCGCCGACCGAACTTGGCCGACAGCCAGCCCGACAGCGTAATCATTACGGCGTTGGCGGCCGCGTAGCCGGTCACGACCCAGCTAATGTCCCCCAGCGATGCGCCGAGGTTCCCCATCATCTGCGTGAGCGTCACGTTAACAATCGAGGTATCAATCATTTGCAGCAAAGCCGCCGAGGTCACCGTAAAGATGATGACCCATTTATCAAAGCCTAATTTCATGGATTACCCTTTTCGTTCGCCTTTACTTTCAATATCCACGCGCACCGTCACGCTCATGCCCGGTTTGATGCGGGAGAACAGGGGACTGTTTTTGTCCAGTTCAATCCGAACCGGGATGCGTTGCACCACTTTCACGTAGTTACCGGTGGCGTTGTCGGGAGGCAGCAGCGTAAATTTGGCGCCCGTTGCGCCCGAGAAGGAACTCACGTAACCTCGGATGGGCTCACTGGGGAATGCATCAACTTCGATGTCAACGGGTTGGCCCGGCTGCATTTTTTCCAGTTGGGTTTCCTTAAAATTGGCCGTTACCCACAGTTCTTTGTCCGGAACCACGGAGCAGAGCGCCTGGCCCGGTTGCACCAGCTGGCCTACCTGAATGGCTCGTTTGGAAACCACGCCGTCGACGGGAGCCAGCAGCACGGTGTACGAAAGTTGCAATTTTGCCAGATCCAGTTCGGTCTGCCGTTGCTTGATGGTGGCCTGGGCCACGGTAATTTGCTGTTCCACCGACCGGCGCTGGGCACTGGTTACGGACGTCTGCGTACCGGCGGCATTGACCTGGGCCTGGGCGGTTTGCACCTGCGCCCGGGCGGCATTCACCTGCGCCTGGGCGGCATCCCGTTCGGCTTTGGCGGCATCAAACTGTTGCTGCGGAACTGTCCGTTCGGCCAATAGGCGTTCGTACCGCTGGTAATCCTGATTGGCTCTCCACAACCGCGCCTGGGTGGCTTCCAGGTTGGCCTGGGCCGACGCCACGGATTCGCGGGCGGTCAGAACCCCGGCCTGCGAAGTTTGAATGGTGGCCGAAGCCGTACCGATATTCGAGCGACTGACCCCCAGCCCGGCCTGTGCACTTTGCAGGGCGGCTTCGGCTTGGGTTACCCGAATTTTATAATCGGCATCGTCCAGCACGACCAGGGTGTCGCCCTTTTTAACGCGTTGGTTGTCCTGGAAACGGATGCTTTTGACGTAGCCACCCACTTTCGGGATGATTGGGTCTACATCGCCGTCGATCTGGGCATTATCGGTCGTTTCGAAGCGTTGTAATTGCCGGAACTCGCTGTAGCCGAAGAAAAGAGCGACCAGCAGCACCAGGCCGATGACAACACGAATGATGGTTTTTCTACTGTTTTCCATGATTTTACTTCCTGTGTGTTATTTAATGGTTTCGCCCACGGCTTTCTGGAGCCGGTGATAAGCCAGCCGGGCGTCAATGGTTGAGTTGACAAGGTTAAGTTGCGCCTGAAGCAGAAAATCTTCCGCATCCAGCAAATCACTGGCGAGGACCAGGCCGTTGCGGAACCGCGATTCGGTCAGCCGGTAATTTTCGGTCGCTTGGGTAACGGCGGTGCGGATTACCGTCAGTTTCTCGTGGGCGAGCTGATAGGCGTTGTAGTTGCTGAATACTTCATTTCTGATCTGCTCCGACTGCTGATTCTGCTGCAGGTTGGCCGCTTCAATGTTCAGCTTGGATTCGTGCACCCGGCCTTTCCAGCCGTACAGCGTGCCGATGTTGTAGCTCAACCCCAGCCCGACGTTCCAGGCGTTGACAAACGAATTGGCTTTGGGAAACAATTCTTTCGTGGGGTTGATGTAATTATAACCGGCTGAGAGTCCCAGATGCGGATAAAAGGCGCTTTTGGTGGTGCGGAATGCCGATTCAGCCGCCCGGATGCGCAGGTCGTTGGCTTTCACTTCCTGGCGGTCGCGCAGGGCCCGGACGATGTAATCGTTCACCGGTGCCAGGGCCACCAATTGCTCGTTCAGGGTCGTATCTACGGTAAAGGCTTGCTGCTCCGGATGCCCGATCAGTAACGCAAAATTGAACAGGGCCGTTTCCCGCGCCTTATTTACCTCAAGCTGACTGAGTTGAAGGTTGTTTTTCTGCAACTGAATCTTCAGCACTTCGTTGGCGGTCACGATCCCTTCTTTTTCCAGGTTCTTCACTTCGCGCTCACGCTCTTCCGTCTGGCGAATGTTCTGGGCAATGATGGACGCTGATTTGATAATTTTGACTATGTTGAAATACGATGCGGCTACGTTGTACGTCAGTTCGGCCTGATCTTTATCAGCATCCAGGTGACTGGCCTGGGCCAGCAGTTCGGCCGAAACCCGCGCCGATTTTTCGGCAAAACCACCAAATAATTCCTTCCGAACGGTTACACCGCCCATCGTGGCGTTGAAGGCACCTTTCGGGATGGTCAGGGCCGCTTCCGACGAACCGGGGGCACCCAGCGAAAATGCGTTCAAAAGGTCATAACGGGAATACGACAGCGAAGCCGAAGCCTGCGGGAGTTCGTTTTCTTTCGTCTGCTGCAGCCGGGCTTCGGCCAGTTTAACCCGGGTAGTGGAAAGTTTGAACGCGTTGTTGTTCTGGAGAGCGGACTGCACCGCCTGATCCAGCGAGACAACCGGGGGCGTCTGGGCTGCAGCCATTTCCCCGCCAATTCCGGCGGTGAGCAGCAGAGCCAGCAACGGTTTATGGATTGTTTTCATACTGAGAATTACTGATTTCTGATTTTGTTCAACAGTTCATTCAGGGTTTGCACCTCCGGTTCGCTCAAGTGACTCACGATGGATTCGAAGTTTTGAAACTGGCCGATGACTTTTTGCGCAAAGGCGTACGAGTCTTCGCTAAGCCGCAGGTTTACCTTGCGCCGGTTTTCCGGATCGTTCTCCCGGATCACCAGACTTTTCTTCACGAGCCGGTCAATCAGGCGGGTGATGTCAGAACTCCGGTCTACCATCTGGTTTTTCAGTTCGCTCACCGTTAGCGGGTGAGGGTGGGCTTCCGACAAAAGCCGCAGAATGAAATACTGTTGCGAGGAGAGATCGAACGGTTCCAGCTTCTTCTGAAATTCATTACTAATCTGGCTCTGGGTGGAATGCAGATTGACCAGTAACTCGTGATAGCTATTTCTAAACGGACGGCTTTTCATGGGAGGTTGGCTGTGGTGCTGTTTTATATATGTTTAAACAAAATTTGTTTAAACAGGTTTATGCCTAACGTCTTTTCTGAATTAAATTTCAATTAAAAGTGATTTGATGCCCAAAAGGCGCTATTTGATAGGACGAAAAGAAGAAGGGGCTAAGTTTTCGTTAGCCCCTCACCGTTATTTCTGGCGTAATTTGAGAATCAGATCGGTTCTTAACTGATGCAGGTTCTGTTCGAGACCAACGGGGTACGCATGGGGGTTGGTAAACCGTTTGATCCCCGGATGGAGCTGGCTCAGTTGTGTTGTGACGCGGTTCCGAACCGTCTGAATGTCCGGAGTAGTATATACGGTTTGTCCATTTCGGAAGACGGGGACCAGCAAATCTTCAAACGTGGTTGCGTCGGCAAAACGACGCTGGCGGGTAAAATCGTAGGGGTCGATCATCGTGGACGGGCCGGCGGGCGGGGTTTCCTCGTTGTAAATCATATCGGAAATAAAGCCGCGTTCGTTGTAATACCGTCGCACCTGCTGGATGCCCGGCGTGGAAATCTTGATGGTCTGTTCCGACAGTTTCAGCTTGTAGTCCCACTGCCCCGCCGGGTTTTGAATGGCCGCCAGCTTGTACACCCCACCCAGCGCGGGCTGGTCGTAGGCCGTCACCAGTTTGGTGCCAATTCCCCAGATGTTTATTTTAGCCCCCTGTTCTTTCAGGCTGGTAACGAGGTATTCATCCAGATCGTTGCTGCCGACAATGGCCGTTTCCCGAAAACCGGCTTCATCCAATAATTTACGAGCTTCCATGCTGAGGTAAGCCAGATCCCCCGAATCCAGCCGAATGGCGCTGAGCTGATAACCTCTTTCTCTGAGCTTCTTTCCGGCTTCAACGGCATTTCTGACGCCCTGGATAGTATCGTAGGTGTCGACCAGCAGGGTGACGTTGTTGGGCAGCACGTCCGCGTACACGTTAAAGGATTCCAGTTCGCTGTCGAACGACATCACCCAACTGTGGGCGTGTGTACCGCGCACCGGAATGCCGTACAGCTTGCCGGCCAGTACGTTGGACGTGGCGTCGCACCCGCCGATGTAGGCGGCCCGGCTGGCGGTCATGCCCCCATCGATGCCCTGCGCCCGACGCAGACCAAATTCCAGCAGGGTGTCGTCGTGGGCGGCCAGCCGCATCCGGGCGGCTTTCGTGGCAATCAGCGACTGAAAATTGATTAGCGTCAGCAGGGGCGTTTCGAGCAACTGGCACTGCAGAATCGGCCCGCGCACCCGGATCAAGGGTTCGTTGGGGAAAACGACGGTTCCCTCCGGCACGGCATCAATGTCGCCGGTAAAGCGCAACGTTTGCAGATAATCCAGAAAAGCGGGGTCGAACAACGGTTGGCCGTCGGTGCCGGTTAACGTGCTCAGGTAGCGAACATCGTCACTGGAAAACGAAAAGGCGTTCAGATACTCAATGGCGCTCGACAGACCACAGGCCACCGTGAAGCCGCCCTGGAAGGGGTGTTTGCGAAAATACAAATTGAATACGGTTTCTTTCTGGGCCGTGCCGGATTTCCAGTATCCGTAGGCCATTGTAAGTTGGTAAAGATCGGTGAGGAGGCTGAGCGATGTGTTGTACAAGGAATGAAGCATTTTAATACGAATGGGTTTCCAGTGATCCTTTATTAACTAGCAAACGCCGGTTCCGTTTAACCTCTTTTAACACCCGTTAACATCTTTTTTCTTGATGAATGCAACCTGGCTGCCCATCTTTGCATCTGCCAATCGAAACCATTTCCGGCAGTCTACCGCCTTTGACCGGTCATCCTTGTAAATTGACCATCTATGTAAGATCAGGTTCTATGCAATACATACTACTTAACTTTGCCACATACTCCTCAGGAGCCGAACAGTAAACAACGTCATTGAATCGTCAGCAGTAAACAACAGCCTAATACTACATCTCATGAAAACGTTTATCACCGCCGTGTGTGCGTGGCTGGTTATGACATCGGCACTAGCCCAGGCTCCCGTCAAGGGAAAAGTGCGCGGGCTGGTTATCGACCCGAGTCAGAAACCAGCGGAATTTGTCACCATTTTACTCCTGAAAGCCAAGGATTCTACGCTGGTCAAAGGGGCCGTTACCAACGATAAGGGACTATACGAACTTGACAATGTGGCCGAAGGCCGTTACCGGGTAGCGACCTCCCTGATGGGATACCAGAAAGTATATTCAGAACCGTTCGCGATTGATGCGGCCAATCCAGATGTTCAGGTCAAAACACTGACGATGCTGGAAGAAAGTAAAAAGCTGAACGAGGTCAAGGTGGTGGCTAAAAAGCCGTTCATTGAACAGGAAATCGACCGAACCGTCGTCAACGTTGAAAACAGCATTGTTGCGAGCGGCAACACGGCTCTGGAGGTGCTGGAAAAGGCTCCCGGTGTTACCATCGACCGCCAGAACGACAACATCCAGTTGAAAGGTAAATCGGGTGTGATGGTAATGATCGACGGCAAGCAGACGTATCTGTCGGGCCAGGAAGTGGCTAATCTGCTGAAAAACACGCCGAGCGACAACATCGAGAAAATCGAAATTATTACCAATCCTTCGTCCAAATACGATGCCGCCGGAAACGTGGGGATCATCAACATCCGGATGAAGAAAAACAAGAACTTCGGTACCAACGGAACGGCCATTGCCGGGGTAGGGTATGGGCGGTACGAGAAAGCCAACGCCAGCCTGAACCTGAACCACCGGGTCGGTAAAATCAACGCTTTCGGAAACTACAGCTACTTCCACAACCGCCGTTTTCAGGAAAACGAACTCAACCGAATCATACCATATAACGGCAAGGTTACGTACTTTGACCAGGCATCGTACCGCCCCAACCGCTTCGATGGGCACACGTTCCGGACCGGCGTCGATTATTTTCTGAACAAGAAAAGCACCATCGGGGTGCTGGCAACGGGTTTTCTCAACGACTGGCGGCAGGATAACGGGATCAACAACGCCATAATCCGGAACGAACAGGGCCAGATTACACTCAAACCGACGACGGCCGTCTCGGTGAAAAATAAGTGGTCGAACCTAACGGGGAACGTCAACTACAAGTACGATTTCGACGGGAAAGGCCGTGAACTGACCGCCGACCTTGACTATTCGCGCTTCAACGGCGATTCGTACAACAGCCTGAATACAACGTACCGAAACGCCAATGACAGCATTGCCCAGGCCCCGGCCCTGGTTCGGAACGATATGCCGTCGGCCATTAACATCTGGGCCTTCAAATCCGATTACGTTCACCCTCTGAAAAAAGGCGGTAAACTGGAGGCCGGTGTGAAAAGCAGTTCGGTGCAGTCGGATAATAACCTGATCTACGAGGACTTTACCGACGGCCGCTGGATCGTGAATCCGGGCCAGAGCAACCGCTTCAAGTACACCGAACGCATCAACGCGGGTTACGTCAACTTTGCGGGTAAGCTGGACAAGAAAACCAGCATTCAGGCCGGTTTGCGGCTCGAGCACACGTTCTCGCGGGGAAATTCGCTGACCCTGAACCGAGTGGTTGACCGGGATTATACCAACCTGTTCCCGACGTTGTTTGTGTCGCGGCAACTTGATACCAACAACGTGCTGAACCTTTCCTTCAGCCGCCGGATCGACCGCCCGAACTACCAAAATCTGAACCCGTTCCGGTTTTACCTCGACCCGTATACGTATCAGCAGGGCAACCCGTACCTGAAGCCGCAGTTTACAAATTCGTTTCAGCTGACCCACGTCTACAAAGGCAAGTTTTCGACCTCGCTGGGTTACAGCCGGACCATCGACGTGATCGTGGATGAAGTGCCGGGTCAGATTCCGGACCAAAACATCACTTACGTAACGACGGACAACCTGGCAACGCTGGATAACGTTAGTTTGACGATGAGTGCCCCGGTGGCGGTGACCAAGTGGTGGAATATGCAGAACAACGTCAACATTTTTTACAACAAATACCAATCTCCGTACCTCGGAGCACAGTATAATGTTGACTTCGTTGCCTTTAATGTATACACTTCACAAAACTTTGTCCTGTCGAAAGGCTTTACGGCCGAGGTATTCGGGTGGTACAACTCAAAAAACATCTACGGTTTTTACACGGTCCGTCCGCAGGGAGCTTTTGGACTTGGCGTACAGAAATCGCTGATGAACAACAAGGCGACGCTGAAATTGAACGTCAACGACCCGTTCTGGCTGAATAAATTCCAGGGATACGCCAAGTACCAGGATATTGATTTCAAGATTCGGGCGCGTTGGGAAAGCCGGATTGCCCGTCTGACGTTTACGTACCGCTTCGGCAACCAGAATGTGAAAGCGGCTCGCCAGCGCAGTACCAGCACGGAGGCCGAACGGAACCGCGCCGGGGGTGGAAATAATTAAATAAACGTTAAATAAATGAAAACGGCGGACAGTTTTTCACCGCTCCGCCGTTACACTATACAGATAATTAGTTTAGGTTAAGAAAGCAGAAAGCCATTCCCACGTTGAGGAGTGGCTTTTTCATTTTTAAAAATAATGTATCAACAAGGAAATTCAAAATATGATTTGGTGATTCACCTCCCCGACGATTGATGAAATTGTAGCGATTTGGGCAATTAAATTCAAAAGTCATAAAAAAAGGCCGCTGTAAACGGCCTTTTTTGTGAATATGTGAATGAATAATTTTCATTCAGCAAAATACAATTTTAAGCGCTCAACGACGTATGGCTTAGTCGAGAGCGGCAACACCCGGCAGAGTTTTGCCCTCCATGTATTCCAGCAAAGCGCCCCCGCCCGTTGACACGTAGCTGACGCGGTCGCCATAACCGGCGTTGTTAACGGCCGAGGCTGAATCACCCCCACCAATCAGCGAGAAGGCGCCGTTTTCTTCCGTGGCCTTTACCACTGCGTCTGCGATGGCGTTGGTTCCAATGGCAAAGTTGGGGAACTCAAACACGCCCATCGGTCCGTTCCAGAGAATCGTTTTTGAGGCTGAAACCACTTCGGCAAATTGCTTAACGGTTTCAGGGCCAATGTCTAGTCCTTCCCATTCGTCGGGGATTTGGCCGGTTGCCACCACCTGACGGTTTGCATCGTTCGAGAAATCATCGGCGATCACGTTGTCGACCGGCAGATAAACCTGAACCCCTTTGGTTTTAGCTTTCTCGAGCAGTTCAAGCGCCAGATCCTGCTTATCGGCTTCGAGCAGCGATTTACCAATGCTGCCGCCCTGAGCTTTGGAGAACGTGTAAGCCATGCCCCCGCCGATGATCAGGTTGTCGACTTTGTCCAGCAGTTTCTCAATGATCAGGATTTTATCCGAAATTTTGGCTCCACCCATGATGGCCGTGAACGGACGGTCGGCGTTGTCCAGCACCCGCTGGGCGTTGTCCAATTCAGCCTGCATGACGTATCCGCAAACTTTATCCGTAAAGAACTGTGCGATAACCGCCGTAGAAGCGTGGGCGCGGTGGGCAGTACCGAAGGCATCGTTTACCCAGACATCACCCAGTTTCGACAGTTTTTCGGCGAAGCCAACGTCGCCTTTTTCTTCTTCTTTGTAAAAACGCAGGTTTTCCAGCAGTAGCACTTCACCCGGCTGCAGCGCGTCGGCCTGCTCTTTCGCGGATTCACCGATGCAGTCGTCGGCAAATTTGACATCAACGCCGAGCATGATCGACAGCGGGCCAACGAGGTGTTTGAGCGAGAACTTATCTTCCGGCCCTCCTTTAGGCCGACCCAAGTGCGACATCAGCACGCACGAGCCGCCATCTTTCAGGATTTTGGTGATCGTCGGCAGCGTGGCCTTCATACGGGTGTCATCCGTAATCTCGAATTTACTGTTCAGCGGAACGTTGAAATCCACCCGGATCAGGGCGCGTTTGCCGGAAAAATTATAAGCGTCTAATGTTTTCATACAAGAGATTCTCTGTTGGCTAGTAAAATCGGCCCGAACTTAGGGGTTTTTAACCAAACGAAGCAATCCGTAAATCAGCTTATTGGATTTGTCATAATTTTAAAGGTATGGGTGCAATTTTACCGGCAGAAGACCAGCCTTCTGGCCGAGTTTTGTTGGTAGGTATGAAGCATAAAATGCCTGACCGTGAGATCGAATCCTATCTGGGCCAGGCATTTTTAAGAGCACGGTCTGGGTTATTTTTTATTTCCGAACAGTTTGAGATGAATGCCCAGATTCGGCAGGATATAGTGATCGTCGGGCAGAGCGGGATCGGATGCGTACGTGATCCCCCAGTTGGTCCGGTCCACCTCGAGCGTGGCTTCTACGGTTAATTGGTTGTCGTTTAGCTGAATTCGGGCCGGAAAAACAACGGGATTCGTCTTGCCCAGCATCGTCAGGTTACCCGAAACCTGGTAGTTCGACCCCGCCAGGCCGTTGCTGCCCGCGTAAGGAGCGATACCCGTGATGGTATAGGTAATGTTGGGATGCAGGGCCATGTTGAAGAAGTCGGCACTTTGAAGGTGGCCCACCAGTATTGGTTTGAGCGAATCCAGTAAATTGTAGTTAACGATGGATGAAACCGGAATGGTAAACGACCCACCGGTTACCTGGCCGTTCTGCACGGTCAACTGATCGCTTTTTACGGTAATGGCCCCTTCATTAAAATTACCGGTGCGCTGGCTGCCCTTCCAGACTGCCACAGATTTGGTCTCGTCGAGTTGGTAGGCTTCCTGCGACGGGTCCAGGTGGTCGGTGGTGCAATTCCACAACCCGGCTGCCAGTACGGCGATGGCACTCAATAAAGCTACTTTTTTCATGCACTGGATCATTAGAATTTGTTGTGTTACGTGGCTAAAGCGTTTACAATGGATTACGGAGGATACGGTTACAGACCGGGTGGAATGGCGGCCGGTACAGCATTGGCAACGGGTTTGAGTGACTTCAGATACGTGAATACGGCTTTCATATCCGCATCGGCCATGCCGACGTAGTTAGGCCAGGGCATGGGTGGGAGCAGGGGCCTCGTGTTGTCCAGTCCTTTGAATTTGCCCTGCCGCATAGCTTTGATAAACTGCTCCAGCGACCAGCTTCCGATACCGGTGGCATCGGGCGTCAGATTGGCCGCGAATGACACGCCCCAGGGTCCCGCAAAAGCCGTGTTCTGGCCGTTGAAAACTACCCACTGTCCGCTCTTCGCCAGATTTTTGTCGTAGTCGCCCAGCGGCTGGGTACTGTTATAGCCGGAAAGAAGGCGGTCCGGGTCGGGAGCGGGGCCGCGGGGTGTCATTTTCTTGGGCGAATGGCAGTCGCCACAGCCCATAATGGTAACCAGGTATTCACCCCGGTTGACCAGTTCGCCCTGAGACGGTTGCTGGTTGATGGAAGCCGGACGCTTCGCTGGTTTGGGAGCATCCTGCACTTGAGTAAAGGCACAAAGCAGCCCCACGACGGCTACGGCCGCCAGATACATACGTTTCATGGTTTGTATTTTTGTTTTTAGAGAAGAAAAAGAGACTCCTGCGGTCCCTCCGACACAGGTCGGAAAGACCGTCATTAACTTGAAAAATGGGAAGAAAAAGGAGCTGACGGAGCCAACGCCTGGCTACTCTTCTAGGCCCGCATCCGGATCAGTTGCCGCCCCGGTTGCCGGTAGTACTGGTCCGTATCCTGAAAGAGCGTGGCCGGGGCGTCGTTGGTAAATTCCTTGAAATCCCGGATAAAATGGGCCTGATCCGAATAACCAAAGCGGTAGGAAACATCCAGCCAGTTGGGCATCGTGGCCTTCTGGTGCAACGATTCGTAGGCGCTCCGGAACCGAATGATGCGCTGGTACATCTTGGGTGTCGGCCCGTAATTGTCTTTGAAACTGCGTTCCAACTGCCGCTTGCTGATGGCTAGGTGTTCGCTCAGGGCCTCAATCGACAAGCTGCCTTTCGACTGCCGGATCAGCCGGGTTGCTTCAAACACGTAGTTTCGTTCGGCCTTCAGGTTCTGGAGCCGCGCCAGCAGAAACGTTTCGACGATCTGAACCACTTCGTCGACGTTCGGCAAACCGTATATAGTGTCGACCAGCCGGTTGATTTCTTTGCCGAAGAAAGTTTCCAGGTCCGTGAAGTTGTTGAACATCGACGCAACCGGCACCTTGAACAACTGGGGCAGGCTCTCCGGCTTCAGCTGAATCCCGAATTTTCGCACCGTTCCCACCGATTTCCACTGCACTGTATCCTGATAAAGACCAGCGAAAAACGCCTGCGGCAGTTTTTGCCAGATGTTGTCAAAATAGACGTAAGCACGCGTATCGTCCAGGTGAATAATGAGTTCCAACGTACCGAAGGGGAGACAGCGCTGAACCGGCGATTCTTCGTTACTGTTGGCTTTAAAATGATGCAGCCAGTAACATTCAACAAAAGGTTGCAGCGCGGCTGACGGTTTAAACTCCTGGTAACTCGTTTGCATCTGGTTTACAGTCGTATCATTGCGTAAGATACTTCAAAAATAATACGGTAATTGGGCTGAGTATTGAAAAAAAGCGACATTCATGCAAACGGTTCAGCAAGCTCCAGCGCCGTGTGTACCTTTGCCAGCCGATCGGCGGGCAGTTCTTCCTCGGCCATCCGCAGAAAACCGTTGAAAACCTCCGCCGGAGCGCCCTGCTTCAGGCCGGTCAGCCACCTGATCACTTCGCGGTCGTTGATGGAGCGCATCATCCAACGGCTTTCGGCCAGCAGCGTCTGGGGCGGAATAGACTGGAGGATTTCACCTTCCATCTGCCGGATTTCCGCATCGGTATAGTGCTTCCAGAGCAAATACATCAGTACGTTTTCCTCCTTGTTCATGTGATACAGATTGAAGGCAATAAACTCGTTGAAAGCGAAGCTGATCCGTTGTCCGGCCGCTTCTTTCTGATCGGCGGTCTGGGCCGCCTTCCAGTCGCGGATGTGATCGAACAGCGTCTGGGTCAGGCGGTGATCGATTTCGTGGTCTTTTTCGAGTTCGTCGATCAGCGACGCATTGTGTTTCCGGACGTGGGGCAGAATGAAGCGGTCTTCATTCTCGGCGTGTTCGTCGAAAAACGCCAGAACCTGCTCAAGTTGCTCGACAACGGCGTTGGCTTCGGGCTGGGTAAAATCGGTTTGCTGCAACTGGAGGGCTGTGTTGTACAGCATTCCCCGTAGCCCTTTATGAATCTGATTAAACACGTTATAGCGTTGCTCTTGCATGATTTTGTTTTGGAAAAGGTTATTTCACGGCGGTAGCCTCAATTTCAATCAGGAGTTCAGGGAAAGCCAGGGCCCGGACTTCCGTGAGCGTGCTGGCGGGCGTACAGCCCAGAGCACCCAGTCGGCGCAGGACATGCCCGTAGGCCACAAAAAACTGCTCGGTGGATGTGGTGTAAAAATTCAGCCGCACGACATTCGCCAGGGAATAGTCCGCTTGCCGCAAAACCGTTTCGAGGTTATCGAAGCATAAACCAATTTGTTCGGCCATGTCGGCAGCAACGGGTTGGCCGTCAGGTGTCATGGCGGCCTGCCCGGCGCAGTAAAGTGTGTGGCTGGCGTGGCTGACTTCTATGGCCTGGGCGTAACCCAGGTTGTCCTGCCATTGCCAGGGATTGATGATCGCTTTTTGCATGAGTGATTGTTGTTTACTGTTTCTAACTGCATGCAAAAGTAAGCCCGCGCCTAACCCCGGTATTGAAGAAATGCGACAGATGTAAGATTAGAGACAAAAAAACGCGCCGGGGCCCCGGCGCGTTGAGAAAATCAATGCTAGTCCAGTTTCAATAGCGATCTCCGCTGCCGCCCCCGCCGAAGTCGCCACCCCCGAACTGCATCCCTTCCTTGGGGCCGAGGTGACCCGAGGTGGTCTGGATGGTTGACAGCGTTTCGGCGTTCAGGAGCAGTTCTTTGGGCGAATCTTCGTCGGGCCGGTCGGTAAAACCGTTGTGCGGCACCCGCAGGTAGCGAATCAAAAAAATGGCGATCAGGACCAGGACGATGCCATTGCTGATCAGGTAAAATTCCAGCGAAAACAGGGGGTAGTAATACCGCCAGGTCGCTAGGGCCAGGCCCCAGCCAATAGCCCCCATGATCAGCAACGGGCGTTCCTTCTGACGAATACCCA
This sequence comes from Larkinella insperata, assembly GCF_026248825.1. Classification (NCBI taxonomy): domain Bacteria; kingdom Pseudomonadati; phylum Bacteroidota; class Cytophagia; order Cytophagales; family Spirosomataceae; genus Larkinella; species Larkinella insperata. The sequence continues at coordinate 360,842 of NZ_CP110973.1, read as the reverse complement.
GGTAGATAAAGGCAATCGGGACAGCGGTGGTCAGGAGCCAGAACAGGGGCGCCAGGGTAATTTCGGGCGTTTCGGCGGGCCGTTGGTCCAGCGTCCAGTAATTCAGTTGCCGAACGGCGAAATAATTGCAGCTAACCAGCAGTTGAGTCAGTGCCAGCCATTCCAGCAGAATGAAGTTATCGCGCCAATACACCAGATGATCACGGTTTTCGTACAGCCGGGCCAGCACGTATAAGCCCGCTGAGACGGCCATCAGGACAAAAGGCAGCAAGGTTTTCCCGAAAGAAAAGTCCAGAAAAAAATCGAACAAAGCCGTGATGAGGGTGGCAAAGGCGGCCATGGTCAGCAGCAAATCACTGTAGTACCAAACCCCGAGCAGCACCAGCGGCAAAATGACCAGACAATACTGCCAGGTGGAAAGGTTATTGGGAAGAAGACCGACAACGCCCGCCGTAACGAGCGCAACAGCCGCGATAACGAGCGCATTGTCAACCCCCGAGCGGTAGTAGTTCCGACCACTGATCAGTCTGCCCGCCAGAAACCCAACCGCCAGGCCGAAGCCAATGTTGAAAAAATGGTAAAAGATGTCGTGATCAAACAGTTGCCCCAGCAACGTAGCCAGCAGAAAATAACTCCCGCTGGTGGCCACGATGGAAAAAACAAATAATCCGATCTCGATAAAACCGTTGGACTCGCGAAAGCCAACCGGAAATTTTTCCTGAATCTGCGCCAGTTTGGCCGCATCGAACAACCCCTGCCGTTGCCAGCGAGCGGCATACTCCATAATGCGTTTGTTGTGCACCCAGGTTTCGTTATATGCTTTCATGGAACTACGTCATTGAGTAATGGCCAGCTTCTTGGCCCCAATCTCAGGCTGCTAGCCTTTGCTTTCTTCGCTTTTTGCCCTCGGAACCGCGTCGATCTTTCGGTTGGCCGATAGGTAAACGGTGACGGCTATACCGGTTATAAGCCAGTACAGATAAGTGGCTTCGTCGCGCAAATGCAGGTAATGAAACACCAAGTACGTCGCGCCGATGTAGCCGTAAAAGGTACTCATCAGTAAAAACAGAAACGACCGTTCCCGCCGGGCGTACCAGTCGAAACCCGCGCAGGCCAGCGCCAGGGCCAGGGCAAACAGGAGGTGGAGATTCTCGAAGTTGAAAAGCCCCGCCAGCAGCGCCACCAGCAGCAGGTTTCCGGCAAAACTGAGCGTTGTGATGGTAAAATGTTGTTTGATGCGCTGACGGTCCAGGACCAGGGCGCCAACCATCAGGAAAACACTCAGGGCCAGGGCCGAGAGCAGCACCGTCATGTCTTTCAGGTTGCCTTTGAAGTAAAACTCCAGCGGCCGAACCGTTACGCCAATCCACGAAATCAAGGCCGTTAGACCCATTGCCAAGACGCCCCAGTGATCGAACACGTAAGCCAGGCTCAGAAACAGGATGGCGGGAATAAAGGTTACCAGACCGTAGCGCGTACCGAAGATGGTATACTGGTATTGCAAGTACCCCTCGAGCGTCAGGAAAAGCAGGCAGGCCAGCAGCAGGGCGTAGTCGCCAAACGGCGAACGGCTGTGGCTGCGGCCCGTCGTGAAAGGGCCTTTGTTACGGACGGCAAACACAAAGCTGGCGGCACAGATCACCGACAGGGTGATAATCAGCACCGTATGGCCAATCTGATCGATGTATTTGTAAATCAGCCAGCCCGCTCCGGTGGTAAACAACAGAATGCCGACGTAGATCAGCGACCGCAATTCCCAGTGAACCGAGAATAGTTTCTGGTCTTCTACCTGCTGAATGCCAGATCGTTGCTGATCATTGATTAATTGCTGATCGGTCAGTTCTTGTAAGACCCTTTCCGGGGACATATTAACTAAAAATGGTGTTATAGATATAACAGCAAAGATGAACAAATGGATTGAAAAAAGAAGGCAGTGAAAGGATAAACGGAATCGCTATTTGGCTTTTCACCCGGCGTCTTTTTTCTTTTCTTTCGGGCAAAACATGGCAACAAAACCGCAGCAGGTCGAACTACCTCCTAAATACTACCTCGAATATTTCCGCTATCTGATCGGATTTGTCCAGCGGATGTATGATCATTTATTGAATGACGACGAGAAAGAATTTATCCATCGGTTCCGGGCGCTGACCGAAGATGCGCAGTGCATGTACGTTCGGTTCAGCAACCGCCGGGGTACGTTTTTCCGGATTCAAAAACTCCAGTACAAGGAAATCGAAGACCTGCCAGCGGCCGTGGGCGAACTGCTCCTGAACGGTTTCCTGGAACGGCTGACCCCCGTACACGAAGCCATGGGAGAGGACGTCCTGAACACCTTCACGAAACCCGAGCTGCTGGAACTGCTCCCGCTGGAGCCGGAGGAAATCAAACCGCTGGGAAAAGCCAAGAAGGAAAACATCGTACGGTATGCCCTCCACGAGTTGGATTTTGCCCGGATTGTCGAAAGCCTGACGCAGTACGAAACGGTGGTAAAGCCGAATTTCGACGCGGAGGTGATGATGCTGAAATATTTTTTCTTCGGAAACCGCTCGGCCGATATGACGGAGTTTGTGATTCGCGATCTGGGAATGGTCACGTTTGAGCGGTATGACGAATCGAAACTGTCGGCCCGGTTCCGGAGCCGTAAGGAAGTGGAGGATAAGTTGCTGATTTCGCTGACAAGCGAAGAGTTTCGGGAGCTGCGGGATTCGGTGATGCCCCCGGAAGACGTCTACAACTGGTTTATGAACTGGGACGAGGTCAAGCCCGACCTGAGCGAGATTGCGATGCCCGGTTACGCTAAGCTGGTGACAAACGTCGGCGGGTATCTCGAACGCCAGAAAATGCCCGAGCAGGCCATGCAGGTTTATAACCTCACCGACCGGGTTCCGGCCCGCGAACGGCGTGTGCGGCTGCTCTTCCGCTCGGGTCTGGTCGAAGAAGCCCTGGCGCTGTGCGACGAAATGGCCCTGAGTCCGCAGAATGCCGATGAGCGGTATTTCGCTACCGATTTTCGGGAGAAGATCATGAGCGCGGGGGAGAAAAAACGCAGCCGCAAGGCCACCACCCGCTTTTTGTCGGATGCCGAAAGCGTTGATATCCCGGCCATTTACCGGCACCACGTCGAAGCGGGCGTCATGAACCACTTTCTGGAAGCGGGCTGGGAAGCGGCTTTTACCGAAAACTACCCCTGGCGCGGGCTGTTCGGGCTGGTGTTCTGGGATATCATCCACGACGCGAACGTGCAGGCCATTCACCACCCGCTGCAACGGATGCCGTCGGATTTTTACCTGCCCGATTTTTACGTGAAGCGGGAAGCGCAGTTAAAAAAACGCCTGGCCGACCTGCAAACGCGCGACGACTGGAAGAGACACATCGAAACGGTTTTCTTCGAAAAATACGGAATCACCAACGTGCTCGTCGACTGGAGCGAGGAGTTGCTGAACCTCAATCTTCAGATGATCAATCTGCTTGAACCAAAGCAGTTGGGCCTAATTCTGCTCGAAATTTCCCGGAACCTGCGCGAGAACACCCGCGGCTTTCCCGATTTAATGATCTGGAACGAACAGGGTGAATACGAGTTTGTTGAAGTCAAATCACCGACCGACCACCTGGGCGCGCAGCAACTCCACTGGCTCGAATTCTTTCAGATGATCGGCGTGCACGCCCGAGTCCTGCGGGTGATCTGGACGGCCTGATCCGCGCATGAAAGAAAAAAAAAGCGAATCGCAAAGACGTATTACCTCAATTTTGGCCCGGAAATGTAAATTTCTAGCGAGTGTCCCGTATTTTTGTTTCTATCCGGATAACTATTTGTCGACTTATTGGACTCTTGACTCCTGTGTTGAAAGGCTTCGAGGCCGTTTTATCAACTTTTTTATTGGATGTCATTAAACTATCGGCGAAGTTGACAATCTAAGTTTAAAAACCCGATAGAGTATTGGCGTATACGGCGTTGCCTCGTAACTTTGTTGGTCGGATGATCGTTATTAATCTTAACTCATTAGCTTTTAATCGCATTTTCATGAAAAAAACATTCGGAATCCTTATTGCAGGGGTTTTGGCCGCAATCTCCTTCGACAGTAACGCGCAAACTGTTATTCCTGACGATATCAAAGCGTTGCTGCAAAAGAACGCTTGTCTGGCCTGTCACAATCCGGATACGCGTTTGGTGGGTCCTCCTTACAAAGAGGTTGCGAAGAAAAAATACACCGACGCTCAGATTGTCGAGCTGATCTATGACCCTAAACCAGAACACTGGCCCGGTTATCCTCCAATGGCTCCGCTGAAAAACGTGCCGAAGGACGAAGCCCTTAAAATGGCCAAGTGGATTAATTCACTGGATGGCGGTTCGAAAGCTCCGGCCAAGAAACCCGCAGCCAAGAAGAAAGCCTAATCTTCTGACTGTTCCTAACGAGAAAAACCCGCTGCTAGCGGGTTTTCTTGTTTAGAGTGGTACAGAGTCAGCAATGGCTAAAACCCTTCATCAATCGGCGGCTCGTTGAAAATTCGCTGACGAACGGCTTCGTACAGAACCACACCCGTAGCGACCGACACGTTCAGCGACTCCACCTGCCCCACCAGCGGGATGCGGGCGTGGTGATCGGCCAGACGCATCAGGTCTTCCGAAATACCGTCGTCTTCCGACCCCATGATGATGGCCGTCGGGCCGGACATATCCACGTCGTAAAGGTAGTGATCAGTTTTCTCGGTACAGGCCACAACTTTAATGCCCGAATCCTTTAAATATTTTATCGTCTCTTCCAGATGCACTTCGCGGCAAACCGGCAAGTGACTCAATGCCCCCGATGAGGTTTTCATGGCATCAGCGTTGATCAGGGCCGTGCCCCGCGCCGGAATAACAATGCCCTGCGCACCGGCGCATTCGGCCGTTCGGGCAATGGCGCCGAAGTTGCGGACGTCCGTGATCCGGTCGAGAACCAGCAGGAGCGGTATTTGCCCCTGTTCGTACACACCCGCAATGACGTTCGAGAGTTTGGCGTAATGAATGGCCGATACGAAACAGATGGCCCCCTGGTGATTTTTGCGCGTAATCCGGTCCAGCTTTTCGGCCGGAACCCGCTGAATGGTCACGCGACGCTCAAACGCCAGCTGCTGAATTTCGGGAAAACTGCCTTCTTTGACCAGATAAAGCCGGTCGATGTCTTTGCCCGAACGCAGAATCTCGGTGACAGACTGAATGCCAAACACCATCTCCTCGCTGGAGTATTGTTTGGGCTTATTGTGATGATACGGATTTACTCGCGAATTGCGCCGGTTCTCCATGCTTCAACGACGGGATACCAGACGGGTTGATACTCAACGTATCGCACCAGTTCGTAGTGATCCTCCACAAATTGATTAGGTTTTCGATTAAATGTAAAGTTAATTTCCGACACGTTGGCCCGCTGGTTATACACCCACACCTCGCGGTCGCGGCTGCGTTGGACGCGGTCGGGTGGTCCAAGCACGATGTAAATCATGCCTTTGTCGGTTTTCCAGCCTTCTTTGTACGTAGTAAAAAGTCGGTTGGCTTCTTCAACGCGCCCGTAGTAGGCTTTGATGGCTCCTCGCGCCAGACTCTGATCACCGCCCATCATGGTCAGCCAGTATCGATCGAGCGCTTTTTTGAAATCCGTAGCCGAGTTCAGCCCGTTGATTTCAGTGTTGGTGCTCACATACAGAACGGGTTTAACCAGCTTTTCGGGGCGGGTCAGTTTGGGAAACCGGCGGTCGGCCACAACCAGCCCGATACCCGATGCATCCGCGGTATCTTCCACAAAATAATACAAACCCTCTTCCGGCAGCGAAAAAGGCTGGTTGGTCGTGATGTTCATCGTCGAGTCAATGTCCAGCGTTTTGGAAGAAGGTCGGGGCGTAGTATTCATCGGCGACTGCGCGGGGTCGAAATCGTGCCGGTACCGGTAGAGGTGCAGCGATTTGGAAGCCGCCCCGTTTACGTCCCGAATCACGACGGTATCACCGGCATTGATGAAGTGGTGCTGCTGCGGCAGGTTGGTTTTTGGGTCAAACAGCGCAAATCGGTCGCTCAGTTTAACGGTTTTAAACCGAACCGGCAGGTCGTTCAGGACTTTCCGACCGGTGCTGATTTCGGTGATTTCGTTCAGCATCACGCCGTTGGCGGCATTGGCTGGTTTCTTTACATCGAAGAAAACCGTCAGTACGTCGCCGGTTTCCGGCGAGTTTTCGCGGATCACCGATTCGGCGTTGAGCGGGATGTTGCCGTAACCGAGCCGTTCGCGGCTGTTGTAGTCGGGGTAGATCACGTAGTTATACATGAACTGGGACGTAAAGTCTTCCACGGTGGCGTGGTCGCTGCCTTTCCGTACCATCACGTTCATATAAATCCGGATCGTGGACGAATCTTTCCCTAAAAACCGACCTTTGGTTGACACCACGCGCCAGTTGCTTTCAGCCGGTTGCGGGGGCGTCTGGGCGGATTCCGGGGCCGTCCGGGTGCCGGGCCGTTCTGTTGGCCGGCCGGTCGTACGCTCGCTGGACCGCTCGGCTGGTCGTTCGTTGGTACGTTCCATTCGGTTGGCCGCACTGTCCGTGTTCTGATTCCGTTTTCCGGACGCGCAGGCTCCGAGCAAAGCCGCACAGAGTAGGATAACTGCTATTCTCATACTGATTTTGGGGTATTCTTCCATACAACGAACAAACCCGCCAAACCCGTCAACTTCAGGACGTTATTTCTTCGCCAGATAGAAGAAATCCAGACTACCGGCCGGGGTGTTTGTTAACTGATAATCCGTGTGCCGGATTTCGGCCGCCAGACTATCTGCTTCCAGTAACTTGTTTCGGTTCAAACGGTTCAATAAATCATACGGAACCTGGAGCATCCAGCGGGGCAGCCGGTGTTGCAGATCGAACACATCGTAGCGCGTGATCTTCTCAACGGACTTTTTGTTCTGCTCGTAGTAGTCCATCACTTTGCCATTGCCGTGGATGCCCTGCGTTTCGACCGTTGAAAAATACCGCAGCAGCAGGTTCTTCAGCTCTTCCGCCGTGTATTCCCGAACGTGCCACGGATTGCGGGTCAGCGAAAAAAGCCGGTTTACCGTTGTTAACAGCAGCGTACCGCCGGGTTTCAGCACGCGGTAGGCTTCCTTCACAAACAAATCATCGTTCTGGATGTGCTCGATTACCTGAAACGTAACGATGTAATCGAACGTGTTGTCGGCCAGACCGCTCAGGGGTGGGATGTTGGCCTGAATAAACGTTGATTTGGGGTATTCCTGACGCAGCGACTGAATCAGGGCGTCATTCTTGTCGATCCCGGTATAATGATCAGCCGCCTGGGTCAGTAGCTCCAGACCGCGCCCCCAGCCGCAGCCGATTTCCAGCACTTTGCCGCGCACAAGCCGGGCGGCTTCAACGTACGGAAACAGCAACCGCTGGTGAACGGGGTTATCGGAAGCAATTTCGGCGGAGGTAATTTCAGTGGTTTTATACATAATTGGGCCGGATTGGCGAGATTGGGCGGACGGGAGGAATGCGATACCGCCCATCCGGAAAACTCCCCTACTTCCAGTTCTGAATTTTACGTAAAGTTACGGTATTTGCCAGAGCTTTAAAATTCTTTGGGCCGTTGGCTTACGCTTTATCGGGTTTGTTGGACTGCTTAATAGCCTTCCCGATTTCATCCCATTGCTCCGGACGGAGCGCGTCGAGGTGATTGAACTCCCCCGACGCCAGGACTTCCCCGCCGTCGATGGTGATGCATTCGCCGGTCATGTAGGCCGAGTAATCCGACAGGAGGTAGGCCGCCAGATTGGCCAGCTCCTGATGTTCGCCCACGCGCTTAAGCGGAACGCGGCTGGCGGGGTCCATCATCCTGAGCAGCGGTTCGGGGAAAAGCCGGTCCCAGGCTCCTTTGGTCGGAAATGGACCGGGGGCGATGGCGTTCAGACGGATGCCGTATTTGGCCCATTCTGCCGCCAGCGATTTGACCAGAATCAGCGCCCCGCCCTTGGCCACCGCCGACGGGACCACGTAACCCGAACCCGTGGTGGCGTAGGTTGTTGAAATGTTTAAAACCGTACCGGGAATCTGATTCTCAATCCAGTACTTGCCGACCGCCAGCGTAAAATAATACGTTCCGCGCAGCACAATGTCGACCACCACATCAAACGCCTTGTACGATAACCGCTCCGTCGGACTGATGAAGTTACCCGCCGAGTTGTTCAGCAGGCCGTCGATCCGGCCAAACCGTTCAACCGTCTGGGCGATGACGGTTTCGATTTCCTGCGGGTTCCGGACATCGCAGGCCAGCGGCAGCACCGATCCGCCCGTTTCGTCCATCAGTTCGGCGGCTGCGGCTTCCAGAACGGGGAGTTTGCGGCTGCAAATGACGACGTTGGCCCCCAGTTGCAAAAAATACCGGGTCATCGACTTGCCGAGGCCAGTGCCCCCGCCCGTAACAAGTATAGTTTTGTCTTTCAACGCGTCCTCGCGAAGCATTCCATCTGTTTTTAGCATACCAGAGCAGTTTGGATTTGGATAGGGTTCACCGTTTATCCGATGCGTTGGGGGCACAAGTGATAAACTACTGGTAAACTAACCGTATTTTCGCACGTAAACCAAAATCGTATGCATCCCGAAACACTTGCCATATACCAGAACCGTGCGGTCGACGCCAATGCCGGGGCCGTTGTACCGCCTATTTCCCTCAGTACTACCTTTGAGCGGGACGCCGACGGAACCTTTCCGCACGGCCACGTATATGCCCGGACCAGCAACCCGAACCGCGATGCGCTTGAAGCCGCGCTGGCGTCTCTCGAAGGCGGTTTTGCCGGACTGGCCTTCAGCTCCGGACAGGCCGCCACCATGACCCTGCTGCTGGGCCTGCGACCCGGTGACCACGTTGTCATTGGCGACGATGCCTACCACGGAACTCCGGCGTTGCTCGAAGAGCTATTCCATCCGTGGGGGCTGACCTACACCCGCGCCGACTTTACCAATCTCGACGAGATTCGGGCTTCCATTCACGAAAATACGCGCTTGATCTGGATTGAAACGCCCTCCAATCCGTTGCTGAAAATCGCCGATATTCAGGCCATCGCTGATCTGGCACACGAAGCCGGGGCCTGGTGCGCCTGCGACAACACCTGGGCGACGCCCATCCTGCAACGCCCGCTTGATCTGGGGTGCGATGTGGTGATGCACTCAACCACCAAATACATCGGCGGCCATAGCGATGTGCTCAGCGGGGCGCTGGTCTTTAAGGAGGATGGCGAGCTTTACCAGCGGGTTCGGCGGTGCCAGACGCTGGGGGGAGCCGTGGCCGCTCCGTTTGACTCCTGGATGTTGCTGAGGGGCATCAAGACCCTAACGACGCGCATTCGGGCGCAATCGGACACGGCTTTGCAACTGGCTGAATTTCTGGACCGGCATCCGGCGGTGGAAGCCGTTTATTACCCGGGTCTGGAAACGCATCCGGGCTACGAAATCGCGCAGAAACAGATGGCCATGTTTGGGGCCATGCTTTCCGTGCAGATCAAAGATGGCGCCGAAGCCGCCATGGCGGTGGCCGGGCACGTTCAGCTTTTCACGCGGGCCACGAGCTTGGGCGGAGTCGAGAGCCTGATTGAACACCGGGCATCCGTGGAAGGGCCAACCACCAAGACGCCCCAGAATTTGCTGCGTATTTCGGTGGGTCTTGAGCACCCCGACGATCTGATTGCGGATTTAGAGCAGGCTCTTTTTCACGCAAAATCGCTCTAAACCGCTACCAGACGGCTTTTCAACTGGGTTAACTGCTCGCTCAGCGCCCAGAGTTGGCTGGCATTGTGCTGGCTCTGGGCGGCTGCGCTGGGCACTTTAGGACGGCATTTGGCAAAATACAGTCCCGTTTGCCCCTGTACGTCAGGGGAAGAAGCCAGGTAAATACTGGTTTCGGCCCCTCTCTCTGGGCTGATGAAAAAGGGCCGCATCAGGTTAAAGATAAAACTTTGCACACTGCTGATAGATTGACCAAAGTTGGTTTTGACGGCTCCTGGGTGCAGGCTGTTGGACGTGATACCGTCGCCTGCCAGCCGTTTTGCCAGCTCGCTTGCGAAGAGAATGTTGCACAGTTTGGACGCGCCGTATGCCCACAGGCCGTTGTATTTACGCGGTTTGGCCAGTTCTTCAAGGATAAATCCGCCGTCCCAGCGGTGGGCTTCGGATGAAACCGTGATGATGCGCGGGTCGGTGCCCTTGCGGAGCAGATTCAGCAGGAGGTTGGTCAGCAAAAACGGGCCGAGGTGATTGGTGGCAAAGGTCAGTTCAATGCCCTCGGGTGAAAACTGTTCTTTGTCGATGTACAAACCGGCGTTGTTGAGCAGCACGTCCAGCCGGTTATGGCGGTCTGAGACCTCGCGGGCGGCCTGCATCACCGATAACTGACTCGCCATATCGCACCAAACCAGATCAACATGGCCGGTTTTACTCACCTTTTTAATTTCCTGACGAATGGGCCGGGCTTTCTCCAGATTCCGGCACAACATAATGATATCAAAGCCCTTGCTGGCTAATTCGAGGGCCGTTACCCGCCCGATACCGGAATTGGCGCCAGTAATCAGGCATGTTCGGGATGAATTCATGAATTTCAGATCAATAGGTTAGTGAATAGGGTGAGGCTACATACTCGGAGATACCGGTCAATTGTTCACTCAGGGTCCAAAGTTTCCGGCCCAACGCACGGTTTTGAGCCATCTGGCTCGGCGGCTCCCAGCGGCAGTTGGCAAAATACAAACCCGTTACATGCCGCACTTCCGGTGAGGAGGCCAGGTAGATATGCGTTTTCGCCAACACTTCCGGACCGGGCGCAAATAGCTTAAAAAACTGAAAGGTCAGGTACAACACGCCCTTCGCATCGCCGTCTTCGGCGAAGTGGGTGTCGACCAGCCACGGATGCAGGGCGTTTACCGTGATGCCTTCGCCCATGAGCCGGTCGGCCAGTTCAAACGTGAACAGCATTTTGGCCAGTTTCGAATCGTTGTAGGCGCCGATTGCGTTGTAATGCTTTTCATCCCGGTTAGGAATTTCCCTGAAACGCGCGAGCCGGTGAAACTCGGAGGCTACGTTGATGATGCGGGGTTCATCGCTACGGCGCAGCAAATCCAGCAGCAGGTGCGTAAGCAGGAAGTGACTCAGGTAGTTGGTCTGGAACGTCAACTCGATGCCCTCCGGAGAGTACTGGAGCGGATCAACCACCCGTCCGGCATTGTTGATCAGCACATCAATGCGCTCAAACTGGTTGTGCACCCTTTGGGCTGCCTGGCGGATGGACTGCTGACTGCCGAGGTCGCACGGAATCAAGGCAACGGTCGGAATATTCGGGCCGGCCTGACGGGCAGCGGCCAGTATTTCCTGCTGAACCGGTCGGCTGCGCTCCATGTTGCGGCACAACATGATGATGTTGAAGCCTTTTTTGGCTAGTTCAAGGGCCGTTACTCGCCCAACACCGGAATTGGCACCGGTGATCAGGCATGTTCGGGATTGCATGGCGGTTATCGGGTTTTACACGGTCTTTGTTTCAACAGAGTAAGTAACCCGCCGGGGAGGAAGAAGGTTATTTTGAATGATAAACGATGAACGATTAGCCCATTCATCGTTTATCGTTTATCATTCAAAATTTCACTTTACCGCTTCCTGTTCGCGCTGGAACAGTTCGACCAGCGTATGGACAACGTAGTCGACTTCTTCCGGGGTGTTGTATTTGCTGAACGAAAACCGGATGGCCCCCCGGTCGGCATCGTTGCCGGGGAGAGCCGACAGGACGTGCGAGCCGAGGTTAGAGCCGCTGGTGCAGGCACTGCCGCCCGAAGCCGAAATACCGGCAATGTCGAGGTTGAACAGCAGCATATCACTCATTTCCGAAGAAGGCAGGCTGACGTTCAATACCGTATACAAACTGGCGGAAAGATTGTCCGAACAGCCGTTGAAGGCCACCCCTTCCAGTTTTTCGCGCAGTTGCTGAATCATCCGGAGCTTCAGACTTTCGATGTATTGCCGGTGATGCTCCATTTCAGCGTAGGCAATTTCCAGCGCTTTGGCCAGCCCCACAATACCATACACGTTTTCTGTTCCGCCCCGCATGTTCCGCTCCTGCGAACCGCCGTGCACAAACGGATGAATCGGGCCCCGTCCGGATTTGGTGTTGGCGTTTACGTACAAAAATCCGACGCCTTTGGGACCATGAAATTTATGGGCTGAACCAACAATGAAATCAACCGGGAGCTGTTGCAGGTCATGGCGGTAGTGCCCCATCGTCTGTACCGTATCGGAATGGAACACGGCGTTGTATTCCCGGCACAGGTTGCCGACGGTTTCCAGATCGAGCAGATTGCCAATTTCGTTGTTGCCGTGCATCAGCGACACGAGCGTATCCAGGTGGGTGCGGAGCAATTCCTCCAGATGCGCCAGGTTCAGACGGCCTTTTTCATCAACGTCAACCAAGCTTAGCTTGATGGTTCCGCGCTTGGCCAGGTGTTCCAGCGTGTGGAGCACGGCATGGTGTTCGAGCGGGGAGGTGATGGCGTGGGTGAGGCCGTAGGTTTCAATGGAGCCACGGAGGGCGGTGTTGTCGGCTTCGGTGCCGCCGGAAGTGAAAAAGATCTCCGCTGGCGAGGTATGGAGCAGCGTTGCCACGGTTTTTCGGGCGCGTTCGATCACTGTCCGTACTTTTCGTCCGTGGGCGTGAATGGATGACGGATTGCCGAAATCTTCGGTCATCAGGGGAAGCATGGCTTCCAGCACCGCCGGATCGAGCCGGGTGGTGGCGGCATTGTCAAGGTAAGCGCGCATGTGATGTCGTGTAATAACACCACAAAGGTACGAAATTAGAAAGCTACCCCCAATTTCTTTGGACGATCTGGAAATGAGAGAAAAAGGCCATCAGAAAGCGCTCCCGTCGAGCGCTTTCTGATGGCCTTGAAAAACTAAGTTACCGCTTGGCTGCGAGCACTTCCTTGATGTCCGAAATGATTTTATTCGCCAGGTAATCCGCCGTTGACAGGGTATCGGATTCGGAATAAATCCGGATGATGGGTTCGGTATTCGACTTGCGCAGGTGCACCCACTCTCTGTCAAATTCGATCTTAACCCCGTCAATCGTGTTGATGGGATTTTTGGCGTACTTGGTCTTGATTTGCTCCAGCACCGCGTCGACGTCGATATTGGGCGTCAACTCGATTTTATTCTTGGAAATGTAATAGTTGGGGTAGGTCCGGCGCAGCATCGAAGCGGATTTGCCGAACTTGGCCAGGTGCGTCAGAAACAGCGCAATGCCAACCAGCGCATCGCGGCCCAGGTGCAAATCGGGGTAAATGATACCGCCGTTGCCTTCGCCACCGATGGCCGCGCCCACTTCCTTCATCTTTTCCACAACGTTGACTTCCCCGACCGCCGAAGCCGCATGTTTGCCGCCGTATCTTTGCGTCACATCGCGCAGCGCTACCGTCGACGACAGGTTCGACACCGTATTGCCGGGCCCCTGGCTTGCGTCCCGGTTTTTCAGGACGTAATCGGCTACGGCAACCAGCGTGTATTCTTCGCCAAACGGTGAACCGTCTTCGCAGATGAGCGCGAGCCGGTCGACGTCCGGATCAACGACAATACCGAGGTCGTATTCGTTCTTTTGAATTTCGCGGATGATGTCGTGCAAATTTTCCGGCAGCGGTTCGGGGTTGTGCGCAAAATTGCCCGTTGGCTCACAGTGCAGTTTCTGCACGGTTTCGACGCCCAGGGCTTCGAGCAGCATCGGCACGACAATACCGCCGGTTGAATTGACGGCATCGACCACCAGCCGGAATTTACGGGCCGCAATGGCATCTTTATCCACGAGGGGCAGGGCCAGAATGGCGTCGATGTGTTTCTGGAGCCAGGTAGTATCGGTTCGGCAGCTTCCCAGTTTACGAATATCCGCAAAGTCGATGGCCTCTGCTTCCGCAATGGCCAGCATCTCGGAACCGTCCTTTTCGGAAAGAAACTCACCTTTTTCGTTCAGTAACTTGAGGGCATTCCACTGAATGGGGTTGTGGCTGGCGGTCAGAATAATTCCACCGGCGGCCTGTTCGCCCGTGACGGCCATTTCAACCGTCGGGGTGGTGGATAAACCCAGGTCAACCACGTTGAGGCCCAGCCCCTGCAGGGTGCCCGACACCAATTTGGACACCATCTCGCCCGACAGCCGGCCATCCCGCCCAATCACAACCAGGCGGTTATTTGGATGCCGCTGCCGGAGCCATTGTCCATAGGCAGCCGTAAACTTGACTACATCCAAAGGCGTCAGACCGTCGCCACTTCGTCCACCAATTGTTCCGCGTATCCCGGAAATCGACTTGATTAATGCCACGTTAGAGGAATGATTAAAACACTAAATGGATGGATGATTTAATTGTCAGATGATATGCATGGTCAAACAGTTCTGATGGTTGGATGACTTGAGAAGAACTAGAGAGTATTCAGTCATTTACTTCTTAACCATTTAACAATTTGGCCCGGCAACAATTTGGTCATTCAGCCATCGGCAGCAAATATAGTCGCTTTTTTCATCCGCTGGTCATTCCTCGCCGGTTATCGCCACCGTTGCCGTCAACGTTGAGCGAGCGGTCCCGCGGAAGATACCGGCCACGGGGGCCAGCCGGTCGTGAAAAAAAGAAGCGGCCAGCGAAACATGGTGATTGATGACCACCGAGCCCTCCGTGGGATCAAAGCCGCGCCAGCCTGCGCCGGGCAGGTAAACTTCCGCCCAGGCGTGGAGTTCGTGCTCCTGCTGCGGATTTCCGTACAGGTACCCGCTGACAAACCGGGCGGCCAGACCGATGCTCCGGCAGGCGGCAATGTACAGCACGGCATAGTCGCGGCACGAACCCTTCCGGTTGATCAAGGTTGCTTCGGCCGACGTAGCCGGACCCACATCGCGGGTTTCATAGACAAAGTTGTTGCAAATCGTCGTGCAAAGGTGCGACAAAAACGGTACGGTCTGCCATTTGGCTTCCGACGCAATCTGCCGGGCGTACTGTTCAATCAGGGTCGTCACGGCTGAGCGTTCCAGGTAGGGTTCCAGCAGTTTCCGGTCGGCTTCGGAATAGTTGAACGGGATGCGCTGGGTTTCAAACGGAAACAGGACGAAATCGTAGGCGTTGTACAGGTTGGATTCCACCTCCATATCCGCCCGGACCACCAGCGAATCCGTCAGGGCGTTGATGTAGACGAGTTGCTGGACATTCCCCTCACCATCAACGTTCATGACCTGTTTGCTGGGCAACGGGTCAATCGAGAGCTCGTAGTTGAGCAGCCGCTGGTGCGGGTAGATGCGAGGGTATAAATACAGCGTATGGGGTTCGAGGGATACCGCTGCCGAATAGCTGTACTGGAGTTCGTGTCTGACCCGAAGTTTCATGAATAAAGGTTAGGTTTACTTCAATTGACCATCCGAATCAAATAATCTTGTCGAAAATGGGGTCCATCCAGGCGTTCGGAAGTTTACGGACCGAATTGTTCAGTAGCGCACTCCACTGGTTGGAAACGGCTTCCACATCATCTTTCTGAAACCGGTGTTCGACCAGATGAAAACTATCTTTGGCGTAAACCACTACATCGAGGGGATAATCGACATCGTTGGCACTAACCCGCGTGGCGTCGAAGGCCAGAAAACCCATTTTCAGCGCTTCCTGCAGGGAAGATTCATAGGTCAGATTGCGGTACAGTAACGGTTTTCCGTAACCCGAATTGCCAATAATTTTAAACGGCGAACCGCGATCGACCTCCACCCAGTTGCCTTCCGGGTAAAGCAAATACAGCTTGTGCTCTTCGTCGTCCTCGAGCTGCCCGCCGACAATGGCATTCAGGTTGAAATGAAGGGCAGAGGCTTCCAGGGCGGCTTTATCTTCCTGAGCAACCCGCCTGACCTGTTCGCCGAATGCGTTTACGGCTTTGTATAACTTGTTGAACGAACGGTCTTTTTCGCCAATGACTTCCTTGAAATACGTGATGGCTTTATCGCGCACAGAACGCAAACCAGAGGTCATGATGAACAGGGAGTGATTTTCCAGCTCGTGAACCGAAATCTTGCGATTACTCGAAACTTCGGAGCCAGAGGTCAGTCGGGTGTCGGCAATGGCGACTAAGCCGGAGGCTACTTTGATACCTAAACAATACGTCATTGAGTCAGCAAACTACAAGCTATGGCGAATGGCAAATATACAGGTTTCCGAAACGAGACTTCTGTTTTAAACCAGTTTTTGCAAAAACAACTCGTTTGTGGTCCGTAAGCCCATCGCAAAAGACCGTCCTAATCGCTTCCGCCGAAATTTAGTTACAATTCTCAAAAAGGGGTTGTTATTTGCGTGCGTGTAGTCCGGTTAAGAAGCCGGAAACCCAAACGCCCCGTTAAACGACTATGAAAAAAGAAGCACTGGCCGATGCGCCCAAATACCGTTTCTGGAGACAACAGGCTGAGTCGAATGGCCTGAAGATTAACAAAGTAGAAGAGTTTTACATCCGCCGTCGCCACAACGGCGAAGTACTCTTTGCGATGCTGGAGGTGGATGCCGACACGCCGGAAGGGGATAAGATTCCGCCCGCGCTTTTTCTGAAAGGCCACGCGGTTTCGGTGCTGGTTTGCCTGATTGATCAGGAAACCAAAGAAAGATACGTGGTGCTGGTGCGGCAACGGCGGATCTGCGACGGCTCACACACCTACGAACACCCAGCGGGTATGGTGGATGCGTCCGACGATCCGGCGGAGGTGGCCGCCCGCGAAGTTGGGGAGGAAATCGGTATGGACGTGAAACCGGATCAACTGACCCGCCTGATTGCCGGGCTTTGCTATCCGAGCACCGGCACCAGCGACGAGGCCATGCATTACTACTACGTTGAACGGGAAATGCCGCGGGCGCAGATCATGGAGTTCCACCACAAGGACATGGGTGTGGCGTCGGAATTTGAGCGCATCACCACCGCCGTGGTGACATTGCCCGAAGCACATAAGCTAATTACGAACATCAACGGCCTGCTTATTCATTTTTTGTATCTGCAGGCAGTGGGTGATTACGAAACTATGAAGTTGCTGTAAGTGAGCGAGTAAGGTATGGCAGGAGGGGCTTAAAGGCAGCTATTGGCAAAAGAAAGATGAAAAAAGGAAAATTGGGTTTGTGAAAAAGAACTAACAATTGCTATATTTGCAACCCGAAACGGGGTATACACCCGCTTATGGACCCGTAGTTCAATGGATAGAATTTCAGATTCCGGTTCTGAAGATAGGGGTTCGAATCCCTTCGGGTTCACGAAAAGTTAAAAAAACCGTCAAATCGCTCTGATTTGGCGGTTTTTGCTTTTTGGCGGTTTTACAACAGGGATCGGCAATCGCCGATGAATCTTCTGGCTAAGCCGTATCGACCAGCCCACTGGACTATTCTCAGCCCATGCGCCTTCTGATGGATTGAATTTTTATCCATTTGCCCCCTTTTTTGCTGCCGTCACTTTCATCCAGTTCATATTGAATCCACACTCTGGTAGCCGGACAGGCGAATTGGGCAGGAACATCAGCTCGGTACTGGACGTTATTCACTTCTATAAACCATCCCCCGCAGGAGCCACAAAAGGCACTATCCTGTCCTGTAACGACAGCTGCCTGTTCCTGGTCTTCCGGGTCAATGTCCTCACAACTCCAGGCTGTAAGTAAGAAAATACACAGAATAAAATAACGAAGGTAGATTGGTAAGTTCATAGGCATTGAGTCATTGATGGATGTTGGCTAGATTTTAAAATAGCATGGATAAAGCGCTAATATATAAGATAAAATACTTACTTATTTACGTATATGGCTGTCGGTTAAAAGAAAAATTTTGTAGGCATTATCTATTTCTTCTGAAAACCTGTATTTGTACTTAACTTTTTATTAAAATACCGGAACGTTTGTGAAAAATATACGTATAAAATAAATGGCTAATACCTCGTTAATAGTGTGGTTTATGCCCGAAAAACGCTACTTCATGTGTCCTGCTTCAGGATGGTTATCCCAACTCCTTCCACTGTATAGGAGGAATGACTCTCGTAGGGGTATTTTTGAAATAAGGTTTGTGGAATCAGTGCTAAATGAGCAGCTGTAGGATAAGTATAACTAGTAATACTACTTTATATTTTTCATTTTTGGGGTGATGCGTACTTTATCTTCCTATTTTCGGGTCAGCTTTGGTCATCTGGTTTTAGTCAGCCATCTTTAAACGGGATAAGACAACACCAACTGCTGCTGAATAACATTATCTATTTCAATCATGAAAAGACCAGTTTCCCTTCTATTTTTTCTGGCTTTGATGGGCCTGTTAATGAATTGCAAAAAAGAGGCAGAGGATACCCCTCCCCGAAGCGCTGAGAAAAAATTCTCGCAGCTTGCGCTGGTGGGAATCATCAATGCCAAAGTCAGCTATGATTCAACCACGTTTACGTATACATTATCGGTTCCTGTCGGAGTGGGGGTTAAATCGCTAAAACTGGCGTATACGATCAGCGAAAAGGCTCAGATTAGTCCAGATCCTACGGTCGCCCGGGATTATACCAATCCGGTACTTTATACAGTGACCGCGGAGGATGGAACAACGCAGGTCTACACGGTGAAAGCCGAGGAGCAGATCCCTCCTAAGTCTTCCGAGAAGCAAATCATTCGTTTTGCGTTTACCTCCCTGAACCCGCCCATTATTGCTGCTATTGATGAAAGCAAACGAACCATCACCGCAACCGTATCCGCGAGTACCAACCTCAGTGCTTTGGCTCCTACCATCGCCCTATCTACAAACGCAACGGTTTCCCCAGCTTCCGGAGCGGCTCAGGATTTTACTAAACCGGTCAGCTATACCGTAACGGCGGAAGATGGCAGTTCGCAGGTATATACGGTCAGCGTGGAGAAGAAGTGACACATCGGTCGCAAATCGGAAACTAGCCGCTTTTGGCGTAGCTACAAACGAATTACCCCCACCTCCAAAACACACTGCTCTTGGAAGGTGGGGGTAATTTGCAATGAAGCTTTCCGAAGCTGCCTTTGCCGGATTAACGGGATTTAATCAGCTTATACCGTTTAGCTTTGGGGCCAACACCCACCTGCATCAGGTACATCCCCGTCTGCAACCGGTTGTCTAGTTCTATCCGCTGTTCCGGCTTTCCTTCCGTCTGTTGCCATACCAGGCGACCCTGCTGATCGTAAATCATAATGGGGGCGTTTTCCTGACCTTGCAGCTTTACGGTAAATGAATCCCGAAACGGGTTCGGATAGTACAGTACTTTCTCCGCTGATTTTGATTCTTCCTTTACATTTAAACGGGCTCCGGACGGCTGGTCAATGACGCTAAAGCTCAGCGTGAACGGCGTACCTGCCGTACCAGTTCCTTTGGGGCCGGTGTAAGGCGTTACGGTCAGGCTGTAAGTCCCGGTGTAGGGCGTCCAGTTTCTGTAATCGCCGTCTATATCGTTAAACAAGGCGTAAGGGGCCTCTGTTTCGATCTGGGTACGGTTCTGCCGACCGCTCAATTGCATCACCACGGAGCCTACCGTCGTTGGACTGGTGTTGGCCCGGATGTTCAGATTACGCGTGGGCAGTGTAGCGAGGTTCAACTGTTCGCCCGGCGTCAGAACTTTGATCTCCTGATCGGTATCGGCATTGATCAGGCTGAAACTGACCACGGCCAAACCAACCGACTGTGGGGTCACCTTGCGGATTCGGTGGTTCTGCGAATCGACGATGAATAAATTACCCTGCGCATCCAGCGCCATGCTGGCAGGCCGATACAGGTTGGCACTGGTGGCAATTCCACCATCACCACTAAAACCCTGAAGTCCACTGCCTACAACCGTGTTGATAATGCCGTTGGAAGCAACCTTACGAACCCGATGATTCAGAATATCGGCAATAAACAGGTTATTTTGAGTATCTACCATTACATTTTGGGGAATATCCAGACTGGCGCTGGTGGCAGCCTGATTGTCCCCGTTGAAGCCCGTAGAGCCGTTTCCGGCGACGGTATTGATGATACCGTTTGTGGTTACCTTACGAACGCGCAGATTCAGCAGGTCGGCGATAAAAATATTGCCCTGCGCATCCACCGCTACACCCTGTGGAACATACAGGGCGGCATCGGTGGCCAGACCGCCATCTCCGCTAAAATCCGCTGAACCATTACCGGCAACGGTGTTGATAATGCCATTGGTATTCACTTTCCGAATCCGGTTGTTCTCAGAATCGGCAATAAACAAGTTGCCCTGCCCATCGAGGGTAATGTTCTGCGGATCGGCCAGACGGGCGCTGGTGGCAGCACCACCGTCTCCCGCAAAGCCCCGGATGCCACTACCGGCAACGGTACTGATCATTCCGCTGGCATCTATCTTCCGAATCCGTTGATTCAAACGATCGGTGATGAAAATATTGCCCTGTGCATCCACCGCTACACCGCTGGGGCGGTTCAGGCTGGCACTGGTGGCCGCTTTCCCATCCCCGTTGAAGCCCGCACTGCCCGTGCCGGCAATGGTGCTGATGGTGCCGTTGGGAGCTATTTTACGAATACGATTATTATCGGTGTCAGCAACGAAGAGGTTGCCCTGAGAGTCGGCCGCTACATCCTGGGGATTCCGTAAGCGGGCGTTAATTGCTAATCCGCCATCGCCACTGAAACCTTGTGTGCCATTGCCTGCTACCGTAGTAATAGTTTGGGCAAACAACCGGGGAGCTAATCCCAGCGTCAAATAAGCCGCTAATGTTAATGCACACGAAACGCGACGAAAGCGTGAGAAAGATAGTACAAAGTGGGTCATAATCGTTGTGTAGTTTTATAAGTAGATTTATATGATGAGAATAGCTCATTAAATCTTGTGCAATTTAGTAATTTGAGTACTAATTACTAAGAAAAAATAATTTTTTTTGGATGGATTTTAAATTTCTGTTGTCAAACATCAGGATGTTTTAATTTCTCTATTTACCAGATGGCCTATTAGTATAACCTGCCGGGTAACGGATTGTTAAAATTAAAACATGAATGTCTGATAATTAAATAGATTTATTAAGCGGCTAAAATTGAAGAAGAGTAATATTCCGCGGCATATGTCATTAAGAGAGAGCGTTACAAAAGTAGGCCTAACTAATAAGCCACTTGGTATAACCGATAAATGGGCAGCGCTTGTCTTTTTAGTAGGATGGTGCAAGATAGAAATGGCAGTTTTCGGCCAGGACTTGGCGAATAAACATAGACGGGTTAGATAGCAGGTAATCTATACGAAGAATTCTGATTTATGACTATACGAATTAAATATATGATAATTTTAGTGGGTAGTATTCGGTAAGTTGATTTGTGTATACTTAGTCATGTATCAGTAGAATTTATAACCCGGAATGGCGACAACTCCGGTGGTATTCGCTAAGATGACGATGTAGTAACTCCGTAATAAAACCTAGTCCGCTGCGGCTGTCGGCAAAAGAAACACCGGCTTACGGCTGATCTGGACTGTCCATCACACGCATTTGAAGCTGTCGTTGTTGCCCCAGTGGGCTGCCCGTAGTTTTTTCACCACCTTCTGCAGCTACACGAACCCTGCACCCGAGTCGCCAAATCCCCCCCGGGGCACAATCCTGGATAGTTGCCGAGAGGGTCGGTATTACGCCAATCTGAAATGCCGGTGCGGTGACGTAGAACCATCCAGGCCGTACTAAATTTATAGCGCTCATCATCAGCCACGTCCGGATAGGGCAGGTTTGGTACAACGGCTTATTCAGATCCAGCACATTTTCTTCCACCAGTTGCAGGACGGCATAGGCAAAAACCGGCTTGCCGTAACCCGTTGAGTCGAATCGGCTTTGGTCAGGCCATATTCTTGGCTACACATAATTGAGGGCCAGCGAAAACTCTGGAACGCTGGTGCTGTCCATGAGCTGGACAATCTACCGGTCGAGCGGCCGGAAGTCGTTGGAGTCTAAACGGGTTTGAGCCTGGAAAATTACGGCCATTTTGTTGATCAGCAGCATAGCCAGGCCGGCAAGGCGTTCGGTGTGTAGCAAAAGCGACGGAGAGAAAGCAAACATTGGCTGGGCCGTTACGGTGTCAGGCAGAAAAAGCAACGCCTGCGGAAAGGTAAATTACTGGTCATCGGGGATTCTAAGTAGGAGTTTTTAGCGTCCGGTCGCGCAGCCTGCCGATGGATAAATACCGTTTTTAGGTATTTTGTCGGCCGGTCATTTGTCACTAAAATCGTTTTCCATTGCATCCGCTCGACCACGCCGACTACAATGCCTGCTTCACTGGAATTCATCACCGAACAAACACCCCTGGGCGCCCACCTGATTGGTTCGGGGGCTACGTTTCGGGTTTGGGCACCCCGTGCCCTGGCCGTTCACGCCTGTGGCGATTTTAATAATTTTCAGCACGAAGACGACAGCCTGCTAACCGTTGATGAACGGGGCTACTGGCGCGGGTTTATTCCGGGTGTTCGCAACGGGCACCGGTATAAATTCTGGGTGGAGGGCCTGGGCAGCAAAGGCTGGAAACGCGACCCATTTGCGCGTGAACTCGCCAGTCCGTACCCCAGCGATTGCGTCATCCGCCAGTCCGATTTTCCCTGGCATCCCACCCTGTTCAAAACTCCCGCATTTTCCGACTGGATCATCTACCAGCTTCACGTGGGGGTATTCGATACGCCCAATTGGGAAACCCGCCGAAAAGGAGGGACGTTTCTGGATGTGGCGCTTAAGTTGCCGTATCTGTCGGCGCTGGGCGTAACGGCTTTGCAACTGTTGCCCATTCAGGAGTTTCAGTCTACCTTTAGCTTGGGCTACAACGGGACGGATTACTTTTCGCCCGAGACGAATTTTGCCATTGAAGACGCGCACCTGGCCGGGTACCTTTCCAGCATTAATCAGCTTCTGACCGATCAGGGTCAGCCGATCTATCACGAAAATGATCTGCGGGGCGAAATGAATCAGTTGAAGGCCCTGGTCGACCTGAGTCATTTATACGGCATCGCCGTGATGCTGGATGTGGTTTATAACCATGCCGGGGGCGGTTTTGGCGACGAAAGCATTTACTTCTTCGACCGCCAGCCGGGGCAGGACGACAGTCCGCCCCAATACCGCAATTCGCTTTATTTCACCGAAATCGGGCACGCCGGGGGCCAGGTTTTCGATTTTGGAAAAGCCCCGGTCCGGGAATTTCTGGTAGAGAACGCCAAATTTCTGCTGGATGAATACCGCATCGACGGGTTACGCTACGATCAGGTTAGCGTGATTGATCACGACGGCAGGCCCCACGGCTGGCCGTTTTGCCAGGAGTTGACCGACACGTTGCACCTTCACCGGCCCGGAGCGCTCCATCACGCCGAGTACTGGGGCGTTAATCCGTCGGTCGTGAAGCCTACAGCAGAGGGCGGGGCCGGATTTGATACCACCCTCACCGACGGCCTGCGGATTGCCATCCGGCGGGTGATTAGCCAGGCCAGCACTGGCAGCAACGGTCCGCTGCCGATGACAGCCCTGGGCGACAGTCTCTGGCCTACCGGCTTTCAGTTCTCGTATCAGTTTGTGCAGGGACCGGAAAACCACGACCTGGTCCTGCGTGACGGCGATAACTCCCGCGAACAACGTATTGCCCGCTTGAGCGATCCGGCCAACCCTCGGTCGCTGACGGGCCGTCGGCGGAGCCGGGTGGCTACGGGCTTGAGCCTGGTAGCTCCGGGCATTCCCATGCTGTTTATGGGGCAGGAGTTTCTGGAAGACAAACAGTGGTCTGACAACCTGGAATGGAAACCCGAACTTCGGCTGTTCTGGGCGGGGCTGGATGCGGGCGATCCGGCTATGCTCGATCACCTCCGCTTCTGCCAGGATCTAATTCAGTTACGACGGCAATTGCCCGGCCTACGCAGCGACGGACTGCGGGTCAGCCACAGCCACGACGGTAATCGGGTGCTGGTTATGCACCGCTGGATTCCCGGCGCGGGGCAGGACGTTGTGGTGGTGGCCAGTCTGGCCAACATACCTTATTATAATTACCGCATTGGTTTACCGGAGCCCGGGCAATGGCGCGAAGTTTTTAACAGCGATGCTTACGAAAACGGGTTTCCGAATCCGCAGACGGTGGGCAACGGAGGGCAGGTCTGGGCTGAAAAAAGCCCGGCCCACGGCTTTCTGAATTCGGCCGTTATAACCATGCCCGCCAACGGTTTTCTGGTGCTGATTCCCGAAAGCTAGCCGGGATTATAGCGCGTAAAATTCGTACGGCTTTATTTTTTCCGGGATTGGCGAATAACCCGTCATGGTTTTGAGGTTTATTTCAATGTTGCGGGCAATTGTCGTCATGGCCGTATCGGTTTCTTTGGTTTCGAACGGATTCTGAAGCTGGAGCGCGCTTTTCTCAATGAGCAGAAACCCGCTGGAAATCAGCGTCACCAGCGGCACATCGAGGTAGAAAAGATCTTCATCGAAACAAAATGGCAGAATGGCCGCAAAAAGATAGATAAACACGTGCATGTTGAACGTATAGGTGCGGGGAAACGGCGTGCTTTTGATCCGTTCGCAGCGCCCCATTGAATCCGTCAGATTGTTGAGGGTTGTGCTGATATGCACCATTTGGTAATCGGTCAGGTGGCCGTCCCGGTAAAGTTGCTGAACGGCTAAGCCATGATCGAGCAGCAGGCCATTCGGTTTGTTATCGAACGACAGGATGCGCTTAACCGTTTCGGGGGGCAGAAATTCGCGTAAGCGATCCTCCACGCTCTGTTCGCGCAGCGAGTCGCCCAGCACAAAACACCAGGCACATTGCCGCAGCATAAACGAATGAATAATGTTCTGGCGGTCGGGCAAATCGGGCAGGTACATCTGAATGAGCCGGATGAAACTGCGGCTGTCGTTGACGATGGCTCCCCAAACGGTGCGCGCTTCCCACCAGCGTTCATACGCCTGGTTGGTCCGAAACGCGAGCAGCAGCGAAATGCAGGTGCCCAGCAGCGTTGGAATCGCAATCGGGATGTTCATGTACCGCAGGTGAAAGAAGTGCTTGGCCAGAACGACGATATTGGCAAATAAGAGGATGAGTAAAACCTCCCGGCGAATCCGGCGAATTAAAAAGGTAAACGGAATCGGTTTTTCAAGCAGCATACGGTTTTGGATGGATAGACTCTCTACCAAAAGTAAAAGCCAGACGACGTTTCAAGTCACCTGGCTTTCTTGATCGCTTAATAAACGGTTAATTTTACAATCAGGTCCTTTCACAGTACCCCCGGTTATCAACGATTTACTTGACTATAAAACTTGCGCCGGAATCAAAATGTTTATGAAAAACAGAAATTTTTTTCGGAAATAAACGGCTGATTAAGAATTCTCTGATTTTCAGTTACCTATTATAGGGATAGCTCGAAAATAAGCTGGTGTTTGCATTGAATGCCGTTTTCCCAAATCGGGTCCGGATAATGTTGTAGAAAATAATTGTAGTGCACATCAGTAAGCTCAAAACCTTGCCGCTGATACAAGGCAATTTGCCCAATGCCGGAGTTTCCGGTTTTGATGACCAACCGCACCAAACCCTGCTGGCGGGCGTCCTCAATGACGTGCTGCAACAGGCTTTTGCCCAATCCTTGGCCCTGGTGAGCCGGTTCAACGGCAATGTTCATGATTTCTCCAGCTGGCCCGTTTACCTGCAGCAAACAAATGCCCACAATCTGATCAGCAAGGGTTAACTGATAAGCCAGACTACGGGGGCGATACATGTCAATGAGTTGCTGGTTTTCGTCGCCCAGCAACAGGAGGTGGTTCGGTAGCTGGTCGGGCTTCGCGCGGGTAATCAAGTAGTCCACGTTGTTGGAGTGTGATGACAACCGCAAGGTACCCGATAAATCGTTAGGGTGTTTTCGGATGTACTTCCGTTCGCCCGCCGTGACAAATCGGAACTTCCTGACCAGCCCGGTCGGTCCGGGTCGATGGATAAACACCCCGAGCGAGCAGCAACAGCCCCAGCGCCACCGTCAGAACCGGCATGAAAGCCGTAAACCGATGCCGGAAGGAGGTCGGGAAGAGGTTTGGAATAAACCGTACCAGCATCAACGCCGGAACCGTTCCCAGCCCGAATAAACCCATGTAGGCGGCTCCGTTTACCGCGCTGCCGGTGGTAACGGCTCCGGTCAGGGCCACGTACACAAAACCGCAGGGCAATAAACCGTTCAGCAACCCCAGTCCGGCAAACGCCTGTAGCGTGGGGCTTTGCAGAAACCGGCTCATGGGTCGGGTAATCCACTGCGCAGTGCGGCCGGTGGTTAAACCCGCAAATTTTCCCCGGCGGAACACCGTCCAGAGCACCAGAAAAAGGCCAGCGGCCACGGAGACGGATCGCTGAAATCCCGCCAGCAGCAAGCCCTGCCCGAGCGTGCCCGCCAGTGTGCCCAGACCCGCATACGCCGTCACGCGGCTCAGGTGGTACAGACCCACCGCCAGCACCCGCTGCGAACGCGGAAGCCGCCCGACGGGCAAGGCCATCGCCAGCGGTCCGCACATGCCAACGCAGTGCAGGCTACCGACTAAACCCGTCGTCAGGGCCGCGATGATCCAGACCGATGACATGGTTACGGAATGGTTAGGGCGTCTTCGCTGTAAAATTCCTGCCCGTTCTCGGACCAGTTCAGTTGAACCCGCCAGAAACCCTTGGCGAGGTTGGCGGTCGAAACGGTTTTTTGTCCCGACTGCAACTGAACAAGCCGGTCCTGCCGGCGGTCGGAAGGGCGGTAGAAGGTCAGTTTGCCATTCGTTAGCGTCTGATCGGCTCGGGTGATGTGGAGTTGTTGCTGCCCGGCGTCAAAACGAACCGCGGGCGACTGCACCAACTGCGCCGTGCGGGCAATCCGATTGATCTGCTGCTGATACGCCAGTTCGGTCTGGTAATAATCGTCGCGTACCAGATCGACGCGCTGGCGGCACATCAGGTAAACCATGCTGCCGATGAATCCGGCAAACACGATGTAAACGAGTATAATAACTTTGCCCCAGTTCATAGTATTCAATGATAGAATGTTAAAATGACTGAATGATAGAATAAAAGAAATGATCGAAAACCAGCAGTGTGATTTACTCATTCTAACATTCACTCATTATTTTACTGGTCCTAAAAAGGTGGTTTCGATCTGATCAACGATTTCATCACCTGCCAGTACGTCAATGCGGAGTGGCGTGCTGTTCCGATGGATGGACTTTTCCGGCAATTGAATAAAAAAGCTTCCTTTGATCAGCTCTCCGGCCGGAACCGACGCGATCGGCTGAATAAAATGCAGGTTGGCCCCGGGCTGCTGGACCCGCAACTGAACCGGCAGCGGCCGATACGTTTTGTTGATAATTTCGACCAGATAGAGATTTGAAACGGTGCCATCCGATTCGCGCTGAAACAACTGACCCGGCGCCCGCAGCACGGTTACATCCATCACCGGCCGACTGACCAGCAGAAACCCGATCAGGCCCAGCAACGCCAGCAGGACCCCACTATAGGCCATAATACGGCCTGAGAACCGAAACGGCTTGCCTTCTTCAATGCCAGCCTGCGAATCCAGCCGAATCAAACCCCGCGGTCGGTCAATCTTGTCCATGACATCGTCGCAGGCATCGATGCAGAGCGTACAGTTGATGCACTCCAACTGCGTCCCGTTGCGGATGTCGATGCCCATCGGACAAACCTGCACGCAGAGTTTGCAATCCACGCAATCACCGCGTTTGGAATGATGAGGTTTGAGTGAAGAGTGAAGAATTGGCTGCTCGGCGGTTGGCTCCGCTTTTCTAGAATGCGTCAGCCAACTTTTAACTTTTAATTCTTCACCGCCCGACGGCCCGGTCTTCACTTTTTTTCCCCTCGGTTCGCCCCGGATGTAATCGTAGGCGACGAGCAGGGAGTTTTTGTCGAGCAATACGCCTTGAAGCCGTCCGTAGGGGCAGATGGTCGTGCAGACGATTTCGCGTAGCCAGGCAAAAACGAGGTAGAAAACGCCCGTGAAAACCAGCATAGCGGTCAGCCCACCCAGGTGTTGGGATGGATTGTCGGTGATGAGCGTCAGCCACTGGTCGCGGCCGATCAGGTAAGCCAGAAAGGTGTTGCTGATGGCAAACGAAATCAGGAAAAAGACGCCGTGTTTCAAGCCCTTTTTAGCTATTTTCTCGGTCGTCCACGGTCCAGCGTCGAGTCGCTTGCGGGCGTTGTGATCACCTTCAATCCAGCCTTCGATTTTCCGGAAAACCATCTCCATAAAAATGGTTTGCGGACAGGCCCAGCCGCACCACACACGCCCGTAAACGACGGTGAACAGAGCGATGAATACGATAAAAGTGAGCAGACCGATGGCAACCAGGTAAAAATCCTGCGGCCAGAACAGGACGCCGAAGAAGATAAACCGCCGTTCGAGTACGTTGAACAGAAACAGCGGATGCCCATCGACCCACACAAACGGTCCGGCAAAGAGGGCCGCCAGTAAAACCACCGCCACGAAGGTCCGCCAGCGCGTAAACCGTCCCGAGGTGCTGCGCGGGTAGAGCCACCGCCGACCGCCCGAAGCGTCGGCGGTGGGGAGCTGGTCACGAAAGGTTTCCATTTTGGCGATGGTCGATTCCATAGTACTAGTCGTTTAAGGCCACGGCTTCGGTGGCCGCCACTTTCTCGCCCTGCGGTTCTTTGGCCCCGGCGGGGTTGGAGCCCTGCAGCGACAGGATGTAACTGGCGACTTGCTGGACCTGCAGCGGATTCAGTTGTTTCTTCCAGGAAAGCATTCCTTTTTCGGGAACACCCTCGTTGATGACGTGGAAAATCGCTTTAACATCACCGCCGTGCAGCCAGTAGGCGTCGGTCAGGTTCGGGCCGACTTTGCCCTCGGCGTTGGCACCGTGGCAGGCGACGCAGTTCTGCGCAAAGATGGACTTGCCCTCCGCGATGCCCTGGCCGTCTTTTAATTGCGTTACGGTATTTTCGTTGATGGACCCCGCCACCCGCTTGATGTATTCTTCGCGCTGTTGGGTAGCAATGGTCATTTCCTGGGTATATTCCTGCTCCATGATGTTGCCCGTGCCGATGACGTGAAAAACGAGGAGGTAGATTACCGCTACCCCAATGGAACCGTAAAACAGCCCCATGAACCAGGGCGGAGTCGGGTTATCCAGCTCGGTAATGCCGTCGTAGGCGTGTTCCATCACCAGGTCTTTCTCCTGACTCAGCGGGCGCAAACCCAGGATGCGCTGCCAGGTGGTGCGGGTGTCGACGGGTTTGGCAGCTGCCTCGGGCTCCAGTGCTTTTTTGAGAATGAACGCCAGATTCAGCGCCACCGCCAGCACCGCAATCAGGCCCGCCAGCAACACCATCGCCAGCGTGAGCAGAAACAATTCTTCGCCCGACGTGATGTTCCAAATGGAGGTAGCGGTGGGGGCCTGGGCCAGCAGCCCATTGGTCAATAAGAGGATCGAATGCATGGGAAATGACGGTTAATCGGTGGTCGATTCATCGAGCGGCATCTGGCTCATCTGGCGGACGTATTTTTTGTCAACCAGCACCAGATAAAGCCCAACCAGTAGGAAAAAGGCGAGGAAGGTGACAAACGAGCCAACCATGTAGAGGTCCGCGCCGGGAATTTTGGATATGAATTGCTTGAACATAGCTTTTGAGAGTTAAGAGTTAAGAATGATGAGTTAAGCCGCAGTATGTCAGCAACTCTTAACTCATCATTCTTAACTCATTTGGTTGCGGTTTCCATGTGCTTGATATCCGTACCGAGCCGCTGCAGGTAGGCAATCAGGGCGACGATTTCGCGGTCGGGGTTGACCTTGATGCCGTCTTTCGCCAGCCGCTCGCTGACCTCCTGCGCCTGCTTCTGCAGGTCTTCGTTGGCGGAACTGATCGTGGCATCGTCGTAGGGGACACCGACTTTTTCCAGCGCCTTCAGCTTGGCGGTTGTGGTCGAAATGTCGAGTTTCTGCTCCAGCAACCACGGGTAAGGCGGCATGATGGAACCGGGTGACATCGACTCGGGTTCGCGCATGTGGTGGTAGTGCCAGGAGTCGGGATACTTGCCCCCTTCGCGGTGCAGATCCGGACCGGTACGTTTGCTGCCCCACAGGAACGGGTGGTCGTAGACGAATTCGCCCGCTTTGGAGTAGTCGCCGTAGCGCTCGGTTTCGCTGCGGAACGGCCGGACCATCTGGCTGTGGCACCCCACGCACCCTTCGCGGATGTAAAGATCGCGGCCCTGCACTTCCAGCGGTGTGTACGGCTGCACGGCGGCAATCGTCGGCACGTTGGATTCTACCATGAACGTCGGCATCAATTCCACCAGCGAACCAATCAGAATGACCACGAGCGAGCCGAGCAGCAGCGGAATGGGTTTGCGTTCGAACCAGCGGTGCCAGTAGGTATCGTGGCCCGTCGGCGCGTAGGTTTTTGCCAGGGCCGGAGCTTCGGCGGCTTCGTTGGCAACCAGTTTCCCGGCAGCCATCGTTTTGAAAAGGTTATAGCCCATCAAAATTGCGCCGAGCAGGTAGAACGCGCCACCCAGCGCCCGCATCTGGTGCATGGGCAGCAGTTGTATCGTGGTTTCCAGGAAATTCGGGTATTTCAGGACGCCTTCGGGCGTAAATTCCTTCCACATCATGCCCTGCGTGAACCCCGAAATGTACATCGGAATGGCGTAGAACAGGATGCCCAGCGTGCCGAGCCAGAAGTGCGTTTTCAGCAGTTTCTGCGAATACAGCGGGGTGCGGTAGATGCGCGGAATCAGCCAGTAGAGGACGGCAAAGGTCAGAAAACCGTTCCAGCCCAGGGCGCCGACGTGGACGTGGGCCACGACCCAGTCGGTGAAGTGTCCGATGGCGTTCACGTTTTTGAGCGACAGCAACGGTCCCTCGAACGTCGCCATCCCGTAGGCCGTCACACCCACCACCATGAACTTCAGGATGGTATCTTCCCGGACTTTATCCCAGGCCCCGCGCAGGGTCAGCAGACCGTTGATCATCCCGCCCCACGATGGGGCAATGAGCATGATGGAAAATACCACGCCGAGCGACTGTGCCCAGTCGGGCAGCGACGAATACAAAAGGTGGTGCGGACCGGCCCAGATGTAGATGAAAATCAGGGCCCAGAAGTGCAGAATCGACAAGCGGTAGGAGTACACCGGGCGGTTGGCCATCTTGGGCAAAAAGTAGTACATCAGCCCCAGGAACGGCGTAGTCAGGAAGAACGCCACGGCATTGTGGCCGTACCACCACTGCACGAGCGCATCCTGCACCCCGGCGTAGACGTAATAACTTTTGAACAGACTGACCGGCATCTGGTACGAGTTGACGATGTGCAGCACGGCGACCGTCACGAACGTGGCGATGTAAAACCAGATGGCCACGTACAGGTGACGCTCCCGGCGTTTGATGATCGTACCAAACATATTAATCCCGAATACCACCCAGATCAGCGTAATGGCAATATCGATGGGCCACTCGAGTTCGGCGTATTCGTGGGAGGTTGTCAGGCCGAGCGGCAGCGTAATGGCAGCTGCCACAATAATGGCCTGCCAGCCCCAGAAGTGGATCTTGCTCAGCCAGTCGCTGAACATTCGGGCTTTGCAAAGCCGTTGCAGCGAGTAATAAACGCCCATAAAAATGGCGTTGCCGACAAAAGCGAAAATGACGGCGTTGGTGTGCAGGGGCCGAATCCGGCCGAAGGTGGTATACTGGTTGCCGAGGTTGGCCGACGGAGCGAACAACTGGCTGGCAACCAGCACACCGACCAGCATACCGACCACGCCCCAGATGATGGTGGCAATGGCGAAGTTGCGGACAATGCGGTTGTCGTACTCAAAATGCTCGACGACCGGGATGGCGTCGGGCTTTGGCCAGATGCGCTGGGGCGGGGTGGTGGTAGGTGGTTTTTGCGCGACATTCATAGTGGTAACAAAGGATTATGCAGGTGTATCGGTGGTCGTTGGTTCGCTGTCTTCGAGCAGAATCCGCATCGAGGGCGTATACAAATCGTCTTGCTGACCGCTGCGCATGGCCCACAGAAAAGCGCCGAAAAAGCCCAGAGCCAGCAGCAGACTAATGCCAATCATAAAGAAGATAATATTCATAGCCGTAAGCGTTTGCTGGCCCAAAATTGCCGGTATTCCGGGGGGAGACCTATGAGCTTAGTCAGTCGGTTAGCTGACAGAATGCAGAAATCAGAAGGCTATGACAAAACTCATCCGCCGGGCTGACAAGCGTTAGTAACGTGCTCAGCAAGAGGGGGTAGTTTTGACGCCAAATCCAATTTTCCATGATCATTCTCGCTTTCTTTCTTGGCCATTGGTACCTGTCGGTGCTGATGCAGACCCTTTTTCTCCACCGCTATGCTGCCCACCAGATGTTTACCATGAGCAAAGGCTGGGAAAAGGTTTTTTACGTGCTGACGTTCATCGGTCAGGGCTCGTCGTTTCTGAGTCCGCGCGCCTACGGCATCATGCACCGGCTGCACCACGCCTACGCTGATACGGAGGCCGACCCGCACTCGCCGAAGTATTCCGACAACATGATGGATATGATGTGGAAGACCCGGCAGTTTTACAACGACATTCTGAATAATCGCGACAGCATTCCGGCGAAGTTCAAAAAAGGCGTTCCTAACTGGCAGTGGATGGAACGGTTTGGGGATCGCTGGCTGGTGCGGCTGGCCTGGGGAACGGCTTATACCTTATTTTATATTCAGTTTGCTACCTCGCCCTGGCTGTTTCTGCTGTTGCCGGTGCATTACCTGATGGGGCCGGTGCACGGCGCGATCATCAACTGGTGCGCTCACCTGTATGGCTATACGAACTTCAAAGTAGCTGATACGGCCAAGAACCTGCTGCCGTTCGATTTTCTGATGATGGGGGAATCCTACCACAACAACCACCACAAATTCGGCGGTCGGCCCAACTTCGGCGGTTTTCGCTGGCACGAGTTTGACCCGGCTTATCCGCTGCTGCTGCTGCTCAATAAAGTGGGCGTGATCAGGCTGCGCTTCGGGCGCGACGAAGCGTATATGTGAGAAGCGTAAATTTCAATAGGTGAAGATGGCCACCAACACTTGACACACTTGGTGACAGGTTGCATCATCCAGATTCCCAATCCGTTTGACGAGCCTTGATTTATCTACCGAACGGGTCTGGTCCAGCGCCACCTGTCCATCCTGCCCGGCGAAATGGCAATTGACCCGGGTAGGATACCGTTTCTGCGTGCTGGTCATTGGGGACACCATAACCGTATTGAGCCGTTGATTGATTGTGTTGGGCGAGACGACCAGACAGGGCCGCGTTTTGGCAATTTCGCTGCCCTGGGTTGGGTCAAGTGAAACCAGCCAGACCTCAAATCGACCAATTACCATGTCCATTCCGTTTGGTCGAACTGGTTGGAAGTACCCTCAAACAAGTCGCCATCGGGTTGGTCACCGGACTGGATTGCTTCGTCGAAGGCGGCTTCCCAGCCATCTCGGGGGTGCCTTTTAACCGCCCGTAGAATTAACGCGCCTTCGGCTATTTCAATATCGACGGCTCCCTCGATACCAGCCTGTTGCAGAACGGTGCGGGGAAGAAGAATACCCTGCGAATTACCAAATTTACGAATCGTCTGCACCATACTGTTTATGTTGTCTTGTTATAACAAAGGTATAACAATTTTATGACGATTTGTTCGCTAGTAAACAGATTCCGGGTAAACGGCTTATCGATATTTTACCAAAACGCTGTAAATCATTTCGGAGAACACAACCGTCAGTTTAAACCGCAAATTCAGCAGTTAAGACAAAAAACGGTGCCAGAACGCAGGGTCAGTGGGTATTTTCGGCAGGTATTCACCCGATCAACCTGATGAAAAACTGGCTACTTCCGCTCTCTTTTCTGCTTTTTGCCTGCCATTGGATGGCCGCGAGTCCGCCCGTCGGGACGGTTTCCGGGATGGTAAAGGACCCTGCTGGGAAGCCCCTGGAATTTGTGACGTTGCTGCTGGTGAAAGCGGGCGACTCTACGCTGGTAAAAGGTGCCGTTAGCGACGATCAGGGCCAGTACACCGTCGAGTCGGTTCCGTCGGGTGCGTACCGGGTGGCGGCTTCGATGATGGGCCGTCAGAAAGTCTATTCCGAACCGTTTACCATTGGTACTGAGCATCGCAATCATCAGGTTTTGCCCCTGGTGGTTCAGGAGGAAGCCCGGCAACTGGACAAGGTGACGGTGAAAGCCCAAAAGCCGTTTATTGAGCAGCACCTCGATAAAACGGTCCTGAACGTGGAAAACAGCATCGTGGCCAGTGGCGGCACGGCGCTGGAAATCCTCGAAAAAGCACCCGGTGTGGTGGTCAATCTGCAATCAGAGCAGATCAGCCTGAAAGGACGCGAGAATGTGCTGGTGATGCTCGACGGCAAACCTACCTACCTGTCAACGGCCGAGGTGCTGGAACTCCTGCGGAACACGCCCAGCAATACCGTCGAAACCATTGAATTGATCACAAATCCGTCGGCGCGCTACGACGCAGCCGGTACGGCGGGTATTATCAACATCCGGCTGAAGCGCAACAAATCCGGTCAGCCGCTGAACGGGAACCTGACGGTTGGCGCGGGTTACGGTCGTTTTGCCAAATACAACGCGGCCCTGACGCTGAACGCCCGGCCGGGCAAGTGGAGTTTCTTCGGCAATTACGCCGTTGATCAGCGGAATTACTGGTCGATGGCCAAAATCGACCGCCGGTTGCCAACCACCACGCCACCTACCCTCATCCGGCAGGAAAATTACCGGCCCATCCAGAACACAAGCCACACCTACCGGCTGGGGGCCGATTACGCCTTCAGCAAACGGACTACCGTGGGGTTGCTGCTGAACGGCACGAAGGTCAACGGAACCTCGCAGGGTGGAACTACGAGTACCATTTATCCCGAAAATGGGCTGACTTCATCGCAGCGGACGCAGAACGACAACCGGCGGGACATCAGCCGACTGGCCGCCAACGTCAACTTCCGGCACCAGTTTGACTCCACCCGCCGGGGCGGCAAAGGCCGTGCGTTAACCGTCGATGTCGATTATTCTGACGCGCGATTTCATCCCGACGAACTGTTTGAAACCCGTTACCTCAACGCCCGGCAAACAGAAACCGGCCCGCGGTCGTTTCAGCGGCTGAACCTGGTATCGGACGCGTTGATCCGGGCGGCCAAAGCTGATTACGTGCATCCGTTCGATGCCCGGACAACGCTGGAAGCGGGTTGGAAAAGCAGTTACGTGACGCTCAACAACGACTTGCGGGTTGAAACCAAACTGGCCGAAGCCGGGCAAACCGTTCCGTGGCAACTGGATACGGGCCGGACCAATCAGTTTGAATACCGGGAAAGCATTCACGCGGGTTATGTATCGGGCCGCCGGATCTGGACGGGCTGGACGCTGCAGGTGGGTCTGCGGCTGGAACAAACCCAGACCGATGCGCATTCGTTGACGGCCAGCCGCACGGTTTCGCGCTCCTACCTCAACCTGTTTCCCAGCGTTGCCCTGACCCGGAACGTGGGGGAAAACCACGCGTTTCAATATTCGTTCAGCCGCCGGATCGACCGGCCAAATTACCAGTACCTCAACCCGTTTATCCGGGTGTTTGACCCGTATACGTACCAGCAGGGGAACCCGTACCTGAAACCGCAGTTCACCGACGCTTTTCAGATTGGGTACAGCTACCGGGAGGAAACGACCATAAGCCTGAGCTACAACCGGACCCGCAACGTGGTGGCCGACATCAACGAGCAAAACGACCAGACCGGGGTGACCCGGATTACGTTTACCAACCTGGCCCGGCAGACCAACATCAGCCTGAACCTGAGCGCCCCACTGCGGTTTTCCCGCGGGTGGTCGTCGCGCAATTCGGCGAGCCTTTTCCGCGATGCCTACCGGGCCGACGTGGGAGGGACGCCCCTCAACTACCGCCAGGTATCGGCCAACCTCAACAGCAACCACACGTTTACGATGGGGCACGGCCTGACGGCCGAACTGACCGCTTCGTACAGCTCGCCCTACGTCTACAGCCAGAACCGCATGAAGTCGTTCGGGCAGGTGAGCATCGGGGTTCAGAAGACACTCTGGCAGAAAAAAGCCGTGCTCCGTTTCAACTGGAACGACTTGTTGCAGACCCAGCGGTTTTACGGCACGGTTCAGTTCCAGAACATGGATTTTCGCTTTGCCACCTACACCGAAACCCGCGTGGCCCGGCTGACGTTTACCTATAATTTTGGCAACCAGAAGCTGAAAGGCGCGGGCAACCGCCGGACGGTTTCGGACGAAGAACAACGCCGGATGAATTAATGCAGACGGCAGTAAACCGAATAGGTATGGAAGCTGTGGAAGATCACAAAAAAGAACGCCGTTAGCATGAAAATCCAGCGGTTAAACGGCAGGCTGAAATAAAATGAGTCGCCGATGAGCCCGATGCCGATGAGCCAGAATAAAGGCGTATAAGCCGGGGCCATAAACCCCGGCAGACTTGTACTCCAGAGACTATGAGGGAAGTAAATGAGGGCCAGCCAGGAGAAAAAATAAAGGACCAGCCCCGCCAGGTACAAATAATAGCCGCTTTCCTGTGACCGGCGCGAGAAGCTCAGCGGCATCAAACCCGCTAACGCGAAAACCAGGATGCGCGAGCCATTTTCGCCGTAGGTCAGCCAGGCCGGAATGTCCTTCCAGAAGCACTCGGCCCGAAAGGCGGTCGGTAGTTGATTCGCCAAAAGGACATTCCAGATAATGACCGGGATCAGCAGCAAAAAGCAATTTTGAAACTGACTTTCAATTGCTTTTGCTTTCATGCGTTTTCAATTTTCTTCCACCGCATTCCGATGGTTGCAATCAGCAGCATCGTGGCCGAACTGACTGGCATCAGGATGGCGGCTACAATCGGTGACAAATCACCCGTCAGGGCGTAGGTCAAGCCGATGAAATTGTACAACAGCGATACCACAAAGCTAAACCGGATCACACGCATCCCAAACCGGGTATAGCGTAGCAAATTCGGTAATAACCGCAGGGACGTTGCTTCCAGAATGGCGTCGCTGGCCGGGGTAAACTGGATGGTGTCGTCGGTCACGGCAATGCCCACATCGGCCTGTTTCAGCGCCCCGGCATCGTTCAAGCCGTCGCCAATCATCAGGACGCGGTGGCCCTGGCGCTGCAACTGCTGCACCCTGTCGAGTTTTTGCTGCGGCTGGCAGTTAAACGTCATGTTTTCGGGCGTAAACCAGCGGGTTAGCTCCTGGCGGGCTGCATCGTTATCCCCCGACAGCAGATACAGGTGGTGGGTGGCGTTAAGGTCCGTCAGCATGGCGTCCAGGCCGGTGCGGTATTGGTTCGGGAAGCGGAAACAGCCCCGGTAATTCTGCTCCACCGAAACGTGGACACGCGCCCCATCAGCGTCCGTTTCAGTCGGCTCGGAACCGGCTTGCGGATTGACAAAAGCGCGGGAGCCAATTTTAACGTCCCAGCCATCGACAAGGCCGCGTAAGCCGTGGCCCGGTGTTTCCGTAAAATTGCTGACCGTCAACGGTGGTGCCGCTGTCAGATAAGCCGCCAGCTTCCGGCTGAGGGGGTGGGCCGATTGCCGCACCAGCGACGCCACCAGCGACCGTTCGAAGCCGGTTAGGACGGGTGCAAAATCTTCCACGACTCCCGTACGGTCTACTTCGCTCTGGATTGCCGTCAGCGTGCCGGTTTTGTCGAAAACAAGGGTGTCGCACTTCGCCATTTGCTCAATCACCTCCGCGTTTTTGAGGTACAATTTGCGCTGGCTCAGTTTCCGGAGGCCGTTGCCCAGCGCAAAGGGGTAGGAGAGCGAAAGGGCGCAGGGGCAGGCAATGATCAAGACCGCCGTAAACGCGTTGATGGCCCGCGCCGGGTCCTGATGGAGATACCAGTATACCGCAACCAGCGTTGCCAGTGCGATAACCGTCAGCGTAAAGTAGTTGCCGACCGCATCGGCGAATGTCCGCATGCGTGAAGTATCCGGCTTGCGGAAAGCGTCGTTGTTCCAGAGTTGGGTCAGGTAGCTTTGCGACACATCACGCACCACTTCCAGTTCGATGGCTTCACCGATTTGCTTGCCGCCCGCGTAGAGCAGTGAACCCGGTTTCTGCGCTTCCGGCTCCGATTCGCCCGTAACGAAACTGTAATCAATCAGGGCGTGCCCTTTATACAGCAAGCCATCGGCGGGAATCAGCTCGTGGTTGCGAACCCGGATGCGGTCTCCTTTCCGGACCTGGGCTACGGGAACGGCGGTTTCGCCCTCCGGCTTGAGCACGGTTACGGCCAGCGGGAAATACGATTTGTAATCCCGTTCGAACGACAGAAATTCGTGGGTGCGTTGCTGAAACCATTTGCCGCACAACAGGAAGAACGTCAGGCCGGTCAGGGAGTCGAAATAGCCCGCGCCGTTGAGAAACAGCACTTCGTAAGAGCCCCGGAAAAAAGCCACCAGAATACCCAGCAGAATGGGCAGATCGATGTTAATCATTCCCTTCTTCAGACTCGCCCAGACCGATACGAAATAGTCCGAAGCCGAGTAGAACACCACCGGAATGGCGAGCAGCATATTCAGAATGCCGAAATGATTCTTGTAGGCCGGGTCGTCGAGACCGAGGTACTCGGGAAAACTCAGCAGCATGATGTTGC
This sequence comes from Larkinella insperata, assembly GCF_026248825.1. NCBI lineage: Bacteria > Pseudomonadati > Bacteroidota > Cytophagia > Cytophagales > Spirosomataceae > Larkinella > Larkinella insperata. The sequence continues at coordinate 322,172 of NZ_CP110973.1, read as the reverse complement.
CCGAACAAAAACCCGCCAGCGCCAGCCGGTACAGCAGCGGCCGGTACGACGGTTTTTGCCCTTCCTTGACCACGTCGTTGAGGCTAATCAGCGGCTCATAACCGATGGAAGCCAGCAGTTCAACCACCTGCCGGAGCGTGAGCTGGTCGGGTTGGTAGCTGATGTGAACCTGTTTTTTAAGAAAATCGACCCGCGACTGCTGAATACCGGGATGGATGCGGTACAAATGTTCGAGCAGCCACAAACACGAGCTGCAGTGAATCGTCGGCACGTAAAACGTCACCCGGGCCGCCGTGGCGCTGGAAAATTCCAGCAGTTGAGCAATAACATCCGGTAAATCCAGGAATTCCAGCCGGTTTTTAGGCGCCTTGTTTGATTGCAGATTAACACCCGGCCGACCGCCTTCTTCGAGCGAATAATACTGGCAAAGCTGGTTGTGTTGCAGGATGCTGTAGACCGTCTGGCACCCTTCGCAGCAAAACGGTTTTTCGTCGTACCGGATTTCGTGCCCGGTGCAGTCGTTGCCGCAGTGGTAGCAGCTTGTGGATGAAATTGTCGCCGTACGCATACCCATAAAATTTGGGGCAAATTGGACACGGGCGCGTTCAGAAATGCTGACGACCATCAGCGGACTACATGAGAGAAATCAGCGTATAGAAAGCGTCCGTTAGCCAATTTTGTGAGGGCCAAGGGTGGAACGTCCGGAGTCGGGCAGCCGGCTACGGATTTTACCACCCAACATCTTCTCAAATCACATGCAGTCTTTGATTCAAAAATACAACGTTCCGGGGCCACGCTACACCAGTTACCCGACGGTGCCGTTCTGGGACGAAGCGACTTTCAACGAAGCCGCCTGGGTGAGTCATTTACAACGGGCCGTTTCCGTCACCAACAGCACCACCGGTTTGAGTCTCTACATCCACCTGCCGTACTGCGAAAGTTTGTGTACGTTTTGCGGCTGCAACAAGCGCATTACCCGCAATCACGGCGTCGAAATACCGTACATTGACGCGGTGCTGGCCGAATGGAAGCTGTATTGTGACGTGCTGCCGGAGCGGCCCCGCATCGCTGAACTGCACCTGGGGGGCGGAACACCGAGCTTCTTTGCCCCCGAACAGCTTCGGGGGCTGCTGGCCGGTATTTTCGAGCGGGCCACGCCCACCGAATCGCCCGATTACGGCTGGGAAGGCCACCCGAACAACACCACCCGCGAGCACCTGCAGGTGCTGTATGACTACGGTTTTCGGCGGGTGAGTTTCGGCGTGCAGGATTACGACCCGACGGTCCAGCGGGCCATTCACCGGCTTCAACCGTTTGAAAATGTGCAGCAGGTAACCTACTGGGCGCAGGAAATTGGCTACACTTCTATCAGCCACGATATCGTCTTCGGCCTGCCGTTTCAGACGCCGGAGTCGATTACCGACACCTTCCATAAAACCCTGACGCTGTGGCCCGACCGAATTGCATTCTATTCCTACGCCCACGTTCCCTGGATTAAAGGCAACGGCCAGCGCGGTTTTCAGGATGCGGATTTGCCGACGGGCGACCAGAAACGACTGCTTTACGAAACCGGACGGAATTTGCTGGAAGGGGCGGGGTACGTCGAAATTGGCATGGACCATTTTGCGCTGCCGCACGATACCCTTTATAAAGCGCTGCAGAACGGTACACTGCACCGGAACTTTATGGGTTACACCACCACCCAGACGCGCGTGCTGATTGGTCTCGGGGCCTCGTCCATTGGTGATGTGTGGTCGGCGTTTGCCCAGAACGAAAAAGAACTGGATGCCTACCTGAACCGGGTGCAGGCGGGGGAATTGCCGCTGCTGCGCGGCCACGTGCTCGATGATCGGGATCAGTTTCTGCGTCGGCAGATTCTGAACATCATGTGCCAGGGTAAAACCCGCTGGCCGGTCGAGCGCTGGTCGGAGAGCGAGTGGGCCGAACTGAGCGCCCGGCTGGAAACGTTCCAGCTCGATGGCCTGCTTAAATACGACGCCAGCGGGTTGCGGGTTTATCCCGAAGGACGGCTCTTTCTGCGCAACATCTGCATGGCGTTTGATGCCCGGCTGAACCGCGCTCAGCCCCAGACGCGGCTGTTTTCCCAGACGGTTTGAGTGGTTTTTCGGGCCCTCTGCAACTTTTCATCCCGTAATGTAGTCTTAGAGGTATACTCAACGCTTGCGGGATGAAAAATTTGCTACTTCTACTTCTTTTGCCCTTCCTTTCCCTTTCCTGTCAGGACGAACCGACCTGCGAGAAAACCGACGACGAGGCCACGGGCATCATCATTAGCGTACTGTCCAACCGCGTTGCCAATGATCCGGTCGCTGGCGATCTGGGTAGGGAGGGGATCCGGATTTCGACCCCGGAAGACTACCAGCGGCTTTTTGTGGGTTGCTGCAACGGGCACCTGGGTGCGGTCAATTTTAACGAGAGCGACGTGCTGGGCCTTTCGACCGTCAACCGGGGATGCAGCAGCAGTTACCAGCGGAATGTCCGGCGCGACGACGCGACCAAACGGATCATTTACACCGTGACGGAATTGTACTGCAAAAAGTGTTCACCCGTGGATGGACAGGGAAATTTTGTCATCATTCCCAAAGTGCCGGAGGGGTATACGGTGGAGTACGTCAGAAAACAATAAGGACGGAAAAGCGGCTGTTGGGGCTTTATTCAGCACTTTCAAACAACTCCACGTTGGTCACCGCCCATTCGCCTGCAATCATGGGCATACCGCGCAGCACGCCACGGCTGTTCGTGCAGATCAGGTATAAATCGCCGGCTTGAAAGATGGCCACGATGGTTTCGCCCGAGGTTTCCGACGGTTTGCCCACGGTTTCGGTCAGGCTAAATCCGTTGTCGTCGAACGTGATGGAATAAATGCGCTGGTCGGTAGTTTCGTACCGGTGTTTTTGCATGGATTTCCGCAGAATACCGTACACCTTTTCGGCTTCTTCCGGATTTTTCGTCGCGGGAACAAAAAATTTCATGGGTATTTAAATGGGTTTAACCCACATCAAGGTGCTGCGATCCTGATCGACGAAGCCGAGGGATTCATACAGCTGCTTGGCGCGGGTGTTGTATTTTTCGGTTTGCAATAAAATTGTCGATACGCCCAGGTGGTCTGCCAACTGCTGAATCCCTTGCAGGACCCGCCGGCCCCGGCCCGCTCCCCGGTGCGCTTCCTCCACAAACAGCTCGTCCACCAGGGCGGTTCGGCCCCCAAACTCAAACGCAAAGCCGTAGGTCAGGGCCACGTAGCCCACCGGCTGCCCGTCGTGCGTAATCAGCCAGAGCGAACCCAGTGCCGGATTTTCTAGCATAGAACGAATCAGGTTTTGCCGGAGTACCGGGTCAAACCGGTAGCCGAAATGACGGCAAAAGGTTTCCATCATGCGCAGTAACGCATCGGCATCGGCGCTGGTTTCAACCGGCCGGATGAGATCGGAAGCGGGTGGGTTGGTCTCCAAGGGAATCGATAGTGGGCGTTAAAATACGGCAAAGTTTAAAAAACTCCCTTTTTTTCTTGACTCTCCCCTTACGTCATAGCCTACATTTACGGCGTCAAGCTTAGTAAGAAGGTGATTATGAGAACGTACTCGGTTAAAAAACTGGCGAGTCTGGCCGGGGTAAGCGTGCGCACGCTGCACCACTACGACCGCCTGGGTCTGCTTAAACCTTCCATTCGCACGGAGGCCCGGTACCGGCTGTACGGCGAAAAAGAGCTCATCCGACTGCAGCAGATTCTCTTTTACAAGGAACTGGATTTTCCGTTGCTGGAAATCCGGCGGGTGCTGGAAGACCCCCATTTTGATCTGGTGACGGCTCTTCAGAGTCATAAGACCGCGCTGCGCGAGCGCCGGGACCGACTCACCACCTTGCTGGGCACGATTGACAAAACCATTTCAAAACTAACAGGAGAACAAACCATGTTAACGGACGAAGAAATGTATGCCGGATTCCCGAAAGAACAAGCGGAAGCCTACCGGCAGGAAGCCGTTGCGAAATACGGCGAAAAGGTGGTGGAAGAATCGGAGAACAAACTCCGCCACCTGGGCAAAGCCGAATTTGCTCAGGTAAAAGCCGAGGGCGAGGAAATTGCCCGGACGCTGGCCGGGCTGATGCACAACGACCCCGCCGACCCGGCCGTTCAGCAGCAGGTGGCCCGGCATTATGCTTTTATCAGGAAAATGTGGGGGCCGTCGGTGGGCAACGGCGATACGCTGGCGGCCTACCGGGGCCTGGCCCAACTGTACGTCGACGATCTGCGCTACACCAGCCAGAACGGCCAGACCCATCCTGAATACGCCCATTTCCTGAACAAAGCCATGATTTACTTCGTGGATTCGCAGAAGGCGTAGCAGGAGTCGGGCAGGGGAAAACGGCGTAGAGTCGTGTCCTCTGCCTTTTTACGGCTTATCAAAGAACTGCCGCATGAACTGCAACTGGTAGGGCAGGGCGTTGTTCCAGTAGGGCCAGTTGTGGGCACCGGGGCGGGTAATGTAGTCGTGGGCGACGTTCATATCCAGCATTTTCTGGTGCAGGTTGTTGTTGACACGGAAGAAAAAATCCTCCGTGCCGCAGTCAATAATCAGCGCCAGCGAACCCGGAGTAAGCAGGTGGAGCAGGTTGATGACGGTATTCTGCTCCCAGCGGTCGGGATGCTGGGCGTACGGACCAAGTTTTTTGGCCATATCCCAGTTGTTGGGAAAAGGCCGGATATCAACGCCCCCGCTCATGCTCCCGGCGGCTCCGAACACATCCTGGTGCTTGAAGGCCAGGTACAGCGCCCCGTGTCCGCCCATACTCAAGCCCGTAATGGCCCGTCCTTTGCGGTTTTTAACGGTTTTGTAATGACTGTCTACCCAGTTCACCAGTTCCGTTGCCACGTAGGTTTCGTAGTTGGAGGTCGGGTCGGCGGGGCTGTCGAAATACCAGCTGGAGAAATTACCGTCCGGACAGACAATGATCGTCTGGAAGGTGTCGGCGGCTTTGTGAACGGCGGGGGCTTTCTTTACCCAATCCGCGTAATTGCCGCTGTAACCGTGCAGCAGATACACCACCGGAAATTCCTGGCCGTTCGTGTACGAATCCGGCGTCAGCACCACGGCTTTGATGGTTTTCTTCATCGACGGGCTGTACGTTTGAACGGTGTCAATCTTGGCGGCCCAGGCCATCTGGCAAAAGGAAAGGAGAAGAATGGTAACGCGTACGATGCGGTTTGCTGGCATGGTATTGGTTCAGAAAAGGGGAGTGCGACGTTGGGTATAGGGTTTCGGGAACAGGGTGCAAAATAAAACCATTTCCAAACTTTTTGTATCTTCAGGGCCGCATTCCTCTTCAAAACAAACGCATGAAATCGATTTTCTTTCTTTGCCTGCTGACCGGCACGGCTCTGGCGCAGCTTCCGGCCAAACGCCCCATTCAACCGGCTGATATTCTGAGACTGCAAAACATCGCGGACCCGCAGGTGTCGCCGGATGGCGCCTGGGTGGCCTACACGTTGTCGTCGGTAGAGAAGGAAAAAGACAAACGAAATACCGATCTCTGGATGATTGGCTGGGACGGAAAAGAGTCGGTACAACTGACCAATGGCCCCGAAAGCGAGTCGTCGCCCCGCTGGAGCCCGGACGGACGCTACCTGTCGTTTGTGGCCACCCGCAACGGCGACAAAGACAGCCAGTTGTGGCTCCTCGACCGGCGCGGAGGGGAAGGCAAAAAACTGACCGAACTCAAAGGTGAACTGGAAGAATACGAATGGGCGCCCAACGGCAAGACCCTGGCGCTCGTGATTCGCGATAAAGATTATTCGGATTCGGCCAAAACCAAAGTCCGGACGCCGTACGTCATCGACCGGTATCATTTCAAGGAAGACCGGAAAGGATATCTCGACCGCCGGGCCGCTCACCTGTACCTGTTCGACGTTGAAACCCGGAGGCTGGATACATTGACCCGCGGCAGTTTCGACGAAACCGCGCCGGTATGGTCGCCCGACAGCAGGCAGATTGCGTTTGTCAGCAACCGGACGGCTGATCCCGACAAAAACGAAAACACCGATCTGTTCGTGATCGATGCCCGGCCAAAAGCCACGGCCAAGCAGCTGACCAACTGGGCCGGTTACGACCGCAGCCCGGTCTGGAGTCCCGACGGTTCGCGGCTTGCGTACCTGCGTTCGACAGCTTCGAGTAATTTTATCATGTACGATCAGCCCGTTCTGACGGTTATTCCGGCCAGCGGTGGCGAACCCAACTTGCTGTCGGCGGCTCTGGATCGGCCCGTGCGAAACCCGCGCTGGTCGACCGACGGCAAGACAATCGCGGTGCTGGTGGACGACGACCGCCGGACCTACGTGGGGGCCTACGAACTGGCGTCCGGAAAGCTAACCCAACTGGCGGGGGGCGACTGTGCTTACGCGGGTCTGGAATCGAACCCCAAAGGCGGCTGGGCCGCGCTCATGAGCAAACCGCAGTTACCGGCGGAAATCTACGTGATCGAGAACAATGCTGTGCGCCGGCTGACCACCATTCAGGACGCGTTTGTGGCTCCTTTGCTGCTGGCGAATGTCGAAGGGTTTACCTCACGCAGCAAAGACGGGACGCCGGTATCGAATATGCTGTTCCGGCCCGCCCACGTTCCGGCCAACCAGAAGCTGCCGACCATCCTGTTCATTCACGGCGGACCGGTTGGGCAGGATAACTTCGGGTTTGACCTGTCGCGGCAACTGCTGGCGGGGGGCGGTTACGTTGTGGCCGGTGTCAATTACCGGGGCAGCAGCGGTCGCGGGCTGGCGTTTTGCAAAGCGATCTACAGCGATTGGGGCAACAAAGAAGTGGCCGACATTCTGGGCGCCACGGATTATCTGGTGGCCAACGGTATTGCTGACCCGGCAAAACTGGGCATCGGCGGCTGGAGCTACGGCGGTATCCTGACCAACTACACCATCACAACCGACCAGCGGTTTAAGGCAGCCGCCAGCGGGGCCGGAAGTTCGTTGCAGATCACGATGTACGGTTCTGATCAGTACGTCAACCAGTACGAGAACGAACTGGGCCTTCCTTGGAAAAATACAGAAAAGTGGCTGAAGGTTTCGTTTCCATTTCTGAAGGCTGACCGCATCAAAACACCCACGCTGTTCATGGGTGGGGAGAAAGACTTCAACGTGCCGATTGCCGGGAGTGAGCAGATGTACCAGGCGCTCAAGTCGCTGGGGGTACCAACGCAGCTTATTATCTATCCAAACCAGTTCCACGGGCTTTCCGTGCCGAGTTACCAGGTTGACCGTTTTGACCGGTATCTGAAGTGGTTTGACAATTATTTGAAAACGTCGGTAGCGGCTTTAAAAACCACCAAATCCTGATGTTTCTCAGGCAAGGGGTTGGCCGATAGCTAGATAACTTTGTAACTACTTGGTTCCATTCGCTAGGAAATGTTACTTCATCTGAAATACATTGTTGTAATTACATCCAAATTGGTGAGTAAGCGCATAGCCAAGCCGTTAAGCGAATGAGGAGTAGACGTGTTTATGGAATCTTTCTGCGTAAACCGACGGTTGCCGAATGGCTTATTTTTGCCATGTGTTTAACGCTGGCTCTTTTTGCTACAATGCCCAAAAGGCCCCTGATGGTCTACCAAGTATCGGGGGCTATTCTCTGCGTGTGCTTTTTTCTACTTTTTGTGCGGGAGGGACAAAGTGACACGCCCCGGTATTTTTATAAATGGCTCTGGGCGTTGTTTGGCATCGTTAAAGTAAACGCCAAGATCGTTGCTGAAATTTTTACGCTACAAACCTGGCAGCTGTTTGACGTGGTGCTCATTGTCGTTTTGCTCCGTTCCATCCATACCTACAACCTGGAAAATAGCCGCCAACCCTTGTTTTTTCGCCGACCGATCGATCAATAGCCGTACCAGTCGCCCCACCAGCGCTGCAACTGCTTGCGAATTTCATTCTCGCGGGCATTCTGACCGGGTTCGTACAGTTTTGTGCCTTTCAGCGCGTCAGGCAGGAAATCCTGGGGTGTAAAATTGCCTTCGTAATTGTGGGCGTACTGGTAGTTCTGGCCGTAGCCGATCTGCTTCATCAATTTTGTCGGCGCATTACGCAGGTGGAGCGGTACGGGTTGGTCGGAGGTTCGTTCGGCCAGGGCCATGGCGTCGTTGATGGCCACGTAACTTGCGTTGCTTTTGGGCGAAGTTGCTAGATAAACCGCCACCTGCGATAGCACAATCCGGCATTCGGGGTAGCCAATGGCTTTCACGGCCTGCATCGCATTGGTTGCCATGATGATCGCCGTGGGGTTGGCATTACCGATGTCTTCCGACGCCAGAATCAGCATCCGGCGGGAAATAAATTCGGGATCTTCACCGGCGACGAGCATCCGGGCCATCCAGTAGAGGGCCGCGTTGGGGTCGCTGCCGCGCAGGGATTTAATAAAAGCCGAAATGATGTCATAGTGCTGCTCACCGGATTTGTCGTAGCGGGCAATCTGATGTTGGGCTACGCTCGTCACCAGTTCGTCGTCGATCGTCATTTCCTGGTTATCCGGGCGAGACGTCACCACCATTTCCAGCAGGTTCAAGAGTTTACGCCCGTCGCCCCCCGAAATCCGCATAAGCGCGTCGTATGATTGGACGGTGATCTTTTTTTCTTTGAGGTAACTGTCTTTCTGAAGCGCATTGTCCACCAGTTGTTGGAGTTCGTCGGCCCCGAGGGACTCGAGTACGTACACCTGACAACGTGACAAGAGAGCCGAGTTGACTTCAAACGACGGGTTTTCGGTGGTGGCGCCAATGAGCGTAATAGTTCCTTTCTCGACGGCCCCAAGCAGGGCGTCCTGCTGGTTTTTATTGAAGCGGTGAATCTCGTCAATGAAAACAATGGGCGGAAACAGCCCCGACGGGCGGCTCAGCACATCGCGCACTTCCTTGACGCCCGAGCTGATAGCGCTCAGGCTGAAAAACGGGCGCTTGGTCGCTTCCGCAATCAGTTGGGCCAGGGTGGTTTTTCCGACGCCCGGAGGCCCCCACAGAATCATCGACGGAATGCGGTTCGATTCAACGGCCCGGCGAAGGGCGCTTCCGGGACCGATCAGCTTTTTCTGGCCAATGACATCGTCGAGGGTACGCGGACGCATCCGCTCGGGTAGGGGCGTGGTAATGGGGTTCATGCAGGATTTGCCGTTTGAGGGTTACCGAATCAGGCTGCAAAGGTAGGCAACCTGACTGGGTAAACTTCAAACGGCAGGCAATAGTTAACGCCCACGCGGGAATTACAACACCACTTTTTCTGGCGAAATATATTTTTTCAGATTGGTCAGCGCGCCGAAAATCAGGTTGTAAACCGACTGGATATTGATCTTCATGAGCGAAGAAATTTCTTCGTTGCTCAGGTTCTGATAATACCGCAGGTAGACGGCTTCGCGCTGACGGCGGGGTAGTTTTTCAATGGCCTTGGCCACGCAGGAATTAACGTGGTCGTCTTCCTCAAACGAAATTAGCGTCGATTCGTAGGAAGGAGCGCAGCCCGGCAACCACTCACGGTCGTTTTCCACATCGTCCTGGCTGCTGAATTTCAGCTCGGCGTTCAGGTGGCGCACCAGCTTGCGCTTGATGGAAGCCATCAGATAAAACCGGACGGAAGTGGTCTGGCCAATGGTTTGCCGGTGTTTCCACAATTCGACGAACAAATCGTGAATACAATCCTTGATCAGGGCACGGTCGGCAGTAAAGTGGGCGCAGTAGTGGTAAAGCACCTGCACATATTCCTTGTAAAGCCGTGCAAAGGCTACTTCATCGCCACTCCGGAACTGGTCCCAGAGTTGCTCTTCGTCTATACCGGACGGGGTGCGGTAACGAGGCATAATGATGGTTTAGGATGGGGTCAATACTAAGCACTCATAGTATGGAATGTAAACTTATTAACAAAAGTTGTTAATAAAAAAGGTTGAGAGGTTTTTTTACAAAAACTTGGTTTAATAGGATTATTTTTATTTTAGTATGCGTGCATACGGAGTAGGTATTTAGGGCGTCAAAAGGGTCGTGAATCGGAAGGTTTGCCCATCAAACAGGCCTTTGTCACTGAGTTTTAGCGAAGGGATAACCAGCAGGGCCATAAAGGAGAGCGTCATGAAAGGGGAGGTGAGTGTGCTGCCCAGTTCTTCTTTGACAAAGCGGTCGATGGCGGTGTACCGTTCTGCAACCGCATAACCGTCGGTGTCGGTCATCAGGCCCGCGATGGGCAGGGGCAGCAACAGGGTCTGGTCCGGCCCGGCCACGGCGCTCAACCCGCCCCGGGCTTCGACAACCAGGTTAATCGCCTGACAAAGGCTTTCGTCGTCGCAGCCAACGGCAACAATGTTGTGCGAATCGTGCCCAACGGAAGACGCGATGGCTCCTTTTTTCAAACCAAAGTTTTTGATGAACGCCAGCGCGGGCGCGGCCTCCTGGTAACGGTTAACGACGGTCATTTTCAGAATATCGCGCGGTACGTCGGCCACCAGCCGGTTGTCGGTGATGCGGGGCGGCAGCGGCAGGTTGTTCGTGATTAGCTGGCCGTCAAGAGCCTCAATGACCTGAAGGCTGACCGAATCCGTACTGTCTGCTAAAATTTCAAAATCCGACGGCTTTTTGGGCTGACAGTTAAACTGGTTGACGTGTTCGCTGCGGAGGTCAGGCAGGAAGGAAATACCGTTCTCCGCCACAACCGCTCCGTTGATAACGGTTTTCTGAATCGTAAATTCGTCCAGATCCTGCACCAGAATAAAGTCGGCGGAATCGCCTTCGCGCAACAGCCCCACCGGCAACCGGTAATGAAGCACCGGATTCATGCAGGCCGCCCGCAAAACGTCAAAAATAGCGTGTCCTTGCGCCAGCGCCCGTTTGACCAACTGGTTGATGTGGCCCTCGACCAAACTATCGGGGTGTTTATCGTCGGAACAGAACATGATTTTTTCGGGAAACTCGGCCAGCAGCGGAATCAGGGCTTCGAAGTTCTTGGCTGCGCTGCCTTCGCGAATCAGGATGTTCATGCCGCGCTGCACCTTGTCGAGCCCTTCGTCGTAGGTAAAGCATTCGTGGTCCGTGCTCATGCCGGCATCAATGTACCGCTGGGCGTCGTTGCCCCGCAGACCGGGGGCGTGGCCGTCGATGGGTTTGTTGAAGGCGTTGGCCAGCGCGATTTTAGCCATCACGTCCGGATCCTGGTTCAGAACGCCCGGAAAATTCATCATTTCGGCCAGATACCCGATTTCTTTCAACCCCAACAGCCGCCGGATATCCCGCACCCCGATGGTAGCCCCGGCGGTTTCGAAGGTAGTTGCCGGGACGCAGGAGGGAGCACCAAAGCAAAATTTGAAGGGCGTCCGTTGGCCATCCGCAATCATGTATTCTACGCCGTCCATGCCCAGGACGTTTCCGATCTCGTGCGGGTCCGACACCGTCGCAACCGTACCGTGAACCACCGCCAGCCGGGCAAACTGGGCGGGCGTCAGCAACGAACTTTCAACGTGAACGTGGGCGTCGACGAAGCCGGGGAGCAGGTACGGTTCGCCGGGACGCTCTGGACCCAGTTCGTCAATCTGGTGAATTCGGCCCTGTTCGATGGTCAACTGGCTGAATCGGATGGTGCGGTCGAAAAGGTTGAGGAGATTGCCGGAAACTTGCATGAATGGGTAAAGAATCTTGCTTTTTTTCTTTCAATATTAGTGATAATTCACAGACTTTTGTGCCTGAATTACACCGGGATCACGATTAACCGGAATCCCGCCTTTATTCCTACTCGATACAACTATGCAGCATAAAGTTCTGAAAGTACACCCCGCCGATAACGTCATTGTTGCCCTGCAAAATTTCCAGCCCGGAGAACAGATTGATTTTGAGGGCCAAACCTACACCCTGCCGATTGGCGTTGGGATCAAACATAAATTTGTAACCGAAGACCTGCAAACCGGCGACTCCGTAATTATGTACGGGGTGCTGGTCGGGAAAGCGACGCAACCCATCAAACGGGGGGAACCCATCACGACGTTCAACCTCAAGCACGACTCCGGGCAGTACAGCCTTGAAAAAAAGCAGCCGTATCAGTGGCAGGCACCCGATGTTTCGGCCTGGCACAACCGGACGTTCATGGGCTACCACCGCGCCGACGGTCAGGTTGGTACGGCAAACTACTGGCTGGTGGTGCCGCTGGTATTCTGCGAAAACCGCAACATCCTGATTCTGAAAGACGCTTTTGAGCGCGAGCTGGGCTACGCGCAGTCGGAAATTTACCGCGAACAGGTCCACGAATTGCTGCAACTTTACAAAGCGGGCGAAGTCGGCACCATCCACAAAATGGAGCCCTTCGTCGATCCGTCGATCATGCGCACGGTGGATGACGCCCCGGCTAAAAGGCCCTTTAAAAACATTGACGGAATTAAATTTCTGACCCACGAAATGGGCTGCGGAGGGACCCGTCAGGATTCAGAAGCGCTCTGCGGGCTGTTTGCCGGGTTTATCAACAACCCGAATGTTGTAGGGGTAACGGTATTGAGCCTGGGCTGCCAGCACACGCAGACTTCAATGCTGGAAGAAGAGGTGCGGAAACGCAATCCGAAATTCGACAAACCCATGCTGATTTTCGAGCAGCAGGACGGTACGGAGTTTACGATGCTAAGCAATGCCATCCGCGAAACCTTCCTGGGTTTGATTGAAGCCAATAAAATTGAACGGCAGCCTGCGCCCCTGAGCAAACTCACCGTTGGGCTGAAATGCGGGGGATCGGACGGTTTTTCGGGGCTGTCGGCGAACCCGGCCGTTGGGCACTTATCGGATATTCTGGTGACGCTGGGCGCCAAAACCGTGCTGGCCGAATTCCCGGAATTGAACGGCGTAGAGCAGGAGCTGGTCAACCGGGCGGTGTCAGACGAGAAGGCGCTGAAATTCATCCACCTGATGCAGGATTACTCGGCCAAAGCCGAAGCCGTCGGGTCCGGTTTCGATATGAACCCGTCGCCAGGCAACATCCGTGACGGGTTGATTACCGATGCCATCAAATCGGCGGGGGCCGCCAAAAAAGGGGGGACCGCCCCCGTTGCCGATGTCTTGAATTACACAGAACCCGCAACCTCAACCGGCCTGAACCTGCTCTGCACGCCCGGCAACGACGTGGAAGCCACCACGGGGATGGCAGGCTCCGGCACAAACATTATTTTGTTTACCACCGGATTGGGTACGCCGACGGGCAACCCGATTTGTCCTGTGGCTAAAATCTCGACCAACACCGCCCTGGCCAAACGGATGCCCGATGTCATTGATTTCGACTGTGGGCCGATCATCGAAGGCGAAGAAACCATCGAGCAAAACGCCGAAAAAATGCTCGAATACGTCATTCGGCTCGCCAGCGGGGAAGTCAAAACGAAAGCCCAGCAACTCGGCCAGGACGATTTCATTCCCTGGAAACGGGGCGTTTCACTCTAACTAACGGGATTGAGTGAGCTAGCGATTGCGTCAGTGGCTCTACGACTTACATACTTTATATACAGCTATTTGCTCAACCGCTCAGTCACTCAATCGCTCATTCAAAAAATATGTTCAGCTTAAAAGATAAAGTTGCCATCATTACGGGTGGGGCCAGCGGAATTGGACTGGCGATGTCGCAGACGTTTGCGCAGGCCGGTGCGCGGGTGCACATTCTGGAATTGAACGCCGGGCTGGCCCAGCAGGTGGCCGATGAAATCAACGCCAGCGGAGGCCGGGCCCACGCCCACGCCGTCGATGTGTCGAATCAGGCGCAGGTGGTGGAGGTGATCAATCAGATTGCTGCGGGCGGCCCGATCAGCATTCTGATCAACAACGCCGGAATCTCGCACATCGGAACCGTGGAAACCACCACCGAAGCCGATTTTGACCGGGTGTTTACCGTCAACGTGAAAGGTGCTTATAACTGCCTGCATGCCACTATTCCGCATCTGAAAGCGACCGGCGGGGGCGTGGTCCTGAACATGGCGTCGATTGCGGCCACGGTGGGGATTCCGGATCGGTTTGCCTACTCAATGACCAAAGGGGCGGTGGTCTCAATGACGCTGTCGGTGGCGAAAGACTACCTGAAACACAACATCCGCTGCAATTGCATTTCGCCCGCCCGGGTACATACGCCGTTTGTCGACGGGTTTCTGGCCAAGAATTACCCCGGCCAGGAAGCCGAGATGTTTTCGAAGCTGGCGGCTACCCAGCCCATTGGCCGGATGGCCAAACCGGCTGAGGTAGCCGGTTTGGCCCTGTATCTGTGTTCCGACGAAGCCGGTTTTATCACGGGTTGCGATTACCCGATCGACGGTGGTTTTGTGCGGCTGAATAACTGACAAGCCACTCGGCGAGAAGAGTATCTTACCGGATTATTAACAGAAGAAAGTTTTCTTTACTTTTTGGCAACAGGCGTCCTGCGTGATAGGGGACGCCTGTTTTATTTTACTATACCCGGTGGTGCGTATAACCCTGTTCCGTTAACGGAGGGCCAATCTCCTTATAATCTTATTCATTAGGATTCTTCTAAAGCCAATAATTTTAAAAAACTCCGAGGTGATAACTGAATTTCTACTACGTTAGCTAAATAATTTGACAATTAATTTTATTTTGTGAGTTTATATTTTAAAAAAATTTATTAATGTTGTGTTAAATTTCACGTAATTCAACTTCACTGTAATTTTGTATGGTTAAAGATTTACTCAGGCTTGTCATCTTGCTTTTGATGATAAGCACTCCCGTTTTCGCTCAAACGATTTCGGGGCGAGTTACGGCAGGCAAGGATGGACAGCCTCTGCCGGGTGTCTCCATTGTGGTTAAAGGCACCACATCTGGTACAACCACGGATGTGGATGGCAAGTACAATGTTTCTGCCAGTAAGAATGGCACACTGGTTTTTTCGTTCATCGGTTATAAAACGCAGGAAATCGCCATCGCCAGCCGGTCGGTGGTTGATGTTGCGTTGGTAGAAGATGAAAATATACTCGGTGAAGTTGTTGTTACGGCTTTGGGGGTAGCGAAGGAGCAACGCGCCTTAGGGTATGCAACCGTAACGGTTAAGAATGACGCGTTGGTGAAAGCGGCTTCGCCCAACTTTGCTACGGCACTTTACGGAAAAGCACCGGGCGTCGTGATCAACGCCACGCCGGGGGGCGCTACCAGTGCCGTCAGCATCAACATCCGGGGCTTGAGCTCCATCACCGGAAACACGCAGCCGCTGATCGTGATGGACGGTATCCCCATCCGCAACGGTGAAGTGCGCAACAACGATTACTGGGGCGACAACCGTATTCGTGGAAACGGTCTGCTGGATTTGAACCCGGCCGACATTGAGAACATCTCTATCTTGAAAGGCGCTTCGGCAGCTGCTCTGTACGGTTCAGAAGCCGTTAACGGGGTCGTGCTGGTAACGACCAAAAGCGGCAAAGGCCGGAAAGGTCTGGGCGTTGATTTTAACGCCAGCTACAGCGTTGACAAAATTGCGTACCTGCCCCGCTACCAGAACGTCCGGGGTCCGGGTTACATGCTGAACTACCTGAATGGTGGTCAGGATGCCAACGGTTTTATCTATTACGATACCGACGGTGACGGAAAAGGCGATACCCGCGGCCTGCTGAACGCGACGGTTAACTTCGGTCCGAAATTCGATGGACAACCGGTGATGGCCTTTGACGGTGTCATCCGGCCGTATTCTCCTTCCGGCAACAGCTACGCCGATCTGTTCGAAAACGCCAGCACGTCCAACATCAACCTGGCCGTTTCCAAAGCAACGGACAATTCCAACCTGCGGTTTTCGTATACCCGTCAGGACAACGGAATGATCAGCTACAACGCCAAGAACAGCAAAAACATCATGAGCCTGAACAGCAGCTTTAACGTAAACAAAAAGCTGCAGACGGATCTGGTGGTTAACTTCATCAACCAGCATACCCACAACCGGCCCTTCAAAGTTGACCGCATGATCAACAACTTTACGGGGATGATGAACCGCTTTGAGTCGGCCGATTGGTATTTCAACAAGTACCAGACAAGCCTGGGGTATAAATTCGTGACGGGTACCAACCAGAGCCTGACGCCGGAAGAAAACATCATCCGGAACGGCTTCAAGTCGGATATTGCGGATTATGTGTGGAGTACGCGGAAAAATACGTATGATGAATACAGCAACCGCGTGATCGCCAGCGTAACCCAGAGCTGGCAGATCCTGGATGATCTGAAACTGCGCGGACGGATCGGTACGGACTTTACTTCCGAGCGGATTGAAGACAAACGCGCCAGCTCCATTCCGTTGGCTTTCGGGTATTCCGGCGATTTCATCATGAACAACAACCTGTACAGCAATGTGTACGGTGATGTGCTGCTTTCGTACAACAAAAAGCTGAATGAAGATGTAACGCTTTCGGCAACGGTGGGTTATACGGCCAATAAAATGCTGAACACGCTGATGAGCCGCTCGACCAACGGCGGCCTCAGCACTGAGAATTTCTTCGATATCTCGGCTTCCGTAAACACCCCGAACGGTACCAACGTCCGCGAACGGTACACGCGGGATGCTTACCTGGGAACGTTGAATTTCGATTATAAGAACTTCTTCTTCGTTGAAGGAACCATCCGCCGGGACCGCACATCAACCTTGATTACGGGCAACAATGCGTTTGTCTATCCTTCGGTCAACTCCGGCCTGGTTCTGAGTGATCTGTTTACGCTGCCACGGGCCGTTAGCTACGCAAAACTGCGGGCTTCCTGGGGGATCGTGGGGAACTATCCGACTATTTATACGGCCAACAACGCCTACACCCAGGGTAACCTGAACATTCAGCAAACGGGTGGCAGCTCGGTATTGTACACAACAATCAGCAACGCCTTCGGAAACGATAAAATCCGCCCCGAGCAGAAGCGTGAGTTGGAGTTAGGTTTGGAAGGACGATTCCTGAAAAACCGGATAGGATTTGACCTGTCGTATTACAACGCCCAGATCGTTGATCAGATTCTGCCCCTGACGATTGCCGCCAGCTCCGGTGCCAGAACCGTACTGGCCAACATCGGTACCCTGCGGAATCAGGGTCTGGAATTAGCCCTGAACGCAACACCGATTGCCGGAAACAACACGAATGACCTGAACTGGGACATTACGCTGAACCTGGCTAAAAACAGCAACAAAGTAGAAAAGCTGGCGAACAACTCGACCGAATTGCTGCATGCGGATTACGACGGGAATGCTGCTCAGTTGCGGTCGGTAGTAGGTCAGCCGATGGGTGATATTTACGTGCATGGTATCCTGAAAGATGCCAGCGGTCGGAATGTCGTCGGCCCGAACGGCCTGTATCAACTGGACGGTGCTAACTGGATTAAGGCCGGAAACGCCATGCCCAAACTGACCGGTGGTTTGATCAACAGCTTTAGCTATAAAGGTTTCAACCTGGATCTGGTCGCCGACTTCCGGTTTGGTGGATACATCATGCCGACGGGGATCAACTGGATGACCTCACGCGGTTTGACCGAGGAGAGCCTGACGGCGATGGATGCCGAACACGGCGGTTTGAGCTACTACAAAGATGCCAACGGCAAAGGTGTTCAGACGACGGCGGCTGCCGGTCCGAGCGGAGAAGTAGTCTACCACGACGGGATGCTGATGGAAGGTGTTCTGGCGAACGGAGAGCCCAACACGAACGTCGTTTCGCAGGCAACGTACTACAACGCTACGTACAACTGGGGTGGACCGCAGTACGGCAACGCCCGGTATGAATTGTTCGTGAAGGAGAATACGTACATCAAGATGCGGGAGATCTCGCTGGGCTACCGGATTCCGGCTAACATTACCCGGCGGATTGGAACGCAGAACCTGACGTTGTCGGTATTCGGACGTAACCTGTTCTTCTTCTACCGGACCATCAAAGATCTGGATGCTGAGCAGACCAACTCCAGTACGCGCTGGACTGACAACATTAACAACGCCGGAAATAACCCTTCATTCCGCACGATGGGTGTGATGCTGCGCGCTAGTTTCTAATCATAGCTTCAATCCTGAAAATGAAAAAAATAACCATTCTAGTTTTAGCGGGGCTGTTGTTAGGGACGGTTTCGTGTAAGGAGTCTGAATTTGCGGAAGCGTATCCCGATCCGGCCAAGATTTCGGAAACCACCGTTGAAAAGCAGTTTACCGGCGTTTTGTACTCCAACCGGGAATATGTGCTCCCGGGTTATACCCACTATTTCGTTACGCTAAGAACTTCTCTGAATCCCTATACGCAGGCCACGGGTACGCTGAGTCAGTCAGGCCGGTATGTCCCGGGATCGGCGGGGATCGAGAACGTCTGGTACAGCTATTACGACATGATGGCTCAGTACCGGCAGCTGCAAAAAGTGTATGCTTCCAAATCGGCAGAGCAGCAGGCGGGTCTGAAAATCTTCATGCTGGCCGCTCCGATTTACGTGTACGATCATACCCAACGCCTGGTGGATGTGCACGGTGCTATTCCGTTCACTCAGGCCGGTATGCTGAGTACCAACGGCGGTGATTACAATGCATCTACGGCGAAGTTCGATACCGCCGAGGAAATCTACACCTTCATGCTGGATGACCTGAAGCGGATTGCCACCGAACTGAACACCATCACCGTAAATGCCGGTTATCAGAAAGCATTCCAGACGCAGGATTTCCTGAACAAAGGCGACGTTACGGCCTGGAAACGGTACGCTAACTCGCTGCGGCTGCGGCTGCTGAACCGGGTTTCGGACGTGGAGAGTTTCAAATCCCGCGTGAACACTGAAATGGCGGAAATTCTGGGCAACGCGGCAACCTACCCAATCGTTGAAACCAATGCCCAGAACATTCAGATCAATGTATACGACATTAACACGGACCTGAACTCGAAAGGCTTCCGGGACGGGTTGGCGTCGGACGGCTGGTACGGCAACACGGCGAGCAAATCGATGATTGATCACATGAACGCCAACAAAGACCCACGTCTGCCGATTCTGTTTGAACCCGGAGTCAACGCAGGTGGTAAATTCATCGGTATTGACCCCACGGCAACCGAAGCGGTGCAAACGGCTCAGTTCAATGCGGGTCAGGTGGCTATTTACAATCGGTATACGCTTAGCCACAACCAGTTCTTCCCGGGTGTCCTGATCAATGCTCCGCAAATGAATCTGATCAAGGCGGAGTACTATTTGCGGGCGGGCAACGATGCTGCCGCTAAAACTGCTTACGAAACCGCCATTACGCAATCGGTGGATTTCTACAACAAGATTCTATCGATTACCAATGCGATCGGTATTACGGGATCAGCCCTGCCTGCACAGGCTACCCCGGCTTCTGTAGCAGCCTACATTGCGGGTGATGGCGTAAACTGGAGCAAAGCGGCTACCAGCACCGACAAACTGAAGCTGATTGCAACGCAGAAATGGTTGCATTACAACGTCGTTCAGCCGTACGAAAACTGGGCCGATATTCGCCGGTTGGATTATCCAGTGCTGAATTTCCAAACAGATAATGCAAATGCCCAGACGCTGCCGCCCGTCCGCTGGACGATTCCCGGTAACGAGATTACTTACAATGCCGCCAATTACGCAGCAGTAAGAGCGGCAGACAACCTGAAAACCAAGCTTTTCTGGGATGTCAAATAAGCCGGTTTCTGGATAAGAAATCACCCATTTTAGTATAAAAACAGGCAGCCCACCGGGCTGCCTGTTTTTATGATGGGGCGGCTTCTACTTTTTCTGATTCTCCAGCACGAGCAGTTGAGGAAACGAGGTGATTCCTTTAAAAAGCAATTGGGTCATTTCGCCAACGGTGTGAAAGTACGAGCCCAGGGCAATGTCCACATCACCATCCCGGTCGAAGTCGGCGGCTTCCAGTGTCAGCCATTTTCCGGAAGCGGCTTCCGGCGTTGTAAACGGTTTAAAAGTGAATTTGCCTTCATTTGACAAATAGACAAAACCCTGCTCCGGCTGGGCCAGCGTGGAATAGAAAGAGGTGGCGGCAATGTCCAGATCACCGTCGTTGTCAAAATCCCGGGCTACGGCCTTGCTGGCCCCGTACAGCGGATAAAACCACGTTTCTTTAAAGTTATCTTTACGGTCGTTCAGGTAAATGCGAACGCCGTGGTAATTCTTGTTGGTAGACGAGTAATCCCAGTTGTCGCCATTGGTGAGCAGAATGTCCTGGAAACCGTCCTTGTTGAAATCAGCCAGTTCAAAATAGCTGGAGCCGAAAACCGGCGAAAAACGGAGCACGGTTTTCTCCCTGAAGCGCCCGTTGCCCTGGTTGTAAAAAATAGTGACTTCCTCCCGCGCCTGGGCCATCAGCACCATAATATCGGGCTTTTTGTCACCGTTGAAGTCGGCAATCTGGACTTTCCGGGCGCCCGGAAGTGCTTTTAAAACGTGTTCTTTGGCGGGATCAAAACCGTCCAGCCAGAATAGTTTTCCCGCATTATTGCCGAACCCGCAAACAACGGCATCGTCTTTTCCATCGCCATTCAGGTCGCCGGAAGCAAACTGAACCGGACGGGGCAGATCCCGAATGTTAATTACCGACGAACCGGGTTTCGCGGCCCTTTCCAGCGTCATCAACCGACCCAGTTTCTGATCCGACGGGTTGAAAATGCCGATGGTGAGCAATCGGGGAGCCGCATTGTCAGGAAAGTCAATATCCGTGGGGGGCGTATCGATCCACCAGGTATCCTTCATCAGGTCATCACCCGGGGCCAACCGGCCATCGAGCACGTAGAGGGCGTTTTGTGCGTCGCCCACGTAAAGCTGAGCGGTTCTCTGGTCAAACTTCAGCAGCGTCGTTTGCGGGACCTGCTTACCGCCAATCGCTATTTCTTTCGCTTTGAACTGGGCAAGCCCGTTTGTGATGGGTTGATACGGTTTTTGGGCCAGCGGTTCAGCGGGGGCCTTATTTTCATAATAGGCTACGATTTTCTGCCACTCGTTCCTGGAAAGAACGGGAGTTTCGGGATAAACGCGGAGTTCGCTGATGGCCTTTTCTTCCGCCGGTGGGAGCGGTTGCAGGGTATCCTGCCCGGGCAATCGAAGTCCCAGCCGCAGGGCCATGTTCGGAAGCACCCCCGTTACCCAGGTCTTTTTGTCCAGCAGTTCCGGTTCCGGAAAAAGGTGACAGTTGCCGCAGTACCGCAGGGCCAGTTGTCGGCCAGAATCGGCTGAGTCTTTTCTAATTTCCTTTGTACGGATCGGAGGGGTTGGTTCAACGAAGCAAAAGGAAGCTATCCAAAAGAAGAGGCCGATGACCAGGCCGGTTTTCAGCAATGGCATTAGAAGGTTGATTACTATATACAATGAAAAAGCCGAGGATTTCCAAGCAGGATTGGCTACTCGGGGCTACTCAAATATACTGACTTTTTGGGCTACTTGCCGGATTTGGTTGCCAGTTTTCGAAGTTGCTCTGTGTTCGCCCTAGCAAAATGGAGAATAAAAAGTCGCACCAATTTTTCGAAAAAAAGCGAGACCTTCAATGGAACGGTCTTTACGTAGTACAATTTTTGCTATGTAACTAGCTCGTTGGTTACTATAAGGATAACTGCAAGGATCGCCACAACGTCGCCTTCGAAGTGTTTTAATTTAACATTAATTTAAAATTAATAACATAGATATTAAATTTTTTAATAAAAGAATATATTTGCGTTTCTTTTGGCTAGAGGAGAATCTTCTTTTCTATTTTTTGTGAAGTGCAGTAAATTATTAAAGCTGTGGTCAATTTTAAGGGAACCATTCTCTCACGGTTCTTCGAAGAAGGTTAGTTGGCGCCCGCTTAGTACCAAATTCATCTTAATTTAAAACCTAAAACAGTCCTAATAATGAAGTTTATGAAACAAAAGCTACTCAAAACCATACCTAGGTTATTGCTTTTCCTGGGAGCTTGGATAATCTGTGCGGCTTCCCCCAGTTTTGCTGTCGATAAGGATATCACCGGAACCGTTACCGACGAGAAAGGCAACGAACTGGCGGGCGCGACGGTTACCATCAAGGGATCCACTCGCGGAACAAACACCGACGGCAGCGGACGCTTCCGGATTTCCGTGCCCGATGACCAGGCCGTTCTGGTATTCTCCTACATCGGATATACTTCCCAGGAAGTAGTGGTGGGCAGTCAATCCGTTATAAACGTGAAACTGAATCCGGGTGACATGAGCCTAAACGAAGTAGTTGTAACGGCGCTGGGTGTATCGAAAGAAGCCCGGACGCTGGGCTACGCCGTCACAACCGTTGACGGAAGCGCGCTGACGCGGGCCCGTGAAACAAACATCGGTAACTCACTGGCGGGCCGGGTGGCCGGTCTGAACGTAAAAGGGACGAGCAGCGGCCCGGGCGGTACGGCTAAGATTCTGATGCGCGGTATGCCCAGCATGAACTCGGGTGGATCGCCACTGGTTGTTATCAACGGCGTACCGATGGACAATACCCAGCGGGGAAGCGCCGGGGAGTGGGGTGGTGCTGATGGGGGCGATGGACTCGGTAACCTGAACCCGGATGACATCGAAACCATGACGGTATTGAAAGGTCAGTCGGCATCGGCTCTGTGGGGAGCCCGGGCATCGAATGGCGTTATTCTCGTTACCACCAAGAAAGGGAAAAAAGGCGATTTCGCGGTTGATTATAACATGAACCTGACGACTGATCAGCCGATTAATCTTACGGATTTTCAGTACGAATACGGCCAGGGCCTCGGTGGGGTTAAACCCGCTACGCAGGCAATCGCGCAGCAGACCGGCCGGCTGAGCTGGGGGGCGAAGCTGGACGGAACCAATGTCATTCAGTTCGATGGCAACCAGTATCCCTACTCTGCGCAGCGGAACAACATCAAAAATTTCTATAAAATGGGGTCGAACTTCACGAATACCGTTTCGGTAACGCGTGGAGGAGATAACGGCTCTTTCCGGCTGTCCTTGTCGAATCTGGCCAACACGGGCATCATCGAAAACACGGGACTGACGCGGAAAACCATCAACCTGACGGCCGACCAGAACATCACTTCCAAGCTGAGCTTCAGCATTCTGGGTAACTACATCGACGAACAGGTGAAAAACAAGCCCATTTTGAGCGATGGACCCATGAACGCCAATAACGGTCTGATGCTGGCAACCAACATTGATCAGCGGATTCTGGCACCCGGTTACAACACGACAACCGGTCGGGAGATTGTTTTCAGCGACGACGAGTACGTAACGAACCCTTACTTTGTGGTTAATCAATTCGTCCACAACGTGAGCCGCAAACGACTGATCTCTATGGTGTCAACCAAGTATCAGTTTGCCGACTGGATTTATGCACAAGCCCGCGTAGGATACGATAACGCGAACGACCGCATCCTCAGAGCCGAACCCTGGGGAACGGCCTACACGCAAAACACGCGGGGAAGTCTGCAGGAACTTTCCAATGCGCAGCGCACCGAACTCAACATGGATGCCTTGATTGGCGTCAACCGGAATATTACGACTGACCTCTCGCTCAATGCGTTGCTGGGTGGTAACATTCGGAAAAACAATTACGAAAAAATCGGCCTGAATGGCGGTCCTTTTGTACTGCCTTATCTGTACAGCTGGAACAACGTTGTGAACTACAACCGTAACTACGAGGTTGCCAACACGGAAGTTCAATCGGCTTATTACAGTGTTGATTTA
Source organism: Larkinella insperata (assembly GCF_026248825.1). Lineage (NCBI taxonomy): Bacteria > Pseudomonadati > Bacteroidota > Cytophagia > Cytophagales > Spirosomataceae > Larkinella > Larkinella insperata. Next base: position 298,524 of record NZ_CP110973.1, on the reverse strand, counting down.
GCGTACAAATCGTTCCTGACGCTGAGCACAACGGGCCGTTATGATACGTACTCAACGCTGCCCAGCGCCAACCGGAGTATCTTTACGCCGTCGGTAACGGGTGCGTTTGTATTCTCGGATGTGGTACGCGTACCGAACCTGAGCTTTGGTAAAATTCGGGCCGCTTACGCCAGAACCAGCGGTGAGCCTACTACGGCTTACGGAACCAGTGTCTACTACAGCGTTGGTAACGCACTCAATGGCGTAGCGACGGGTAACTTCAGCGACCGACTGCCCAACCTGTTCCTGAAACCGTTCACCAAATCGGAAGTTGAGCTGGGGCTGGAACTGCGCTTTTTCGGCAGCCGCCTGGGCTTCGACGTGGCGTATTACACCCAGAAAACCCAGAATGAAATCATGCCCGCCAACTACAGCTGGGCAACGGGTTACGCCAGTGGTGTGGTAGGAACCGGTTCAGTCCAGAACAAGGGGGTTGAATTGCAGATAACGGGTACGCCGGTTCGGAAAACGAATCTGAACTGGAATGTCTCGTTAAACCTGACATCGGTTCGCAACAAAGTTCTACAAACCGACGCGAATAATAACCCGATCACGCTGGGTTCAAACCGGGCAACCCTGGGTAACGCCATTACCGCGTTTGTGGTTGGTCAGGCCGGGCCGCAGATTCGGGCCTACGATTATAAGTATGCACCGAATGGCCAAATTATGGTTGATGCGTCGGGACTACCGATCCGGGGCGACCTGATTAACATGGGAACCGTACTGCCTACTTTATACGGTGGTCTGAACAACGAATTCTCGTTCAGCAATTTCAACCTCTCGTTCCTGGTCGACTACAACTACGGCAACAAAATTCTTTCCGCAACGGAAAACTATGCCTACCGTCGGGGACTACACCAGGCAACCCTGGTAGGTCGTGAAGGTGGCGTCACAGTAGGCGTTGTGGAAGGCGGAGCTGCCAACACCAAATCGGCTACGGCGCAGGATTATTACACGGCACTGGCCAACAACGTGACCAAGATCAGCGTCGTCGATGGTGATTTCATTAAAATGCGTCAGGTAACCTTCGGGTACAATCTGCCGGCTCGTTTGCTGGAAAAGTTGCCGTTGATTCGTACGGTAAACGTTTCGCTCGTTGCCCGGAACTTGTTTTACTTCATGAGGAAGACCACCAACATCGATCCGGAGGCTTCATTTGGCTCTAACCTGACCTACTCCGGTATTGAAGGGGCCAATTTGCCAGCCACACGTAACTACGGTGTTAACCTGAACATTCGCTTTAAATAAAAGAACAATGAAGAAGAGACTCATCGCAATAGTCTTCCTCATCGGAGCATTGCAATTCTCGTGTACAGATAATTTCGACGAACTCAATACCGACCCCACCAAAGCCTCGGGCACTACGTTTGATCCAAACCTGTTGTTGCCCAGCGCCCAGTGGAGTTACGTTAATGCTACTGCTGGCTACAATGGCCCCATTCTGTTTCAGAGCATGTGGGCACAAGTGTTGGCTTCTACAACGTCTGGCGCAGCTAACTACTACTCCAACGGTGATAAGTATGTGATCTCGAGCAACACCAACTCGTACCTGGCAAGCACCTGGAACGAGGGCTACAAGGCGGCTAGCTTCGCTTACGAGATGGAGCAGCTGACGAAAGACAATGCCGCCCGGGTCAACCTGAACAGCATTGCGGTTATCATGCAGGCAATGTGTTTTGCCACCATCAGCGATACCTACGGCGATATTCCTTATACCCAGGCGTTACAGGGCAAAGCGGGTACCAGCCTGCCGGTTTATGATACGCAGGAGAGTATCTATAAGTCGCTGCTGAGCCGGCTGGAAACCGCTACGGCGGCCCTGAACCCGGCGGCTGCCCTGCCCACCAATGATGCGTTTACTTACAAAGGCGACGTGGCGAAGTGGAAGAAGTTTGGCAACTCGCTCATGCTGAAGCTGGCGATGCGTTTGGTAAAGGTTGACGCGGCAACGGCGAAGACGTACGCCGAAAAAGCGGCTGCGGGCGGTGTGTTCAGCAGCGTCGATGACGATGCCTACATCATGGCCGATAACGCAAATAGCTACGGAAACGCAAACGCTGCGGCCTTGTCGACGCTGGCTGACGTGTATCAGGTTCGCTGGAGCAAAACGATGATCGATTACCTGAAGGCCAACAACGACCCCCGGTTGAGCAAAGTAGCCGAAGTGCCGCCCGCCGGTCTGACGGCTAATCAGGATATGGCCACCGGTGGAAGTACTGATCCGAGTGTGCAGATTGGTTTACCGAACGGCTACGACTTGAACGGCGGAGCCACCGACATCAGCCGATCGGCTGGTTATCCGGGTCCTACGGGCTCGGGAGCGGAGGTAACGGCCATCGGTAAATACTCGCGCCCAACCATGGTTTACCGCAACCGGAACGCTCCCATTTTTGTCCTTACCTACGCCGAAACCGAACTGTTGCTGGCTGAAGCGGCTACGCGCGGGTTCAACGTTACGGGTACGGCGGCTCAGCACTATAAAAACGGCGTTGTTGGTGGTATGGTAGCATTGGGAAGATGGGGTACGGCGGCCGCCATTGACGCGGCAACGGCCAACACGTACGCCGATGCTCATCCGCTGGTAGCAGCTAACGCCCTGAAGCAGATTAACGAGCAGTACTGGGCCACCAACGGTTTGCTGATGAACAACAGCGAAGCCTGGAACAACTGGAAACGTTCTGGCTATCCGGCGCTTACGCCGGTAAACTATACCGGTAACTTCTCCGGCGGTCAAATTCCGCGCCGTCAACCGTACCCAACGACGGAAGCAACGCTGAATACGGCTAATTACCAGTCAGCCGCCGGCCGACTTGGTTCTGGTGATAACTGGGTATCCCGTGTTTGGTGGGATAAATAACCGTCAGATTGTGCAAAAGCCGAAGGTCTCGTAACGGGACCTTCGGCTTTTTGCGTATTTTTATTGACTACTTTTTTGCATCGGTATGTCTTTCCTCGCGTTTATAAACCAGTTGGTTTCACGGCTGGCTCAAATCGGTAGTTACAGCCTCCGAACGATCATCCTGGGTGGTTGTACCTTTACTGGCGCTGTTGCCCAACCGTTGTTTCAACTGCTTCCGCCTGGTCAGACAAACGTCAGCTTCCGCAACGACATCGACGAAAACGAAAACCTGAACGTTCTGGCTTACGAATACTTTTACAACGGTGGGGGAATTGCCGTCGGGGATTTGAACGGCGACGGGCTCGACGATCTGTTTTTTACCGCCAACATGAAGCCTAACAAGCTCTATCTGAATCTGGGTGGATTGAAGTTTAAAGACATAACTAAAAGCGCCGGGGCTGGCCTGGCCGGTCGTTCCGGTGGCTGGAAAACCGGGGTAAACATGGCCGACGTGAACGGCGACGGGCGGCTGGATATTTACGTGTGTTATTCGGGCAAAGTGACCGATGAGGTCCGCCGGAATCAGTTGTTTATTAACCAGGGCGTTTCGAAGGACGGAACGGTGCAATTTCTGGAGCAGGCCAAACAGTACGGGCTGGACGATCCGGGGTACAGCACCCAGTCGGCTTTTTTTGACTACGACAATGACGGAGATCTGGATATGATGCTCCTGAATCACAACGTCAAGAAGTACGACAACATGGAACTGGCTAAACTGCGGAACGAAACGGACGAGCTGGCCGGTAATAAACTCTACGAAAACAAAAACAACCGCTTCGTCGATGTTTCGAAAAAAGCCGGTATTCACCAGTATCCGCTAACGTTTGGTCTGGGCATCGCCATCGCCGACGTCAACCAGGACGGCTGGCAGGATATCTACGTAACCAACGATTATAACGAGTCCGACTACCTGTACATCAACCAGAAAGACGGCACCTTCAAGGACGAAACCCAGATGTGTTTCCGGCATTTGGCCCAGTTTTCAATGGGCATCGACATTGCCGATTACAACAACGACGGTTTGCCGGATATCATGTCGCTGGACATGCTGCCGGAAGACAACCGTCGGCAGAAGTTATTGCAGCTTCAGGAGAATTACGAATCTTTTGAGCTGATGGTGCGGCAGCAGCTTTACAAGCAGTACATGCGCAACATGCTGCAGCTGAACAACGGCGATGGAACATTCAGCGAGATTGCGCAGGTCGCGGGCGTATCGAACACCGACTGGAGCTGGGCCCCGCTGCTGGCCGATTTTGACAACGACGGCTACAAGGATTTGTTTATCACGAACGGCTATTTACGGGATTACACAAACAAAGACTTTCTGAAATACTGGGGTGATTATAAAGTAAAACAGGCGATCAACCGGGAGTCGGTGCAGTTAATGGATCTGATCCGGGCGATGCCGTCGACCAAGTTGCCCAATTACGTTTTCAAGAATAATCGTGATCTGACTTTTACCAATAAACAAATGGAATGGGGGTTTCAGACGCCAACCATTTCAAACGGCGCCGTCTACGCCGATCTGGACAACGATGGCGATCTGGAATTGATCATCAACAACATCAACGAACCGGCTTTTATTTACCAAAACCTCAGCCGCGAACAACACAAGACCTCGTACATTCAGCTTAAACTGGTGGCCAAAGGCAAAAATACCCAGGCCGTTGGGGCTAAAGTGACGGTGTATGCCAAGGGCAATCTTCAGTACCAGGAGGCCCAGCCCGTTCGGGGGTACCTTTCTTCCCAGTCCGCCCGGCTTCATTTTGGCCTCGATCAGGTAACGACCATTGATTCCATCAAAGTAGTCTGGCCGGACCAGACCGAGCAGAAACTGACGCAGGTAGCCGCCAATCAACTGCTGGTGGTTGACCAGAAGGATGCGGCATCTAAAGCCAGGGCGCAGGTAGCACAGAAAAGCCACTCCGGTATTTTCCAGAAAACCGAAAAGCTCCTGTCGGTTGTGCACGAGGGCTACAACGAAAACGATTTCAAACGGCAACCCCTGATGCTGTTTATGTACTCACAGGTCGGACCGGTTTTGGCCAAAGGCGATGTTAACAAAGACGGTTTGGATGACCTCTTTATTGGCGGGGACAAAAACACGAACGGCAAAATCTGGATTCAGCAAAAAGATGGAACGTTCAAAAAGAACGAAGAGACAACCATCGGAAACGAAGAAATTTCGGCGGTTTCGGCGGCTGTATTCTTTGATGCCAACGGCGACGGGTTTGATGATTTGTACGTAGCCAAGGGCGGGTATTCCCTGTTTGAACCCAACACGCCATCGCTGCAGGATGAACTACACATCAACGACGGCAAAGGCAATTTGAAGCGCGTTACCACCGCCTTACCCGTCCTGCATGCGAGTAGTAAATCCTGCGTGCGGGTGGCCGATTTTGACAATGATGGGGATCTGGACCTGTTTGTTGCCGGGCGTGTCATTCCGGGGCGTTATCCGGAACCCCCTACTTCTTATTTGCTGGAAAACGACGGCAAAGGGCAATTCAGCAAGGTGAAAATACCATTTTCGGCCAGCGGTATGGTGACCGATGCGCAGTGGGAAGATCTGGACGGAGATGGTCGGAAAGACCTGGTGCTCTGTGGCGAATTCATGCCGCTAAAAGTTTATGCCAACACCAAAGACGGTTTTGTCGATAAAACCAGCCAGTACTTCCCGAACGAGGAAAACGGCTTCTGGTTTTCATTGACCCTTGCGGACGTGAACGGGGACGGTAAAAAGGATATTGTGGCGGGTAACCTCGGCGAAAATTCCCAGATTAAATTCTCCAGAAAAGAACCCGCCGAATTAGTTTATGCCGACTTCGACAACAACGGTTCTCTGGACCCCTTCTTCAGTTTTTACGTTCAGGGCACTTCCTATCCGTTTGTGAGCCGGGATGAGTTAAACGACCAGATTTTCCCGATGCGCCGAAAATTCGGGTATTACAAAGACTATTCAACCGCTACCATCAACGAAATATTCACAGCCGAAGACCTGAGCAAAGCCAAAAAACTACCGGTAACGGAGTGCCACACGGTTTGCTTCCTGGCTAAAAACGGCCAGTTTGAAAAACAGGTGCTGCCGTTGCAGGCCCAATTTTCCCCCGTTACCAAATCGCTGGTTGATGATTTTGATCGCGACGGATTTATGGATCTGCTCCTGCTGGGTAACAAGTCCAACAACCGGCTCAAAATTGGAAGCATAGATGCAAATTACGGCTGTCTGATGAAGGGAGACGGTAAAGGCCATTTCAGCTATGTATCCCAGCCGGAAGCCGGGTTGTCGGTCATCGGCGACGTTCAGTCCGTCGTCCAGCTACAGGTTCAGCAGGCCCGGTATCTTGTTATTGGCGCCTTCAACGAACCCATTCAGGTATATAGAATTAAATAAAATGCGGTATTGCCTACTAATCAGTTTGTTTATTTTTCATACGGCATCGGCGCAGAAAGCCAAACCGGATCTGGGGCGTCATCTGCAACCGACGGTTTTTTCGCTGACGATGGTCATGATTCATGACGTAGCCAATCCGCCAGCCGCCAGTCGGTTCTATACGTATTGTTTGTTGGGCGCTTACGAAATCGTGGCGACGCAAAATACGTCGATTCCGCAGTCAACGTCTTTTTTAAGCCACTTCCCCAAACTCCGGATCGAAACGCCGACATCCTACAACCACCAGATTGCGGCTCTATTGTGCATGCTTGAAACGGGCCGGCTCATGCTGCCGTCGGGGTACATGCTGGAGGAAGACGAAAAAAAACTGCTCGAAACGCTGAGAAAAGAAGGCTATGATGCCAACGTCATCGAGCAATCGAGGGTTCTGGCGCAGAAAGTGGCCAGAGAAGTAGTGGCTTTTGCGGCTTCTGATAATTACCTCAAACTGAGTACCCGGCTGCGCTACCGACCCACGAAGGGCGATGGATACTGGTTTCCAACCCCGCCCGGTTACATCGAAGCCATCGAGCCCCACTGGCGTACAATCCGCCCGATGCTTATTGATACCTGCAACCAGTTTATACCGCAGCCTGCCGTTGCGTTCAGCAAAGACTCTACGAGTGCCTTCTACAAGTTGGCGTACGAAGTTTATACGGAAGGCAAAAGCCTGGATGAAAAAAAACGATTCATCGCGTCGTACTGGGATTGCAACCCATTCGCAATCAACACGTCCGGCCACATGTCAATCGGTTTCAAAAAGATCAGTCCGGGTGGCCACTGGATGAATATCACCAGCATTGCAACCAAAAAAGCCAAAACGAGCTTCGATAAAGCCGTGCTGGTGCATACGCTGGTCGCGGCAACGCTGATGGACGCGTTCATCAGTTGCTGGGACGAAAAATACCGGAGCAACCGCATTCGGCCCGAAACGGTCATTAACCGCTACATCGACGCGCGCTGGCAACCGTTGCTGCAGACGCCCCCTTTTCCGGAATATACCAGCGGGCACAGTGTCATCTCGACGGCCGTCGCCGAAGTGCTCACCTACCTGATTGGCGACAATTTTGCGTTTACGGACGATACCGAAGTCTTGTTCGAGTTGCCGACTCGTGACTTCAAGTCCTTCCGGCAGGCGGCTGAGGAAGCGGCCATTTCCCGGCTCTACGGGGGCATTCACTTCCGGGACGCCATTGAGAGCGGCCAGCAGCAGGGCAAAGCCATCGGGACATTTGTAGTTGACAAAATAAAACGGGCGGGCGTTAAAGCAAATCAATGATTTTTCTAAACCAGACGAGGCTAGTAGGATGCAATTATCCGAGCATAGGCTGTTTCTGAATGTGTTTTTTCTTCCTGCAAAGGACGCAACGGAAAGGAAATGTCACCATTGAATGAGACTAATGGAAAAAGACCGTCTTCAACTTTACGGCGGTATTCACTTCCGGGATTCCATCGAAAATGGCATGGATCAGGGCCGGCGAATTGGCCGGTATTTTATCCAGAAGTTAAGGATTCAATAGGGGAGTCGCTGATCGAAATCGGCAATTTGGGACAAAATCGCATTTAATTGAGTACAACCATAATCCAAATCCAACGGATACAACCGTTTCACAATGAAGTCTACCTTACTTAGTCTGGGCCTGGCTGCCCTTCTATCAACCCCAGTTTTTGCGCAGCAACATTCGGAACAAAATCACTCGAAGTACGAGTGGCCGAAAGACAGTCTGGTGAAGCAAAAGCTCGATCAGTGGCAGGATATCAAGTTTGGTTTGTTGATGCACTGGGGTACCTACAGCCAGTGGGGCGTGGTCGAATCCTGGTCGCTGTGCCCGGAAGATGAAGGCTGGACGGTGCGTCGCGGACCGTACGCCAGCGATTGGTACGGCTACAAAAAAGCCTACGAAAACCTGCAGACCACCTTCAACCCGACGCGCTTTAACCCCGAACGCTGGGCCGAAGCCGCCAAAGCCGCCGGGATGAAGTACATGATCTTTACGACCAAGCACCACGACGGGTTCTGTATGTTCGATTCAAAGCAGACCGATTACAAAATTACGAGCAGTAAATCGCCGTTTTCGTCCAACCCGCGCAGCAACGTGACCAAGGAAATTCTCGGCGCGTTCCGGAATCAGGGCTTTATGGTCGGTACGTATTTTTCAAAACCCGACTGGAACGTTGACTCGTACTGGTGGCCGTATTTCCCGCCGAAAGACCGTAACGTAAGCTATGATCCGAAAAAATACCCCGAACTCTGGAAGAAATATCAGGACTTCACCTACAACCAGATTCAGGAGTTGATGACTGACTACGGCAAGGTCGATATCCTGTGGCTGGACGGCGGCTGGGTGCGCCCGGCCAGCACGATTGACTCGACGGTGAGCTGGCAACGGACCATTCCGTACAGCCAGGACATCGACATGGCGCGGATTGCCGGAATGGGGCGGCAGAAACAACCGGGTTTGCTCGTGGTAGACCGGACGGTGGCGGGTGAATTTGAAAACTACGCGACGCCCGAGCAGCAGATTCCGGATCATTACATGCCGATTCCGTGGGAAAGCTGCCTGACAATGGGCAACAGCTGGTCATACATTCCGAAAGAAAACTTCAAACCGACGCGCAAACTGGTGCAGATGCTGGTGGATATTGTCGCCAAAAACGGTAACATGCTGCTGAACATCGCGCCCGGTCCCGACGGCGAATGGCACGAAGAAGCGTACACCCGGCTGAAGGAAATCGGCGCCTGGATGCAAATAAACGGCGAATCGATCTACGGTACCAAACCGCTGGCTCCCTACCGCCAGGACCAGTGGGCCTTTACGACCAACGGAAAAGCTTCGTACGCTTCCTACCTGCCCACGGAAACCGAAACCGCCCTGCCCGCAACAGTTACGCTACCCCTTGCGCCGTCCAAGGCCAAAGCTACGCTAACGATTTTGGGGGCAAAGCAACCCCTGAAGTGGAAGAAAGCCGGGAACGGTATTGAAATCAGCATCCCGGAAAAACTTCGGCAGCAATTGGCCGGGCAACCGGTTTGGGTTTTTAAAATGGGTTAATGGCTGGCTGAAAGCGTTTTTACCCAACTCATTATTCCATCTATCTTTCGATGAAAATCCGTATTCTTCTTACCGCGTTCTCGTTTATTCTTACTGCATTAAACGTTCGGGCGCAGCGTGTCCATCATTTCACTCAGGGGCTGGCCGTTGGGCCGTGCCACCAGTACGGCCGCGAGGCTCTGTATACCGATCAGTTGGCCTACCACCTATACCGGGGCAATTTGCCAAAGCCGACGGCCGGGCAGGGACTCACGACTACCAGCACCGATTCACTGCGCTGGCAGGTCGTTACGCCCGATCAGCAGGGCAAATTTCGGGGCCGGTCGTTTAACAACGGTTATTTGTACCTGACTTATACCGCCGACCGCGATCAGACGGCTTTGCTGCACGCAACCGGCCAGAACATGGCGTACGTCAACGGAGCGCCCCATGCCGGTGATCCGTACGCGCTGGGCTATCTGTACATTCCGGTCTCACTAAAAAAGGGCGTTAATGAGATTTACCTCCGAACCTCACAATTTTCCCGGTACCAGGGCCTGACGGCCAAACTGATTTTCCCGGAAAAGCCCGTAGCGCTCAATACCGAAGATCCCACCTTGCCCAGTGTGGTTTTGGAAAAAAAGGATGAACCGATCTGGGGCGCGGTGGTTCTTGTCAACACGACGAACAAGGCGCTGACCGGCCTGAAAATGAGAAGCCGTCTGGCGGGGAAGGAACTTGTTTCGGAACTGCCCTCCGTTCCGGCCATGACCACCCGCAAGGTGGGTTTTCGGATGGATGCGTCGGGCGTTTCGGGAAAAGACGCGAAAGTCCTGGTTAGTTTGTTGCAGGGCAGCAAAGCCGTTGACGAAAAAGAGCTGACCCTGAGCGTAGCCGGACCGGGCGAACACTACAGCCAGACGTTCATCAGCAACATCGACGGCAGTGTGCAGTATTTCGGCGTGGCTCCGCAGCGCAAACCGGACGGGCAGGCCCCCGCCTTGTTTCTGTCGGTACACGGCGCCGGGGTTGAAGCCATCGGGCAGGCGCGGGCCTACCAACCGAAAGAGTGGGGGGTGGTGGTGACGCCCACCAACCGGCGGCCCCGGGGTTTCAACTGGGAAGATTGGGGCCGGCTGGATGCGCTGGAGGTGTTCGGCCTGGGGAAAAAGCAGTTTAACCCCGATTCGCAGCGCATCTACCTGACCGGCCACTCGATGGGTGGACACGGAACCTGGTATTTGGGCGCGACCTTCCCCGGCAATTGGGCCGCCATTGCTCCCTGTGCCGGCTACCCGACCCTGGCGGGCTACGGTTCGCACGACGGTAAAATTCCGGAAGAGGGCGGAACGGCGTTGGAGAAAATGCTGCTGCGTTCCAGCAACCCCAGCAACGTGATCAGACTGGCTTCCAACTACAAACCGCTGGGCGTGTACATCCTGCACGGCGACGCCGACCGCACGGTTTCGGTCGAATATGCCCGCCAGATGCGGAAGCTGCTGGGCACGTTTCATCCTGATTTTACGCACTACGAATACCCGGGCGGCTCGCACTGGTACGGCAACGAAAGTGTCGACTGGGACCCGATTTTTGATTACTTCAAATGGCATAAAATTGCCGCCGACAGTGCTGTTAACGCCATCGACTTCACCACGGCCAACCCCGGTATTTCGTCTACCATGCGCTGGGTGTCTGTCGAGCAGCAGCAGCACCCGCTGGAATACAGCCGCGTTCAGTTGAAGCGGGATAAGAAGGCGAAAACGATTACGGGAACAACCGAGAACATCCAGTTGCTGTCGCTGAATCTGGCCGACTTTGCTCCGGGCGAAACCGTCAAGATCACGCTGGATAGCCTGAACACCGTGAGTTATGCCGTCAAAAGTGCGGACGAACGGCTGTATTTGGCGAAAAATGGGCACTGGGAAATCGCCACCAAACCCGCGCTGACGCAGAAAGGAGCGCACCGCAACGGCACGTTCAAAGAGCCATTCAAACACCGGATGGTCTTTGTGTACGGAACGGCGGGTACGCCAGCGGAAAACGAATGGGCCTACAACAAAGCCCGCTACGACGCCGAAACCTGGTATTACCGGGGCAACGGCGCGGTTGATATTGTTCCCGACAAAGCGTTCAGTCCGGCGCAGTACGCCGACCGGGGCGTGGTCATTTACGGCAACGCCACCACCAACCGGGCCTGGAACGGTTTGCTGGCCAACTGCCCCATCCAGGTAAGCCGGGGGCAACTGACGGTTGGAACCGAGCGGTATGCGGGCGAGGACGTGAGTGCCTATTTCGCGTGGCCGCGTTCGGACAGCGAAACCGCTTCGGTAGCGGTTGTAACCGGAACGGGCCTGGCGGGTATGAAAGCCGCCGATGCCAACCAGTATTTTGCGGGCGGAAGCGGTTTCCCGGATTACATGATTTTTGGGCTGGACATGGTAAAAGACGGGATCAAGGGTGTGCGGAAAGCCGGTTTCTTTAACAATGACTGGAAACTGGAAAACCAGGAGGCCGTTGGGCAGTAAGTTAAGAATTAAGATGGTCGGCGGCTGTTGCGATCTGCCGCCGACACTTTATTTTTGCCGCCAAGGTTATATACCGCCTATTTTTCTCTTTACGCTAAAAAAAGTAGACCCTCCGCAATGAAACTATTTCGCTTTGGCTCACCGGACAATGAGCGCCCCGGTGTTATGCTGCCTTCGGGCGCCAGTCTGGATGTATCGGCTTTCGGGCAGGATTACGATGAAGATTTCTTTACCAACAACGGCCTGGAAAAACTGGCTGAGTGGTTGAAAACCAACGAGTCGAGTTGCCCCAGCGTCGCGGGTAATGTCCGCCGGGCGTCATGCATCAAACGGCCTTCCAAGATTGTCTGCGTGGGCCTGAACTACGCCAAACATGCCGCCGAAACCAACGCGGCCGTTCCCACCGAGCCGATTCTGTTTTTCAAATCAACCACGGCTTTGGTCGGTCCCGATGATAACGTCGTGATTCCGAAAAAGTCGGAAAAAACGGACTGGGAAGTTGAACTGGCGATTATCATCGGTAAAAAAGCTACGTACGTTTCCAAGGAAGAAGCTTTCGACTACATCGCGGGGTATGCCGTTCACAACGACTACAGCGAACGGGCTTTCCAGCTGGAACGCGGGGGGCAATGGGTGAAAGGCAAAAGCGCCGACACCTTCGCACCGCTCGGGCCGTTTATGGTCACCAAAGACGAGGTGCCGAACCCGAACAAACTGGGCCTCTGGCTACGTCTGAATGGCGAAAGCTTGCAGGATTCCAACACCGACGACATGATTTTCGACGTGCCGACGCTGGTGAGTTACATCAGCCAGTTCATGACGCTGCTTCCCGGCGACGTGATCTCTACCGGTACGCCCTCTGGGGTGGGCATGGGCCTCAAACCGCAGCGGTTCCTCCAACCCGGCGACGTTGTGGAACTCGGTATCGAGGGCCTCGGCACGCAAAAGCAAACCGCCGTTTCGTACAGTTAAAAATGAACAGTTAAAAATTAAAAGTAGTGCTGTTGACAGTATGGCAAACTCGAAAGAGAGCGTTGTTCAGAAAAAGGCGTTCGCTTTTGCGGTTCGTACTGTAAATCTGTATAAAGGGTTGGTTGAGAATAAGGTTCCGGTTAAGATGGCGGAGCAACTGTTGAAAAGCGGTACTTCGATTGGTGCTAATCTGGAAGAAGCAACTGGCGGTTACTCACGGAAAGAGTTTGCGGCTAAAGTAGTGATTTCTTACAAAGAGGCCCGTGAAACCCGTTAATGGCTTCGCTTATTGCAGGCTACCAACTACCTGACCGAACAAATGGCAACTTCGATGTTGAACGATTGTGAAGAACTGTTTCGCATCTTAGCCGCCATTCAAATTAGCGCTCAAAAACCATCTATTTGAATGCCACTTTTAACCACACGAGCGGTCCGGTTTTGACTTTTAATTTTTAACTTTTAATTCCCAATATGACCATCGACGCCCACCAGCATTTCTGGTTTTACGACCCGGAACGGGATAGCTGGATTACGGAAGATATGCAACGGATTCGGCGGGACTTTCTGCCCGCCGATCTGGAACCGGTTTTGCAGCAGAACGGCATCGACGGCTGTGTGGCCGTGCAGGCCGATCAGTCGGAAGCTGAAACGACGTTTTTGCTGCAACTGGCCGAAGCGTACGGTTTTATCAAGGGCGTGGTCGGCTGGGTCGATCTGCGCTCCGACAAGCTCTACGACCGGCTGGAATATTTCTCGCAGTACGAGGAGTTGAAAGGGTTCCGGCACGTGGTGCAGGCCGAGCCGGAAGACTTCATGATGCAGCCGGAATTTATCCGCGGGGTGCGGCAACTGGCGGCTTTTGATTTTACGTACGATATCCTGATCTATCCCAACCAGTTGAAAGCCGCCCTGCATCTGGTGCGCACGGTTCCGGAAGTGAAGTTTATCGTTGATCACATTGCCAAACCGCATATCAAGGATCAGAAGGTAAACACGTGGTCGAATTACATGGGCGAAATTGCCAAAAGTCCGAACGTGTACTGCAAGGTGTCGGGCATGGTCACGGAAGCCGACTGGCAACGCTGGCAACCGGACGATTTCCGGCCCTATCTGGATGTGGTGTTCGAACATTTCGGCCCCGACCGGCTGGTTTTTGGCTCCGACTGGCCAGTGTGCCTGGTGGCTGCGGAATACGATGCCATGAAGAGCATTGTGGAAGAATACGTAAAGCCGTGGGGCGAAACCGCGCGGCAGAAGGTGTTTGGCGACAATGCCGTCAAATTTTACAACTTATAGTTTACGGGCTGATCGCCCAACAATACATTTATGAACCTGAACCTGACCGAAAAAGTCATTATCGTAACCGGCGGAGCCAAAGGCATTGGCGAGGGAATTTCGACCGTGCTGGCCGCCGAGGGAGCCATTCCGGTGATTGTGGGGCGCAACGAAGCCGATAACCAGCGGGCCATTGAAGCGCTCACGGCGATCGGGGCGCAGGCCTTTCAGATTGTGGCCGAGCTGACCCAGCCCGACGAATGCAAAAAAGCCGTAGAGCAAACGCTGGCCCGCTTCGGCCGGATCGACGGTTTGGTCAACAACGCGGGCGTTAACGACGGGGTTGGGCTGGAAAAAGGCGATTATGAGCGGTTTATGCAGTCGCTGCACAAAAATATGGTTCATTATTACCTGATGGCGCACCACGCCCTGCCCGCTCTCAAACAATCCAAGGGCGCCATTGTGAACATTACATCCAAAACCGCCGAAACCGGGCAGGGGAACACCTCCGCCTATGCCGCAGCCAACGGCGGCCGGAATGCCCTCACGCGCGAATGGGCCGTGGAATTGCTGCCGTACAGCATCCGGGTCAATGCGGTGGTGGTTTCCGAGTCGTGGACGCCTTTGTACGAAAACTGGATCAACACCTTCGAAGATCCGAAGGCCAAGCTGGACAGCATCGTCTCTAAAATACCGCTGGAGAAACGGATGACTACGCCCGAGGAAATTGCCAACATGGTGGTTTTTCTACTCTCCGATAAATCGAGTCACACCACCGGTCAACTGATTTACGTCGATGGCGGTTACGTGCACCTGGACCGGGCTCTGACGTAGCCAACCGCAATTGGGCGAATAAATTTATTCTTAACTACCTAACCCCTCATGGCAACCGTACCTTCCTCTGCCCCGGCCAAGACCACCGGTTCGACGCGTAATTACACCATGGCGTTTGCGCTGGTGACGAGCCTGTTCTTTCTGTGGGCCTTTGTTCATAACCTGGAGCCTATTCTGATTCCGCACCTCAAAAAAGCCTGCCAGCTGACGGATTTGCAGTCGGCACTGATCGACTCGGCGGTTTATCTGGGGTATTTTCTGATGGCGCTTCCGGCGGGTTATGTCATGAAAAAGTACGGGTACCAGCGGGGAATCATTGCCGGTCTGGTCATGTACGCAGCGGGCGCGTTCCTGTTTGTACCGGCTGCCGACACCCGGATGTACGGGTTTTTCCTGGGGGCGTTGTTCATCATCGCGTCGGGTTGTGCGTTTCTGGAAACAGCCGCCAATCCGTACGTAACCATTCTGGGCGATCCGGCCACGGCAACAACCCGGTTGAACTTCAGCCAGTCGTTCAACGGGCTGGGCGCGTTTCTGGCCCCGGTAGTGGGCGGACGCGTCATCCTGAGTGGGATCGAACACTCCGACGCCGAACTGGCTGCCATGTCGCCGGAGCAACTAAATAGCTACCTGCAATACGAAGCCGATCAGGTCAAATTGCCGTATATCATCATTGGGGTCGTCGTGGTAGCGGTGGCGGCCCTGTTTATGTTTACCAAACTGCCGGACATCAGCGAAAGCGAGAAAAAAGCGCCCTCAACCCTCGGTTCGGTGTGGCGGCACCGTCATCTGCGCTGGGGGGTCATCGCGCAGTTTTTCTACGTGGGTGCCCAGGTCTGCGTCACCAGCTTCTTTATCCGGTTTGCCAAATTTTCCAGCGATGTGCCCGAAAAAACGGCCGCCGAGTGGCTGGGCTGGGCCATGCTGGGCTTCCTCATTGGCCGATTTATCGGCACGTATCTGTCGCGATTTATTGCCGCCAACCGCTTGCTGACGATCTATTCGCTGATCAGTGCCGGGTTGCTGGCGGTTGCCATGACTATGCAGTCGCAGGTTGCGGTCTGGGCCATTTTTGCCGTGCCGTTTTTCGAGTCGATTATGTTTGCCACCATCTTCTCGCTGGGGATCACCCGGCTGGAAGAAGATACCGAACTCGGTTCGTCGTTGCTGGTGATGGCCATCGCCGGGGGCGCGTTGTTTCCGGTTCTGATGGGGTACATCTCCGACCAGAGCAACATCAAAATTGCCTACATTATCCCGCTGCTCTGTTTTCTGGTTGTCGCTTACTACGGCTGGAAAGGCTATAAAGTGGAAAGTGATGAGTTACTAGTGAAGAGTTAGCGTTAATGAACTCGTCTTTTCTACTTTTTAACTCTTAATTCTACATTCTAAACTCATCACTCCTCATGCGTTACTGTTTTGCTCTTGATCTCGTGGATGATCCGGTGAAGATTGCCGAATACGAGAAGTACCACGAGAAGCTCCGGCCCGAAATTGAGGAAAGCATCCGGTCGGCGGGCATCACGGAAATGGAAATTTACCGCATCGGCAACCGGCTGTTCATGATCATGGAAACCAACGAAACCTTTTCCTTCGAACGGAAGGCTGAAATGGACGCCAGCAACCCCAACGTGCAGGAGTGGGAGAACCTCATGTGGACCTATCAGCAGGCACTGCCGATGGCCAAACCGGGCGAAAAATGGCTCCTTTTGGATAACATTTTCCGGCTTTAATAACCTGCCGGGCACCAACGGCTGCCGGAAACAGGATTTGTGCGTATTTTTGGCGGGAACCAACCTGACCAATCCATGCGAATTTGTCTATTGCTCGTTGCGGTTTTTTGTGTCTTTTTTCGGGAAGCAATTGCTCAATCGACGATTACGGTTTTAACGTACAACATCCACCACGGTGCCAACGAAAGGGAGCAAAATACCATTGTACAGATCGGGCGGTTAATCCGGGAGTATAGCCCGGATCTGGTCGCTTTGCAGGAAGTTGACAGCACCACTACCCGCAGCCGCAGATTCGACCACCTCAACCAGTTGTCCCGGCTGACGTCCATGTACCCACTTTATGGGAAAACCATCGATTTTCAAGGAGGTAAGTACGGGATAGCTATATTATCAAAGTATCCTATCATTGCCAGTCAGAAAGCAATGTTGCCCAATCCGGACAAAACTGAGCCCCGGGCGTTGTTGTGCGCGTATGTGGAATTGCCAAACGAGAAGACAATCCGGTTTTGCAATTCACAGCTCGACGACAAATCGCCCCTGAACCGGGATGTGCAGTTGGCCGCCGTTGATAAGTCGCTGGAAAACAGCATCCAACCAGTAATTTGGTGCGGTGATTTCAATACCGACCCGGATGATCCGGAGATGGAAAAGCTGATGGACCGCTGGATCGATGCGGGGAAGGACTCGCAGACGCCCACGCTGGTCGGTACCGGGGCGCGGATTGATTATATTCTGAGCCTGAAGCAAAGCGAATTGCAACTGATTCGATACCGGGTGCTGAATGTGCCGAAATATTCGGATCATTTGCCGGTGTTGGCAACATATCGTTTCCGAAACCCTAAAAAATGAAGGGCGTTGAGGTTGGTTGTGATCGGGTAGAAACCGTTACGGCTGCCCGAAAGGTCCCTGTAAAGACTCACTACCCATGAAAGTTGCGCTTTTTTTGCCGTGCTACGTAGACCAGTTTTACCCGAAAGTTGGGATTGCGACACTGCAATTGTTGGAAAAACTGGGATGTACGGTTACGTATCCGCTCAACCAGACGTGTTGCGGACAGCCGATGGCCAATTCGGGATTTGAAAGCATGGCCCACGACTGCAACGAACTGTTTGTCGAAAATTTTGGAAACAATTACGATGCAATCGTCTGTCCGTCAGGGAGCTGTACGTTGCACATCAAGCACCACCTGCATTCGGACAAACGCGAAGCCGATGCCACCCAGATTCGAAACCATGTTTACGAATTGACGGAGTTTCTGACGGACGTGCTGAAAGTAGAGCAACTGCCCGCGCGGTTTCCGCACAAGGTCGGTTTGCACCAGAGTTGCCACGGACAGCGCGGGTTGCACCTCTCGCAGATGTCAGAACTGGTAGCGGCTCCGTTTTCCAAACCGGAAAAACTGCTGCACATGGTCGATGAACTGGAGCTGATTAACCTGGACCGGAAGGACGAATGCTGCGGGTTCGGCGGAACGTTCTGCGTCTTTGAAGAAGCCGTCTCGGCCCGGATGGGCGTCGACCGGGTGGAAGATCACGTTCGGAACGGGGCGGAGGTGCTGACGGGGGGTGATATGTCGTGCCTGATGCACCTGGAAGGCATCGTCCGGCGGCAGAAGTTACCGGTAAAAGTTATGCACATCGCCGAAATCCTGAACCAGGACTAGTTGTTATAAAATATTGGTGTAGTTTGTTTGACTTTTTGTAAAGCTTGTTTTACATTTGGTCAACTAAACACTACATCTCTATGAAAACACATTGGTTATTTCCGCATCGTTACCGGCTGATTGGCTGGTTATTATTTGTTCCGTCGGCAATCTTAGGCGTTGTGAACCGCTACGCTGAGTTCAGTCCGGAATGGCTGGGCTTCTCCTGGAAAGCACCAACGCCGGATGCTGGCTTTGTCAGTAAATTTGTCTGGGGACTTGCCGGTGGAGGCAATTTCCTGACGAACAGTTATAATGCAATTAATTTTACCGATGAATTGGCCGCTCTTGGCGTTATCGTTGGTTTGTTGTTTGTCGCTTTTTCGAAAGAGAAAGTGGAAGATGAAATGATTAGCCGGTTGCGGCTGGAATCTTTGCAGTGGGCAGTTTATGTCAATTACATCGTGCTCGGTGCGCTGATCGTTTTGGTTCACGGCGGGTTGTTTCTGGAAGTGATGATTTACAATATGTTTACGGTTTTGCTCATGTTCATTATCCGGTTCCGCCTGGCCATTCGCCGAAATGAACGAACCGTGTTGATGGCATTATGAAAAACCGGATTAAGATAGGACGGGCCGAGCGGGATTTGTCGCAGGCGGATCTGGCTGAGCGGATTGGGGTCAGCCGGCAGACGATCAATTCCATTGAAACGGGCCGTTACGTTCCTTCTACCATTCTGGCCCTGAAACTGGCCCAGGTATTTGAAAAACCCGTCGAGGAGTTGTTTCAATTGGAAGAAATGGATTGAACGAACCAAAAAGTAAGGGAATTGATAGGGAATGGAATGCGTTTATAAAAGAGGAGAGTTCTGAATTAACACCTGATAGCTGTCAAGTCGCCAAAATATGATGAATCATTCTCAGGCCGCCGAAGAATTTACCCACGACGTGGAGCGGACCACCTGGCACGATAAAACGTTGTGGTTTGTGCGTGAGAAACGCGACAAGGCCGTTTTTCAGATTCCCGAGTGGGAGGCATTGCGCGAAGCCGCTTCCCGGATCAAGCACAATGCCTTGTCCAATCTGGATGAGTACCTTCTTGAATTTGAGCAAAACGCCATCAGGAACGGTGTAATCGTCCACTGGGCAGCCGATGGCCGGGAGCACAATGAGATTGTGCTGAAGATTCTGCGGGAGACCCAGGCTACGCAGATGGTCAAAAGCAAGTCGATGCTGACGGAGGAATGCCACCTGAACGAATTTCTGATTGAACAGGGCGTTGACGTGGTGGATACCGACTTGGGGGAACGCGTGGTGCAGCTCGCCCACGAACCGCCCAGTCACATCGTGATGCCGTGCATCCACAAGAAGAAGGAAGAAATCGGTGAACTGTTTCACGAGCACCTGGGAACGGAAAAAGGCGCTTCCGATCCGAAGTACCTCGCGGAAGCCGCCCGCCAGCACCTGCGCGAAAAATTCCTGACGCGCCGGGCCGCGCTTACGGGCGTCAACTTTGCCGTGGCCGAAACGGGCGGGTTTGTGGTCTGCACGAACGAAGGGAACGCCGACATGGGCGCCCACCTGGCCGACGTGCACATCGCCAGCATGGGCATCGAAAAAATCATTCCCAAAGCCCAGCACCTCGGGGTGTTTTTACGACTTTTAGCCCGCAGCGCCACCGGCCAACCCGTAACCACGTATTCGAGCCACTTCCACCGGCCGCGCGCGGGGCAAACGATGCACATCATCATTGTCGACAATGGCCGCACCACGCAGTTGGGCCGTCCGGATTTCCGGAATTCGCTCAAGTGCATCCGTTGCGGAGCCTGCATGAATACCTGCCCGGTCTACCGTCGGAGCGGGGGGCACAGTTACCACAATGCCGTCGCCGGCCCGATTGGCTCCATTCTGGCTCCAAATCTGGATATGCGCAAGAATGCCGATTTGCCGTTTGCCTCCACGCTCTGCGGGTCCTGTTCGAATGTGTGCCCGGTCAAGATCGACATTCACGACCAGCTTTATAAATGGCGGCAGGTGCTGGCCTCCGAAGGATACGTAGACAGCAGCAAAAAGCAGGGAATGAAGCTGATGGCGAGCGTGTTTGCCAATCCGAAACTGTTCCGGTTCTCCGCAAAGGCGGGCCGAACCGTAATGCGCCTGGCACCCTTCGCCGTGTCGAACCCGCTCAACCCCTGGTACAAACAACGCGAGATGCCCGAGCCACCCAAGGAAAGCTTCCGGGAATGGTATGTAAAGAGATCCAATAAAGAACAATAGAAATGTGCTGAACCGCACGGACGGCTTCTCGCTCAGGCAGTCGTCCGTGCGGTTCGTTATTCATCCAGCAATGAACAGCCGCGAACGTATCCTGGCCGCCGTACGTCAGAACAAGCCCGAACTCCAGCCCCTACCCGAAACCTCCACTTTTCAGTCAGACTTTCCGGACCTGGTCGCAAAATTTTGTGAAATCCTGCGGTTTATCGGCGGAACACCGGTGGTGGTGGCTGATTACCAGGAAGCCGAACAATACATCCGACAGACGTATAGCGATTTGCCAAACATTGTTAGTAAAGTTCCGGTTTTAGATTCGTTAGCAACTACACAGTGGGACGTAGAAGACCCACACCAACTCGAAACCGTTGATCTGGCTATCATTCAGGGCGTATTCGGGGTGGCCGAAAACTCGGCCATCTGGGTACCGGAGGAGCGGGGTGGACATCGCGTGCTGCCGTTTATCTGCCAGCATCTGGTGCTTATCCTGAACGCGTCCGACCTGGTGCCGAACATGCACGACGCCTACAAGCGGCTTAAGGTGGGCGAAGCGGGCTTCGGGGTTTTTATTGCCGGACCCTCCAAGACGGCGGATATTGAACAGTCGCTAGTAATCGGCGCGCACGGTGCCCGGAGCCTTTCAGTAGTGTTGTTGCAAAATACCTAACAAAAACACGAGGCCATAACGTAAAAAACGTATATTGGCCGAAAACGGGCAGCAACGTGACAACGATTTATTTAGATACCTGCACTCTGCGGTCCTGGCGAGATGGCGACGAATTTTCCCTGTCCGAGCAGGCTAACAACCGGAAGATCTGGGACCGGGTTCGCGATTTTTTTCCGCACCCTTATACCGTCCGGGATGCCAGCTCCTGGATTCGGATGAATCGGTCGTACCAGCAACCCGTCAACCTGGCCATCGACATTGGTGGAAGGGCCGTGGGCAACGTTGGTTTTACTATTAAAGAGGACATCTACCGCCACAATGCCGAAATCGGGTACTGGCTGGGGGAGGCCCACTGGGGGCAGGGTATCATGACCGAAGTGCTACCGGCCATGGTCAATTACATCTTCTCAAACTTTCAGGTGAACCGCCTTTTTGGCTGTGTGCTGGAAGGCAATACCGTATCGATGCGGGTGCTTCAGCAGGCCGGTTTTCGGGCCGAAGCGGTTTTGAAAAAGGCAGCCTACAAGAATAACCAATACCTCGATGAGCATATCTTTGCGCTGCTCCGGGAGGAGTTTGTGACTCGCCAGGGACAGATTTCTCTGGCCCGAAAGCAGTAGGGTACTTCGGAAAGTTGTTTCTTTGCACCATGCCAAAAATTGTTATTGCCATCGACGGCTACTCAAGCTGTGGGAAAAGTACGACGGCCAAGCAGGTGGCAGCCCGGTTGGGATATGCCTACATCGATACCGGAGCTATGTACCGGGCCGTTAGCTTGTTTTTTATTCAGAACCACGTTTCCCTGACCAATCCGAAAGCCGTTCAGGAAGCACTTCAGCATATTCATATCAGCTTCAATTTCAACCCCAAGGCGGGCCGTAACGAAACCTGCCTCAATAGTCTGAATGTGGAAGAGGAAATTCGGAAAATGTACATTTCCGATATTGTCAGCGAAGTCAGTGCAATTCCGGACGTCCGGTACGCCATGGTGGCGCAGCAGCAGAAAATGGGCCGCAGACGGGGCGTGGTGATGGACGGGCGCGACATCGGGACCAAGGTGTTTCCGGACGCCGAACTGAAAATCTTCATGACTGCCGATCCGGTCATCCGGGCGCAGCGCCGGCAAATTGAATTACTGCAGAAAGGTGAAATGGTGGGGCTGGATGTAATTCTCGAAAACCTCAAAAAACGGGATTACATCGACAGCAACCGCACGGAAGGGCCGCTCCGCAAAGCTGAAGATGCCATTGAACTTGATACTTCGTATATTACCCTGGATGAGCAATCCGACTGGGTGATTCAACTGGCTGACGAGAAAATCGCTAGACTCCACCGCAAAGGGCATTTCAAACCCCAGAATGCATGAGTGCCGATTACCTGATTGTTGGACAGGGGGTTGCCGGTTCGGTGTTGGCCTGGACGCTGCAGGAGCGGGGTAAAAACGTGGTGCTGGTCAATGCCCCAAACCGGCCCTCGGCGTCGCGGGTGGCGGCTGGCATTTTCAATCCACTGACCGGCCGGAAGCTCGTTCGTACCTGGAAAGCCGACGAACTGTTTCCTTTTCTGAAACAATTTTACGGTGATATCGAAAAAAAACTCAACGCTTCTTTTCTGCATTTCTCCACTATCTACCGTCCGTATCGCTCCATTGAAGAACAAAATACGTACCTGGCCCTAACCGCCGACCCTTCTATTGCTCAGTACATTGCCGAACCGGTTGATAATCAAAGTTACCGGCCTTTCATCCAGAATCCGTATGGTGGTTTGGAAGTAACCCGGGCGGGGTGGGTTGATGTGCCGGTATTTCTGAAGGCTATTCAGGATTTTTTTCGGCAGCATGACCAGTACATCGAAGCGGATTTCGATCATGGAGAATTGGTAATCAACGCTGAAGGTGTGGAATGGCGGGGGCAGACCTACGGCAAGCTGATTTTTTGCGAAGGGCCGCACGCCAAAGACAATCCTCTGTTCAACTGGTTACCCTACAATCCCGTGAAAGGGCAGGTTTTGGATGTGATGATGGACAATTATCGGGTCACCAATATCGTTAATCAGGGGATCTTTATAATGCCCGTTGAATCAAATCTTTACCGGGTGGGAGCTACCTACACCTGGCACGATCTGGATTGGCAAACAACTGAGGACGGAAAAGCGTTTTTAGAACAAAAATTACAGGCGGTGCTGAAGATTCCGTACCGGATTGTCGGGCAGCGGGCCGGGATTCGTCCGGCGACCAAAGACCGACGGCCTTTGATGGGTTTGCATCCGGCTCATCCGGCCATCGGAATTTTCAACGGGTTGGGTACCAAGGGGGTATCCCTGGCTCCATTTTGGGCGGATCAATTTGCCGACTTTCTGGAAGGTCGCAAAGAATTAGACCCGGAGGTTAATATTGAGCGTACCTTTTCGTTATATTACAGTGGAAAAAATCCTGTCTAACGGTTGACGAATCTGGCCCGTTGCCAGTTGACAAAAGGAGCCCGGCGGCAGGCCGAACCAATCCTTAATGTAGTGTTATTATGAGTAAGCAATTTATACTGTGTATTGCCGGATTGTTGCTGGTGGCGAGTGGAGCCGTTGCGCAGAATTACCCTTCGCTGGAGCAGTTCGGACGTAATCGCATTCAGTACCGGAAGTTCGATTGGAAAGTAATCAAAACTTCCAATTTTGAAATCTACTTTTATCAGGAAGGAAACCAGATTGCCAACCTGACGGCTCAGTACGCCGAAACGGATTTCGACCGGATCACCGAAATTCTGGGCTACACGCCCTACAACCGCATTAAGGTTTTTATTTATAATTCTCCCCAGGAGTTAGCGCAGAGCAACATCGGCCTGAGCGCGCCCTCCGGAACCAACTACAAAGAACTGAGCCTTTCCAAATCCCGGCTGGAACTGGCTTTCACGGGCGATCAGATTAGTTTTCGCAAGCAATTGATTCGGGAAGTTTCGATGTTGTTTGTGTATGACATGCTGTACGGTGGTAGCCTGAAAGACGCCCTGCAAAGCTCACTGCTGCTGTCGCTGCCCGAATGGTACATGCCCGGTATTGCCTCGTACATCGCGGAAGGCTGGAGCGTGGAGCTGGACGACTACATGCGCGACGTGGCCCTGACGCGTCCCGTTCGTAAACCGTCTACGCTGGTAGGCGACGAGGCCCGGTACGTGGGCCACTCCATCTGGAATTACATTGCCGAACGGTATGGCAAAGACAACATTTCCAATATTCTGAACCTGACCCGGATCATCCGCAACGAGCAGAGCAGCATTGCCAGCACGCTGGGCGTGCCCTACTCACGGTTCCTGCGCGAATGGCGCGACTATTACGCGTCGATGGCTAAACCGATTGTCGATGCCTACAAACCGGGGGAGGACACTTTTCAGCAGACCGTATCAACCCTGAAAGAACCGTCGCAGCTCACCAGCCTAAAGCTTAGTCCGGATCAGAACCATTACGCCTATGCAACGATCTGGCGGGGTAAATTTGAAGTGACGCTAATTAATACCCAGACGCAGAAAAAGCAGGTAATCCGGAAAGGGGGATACAAACAGGAGGAGTCTCCCGTAAAAATGGCGACTCCGCTGGTGACTTTCCAGCGGGATAATTTATTGGTGCTGACCGAAGAACGGGGCCAGACGTTCCTGTATGTATACGGTAACCTGGACCAGAAGCCGAAGCTCAAGCAGCGGATGGTTGTTCGGGGCGTGAATCAGGTCGTTGACATGGATGCTTCCGATGATGGGGCCAGCGTGGTGTTCAGCGCCGACCGCCGGGGCCAGAACGATTTGTATCTGTTCAGCATGGGGCGGGGTACCGTTCAGCAGTTGACCAACGATTTGTACGATGATCTGTATCCGCAATTTGTGGGTCGTTCGCGGCAAATTGTCTTTTCGTCCAATCGGCACATCGACTCGCTGGGCGTTGATAAAGGCACCTACAAAACCATACGCAATCAGCTTAGCCTGTTTTTGCACGACGGAACGCCCCGCACCGAAGCGGTGACCCGCCTGACCGATTCGCTGAGCACGGCCATGCGTCCGGTGGCGGGTTCTGAAAATACGGTTTACTTTCTGGATGATGCCAGCGGGGTGCGCAACCTGGCCCGGCTGGATGTGGAGAATAAAACCAAAGCGTATGTAACCGGTCTAAGTCAGAACATCCGCCGGTACGACCTTAACCCGACTTCGGGGGCCATCGTGTACAGCCAGTTGAAAAACGGAAGCGAAGTAATTGGGTTTCGGGCCAGAACCAACCTGGGCCAGAGTCAGCAGTTGCCGCTGACGCGCCGGGCGACGGTGTTGGAAGTGCCAAAAGCCGAGGTCGCCAGCAAGCAGGCAGCCCCGGTTACCAATGCGGCCACGTCTGCTAATAAAACCGCCGACTCAATCGCGACCGCATCCAAACTGAAGTTGGAACCGGGTGAAGTCGATACCGACAACTACCAGTTCGACAGTGATGTTGCCAAATCAATTGAATACCGGCAACGACGCAGCCAGAGCACGACCGCTTCCGTGACCATCCCGCGTACGCGTCGCCGGGAAAACGTAACCATTCGCGGACCCTATAACTACCAGGGACTTTTTGTTGCCAGTGATGCCAGTTCCGACTGGCGGATTGACCCGATTCGTGGGTTTGGTTATTTCCAGTCGCTGACGATGAATGATCTGCTGGAAAATCATATCATCCGGGCTGGTTTGTTTATCACCACCAACCTGCGCAACAGCGATCTCTTTGCTGAATACCACAAGCTGGTGAACCGGATTGATTATAGCGCCCGCTTCGACCGTAAGACGATTTTTTCCGATCAGGGACAGTATCAGAAATATCGTTTCAACAAAGTAACCTTATCGGCTTCGTATCCGATTTCGGTCAACAGCCGGTTTACCATTGCGCCGTTTTACGTAGTAACCCGGTACCTGGATCTCTTGCAGCCGGGTGGTAGCTCCTCCGATTACACGGGTGCTCGGGCAGAATACGTATTCGATAATACGACCCTTAGCGGCACAAACATGATCGACGGAACGCGTTTCAAGATTCGGTACGAAAATTACGTCGGTCTGACGGAGCGGGTTGAAGGCGGTGTTCGTCGGGGAGCGGGTAGTTTTGATCGGATTACGCTTGATCTGCGGCACTACCAGAAGATTCACCGTGATATTGTTCTGGCCCTGCGGTTTTCGGGTAGCCACTCGGCGGGTCGCGCTCCGAAGAAAAGTACGCTGGGCGGGATGGAAAACTGGATCGGCATTTCGGAAGGAACCAGAGACCAAACCAGACCGAACAATCCGCTTTTGATGCCTCCCAACCGTGATAACCGGGATGTGTTCTTCCTGGATTTGGCAGCACCGTTGCGGGGGTTCCGGTTGGGCAAGTTGACGGGAACCAGTCACTTGCTGGGCAACGCCGAACTTCGCTTACCAATCATCCGGTACTTGCACCGGGGGCCGGTCACATCCAATTTCCTGCGCAACTTCCAGTTGGTAGCCTTCAGCGATATTGGTACGGCTTGGTCGGGAAAAGGGCCGTTTAGTCGGCAGAATAGCCTGAATACGGAAATTGTGGGCGGGGCGGGCGATCCCTTCCAGGCCACCGTTACTAATTTCAAGAATCCGTTCCTGTTTGGTTACGGAGCTGGTGCCCGAACGATGCTCTTTGGCTACTACGTGAAATTTGATTATGCTTGGGGCGTTGAAAATGACGTGGTTAGCAAACCCGTTGCTTATCTGACACTTGGTTACGATTTTTAAACCTGGAAAAACTCAGTAAAAAAGCCCCGTTAATGCGGGGCTTTTTTTTTGTAGCATCGATATCTAATACCCTTGAGAATGTGTGAGTTAGTCACTCGCTGTATGAAAAGCGTATTTTCAAGAGAAATCCAGGTGGGTCAAGGTGACCGTTGCGCCGATAGGAAGTCTGAATGATTGGTAAACTCTGTTTACAGGAAGAGGCTGTCTCAAACAGAATAATTGATCGTCAGATGAAAGAAACATTTACCCTGGGAAAAGACATACTTCGGCAGCTTATTCGGAATTGTCGTGTTAACCGTTGGAATGATCTTCAGGCAAGACGGCTGAAGCATCAGGTGTCGGCGTTACCCTCAGACCAAGTTGACAGCCCTTCTTTGACTTCATCCTTAACCCTGCTTTTATTCAACAGGAAGCCGTTATCCTATTTTTCTCGGAGTAACATTTGCAATTTATTGCATCATATAATATGCTGGTACAACCAATTTAATTTGTCGTTGAATATCAACCGGTGGATTGCCAATACGATGGCTCTGATTTTATTCAGCGTCGGAATGGCCTTTGCCCAACAGCCCAATCTTTACATACACACCAAAATTGACAAGGCACGACCTGCGTTAAATAGTCTAGTTTCTTATACCATAGTGGTGGGGAATGATGGCAATGGAAACGCAGGGGGAGTCGTGGTCAAAAATGCTTTGTCCGCCGGAGCCCAATACAGCTCTCATACGATACCGCGGGGAGCTAATGCATTTGCCCCGACTACGGGTCATTGGCAAATCGGCTCAATTGCTTCCGGAGATTCTGCCGTGCTGGAATTGAAGGCCAGAGTAGTCGAACGTGGCGTCGTCTTCAACACCGCCGAAGTAATTGCCAGCCAGGGAACGGATCCCAACTCCGTGCCGAACAATCAGAATGTCTCTGAGGATGATCTTGCGGTAACTTGTTTTTCGGTGCCGCTTTATTGGTACCCGGGGGACGAGTATAGCGTTACCAGCCCGATTCCAATTACCAACGTCCAATGGACCCGCAACGGGCTTACGCAGTTTACGCCTGATCAGGCCGTTGCCACGGGAAATACCCTAGTAATCAAATCGCCTGGTAACTATTCTTTTTCAGGCACGTTGGGAAGCTGTCCGGTGGGCGGCTGTTGTGCCATTGAAGTGATACCCGGACCGGAGTGCCAACTAAACCTGACGGCCGTTGCCAGCCCTACCTGTGAGGCCAGCCCACTGGTTTTAAATGCTACTCCCCAGGGAGGAAGCGCACCTTATCAGTACGTATGGACTGGGCCCAACGGGTTTAGCAGAACCGGTCAGAGTCAGACCATCCCGGTCGCAACGGCGGCCAATGCGGGTGTATATACGGTAACAGTAACGGATGCCAACAATTGTACCGCTATCGCCAGTACGACGGCGCTCGTTGGAACATTACCGACTGCGGGTTGTACTTCGCCGGTTTGTGAAGGAGAAACCATCAGACTTTCAGCCACCAGCGGAGGGACATCTTATCAATGGTACGGTCCGAACGGGTTTACGAGTTCATTACAGAACCCTACGATTCCGAATGCAACGGCGGCCAATGCAGGCAGTTATACAGTCGTAGTAACCGGCACTACAATTTGTTCAGGAACCGCCGTAACCACACTGACCGTTTTGCCAAAACCGGTTATCGCTGCAAGCGTCAGCAATAGTGCTTGCGTGGGCGGGAGTTTTGTTTTATCGGCTGTAGTGAGTGGAGGGGCACAACCATATCAATATATCTGGACCGGCCCCAACGGGTTTTACCAAACCGGGCAGACGGTAACCATTAACAACGCACAGTCGACCCAGGCTGGAAGCTACACACTTACGGTATTCGGCTCAAATGGTTGCAGCGCTACGACCGTGACAGCACCGATCACCGTAACGGCTTGTTCCTGTAATCTGATGGCCGCTGTACTTTCTCCCAGCGTTTGTACGGGAGGAACTGTGAATCTGACGGCAACAAGCGGATTTACCAGTTACACCTGGCGGGGGCCGAATAATTTTAGTTCGACGGTACAAAATCCGGTTATTACCAATGCACAGGTAACCCAAAGCGGAACTTATACGCTAACGGTTTCCGGTCCTAACTGTACAGGTACAGCCACTGTAGATGTAACGGTCAGTCCTGCCCCCATTGCTCAGGCCTCCTCGCAGACCGTTTGTTCGGGCGGTAGCGCTTCCATTCAGTTAAATGCGTCCGGTGGCACTTCCTACCGCTGGGAGGGGCCGGATGGTTTCAGCAATAATCAGCAAAACCCAGTTATTACAAATGCGACGGCTACAAATACGGGTCGTTACACGGTCATAGTTACAACCAGCAGCGGCTGCACGGGGGTAGCTACAACCGCTGTAACCGTAGGGTTGTGTCAAGTGCCTGCGGTCTGTAAGCTGGAGGGTAGCCTCACCGCCAACTCACCAGCGGTTTGCCTGGGGGGCAGTGCGGTGCTGACGGCCAGTGCTCAGGGGGCTATAGGCAGTCTGAGTTACGTCTGGAGCGGAGTGGGTTTGTCCGCCAGCAGTGGCAGCCAGGTGACAGCCAGTAACCTGACGGCCACCAGCACCTTCACCGTCGTCATCACCGACAGGGGCCTGGCTAACTGTTCGATCATACGGACTGGTACGGTGACAGTTAACCCCGCCCCGGTGGCGCAGGCCTCCTCGCAGACGCTTTGTGCGGGGGGCGTAGGCTCGCTTGAGCTCAGTGCTTCGGGGGGAACAAGCTATCAATGGCGGGGGCCTAACGGCTACAGCAGCACCCAGCCCAATCCGGTCATTGCCCCGGCTACGAGTGCCAACAGTGGCCATTACATGGTGGTAGTAAGCACCGCCAGCGGGTGCACGGCCCTGGCCAGCACGGTCGTAACGGTGGGCGACTGCTCGCAGCCGCCGGTGTGCCACCTGTCAGGCCAGGTGGTTTCGTCGGTGCCCAGCGTGTGTGCCGGGGGCAGTGCGGTGCTGACGGCCAGTGCTCAGGGGGCTACACGCAGTCTGAGTTACGTCTGGAGCGGAGTGGGTTTGTCCGCCAGCAGTGGCAGCCAGGTGACGGCCAGTAACCTGACGGCCACCAGCACCTTCACCGTCGTCATCACCGACAGGGGCCTGGCTAACTGTTCGATCATACGGACTGGTACGGTGACAGTTAACCCCGCCCCGGTGGCGCAGGCCTCCTCGCAGACGCTTTGTGCGGGGGGCGTAGGCTCGCTTGAGCTCAGTGCTTCGGGGGGAACAAGCTATCAATGGCGGGGGCCTAACGGCTACAGCAGCACCCAGCCCAATCCGGTCATTGCCCCGGCTACGAGTGCCAACAGTGGCCATTACATGGTGGTAGTAAGCACCGCCAGCGGGTGCACGGCCCTGGCCAGCACGGTCGTAACGGTGGGCGACTGCTCGCAGCCGCCGGTGTGCCACCTGTCAGGCCAGGTGGTTTCGTCGGTGCCCAGCGTGTGTGCCGGGGGCAGTGCGGTGCTGACGGCCAGTGCTCAGGGGGCTACACGCAGTCTGAGTTACGTCTGGAGCGGAGTGGGTTTGTCCGCCAGCAGTGGCAGCCAGGTGACGGCCAGTAACCTGACGGCCACCAGCACCTTCACCGTCGTCATCACCGACAGGGGCCTGGCTAACTGTTCGATCATACGGACTGGTACGGTGACAGTTGATCCACAGCCAGTGATTACGTTGACCGCCGGGCCCACTTGTGCGCCCGATTTACAGAGTTATAGTCTTACAGTTGGTATAAATCCGGTTGAAGCGACCTTAACTGCCAGTGTAGGTACAGTAGTTGGCAACACCATTACTGATCTTCCAATTGGTAGCGGTGTAGTGCTAACCGCCACAACAGCCTCAGGCTGTAGCAGCACCCTTTCTATTGCCCCGCCCAGCAGCTGCCCCTGCCCCGTTGTTTCGGCTCCGATCGTAATTAACAACGGTACAATATGTCAAGGGCAACCGACACCAACATTATCCGTTTCAGTAGGAGTGGGGCTGCAAGCTGTTTGGTATACGGAATCTACCGATGGTACGCCGGTTGCCAATAACCAATTAAGCTATACGCCAAACCAAACAACGTCAGGCACCTACACATATTACGTGGAAGCGGTCGATGTGGTGAGCGGTTGTAAAAGTGCCACTCGAACACCTATCACCTTGACAATCCATCCGTTACCCATTGCTCAGGCCTCCTCGCAGACCGTTTGTTCGGGCGGTAGCGCTTCCATTCAGTTAAATGCGTCCGGTGGCACTTCCTACAGCTGGGAGGGGCCGGATGGTTTCAGCAATAATCAGCAAAACCCAGTTATTACAAATGCGACGGCTACAAATACGGGTCGTTACACGGTCATAGTTACAACCAGCAGCGGCTGCACGGGGGTAGCTACAACCGCTGTAACCGTAGGGTTGTGTCAAGTGCCTGCGGTCTGCAAGCTGGAGGGTAGCCTCACCACCAACTCACCAGCGGTTTGCCTGGGGGGCAGTGCGGTACTGACGGCCAGTGCTCAGGGGGCTACAGGCAGTCTGAGTTACGTCTGGAGCGGAGTGGGTTTGTCCGCCAGCAGTGGCAGCCAGGTGACAGCCAGTAACCTGACGGCCACCAGCACCTTCACCGTCGTCATCACCGACAGGGGCCTGGCTAACTGTTCGATTAGCCGTACGGTCACCGTGACAGTTAATCCACAGCCGAACGTGACGGTAATCGCTACCGCTAATCCAACCTCCTGTGCGGATAGTGAAACGGGTAGTATAACCTTGGGAAGCCTTTTGCCTAATGAAAGCTACCGGATCAGTTACAGCCGGAACAATCAGGCCGTAACTACCCAAACGCGCAATGCCAATGGCAACGGAACAATCGAACTGAACGCTCTGGTTGCCGGAGCATACAGCATAACCGTATCCACCGGTTCGTGCAGCAGCAATCCTGTTACTGCAACACTAACGGCTCCGGAGATACCTGAACGGCCTTCGATTTCCGTTTCACCTGCGGTTACAACCTGTTTGGGTGAAACAGTGACCTTGACGGCCACAGGCGAAGCGGGGGCTGGCTTCCAATGGACGGGTTCGGGCTTATCAGCAACAACTGGAGCCGTGGTAAGCGTAACACCAACCGAGGTTGGTACTCAAGCGTATTTCGTGCGCCAAACCATTAATAATTGTACGAGTGAAGAATCAACAAGCGCTACCGTAACTGGCGTTCGCTGCACAACCTGCACAACTGAGCCGCCCGTCATTAGTTGCACCGTGACGGATGTCTGCCCGGGTGATGCCGTAGAATTAAGCGCGTCGAATTGTACGGGAACCGTGGTCTGGTCAACAGGGCAAACGGGGCAGACTATTATAGTCACGCCGAGCGTCTCCACGACTTACACGGCTCAATGCCAATTACCCGGTTGCCTCAGCGCGCCCTCGAAGCCGATTGCAATAAAAGTGTCGGATCCCCAACCTCCCGTGATTTCGGCGGATGCCTTAACCATCTGCGTGGGAGGAACGGTGAGCCTAACGGCGACCTGTTGTGCTGGTACGGTGATCTGGTCAACAGGCGCGACGGGTTCCATCATTACGGTTAGTCCCGGAGAGCCAACTACCTATTACGCCAACTGCCGCATACACAACTGCATCAGTGCTCCATCGAACCCCATCACGGTTCGGCCTGGTTCGCTACCGACCCCGCACATCAGCAGCAATAGTAATACGGTCTGTCCGGGTGAAACCGCCATGTTAACAGTCTCCAATTGCGTCGGTATTTCCAAATGGTCCACCGGTGAAACAACAGCTAGTATTCTGGTTTCGCCAAGCCAGACAACTTCCTATACCGTTCTCTGCCAGCAAGGCTCCTGCGTAAGTCCGGTATCGGATAGCCATACCATTACTGTTGTTGTACCGCACCCACCAATGGTTGATATCAGTGCTGATGTCGTCTGTCTGGGCAGTTCGGTTCAGTTAACGGCAATGGGTTGCACAGGAACTGTCATCTGGTCAACTGGAGCGACGGGTTCCAGCATCAGAGTTTCGCCGAGCGGTAACACTACTTATCGGGCGTTCTGCAAAGTGGGCAACTGCACCAGTGGCCCCTCCCAGCCGCTTTCCGTCACGGTTGTCAATCCGGCCGCTCCGATCGTTAAATCGGACAAAACCATGATTTGCGCCGGGGAGGTCGTGACGTTGACTGCCGAAGGCTGCGCAGGTGGACAGGTGATCTGGTCGGATAATACAACGGGCAATAGCATCACGGTAAGACCCGGGGCTACTACCACCTACACAGCTCAATGCCGGGAGTTCAGCTGCACCAGCGTCACTTCCAATGCCATCACAGTTAATGTTACCAACAGCAATGCGCCGACGCCGACCGTAACAGCTTCCACAACGGCAATCTGCGCTGGTGAGCCCGTTACACTGACGGCCAGCGGTTGCGGGGCAGGAACCGTAGTCTGGTCAACGGGAGCAACGGGCAATAGCCTGGTGGTAAACCCGACCCAGACAACAGAATATTATGCCGCCTGTAAAATGAGTGCGGAATGCAACAGTACGCCCGCAAAAGTGACCGTGACGGTACATACTCCTTCAAAGCCAGTAATCCGGGTGTGCAAGTGCACCGATGGGCATATCTGTCCGGGCGATGAAATACAACTGACGGTGACCGGTTGTACGGGAACACCCTTGTGGTCGACCGGCGCCACGTCAACAAGCATCCTGGTTTCGCCAACGCAAACCACGGCTTACACGGTTGTCTGCCAGAACAGTTTCTGTACCAGTTCACCTTCCGAAGCTTATACCGTAGTGGTTGATACGCCGACCTCGCCGGTCGTTTGGGCTTCAAAACCGGAAATCGAACCGGGTGAGACGGTAACACTCTCGGCCTCGGGTTGTGTGGGCGGCCAAATCATCTGGTCGACCGGGGCGACGGGTAGCAGCATCGATGTGAATCCAACGACGACCACCAGTTACTACGCTCACTGCAAGATTAGCGGCTGTCTGAGCGACCCAACGCCCGTCATCGTCAAAATCAAAGGCGAATGCGATGTGCCAGCACCCACCGTGACGGCTTCGGCAACCGTAGTCTGTTACGGCGGCTCGGCCACGCTGACGGCGACGGGCTGTGCCAACGGAACAATCGTTTGGTCAAACGGTGAAACGGGAAGTCATATTTCCATCGGAAACATGACCGCTAACCGACCCTATACGGCCATCTGTAAAATAAGCGATGCGTGCGTGAGCTTGGCGTCGGCACCCACCAGCGTGTCGGTGATAACGCTTAATCCCCCGACGATTGCCGCCGACAACAAAGTGCTTTGTCCGGGTGAAGCAATGCGGTTAACCGCCATCGGTTGTGTTGGAACAGTTACCTGGTCGACCGGGGCGACGGGTAGCAGCATTGACATTCAGCCAGCCGCTACCACCGATTACTGGGCTACCTGCTCACTGGGCGATTGCGTGAGTGAGCGATCACCGCTGAGTACGGTTCAGGTAGGAACGCCCGTTTCGCCGACCATCACCGCCAGCGCGACGACCGTATGCTTTGGCGAAGCTGTGACACTTATGGCCGCTGGTTGTCCAAACGGTAACGTAATCTGGTCAAACAATCAGGTGGGAGCTCAAATCATCATAACTCCCGCTTTATCGGCGACTTATTCGGCGGTTTGCTGTACCTCGAATGCGTGCAAGAGCGGAAAATCCAATGAACTTGTCGTGACGGTTCAGCCCAAAGTGAGAAAACCGCTGGTTGCTAATGTGACCAATACCTGTCCGCTCACTACAGCGGATTTGACCAAAGCTGTTAGCGGTTCCGTGTCGATTCCGGGCGGGGTATTTGAATTTTACACCAGTAGCACCCTTGATCCGGCGCAGAAAGTAGCCAACCCCAATGCTGTCCCGGCCGGTACATATTACGTGGTGGAAAAACCATCGACGGCGTGTTACAGCCTGCCCAGCCAGGTTCTGGTGACCATCCTCAACTGCAATGATGTGGCGCTTTGCACAACTAACCCGGCCACGGCGTCGGCGGGCCCGGACGCCACCATTTGCTCCGCCAAGGAATATAAATTGAATGGGACTATCGGCGGAGCCGCCACCAGCGCCATCTGGACCAGCAGCGGTACGGGAACGTTCGACAATGCGGCTCTGCTGAATGCGACCTACAAACCGTCGCTGGCAGATATACAAGCTGGTTCTGTAACGTTGACGTTCAGCACGAACGATCCCGACGGAAACGGCCCCTGCCAGGCTGCTCAGGATGTTATGAAATTAACGATTGAAGGACTGAAGGTGCAGCCGACCATAGGCTCGGTCAATACCGTCCTGTGCCACGGTGATTCTGTCGTGCTTCAGGCCTTACCCGACGGCTACAGCTACTTATGGAATACCATGGCAACCACGCAAAGTATTGTGGTTAAAACCAGCGGCACGTATTCCGTGCAGCTAGTTGACAACAACGGGTGTACATCCGTTGCTTCCGAAGCCGTGACCATACAGGTAGGGGAGCCAATCGAATCACCGATTGTTCCGATGATGGCCCGTAACGTTTGCCCCGAACACACGGTGAACTTGACAAAACTGATCGAAAGCAACCCGGTTACGGCAGGTGGACGGTTTGAATTCCACATCGACAGCAAACCGGATAGTCCGGTCGTGATGCGACCCGATTCGGTAGGACGCGGTATTTTTTACGCCTTCGAACGGACCCCTTCCGGCTGTTACAGCGAGCCGTCGATGATTGATGTGGCCATTTTTGACTGCAACACGGATACATGCCGAACGGATTTGTACGTCACCTACACGGTGGACAAGCCCAGTGCCAGACCGGGTGAGACTGTTACTTTCGAAGTCAAACTCGGAAACAACGGGAAATGCGCGGCTACGCACAGCGACATCCGGATTATTCTCCCGCCGGGTCTGGAGTTGGTGTCGCCGGGAAATCTGGTAGTCGATGCCCACGGTCATTTGGGTGCCTGGATAACGGTTCTTCCGGAATACAATGAAGTTTCATACCACTACACCGCCCGGGTGCTAACCCAGGGACCCATCGTTAACCTGGTTGAAATAACGTATCTCGATCAGGTCGATCCGGAATTAGCAAATAACAAAGCTACCGTTACGATTGGAGACAGCACGGTGACGCAACCGGTTGCGGTCGGGGTGGCCAAGGCGCTGAAAGGTGTTCTACAGAAGGAAGAAACCTTATTTGAGTTCACGTACGACATTGCCGTAACCAACTACAGCGATCAGGACGCCACCCAGGTGCAGGTAACGGATGATGTGCAGTCGGTGTTCGACCCCCACGTAATTGAATCCGTTTCGGTAGCGCTCGACAAAGAATCCACCTTGATGCTCAATGCTAATTACTCGGGTTGGGTTGGCCGTACGCAGCTACTGACTACGGAAAGTACGGTAAAAGCGGGAGCTACGCAGCACATTCTGCTGAAGGTAAATGTTCGGACTCATCCGGATGGCAGCCTCACGAAAACCTTCCTGAATCAGGCTTATCTGCTGGCTCAGGTAAGCAGTGATACGATCAATGACGTTTCTACGAACGGCAGCAAAGCCGATCCCGATAACGACGGTGATCCGAAAAACAACAGCGAGCCAACACCGGCCCGGTTCGACTCCCATCCACCTTCACAAATCGGGGTTGCGCTGGCGGTCACGAATGTAGATGTACAGGCTGATAGCAGCTACAATGTAACCTATAAAGTCACGGTCAGAAACTACGGTACCACGGATCTGACGCAGGTTCAACTGGCCGACAGTTTGATTGGTGGCTTCGAGAAACCCGTCTCCTACAGCGTGGTCAGCCTGCCAGTAGTGGGAGAGGGCAGCACCTTGGCGCCGAATCCGAATTTTGACGGCAGTGGCCTGGCGTCGCTGCTGGATGCCACCAACAGCAGTCTGGCCGTCGGAGCTTCAGATACGGTTCTGGTGACGGTTAATATCAAACCGAATAGCGTTGTTGGGCCGTTTTATACGCAGGTAGTAGGTACGGCGTTACACGCTGACACCCTGGTCACGGACCTCTCAAATAACGGATTCAATCCTGCGCCTTTCGGCAACGTTCCAACTGCCGTTCGGTTTGATCTTCCACCATCGCTGCTGGGGGTAGCTAAGTCGGTTAGCAAGCTGGAAGATCTTGGCGCGGGCGTTTACAACGTGACCTACACCATAAAAGTTGCTAACATGGGCTCGCAGGATCTGAAGCAGGTTCAGGTGGTTGATAACCTGACCGAAACCTTCGGTAACGACGTACTCATTGGTCCAGGTAAGCCGAAGCTCGTGGCCGATGCCGGTCTGACGGTGGATACCACCTACACCGGGCAGGGAACATTAACCAACCTGTTGATTGATTCGCTGAGTACGTTGCCTAGAGGAACCTCGCGTAACATCCACCTGACTGTGCGTGTCGATGTGCGCAATAGTTCCCGGGAGGT
Organism: Larkinella insperata; assembly: GCF_026248825.1. NCBI lineage: Bacteria > Pseudomonadati > Bacteroidota > Cytophagia > Cytophagales > Spirosomataceae > Larkinella > Larkinella insperata. Next base: position 261,033 of record NZ_CP110973.1, on the reverse strand, counting down.
TTACCACAACACCGCCCTCGCAAAAGCCGTGATGCTGGACGGCAATACCATGTTAAGCGATACCTCGACGAAGGGTTCTAATGTAGACCCGGATAATGACCTGGATCCACGCAACAACAGCATACCGACGGATGTAAGGCTGAGGGGTGTTCCGGTGGATTCGCATATCGGAGTCGCGATGGCCGTGAAAGATACGGCACGCCAGGTCGATGGTAGCTACAAGGTCATCTACCAGATCATTGTAAGAAATTACGGCTCGAAGGATTTCACGGATGTACAGGTGAGCGACAAACTGACGGAGGTGTTTAACAGCATGACCGGGGCCAGTTACAAACTACCCGACAAACCGAGCGTGTCAAGCGGTAGTCAGTTGGTAGTTAATTCCAACTACGATGGTGATGCTGATAGCAATCTGCTGATACCGGGCAGCAAACTGGCGGCTGGCCGAACGGACACTCTGTTGCTGCCGCTGATCATAATGACCGACGGTCGCACGACGCCGTACCTCAACACCGCTTACGCCTGGGCCGTGACCGGTTCGGATACCTTGCGCGACACTTCGACCGACGGCTTCGAGCCGGATCTGAACGGAAATAGCAATCCGACTGAAATCGATGAAAGCGTGGCTACCCCGCTCACTTTAAACGGTAAAGGCGACGAGATCATCATTCCGGAGGGCTTCTCTCCGAATGGTGATAATATTAATGACCGGTTTGTGATTCGCAACACTGGTGGAGCTACCGTCTCTCTGGAGGTGTTCAACCGCTGGGGCCATACGGTTTATCGCAACCATGACTATAAAAACGACTGGGATGGCACGACCAACACCGGTGCGCGGGTTGGTTCTAACTCGAAAGGATTGCCGGAGGGCACTTACTTCTACATCGTTGAGTTGAGCGATGGCCGCAAGTTTATCCGATTTATGACGATTAATCGCTAAAACCAATGATACGCAGGTTTACCAGAATAGTTAGAAAATGGGCGCTCTTTCTGGCCGGGATGGCTGGTGGCAGCCAGGTTCAGGCGCAGCAGGACCATATGTTTTCGCAGTACATGTTCAATATGATGGCTATGAATCCGGCTTATGCCGGCAGCCGGGACGTGTTGAGCATGACGGCCTTGTACCGCAACCAGTGGGGGGGCATTGAAGGCTCACCACAAACCACCACTTTTACCGTTGATATGCCCCTCAACCGCGAGCGGATTGGTCTGGGTTTGCAATTATTCAACGACCGAATCGGCGAGTACAGCACCACGGGAGCCTATGCTTCCTACGCTTTTCGGATTAGGGTGGGGAGCCGCTCAACCCTGGGGCTTGGTATTCAGGCAGGGGCCAGCAGTTTCCAGGCAGATCTGGCAAAGGTAAAAACCGACCAGGGGGGCGATCCGGCCTTCTCGGAGAACATCTCCAAAATTCTGCCGAATTTCGGAACGGGCATTTACCTGAGCAACGACCGGTCGTACCTTGGCGTCTCTGTACCTCAGTTGATCAAGAACCGACTGACCGACTACAATTCCGGGGTACAGCGGGCCACCCAGCGCCGTCATGCTTACGCAACGGCGGGTTTTGTTGTCCGGTTGAGTCCGGTCCTGAAGTTAAAGCCGTCAACGCTGGTGAAATACGTCGAAGGGGCTCCGCTTGGTATTGACGGAAACTTGAATCTGTGGATTGCCGACCGCATCGCTGTAGGTGGGTCTTACCGCCGGAATCAGTTCAACAGTTACGAAAGCGCCCTGAATGACGGGCAGGTTTACAACCAGGATGCCATTGTTGGAATTGTTGAGGTTCAGCTATCCGATCAGTTGCGGCTGGGTTATGCCTACGATCAGATGCTGAACAAAATGCAGACATTTAGGCTGCCTTCGCACGAATTCATGCTTCGGTACGAACTAGGTTTCGGCAAAAACAAGATTCTGACACCCCGGTACTTCTGATTCATGAAGCGGCTGGCGGTTCGGGTTTGCAAGTTGTGCGACCGGGAGCGCTGGCTTGTTTTTTTTGGCTCGGACTATGCGCGTTTTTTTTCTTTTGTTTTGTTTGGTCGGTTGCTTCGTCGGTTCGTCCCGGGCGCAATCGTTGGTGAAGCAGGCGGATCGACAGTTCGATCTACTGGCTTACAACAATGCTATTGACTTGTATGAACAGGCGCTTAACCGCTCGAGATTGTCACAAGAAGAGCGTCTGGCAACCTTATCAAAACTCGGCTATAGTTACCGACAGGTGCGGGATACACAAAATTCGGAACGGGTTTACCGGAGCTTATTGGAGCAACTCAAAGAACCGAAAACCGACTATCTGCCTTGCTACCTGTATTACGCGCAGGCGCTGGCTAGCAACGGAAAATACCGGGAGTCGCAGGAAATTTATGAGTTGTACAGCACCCACCAGACGAACGATCAAAGGGGGAAACAATTTTCCAGGCTATACAGCGACGTCAGCATTCTGTCGCGCAATGCTGGCAGCTACCGGATTGAGTTTTTGGAAACGAATACAACGCAGGCGGAATTCAGTCCGATGTATTACAAAAACGGTTTAGTTTTTGTCACCAACAGAAGACCCGGTAACGCACTGAAACGGGTTTTTAATTGGGATAATTCGGCTTTTCTGGACCTGTATTACCTGCCGGAGTCCACCGAAATGGGCGAAACGGTAGCTAGTCTGGGGGGGGGCTCTGCCAGCCGGAAGAAAAAGCCATTCCGGCGTCAGCGAATGCTGGGAGAGGATGACTACACCGCCCCCACGGCCAACGATACCCGGACGTTGGGCTTTTGGACGGGCAATGCAGGCCATGACCTGCCGGAACCGGAAATGGGGTCATCGGCCGGTACGCAGAAATTCAGTCGGGCATTGAATACCAAGTACCACGAGGGGCCTGTTGCTTTCACGAAGGATGGCGCTAGGGTCTTTTTTACCCGAAACAATTACAACGACGGGAAGTACCGTGAAAGCTCCGACGGTATCAATAAACTGAAGTTGTACGTGGCTGAGGAACAAAAAGGGAGTTGGAAGAATGTCCTGGAACTGCCTTTTAACAGCGATGAATATTCCACCGGACACCCGGCCCTAAGCCCGGATGATAACCTGCTTTTCTTTGCCTCCGACCGACCGGGCGGTTTTGGCGGAACTGACTTGTACGTTTCCCGGTTTTCGGACGGTACGTGGTCAGAGCCGGTCAATCTGGGCAAAGACATCAATACAAAAGGGAATGAGCTATTTCCGTTTGTCGATGATCGTGGAAACTTGTATTTCTCTTCGGATGGACACCCCGGTTTGGGCGATCTGGATATTTTCTACGCCCAGTTGACCGACAGAACCGCCGTAAAATCGGTACAAAATCTTGGCGAACCGCTTAACTCGTCGAAAGATGATTTTGGTATTGTAACCGATGGGGTCCGGATCATGGGGTACTTCAGCAGCAATCGCCTGCGCGGAGGAAGCGATGACGATATTTATCGGTTTCGGCGCGAAGGGCCTTTGTACGCGTGTCGGGAACTAACGGTTCATGTGTTTGACGGCCAAACGAAACAGCCGCTTGCCAATGCCCAACTTAATGTGGACCAACAGGATGGCCTGCGGGAAAAACGCCAGACCCAAACCGATGGCGAGGGAAATGTTCGTGTTTGCCTGGATCCGGACAGTGATTTTCGACTGGCGGCATCGATGACCGGATACTTATCCAACCGACTCGGTTTTTCAACGCGGGGGCTCTCTGACGACCAACCGCTCCGGCTGGAAATGCCACTTCACACCGCTCCGGCGCTTTCGGGGCAACCGCTTAAATCGAAAATAAGAGGACGGATTTTGACGCATACGGGTCGTCTGCCTATTGACAGCGTGGAGGTACTTTTACGGAATCTGTGCGATAGCACGGTTTCGAAGATGGTAACGGGGCCGGACGGAAGGTACGAATTTACCGTGGATCCTGGCTGTGAATACACCATCGAAGCGTTGAAAGATTGCCTGGGAACGACCGGTGCCCGCATTTCATCCGGCGCCGACTCGGCTACCAATCTGACCATGTTTCGCAAAGGCGATATCATCGAAATTCAAAACATTTATTACGACCTTGATCGGTGGGCCATTCGTCCGGACGCGGGCCGGGAACTGGATAGGCTGGTTGCGTTGATGAAAAAATACCCGGCTATGCGCATCGAAATGCGTTCGCATACCGACAGCCGGGGATCGGCAGAATACAACAAAGCTTTATCGACAAAACGGGCGCGGGCCGCCGTTACTTACCTGTCTAAAAATGGTATTGCGGGCCAGCGAACGAAAGCTACTGGCTATGGCGAAAGCGTTTTGCTGAATGATTGCAAAGACGGCGTTAAGTGTTCGGAGACTGAACAGCAGCGCAATCGCCGAACAGAAATTAAGATACTTCAGGTTGAATGAGCTTTCTTTGTACCTTCGTAGACTCAACTCTCCTTGTGAATGATTCGACAACTTGTCTGGAAGATCGCCTGCATTGCAACCTTGTTGGTAGCCGGAAGCCAAACCGTGTGGGCCCAGCGCGAAGTGCTCTATGCGCAATACTTGTCTAACCCGTTAACCATCAATCCGGCTTATACGGGAAGCCGCGAAAACCTGACCATGACGGCTATTTTTCGCCGGAAGTGGTTTAGCCTGCGGGGGCCGGGGATCGGCATCACCCAGAGTTTCGGAGCGGATGGCGCCGTGGCTGGCGGGAAAGTCGGCATCGGTCTTCAGGCGCTAAACGACCGCATGGGATTTTATTCGGCCACCGGTGTTTACGGAAGTTTGTCCTACCGCATTACCTTGCCGTCGATGGCTAAACTGTCGTTCGGAGCCTCCGGTGGTATCAACGTCATTCCCATTTATGACCCTAATAGTGTTTCAAGCATCAACCGGGCCATGCCCAGTATGGGGCTTGGCGTCTACTACGAAGCCGAACGGTTTTGGGCCGGAGTTTCGATGCCCGAAGTGGTTAGCCGCCCGATTACGTTGGCGGGCTTGCAGGGCATCCCGATCCAGCGCTACCAACGGCCTTTGTTAGTGAATCTGGGAACCCGCATCGACGCTGGTGAAAGCATCGATTTTTTGCCTTCCATTCTGCTGAACCACCAGACCGGTTATCCGCTCGGTATTGATCTGAATGCGAAATTCTGGATTGAAGAAAAATTAGGATTGGGTCTATCGTACCGGGCCAACAACAGTACCCTGATCAATACTATGAATTACTTCGTGGCTCTGGCGGAATACGAATTATCGAGCAGTGTCCGGGTTGGGTATACTTACAACAGCCAGCAGGTCGAAAATCCCTTCTATTTGCAAAAGAGCATTCACGAATTAGTGTTCCGGTACACGCCAAGTCCAGTCAAATTTCAATACAGGTAGGTCGATCGATAGTCGTTGGCTATCTGTTGGGGCGTACGCTGCTTCAGCTCTCGTTGTATGCCTATTACTATTACACCGCAAACGGATTTGCTATGAAAGTTTCCGGGTTTAGTTTTATCCGAAATGCCATTAAGTACGATTACCCGATCGTTGAAGCGATCCAGTCCGTTTTACCTCTTTGTGATGAGTTTGTGATTGCGGTGGGCCGTTCGGAAGACAATACCCTGGATTTAATACGCTCAATTCCCTCCGGGAAGATTCGAATTATAGAAACCGTCTGGGACGATACAATGCGACAGGGTGGTCGGGTGCTGGCCGTAGAAACCGACAAGGCGCTGGCCGCTGTTGCCCCGGATTCGGATTGGGCGTTTTATATCCAGGGCGACGAAGTGCTGCACGAGCAATACCTTCCTGTCGTTCAGGAGGCCATGCATCGTTACAAAGATGATTCGGCCGTTGAAGGGTTGTTGTTGCACTATCTGCACTTTTACGGTTCATACCGGTACGTAGGCGATTCGCGCCGGTGGTACCGCCGGGAGATTCGCATTGTGCGTAATACGGACAACGTAGTTTCCTACCGCGATGCGCAGGGCTTTCGCACGCGGGATAACCGCAAGCTAAATGTAAAACTTATCGAGGCAACGATGTATCATTACGGCTGGGTGAAACCGCCTGACAAACAAGTGGAAAAACTGAGCAATTTCGGCCGGTACTGGCACACCGACCAACAGATGGACAGAACGCGTCAGGAATTGCAGATGTTTGATTATAGCCACGTAGATTCGCTGGCTCTGTTCGAAGAGACGCACCCGGCTGTTATGCAAACCCGCATCAATCGAATCGACTGGCAGTTTAACTTCGATATTCGGCAAAAGAAATTGTCGGCCAAAAACCGGTTCCTAAAGTGGATCGAAAACCTGACCGGCTGGCGCCTGGGGGAATATCGGAACTACAGAATTTTGTAAACAAAAACCCCGCTTAAAGGCGGGGTTTTTGTTTTTAGTAGATGCCGCTTTTACGGTTTTACCTTCATCTTTGCCAGTGCTTCCTCATACTGCTTGGGATCGTTGCCCAGCGTTTTCTCTTTGGCGATGGCTTCCTCCTGTGTTTTGATGGCTTCCTTCTTGCGCCCCAGCTTATACAGCAAATGCGCGTACGTGTCCATGTGCATAGGCGATGGATCCAGTTCCAGCGATCGCTTCGACCAGCCAAGCGCCTGGTTGAGGGCCTTAGCGTCGGTGAGGGTTTCGTAATAAGACCAGGCGATGTTGTTGAGTTTCATGGCCACCTGCGAAGATTCCGCTTTCTTCATGTAAGCCGCCATTTTCTGAAAGTCTTCTCCTTTTTTAACCGAATCCGGTAGGAAGCTTTGCGACGTTTCGAAACGTTTGTAACCGGCTTCGTCTTTTTGGCGCAGGGCTTCCGGCGATTGTACCATCAGTTTGGTGTCTGCGTAAGTAGCAGCCAGTTGACGGTACTTGTCAGGATTTTTAGTTTGCCGGTAAAAATTCATTCGCAATTGCAGCGCCATTTCTTCGCTCATCTCCGGGGTTAACGGCCGGAAAAGGGCCGACAGTTTTTCGTTTTTAGCAATAAGCTTTTCCAGACCCTGCTCATCGTTTTTGGCAATGACTTCAGTCAAGGAGTTCTGGAGAGCCTGCTGCATATTCATGATGGCGTTCTGCCCCGTTGCCGAACCGCTCAATTTGGGAGCTTGCTCGAGCAAAATATCAAATGATTTGGAATCCGCCGACGACACGGAGCCCGCCAGCAATTCCAGGTTTTCGGGCGTGGTCCACTGGGATTCCGGAACAGTTTTCAGGTATTCATCCAGCACCATACCACTGGGTACACCCAAGAGGGTCCGCTTTTTCAAGTAAGTCGTCAGAAATTCGGGATCCCGCTTGCCGCTTTCAAATTCCTTCTCCCATTCAGCAAGCGTTTTGGGATCTTTAGCCGCTTCGATGGCCTTGTCGGCTTCGGCCAGCAGCCCGTCAATGCCACCGTAGCCAATGGCCCGGTAGATCAAATCGCCTTTTGTACTGACAAAAAGAGAGGTAGGATAAGCCGTAACCCGGAATTTTCTGGCTAGCTCGATGCCTTCACCTTTTTCCGCATCGATTTTGTAGCTGACAAAATGAGCGTTGAACTTATCACCAACTTTTGCATCCGGAAACGCTTCTTTAGACATCTTTTTGCAGGGACCACACCAAGTCGTATAGATGTCAACGAAGACTGGCTTGTTCTGACGTTGAGCCTCTGCCAGCACCTCTTTCCAGCTCCCCGTAAAAAACTTCACACCCGTAGTTTCGTCGGCATAGGTAACCGAAAATGCCAGACTGAAAACAATCGCCAATACTAATTTTTTCATGGTCAAAGCTTTAGTTGATGCTCATGCAAATTAGAGAAATTCCCGGAATAAGCTAGCTTATTCCGCTCACAAACGCAGCCGCGCGTCTGCCTGTTTATTTTTTGCGAGGCTTTCCTTTCTGTTGGGTTTCGAGTTTTTCCTCATGGCGTTCTTCGGCTTCTTCCACCGAATGTGAAGCGGTAATTTTTACATCCTTTTTCGCTTTCTCGACCAATACCGTGAAGTAGCGGTGTAACGTCCGAAGTTCCTCTTCGGATAAATCTTCTACGTTCAGAAACCGGTTGCTAGCCCCGTCCTGGGCCGCAATCAACTCGTTCATTTTGAGCTGAATAGCCATCGAATCTTTATTCTGGGATTTCTGAATCAGAAAAACCATCAAAAACGTGACAATCGTAGTACCCGTGTTGATAATCAATTGCCAGGTGTCGGAATAGTGAAAGACCGGGCCGGTGACCAGCCACACAAGGATGGTTAATAAGGCCAGCAAAAAAGCCGTAGAGCTGCCGGTGGCTTTGGTAACGGCGGTTGAAAAGTGTTCGAAATAAGCCGCAAATCCCTTCTTGTTCATGGTTGGGAGTAGAGTGAAAGATGGATGTTTTGATAAACAGGTGGGTGAATAGGAGTAGGGGTTATGGTATCAGTCGACGAGCGGTCCGGCCACTGACCGAGCTGCGGAAAACTGTCAAGAAGACACGCCGTTTGGCAATCTGCATCCGGGCCCCGCAGTAGTTGCTCCGCCAGGGAAATATCTTTAGGTTTCTGCACAATCCCGCGGTCAATGACCTTGCTGGCCCTCCGGTTCATCGGCCGCGGCAGGTAATCCATCGTGCCAAGGTGACGGCCTTCATCCTCGAAGCATGACCGGGCAAAGATGTCTTTTTCTGAATTGAATAGCAACTAGATTTTAGAGGGAGTGGGCGCGCAATCTCAACACGACCGTATGCAAAAGTTTAAATCAGGCTTCATCCCGCGTTGTTTCTTCAACAGCATCACCCTCAGAATACTACCGGAAGATCGACGGGGCGGAGGCAGAACCAAAACTGCACGGCATGTGTATGTAAAGTATGGCAAAAACTCCAGTACCTGACTTTCCCGGTCGCATAACCAACGGGCAGGAAAAATCAGAACTTTCGTGGAAAGACCGTTTTGCGGCTCTCCGAAACCTGCCCGGTTTTTTCAGGATGATCTGGCAGGCATCTCCCTCTTTGTTTTTAGGCAATGCTGCCGTTCGGCTGGTACGGGCGTCCTTACCAGCTCTGACGCTGTACATTGGTAAGCTGATCATTGACGAGGTGATCCGGTTGGCGGGCCAAACCGACGCGGATACATCCTGGATCTGGACGCTGGTAGCGGCTGAATTTGCCCTGGCTGTTTTGGCGACGGCCCTCGGACGACTGACCAGTTTGATCGACGGGCTGCTGGGCGACTTGGTAACCAACCAAACGTCCGTTCGGCTCATGGAACACGCGGCCACCCTGGACCTGGAACAATTTGAGGACGCGACGTTTTACGACAAACTCGAACGCGCCCGGCGCCAGACAACGGGCCGGTCATTTTTGCTGTCGGGTGTTTTCGGGCAGGTGCAGGAACTGATCTCCATCGGTTTTCTGGCGGCTGGTCTGGCCGTGTACAATCCGTGGTTGTTGGTTTTGCTGCTGCTGGCCGTTATTCCGGCGTTCGTCGGTGACAACTATTTCAACCAGAAAAGTTACTCCCTGTCGCGGAGCTGGACTCCCGAACGGCGCGAACTCGACTACCTGCGGTTTGTGGGGGCCAGCGACGAAACCGCCAAAGAGGTCAAGATTTTTGGCCTGTCGAACTTCCTGATCGAACGCTTCCGCAGTTTATCGTGGGAATACTACCTGAAAAACCGGGCACTGGCCATTCGCCGGGCAGGTTGGGGAACCATCCTGACGGTGATTGGTACGGCCGGTTACTACGGTGCTTACGTCTGGATTGTGGCGCGGGCGGTAAACGGGACCATCTCCATCGGTGACCTGACCTTTTTGGCGGGATCGTTCCGGCAACTGCGTTCGTCGATGGAAGGCATTCTGCTGCAATTCAGTAGTTTGACCCAGGAAGCGGTTTATTTGCAGGATTTGTTTGACTTCTTTGAAATTAAGCCGCTGATTCACTCGACCACCCAACCGCTGCCGTTTCCCAAAGAAATTCAACAGGGGTTTGTGTTTGAAAACGTGGGTTTCAAATACACCAACTCCGAACGCTGGGCGTTGCGCAACCTGAGTTTTATTCTCAAACCGGGAGAGAAACTGGCGCTGGTGGGCGAGAACGGTGCCGGAAAAACCACATTGGTCAAACTGCTGGCCCGGCTTTACGATCCGGTGGAAGGCCGGATTCTGCTCGATGGCCGGGACCTGCGCGACTATGATCTGCTCGACCTGCGCCGGAACGTCAGCGTTATTTTTCAGGACTACGTTCGCTTCAAGATGTCGGCGGGCGTCAACATCGCCGTGGGTGACATCGACGAGCGGACCAACCAGCCCCGCATCGAAACTTCCGCCCAGCGGAGTCTGGCCGATACCGTCATCGCCAAATTGCCGGGCGGGTACGAACAGCAGCTGGGTCGTAGCTTCGGCAAAGGCGTGGAACTGTCGGGCGGAGAGTGGCAGAAAGTGGCCCTGGGCCGGGCCTATATGCGCGACGCGCAGGTGCTGATTCTTGACGAACCGACCGCAGCGCTGGATGCCCGCGCCGAGTATGAGGTTTTCCAGCGGTTTGCCCGGCTAACCGAAGGCAAAACCGCCGTTATCATTTCCCACCGTTTCTCAACGGTTCGCATGGCCGACCGGATTCTGGTGCTGGAAGGCGGTCAATTACTGGAAATCGGCAGCCACAGCGAATTGCTGGAAAAGGACGGACGGTATGCCGAACTGTTTCAGTTGCAGGCGCGGGGGTATCAATAAGAAAAACCCTGATAGCTTCTGGCTCTATCAGGGTTTTTCGTCAAGCTTCCTTCGGCATGGGCCCCCGGAAGGTATCTTTTGTCTTGATTTCCGGCAGTTTCACCGGCTTGCCTTCCCGCGCCGACTGGTAAATGGCTTCCATAATTCGCTGATCCTGCAAGCCTTCTTCGCCGGGGGTGAACGGTTGTTTATTCTGCATGATACATTCCGAGAAATGATCCATTTCGGTGGCGAACTGGTTTTTCTCCGTCAATTTGGGCTGTTCGGTATGCTCAATTTTACCTTCGGCGTAAGAGGTCTGCATTTGGATGCCCTTGTACGGGAAAGCCGGGGACAACTCCATCCAGCCCCGCTCGCCGTAAACCCGGTACCGCCGGGCTTCGTGAACACCGTAGTGGGTGGCGCAGTTGGCATAGACGCCACTCGGAAATTTCATCTGCCACGACATGAGTTCTTCCACCTCCCGGAACCGCGGGTCGCCGGGAGTACTGTACTGGTAGCCAAATACCTCAGTGGGTTCTTCTCCCAGCAGGTAACGGATCGTGTTCAGGCAGTACAGACCAATGTCGGGCAGCGCACCACCGCCCGCCAGCGCCTTGATGTGCCGCCAGTGCTGCGGGTTAGCCGAGTTCTGATTGTTGACGGCTTCGATAAATTTTACCGTACCGTACTTCCGATCCTGCACCATTTGCCGGATCATGCGGTTGTTTGGTTCGTACTGAATCCGGTAGGCCACCATTAGTTTCCGGTCGGCTTTCTTGCAGGCATCGATCATGGCCTGGCATTCCTGCACCGAATTGGCCATCGGTTTTTCGCAAAGAATGTGTTTGCCGGCCTGCGCCCCCCGAATGGTGTACTCCGCGTGCATGGAGTTGGGCAGAACAATGTAAACGGCCTGTACTTCTTTATTATCCTTTAACTTGTCGTAATCCTGGTAGCTGTAACAACTTTCTGGCTTAATCCCGTACTGTTGCGCCACTTTTCGCATTTTTTCCGAACTTCCGCTGACCAGCGCCACCACCTTTGATTTTTTGCTTTCAGCAAACGCCGGTAGAAGTTCATCCAGCGACAAATGACCCAGACCCACAATGGCGTATCCCACGCGCTGATCGTTGGGTAACGGTGCCGGTGTGTCGGTTTCTTTCTCGGTTTTGGCTTTCCATTCTTCCAGTTGAATGGGTTCCTCCGGGCTGCCGGGAACTTTGGCGGGCGGGGTTTGCCAGGGAGAGGACGGTACGCGCGTACCATCGGATGACGTGTAGACCGTCGATTGGGAACCACCCGGTGATCGCCCGGTGCGGCAGGCAGCGGCTAAACTGCCAACAACCCCGGCGGTAATGCCCCGTCCGGCCCACTGTAAAAATTGTTGACGCGAGACTTCTTCGGGGACACGGCCTTGTACCCACTCAATAAACTGATCCAGTTGCTTCATAAACGTAGAGTTGATAATGCGCTACGGATGCAACCGACCGTTGAAAGGCATTGTTTGCTCTAGAGCAGAAAACCCATGAAGAGTCCGCAAATGATGAGTATGTAGGGCGGGATCTTGGAGTATTCCAGGAGGAGAATAGTCGCGACCACCACCAGAACCGACGGCCATTGGTCCGACATGGGCTGGAAAAGTGAAAAAGCCGCGGCAATGGTCAGGCCGGTGCTGGTTGCGTTGATGCCCTCCAGCGACGCCCGCACGGCGCGGTACCGTTTCAATTGATTCCAGAAGCGGTAAACAAAGAAGATGAAAAACGTGCCGGGCAGAAAGATGCCCGCAGCGGCCATTAAACCGCCGAGTAACTGGCCGCTCCAGCCGTCGCTGCGGAGGGACAAAGCACCAATGTAGGAAGCAAACGAAAACGTGGGGCCGGGCGTTGCCTGCACAATGGCCAAACCAGACAGAAATTCCTGCCGGGTGAGGTAGTGTTTGAATTCGACGAACTCGTTGTAGAGCATGGGCGTCAGCACCTGCCCCCCCCCGAACACCAGACTGCCGTTGCGGTAAAAGTTCTCGAAAATCCGGATGGGCAGCGACTGCGTAACCGCCCCCAGAATAGCCGCACCGATCAGCACCCCCAGCCACAGAAAAAAGTTGGCCCATTGAATCCGGATGGGCGTCTTTTCCATCATGATCTGCTTCTCGTACGAAAAAGCCGTGGTCAGCCCCCCCGCCACAATCACGACGGGCGTAATGTAGGGCGACGGGAAAGCGTAAGCCGTTAAGGCGGATATAATGGCCAGAACCAGGCCCATCTGGTTATGAATTACTTTTCGGGCAATACGGTAACCGGCCACAATCAGAAAGCCGACGGCCATTGGCTGGATGAAACGGGTAAAAGCCAGCGAAATCGAGCGCTGCTGAACGTAATACATTCCAATCGCAACGGCGGTCATGAGCAAAACGCCCGGCAGCATCCAGACCAGCAGCGTCAGGTAAGCCAGGTTGGGGCCGCCAATTTTAAAGCCCAGCGCCGTAATGGTTTGCGTAGAGGTGGGACCGGGCAAAATCTGACAGAGCGCGTTCAGTTCCATCAGTTCTTCTTCGGTCAGGTAGCGCCGTTTGGTAACCAGCCGGTCGAGCATCATGGCCAGGTGAACCTGCGGACCGCCAAACGTGGTGCAGGCCAGAATCAAAACATCTTTCAGAAAAATAAAGTAGCGTATGCGCCTTACCGGGGCGATGGGGGGGGAGAGGGTAGAAAGGTAAGAAGCCATACACGGATTTTCTTGGTGAACGGTTTGCTAAACGGCCGGTCCTGACAGAACGACGGCCATTCCGTTAACTCAAAGGGCAATTTGCGGTTCTTATCGTTGAGTGAAAGGGGCTCTTTTTGCAGGCACCATCTATCGAACTGATTGCCTGATCCTTAAAGTAAAAATGTCGCACTACGATGACGTTGAGCGGAAACTGCAAACATCGGATCGCAATGCGACAAGATAGAACCGTTTAATCGAATTATTGATGCCAACGATTAATTCTTTTTCAGCCCAAGTTCCCGCAGCCGTTCGTCCAGGAACGCACCGGCGGTCATGTCTTCGTAAATCTTGGGGTGCTCGGTCGTTATGCAGGTTTCGAGGCAGGTCAGGTCCATATCGCCCCGGGGGTGCATGAAGAACGGAATTGAATACCGGGGACTGTTCATTTTTTCGCGGGGCGGATTGACCACCCGGTGAATCGTCGATTTCAGTTTGTGGTTGGTCAGCCGGTCGAGCATGTCACCGACGTTCACAATAATCTGGTCGGGCAGGGCCGTGATGGCAATCCACTGCCCGTCGCGACGCAGCACTTCCAGCCCCTCGGCGCTGGCGCCCATCAGGAGCGTTATCAGGTTGATGTCGCCGTGGGCAGCTGCGCGAACGGCACCGTCCGGCACCAGATTGGGGTCCAGCGGGAAGTAGTGAATTGCCCGCAGGATGCTGTCGCCGTGGTCGACCTTGTCTTCAAAGTAATCCTCGGGCAGTTCCAGGTACAGCGCAATGGCCCGCAGGAGCATCCGACCCGCCTGTTCCAGCGTGCGGTACGTAGCCAGCGTGTTTTCTTTAAAATCCGGAAATTCGTCGGGAAAGACGTTGTCCGGCATTCCGTTGATGGGGTCTGGCTGGCCGATGTGATAAAATTCCTTTAAATCGGCAACTTTAAAGCCCTTGGCGGTTTCCTTGTTTTTGCCGACGTAGCCCCGCTGGCCGTGGAGCTCGGGAAATTCGTATTGCTGTTTAGTTGATGTATCGGCCGAGAAAAACGCCTTTACCGAGTCGTATAAATTGGTCGTCAGCTCATCGGTTAAACCGTGGTTTTTGATGGCGACAAAGCCGATGTTGTTGAAAGCGGCCCCCAGATCCTGGACAAACTTTGCTTTCCGGTCCGGATCGTCAGATTTAAAATCGGCCAGGTCCAGCGACGGAATCTGGTCGTATAAAATATCGCTCATGATGTTGATGTCGTTCGTGTAACTGACCGCAAATTTACAAAAAAAAGGCTTTCAGGTTTACCGGTAGTCAGGCTTACCGCAAGGACCCTTTCCCCGCGAAACCCCAAACCGGTAAACCTGAAAGCCCGATACCAACCTGATTAGGCTTTCACGGCGGCATTGTATAACTCGTTGACCTTATTCCAGTTAACAACGTTCCAGAAGGCCGTTACGTAGTCGGGCCGACGGTTCTGGTATTTCAGGTAATAAGCATGCTCCCACACGTCCAGACCCAAAATTGGCGTGCCTTTTTTCTCGGCCAGCGCCATCAGCGGGTTGTCCTGGTTGGGAGTAGAAGTAATTTCGATATCTTTTCCGTTGACGACCAGCCACGCCCAGCCGGAGCCAAACCGGCCCGCAGCCGCCTTGCCGAATTCTTCCTTGAACTTGTCGAAAGAACCAAATTTTTTATTGATGGCGTCCGACAGGTTGCCCGATGGCTGTTTGCCACCGCTGGCACCCAGAATATTCCAGAAAAAGGTATGATTCCAGTGACCACCGCCGTTGTTGCGGACGGCTGCCGGGGTACCACTGTCAATTTTCTTCACCAGTTCGTCAATCGACAGCGATGCCATGGCCGTACCGGCAACGGCTTTGTTCAGATTATCGACGTAGGCCTTGTGGTGCTTACCGTGGTGAATTTCCATTGTTTGCTTGTCGATGTGCGGTTCGAGCGCACCCGCGTCAAACGGCAAGGGGGGAAGTTTAAAAGGGCCTTCAGCCTGGGTTAGTCCGCCGAAAGCGGATGATTGCAACGCTTTCAGGGTTAGGACACTGCCAAAAGCCAGCTTTAAGAACTCACTGCGATTCATATCCAAATGGTTTGAGGTGAGATACTTGGTTTGTTGAAGAACACGCCGAAAACGGCAATGTTTTCGTCAGGCGCAAAGAAAGCGACTTTTTCGTAACAATTAGAGCCGATGCCAATTTCCGTTCGCTCAAGAGGGGGATTTCGATGACTGCCAAACAAACGGAGTTCTCTATTTTTGCCCGACAGTAAACAACTCCTGAAATGAATCGTTTTTCGTTCCTGCTGATGGCAGTCCTCTCGGTGGCCTTTAGCTGCTGCGTGCATCCGAAAGCTTATTCGCCCGCGACGGGCCGAATTCGCACGGTTTCCCTTCCAACTTCAACGGCCCACCTGGAAAGGGGCCGCTACCTGGCCAATCACGTTGCCGTCTGCATGGATTGCCATTCTAAACGCGATTATAACCGGCTGGCCGGACCGGTAATAGCCGGAACGGTCGGCGGTGGGGGCGCGGAGTTCGGTAAAAACTACGGTTTGCCCGGTACGTATTACGCCAAAAACATCACCCCGTTTGCCCTCAAAAGCTGGAGCGACACCGAACTGCTGCTGGCGATTACAGCGGGTGTTTCCAGAAACGGCAAATCGCTGTTTCCGCTGATGCCCTACGCGAACTACGGAAAGATGGACGAGAACGATGCCCTGGCGATTTTGGCATACCTGCGCACGCTCGAACCGGTGGAAAATGCTGTTCCCGAATCCAAACCAACAGGACCGCTGAAACTGGCGATGAAGATGATGCCGCACAAAGCCCGTTTTCAGCCGGTGCCGAAGGCGGAAAACGGCGCTGAATACGGCCGGTATCTGGTTACGATGGCCGGCTGCGCCGATTGCCACACGAAACGGGCGATGGGCGGGCTGGTCAAAAAAGCTGCGTTTGCCGGAGGAACGGAAATCACGATGGCGGGCGGCACCCTGCGGTCGGCCAACATTACACCGGATGTCGAAACCGGCATTGGCGCCTGGACGAAAGAGGCTTTTATCCGTCGCTTCAAAACCTTCGATCCGGCGACCTTTAACGCGCCGGAAGTCCGCAATGGGTATAATACCGTCATGCCGTGGTCGATGTACGCCGGAATGTCGGAGCAGGATCTGGGGGCAATTTATGAGTACCTGAAAACCGTCAGACCGGTGCGCAACCGAGTGGAGGTGTTTGTGAGCAATAAAAGATAAAAACCCATCGACTGGGCCGTGCAGGTCGCCCTGCGCAGGTTCAATCGGTGGGTTTGGGTTCGTTTACTCGTAGGAAATCCGGCTGAGGATACTCCGGCCCAGCGTTACCTCGTCGGCGTATTCGAGATCACCGCCAATCGGGACGCCCCGGGCGATGGTCGAAATCTTAACGGGAAACGTTTTAAGCTTTTTCTGAAGGTAAAAAGCCGTTGTATCGCCCTCCATCGTTGGGCTCAGGGCCAGAATAACTTCCTTGATTGCATCCCCGTCCGGATCGCGGAGCCGATCAACCAGCGACTCGATGTGCAGGTCGCTGGGGCCGACGCCTTCCACGGGCGAAATGATGCCGCCCAGCACGTGGTACATGCCTTTGTATTGCGCCGTATTCTCAATAGCGAGCACGTCACGCGTGTCCTCGACGACACAAATGAGCGAACGGTCGCGTTTGTGGCTGGCGCAGATGCTGCACAGGTCGTTGTCCGACAGGTTATGGCACTTGCGGCAGTGTTTTACCTTCGACCGCATGGCCACCAGCGATTCGGCCAGGCTCTGGGTTTGTTCTTCATCCCGCTTCAACAAATGCAGCACCAGCCGGAGTGCGGTTTTTTTACCGATACCCGGCAGTTTGGATACTTCGTTAACGGCGTCTTCTATCAATTTGGAAGGAAACTCCATTCAGATAACGATGAGTTATGAATTATGAATGAGCTGACGCATTGACCGCGCGGACGGTCCCGCCATAATTCATCATTTTGTTGGTTTTATTTCAAAACTTCCGCGGAAATGCCACGGCGGCAGATTTCGTTGCGCTTGGGAACAAGCTCTTCCCAGGACCCGTTTTTAACCCGGCATTTTCCCTTATAGTGGATAATGATCGTGCATTGTTCGGCCTGCTCGGGGGTATGGTCACACACGTCAATAAGCGTATCAATGACGTGATCGAAGGTATTTACATCGTCGTTGAAAACCACCAGATTAAACAGATCGGTGTCAATGACTTCTTCCAATACCTCGACATCGTTTTCTTCGAACGGTTGCATTACACGAAATTTCTTGTTTGATTAGCAAATTTACGAAATTTTGGCCGCTTTTACCACGTTTTTTTAAAGCTGTGGAATAACATAAACCGCCAGAATAATAACCCATCGTTTACCTAAAAAGTTGCCGCCGACGGTATGAATCCCAACATCGCGTTAACCATATTAATCGCCTACTTTGCCATGCTCATTCTGGTGTCGTGGTACACCGCCAGAGGGGCCGATACAAACACATTTTTCACGGCTAACCGGCAGACTCCCTGGTACTTGGTAGCGTTTGCGATGATCGGTACCTCCCTGTCAGGGGTGACGTTTATTTCGGTGCCGGGCGCCGTCGGCGCAAAGGCGTTTTCTTATTTCCAGGTGATACTCGGCAACATCGTCGGCTACTACGTCATTGCGACGGTTCTGATGCCGCTCTACTACCGGATGAACCTGATTTCCATTTACGGCTACCTCGAAAAACGGTTTGGATTCTGGTCGTATAAAACCGGAGCGGGTTTTTTTCTGCTGGCCCGGACGGTGGGCTCGGCCATCCGGCTCTACATTGCGGCCGGGGTGCTGCAAATTGCCATTTTCAACAGTTTCGACATCCCGTTTGAAGTATCGGTTGCCATCACGATTTTGCTGATCTGGCTGTACACCTTCAAAGGGGGCGTTAAAACCATCATCGTGACCGACACGCTCCAGACTACTTTTCTGGTCACCGCCGTCGTGCTGACAATCATACTGATCTCGCGGGAGCTGGGGCTGGGCTTCGGCGAGATGGTTTCCACAATTTCCCAAAGCGACTACTCCCAAATCTTTTTCTGGGATGCCAACGACCCTAAAAACTTCTTCAAACAGTTTATCTCCGGCGTGTTTATCGCCATTGTGATGACGGGTCTGGATCAGGATCTGATGCAGAAAAACCTGACCTGCAAGAACATCGGAGAAGCTCAGAAAAACATGCTCTGGTTTACGGTAACGTTCTCCATTGTGGTTTTTCTGTTTTTGTCGCTGGGGGCGTTGCTCTACATTTACGCCAATAGCAAGGGCATTGCGACGCCCGCCAAAACCGATGATCTGTACCCGATGCTGGCGCTCAATCACTTCGGGATGGTAGTCGGCATCACGTTCTTGCTGGGCATCACGGCGGCCACCTACGCCAGTTCCGACTCTGCCCTGACGGCATTGACAACTTCGTTCTGCATCGACTTTATGAACGTGGAAAACCGGCCGGAAACCGAGCGGGCCCGCATCAAGCACTGGGTTCACATCGGGTTTTCAATCCTGTTTTTCGTGGTGATCATTATCTTCAACCGGCTGAACAGCCAGGACGTCGTGACGGCGGTTTTCGATCTGGCGGGTTATACCTACGGGCCACTGCTGGGTCTGTATGCGTTCGGGCTGTTTACCAACCGCCCCGTTCGCGACGGTTGGGTACCACTGATCTGTCTCGCTTCCCCTTTTCTGACGTTGTTCGTCAACAACCACTCTGCGGAGTGGTTTGACGGGTATAAATTTGGTTTTGAGCGCCTGGTGCTCAATGGCGTGTTTACCTTCCTCGGTTTGTGGGCTGTGTCGCGCAGGAAACCCGTTAACGAGCCGGTAGCGGTATAGGGCCGGATCGGAAACAATCGCCAATGCAATTTGATCCTGACAATAAAATAATAAGCTTTGTAATTAGAACTGAATCGGGAAAGAGCCGCACGGAGAACACCGGATGTTTTAGCGCTACGGACGGTCCCAAAGGATTTTAACCCAGAGCCTGTAAGCAGGAAAGATCGTGCCGGCGGTTTGTGAGGAGTACGTCAATGAAAGCAGATTATGACCATGAAACAGATCATCATACTAAGTATAACTTTCTTGTTGGCCGTAACCGTGGCCTTCGGTCAGAAAAACGTACCGGTCAAAAGCACCTGGACGACGGCCACAACCTTTGCCGACCAGCCGACCGTTGGTAGCAACTCGCCGGGTGAAGTTTATCTGGAAAACGCCAAAATTCACGCTCTGGCTACCAACAACGCCGACAAACTGTTTCTGACCATTCAATTGAGCAACGACTCGGATCAGTTTAAATCCCTGTTGTTTGGAAGCACCATCTGGCTCGATCAGAAGAGCAAGAAAAAATCCCGGCGCGGGATTCAGTTTCCGTTGCCCGAAGAAATGGACCCCGCTACCGGAAAGCCCCTGTCGATGGCCGCCCAGACTGGTCCCACGGATCGCGGCACGATGATGAAACAGTTGATCAGCCGGAAAATTGAAATGAAACTGATCCACCTGGTAGCTGAAGACGAAATGCTGGTATCGGCCACGGGCGACCCCTCCGGCATCACGGGGAAAATTGAAGAAAAAGCCGGTCGGCTGGTGTATCAACTGGCCATTCCGCTGGCCCTGATCGACGGAAAACCGGGGTCGGATACTCCGCTGGCGATTGCTTTTGAAACCGGGGTGCCGGAAAAACCTAAACAAACGGCTTCTGATGCCGGAAGCATGAGTGGCATGGGCGGGATGTACGGCGGTGGCATGTACGGTCGGCGCGGGATGTACGGTGGAGGTCGGGGATTCAGCGGACCGACCGTTTCACCAACCCGGTTTGCACTAACCGTTCAGTTGGCAACTCCCTAGCTGGTTAGCGCAAAATTTTTACATTTAGTAGAAAATTTCCAAGGAAACTGTATATTTGAATAAAATTTTCCAAACAAAAGGTTTGTGAAACGGTTTGTCTCCTTCAGTTTGTTCGTCATCCTGCTCTATCACATGATGGGGCAGCTACTGGTGCTGCTCAGTGTGCAGTGGCAGGAGGAGCACGAATTGTCGGAACGATTGACCGTTTATTCGTCAGTTGACCACATCGTTGAGTTTCAGATTCCCCTCCAAAAACACCCCAATGAAGCCATTCTGACCCAACAAAAGCAGGAAGGATTCAAATACCGGGGGAGCTACTACGAAATCGTCAACCTGGACGTGTCCGGCGATACGCTGCACATTACCGGCTACGTCAACCAAACCAAATCGTTTTTCCAGCGGGATCTGCTTTCGTTTGTCAAGGAGCAATTCGCGACCGGTACGTCCGAATCGGCCAAGAAAGCCAGCAACCTGCTTAAATTACTGCTGAAAGAATATTCTCCCATCAGCCGCGCCCGAACCTGGTTCTTTCTCTACGACTGGACCGAGAAAGCCGTGCGCATTCCTTCGTTTATTTCCTGTCTGTCAACCCGGAGTCTGCCGGTTTTTTCCCCGCCCCCTGAGGTTTTGTCCTGAATGAATTGCGCGAGAACTGCAAACGGCCTGTGGTGGCGCTAAGCCATTAGGTTGGTTGCCCGTATTCCGTTCTCTCGCCTGCAACAGCCACCAATCGGGTTTGCCACGCCATCAGCGCACGCGTCTGACGGTGGTGCCGGTTTGGTACTTTCATTCAATTCCTGTTCATAAGCGATTTTCTCGAATTGCCGGTAGGGCTATCCCCGTCATACCGGGCATTGGGCCTATGATCATTTTTAGGACAACATTTCTAGACTTCCATGAAAAAACTATACGGTTTTGTAGGGGCATTCCTATGCCTGTCCCTCTTGAATTGCCGGGCTTCGGCCCAGGGGTGTGTCGCCGTTCGGCACATGAGCTCGGCAACCCCGGGTACGGTCTCGTCGGCAGATTTTTTTAAACAGCGGACCGGCCACTGGCAAATCAACGCGGGGTACCGGTATTTCCGGTCGTTCCGGCATTTTAAAGGCGATGTTGAGCAGAAAGAACGCCTGGAGCAAAACACCGAAGTAATCAACCTGGCGCACGCGCTCGACCTGGGCATTACGTACCTGGCGACTCCCCGGTTATCGTTTTCGGTCAATCTGCCCCTTCAGTATAACGACCGTTCTTCGCTCTACGAACACTACGGCAATGCCGTCTCGGTCAATCCCGAACAGAAGCGCTTTCACACCTATTCGCAGGGCATCGGCGATTTGCGGATTTCGGGAAATTACTGGCTGCTTGACCCGGTGAAAATGCCCAAAGCAAATTTTGCGCTGGGCCTGGGGGTGAAACTGCCCACCGGCAATCCGGGCGTCACCGGCGACTTCCATAAGCTGGACAAAGAGAAGCGCGATTACGTAATCAATAAACCGGTCGACCAGTCTATTCAATTGGGCGACGGCGGGGTCGGCTTCAGCGTGGAAGGGCAGGGATACGCGCAGATTACGGGCGGCCTGGCGGCTTACGTCAGCGGTTATTACCTGTTCAACCCCCGCGAAACCAACCGGGTGCTCCGGACGCCCGAAGCCACAACGGTTGACCCCGTCATCGGCTACTTCTCGGTGGCCGACCAATTTGCCGCCCGGCTGGGCCTGAGCCAGGCTTTGCCGTTTGTTCCGGGGCTGGCCGTGATGCTGGGAGGTCGGGTTGAGGGCATTCCGTCGTCGGACGTTTTTGGCGGCAGCAGCGGCTACCGGCGGCCCGGTTATATCGTTTCGGTAGAGCCCGGATTAAACTACATGAAAGGCAAGTTTTCCGCAGCCGTAACCGTGCCGGTGGCCCTTTACCGCAACCGGATTAAAAGCTATTACGACAAACTTGATCCGCAGGGACTGCGCCACGGCGATGCCGCCTTTGCCGATTATTCCGTATCAATCTCGCTAAGCCGCTGGTTTTAGAGCGCATTGCTAACCTTTCCGGCCGTATCCACCACAACTACCTATTAATTCACTTTTGAAAAATGAAAAAATTTACCAATTGTTTACTGATCAGTGCCTTACTCATGGCCGGCAAGGCGGTTGCCCAAATGCCGCACGATGCCATTTACATGGGCAAAGGAGCCGTTTGTGTGGCCACCATGTACGGGAAAAGCACCTGGAATGAGTACTGGGAAAACTCGCTCAAACGCTCCAACTCCAACCTTGGAACGCATACCACCCAGAATGTTATGGTGATGCCCGCCATCGGGATCACCAACCGCCTGAACGTCATTCTGAGCCTGCCATACGTCTGGACCGAAACCAGCGCCGGCAACCTGCTGGGTCAGAAGGGATTTCAGGACCTTTCCGGCTGGCTGAAATACCGGGTGCTGAACACGCACGGCTTTTCGCTCCACGCCGTAGCGGGCGCATCGCTCCCCGTCGGCAATTACGTGCCGGATTTTCTGCCAATGTCGATCGGATTGCAGTGCCGGACGGTTTCCGGGCGGCTGATTGCCAGCTACAAACATCCAGAAACTGGTCTGTACGCCACCGCCCACGGTACGTACATGTGGCGCAGCAACATCAAAGTGGACCGGGATGCCTACCAGGCCGACGACCGCGTGTACAACACCAACCAGGTCAGCGTTCCGAATGCCTACGACATGGGAGTCCGGCTGGGGATTTTGCGGAAAAAGTGGCAGACTGAACTCTGGGCCGAACGCAGCTCCTGCACCCACGGCGACTACATCCGTCGGCACGATATGCCGTTCCCGACCAACAACATGCAGGCAACAACGGTGGGTTGGTACGGCAAATTCCAGCCGAACAAGATCGGGGTTAACGCCCGGGTAGGTTACGTGACCGACGGCCGGAACGTCGGCCAAAGCACAAGCTATTCCGTGGGCGTGCTGTATCTGTTCAAGTTGTAAAAATTGGTAAAACACAATCCGGGCGGGCCGGAAGCGAGCTGGGCCGCTCAAAGGATTTATGAAATAGTATCAAACGATGAAAACCTCGATTAAACAAATAAAAAAAATCGGTCTGGGACTGAGCCTGGTGGCCCTGCTGGGCGCGTGTGATAAAACGATCGATGAACCCCAGCGGGATAGTTACACCCCCATTTCAACCGATGAAAAGGCCGGGACCTGGAAAACGTACCTGCTTTCTTCATCCTCCGAAATTGCGGTGGCCGAACCCAAAGCCGTTTCTTCGCCGGAATACATCGCCGAACTGGCTAGTCTGAAACAACAGTCGGCCAGTTTGACCAAAGAACAGCGCGAAGCGGTGGAATACTGGGGAGCCGGAGCCGTGTACCGCTGGAACGAGATTGCCCGCGAACTCTCGGCCCGCTACAACATCCCCCCGGCTTACAACGCTGAAGGTAAATACCCGGTGCCCGACCCGGCGAATCCGCTGGCCGATCCGAAGTTTCCGTTTGCCAATCCGCCCTATGCCTCCCGGGCGCTGGCGTACCTGAGCGTAGCCCAGTACGACGCGCTGGTAGCCGCCTGGAATTTCAAATACCAGTTTAAACGGCCCGCACCGTCCAAAACCGACGCGACGATCAAAGCCGCTTTACCGGTTTCGGAGATTCCGACTTACCCTTCTGAAGATGCCGTGGTAGCAGCCGCTTCGCTTACCATTCTGAAGGCCATGTTCCCGGGTGAAGTGCCATTTCTGGAAGCGAAAATGAAGCAGCACCGGGATAGCCGCGTGTGGGCCGGGATGAATGTAGAGAGTGATCTGACGGCTGGGGCGGCCCTCGGAAATGCCGTTGCGGCCAAAGTAATGGGGCGCGCCAAAACCGACGGTATGTCGGCGGCCAACAACCAAGCGCTGACGGCCGGAATGATTACAAAAGCCAGAGAACGGGGCCTGCGGGAAGCCTGGGTGAGCCAGGAATTGCCGGCCCGCCCGCCGATGCTGCCCAATTACGGAGCCGTTCTGCCCTGGAATTTCGATCAGGCCACTGTCGTGGCGCTGCGGGCCGTACCGCCCCCGGCGCTGGACAGCGAAGAGTTTAAGAGAGATATAGACGAGCTGAGAAAGATCCAGAAAAACCAGACCCGCGAGCAGGCCCGGATCGCCAACTACTGGTCCGATGGAGCCGGAAGCTACACCCCGCCCGGTCACTGGCACCGCACGGCGGCCAACGTAAGCCACGAAGCCAAGCACAGCGAAGTCCGGATGGCTCGTACGCTGGCCCTGCTGGGAACGGCCGAAATGGATGCCGCCATCGTTTGCTGGGATACGAAATATTACTACTACTACCCACGGCCGCAGCAGTTCGGGGTGAAAACGTCGGTCGGTTTGCCCAACTTCCCCTCGTACACGTCCGGCCACTCGACCTTCTCGGGGGCAGCTGCAACGGTGCTGGCTCACCTATTCCCGGATCAGGCGACAACTTTCCAGAAGCAGGCGGAGGAGGCATCCGTATCGCGGATTTATGGCCTGATTCATTACCGTTTCGATTGCGAAGAAGGGCTGAAAGCGGGTGAGAAAGTAGGAAACTATGCCATTGCCCGGGCGAAAGCCGACGGCGCGGCTTTGTAAATCGGTAATTATGCCATATTCGAAATACAAATACAGTGCAATGGCGTGTAGTGCGTTGATCCTGACCGGAGCACTTACCGGGCTGGCTCAATCAAAAGCCCAGAAGCCGACTGCCGACACCCTGCGCAGCCGTACGCTGGAGGAGGTGAACGTGACAGGTGTGCGCCAGGGGTATATCCAGTCGTTGCCCGACGTGCAGGGCACGTTTCTGCTGGGCGGTAAGCGGAGTGAAGTGGTCCGGCTGGGGGAGATTGACGCCAACATCGCCGAGAAAAACGCCCGGCAGGTGTTTGCCCGGCTGCCGGGTCTGTTTGTCTACGATATGGACGGCACCGGCAACCAGATGAACGTGGCCACGCGCGGCCTGGACCCGCACCGGTCGTGGGAATACAACATCCGCCAGAATGGAATCCTAACCAATTCGGATATGTATGGCTACCCGGCCAGCCACTATTCGGCCCCGATGGAAAGCATCGAACGGGTTGAGCTGGTGCGCGGAACGGCTTCTTTGCAATACGGTGCGCAGTTCGGCGGAATGCTCAATTACGTCACCAAAACCGCGGATACCACCCGTCGGTTTGGCTTCGAAACAGTCAATTCGGTGGGGTCCTACGGCTTACGGAGTACCTACAACGCCATCGGCGGACGGGTTGGCAAGCTGACGTATTACGGGTACTACTACCGGCGGCACTCCGACGGTTACCGTCAGAACGCGATGTCGAACTCGCAGGCGCAGTTTGTCAGCTTGCAGTACCAGGCTTCGAATCGGTTGCGGCTGAGCGCCGAACTGGGCCGGTCGGAGTATGTTTACCGGATTCCGGGACCACTCACGGAAGAAATGTTTGCTCAAAATCCGCGGCAGGCTACCCGCAACCGGAATTATTTCAATCCCGACATCTGGGTGCCGTCGCTGCGGCTCGATTGGCAGATCACCGACCGGACGCGCCTGATGGGACTGGCATCGGCGGTTCTGGGCGCGCGCAACAGTGTGATGTTTGATGCGCTGGCAAATGTGCCGGATACGCTGATTCGGGCAACCGGGCAGCTCCGCAACCGCCAGGTCGACATCGACCGTTTCAACAGTTATACCTCTGAACTGCGCGTGCTGCACACGTACGCCATCGGAAGCGTGACGGCCACGGGCGTAGTCGGCGTTCAGGTGATGAACAACGACCTGAACCGGCGGCAGTTGGGGCGGGGAACAACCGGTTCCGACTTTGATCTGTCGCTGGTGGCACCGTTCGGCCGCGATTTGCACATGTACACCAACAACGTCGCTTTCTTTGCCGAGAGTCAGTTTCACCTGACGCCGAAGCTGACGGTTTCGCCCGGTGTTCGGGTGGAGAACGGGCAGACCCGGGTGCGCGGAACCATCAGCTACTACGATCCGCTGAATTTGCCCAACAACATCGACCACCGGTTTGCGCTGCTTGGCATCAACGCGCAGTACCGCCTGAGTCCGGAAGTGAAATTCTACGGCGGCTGGTCGCAGGCGTATCGGCCGGTGATTTTCAAGGACATCATTCCGACATCGGTCTATGAACAAGTGGATAAAAACCTGAAGGATGCAACCGGATACAACGCCGAAATTGGCATGGACGGCTATTGGCAGGGGCTTCACGTAAACGTCAGTGCTTTTTACCTGCCGTACCACAACCGGCTGGGAAGTCTGGTATTAACCAACCCGGACGGACAGAATTACGTGTTTCGTACCAACGTCGGGGACAGCAAAACGAAAGGGGTAGAAGCGTTGGTGGAAGCGCAGTTTGTGAAGACGAACGCGTTTTTGTTGACCGGTTTTACCTCAACGGCCTACGTGGACGCCCGGTATACGAACGCCCGCGTCTCGACCGGAACGGACAACAAAACCATCAACGGCAACCAGGTGGAATCGGCTCCGCGCTGGACCAGCCGCAACGGGTTGACGGCCCGCTACCGGACACTGAGCCTGACCGCGCAGTTCAGCTACGTCAGCAAAACCTTCTCCGACGCCCTGAATACTGCGGTCGCCCTGCCGAATGGCTCAAAAGGTCCGGTTCCGGCCTACGGCATCTGGGATTTGAACGCAACCTGGCGCATGAGCCGCCGGTTTAACCTGCGAGGCAGCGTGAATAACCTGCTGGACAAGTCCTATTTCACCAAACGCCCGACCTTCTATCCGGGGCCGGGCATCTGGCCGTCCGACGGCCGGACGGGGGTACTGACCCTTGGAATCAAACTGTAAACCGTGGCCAGCCACCATCCGGCCACATTCCTGAACCATTTTTAGAAGTTTCGACTATGCCACACATACCCCTTCCTGACCATTTGCCGGGCATCACGGGCCTGCTCGAATACCGCCTGGATACGGCCGGGCCGATTCGGGAATTAACCCAGATTCTGCTGCGCGGGGAATCGACCCTGACGCCGGGCGAGCGCGAACTGATTGCTGCGCTGGTGTCGTCGCGCAACCAGACCCGCTTCTGTACGGCCGCCCACACCAAAGCCGCCGACTTGTTGCTGGGCGAAAACGAAACCGCGTGGCTGGTGAAGCAGGATTACGAAGCTGCGCCGGTGAGCGAGAAAATGAAAGCCCTGCTGGCGATTGCGGCCCGGGCGCAGAACAGCGGAAAAGATGTCACGCCCGAAGCTGTTGAACGGGCCAAACAGGCCGGCGCCACCGACCGGGAAATTCACGATACGGTATTGATAACGGCCCTGTTCTGTCTGTACAACAAGTACGTCGACGGCATGGCTACCGTCACGCCAACTGATCCGGCGTATTACCAGCGGCTGGGCGAACGCATCGTCAAGGGCTATCGACGCCCGGAAAACGGCTTCCCGGTACCACCAACAACCTAGTGTTTTTTTGAAAATTGGACGGCCAGTCTTTGACAGAAGTACGCCCTGTCCGCCCGAAAATCGTAGGGGTATCCTGGTTTTTATCCCTGCCACTCACGTCTTGAAAGGAAAGTTAGAAAAGCACCGTATCTACAAAGCACCACCCAACATGCAATCCAAGCAACTCTACCATCTCTGTACATTCTTACTGCTCTTTCTTGTGAACGGGGCCGTTTACGCCCAGCAGGTGCGCCTTTCGGGCACGCTGACCGATGCCGAAACCAGAACCCCGCTGGTCGGAGCCAGTGTTGTCATCCGGGATCAACTCAGCGGTACCGTAACGGACGCAACCGGTCAATTCTCGCTTCTGACCAACCGCCGGGGGCCGTGGACACTGGTCGTTTCGATGGTGGGGTATGAAAAACAGCAAATTCCGGTCGCCAGCGCCGATCAACCCATTCCGGTCTCCCTGAAAGCCAGCACGCAGGTGTTACAGGACGTAGTGGTGGCGGCTTCGCGGGTGGAGGAAAACATTCTGCAGGCCCCCGTGAGTATTGAAAAAATGGACATCCGGGCCATTCGCGAAACGCCATCCGCCACGTTTTACGAAGGAATCAACAACCTCAAGGGCGTCGATATGGTCACCAGCGGGCTGACCTACAAGCAAATCAATACGCGCGGGTTTGCCAGCACGGGCAACAGCCGGTTTTTGCAGCTCATCGACGGAATCGACAACCAACCGGCCGGTTTTGGCTTCTCGGTCGGCAACATGTTTGGTCTGTCGGATCTGGACGTGGAAAGCGTCGAACTGGTACCGGGAGCGGCTTCGGCGCTGTACGGACCGGCAGCTTTCAACGGCGCGCTGCTGATGCATTCGAAGGATCCGTTTCAGTACCAGGGCCTTAGCGCCCAGGCCAAAGTCGGAGTCAATCACCTCAACGACCCCAACACCGGCGCGGCTCTCTACCACGATTATGCGTTGCGGTACGCTAAAGTGTTTAACAACAAACTGGCTTTCAAGCTAAACGCGTCGTACCTGCACGGACTGGACTGGTTTGCAACGGATTACACCGACGTCGATGCCACCACGCCCAACGAGCTGAAAGGTCGCAGCAATCCGGCTTACAACGGGTTGAACGTGTATGGCGATGAGGTAAACCGAACCATTACCGGCATTGGCAAGGTGGCCCGCACCGGCTACGAAGAACGGTCTCTGACCGATTACAACGTCTACAGCCTGAAACTGAACGGCGCCCTGCACTACCGGATCACCCCCAACCTCGAAGCGATTTATTCGTACAATTGCGCCAAAGGCATCGCCAATTACACGGGCAGCAACCGGTTTTCGGTCAACGGTTTTTCGCTGATTCAACACCGGGTTGAACTGCGGGGCGCCAACTTTTTTGTCCGCTGGTACACCAATCAGGAAGACTCCCACGACTCCTACAACACCCGTTCGCTGGGCCAGCAGATCAACCGGACGTGGGTGCGCGATCTGAACGGCAACGTCGTTCCGGCCAATCAGGCGGACGAAATGTGGTTTACGCGCTACACCACGGCTTATCAGGGCAAGGCGCCGGGGGTAACGGCTTCCAACCACGCAGCCGCCCGCGGTTTTGCCGATCAGGGACGGTATTTGCCCGGTTCGCCGGAGTTTGAACGGGAGAAAACCCGACTGGAAGGCATTCAGGGGCTGGCCGGGGCCGGAATCCTGAGCCAGACGAAAATGCACCATACCGATGCACAATACAATTTCTCGTCCGCGTTGGAAAAAGCCGGTTTGTCCAAAACCGAACTGCTGGCGGGGGGCAATTTTCGGCAGTACAGCCTGTTTACCAACGGAACGTTGTTCGACGACAGGGGCGGGCGGATTTTGTACTACGAATACGGCGCATTTTTACAGGCCAGCCAGCGACTTTTCGCCGACAAGCTGAAACTGACGGTGTCGGGGCGGTACGACAAAAACCAGAATTTTGCGGGGTATTTTACGCCCCGTGCGTCGGCGGTTTTCTCGCCCACGCCGGCGCACAGCTTCCGGGCATCGTTTCAGACGGGCTTCCGAAATCCGACACCAAGCGATCAGTTTATCAAACTCAACGTCGGTCCGATCACCATTCTGGGCGGGGCACCCTCCAACAGCGCGGGCATGAACGTCTACGAAAACTCGATCAACTCACCGACGGTCGGCGGGTTCGTCAACGGGTTCCTGGCCGATGTGCAGACGGGTAAAACGCCCCAGCAGGCAGTCATGGCGAATAAAGACAAGCTGCAAAAATCGAACGTTGCCTACATCAGGCCCGAGAAAGTGCAGAGTTTTGAGGTCGGTTACCGCGGCTTGCTGAACAACCGCGTGGCCGTCGATGCCAACTACTATTTCGGCGAATACCAGAATTTCATCCTGAACCAGGTAGTCATCCGGCCCGACAGTCCGGTGCTGGGCAGCGACGGGCAGATCAATCCCGCGGCCGCGCAGGACATTCTGAACAGCAAATACCAGGTTTTTCAGCTTTACACCAACGCTTCCGACCGGGTAACGGCGCAGGGCGCGACGCTCGGACTGACCTATTTTGTGCCGGGCGGCTACACCATCGGCGGAAACGGCACCTGGTCGGCTTTCGATCTGAAAGGGGCCAATCCAAACAACATTCCGGCGTTCAACACACCCCGTTACAAAACCAATGTGACGGTGGGCAACCGCAATCTGGGCAGAAACCTCGGTTTCAACGTAGCCTGGCACTGGCAGGATTCGTTCGACTGGGTGGGGTCGTTCAACGACCTGCGCCCGGGCCGGATTCAGGCGTATCACCTGCTCGACGCCCAGGTAACCTACCGGCTACCGGCCCTGAAAACCGCCCTGAAAGTGGGAGCCAGCAACCTGACCAACCGCTACGTGGTACAGGCGTATGGTTCGCCGGCCGTGGGTGGTTTGTACTACGTTTCGTTGACGTTTGATCAAAACATGCGCTGAGATGGAAACCATGCAGCTCCCCACCTCTCGGCCGACCACGGCCTACCGCAGCCAGGTTTTTGCGCTCTGTATGCTGGTTTACATCTTTAGCGGAACGGTTTCGACCTTGATGTCTACCTACTTGCCGGTGGTAGTCCGCGACCTGCTGGGTCGGGCCGATTCCACTGAGTTTAACCGGGTCAGTGCCTATGTTGGGGCTACGTTCCTCTACGGCTGGATGCTGGGCGGCATGAGCTTCGGCTACTTCGGCGACCGGCTGGGCCGGGTGCGTTCGCTGGTTGGGGCGGTGCTGGTGTACGGCGGCTGTACGCTGCTGACGGCTTTTGCGCCCAACTGGATGACCGTCGTGGTGCTGCGGTTTGCGGCCGGGTTTGGCATCGGTGGCGTTTTGGTCCTGACAACCGTGATCGTGGCCGAAATCTGGCCGGAGCGCAACCGGCCCGTGGCGCTGGGCATTCTGGCCGTGGCGTTTCCGATTGGCATCATGCTGTCGGGGCTGGTCAATTATTTTCTGCCCAACTGGCGGCAGGCGTTCTGGATTGGCGGTGTTCCGCTGGCGCTGAGCGTATGGATTGCCGTATTCGTGCAGGAGACCGACGGCTGGAAGCGCGTTCAGCGACAACCGGCCACGGCGGAGGTCAGTCTGTTTGATCCCCACTACCGGCGGTCGCTGTGGCTGGGTTCGCTGGCATTCGGGGCCATGCTGGTGGGGCTGTGGGCGATTTTTTCGTGGGTACCAACCTGGGTGCAGAGCCTGGTGGTTGGCGACGGGCAGAAGCAGCGGGGACTTTCGATGGTGTTGATGGGCAGCGGGGGCGTCGTCGGCGGCATCCTGTCCGGTTTTATCGTCAAGGCCGTGGGACACCGGCGCACCATGCTGTTTGTCTTTGCCGCCTGCTTCGTCATGGCCGCCATCGTCTTTAAAACGAATCTAGTATTCTCGCCGGTTGTCTACCTCGAAATTGCGGTGCTGGCCCTGCTGTTCGGCATAAGCCAGGGAACCATGTCGGCTTATCTGCCCGACTTGTTTCCCACGTCCCTGCGGGGCCGGGCCACCGGTTTCTGCTTCAACATCGGTCGGCTTGTGACGGCTACGGCGGTCTTTTTCATCGGTACGCTGGTAGCTGCGCTGGGCGGTTACGGCTCCGCCATTTTTGCTTTTTCCGGGACGTTTGTCGTTGGCTTCGTAGCCATCTGGCGCGGTCCGCGTTCAACTGACAACCACTAAAACGGTCAAGTTTATGGCACATATACAAGTTCCCGAAGGTGTTCCCGGCATTCGCAGCCTGGTTATGTACCGGCCCGATACGGGCGAGCATCTATACGCACTGGCGCAGGCGTTGTTGCGCAACGAATCGCCGTTGAGCGAAGCCGAGCGCGAGTTGATTGCAACGTTTGTTTCGTCGTTGAACAACTGCAACTTCTGCGCCGGGAGCCACGCGGCTGCGGCCCGTTTCCTGTTTGGTTCGGACAAGAAGTTGGTCGATCAGGTCATTGCGGATTATCAAACCGCGCCCGTTTCCGACAAATTAAAAGCGTTGCTGACCATTGCTCGGCATGTACAGCAGGATGCCCGCACGGTTTCGGACGAACTGGTGGCCGAAGCGCGTCGGCAGGGGGCAAACGACCGTGATATCCACGACACGGTGTTGATTGCGGCCACGTTCTGTTTGTTCAACCGCTACGTCGATGGTTTAGCCACGTTAACGCCGGACCCTTCCGCCTATGAAGCGATGGGCGAACGAATGGGCACGATCGGTTACGTCATGCCCCACGTTTCTGCGCCGGTAGATAGTTCGAAGTAGGTTAATGATTCATAATAGGTTAGCTCATATTCCCTGACCGCATGGCGGTCAGGGATATATCCAGAATGTAAGCTTAAGCATCAGACATTTTTCAATCGCTATTTCATATGCCGCACATTCAATTGCCCGAAGGACTGCCCGGTATTCGCGGACCGATGGCGTTCAGCCCCGAGACCGCCAAACCCCTCAATGAGTTAGCCAACGCGCTGTTGCAGACCGACGATGGCCTGAGCCGGGCCGAGCGCGAACTGATTGCCACCTACGTTTCATCCCGGAACGACTGCTTTTTCTGTCAGACGATTCACGGCGCAGTAGCCAGCCAGTATTGGGGCGATGAAAGCGGTGAATTTATCAACGCCGTGAAGGAAAATTACGGTCTGACGGCCCTTTCGCCCAAACTGAAAGCCCTGCTGGCAATTGCCGGAAGTGTGCAGAAAGGCGGAAAACACGTCACTACCGAGCAGGTTCAGGAAGCCCGGGAGCAGGGCGCCACCGACAAGGACATCCACGACACGGTATTGATTGCGGCTGCATTCTGCATGTTTAACCGGTATGTCGACGGACTGGCAACCTGGGCTCCCGAAAATCCCGATCTCTATAAATTCCGGGCGACTAAAATAGCCGAATACGGCTATACGGCCGATGATCATTATATGCCGAAATAAGATGAGCAAATTGGTCTTTTTCATCCTCGGGATTCTATTGCTGGCGGCTTTGGAAGTCGCAAAGGTGTATTTCATTATGCCCATGCCGGGGAGTCAGGAAGCTGATACGATTGATCTGGCATACTGGATTCATCAGCATATCTGGCTGTTGCGAACGCTGGGCTGGCTGTTGGTGGCTTATCCGACGTACGGGCTGCTGGCGGATCACAGGCGCGGTGGGCGGAGAATTGCCGTGCTGGCGTTGCTGTTTGGCTACGGCGTGGTGATCTACCTGTTCAATTTCCGGTTTCTGGCCGATAAAATGTTTTACCAGCCGAAAGAAACGGTGATGCTGGATCTGCGGAGCAATAAAATTCCGGTGAATAAGGTAGTGTTGGGGCTTGTCGTGAACGGGCAGGCGCGGGCCTACCCGGTGCAGCTCATCGGCTACCATCATCAGGTTCGGGACACGGTGGGCGGGGAGCCGGTGATGGTGACCTACTGCACGGTTTGCCGAACCGGGCGCGTCTTTCGGCCCCTGGTGGGCAACCAGCCGGAAGAGTTCCGGCTGGTCGGTATGGACCACTTCAACGCCATGTTTGAAGACAAAGCCACCGGAAGCTGGTGGCGGCAGGTGAGCGGGGAAGCTATCGCCGGACCGCTGAAAGGTCGCCAACTGGCCAGTTTACCCGCCGAACAAATGACCCTGCACGCTTGGGCCGAACGCCACCCCCAGACGCTGGTGCTTCAGCCGGATTCTGCTTTCAGGAAGCAATACACCGGTATGGAGCCGTACGAACGCGGCAGGAGCAAGGGCGATCTAACCCGGCGCGATAGCTTGGCGTGGAAGCCCAAATCGTGGGTGGTGGGCGTTGAGCGCAAAAAAGCCGCCCGGGCCTACGACTGGAACCAGTTGCAGCAACAGAGAATTACGAACGATCAACTGGGCGGCACTCCGCTCGTGCTGATGGTGGCTGCCGACAGCGTCTCGTTTCACGTCTGGAACCGAACGGTTGATGGGCGGCCGTTGCAGTTCGTGCCGGGCTCCGCTGACTCATTTCGGGATACGGAAACCCAATCGGTCTGGAACCGGCAGGGCGTCTGTCTGGAAGGACCGCTGAAAGGCCGACGGCTGGAGCCGATTCCGGCGTCGCAGGAATACTTGCATTCCTGGGAAACGTTTCATCCGGGTACAACACGGTATTTGTGAAAAACAAAGAAAAGAGCGCGCAAAGACCGAGTGGAACGTCTTGTTTCTCCGGTCTTTGCGCTGCGGAAGATCAATTAATAGGTTAACAAAGTAGTAAAGGGCGGGGGCTTTGCTCCTGCTCTTTTTTTAGGTTTTGGATTTTCGATCAGAATAATGCCGCTAAAAACACTCAATTGCGAATTTCGGTTATGTTTGTGAGCACTTCCTGCTGTTCGGTTAAGAGACTTTCCGAAACTGGCTAACGACTAAACTTCTCAGCTTGCGATCATGATCCCAACCTCCCGCACCAGAACCGCTAAATCGGCCGCGACGGCTTACAAACTGGCTAACCTTCCCACCGACGGGCAGACCCGCGTCGTTATTGAACGCGTTACGCCCGAAATTGACGGCGGCCGGTTTCCCATTAAAGCCGTTCCCGGTGACACCATTGCCGTACAGGCCGATCTTTTTCTGGATGGACACGATAAACTGGCCGCCCGACTACTGTACAAACACACCGACGACGTGGAATGGAGCGAAGTTCCGATGGCGTTTGTTGACAACGACCGCTGGGGTGCTGCCTTCACGGTCGAAAAACAGGGCTATTATTCCTACACCATCGAAGGCTGGGTTGACCATATTGCGTCCTGGCAGCACGAAGTACACCTGAAAGTGGCGGCTGGTCAACGCCTTATCAGTGAGCTGAAAGCCGGAGCGGTGTATGTCAACGGCATGGCGGAACGGGCTGAAGGTGACGACAGATCGACCCTGGAGTGGTTTACCCAGCTTCTGTCCGAAGCCGCCGAGGAATACAACGAAGTCCAGTACGGTCAGGCGATTGAATTTGTTCACGGGGAACATTTTAAATACTTGTTCAACCAGTATCCGGAGCGGAAGCATCCTTCCCGTTACGTCCGCGAACTGATTGTGGAAGTAGACCGTCCGAAAGCCGGTTTCAGCACCTGGTACTGCCTGTTTCCGCGCTCAGCCGCCCCGGAACTGGGACCCGACGGGCTGCCCGCCCACGGCACGTTCCGGGATGTAGAGCGGCTTTTACCGCGTCTGGAAGCGATGGGTTTTGACGTGCTGTATCTGCCACCGATTCACCCGATCGGCCAGGCCTTTCGGAAGGGAAAAAACAACAACGTGGTGGCGCAGCCCGGCGAACCCGGCGTGCCCTACGGGATCGGTTCGGAGCTGGGCGGTCATACCGCAATTCACCCCGAACTCGGTACGCTTGATGATTTCAAACACCTAATTGCCATTGCCCGCAACCACGGTATGGAAGTGGCCATGGACCTGGCGATTCAGGTATCGCCCGACCACCCGTGGGCGAAAGACCACCCGGAATGGTTTAAAAAACGGCCCGACGGCACGATTCAGTACGCCGAAAATCCGCCCAAAAAATACCAGGATATTTACCCGGTTTATTTTGAAACCGACGACTGGCGGAGTTTGTGGCTCGAAATGAAGGAAACCATGCTGACCTGGGCTTCGTGGGGCGTCCGGATTGTGCGGGTTGATAACCCGCACACAAAACCGTTCCAGTTCTGGGAATGGCTGATTTCGGAGGTCAAGAAGCAATACCCAGATATGATTTTCCTGTCGGAAGCATTCACCAAACCCAAAGTGATGCAGCAACTGGCCAAACGCGGTTTTGCGCAGTCGTACACGTATTTCACCTGGCGCAACAACAAGCACGAAATTCAGGAATACCTCACCGAGCTGACGCAGAGTGAGATGAAGCACTATTACCGCCCGAATTTCTGGCCGACGACGCACGATATCAACCCCTATGTTCTGCAATCGGGCCACGAGCCGCAGTTTCTGATCCGGTTTCTGCTGGCGGCCACGCTGTCGTCCAACTATGGTATCTACGGCCCGTCGTTTGAGTTGATGGAGCACGAACAGTTTCCGGGTAAGGAAGAATACCTGAACTCGGAGAAATACGAAATACGCCATTGGGACTGGAACCGTACCAACAAACTGACGTACCTCATTGGGCTGGTCAACCGCATCCGGAAAGAAAACCCGGCGCTTCAGAGCACCAACAACCTGACGTTCTGCCGCATTGACGACGATGCGCTGATGGCGTATCTGAAAGTAAGCGGCAACAACCGTTTGCTCATGGTGATCAACACTGATGGCTACAACCGGCGGGCGGGCATGGTGCAGGTGCCAACCTGGTTGATGGGCATCCGTGACGACCAGCAGTACAGCGTGCATGACCTGCTTACCGGATCTCATTATACGTGGACCGGTCAGTGGAACTACGTGGAACTTGATCCGTACCTGCTGCCCATGCATTTATTCAAGATTGAAATCTGAGCCATTGCCTAAGAAATCAGCAGATTCTGCCGGAATAAAGTTATTTTAGTGGAGCGTCCGTCAATTACTCCTACCTGGTAGTTGACGGAGCTTCGGTTTTTAACTCTAACCAACTCATGATTGAAGAAGCAATTCAGTATCCGGCATTGATCAAGTATCTGAAAGGGTTCAGTAATTACACTTGGTTGTACTACTGCGATGGCCGCAAGGTGTTGCTTTCCAAGTCGCTCTGCTATTTCGAAAAAAAGCTACCTAGTTTTTTCCGAGTTCATAAGACAGCCTTGGTGAATCCGCATTACATCACGGATTTTAAAGCTCCTCCGGGCCACAAAATGTCTGGATCGGTGCTGTTAAAAGACGACCTGACGCTGCCCGTAAGCCGCCGGCGATGGAACCAGCTGGTCGACTCGCTACAGACAATGATGGTCCAAACCAAATCCGCTGATGGCCTTCTGCCGGAACAGCCCTACGGCAATGGAGAAGCGGCCGGGCGGCCCGTGGCGTCTCGTCGAATGCGGCAGGTCTGGGTGGTAATGGCCGATGAAATGAAGGGAAACCTGGTGCGGCAGATTATCAGCGAAAAATGGCCGCTGTGGCGTCTGCAAGTGTTTGAAACCGTTACCAAGCTACAAAGCGCCCTCCAGGAAGAAGGTGAGTCTGAAATGCCTGCTATGATTATTCTGGATGGAAACCAGGACAAAAGCGTACGGGCGCTGCAAGCGATCAAGCGGAACGTCCGTTTCCGGTTTATTCCGACCTTGTTGCTGGTTTCGGCCGGTAATTCGGATGTGGCGGAGCAGAGTTATGCTTCGGGTGCCAACTCCGTTATTGTTCTTTCGGCCGACCTGACCCGGTTTATTCAGGCGGTGGAAAAAACATTTCGGTACTGGCTTTCAACGGCAACGGCGCCGTACGCAACCGCCCGTTTGTCTACCGCTTTGGGGTAAGCTATTCGGGTACCCCTCAAACGTCCGGCGAACCGGATGTTTGAGGGGGAATAGTCAATTAGTAGATGGATTGCGGATTTGGAAGGGTTACGGTTTCCCACCAGTAATCTTTCAAGGTCTGAAAATATTCAACCCATTCCGTAAAGTCCGTTGGCTTGACAACATATGAGGTGACTCCCCGATCATAGGATTCCGTAATATCTTCGTGATAAGCCGAATTGCTGAACACAACAACCGGGATTTGTCCGATTTCCGGATTCAGGCTTTTGATCGATTTCAGGACCTGCCAGCCGTTTTCCCGCTCCGGTAAATACAAATCCAATAAGATAAATTGGGGGAGCCTTAGGCCCGTTTGAACGCATTCATTGAGGTAGTGAATGGCCGTTTGCTCATCAGTTGCCGTTACCGCTTCAACGTCAGTAAAGCATTTTTGGATGGCACTTTTAATCAAGACCATGTGATCGGCATTGTCCTCAATGATCAAAATTCGCGCATTTTTCAGCCGTTTCGGGGTTGTCTTGGATTTGGAAAAGCTCATCGTTCTTCTATTTACGTCTCCAGAGTAATTGATAAAAAGCGCAAATGATAGCCAATAAATTGCTAGATAAACAGGAGGTTATCGGACATCAGCCTACGAATTAGCGAATATAATTAAAAGGGTCGGTTTGTTGGATAATCTCGTTAAATAATTTATCCGAAACAGAGTTTAGTATTACGTCAATACCAGCAGCGGCTGTGGTTGTTCAAAGGAATGACAGCAGCCGCTTTCCTTGTTTATTTTCGTTTATTCATCCCGGTTCGCAAACCGTTACCACGTGGATATAAAGTCTGCACAGTTTCTAACAATACAGAGGAGATTAAGTTAAATAAAAAACGTTTAGAGGGCCAGAAAGAAAGCAACCGCTTTCGAAATCCGATCTGGTCGGCAGTAAAATAAGTCGTGATAATCTAATTGAGAGGAGTATGAAAACGATACGAATGACGGTGGCGACCCTGGTAACGGTTTTGGCCATAACCCTGCAGACTTCGGCGCAGACAACTACTTCGGAAGGAAACGCGGCCAACACCGCCCAGAGTAGAAACGGGAATGTGAAAGAACAGCAGCCTGCTTCGGGGCAAACGCGGGCTAAGGTTGAACGCAAAGTGACGGGTTCCCGCCCTGACGTAAACAGCGCGTCCGACAAAACCGACAAATACCGGGAAGATAACATGCCCAACCGCGAAAAACGGTCGACCGTTACTTCTGACGCGGATGGTAAAAAAAGCGTTGTGCGGGGACGGCCCAAGGCCGACCCGAAAACCAAGCAGAAGCGCGGGGAGGGCCGGTCGTTTGGAAACACCGGACCGAATTGATCAAGTTTTGAATGCTTAACGGATAAAACCCATTTCGGCATCCTGACCGGGATGGGTTTTTGACCCTCTTACTTAACCAGTTCCCCAACGCGATGAAACTTAAAAACATTGCCGACGCAATTCAGCACGGCATCGACCTTTTGAAAGGAGAGGATACGCTGGATAAAATATACCGGAGCGATAACACCCTTTCGGATGAGCGAACGGCCCACGAAGCCTTCGTTCAGGCAAAAGAGCGTTTGTTTGCGGTTAACCGCTGGTCGGATATTTCCAGCATTACGGCGAATTTCTCCCTGCATGATTCGGCGGGCCAGCCTAAACCGGAAGGGCAACCCGTTGTGGGCGATTACATCAATATTGTACTGCCTGCCCCACCCCTGGAAAACTGGGTAAAGATAACCCGGGTGTCGGAGGGGGATACCTGGGCGGAATTTGTGGTTCATCCCAGTTCCAACCCCAACGAAAAAAGCAACGAAACCGAGCATTTCCTCACCGAAGAGTCAAGCAGTACGTTTCGCGTCGAGGTGCACGGCAATACGGTAACGGCCACCGAGTTTGGGAAAAATGAGCGCGCCAACAACCAGGAAGAGTCGGGGGGGCGGGGCGCGGTCAATACCGTCGTGGCCGGAACGGGCTGGCTCTTTTACCAAACTATCCAGTGGAAAACGCTGACGGATTACCTGGTTGGGCTGTAAGGCAGAACGTAGAGTACCCGGATTTGACTTAATTGCGGAATGAGTTTGTCTAATTTACCGGTAACAGGAGTTTTACCAGTCACCACACTCTTTGCATGCTCGATTTAACGACTTCAAACCTAACCAGCCGGTATTCCTGGGAAACGCTGGATCAGGATCAGGACGCGCTACGGTTTCTGGAATCGACGGTGCTGCCTCCGTACTTGAATACATGCCGCTGGTTTGCCGGTAAAGCCCGCCAGCAGGAAAAATTTCGGATCGCGGTGATGCACAACCTGGCGCTCCGGAGCGATGTTGATACGATTGCATTTCTGGCCGTAGTGGAAGTGGGGTATACCGACGGCGAAACCGAACGTTACCTGTTGCCGCTTTCCTTCCTGGAGACGGCTCAGCCCGGCTCAGCGGAGGTGCCGCCCAAAGGCATTCTGACCACGGCCGAGTTTGATCAGAAGGGCGGGTTGCTGGTGGATGCCATTTACGACGAACGGTTCCGGCTGGCGCTGTATGCCAATCTGGCCGGGGAACAGGTTATCCCCCAGAAAGCGGGTCAGGTGCGGTTCCACCGGGGGCGGGGGTTGGCGGAGGAAGACGCGGAAGCCACCGTGGTCAGCCGGGTGTTGCCGGTCGATTCGAGCAACTCAGCCCTGGTGTTTGGCGTGCCCCATCAGCCGGAAAAATATTTTCTGAAGCTTTACCGCAAACTGTTTCAGGAAACCAACCCGGAAGTGGAACTGGTCAGCTTTCTAACCGAAAAAAGTCAGTTTTCTCACATACCGGCCTTCGCCGGAAGCATCGTCTGGGAACAGGAGAATACGCCGGACATCACGCTCGGCATGATGCAGTTGATGGTCGAAAACCAGAAAGATAGCTGGAGCCAGACGGGCGACTACCTCAACGATTTCCTCTACGCGGTTCCCAACCGGTTGTTTACCATCCGGGAGGATGTGTTTGATCGGGTTGAGTTGCTGGGCAGGCGGACCGCCCAGATGCACCTGGCCCTCTACAGCCCCGAATCGAACGATTTGGCCTTTGCGCCGGAAGCTTTCACCGACGACTACCGGGCGTTTATTATCCGGCGGCTCGAAGACTTGCTCGAACGGCGGTATACCATGGTTATTGATAATTACACCAAACTGGACCCGCTGGCGCAGCGGTTGGCGTGGGTGTTTATGGAAGCCAAGGAAATGATCGATGAGTTTATCGATGATTTTCGCAAGCGTCCGCTCGAATCGCTCCGCACCCGGATTCACGGCGATTACCACCTGGGGCAGGTGCTGGCCACGAATGACGATTTCATTATCATCGACTTTGAGGGCGAACCCGAAAGCAGCATTACCGACCGGAAAATCAAGCACTCTCCGCTGAAGGACGTAGCCGGGATGATCCGGTCGTACCACTACGCGGTTTCGGCCAAACTTTTCGGCAGTACGGAAACGGAGAACATCGATCCCAACCACCTCCAGCGGGTTTCGGAGCGCTGGTTCAACCTGATTCGGGATACGTACATGAACGCGTACCTGGAAACCATCGGCAACCCGCATCCTCTCTACAAAAACAGCAATGAGTTTAATTTTTTGCTGCTGGTTTATCTGCTGGAAAAAGCCGTGTATGAACTCGGCTACGAAATCAGCTACCGGCCAGCCTGGGTCAAAATTCCGCTGAAAGGAATCATGGATGTGATTCAGGAAATTGAAAAAATCCGGACGGCCGACCCCAACCGGGCTTCGGACGTTCCGAGGCTGCAAATGGGCTTGTTGGAGACGAAAAAAGAGTAAGTTTGTGGAAAATGCATTTGCCAAGGAGATGAGCCGGAATGTAAGCCACTTCCGGGGAGTTTGGGATTGGCGGAGCGATCTCCCGGACGTTTTTGAAGACTAACCGGTTGGGGCGGCCAACGCTGCCCACCGGTTAAAACCCTATATTTCACGCGCAAACTGATATAGCTTACTTATGGCTAAACGTACGACAAAAACACAATCCACTTCTCCGGTAGCAACACCGGAAACGCAAGTACCTGCGCCAACTTCGGCAGCGCCGGAAAACGAGTCATATAGTCGGCTTACCGATTTTGACATCTATCTTTTCCGGGCCGGAAAACACACCCGATTATACGAAAAGCTGGGCTCGCATGTGGTGGAGGTGAACGGCATTGTCGGTACGTATTTTGCCGTCTGGGCACCAGCCGCCCGGTATGTGTCGGTCATCGGGGATTTCAACGGCTGGAACAAAGGCAGCCATCCCCTGAGCGTCCGATGGGATAGCTCCGGAATCTGGGAAGGATTCATTCCGCACATTGGCCGGGGTGAGGTCTACAAATACGCCATTACGCACGAGGGCGGTCGGGAACTTGAAAAAGGCGATCCGTTTGCGCTCCGTTGGGAAACACCGCCCCACACGGCTTCCGTGGTCTGGGATACGTGGTACGAATGGAAGGATGATTACTGGATGCGAAACCGCGGGAAATTTAACGCCCTCAACAAGCCCATGTCCGTGTACGAGCTGCACCTGAACTCGTGGCGTCGGGACCCGTCGGAGCCGAAGCGGCAGTTGTCGTACGGTGAGATTGCGGATGCGCTGGTGCCTTACATCAAAGAAATGGGTTTCACCCACATCGAGTTTATGCCCGTCATGGAGCACCCGTACGATCCGTCGTGGGGGTACCAGATTACGGGTTACTTCGCACCGACCAGCCGCTTTGGTACGCCCCAGGACTTCATGCGATTAATCGAACGGCTTCACGAGGAGAACATTGGCGTGTTTCTGGATTGGGTGCCTTCGCACTTTCCCAACGATGCGCACGGTCTTTACGAATTCGACGGTTCGCACGTGTATGAACACCCCGATCCGCGGAAAGGTTACCACCCGGACTGGAAGAGTTATATTTTCAACTACGGGCGCAACGAGGTTCGGTCGTTTCTGCTCAGCAATGCCCTGTTCTGGCTCGACCGGTTTCACGCCGACGGTCTACGGGTGGATGCCGTTGCGTCCATGTTGTACCTCGATTATTCGCGGAACCACGGCGAGTGGGAGCCGAACGTCTTTGGCGGACGGGAAAATCTGGAAGCCATTTCGCTGTTTAAAGAACTCAACGAAGCGGTTTACAAAGAATACCCGGATGCGCAGACCATTGCCGAAGAATCCACGGCCTTCCCGGGTGTGACGCGCCCGACCTATACCGGCGGACTGGGCTTCGGCATGAAGTGGATGATGGGCTGGATGAACGACACGCTGCGCTATTTCCAGCGTGACCCGTATTACCGCCGTTGGCATCAGGACGAACTGACCTTCAGCACGGTTTATGCCTTTTCCGAAAACTTCATGCTGCCGTTTTCTCACGACGAAGTAGTATACGGCAAAAAGTCGCTCGTGAGTAAAATGCCGGGCGACGAGTGGCAGCGGTTTGCCAACCTGCGGCTTTTGTACACCTACATGTTTACGCACCCCGGCACCAAGCTGCTGTTTATGGGCAGCGAGTTTGGGCAAACGTCCGAGTGGAAATTTGAAGGCAGCCTGGACTGGCACCTGCTCGACTACGCTCCTCACCAGGGCGTGCAGGAATGTATGAAAGCCCTGAACAAACTCTACCGCAACGAACCGGCGCTTTACGAGCTGAACTTTGCGCAGGAAGGCTTTGATTGGATTGACACTATGGACCGCGAAAACAGCATCATCGTCTACGCCCGCAAGGGTACCCGGACGAAAGAGCAGGTGGTCATTGTTCTAAATATGACGCCCACGCCCCGTACAGACTACCGGGTTGGCGTGCCGCTTGAAGGAACCTGGGTGGAGGTGTTCAACAGCGATGATAAAGCCTTCTTCGGCAGCGGTCTGCTGAATCCAGAGCCGCTGAATTCGCAGCCGGAAAGCTGGCATGGTCGGGAGAATTCTATACAAGTGTCAATTCCGCCCCTGGGAGCGGTGGTCCTGAAATACCAGACTGCTTAAATTGGCAGACTTAGGCCCTTCGGTTGCTGATGGCGTGAAATCGTCTGTTGCAACCGAAGGGCCTCTTCAAAACAAAATACGCGTTGTTTCAATTATCCGATTAACTTTGCATTACAAAGTTAATTCACCCCATGAGAAAAACAGTAACACTGCTATTTGCCCTGATCTCTGCTGCCGCCTTCTCACAATCTCCTACTTCCAGTCGTCTCAGCAGTGGCCTCGATGTTGGAGCCGCCTTTAAAAAAAATTATCTGGCTCCGTCAATTACCTATTACGAAATGCTGAATCTGGACGCCAATCAGGTCTTTTCAATCGGTTGGACGGTCAGAACCAGCGCTTTTTACGCCAGCAATGCAGAATACATAACGGCTCCCGCCAAACTGACGCGTGAGAAAACCGGTTTTCAGGCCTTGGGCGCTTCGTTGGTGCCGGCCAACATTGACACCATGCAATTTGACCGTGTATCCGTTACCTCAGTCAATTTTGGGTTGCGCGCTCAGATTAAGCTAGGGCCCGTTGAAATCGGAGCCGGTACGGATTTATTGGGCTTGGCCTTTGGCAAAAACCGGGAAGGAAATTACCGATCATCCAAGGGTACTTTTCAACGCACCAACACCAACAACGAAGTTGACACCGTTAGCTTTGCCAAATTTCCCCTGCAATACGCGCAGCCCCAAAGAGTCAATGCCCGTTTGTTGGGGGATAACAACCTGGGAGCCTTGTCGAGCGAGGTGTATATTCGGCTTCAGGCAACGCGACGGGTGGGTATAAAAGCTGGTTACCAGTGGATTACTACTGAAATGCGGGCTAGTAACGTGAATCTTGAAGACAAAAATCGGCGTTTCCGCAACCGGGCGTCGATGACATACGTGGCGTTAACATTTCCCTTCTTCAAATAAAAGATGGGTTGGGGAGCCGACGGTATCGATCCGGATCTCCAACCCGTAGTATCCCTTCATTCTCCCGTTAAGCCTCCACCGGTTTCAGGCTGAAATAAACATCGTAAACGGCCTTCGCGGCTTCGTTCGTCCGGAGCT
Source organism: Larkinella insperata (assembly GCF_026248825.1). NCBI lineage: Bacteria > Pseudomonadati > Bacteroidota > Cytophagia > Cytophagales > Spirosomataceae > Larkinella > Larkinella insperata. The sequence goes on along the minus strand of NZ_CP110973.1, from coordinate 216,472 downwards.
GAAACCGGTCAAGGTACTGGTGCAAACCGGTTTTGAAAAGCTCCGAGGTTTCCGTGAATTCAATTTCCGACCGCAGTTTGCTCAGGACTTTCTCCGCTTCGTTTTTGTAGCCGTTGGTAATGATGTTGCCCGAAATCTCGTACAACGACAGCTCAGCCTGCCGGATGCAGTGCGCGACGGACCGCGGAAAGAGTTTATCAAGAATCAAAAACTCAACGATCGTTGAGGAGCTAATCATTCGGTATTGTTGCCGGTACATGTTGTAGGCGCTGACGGATTTCAGCACGGCCGTCCAAATCATCAGATCGAGCGTTGAACCCACCGAATCCAGATCGGGCAGGAGCGTAAAATACTTGACGTCCAGGAAGCGGGATGTTTTGTCGGCGCGTTCCAGAAAACGACCCACCCGCCCGAAATGCCAGGCTTCGTTCCGGGTAACGGTGCAGTCAATAACGCCGTAAAACTGCTGGCACCCGTTTTTGACATTAATTAAAAAATCCTGCAACCGGTTGAGATTCGATTGGCCTTTGGTGGTTGTATCCCGTACGCGCAGGTACAGCTCGTTGATGTGCTCCCACATTTCTTTCGAAATACTCTCCCGAATCGTGCGGGCGTTCTCGCGGGCGTTGTTGAGGCAACTGACAATCGAATTCGGATTCCGTTTGTCAAACGTCATGAAATCAATAACGTTTTCGCGGGTGGGTTCCTGGTAGTAGTTGTAAAACAGGTAGTTATCAGCCGTAGCAATTAGCAGCGGTTCCCATTGCTCATCTACGTTGGGTGGCAAATCCAGAGCCAGATTAAAATTGACACTCATGAAACGGGAATAATTATCAGCCCGTTCGATATAGCGGTTCATCCAATAAATAGAATCTGCAACACGGCTTAACATAAATCGAAATTATATATGGATTATAATCCTGTAAATATATGGTTTTATCTGAAAAAAGCCCGGTTGTCGAAATTATGGCAAATCGTCTCAAGATGTCAGTTATGTCTCTATTTTTGCACCTTATCCCATAAACGTTTACCATGAAAAAATTCCTGTTAACCTGTAGCCTTATTGTAACCGCATTAAGTTTTGCAGTAGCCAATTCAGACCCCAAGCCGGAAGCAGCCGCTGAGCCAAACCGTTTCTATGAAATGCGAATTTACTACCCAACACCCGGTAATTACGAAGCCATTGTGGACCGGTTTCGGAAGTACACCTGCCGCATTTTCGAAAAACACGGTATGACCAACGTGGGATATTGGTTACCGACGGACTCTTCTCAGGAAAAAATTATTTACATCCTTTCGTACCCCAGCCGCGAAGCCCGCGATGCGTCCTGGAAAGCGTTTGGCAGCGATCCCGAATGGAAAGAAGTCGTCGCCAAAACCGAAGCGAATGGCAGAATCGTTGCGAAAGTCGATCAGATTTTCATGACGGAAGCAGAAATTTCGCCTAAAATCAAGACCACTAAAAAGCCGGGACGGGTTTTTGAACTGCGGACGTACTCTCCGGCTCCCGGCAAACTGAACGATCTGATCGCCCGTTTCAAAAACCACACGATCGACCTGTTCAAGAAGCATGGGATGACCAACATCGGGTATTGGCTGACGACGCAGCCGGACGAAACCGGACAATCAAAGCTGGTCTACATCCTGGCGCACCCGAGTGAAGCCGAAGGAAAGAAACATTTCGATGAGTTTCGTGCTGATCCAAAATGGGTGAAAGCCAAAGCTGATTCGGAGAAAAACGGTCCGTTGACCTCTAAAGTAGAGTCGGTATACATGAAACCGACGGATTACTCGCCGATTCAATAAAGCAAAAAAGAAAAGCGAACGGGTGATAGTTGCGCCGATCCAATCCCTTCGGCGGAGCTATCACCCGTTCGCTTTTTCCGTCTTTCACCCAGTACTATAATTCGTCGTCGTGCTCAAAGCCGTCGGCGCGTTGTCGGCGGACGGGCTGGTGCGGACGCAAACCATTGACGGGACGTTGATTGGTATACGCTTTGTCGGACGGCATCCGGTCCTGATCGGAGGAAGAGCGGGCTTTGGTCGCCAGGTTGGAAACCGAGAAATAACCGTTACGAAACTGATTGTACTCTTCTTCGCTCATGGCCTGACGGGCCGCCATCCCTTTTTCGTAGCCGTCGTTGTAGGAGGCAATCCGGCTGTCGGTGCGGGCCAGCTTACGATCTTCCAGAAGCTGGTCAATCTCGTTGGTAAGTTGTTGCTTGCGTTGCCGCAATTCGTCGAGCGCGGGCAGTACATCCAGCTCGTGCTCCATGATATTTTTCTGCGTCAGGTGTTTAGCCACTTCCTGCTGGGCTGCCTGATGATTTTTCTCCAGCTTCTTGCGCCGACGTCGCAGGCGCCACAACCGCGGGTCGGCCTGGAGCCAGCGGAACCAGAACTTCTGCAAAACCGGCAGACCAATCCCGAGACAAACCGCCCCGGCCAGGGCAAACAGCACCCCACTCAGCACAAACGACAATAAAGCCCACGGGCTGTTGACCAGTTGCAGATTTAGTTCGTCGGACTGTTGCAGTTGTTGTTCGATGCGCTGCAAAACCTTCTGATCGGCCACCGGATTCGGATTGGCCGGGTCGAGGGGCGTCGCGTTTAACTGGATATTTTTGATGCTTTTGTTGATCGCTTCTTTTAGCTTGTCGGTGCGGTAAGCGTCGTACCGAAACCAACCCAGAATTACCAGGGTAATGACGGACAGGATCGCCAGACCCATCTTAAACCAGCCGTAGCGTTTGGTGGCTTCGGGCGATGAGTTAGAGAGGTATGGTTCTTCCACCAGCCGGTCGTACGCCGGTTTCAGCAGGATGGATACCATCGCCAGACCGACCGCAAACATCCAGGCTTCGGTGTTGTTGCGAATATTGAGGGCGTAGGCAACGATTTCGTGGGAGATGATCAGATCACCGGCTACAAACGAAATACCAGCCGCGACGAAGATCAAACCGGCAAACAGCGAATATTCCGAAGCCGTGTTTTGCCGACGTTCTTTCAGTTTTTCGCGTTCATCCTCAACGGATTTGATTTCCGTTTCCAGTTGCTCCGCGCTTTTGCCCGCCAGCGTCGTCTGCATGATGTGATCCTGCAACCGGTCGTAAGCCGAACGGCGCTGGGCGGTGGTATCGGCTAGTTGTTTATCAATAAGCCGGATTTCTTCGCGCTTGTGTTCGACGCGTTCACGAATCCATTCATCATTGACCTGGCTCGACAGATAGCCTTCATAATTCTGGCGATCGGTGCCTTCGATTCCACTGGTATACCCATGCTGAAAATCCTGGCTATTCCCTGGCTGTTGTTCATTCATATGCGTTCAGTTTCAAGCAGTTCGCTAACCCGCCCGAATGGCTTGTTATCTCTTCAACGATTTCAATTACTTCGTACATTCTGAACCATATAGCGATCAGGGCTTTTGCTATCGTCGTTTGCCAATTACTTTGTACTAAACCGCTTTAACCGGCATAATATTGTTTAACAAACGGTATTTGTGAATGGTTCGAACGGACCGGGCTAGCGAATGGTCGAAGCATCGGCACTTCGAACCCCAATGACCCGAAAGATGAGCAACGAAACCGCCAGCAGGGCGGCAAACAGTAAACTCAGCCCAATATTGTAATAAATTATCGCAATCAGGCAAACCACGGATAAAATGAGGGCAATGGCCGGAACGTAAGGGTAGAGCGGAGCCAAGAAGGGGCGTTCCACCAGGGGTTCCTTCTTGCGAAGCTGAAACAGACTCACCATGCTGCTGATGTACATGATAACCGCTCCCAGGGCCGAAAGGATGATAATTTCGCCCGTGGTGCCGGAAAATAGGGCCAGAAAGCCAACGATGCCGCCTGCAATCAGCGCCCAGTGTGGGGTTTGGAAGCGACGGTTTACCTGAGCCAGAAAACCCGGCAGATAACCGCTGCGGGCGAGGGCAAAAATCTGGCGGGAGTAACCGATCGTGTTGCAGTGAAAGGAAGCAATAAGACCAAACAGGCCCAGGCTGGCAAAAATTTTCGACCACGGGCTGGTCCGGCCCAGCACCATCGCCAGCGTTTCGGGCAGGGGGTAATCAATTTCGCTCAGCAGTCGCCAGTCACCGGCTCCGGCGGTCAGGAGCATCGTGCCTAGAGCCAGTACCACCAGGGTCCCGATGCTGAGCAGGTAGCCACGGGGGATGGTTTTCTTCGGGTTTTTTACTTCTTCGGCCACCATCGCAACGCCTTCGATGGCCAGGTAAAACCAGATTGCAAACGGCAGGGCCGCAAACACCCCACCCGCGCCAAATGATTCGTTGTGAGCCACTACGTTTTTCGTTTCAAAAGCGGGGGCCACCAGCAGCATATACACCACCAGTTCCACCACCGCCAGCGCCGTAACGATCATCGAAAAGTTCGCGGATTCCTTGATTCCCAGAATGTTGATGGTGATAAAAACAACGTAGGTCGATACCGCAACACCCAGCACAGGCAGCGCTGGATTTAAGAAGTTGGCGTAGGCCCCCAACGCGGCCGCAATGGCGGGTGGGGCCATCAGGAAGTCGACGAGGGTCGCAAACCCGGCAATGAAAGCCGCCGTCGGGCCGAAAGCCCGCTTGGCGTAGGTAAACGGGCCGCCCGCGTCAGGGATGGAGGTGGTGAGTTCAGTGTAACTAAAAATAAACGCCAGATACATCACCGTAACCAGCAGCGTGGCCACCAGAAAACCAATGGTTCCGGCAACGGCCCACCCGTAATTCCAGCCGAAGTATTCGCCCGAAATTACCATACCGACGGCAATGGACCACAATTGGGCCGTCGTGATTACTTTTCGCAAAACGGGTTGGCCCGCCGATCCGTCCGCCCGAACCGGTGCAGAGCCCGTAGAAGACTCAACCATTTTGTAAATGAAAAAAGAAGTAGGAAAAGTACTAACGCCCAACCCGATGCAGCCAGAATTCGGATTTGTATTCTAAATAAAAGTCATTCTGGGCATTAATCCAAAAATACCTGCTTCAGCACCGCCCACAATTTGCGCTTCAGTTTCTGGTCGGCTTCGATGGCGGAGAGCGGATCGGCCAGCAGAAAGGTGATGCCAAAAATCCGGATGGGCTGGTAACGGTCCATCTGGATGTTCAGGTGAATGGTCTTGAACGGAACCCCGAAGGAGATAAAATGATGGAGCGTCTTGTTTTCCAGAACTGCGTGAAAATCCACCAGACCCGATCCGGCCAGGTTCAGCATGTCCACTTCATCCAGGTTCAGATTAATGGCTTTCAGGATATTTTCCAGAAAGATCAGTTCCCCCGGCGTTAGTTCCTCGTCAATCAGAAGCAGCACTTTGGGTTTCTCCACTGTCGGCCTGGTAGTGGGGATTTCAGGGATGGGAAGCGGGGCGGGGGCCTCTACGGGTTCGGTTACCAGGACCGGCACGGGGGCGGGCTCCGGCTCGGGCAGTACAATCGGCGGCTGCGCCGGGGGCTCGTTCGATTCTACGACACGTTCCGCAACGGCTTGCTCCACTATAGGCTCTTTGGCCACCGGTTTGGGCGAAACGACTGGGGCAACCGGCTGAGACGGTTTGCGGACAATCGGTTCCGGGTCCGCCGTCTGATACAGCGTGTCTTGCCCAAAAAGGTAGTGGTAAGCGCTTTTCTTCATGTTTTGTACTACAATTTATACCACTGCACCGCCGGAAGTGGTTTCCGGCGTCCGTCAAATGGTTTTTGCTCGGGGCCGTAATAGTTTACCAGGTAATCCAGAATAACCGGCTCGGATTCGCCCAAATCCCAGAGTTTCTGGGTCCGTTGCATCCAGCGAATTTTTTCCTTCCAGCCGTCGCGGGTGAACCGGTTTTGCAGAATCAGTTTGCTGGAATGACAGGCCGTACACTGGGCCGTCACCAGCGTCAGCCGCTCGTCAACCACCAGGCCGGTATTGGGGTCGTGTTTGAGCGAATCAGCCGCCGTTTGCGTTCCGTCCAACACCGTGGGAGTCGAAGGCCCGGTCAGCGCCGACAAACTCAGCCAGCCCGCCAGCAAGACCGTCAAGCCCAAAATTGCTCTCTGAGTTTTCATGTTTCGTTAGCTTTTCAGCCCGCCGATCAGCAGCAGCGCCCAGCCCGCCAGCATCAGCAAGCCACCAATGGGCGCAACGGCCCCAAACTTGGTGATTCCGGTAAAACAGATCGCGTAGAGCGACCCACTAAAGATAATAACGCCGAACAGGTACGCGTAGCCTGCCCAGCCGTAAAATTTTGCCGACTCCGCCGACGTGGCCGGTACCTGCAGCAGAATTCCGATGGCGACCAGAGCCAGGGCGTGATAAAACTGGTATTTGACGGCGGTTTCGAACGTGTCGGCCCGGTTGGAAAGTTCGAGCGTAGCCCGCAGCGCATGCGCCCCGAAAGCGCCCAGCGCAACGCCCAGAAAACCCAGTATGGCGCCGGACTGAATGAAAAATTTATGCATCGTTGAACGGTTTTGTCAGTTTCGTGCCCCAAATATCGCACTTCCAACCCGTACCATTGTACTGCCTTCTTCAATTGCGATCAAATAATCACCGCTCATGCCCATCGACAGTTCGGTAAAGGCAACATTCGGGCGTTGAACACTGCTCAGCCGGTTATAGAGCTGCCGGAGTGACTGAAACTCCCGGCGGATTTGAGCTTCGTCATCGGTGTTGGTCGCCAGGCCCATTAGTCCCACAATGCGGATGTTGGAGAGTGGCGCCAGTTCGGGGCCGTTCAGCAGGGCTTCGGCTTCCGCTTCGTCAAAGCCAAATTTGGTTTCTTCCTGCGCGATATGAATTTGCAGCAGGCAGTCGATAACGCGCTGGTGACGGGCCGCCTGTTTGTTGATCTCCTGAAGCAATTTCAGGCTATCGACCGAGTGAATCAGGCTGACAAACGGGGCGATGTATTTAACCTTGTTGGTTTGCAGATGACCAATCTGGTGCCATTCAACATCGGCGGGCAACAGCGGTTGTTTCTCAACCATCTCCTGCACTTTGTTTTCACCGAAGCGCCGGCAACCCGCATCGTAAGCCTGCTGAAGCAGCGCGACGGGTTTCGTTTTGGTAACGGCGATGAGCTTGGTATGGTCCGGCAGTTGGTCTTCGATCTGCTGAATAGTGGCGGCAATTGTCATTGGGGTGTTACTTAGTTTGACCGTAAAGATAGTGGATGCAACCAATACTATCCGGATGGAAATTTACCTTGCTGACCGGCTGGAAATTATGAAGAATAATGTGCGGTTTCATTGAAAAACGCCCCGGAAACCCGTACTTTACGGCTCCTAATACCAATCCCATTAAGTAATATCATCCATGGAATCGTATAACCAGGACAGACGTAACAATCGTAAAAACTACTTACTAGTGGCCCTGGGAATCCTGGCCGCTCTGAATTTATTATTGCTTTATTTTTATTACCAGGAACGACAAATCAACAAAAATCAGCAAACTACTTTAAGCGATAAAACCCAGGAAATGCTGGTAACCAAAACCCGGCTGGATTCCATATCGGTTCAACTGGATGCTAAAATTTCGGAAATCCAGTCATTAGGCGGCCGGGTGGATTCCCTGCTGAAAGTAAAGGAACAACTCGAAATCGATAAACGAAACCTGCGGAACGTGGCGGCTTTCGACGCCAGAAGATATGAGGCCAAAATCAAAAGTTACCTGGCGCTGCTGGGCGAGAAAGATAAGGAAATTGAGCAGCTAAAAGAAGAAAACAGCATCCTGACTTCCCAGAATCAGACCTTAACGCAGGAGAACGCAAACCTGAAAAACGAACGGCAGGCGCTGACCGATACGGTTTCGCGGTATTCGGAGCAAAACCGGGAGCTGACGGAGAAAGTGACTATTGGGTCGGCCCTGAAAGCCGAAAATCTGGTGGTGAACGCCATCAACCGGCGCGGTAAGGAAAGCGATGGGGGCGAATACCGGGCGAAGCGGATTGATAAAGTGAAAATTGCGTTCCGCCTGTCGACCAACCCGTTGGCCCAGCAGAATGAAAAAGAAATTTACCTGCGAATTCTGGACCCGAGCGGATCGGTGATTGCGGACATGGCTACCGGCTCCGGGCAGTTTATCTACAGCGGCCAGGAAATGGTCTACACGGCGAAGCAAACCATCAGCTACGACAATTCAGGCCAGCAGGTCACCTTTGTGTACGGGCGCGGCAACATTCCTTTCAAGGAAGGAACGCACCAGATTGAGCTGTATTCGGAAGGTTTCAGAATCGGTCAGGGCGATTTTACGGTCAAATAAGCCGTGAAACCGGAAGAAGCGAAGGAGAAAACGAAAAGGGAGACAGGCTTCTAAAAAAAACATTTCATCCCTTTCTCTTTTCCTCCTTTATTGTTACCTTTGCGTCCTCATTTTGAAACCATTATCCATTTAACACAATTATCATGCAGTTCACAAAGAACTATGAGACGGTGTTCATTTTAACTCCCGTTTTATCTGAAGCTCAGATAAAGGACACCGTCGACAAGTTCCGCAAAGTTTTAACCGACAACGGTGCGGAAATTGTAAATGAAGAAAGTATGGGTCTGCGCAAACTGGCGTATCCGATCCAACACAAAAACACGGGTTACTACTTCCTGTTTGAATTTTCGTCTGAGACGAAAGTTCCTGGTGCGCTGGACGTTGAATTCCGTCGGGATGAGCGTGTGATTCGCTACCTGACTACCGTTCTTGACAAGCACGCTCTTGCTTACAACGAGCGTCGTCGGAAAGGTCAACTGGGGAAAAACAAACAACAAACTGAAAAAGCAGGAGAGGAGGCCAAATAATCATGAGTCTGCAGAACGAACCCGTTAGCAAAAACGAAAACCGCAAGAAATACTGCCGTTTCAAAAAGTCCGGTATCAAATACATCGACTACAAAGATCCCAACTTCCTATTGAAGTTGTTGAACGAACAGGGTAAAATCCTGCCCCGGCGGATCACCGGTACGAGCCTGAAATTCCAGCGCAAAGTGGGTCAGGCCGTTAAGCGGGCCCGTCACCTGGCTTTGTTACCTTACGTAGGCGATTCATTGAAATAAGTTTGTGGTATACGGTTTTCGGCTAAACCCGTCAATCGTATACTAAAAACTGACAACTCATTTACAATCATGCAAATCATACTGAAAACCGACATTGCCGGACTGGGTTTTAAGAACGATACGGTTGACGTAAAACCTGGCTACGGCCGTAACTACCTGATTCCGCAAGGTTTTGCTGTGATGGCAACGGAATCAAATAAAAAAGTGGTTGCTGAAAACATTCGGCAAGCCGCTCACAAAGCTGAAAAATTGAAGAACGATGCCCTGGCCCTGGCCGAAGCATTGGGTCAACTAGCGCTGACCGTTCCGGCAAAAGCGGGCGAGAGCGGAAAAATTTTCGGTCGCGTTACCAACACGCAGGTAGCGGACGCCCTGAAAGAAAAAGGCTACGATATCGACCGGAAAAAAATCACGATCGACGAAGCCAAAGTGCTGGGTAGCTACAACGCCGTTATCAACCTGCACAAGGATGTAAAACAGACGGTTAAATTCGAAGTAGTGGCTGAGTAAGCTGCTGATCTTCAGTGTCTTGTTTTATGAAATAAATTGAAGCGGTCCGGACTTTTTCGGGCCGCTTTTTTGTTGTTACAGTATGGACTTTCGTACTGAACTAACACCGGAAAAACTCCCGGTTCTGATCCGGCCGCAGAGCCAGATCGTGACTATTGGATCCTGTTTTGCTGAGGTGCTGGGTCGCCAGCTGGCCGATAACAAGGTGAACGTGCTGAGCAATCCGTTCGGGACGCTGTTCAACCCGGTATCGATCGATAAACTCCTGCGGGCGGCTCTGCTGGATGCTGAACCGGATCCGGATTTGTACGTGGAGCGCGACGGCCTGTGGTTTCACTACGATTTTCATTCGTCGCTTTGGGGCCACTCCCGGGAGGAACTGCACCGCCGTCTGACGGAGTGCTTGGCCCAGACCGGTCTAGCCTTGAAAACCGCTGACTGGCTGGTCCTGACGCTGGGCACGTCGGTTGTTTACCGGCACCTGGAAACCGGCAAGGTTGTGGCCAATTGCCATAAGATGCCGGGTTTCCTGTTTGAAAAATACCTGTATGCCTACGAGCACGTCCAGGGAACGCTGAAGGGTCTGGTGAAAACCTTGAAGCAGGCTAATCCCGACCTGCAATTTCTGCTGACGGTCAGCCCGGTTCGCCACACGAAAGATTCGTTGCCGGTCAATCAGGCCAGCAAATCAATTCTGCGGGCGGTTAGCCATGAGTTGACGGTTTGGAACGAGCAGGTGCATTATTTCCCGGCGTACGAGATCATGATGGACGATCTGCGGGACTACCGGTTTTACGAAGCCGATCTGATCCATCCCAATACCGTCGCCGAAACCTATATTTTTGAAAAATTTGCCGGATGCGCGTTTGATGACGAACTTCGCGGATTCATTACCGGCCGGCAAAACCTCCGGAAAGCACTGGCGCATCGACCCTTCCACGAAGGAACGGAGTCGCACCGGCGGTTTTTGGAAAGCTTGTTGAAACAATTGGAAGTGTTCGCCCGAAAAGCGGATGTCAGCCAGGAGATAAAAGAGGTAGAGCGTCGCCTGCGGGCGTTTCAAACGATTGACCCTGGAGCGAACCAGGCTGCCTGATTCGCTGTTCACCCTACAGTAACTGCACAGTATGTCAACCTACAGACTCACAAAAGAAGCCGTATTAAGCGCCCTTGGGCACGTCGAAGAACCCGATTTGAAGCGTGATCTGGTTACGCTTAATATGGTAAAAGACATTGAATTAGGCGTAGATCAGGTTCGGTTTACGGTGGTTTTGACCACACCGGCCTGTCCGTTGAAAGAACTGATTCGCAAACGGTGCGTCGATGCTATCCATACGTATATTGGCCCCGATATCGAAGTAATTGTTAATCTGACGGCCGACGTAAGCTCGACGCGTTTTAATGCGCCGGTTTTGCCGGGTGTTAAAAACATCATTGCCGTTGCTTCCGGAAAAGGTGGGGTTGGTAAATCAACCGTAACGGCCAACCTGGCGGTGGCGCTGCACAAATCCGGCGCAAAAGTGGGCATCATCGACGCCGATATTTTCGGCCCCTCGATTCCCGTTATGTTTGGCGCGGAGGAACTGCAACCCGCCGTTGGACAGGTTGAAGGCAAAAACATGCTGCAACCCATCCGGCAGTTTGGCGTTAAGCTGATGTCGATTGGTTTCCTGACGCCCCGCGATAATGCCATTGTCTGGCGGGGGCCGATGGCAAGCCAGGCGCTGCGGCAGTTCTTTGCGGATACTTACTGGGGCGAACTCGATTACCTGCTGATTGACCTGCCGCCGGGAACGAGCGACATTCACCTGACGCTGGTGCAAACCGTGCCCGTGACAGGAGCCGTTATTGTAACCACTCCGCAGAAGGTAGCCTTGGCCGACGCTACGAAAGGGCTGGCGATGTTCCGGCAACCGCAAATCAACGTGCCGGTGCTGGGTGTCATTGAAAATATGGCGTATTTTACCCCCGCCGAATTGCCGGATTCAAAATACCATATTTTTGGCAAAGGGGGAGGGCAGCTACTGGCCGATAAGTACGATGTGCCCCTGCTGGGTCAGATTCCGCTGGTGCAAAGCATTCGGGAAGCGGGCGACGAAGGGAAACCCGTTGTAACCGAAAACGACCCCATCACATCAGGCGCGTTTCGGTCGGCGGCTGAAGCCCTGGCGCAGCAGATTTCGGTTCGCAATGCCACTCTGGAGAAGACCCGTCCGGTCGAAATTGTCCGGCAATAAACCTTTTTATTGGATTAAAGAAGGAAAAAGCGTATTTTTACCATCAGTCATATACTACGTCGAGAATGGGAACAGCAACCGATAACGAATTATTACTAAACCGAGTTGAGTCGGCACTGAACGGTATTCGCCCGTATCTGGAAGCGGATGGCGGCAATGTAAAAGTGCTGGAAGTGACGAACGACAAAGTGGTTCGTCTGGAGCTGGTCGGCGCCTGCGGAACCTGTCCGATGTCGGCGATGACGTTTAAGGCGGGTCTGGAAGAGGCTATTTTGAAAGCCGTTCCGGAGGTTTCGCGGGTAGAAGCAACAAATTTGACCCCGGCGTTTTAAGATATAAATCGTCTATACAATTCGCGTTTGAAGAGTTTAGCCGCTAGTCCCTCGGATTAGCGGCTTTTTTGTTATTTTGCGCCCACACCCACGGACCGCGCAGCCGACCCGCGCGGGCTTTTAGCTGGGTCTTCAATTCATTCAATAAGCTTACCAGAACCTCACAGACTAGAATCTGTGGGTACACAAAATGAAAATAGGAATCTTCTTCGGTGGCCCGTCGCGCGAACGGGAAGTCTCATTTGCCGGTGGTCGCACGGCCCTCACTCACATTGATAAAACGTTATTCCAGCCCGTCATGGTGTTTGTCGACGGATTGGGCAACTTCATCCTGATTCGGGAAGAACTTCTTGCTAAAAGCTCCATCCGGTCCTTTTACCCGCGGCAGACGGACAGCCGTTTCAGCGTGTACATTGAGTCGCTGGCCGGGCTATCGGCCGAAGAACGGGAAACGGAAATTAGCACAATTGGGCAGCGAATACAACCGCAGGAATTCAGGCAGCATTTTGATTTCGTCTTTCTGGCGATGCACGGGCCGGACTGCGAAGACGGCAGCATCCAGGGTCTGCTGGAATGGTACAAAATACCGTACAGCGGGCCGGGACTGATGGGATCAGCCGTGGGCATTAATAAAATCCTGCAAAACGAACTCATTGCGCTCGTTAATAAACAGGATAAAAAGACATCCACAATTAGCCGTCCGGCCTGGAATCAGGCCGACAAGGCGGGCGTTTTCGAGTCGCTGCAAAGTAGGCTGGGACTGCCTATAGTGGTGAAAGCACCCCATCAGGGGTCGTCAATCGGGGTCGTGATTGTGCGGGAAAACGATCTGAACCAGTTTATACGGGCCGTGGATCAATGTTTTTTCCGGCAGAAAATAGAGCTGACTAGCTGGCAGCAGCTGGCTGAAAACGAAAAAATAGCTTTTGTCCAGGCGACAACGGAATTGGATTCGGGCATTGGTTACCCCGTGGTCATTGAGGAAACCGGCGAGGTGATTCATCACCCCAAAACCCTGCTGGAAAAAGCAAACTCGTGGGCGGAATCTGGTTATCAATCGCTGGTGATTGCGTCGGTTAATTCCGAAGACGATGTGCTGTTTGAGGAATTTATCAGCGGTCAGGAATTTTCGTGTGGGGTCATTCAGGACGACGACGGAACGGCGGTTGCCCTGCCGCCAACCGAAATTTACAACGTCACGAGTTTCGATTTCAAATCGAAATACCAGTCTGGCAGCACCACCCGGAAGCGGATTCCGGTCGGTACCAGTCTGGAACACAACCGGGAAATTCAGATCAACGTGGCGGAGGTGTTTACGAAGCTGGGCATGAACGTCTGCGCCCGCATCGACGGCTTTCTGACGCCGGACGAAGCCGACAAACCGGGGCGGGTGTTGCTCCACGATCCCAACACGATTCCTGGCATGTCGCCCACTTCGCTTATTTTCAAACAAATGGCGGAAATCGGTTTGAATGTAACGCAGGCCATTACCTATTTCATCCGTCAGTCGCTGCGCGAACGCATCCGGACCGGCAAAGACATCATTGGGCTGCGTCAGCAATTGGCGGATCTGGATATTCGGATGGCGGATCGGAAAAATAGCCACCTGCCGACAGAGGAGTTTGTGGTTGATACGACCAACGAAGATGCGGAAGCCGCCTGGCAGGAGGCCAAGACCTGGTACGGACAACACGCTGCACAGGGGCAGGCCAAGCCCGTTGTCGTCCTAAAAACCGCGCAGGAACGGCACGAATTACCGCTTAATTTGTTGTTTAAGGACACCGTTGCCGACGTACTGGAAGCGCTTGCCCAGCCGGTGCATCCGTTGGTCACCGAAACCCGCGAGCGCGCCAAAGCAATTACGGAACGGTATTCCTAAAAATAACTGCATCATGGATCTACAAATAAGCGGAAAGACCGCCCTGGTAACTGGCTCAACCGCCGGGATTGGCCTGGCCATTGCCAAAACACTGGCTCAGGAAGGTGCCGAAGTGATCATCAATGGCCGTAATCAAGAACGGGTCGAAGCGCAGGTACAGCAATTATCGGCCGAACTGCCCGGAGCTAAATTTCGGGGGGTGGCGGCTGATTTCAGCAAGGTGGAGGAAGTCAACGCCTTGCTGGCAGCGTTGCCCGAGGTTGATATTCTGGTCAACAACGTCGGCATTTTTGAACCGAAAGAGTTTACCGATATACCGGATGAGGACTGGTTCAAGTTTTTCGAAGTAAACGTGATGAGCGGGGTGCGGCTTTCCCGCCATTATTTCCCGAAAATGCTGGACAAAAGCTGGGGGCGCATCATTTTTGTGTCCAGTGAATCGGCGTTGCAGATTCCCACGGAAATGATTCATTACGGCACCACGAAAACCGCGCAACTATCCATTTCGCGTGGCCTGGCCGAACTAACGACCGGCACCGAAGTCACCGTCAATACCGTCCTGCCGGGGCCGACGTTTTCGGAAGGAGTTGGTGATTTTATCGGCAGCATGGCAGCCCGGAATAACGTGTCCGTGGAAGAAATGGAGAAAGATTTCTTCAAAAATGCCCGCCCGACTTCCATCATCAAACGGTTTGCCACCACCCAGGAAATAGCTAACCTGGTTGCCTACCTGGTCAGTCCGCTCGCGTCGGCTACCAACGGGGCCGCCATCCGGGTGGATGGGGGCGTAACCAAGACCATTGCTTAAAGCAAATAAAAGATACAGAAAAGCCGTCTGGGGAATGTTCCAGACGGCTTTTTTATGGCTTTATTCTCTCTTTAGGCTTTTTCTTCCCAAACCTGGCAGAGATTAACGATCACTTCCACGGCTTTTTCCATGTCCTGCACCGAGACCCATTCCAGCCGGGAATGGAACGCGTGCTCACCCGCAAAAATGTTCGGGCAGGGCAGACCCATAAACGACAGCCGCGAACCGTCTGTGCCGCCCCGGATGCTTCGGCGTTCGGGCTTGAGTTCGCTGCGACGGATGGCTTCAAGAGCGTTTTCGACCACGGCTGGGTGCTGGTCGAGCACTTCCTTCATGTTGCGGTATTGCTCCTTCACGTCGAACGTTGCGCTGGAATTGGGGTACGAAGCCAGCACGGTATTGAGCTGATTCTGTAAGTACTGCTCTTTTTCGTGCAAACCGGCGACACTGAAATCGCGGATGATGAAATCAAGGGTTGCCTGATCCTGGTTGCCTTCCAGGTGACCGGGATGAATAAAGCCTTCGTACCCTTCGGTCGTTTCGGGCGAGAGTGCATCTTTGGGAAGCGAAGCCAGCAGATCAGCGGCAATTTTCAACGCATTTTCCAGCTTGCCTTTGGCAAAACCCGGATGCGTGCTGACGCCCTGAATGGTAATGCGTACCGCGTCGGCCGAAAACGTTTCATCTTCCAGCGTACCCCGCATTTCGCCGTCGATCGTATAGCCAAAATCGGCCCCTAACTTCTCCAGATCAACTTTTTCGGTTCCCCGTCCAACTTCTTCGTCAGGGGTAAAAAGCAGGCGGATTGTTCCGTGCTTGATTACCGATTCCCGCATGATCAGCTCGGCGGCCGCCATGATTTCGGCCACACCGGCTTTGTTGTCGGCACCGAGCAACGTGGTTCCGCTGGCGGTGATGATGTCGTTGCCGATCTGATCGTTCAAATCCGGGTGGTCGGCGCGACGGATGATTTGCGTGGGATCGTCGGGCAGCACCATATCCGAACCGTCCCAGCCGTGGTGGATAAGCGGTTTGACGCCCTCGCCGGTTACATCAGGCGACGTGTCCATGTGGGCGCAGAGACACAGAACCGGCACGGCTGGTTTGTCGGTATTGGCCGGAATGGTGGCGTAGACGTAACCGCATTCATCCAGTTCGGCATCCGAAATACCGATTTCGTGCAGCTCTTCGACCAGCAAACGGCCCAAGTCTTTTTGTTTTTCGGTTGACGGATTAGCCGTAGAACGGGGATCGGATTGCGTATCAATCTGAACGTAGCGCAGAAATCGCTCAGTAACGGACGTTTGCATAGGGCGTAAAGGGGTAACACTTCAAACCGTATAATTACCATTTAAACGGTTAATAATTGCACTTCACCGAAATAACCGTCAAAAAACTAATCGTGTTTGACATTTTTGGGCTGTAAACAACAATGAATGTATGAAAACGTTTTCCTATCCACGATTTTTTTACACGGTTCTTCTGTTGATCTTCCTGTCTTCTGCATCGGTGTGGGCGCAGGATGGCGGACGCAACAAGGCAGTTTACGCCGAAGCGCTCGGCAGCGGTATAACACTGAGTTTAAATTATGACTTCCGCTTCAAACCGACGCAGGATGGATTGGGAATGCGCATCGGAGTTGGGGGCGGCAGTTTTTCCGATACTAATTCCGATGCTAAAGCCGGAATCGTTACGATGCCGGTTCTGGTCGATTACCTGGTTGGACAACGCCGTGTTGCGTTCGAAGCCGGTGCAGGTCTTACGCTGGTGTACATCAACGTATCCGGAACGGATGCGGTTTCCGGTGAATTGCTCAGCGGCAAGGGCTTTGGTTTTATGGGGACGTTTAACACTGGCCTGCGGTTACAACCCGTTCGGAACGGCGTGGTTTTTCGTCTGAACTGGTCACCTGCTATCAGCAACGCCGGTTTTCAGGCCAATTGGCTGGGGCTTTCGCTGGGGTACGCGTTTAAATAACAAAGAGCCGGAATCCAGCAGGATACCGGCTCTTTGACTTTATTGAAAACCGTTGCTTACGCTTCCACCGCCGTCTTGAACTCGGACGTGAAGTGGAACTTAATATCGGGGTTATTCTGAATGTTCATTCGCAGAATCCAGTCGGATTCGGCCAGGAACACCGGATTGCCGTCTTTGTCGTACGCAATGGCCAGTCCTTTCAGACGAATGAATTCATCGAGTTTTTTCTTGTCGTCCGAAGTGAGCCAGCAGGCCTTGGAAACCGGCATGGAAACCCAGCGGCATTTGGCACCGTATTCGTGTTCGAGACGGTACTGGATTACGTCAAATTGCAGTTCACCCACCGTACCGACAATTTTGCGGTTTCCGCTGATTAACGTAAACAACTGCGCTACTCCTTCGTCGGTCAATTGCTGAATCCCTTTTTCCAGTTGCTTGGATTTCATGGGGTCGGCATTGATAAGTTCTTTGAAAATTTCGGGTGAAAAACTCGGAATACCGGTGTATTGCAGGTCTTCGCCCTCCGTCAGCGTGTCGCCGATTTTAAACGAGCCGGTATCGTACAAACCAACCACATCGCCGGGAAAGCCTTCCTCAACAATGCTTTTGCTGTCGGCCATGAAGCTGAACGGACTCGAAAACCGGATGTCTTTGTCCAGCCGGGTGTGGTGGTAAAATTTCCCCCGTTCAAAAGTGCCCGAGCAGATGCGCAGAAACGCAATCCGGTCGCGGTGGCGCGGGTCGAGGTTGGCGTGAATCTTGAAAACAAACCCGGTGAACTTCGCTTCTTCCGGCAGCACAACCCGTTTGTCGGTCGCGCGGGCAATGGGTTCGGGCGAAATGTCGCAGAAAGTATCGAGCAATTCTTTAACCCCGAAGTTGTTCACCGCCGATCCGAAAAATACCGGGGCTACTTTGCCTTCCAGGTACGTTTGCCGGTCGAAGGGGTCGTAGACGCCCTCAATCAGTTCAGCATCTTCGCGCAGCTGTTCCGCATCGCGCGCGCCCACTTTCTGCTCCAGCACGGGCGTGTTGATGTCAATTTCGAGAATGTCGTCTTCCACCTTCGTTTTGTTGACGCGGAAGAAGTTCATTGTTTTATCGTACAGGCTGTAAACGCCTTTGAAATCCGAACCCATGTTGACCGGCCAGGTCAGCGGGCGGACTTTGATATTCAGCTTGGCTTCGAGTTCGTCCAGCAGATCGAACGGATTCTGGCCCTCGCGGTCGAGTTTGTTGATAAAAATAATTACCGGCGTGTCGCGCATCCGGCAAACTTCCATCAACCGTTCGGTTTGTTCCTCCACGCCCTTCACGCAGTCGATGACCAAAATAACACTGTCAACGGCCGTCAGCGTCCGGTAGGTGTCTTCCGCAAAGTCTTTGTGACCGGGTGTGTCCAGAATGTTAATCTTAAGGTCACGGTATTCAAACGTCATTACCGACGTGGCCACCGAAATACCGCGTTGTTTTTCAATTTCCATGAAGTCCGACGTGGCCGACTTCTTGATTTTGTTGGATTTGACGGCTCCGGCGGTTTGGATTGCTCCCCCGAAGAGCAGCAGTTTTTCCGTCAACGTCGTTTTCCCGGCATCCGGGTGACTGATGATTGCAAAGGTCCGGCGACGGCTGATTTCCTGTGTCGTACTCATTATATACTAAACGGGCCCGTGTCTTGGGGCTCTTTTTGTCTGGTTGTTAGTGCAGAATACAAAGATACGAAATTTTTAGGGGAGGCTAAGGAACATTCCGGCAACTCGGTGAGTTGACACATGGTCTTTTCATCAGAATTAGTAGTTTTGAAAAAAAACGGCTTCTCTTGACCTATACCATATGAAGAAAGTACTCTACCTCGTCCGTCACGCAAAGGCTGAAGATCGGACCAGTTTTCAGCGTGATCACGACCGCGACCTGGTTTCGGAAGGTATTATGGCCGCGGCCCGGGTGGGGCGTCATTTAGCCGCGATGGGCGTAAAGCCCGACTGCCTCATCAGCAGCACGGCCAATCGGGCCAAAGACACGGGGAAAGTGATGGCGGAACAACTGCACATCGATCCGGAATCGATGGTGCTGGAAGCCAGGCTGTTTGATGGCGGGCCGAAAGCTTACATGGCCGCCATCAATGAAGTCAACCGCGAATGCCAGTCGGTTATGCTTTTTGGTCATAATCCAGACATCTCTTATTTCGCCGAATTTCTGACGCATGCCGATGTGGGTTCAATGAGCAAAGGAGCCGTTGCCATTATCGAGTTTGACGGGCTGGAGTGGGCCGAAGTATCGGGCCGGACGGGTCAACTGGTTGATCTGATTTCGCCGAAAAAATTAAAAGAATCATGAATCGGAACCGGCGTATCCTGTTTGTAGTAGCTCTGCTGTTTACCATTATTATCGCCCTGCTGGCCATCGACATGGGCCGACGAACCACGGCACCCTGGAATAAAAAGCGGCAGCTTGAACGGGCCTTGCCGGTCGAACCGGATGGCACAGACATTGATACCACGGTGATCGATACGTCGGACACGTTATTTGTTGAAGACAGTACCGGCCGCTAAGCAAGACATTTTCATTTAAACAAAGCCGTATGGGCCAACTTACGTCGTTTATCAAACGCAAGATTTTCCGCATCAACCGCGAACGCTGGAATTACCAATATGACAAAGGTCTGTGGGAGGGGTTGAAAGGACTTAACGAACTGGCCCGGTTTAGCGTCATTGTCGGCTATATCAAATACCTTAAGCCCGGGCAACCCGAAATGTTGGAAATTGGGTGCGGGGAAGGACTCCTGCAGCAGCGGCTTCAGATCCAGAATTACGGACGGTTTGTAGGGATCGATATTTCGGACAGTGCGATTCAGACGGCACAGGCTCAGGGTGACGAAAAATGTACCTACGAGGTAGACGATATGGACAAATACCAGCCCGAGGGCACATTTGACCTGATTATTTTCAACGAGTCAATTTACTACAGCCGTCATCCGCTCGAAACCCTTCAGCGGTACGCCACGCATTTGAAAGCCAATGGCTTACTGGTCGTCACGATTAACGACCATAAACATAGCGACGAGCTTTGGCAAACCATCAGGGACGGTTTTGATTTGCTGGACGAAGCCACTACCGTTACTTCCAAATCCACCTGCGTTTGTAAAATTCTTCTCCCCAAAGGGGCCAAAGCCGAAAGCTGATCCAATAAAATTCGCATCTGACTTGCTTTTCTACTTGGTTTTAAACCTGTTTGGTATAATATTTGTGTACAAACAAATATAGAATTTGGAAATGGACATCATCTTAGGAATTGGGTCGCGGATAAGACACGCTGAGTTTGGGATTGGAGTTATTATCAATACAAAATCAACGGGCTATGTTGTGACTTTTGTCGAAACCGGCATCAAAATAGTAAAGTTCGACACAGTTCTGGACGTGATTGAAGAGGTGGAGCCGGATCGTGACCTGATCAGTTTATTTGATGTGGAGCAATCCCTGGCCCGGATTTTGCAAAAATGGATGGGTACAACGGAAGTGGTGCCCCTGGGGGATAAATGGAAAGGCGGTAAGCTGATTTTAAAGCCGGGTCGCACCGATTTGGCTCCGAAAGAAATGCCGATCGATGTATTCTTTCACAAAATCGTCATGGTGCGCGATCGGTTACGGGTGCTGGAGCAACGGGTTAACGCCAGTTCGCTCGGTGAAGAAGAGAAGGTTAACCTTCAGCAGTACATCACCCGCATTTACGGGAGCCTGACATCGTTTAACCTGTTGTTTAAACAAACGGAACATTACTTCACCGGCGAAAAAACGGCCGTGGAATCGTAGATACTGAAAATAATAAATGTGATTTGGGTTAGGGTTAACCGACGAAGGAGTGCCCGCTGTTTTTGACGGCGGGCACTTTTGTTGATTAAGAACGCGGGTGAAAATCTGTGATGATCTGCTTGAGGTAATCCCGGTCGAGGTGCGTATAAATCTCGGTAGTTGTGATGGATTCATGCCCGAGCATCTGCTGAACGGCCCGCAAATCGGCCCCGCCCTCGATCAGATGCGTTGCAAACGAGTGCCGGAACGTGTGGGGGCTGATCTCCTTTTGAACTCCGGCTTCAATGGCCAATTTCTTGATGATTTTGAAAACCGAAACGCGCGAGAGCGTGCTGCCCCGCAGATTTAAGAAAACCGTGTCTTCGGCTCCTTTCTGAATGTCCAGTTGGCTCCGGACGTGCTCCACGTACAGCGTGGTGTGTTTGATGGCGTCTTTGCCGATGGGCACCAGCCGCATCTTGTTACCTTTTCCGGTGATCCGGATAAATCCCACTTCAAAATAACAGTTGGTCAGCCGCAGGTCGAGGAGTTCGGAGACGCGCAGGCCGGAACTGTACAGCATTTCAATCATGGCGCGGTCGCGGGTGCCGCCGGGCGTCGAGAGATCGATGGCGCTCAGAATGGCTTCAATTTCCGGGAAGCTGAGCGTGTCGGGCAGTTTCCGGCTAAGTTTTGGGCCGTCGATGAGCTGCGTCGGATCGGTTTGAATCGCGTTTTCCAGCAGCAAAAATTTATAGAACCCTTTCAGACCGGACAGGATGCGGGCCTGTGACTGGGCCGACAACCCCAGATCCGTCAGGTACGCCAGAAAATCGAAGATCAGGTCTTCGGTAACCCCAACGGGGGCAACGGTTTCGCCGGACAATTCCAGAAATTCACGCAACTTGGTAACGTCGCGCAGGTAGGCTTCAACGGAATTTTCGGCCAGCGAACGTTCCAGTTTCAGGTAGTTTTTAAATGCGTTAATGTAACTTTGCCACACGGTATCGGTACGAAATCCTGCCTGCGAATTACGGTTTAATCCCGACAAACGCAAAGCTGGGGGAACCGTATTTCAGATCCGCCCTGTTTTCCCACCCTCAAACCTCTGGCTATGAAACAGATTCTTATTTTGAACGGACCCAACCTGAACCTGCTGGGCAAGCGCGAACCGGAGATTTACGGCAGTCGTACCTTCGTCGATTACCTGAAAACCATCGAGCAGACTTTTCCGGATGTACAGATTCGGTATTTTCAGTCCAACCACGAGGGCGAACTAATCGATAAAATTCACGAATTGGGCTTTACCATCGACGGCATTGTGATCAATGCCGGGGCTTATACCCATACGTCCATTGCCCTGGCGGATGCGCTGTCGGCGGTGACGGCCCCCGCGGTTGAAGTTCATATTTCCAATGTACACGCCCGCGAAGCGTTTCGGCACCACAGCTATTTATCGGCCAAGTGCAAAGGTGTTATCGTTGGGCTGGGCCTGATGGGATACGATCTGGCCGTACGGTATTTAATAGGTCTGGGCGAACAGCCCGCAAAATAGAACCCATGATTACATTCTATCCCGGTCCTTCCAAAGTCTATCCGCAGGTGGCCGAATACGCGCAGGAAGCCGTTCGGTCGGGCGTGGTGAGCCTAAACCACCGGAGCGCCGGTTTCATGGACATTGTGAAAGAGACGGTCCGGTTGCTGCACGAAAAACTGGCGATTCCGGCGCATTACCACATCGCCTTTGTTTCGTCGGCAACGGAATGCTGGGAGATTGTGGCGCAATCGCTGACGGTAACGACGAGTTTGCATCCGTACGGTGGGGCTTTCGGAAGGAAGTGGATGGAATACGCACACCGCATCAAACCGATGATTATGCCCGGCGAAGCCGATGTGCTGTGCGTGGTGCAGAACGAAACGTCGAACGGTACGCAGGTCCGGATGAACACGCTGGCCCAATTCCGGCGGGAGTTCAGCGGGCTGATAGCGGTTGATGCGGTTTCGTCGCTGGGTGGGCTGATGTTTGACTGGACGCTGGCCGATGTCTGGTTTGCGTCGGTTCAGAAATGCCTGGGTTTACCCGCCGGGCTGGCCGTGTTGGTTTATTCCCCCAACGCGCTGAAGCAGGCCCAAATTATCGACGACCGGCAGTATTACAACAGCCTGCTGTTTATTCACGAAAATATTGAAAAACACCAGACGCCCTTTACGCCAAACGGTCTGGGAATTTACCTGCTGATGAAGGTGTTGCAGCAGGTACCGCCTATTGCCGAGCTGGATGAATTAATCCGGACCCGGGCCGCCGACTGGTACCGGTTTGTGGCCGAAGAAACCCCCTGGAAGCTGCTGATCGAAAACCCGGAGCAACGCTCGGACACGGTAATTGCCGTTCAGGGAAGTGAAGCGCAAATCCGGGCGGTAAAAAACGCGGCCCAACAGGGCGGTATTACGCTGGGGAACGGCTATGGCGACTGGAAATCCACGACGTTTCGAATTGCCAACTTTCCCGCTATCGAGGACTGGGAGATTGATAAACTGAAATCGTTTTTACGGACCTATCGGACGGATGCTGAATTTTAAGGAAATCATATCGGTTACACTCATCCTGTTTTCGGTTATTGATGTCATCGGGTCGTTGCCGATCATCATCGACCTGCGCCGAAAAGTTGGCAAGATCGAGTCGGAGAAAGCAACGCTGGCATCGGCGCTGCTGATGATCTTGTTTCTGTACGTCGGTGAATCCATTCTGAAACTGTTCGGGGTGGATGTGTCGTCCTTTGCCGTGGCGGGGGCGCTGATTATTTTTCTGCTGGGTCTGGAAATGATTCTGGGGCGAAACATCTTTAAATCCGAAGAGCACAGCACCGGGGCCGCCCACATTGTACCCATTGCGTTTCCGCTCATTGCCGGAGCCGGAACTATGACCACTATTCTGTCGCTGAAAGCCGAATACGCCACTGCCAACATCCTGGTGGGAATCCTGATCAACCTGGTACTGATTTACATCGTGCTGAAATCATCGGAGTGGATCGAACACCGCATCGGACCGGGAGGGACGGATATTTTGCGGAAGGTTTTCGGCATAATTTTACTCGCAATCGCTATTAAATTGTTTAAAAATAACTTCTAATGCAGACTCCTGATTCATTAAATGCTGTTGCTGAATTCCACCGAACTTTTCACCATCCGGTGCTGGACCAACCCCAGATACCGTCTGAAACCCGCTGTAAACTCCGGGTGGCGTTGCTGGCCGAAGAGTTGAAGGAACTGGAGGTTGCTATTCTGGAAAAAGACATTGTTGAAGTGGCCGATGCACTCTGTGATTTGCAGTACGTCCTGGCCGGAGCGATTCTGGAATTCGGTCTGGGCGAAAAATTCAAAACGCTGTTCGACGAGGTGCAGCGCTCAAATCTCAGCAAAGCCTGCTTAACGGTTGAAGAAGCCGAAGCGACGGTGCAACATTACCAGGAAAAAGGCGTGGAGTGCCACTACGTTGAATCCGACGGCAAATACCTGGTCTACCGGACGGTCGATAACAAGACGCTGAAAAATGTCAACTATTCACCGGCCAGTCTGGAAGCGCTTTTAAAGTAAGCTAAAAAAGTCCGGACCGGTCAACTGACCGGCCGGAGCTTCCAATAACCTAAATAAATTACAGAAAATTATCGGGTTGCGAAACGTAATTGAGTGCGTTGAGAAAATCCATTATCCAAACTCAGGCGCCGGCTTGGATTTATTGAATGAGTTTGTCTGTCGATAATTCAGGCTGACCGGCTTCTGAATTTTGCCACGAATTTTAAAGAACCACAGTGTCAATCCCGCCAGAACCACTCCGGCAATGCCGAGGTAGGTAAGTAGGGGGGCAACGTCGTCAAGTGGATGCAGGTCCGTTACAAACAGCGAAGTTACCTGCTCGGCCATTTTTAACATGACAGTGGGAAACAGCCCCATTAGAAGCAAGCTCAGACCCGCTATTGCTTTGGGCAGAATCATATCATCAGAAACTTCCTTGGCCTGAACAGAGGCTTCTGACCGGGGCGCGTCCAAAAATACTTTCCGGAATACGTTGGTAAAACCGTACAGCGACCAGCCAATCAGCAAAGTTAGAACCAGCATTATTGTCCAGATCAACCCGTGCAGCAGGGCATTGTCGACCGCGAGCCCTTTGAGTAGTCCGGCATAGATCAGGGTTTCGGAGATGGAAATAGTAAGAGGAGGGATTCCGCAAAGTGCCAGCAGTCCGATTGAAAACAACAGTGAAGTTTTAGGCATACTGTTCATCAGCCCGCCCAATTGGTCGAAGTTACGGGTGTGCGTAGCGCGGTAAATAGAGCCGACACTCTGGAAGAGCAGTGATTTCGATAGGGCATGGGTGAGAATATGGAGAATACCCCCGGTAAAGCCCAAAGCCGCCAAAGCGGGCATATTAAAAGCAAGGCCCAGCACTCCGGCTCCAATTCCAATACCGATGATACCGGTATGAGTAATGCTGCTGTACGCCAGTAATTTCTTGCTATCCTGCTGGGTAAATGTATACCGGAGGCCTACGAAAGCGGTCAGGATAGATACCGTCATGATAATCAATCCAACGGGAAGCCAATCCATGTGCATCGAGACCAACACCCGCAGAATACCGTAGATGCCCATTTGCGTCAGGATGCTGGACATAATACCGGAAACGTGGGAGGGGGCCGTCAGGTGCGTCGGCGGAAGCCAGGTGTGCAACGGAGCAAAACCGGCGTAAATGCCAAATCCGAGAAAAAATAACAGAAATACCGGCAGTGAACCGTGACTACTGAAGTACGTATCGAGGCTCTCGAAGCCGAAGGCAGCACCGTTGGTTTTGGCAATCAGGAAAGCCGCCGTGATCAATCCGAACCCGATTTGCATTTGCAGAAGGTACTTGAAGCCGGTTTTCAGAATCTCTTTCCGTTGGGCTTCAAAAACCACCAGGCCAAAGGCCGACAGGGTCATTAGTTGCCAGGCGGCAAGAAAGGCGGCCCCGTCGCGCAGGGTATTGACCAGAATCAGGGAGATATGCAGCCACAAAAGCGCCAGGTGATGCAACGACAACCGCACATCCGACAGCGTTTTACGGTATAGTTTCAAGTAGCCGTTGGCGTATAGCAAACCGATCAGGAGGGTGAGGCTGATGATGGCTAAAAAGAAAGCGGATAGGCTATCAATATTAGCCGAGAGATTGAGGCCCACTATTTCGAGCAGGTTGAACTGCATCAGGCCGCCCGTCGATAGTGCCCGGAACGCCCAGGAAGAAGCCGTGACAATGAGTAGCGTGTGAAGAAACAGACTGAAAAAATATTTCGTCTGCGACCGGAATAAAAATACTCCGCAGCTACTTAAGGCCGTAAAGATCAAGACAGCAGACTCCATGCACAAGTTAATCGTAACGCTGGAGTAAAATTCCTGCTGCCCCGTTAAAAGTAAATTAAGCCTGAGTTAAAAACGGGTTAAATCAGGATTTTAGCGGGTTATTCGTCTACTTCAAAAGCTATGGTTTTTTCAACATTGGCTGTTTTTCGGACCGGCAATGTTACTCCGAAGCGCGTCCCCTGACCGATTTCAGAGTCGACCCGAATATGACCCTTGTGAATGGAAATAATTCGTTGGGTGAGGGCCAGGCCAATGCCGTGGCCGATGATGCCAGAGGTTGTTTCGGAGCGGAAGAAGGGTTCGAACAAATGCGGGATGTCATCCGGCGGAATGCCGTAGCCGTGGTCGGTAAACGTTAATTGGACGTGATCGGGGCCTACGTTTAGCGTTACGGTAATGGCGTGGTCTTTCGAGTATTTACACCCGTTTTCGATCAGGTTCTGAAAAGCCATCTGTAGGAGTGATTCCTCACCCATTATAATCAACTCTTCCTCCGTACCAGGCAGATTTTCGTATTCAATATCAATTCGGTATTCCCGGTTCTTTTTGAGCAGCTGGCTTCGGGCCTGCCAAAGTTGTTCATCAATGCGTACGGGCTTGAAGGAGAGCGTACCCGCATCCGCATTAACCCGGGCCAGTTCGAGCAGACCGTTCACCAGTTTGTTCATCTTGTTGCCTTCTTCCAGCACACTCTCCAGAGCTTGCTTGTATTCTGTTTCATTGCGGGTCTGCATCAGCGCCACTTCCACCTGGCCAATCATCACAGTCAGGGGCGTCCGGAGTTCGTGGGAAGCATGAGAAACAAAATTCTTCTGAAGAATAAAAGCCTGTTCCAGGCGGTTCAACATTTCGTTGAACGTAACCGCCAGTTTTGCCAGTTCGTCTTTGGGCCTTCCAACGTGCAGCCGGGCGTAAATGTTGGTAGCCGAGATGGCGTTGACCTGGTCAATGATGTGTGAAACGGGTTTGAGCGCATCACCAGCAAAAAACCAGCCCGCCAGCAGAACGATGCCCATACTGCCCAGGCAGCTAAAAAACAGGATGTCCCGCAGCGATTGCAGCTTGGTGAAGCCATACCGGTCGATGGCCGTAGCCACAACGACCAGATCCCGATTGTGGTTATCCGGGTACCGCACACCGAGGGTTTCGACTTCCCCCTTGCGTTGAAAGATTTCTTTCCCGCTGCGGACCTGGTCCAGGAACTGCAGCGTAACGGGTTCCTGTTTGGAATCGGTGGAGTGAAGGATGCGGTTGTTGGGCAAATAAATAGTCACATGTCCTTTGTAAAAGGACATGTAATTGATTTCAATCTGCTGCAGCATTTCCTCCGTAATTCCGCTTACTTCAACGTTTTCCAGCAACTTGGCCGTTGCAAACGCATTCTGTCGAAGCCGTTCATAAAACTCCCGTTCGCGGTATTGGTCGAACAGGTAATAGATGGATAGCGAAAACAGCAGGAGGATGGAACCAACCAGCAGCGCAAAAAGTACAGTTAGGCGAGTACGGATGTTCATAGCGGTAGCAGACTGTAGAAGAAAAACGCCCGACAAACCCGTATTTGCCTGGCTGCTCTACTCTTCTTTCAACATATATCCCATACCGATTACCGTGTGAATCAGCTTAACGGGGAAATCTTTATCAACTTTTTTGCGTAGAAAATTTACATAGACATCAATTACGTTGGTACCGGTATCGAAATGAATATCCCACACTTTCTCGGCAATATCGATGCGCGAAACAACCCGGTTGCGGTTGCGCATCAGGTACTCCAGAAGTGCGAATTCTTTGGCGGTCAGCTCGATGCGCTTTCCCCCCCGCCGGGCGATCTTTTCATTTAGGTCGAGCTCCAGATCGGCTACCCGGAGCAGGTTCGCCTGCATGCTGGTATCGATAGTCCGTTTGCTCAAGGCCCGCAGCCGGGCAAGCAGTTCCCGAAATTCAAATGGTTTGACGAGGTAATCATCCGCGCCGGCTTCAAACCCCGCTACTTTATTATCGAGTGAGCCCATCGCTGTCAGCATCAGGATCGGTGTTTTGATATTTTCCGAGCGAAGGGATTTGGCCAAATCATAGCCGTTCATTTTCGGAACGTTCACATCCAGCACGATCACATCGTAATTAACGCTTAAAGCCATGTTGCGCCCGATCTGACCATCATAGGCTACATCTACTTCAAATGATTGTTCTTCAAGTCCTTTTTTAACGAATGAAGCGAGTTTAGGTTCGTCTTCTACCACCAAAATTTTCATAACTGTTCTTTCAGGAAGTGGATAAATTTGCTAGCGAAATACTACATATTAAGCAATAAAACAAAAAAGCTACCCGAAATACACCTTCAGGTAGCTTTTTTCATCCTATCCACACCATTCAAAACTGATTAAGACATCAGCTTTGACGTTCAACCTCCCTGTATAAAGTCTTAACTTAGATGTCAGGGAAAATTTTACTCTTCAAAAGTAGAAGAGCGAGATTAAACCGGCGTTAAAGAGAGGTTAAAATCAGCTAAAAGAGGCTGAGGATCAAAAACAAAAAAGCTATCCGAGAGTACCCGAATAGCTTTCCGACTATATCCACACCATTTAAAAACAGCCGCCCGTTCAGGCTTAGGCTGCCTTTGTCAATGACCTGTTGGTGCAGGTCTATATCTTTATGTCTTGATTCTCAAATTTATCTGCAAATATAGCAGTTGTTTACAGCATCAGCACCACGTCAGTCCAAAAAAACGAAGAAAACTACCTAGTTATTTCATCAATTGGCTAATAAACGTTGGCTAATGAAGCCAAATTAGGCCTTGGAGCCATTAAATTGTCGCTTTTTGGTCAAATGACAAAATATTTCTCATTAAAATTAGAGCCAGTATCCTTTTTGTAGCCAACTATGTTAGGTAATGGTTACAAAAAAGCGAAACGTCTGGCTGGCAAACGTTTCGCTCTCTATCATAACGTTGAGCAAATTAATAATGAGAGCCGGTTTCGTGAGCAAAACCGGCTGCCAATTTTTTACTCAGCTTTTATTGATTGCTTCGCGGAGTCCACACCAGCGTGGGCTTTATCAGCTACGTTTTCAACGGCGTTGTTGAAGTCATCTTTGTTTTGGCTACCCTTATCCTGGATTTTATCAGTCCATTGGTTCACCTGCTGGTTGACTTGCGATTTAACCTGGTCGACTTGTGACTTCACCTGCTCAACGCCCTTATTCCACTGGTCTTGTAAATCCTTGGTGCGTTTGTCAGCTTCGTCTTGAATCCACTGACGGCTTTCCCGGCCACTTTTCGGGGCTGTCAAAAGGCCCGCAACGACGCCGGTGATAAATCCTAACAGAAAATCTCTTGAACTTCTCATGGTGTTTCCGATTTTAAAGTTGTTAAATGCCACTACAGTGAGCAAGCGTTAATTAGTATTTGGAGTTCCGTTCTGCCTGTTGGATGGCATCTTTCGAACGTGAAGCTACGGTGTCAACTGCATCGTTGTATTTCGAAGTCAATGAATCTTTAGTGTCTTCATATTGGCTGCGAATACTGTTGAACCCGTTTGTGATTGTATCCTGCAAATCTTTGAGGAATTTGTCAGAGTCATTCGTGATCTTTTTACGGGTATCCTTACCGCTACGGGGAGCTAATAATAAACCCAGGGCAGCCCCTGTTAATATTGCAACTACGAGTCCACTGAAATTCGATTTCATAACCTTTCAAACGGTTTAAGTGAAAAATGATACCGCCCACGGCGGATTACGACAACTACTCAGAAAATTTTGTACCACACTCTGCTGTAACCAGCGCGGTATATGATTAACTAATTGTTAGTCAGAATGTTTAAATTGATGCAGCGTAAATAGCTGATTGTCGGTTGGCGGAGGGGTCTGAGGAAGATTTTCTACAAACTGTAGAATAAGACTGAGGATATGTTTAGGCACTTCAGCACGATACGCCACTCAAAATAATGTACGCAGCAATCAATTGGGAAGAAGTAGGGGAAACAAAAAATCCCTGCACTCAAATCTGATGCAGGGATTCCGTACCCACCGTAACTTGTACTTAACCTAAAATGAAACCACCTAAACCTAAACGTATCGCTAGGGTTGTAATAGCGAAATATCTACAGTCAATTGACCATCAGGTCAACGGCGTTCTTAAATGATGTGCGATTGATTAAACACCCCGTCCTCGAATTACGCGAAGCAAGATTGCAACGATAGCTATCACCAGTAGTATGTGAATCAGGTTGTTGCCGGCAAGACCCGTCCCGAGTATCCCAAAAAAGCCCAATGCCCAGATGATAATCAGAATAACGGCGACTGTGTAGAGCAAGTTTCCCATTGTTATCGTTTAGTAAGCCGAGTAATTTATATAGTGGATGCTTATGTCGAGTTAATATGAAAATGTTATGCCAAAAGTACAATAAGGAATACGTCATCTCTGAAAAATGCAAAAAATGGCACGTTTGTAGGACCATTTCTCGAAAAATGCTGGAGGGATTTAGGCATCAGCTCTATGATTTGAGCTCTTTAGTGTAGAAAAAAATACACAGTTGTAGAATAAAGTTGTAGAGAAAAGAACACCTTTTGGTGAAATATGAAATTATTTATACCACTATTTAAAAGAGCTATTTTATATTTTTTTTAAAATAGCCTCTATTTTACCCTAAATTCGACTGATTGCCCCAAAAGCGTGCCAAAAGATCATTTTAGGCACATTATTATCTATAGGATTTTATAATGTAATTTTTGAATGGTGAAACACGGTAAAACTTGGTATACGTATGAGAGGCTGGCAAACCGGAAGTCAATATAAGCCGGTTATATCAAATATGATGAACACAAAGAGAGTTCTAATAGTCGACGACGAAGCAGATATATGTTTATTACTTTCCGGTTTGTTGATGCGGATGGGGTATCAGCCAACTTGTGCCAATTTTCTGGAAGAAGGCCGGCAGCGATTAGCACAGCAAACGTATGATGCTGTGTTTCTTGATTTAAGCCTGCCGGACGGTGTTGGGTTTGAGCTTTTGTCTCACATCCGAACCATGGCTGACAAAACCAAAGTAATCATGATTAGTGCTTTCGATGGAATTGCAGAGCGTAAAAGAGCGTCACAGGAAGGGGCCGATTATTTTATTGGTAAACCTTTTAACCGTAAGACCATCGAACAGGCTTTACAATATATCCAAGTTTAGTTAACTTTATACCCACGTTTATTTTAACGGACACTGTAACTGTCCTTATATGGAAAGAATCTTAATCGTTGACGATAATACGGATATATGCCTGCTTTTAGAACGCTTTCTGTCAAAACAAGGATATAAGACGGCTTCTGTTCAACGAGGAGATGACGCCTTGACTCTTCTGCGAAAAGACTCGTTCGAACTGGTTATCTGTGATTTCAAGCTGCCCGATGTGGACGGCTTAGAAATGCTGCGTCGCATTAAAATACTGGATCAAACTACCGCAGTTATTATCATTACGGGTTATTCCGATGTTCGGATGGCCGTGCAAACGGTTAAGCACGGAGCCTATGACTATGTGACCAAGCCGCTGTATCCGGACGAAATTCTTTACACCATCAAAAGTGCGCTTGATCGTCGCAGCCAGCTGGTCGATTCCCGCTCGGTGGCCGTTGTTGCCGCGGACGACCACGAGGACGAAATGCCCGAAGTGAGCCCGGTTAAACCCGTAGCCCGTTCTCCCAAAACGGGAACTGTCATTAATGGGGGACGGCGGTTTATTTTCGGTAAAAGCCGCGCTGCCGAAATGCTTCAGAAACACATCGATCTGATTGCTCCGACGAATATGTCGGTTATCATAACGGGTGAAACCGGTACGGGAAAAGAGTTTGTGGCCAATGCTATTCACCAGAAAAGCAAACGTGCTGGAAAGCCATTCGTCGCTATCGATTGCGGAGCGCTCTCTAAAGAACTGGCCGGTAGTGAACTTTTCGGGCATGTCAAAGGATCATTTACGGGGGCTACGTCCGACAAGATGGGGAGTTTTGAGTACGCTAATGGCGGAACCTTATTTTTGGACGAAATCGGTAACCTCTCCTACGAAAATCAGATTAAACTGCTGCGTGTTCTACAGGAACGCAAAATTCGTCGCATTGGAAGCAATACGGATATTTTAGTCGATGTGCGGATTCTGGTCGCAACCAACGAAGACCTGCGGGAAGCCGTTCGGCAAGGGCGCTTTCGGGAAGATATTTTCCACCGCCTGGACGAGTTCCGCATTGAATTGACCCCCCTGCGGGACCGTAAAGCCGATATTCTCCTTTTCGCGGAACATTTTCTGGATATCGCCAATGAACAATTGGAAAAGAATGTCCAAGGTTTTGACGAAGAAGTAAAAGAAAAACTGAAAGAATATTATTGGCATGGTAACCTTCGCGAAATTCAGAACGTCGTGAAGAGGGCCGTACTGCTGGCGCAGGGCGATATAATTACCCTGGATTGTCTGCCGTTCGAAATTATTTCACCCACCTACGCCATAGAGGATAGTGGTACGGTGGTATCGACGGTGGCTCCGGCAAATAATTTAAAATCCGTGTCGGAAAACGCAGAACGCGCTGCCATTATTAAAGTGCTTGAGAAAACCGGCTACAACAAAACGAAAGCTGCTGAAGTACTTAATATCGACCGGAAAACGCTTTACAATAAGCTTAAAGCTTACGATATCCATCTCTAAAAGAATGCACAACTAGTCATGATTAGACGTTTTTTACGCTCTTTCATCACTAATTGTGCATTTTTTCTTTTCCTTATTTAATTGCAAAGCCGATTGAAACCTGACCAACGGCATTTTTTGCATTTCCCATCACCAGACGCGCTGCCCCATCTTTCGCTACCGGTTGTAAGCCTTGCCCATAACGCAGACCCAGCAGAACCGTTCCAAAGTAAATATTCAGACCACCGGCCAGACCGTAATCGAGTTTATTGAAATTATCCCGATTGATGTTGCGGTAATCCGAACCGAGATCCCCCTCAGAAGCAACCTTTGAACTAACCAGATACGAAGCGTACGGACCGACTTGCAGGTCAACTGCATTGCCCAGTTTAAACGTAGCCAGAACGGGTAGCTCCACATAATTTAAATTAAATTTGTTTCGACCGCTTGCACCGAAAAGGTTGTAATCGGCCGAGACGCCTTTCATACTATATTGTAATTCAGGTTGAATAGCAAAAAAGTTGCTTACTGGTATTTGCGTAAAAACACCGACGTGAAAGCCGATACGTTCGTTACGATCCTCTACATTATCGAGATATAATGTGCTAGCATTTAAACCGCCTTTAATTCCGGTGCGGGGTGTCGTCTGGGCAGCAGCATCTAAAACGGTTAAACTGCTGATCAGTGCAGAAGAAAACAACAGATTGACAAACAACTTTTTCATGTACTGATTGGATTATGGTTTACTTTCCCCTTCCAGATAAATTTGTGCCAAGCTATAACTTATCATAAAAGGCCGCGCTTAACCTTCTTATATTCAATGTGTTGTCTTTTATTTTGGTTGGCTATCTAACAAAGGTGTCTAAAAAAAACTTTCTATAATGTGGAAGATAATTCTCAAACTGTAGAAGATAATGAGTAAGATTATGGGAATTTACAAAATGCTCAATCAAGAAATTATCTGCTTTTCCGCTGAAATCATAAGGAAATATCCGTTGTGAGATAAATGGAACTGTACTTGTATTATTCACAGGAGTAAATCGACAAATCTATATATAAGAATGATGAGCAAGCAACCAACAATCAGTATATTGATCGCGGACGACGACGCTGATGATCGTATGTTGATCGAACAGGCTTTTCGCGAAAATAATCTGACTGCAAAGCTATATTTTGTAGAGGATGGAGAAGAGTTGATTGACTTTCTGCTGCAACGGGATCCCTATGGATCGGTTACGCGGCCCAGCCTGATTATTCTGGACTTGAACATGCCCCGGAAAAACGGCATTCAGGCCTTGCGTGAAATCAAGGCCAACGAACAATTGCGACAAATTCCTATCGTTGTATTAACAACGTCGACGGCCGAAGAAGATATCCTGCGCACCTATGATCTGGGCGTAAGTTCTTATATTTCGAAGCCATTTGATTACAGCACGTTGCTTGATATTACGAACACCATAAAAAAATACTGGATTGACACCGTTTCCTTACCTGATGACTCAACCCGATGAACTATCGGAAAAAAACATTCGGGTTTTATTGGTTGAAGACGATGAAGATGATTTTGTCCTGACAAAATCGCTACTATCTACCCGCGACAACGCCAACATCAAGCTTGATTGGGTCAGTGATTTCAATTCGGCGTTGGAACATGTTTACCAGAATACGTACGATGTGTACCTAGTCGATTACCGTCTGGGTGAACGTACGGGTATTGAATTGATTCAGGAGGCCTTTAACACGGGCTTCAAGACGCCCATGATTCTGCTGACCGGGCAGGATGATCTGGAGGTAGACTATTCGGCGCTGAAACTGGGTGCTGCCGATTACCTGGTGAAAGGCCGGATCGACGCTCAGTTGCTCGGACGAAGTATTCGCTATGCCATGCGGCAGGCGCATACCGTAGGGGAGCTGGCCGAAAAAGAAAACCGGTATCGTTCGCTGTTTGAACGGTCGATTGATGCCATCTTTATTACGGACCGCAATTTTGAGTTTCAGGAAATAAACCCGTCGATGGTCAATCTGACGGGTTACACCAGCGAAGAATTGCGTTCGATGAGTGTGCGGGATCTGTTCGATAAGCCAGAGGTCTATGATCTGCTGCGGCAGCAAATCGATGGTCCGGTGCATGTGAAGGATACGGAAGTCGTGCTGGTTAGCAAAGACCAGAAAAAAATTGACTGCCTGCTCTCGGTTGTGGCGATTCCGGACAAAGCCGGGGTAACCAACTGGTTTCAAACCATCGTTCGGGATGTAACCCAGCAAAAGAAAGCGCAACGGGATCTGCTGATTGCTGAGAAGCTGAGCATGACGGGTCAGATTGCCCGGAGCATTGCGCACGAAGTCCGCAATCCGCTCACTAACCTGCACCTAGCGCTGGAGCAACTTCGCGAGGAGTTGCCACCCGAAGATCCGGGTTTATCCCTCTATATCAACATCATTCGTCGGAATGCGGAGCGCATCGGCCAGTTGATCACCGAAATGCTCAACTCATCGAAACCGAGAGACCTGGAATTAACCCCGTATAGCCTTAATGAAGCGGTAAAAGAAACCCTGCACCTGGTTCACGACCGGCTCCAGCTAAAGGGTATGAAGCTCATTACCGATTTCACGACCGATGATAGTGAGGTGCGGCTCGACAAGGAACAGTTCAAAACAGCTCTGCTTAACATTTTGATCAATGCCGTAGAAGCTATGAAGGAGATGACTGGCGTTCTGACTGTAAAGACCATTTCGCTGGGCGATCGGGCTATTATGGTTTGTGTCGAGGATAACGGAACTGGTATTTCTGAGCAAAACCGGCAGCGGCTATTTGATCCCTTCTTTACCGGAAAACAGGGAGGTATGGGGCTTGGCCTGACCACCACGCAAAACATCATTAACAGCCACCGAGGCTCCATCGAAGTAGAGAGTCAGGAGGGAATGGGAACCACTTTTAGGTTGATATTTCCTAAATAATCCTGATAAAATAATAAACTATACTCGTGGCCACTGAAAAATCAGTGGCCATTTTTTGTGTAGTAATCTGTGGATTTTGCTACACACTGAGGCCGCTAATTTCTACACGATTACCCGGAAAAAGGTAAAGTTGAAAATAAATATAAAAAATGTGTCACCATTATAAGACTGATTATCAATTAGGTGTGAGTGGACGTAGTATTCATGAAGTGGGGAATTCAGTATGGCATAATTATCTCAATGAGATAAGCAATATCAAGTGAGAAAGATGATGATGTTCTGGACTCAAACACATTTTCCGGCAGCGATGCGTTCGCTTCCCCCCAGCGTTCGGGCCAAGGCAATTGAAATTGCTAATTCGCTTCAGGGCCAGCATGAGTCGGATCAGAAACAAGTGATTTCGACCAGCATCCAGGAAGCCCGCAGTTGGTCCCGACGACGGTTTATGGAATCTGCCGATACTCAGTTTAGCTAATCCTGTTCAATATCCCAACCCAATAAAGTCGATTCACCATGATCTGGAAGAAAAACATTTACGACACCTTAATAAATTGCGCTTCTACCTGTGACGAATACGCTACTGAGTGTTCCCGTCAGCAGGATATTGAAGATTTGTACCGCTGCATTTTCTTGAGTCTGGACTGTGCTGATCTATGCCGTCAGGTAGCGGTTCTGTATGTTCGGGGATCTGAGAACACGCGGTTACTGGCCCGGACCTGCATTGAAGTGTGCGAAAAGTGCGCCGAAGAGTGCGAGCAACTGAGCGCCGAACGAGCCTGTCAGATTGCTTCAACCTGCCGCCAGTGCATCCGGGCTTGCATGGCCATTCTGGAAATGGGTATTCACCACGACGAAGAAACGGAAACTTCCCGTTCCCTGTTTGTGGCACTTGGTCGTCAGGAAATGCTTTACAACTAATCCGGTATCCGAAATCGGATCTGTAAGTAATTAAAAACGGTGCTGGTCCTTAACCGGCTGGGCCATCGGCCATCGGGAAATTCTGTCAGAAACCACGCCCTCAAGAGCAGCGCGGCAAAAGCGGAAGCAAAACTAGATCGGGAGAAAAACGATATCCAATGCGTATACCTGACTGTGAATTCTTGATGTGGTAAACGTTCTGTAGCTAACTATATAAACTGCGTCAGCTTTCAGAAATAGTTTAACCGGGTGAAGACCTTGGACCGGAAATCGGCACCGTATATAGATACTAGTGGGAAGACAGCCGATTGTTTTAGTGTATACTAAATCCAATCGGCTGTTTATTTTTAGTTTAATCATCAGTAACCATGGAAACCAAAGAACAACAGAATAAGGAAATGGCGAAAGTAAGTGAACTGATCGAAGATATTCGAATTGGGATGCTTACCACCCAGGACGGAAGCGGAAACCTCGTCAGCCGACCGATGGCGGTCATGCAGCTTGATGAAAATGGCGACCTGTGGTTTTTCACTAAAGAAAACTCTCCAAAAACCGATCAGATCAGCGAGAACTATAAAGTAAACGTGGCGTTTGCCGACGTTGCTGACGCTTCATATGTGTCCGTGAGTGGTACGGCCCAGGAACTTCATGATCGGGCCAAAATTGAGGAGTTGTGGTCGCCGATGGCTAAACCGTGGTTTCCCGAAGGCAAGGATGACCCGCAACTGGCAATCCTGAAAGTACACATCGAAACCGCTGAATACTGGGACTCAACATCCAGTCGGATGGTACGGCTTTTTGAAATGGCCCGGGCCGCTCTGACGGGTGACACCTACAAGGAAGGCGAAAACAAAATAGTGGAAAACCGGTAGTCATTATCGTCTAATATAGAAAAATGCCGACCTCTTCAGGTCGGCATTTTTGCTAATAAACAGGTCAACAAATATATGATTGTCAGAAGTACAGATTTTGGCTGGGAATTGATTCATCAACAGGCCCACGGTTTGCTGGCGGTCAAAATTGCCACCCACTGGAGTGCAGAAAAACGAACCGACCGTTGGGTTGAGACGCTCGTGGCCTTAACGGAACACGATGATGGGCAGGAGCCTTGGGAAGGTAGAAACCACCTGACCGTGGCCGGAGCTCCAAAGGATTTTCTGATTGATGAATACTCCGTTGCGCAAGCCAAGCGGATGGTTGAAATTGCGCTGGAAAAAAGCCGCTGGAATGCCCTGATGGTTTCGATGCACGCAACGTACTTGTATAGTGTGCTGGAAGACCAGAACACCGAACTGGCCGAGTTTCTGGAGGAGCAGCGGCAAAACCAGAAGAAGTGGATTCGGCAAATGGAGCTTTCCGTAAAAGAGGCAAAGTATGCCTACGCCTTCTTACAGTGGTGTGATTCTCTATCTCTTATTTTGTGCCAGGACGATTTGCCGCAGAAGGAGCGACGGCTGGAAATTAGTCCCGGTCCGGATGGGATTATCTACTACGTTTTTCAACGGACGGACCAGACCCTGGGCGTCGATCCATGGCCCTTTGATTCATCCGACTTTACGGTGCAGATCGAAGCACATCAATTGCACCAACTGGGTTTTAAGGACGACCAGGAGCTTTACAAATGCATACAGGAAGCGCCCATCAAAGAGAAAGAGTGGAGATTTCGAAAAGAATAACTAAATGGGGGTGATGAACGATGAATGAATGACTTTGCGTCAACCCGTCATTGTTCATCACCCCCGTTTAAGCGTTTTCTTACATTTTCAGCAGTACCAGCGAGCGGCCTTTGAGTTCGAAAGGTTCCCGTGCGGAAACGTCGTAAGGAACTTTAGCGTCCAGATCGGTATTGATCAGTACCTGCCAGGTGTGCTTGCGGCCCACCTTGGGTAACTTGAACGGTACCGATTCCCAGAAAGCATTGAACAGCAGCAACAGTCGGCCTTCACCAATGGGTTCGCCGTTTTCGTCTTGTTCATCCACTTTGGTTCCGTCAATCATCACTCCCAAACAGCGTGTAATACCGTCGTTCCAGTTTTTCTCATTCATCGGCTTGCCGTCGTTGCGGAGCCAGACGGCTTCTTCGGGGCTATAAAATTTCCGGCGACGCAGGAGCGGAAACTGCTGGCGCAGCTCGGTGAGCTGCCGGGTAAAATCAAATAACGCCTGCTGATCCGCCGACCATTCCCAGTTAAACCAGGCAATCTCATTATCCTGGGCGTAGGCATTGTTGTTTCCCTGTTGGGTACGGCTGCATTCGTCGCCCATAAGCAGCATCGGAGTTCCCTGGCTCAGCAGCAGCGTTGCTAGGAAGTTCCGTTTTTGTTGCTCCCGGGCCCAAATGATTGCTTCATCGTCAGTTGGGCCTTCTACGCCCATGTTCCAGCTCTGGTTGTCATTAGCACCATCCTGGTTGTTTTCGTTGTTGGCTTCGTTGTGCTTGTCATTGTAACTCACCAGGTCGTTGAGGGTAAAACCGTCGTGGGCCGTGATGAGGTTGATGCTGTTGGAGGGCTGTCGTCCGTCGTTGTACAGGTCGGGACTCCCCATGATCCGGGTGGCAACTTCACCCGCCAGGCCTTCATCGCCTTTCCAGAAGCCCCGGATGCAGTCACGGTATTTGCCGTTCCATTCCGACCAGTTGACCGGGAAATTACCGACATGATACGATTGAATATCCCAGGGTTCGGCAATCAGTTTCACCTGCGACAGAACCGGATCCTGCTGGATGGTATCCAGGAACGCCGATAACTGGCCGGCTGCATTCAGGCTATGGGCCAGGGCCGTGGCCAGGTCAAACCGGAAGCCGTCAACGTGCATCTCCGTAACCCAATACCGAAGGCTGTCCATCACCAGTTGCAGAGTTCGGGGATGGCTCATATTGAACGTATTACCCGTTCCGGTATAGTCCATGTAGTACAATTCGTTGCCTTCAACCAGCCAGTAGTAAGCTGGGTTGTCAATACCCCGGAACGAAAGTGTTGGGCCGTTGTGGTTGCCTTCTGCGGTATGGTTATAAACTACATCGAGTACCACTTCAATACCTGCTTTGTGCAGGGCTTTTACCATTTCTTTGAATTCATGGACCGCATAGCCCATTTCACCCTTAGAAGCATATTCACTGTGCGGGGCAAAGTAACCAATGGAGTTGTATCCCCAGTACGTTTCGCTTGTGAATTGATGAACGGGCATCAATTCAACCGTGGTAATGCCCAGCGACTTCAGGTAATTGATTGCTTCGGGGCTACCCAGCCCCGCGTACGTACCACGAATGTTTTCGGGCAAATCGGGGTGCTGTTTCGTGAAACCCTTTACGTGCATTTCGTAAATGATGGTGCGGTTCAGCGGGATGTCCGGCCGTTGATCGTCCTCCCAGTCAAAGCTGGAATCGATAACGATGGATTTGGGTACATACGGCGCACTGTCATCCTCTTGTTGCTTCGAAAACCGGTCTTCATCCTGGTTATCCGGATTAAATCCCAATTGGGCAATATGACTCTCAACAGGGCCACTAATACCTTTGGCGTACGGGTCGAGCAGCAGTTTTTTCGGATTGAACAAAAAACCCCGCCCGGGTTCGAAAGGACCGTCTACCCGATAACCATACAATTGGCCCGGCTTGATCGATTCCAGGTAAATGTGCCAGACGTGTTCGGTACGTTCAATCACCGGAATCTGCTGGGTTTCCTTGGTGGGATCTTCCGCATCGAATAGGCACAGGGTAACGCCCGTGGCGTGTTCACTAAAAAGGGCAAAATTAACACCTTCACCATCCCAGGTCGCACCCAGCGGATAGGGCTTTCCTGGCCGGGAGCGAATATCTTCCGGGTTTTCTACAGTATTTGTAAGTTCCATATGAAATAAATAATAACCAGTTTAACGACAACAATCCGCAGCAATCAAGGGGTTAATAGGACGCATAAACGGTTTTAATTCATTCGTTCCCCGGTTTATCTATTCAACTCGGTAATCATTTGGATTGTTTTGAAAACGCTAAAAAGTAAAAAGCCCCCAATCCAACGGGACCAGGGGCTCTTTCTGCGCATAACGCATGGGTATATACTACACCGAAATCAGACGACGTCGGCCAGCCGTGCCATTGATGCATGGGCTGACTCGATCCGCTCTTTCTGGCGGAGCAACAACTCGCGGGTGCTGGCAATCAGACTCGTATTTTTCAGGATTTCCTGGTAGTCATCCAGCGCCTGACCATCCCCCCGTTTACACTCTTCCACAATTGCTTTGTCGCTGTGGCCGGTAATGGTTGATTTGATATTGATCCAGGCGCGGTGCAGATCGGCGGCCAGACTGGTGGTGGTTTCGGGGTCGCCACCTAGTGTCCGGACTTCGCGGTCGATTTCCATGGCAAATTCACCCCGCTGCCGTGATTGAGCCAGAAAAAGGCTTTTCAGTTCCGTATCCTTAACATTCTCAGCGGCTTCCTGATAGCCCCTTTCTCCATCGCGGGTGCGTGTCAACAGTGTATTCAGGCGATCCAGAATTTCGCCATTGATTTTTCCTACTTCCATAACGTTTTTAAATGTCCAAGTGAAAACCTCATAATCAATAACCCTGAAGCGGGAAGAGTGTTTTCCCGTTCAGTAATTACGTGTTGATATTTCCAATGGTGCCCCGCTCAGCTGCTTTCCGCAGTTTTTCGTTGGCGTAGATAGCAACCTCAACCCGACGGTTTTGCTGACGGCCTGATACCGTGCTGTTATCCGCGACGGGTTGGCTTTCGCCGTAACCTTTTTCAGTTAACCGGCTGCCTTTGATGCCTTGCGACTGAATCAATTTAGCCACGGTTTTAGCCCGGCGTTCCG
Organism: Larkinella insperata; assembly: GCF_026248825.1. Classification (NCBI taxonomy): domain Bacteria; kingdom Pseudomonadati; phylum Bacteroidota; class Cytophagia; order Cytophagales; family Spirosomataceae; genus Larkinella; species Larkinella insperata. Next base: position 175,173 of record NZ_CP110973.1, on the reverse strand, counting down.
ACAGTTTCTGGTTGTGTTCATCCGACCCGGTGTTATCCGCATGGCCCTCAATTAACACTTCCGTATCTTCGTATTTTTTCAGCGTTTCCGCCAATTTAGCAAGATTGTCGCGGTTGCCGCTTTTCAGGTCAGCCTGATCGACGTCAAACAGAAAATCGGAATCGAAGGTGATTTTAATGCCTTCGCCTACCCGTTCAACCCGCGCGTTTTCCAGACCCCGCCGTAATTCTTCGGCCTGTTTATCCATGCGCCGACCGATCAGAGCGCCACCGGCTCCACCGACGGTTGCCCCTAAAATGGCGCCAATGGCCGTGTTTCCGGATTTGCGGCCGATCAACCCGCCCGCTACAGCACCAGCACCAGCGCCAATGATGGCTCCCCGTTGAGTTTTATTGGTTTTCTCTCTGATTGCTTTACATCCCGTCATTGTTTCGGTCAGCAGTAGACTACCGGCTACAACAAAGGCTACTGTTCGCATCCTGATAAGTCCAAAAGATTGGCTGTGTCTCATCATAACACTAGTTTAATATTGGTTTGTAACCTGTAATCCCAAAAGGTGTACCACTAACTTTTAGTGCTGTATAATCAGATAACTTAAAGTTGATATTCTGTTAATTCTCAGTTAATTGTGGACTATTAGGTGGTATTTTTACCGCTGCAGAATAAATAATTTATCAATGTTCATAGGGGAACCCGATACTGAATTTGTAGAATTATTTCCACAGAAACAGGCCGTATTTGTTAGAATAGTGATATTTAGTTCTGTTAGTTGCTAACTGAGTACTTGTACTTAAAAAATGTTAGTAAATGGTAATCTGGGATTTAAATTTTTTAATTAATATTGCCTTATTTTACTTAACGGTTAATGATCAGGCAATGTTTGGCTTGATTTCTGCACTGGATTAATCGTAATTTGTACTGTTATTCTACGTGTATGTACTCTCGAGATTCAATCATTTCACTTCGATTACGTCGGAGTTTAGCCTTTCCCCGTCTCGCTGAAATGCTGCGGGAAGCAAGGCAGTCCGAATTCAAAACGTTGATGCAGGCCATTGACTGTGCGAATAATCGCTATGTAAAAGGCAGCGACAACTGGATTGTCCGCGGTGACAATGGCGTTTACTGGGTAGTACGGCCCCGCGTGGCGGAATATCTGGTAAATGCTGGGTATGAATTAGCTTTTGGTAGATAGGTAAACACCCCTACAAACAGGAGGGATGAAAATGGGAAAGGATAAGACTTTTTCATTTTCATCCCTTTTGCTTTTAAATTAGCTCCATGAGAAAGAATCATGGGTTGTGGGTGAGCGCTCTCATTAGCTGGCTGATGATGGGCTGTATGGCATCGAATTGTCCCATCAAAAGCTGCCATGTCAAAAAGGAGCATCAGCACGGGGGACGAACCTACCGGGGAACATTCTTTGGAACCATGCACGGCCCGGGCTGGTGGCTATCGAACCGGAAAGGAGGGAAGGGGGCATCGGCTTCCATGGCCAGCGATCGAAAAGGCTCCAAGCGCGAGAAAGGCGACGGCAAAAAGAAAGTTAAAAAGCAGTTCCGCTGGGAAAGAACATAAGGAGTTAGGAATTAGGCGTGAAGAATGAAGAGTTAAATGCGTCAGCCAACTCTTCATTCTTCACGCCTGACTCTTCACTTAATAAACCCGTACGGTATGGCAGCCGCGGGGGACGCTGATTTTGCCGGCCATTTTTTTCAGCGACGGTTTATCGCCTTTGGTTACTTTCCAGAACTCGATGGCGCCGGTCCGATCTCCGTAATCGAGGTATTCCGAGACGGCTACGGCAATGGCGTTACCGCTCTTGTCGAATTCGATGCTCTGCGGCATGATTCCCTCAAACGGATATTCATTGGCCAGATTTAGCTTCCCTTCTTTGTCGAGGGCATAAACGGACAGCGAACTTTTCCCGGCACCCGCGTTACCGAAAGGCTGATACGATTGACCCGCATTGGCGACAATCACCATTGAGCCATCCGGACTGATTGTGAGGGCTTCTCCGCTCTCACCGGCAGCCAATTGCGAGACCACCTTATGCTCGCCGGGCGTGTCTTCGGTGCTGAACTGAACGACGAATAGTTCGCCCTTGCCCGCGCCCTGCGCATTAGCGCTTTTCTTGATATCGGATACGATAAAGAATTTGCCGTCGGGAGAAAATCGTCCGGTTGCCGGCAGACCGCCCACTTTGATGGGCTTGCCGTGCGGTATGATATTAGGCTTTTTGGCGGCATCGAGCGAGTATTTCATCAGGCCCACTTCCTGCGTATCTTCAATGACGTAGGCAATGAAGTCACCGGCCGGACTCCAGACCAGGTCCGTAATCCGGGCGTTCGGTACCGGCGAAGGTGCGGTGATCACGCGTTTAGGGGTACCCGTATTATCAATTTCAACCAGCCGCATTTCTTTGCCCGCATCACCCGACGCAACGGCCAGCGTATTGCCCTGCGGATTGATGGTAATGGCTGTTGGCAGGTTTCCAACGCTCACTACTTTTGCCGAGGGCTTGGCCGGAGCCAGGTCAACAATAAACATCCGGGCTGCTGCGGGCAGGCCTTTCACTCCATCTTTCAGCGTAGACACACTATCTCCCAACGGTCCGCGTCCTTCCAGCACGAAGGCAAACCGTCCGTTCGGTGTTACAACGGCGGCTTTGTCGTAGAGGGCCGATGAGTTGGAAATCGGAGCCGTCACCATGTTCTGCCCGCTGCGGTCGAGCGGGAATTTGATAACCGTCAGAACATCCCGGTTGGTTTTACTTTTATACAAGTTACCGTCAGCCAAAGCTGAAGCGGACATGTCGGCATCCGACAGGGCCACAATTCCTTTGGCGGTAAACTGGATAGGTTCCTGCTGGGCAAAAACGCCCGATGTTAATAAGGTGGCAAGCGCAACCAAACTCTGTTTTTTCATGCTGTTCGTAGAAGGTTAAAGCGTAGAGGTTATACAAATATAAACGAATGCCGCAATTTTCATAAACGAGCCTCCGATTTCGACGCTTCTGAAAATGCCGAAATCGGAGCCCGGAAACCTGTTTTAATACTTCATGATTCCCAATTCTTTTTCCACCGCCGACCGGCCCTGCTTCATCCAGGCGGGTTCCGGGGTGTCTTTCAGATAATAATCGAAGAACTGATACATCCGAACGCTGAGGTCCTTGGCGTTGTGACGCTGGGTCAGGTTGTGATCTTCGCCGTTGTACACCAGCAGCCAGGCCGGTTTGCTGAGCCGGCGCAGGGCGGAGTAAAACTCAATGCTCTGGTACCAGGGCACGGCCCCATCCTGATCGTTGGCCATCAGTAGCAACGGCGTCTGAATGCGGTTGGCATAGAAAAGCGGGGAGCTTTCGATGTAATTCATCGGTTTGTCCCAGAGGGTCCCCCCTATGCGGCTCTGCGTTTTTTCGTACTGAAACATCCGGCTCATGCCCGTACCCCACCGGATACCGCCGTAGGCGCTGGTCATGTTGGCCACGGGGGCACCCGCCATAGCCGCTTTGAACAGGTTGGTTTTAGTAACCAGAAAAGCCGTCTGATAGCCTCCCCAGCTTTGTCCCTGCAACCCGATGCGGTCGCGGTCCACGAATCCTTTTTCAATCAGGCTCAATACCCCCGGCACGATGCAGTCATAGGCGTTTTGTCCCGGCATCCCGGTTGTATACACAATGTCGGGCACAAAAACCAGGTAGCCGTTCGATACGCAGTACGACATGTTGATCGTTGATCGACTGGGCGCCGGGGCCTTGTAATCGTTCAGCGTTTCGGCGTTGCGTTCGTAGTAATACACCAGCATCGGGTATTTTTTCTTCGGGTCGAAATCCTCGGGTTTGTAGAGCAGCCCTTCCAGCCGTACCCCGTTGTTGCCGATCCAGTTGACCAGCTCCACGTTGCCCCAGCGAATGCTGTCCTGCTGCGGATTGATGCGCGTCAGTTGCTGCGGCTTCATGAAGGTCGTGTCGGTCAGGTACAGGTTGATGGGTTCGCGGAAATTGCCCTTGTGGAACGTCAGCGTCGGGGCGTTTTTGGCTTTCGTCAGGCTGGCGAAACGGTAAGCGCCCTGCGTCAGCACCACCGGTTCAGCCGCCGGATCAGCGATTGATTTCCGGAGAATCCCGGTCGATTTGTCTTTTTCCCAGAAACCCGTCAACCAGAGGTCGCCCGTTAGATTGACGTATTTTTCGTCCGGATCAAAATTGACGCGCCGGAGCCGGATGCGGTTTTTACGGCCGTAGCCCGCCGTCAGGTTAACGGCTTTTTCCTGCCCCGTTGGATCAATGCGCCACAGGTCGAAACGGTCGTAAATCAGCACATAGCGGTCATCCTTGGTCCAGCCAGCGGCTCCGTAACTACCCGGCAGGTCGGGGGTGTCGTGTTCTTCGTCAAAAAACCGGGCCGCAATGCCGCGCGTCAGATCAATGCGTTTGCTTTCGGCAATCGACCACGCCCGCCAGAGCGAATCCCGCTCATCGTACCACCAGGCGTATTTTCCGCCCGGCGACAACTGCGCGTACGACACCCGGACGTCGTTGGCAATCCGATTTTTCTGGCCGGTCCGGGCGTTGATCAGGTACAGATCAACTTGTCCGGGGTCCCACATGCTGTTGATCTGGTACGGCAAATTGCTTAATCCCAACCAGTACGGATGATCCGCTTTGGCATCAATCTGAACATTCGGGATTTCCCGGTTGCCCAGTTGCGTAATGCCCCCCGTGGCCAGATCGCAAACCGCCAGAAAACCCCGCTCTTTTTCCTGCTTCAACTGCCGGAGTTGCATGGGCTGAATGATCGGGTCGTTCCAGCTCCAGATATCGACCTTGACCCGTTCTTCGTCCAGTTGCGTGGAGTCTTTGATGGGCTTGGGCGGCAGGATGGAGGTGGCGAAGTAAAGCCGTTTGCCGTCTTCCGAGAAGCTCGGGGTGCGGTATTCGTTGACGTTCCAGCCTTTCGGATAAGCTTTCGTGAGGGTGTCGGCCAGCACAACGGTTTGACCGCTTAAGCCGGAGAACACCACCGGGGCGTTGCGTTTGCGGGATTTCTGAACCGGAGCCGGAATCAGTCGTTTGTAGTACAGCGCATAAGCCCGAACGTCGGCGTCGGCGCTGTCGGCCGTGGCCAGCCAGGCCAGTTGCGAACCGGTTTTGTCGACGGCCAGCCCCTTGTAAAGTTTGCGCTTCGAGCTGGTATCGATGAGCATTTCCTGCTGTTTGCCGGTGTCGAAGGCAAAGACCCCGGCTTTTTTCAGTGTATCGTTGACGGCGTCTTTGGTGTAAAAAATTGTCTGGCCGTTGTCGGAAACCGTCGCGTAGGTTACGTAGCGGAAGGAGTGCGTCAGGCCGGTTTCATGGTTTAAAAGAATCAAATCGTCGCCCTTTGGCTTTTTGGTCGAAACCGACGCCCGGGTTCGGCTGGCTGCTTTGGTTGCCGATGAGTCTTTTTTGACGCCCTTTTCTTCCGGATGTTCCAGCAAGATGGCCGTCCAGTCCCCCTTTTCTTTCGGAACGACGTACGCTTTTACGTTGGCAAAACTGATGCGGTTGCCGGTTTCGAGGTTAAACACCAGCAGGCTGTCTTTGGGCAGTTGATCGGCTTTCACCTTTTTCTTCTTGGCTTCCCGCACCAATCGGTACGGGGCTTTCAGGCGCATAACCAGAAACCGGCTGTCGGGCGTGAATTGCGCCAGATAACCGCGCGGAAATACGTACCGACGAATCAGCTTTCGGGCGTTGAGAGCCGGCGTTGATGCACTAAACGAAGCCGACCGGCGCTCTGGCGGTACATTGGGTCCTCCGGCCTTGGCCTCAACGAGTTGGGCCGTCTGAGACTCCGTATCCGGACTTACCCGGATCAGCTCCAGTTGGCCGTCGCCTTCCTGCGGATCAATCTGGTAATAGAGCCACTGGCCGTTGTTGGAATGTTTTTCGGCGCGTATACTTTGCCAGCGGTCGTAATCGGCGTGGGTCAGCGGACGTTTCTGAGCCTGGGAATTGATAAAGGTTGAAAAGGAAAGAAAAAGGATAAAGCAATTTAAAGCACGTTGACGCATAGGGTAACTGGGTTAACAACTGACTAATTTACAAAATTCGCGTTAGTTTTTGTAGGGTATAATGCGTAGAATGCCGTAAAACATTACATCCCGCATGAAACAGATTATATTGAGTGTCTTTTGGGCGTGCCCGTTGCTGGGCTTTGGTCAGATTAACGCTTCGCTGAAGCGGGAACTGGACAGCATGTACGTACTGGACCAACAATACCGGGCCTACTTTGCGGAGTACCCCAAAAATCGGAAACTGGCTGATAGTCTGATGGCGGCTCTTCAGATCAAGGAAAACCTATCCGGCAAGCTCTGGGAACTCCAGAACCGGATCGATAGTCTTAACCTGATTCGCGTGAAGGACATCATCAAAACGCACGGGTATCCGGGGAGTACGCTGGTCGGTAAACCCACAAACGTTGCCGCCTGGTACGTCATCCAGCACTCGCCGGAGATTTCTGACTATTTCCCACTCATCGAAAAAGCCGGTCAGGCGGGTGAGCTGCCGATGTCGCTGGTGGCTATGATGCAAGACCGTCTGTTGATGGAGCAGCGCAAACCGCAAATCTACGGCACACAGGCCACCTGTTATCCCCTGAAAGCCGATCAAGGCAAGCAGGAATGTTTTATCTGGCCCATCGAAAGCCCGGCCACCGTGAATAAGCGCCGGAAGGAAGCCGGCTTTACGCAAACCGTCGAGGAAAACGCCAAACGGCTGGGAGTAGAATACAAAGCGCTGACTATGGAAGAAATTGAACGGCGCTATCGGTTGGGAAGGTAGTTGGTTGATTGAAAATTCCGAGTCGCGCTTTTAACGTAAAATTAATCCATCTGATTATTTAATAAAAGAACGTTCGTTTATTTTTGATTCGTTATGCGATTACGGGACGAAGCAAAGGAACTGGCCATCCGGGAAAAGGCGATTGAAATGATCGTGCGGGAGGGCTTTGATGGCCTGAGTATGCAGAAACTGGCGAAGGCTGCGGGCGTATCACCGGCTACAATCTATATCTACTTCAAAGACCGCGAAGACCTGATCCGGCAAATTTACTTCGAAGAAATGCAGCTTATGAGTACCGAGACCCTGAAAGGTTTTGACCCGGAGATGCACTTTGAAGAAGGGTTGCGCATTCAATGGGTCAACCGGGTTAAGTATTGTCTGAAATACCCGCTTCGAATGCATTTCATGGAGCAAATGCGGCATTCGCCTTTCCACGAGAAATTCCAGGGCGAGGCAAAGAATCCGTTTTCGGCCGTGATGAAGGTTTTCGTAACAAACGCCATCGAGCGCAAAGAGCTGGTCAAGTTACCGATTGAAGTCTACTGGTCAATCGCTTACGCCCCTATTTACCAACTGATTAAGTTTCATCAGTCGCCAAGCTGGGGGAAGTTTGAGTTGAATGAGAAACTGCTGGATGACACTCTAAGGCTGGTTTTGAAAGCATTGAAGCCCTGATAACACCCTATAACAAATACCCTGAACATGCAAACCGCTGAACCAAAAACCGCTTTTACAACCTACGAAAAAGGCATCATTGGGATGCTGGCTTTCATCCAGTTTACGGTCATTCTGGATTTTATGGTGCTTTCGCCCCTGGGCGCTCAACTGTTGTCTGAACTGAACATCACCACCACGCAGTTCGGGTGGGTGGTCTCGGCCTACGCCTTCAGCGCCGGGACAGCGGGGTTGCTGACGGCTGGATTTGCCGACCGCTACGACCGCAAAAATCTGCTGTTGTTCTTCTACAGCGGTTTCGTTATCGGGACGCTGCTTTGCGGCATTGCCCCCGACTATCCGTTTCTGCTGGTCGCCCGGATCATTACCGGACTTTTCGGCGGGGTTATCGGGTCCATCGCGTTTGCCATTGTTACCGATCTGTTTGCGTGGCAGGTGCGCGGCCGGGTGATGGGCGTTATCCAGACGGCTTTTGCGGCCAGCCAGGTGCTGGGCATTCCGCTGGGCTTGTACCTGGCCAACAACCTGGGCTGGCACGCGCCGTTTCTGCTGATTGTGGGCGTCAGCGTACTGGTCGGCATTGCCATTGCGGTGTACATGAAGCCGGTTAATGCCCACCTGAAAATCAAATCGGACCGCAACCCGTTTCAGCATTTGCTCCACACGGTTTCGCGGCCGAGCTACCTCCGGGGTTTTGCCAGTACGACGCTGCTGGCTACGGGCGGCTTTATGATGATGCCGTTCGGAAGCGCCTTTGCCATTTATAATCTTGGAATTTCGCAGGCTGATCTGCCGCTGATTTACATGGTCACCGGGGTTTCTGCCATCATCATCGGACCGTTGGCGGGCAAACTCAGCGACAAAATTGGCAAGTTCCCGCTGTTTCTCTACGCTTCCATCTGGGGTATGCTCGTAACCATTGCGTATTGCAATCTCGGGGTCACACCGCTCTGGCAGATCATGGCCATAAACGTGTTGCTATTTGCCGGTATTTCGGCCCGGATGGTGTCGTCGGGAGCACTAGTTTCGGCGGTTCCGGACCCACAGGACCGGGGGGCCTACATGGGCATCAATTCGTCGGTACAACAGATTTCGGGCGGGGTGGCCTCCGTGGTGGCCAGCCTGATTGTGGTGCAGTCGGCCAGCGGGAAACTGGAGGGGTATGACTGGTTGGGGTACATCGTCGCGGCTACCATGCTGGTCACAATCCTGATGATGTACAGCATCAATCAATACGTCGTTAGAAAACAGGCGGCTGAGGCCGCGAAAGAAGCCTCAGGAACGGGCGGTCAGACGGTGCCAACGCGCTAAACCGTGACCAGTTCGGCGACGCCCACGCAGTAATCCGCAGCTCCGTAGTAAACCAGAATCCGGCCATCCGGCATTTTGACCCAGCCGTTGGAGAAAACGACGTTGGGGAAAAAACCGACCCGTTCCCATTCCAGCTCCGGTTCCAGAAGCGGAACGGTTGAGCGGTCGAGAACGCGGCTCGGATCGTCGCGGTCGAGCAGGGCCAGCGCCAGCGAATACTCGTGACCGACGCTCGCGCCGTGGTAGCAGACCAGCCAGCCTTCGTCCGTCAGAATGGGTTCGGGTCCGGCGCCAATTTTCAGGTACTCCCACTCCGAACCGGCGGCTCCGAACACAAACTGGTTGTCGCCCCAGTGAATACCGTCGGGCGAGCGGGCCAGCCAGACCGACGGCTTTCCAATGTCGCTAACCATTGGCCGGTGGAGCATGTAATAATAACCGTTGATTTTCTGCGGAAACAAACTGGCGTCTTTGTTGGGGGGCGGAATAATCATGCCTTTCCGTTCCAGCGTCACAAAATCCGTTGTAACGGCCAGCCCCACACCCGGACCGTTTTCCGAAACCGCCGTGTAGGTAATCCAGTATTTCCCATCCAGGAGAGTAATCCGGGCATCTTCGACGCCAAATGACTCATCCGTGCGCTCCGGAAAGACAAACGGTTTTTCGTCGACCGTGAAGTTGATACCGTCTTTGCTCCGGGCCAGCCGCAGGTGGCTCAACGATGTTAGATAAGCCTGGTTGTCGATCTGAAGAACCCGCGGGTCATAATCTCCTTCCGGTTCGGAAAAGCTTTTAATGATCAACTGAAACTGGCCATCCTGGGCCTGCACAACCGGCACATGAATCTTACCCGGCTGCGCTTCCACGGCTTCGGCTACCCGCAGCAGCAGCAGCACTTCGTCGCCAAACCAGCAGGCTGCGGGGTTGAAGGCGCCCATCACCTGAAACTGCGGATGCGAGGGCTTGACATCAGCGGCTGTAAGAATGGGCTGGTCGGACAGTCGGCGGAGCTGGTAATTCTTCATGGTTAATGGGAGGCTGTCAGGTAAACCTTCGGCTGACTTTTCTGGGGTTTGTTCGAGTGGGCGTATGCGTTGAGGATATTGACGATGATTTCGGTCATGTACTCCCGCTTGTTGAATACAATATCGTGGCGGTTTTCGGGCAACAGAAACTCCTTTGAATCAGCGTTGACCAGATGCGAGCGGGCAAAAGACACGTTCGTGGGATAGACCAGGTCGTCACGCTGGCCGTGCAGAAACGTCACGGCGGCTTTGATTTTGTGCCAGTCGGGCAGGATCTCGGTCAGCGCCTTGCGGTGGGCCAGCTTTTCGTCGTTGGCCAGCATCAACAAAGGCGGCATGAGCCAGCGCAGGGGTGGTTTATCGATAAAATAGCTGATGGGGTAAGTCCGTTCCAGCCCCGGCCCCAGAGCCGAAGAGACAAAAACCACGTGATCGATCAGGTCCGGGTTATTCATAGCCAGCCGGGCCGAAACCGAGCCGCCGTAGGAGGACCCCACAATCATGAAGAAAGCCGCTTTCCGGTACCGATCAATCAGGGGTTGCAAAAGCTTGGCCTGTTTGATGATCGACGTTTCAACCCGGCCAAAATCCGAGTACCCGTAGCCCGGCCGGTCAACCGCCACCAGGTGGGCGCGGTTGAGCAAGGTTGTGTCCTTGAAAAAGTTACTGAAAAAAGAAGACGAACTCGGGGCACCGTGCACAAACAACACGACCGGGAGTGTATCCTGACCGGCTTCTTCGGTCTCCATGTAGCGGATGGTGCGGCCGTTTACCGTATACCGGTGAACGACGGGATGAACCGGGGCATCGCGAAAATCTTCGGCAATTTCGGCGTCACTATCTCGCGAATCGACCCAGTGAGCCGCCGTGAGCAGACCCGCAAACAGAACAGCAAGAATGATAAAAGCCCAACGTAGGACACGCAAAAACAACTTCATACTCTTATAACGCCTGACCCCGTACGGAGGTTTCCGCCGGCTTGTTAAACTCTGCAATCAGGCACATAACCGTTCCGGGTGGTCTAGTGTTCAGGCGAAACCGTGGATAGACGGATAAACATTCTAACAAAGCCGTGGTTACGCAATAAAGACATTACAAACTCATGGATACGAATCGACCGGAACGAATTGACGAAAGCGGACACCAGGATGCCATTGGACTGGAAACCAAACCGGAGCTGATGGATCCGGCGGATAACCCGCAGGAAGACACAACCGATACGCTCGAACCCGACAAAGGAACCGATGCGGACGATACGGAGCCGGGAACCAATATTTCCATTGGAAATCGGGGCTAACGCACACCCATTTATAAACTTAGAAGGCAGTTCCCAACTGCCTTTTTGTGTTTTTTAGATGAAGCGGTAGGATTAAATGGGTACTTTACTAAATTCGCCGGATGCGCTGTTTTCTTTTGTTTCAGGAAGAATATCTTTGGTTGTAAAACGAGATCCTATAACCCGAAATGAAAGACAACCAAACCCGCAGAAGGTTCATTAAATCGTCATTACTGACCAGTACCGTCCCTTTTTTGCCGTCCTTAACGGAGGTTGATGCAGGCGCCGAAAGCCATCCCAATCCGATGCCACCTAAAACGATCGCCGACAAAAAGAGCATCATTGGAGCATACGGCCCCTGGGCGGCTTCGCTTCATGGCCAGCCTTCTCTTTCCTTCCGAAACCCCCGGTGGAAACGCGAACAATTGGCTAGCTGGAAAAAGGAAGCCGTCAGCAAAACCCGGGAATACTTGTCCGCTCCTCCTCAACCGCCTACCCCCAAGGTGCAGATCGACCGAACATTCGAATACGACGGGTTGATCATCGAAGAACTCACCTGGCAACTCCCGTACGGAAGCCCGGCAAAAGCCGTGGTGCTAAAACCAAAAGAGGCCAAAGGACCTCTGCCCGCTATATTGGCGCTCCACGACCACGCGGGTAAGAAATATTTCGGATACCGGAAAATTGTCAAAACCGGGGATGATCAGCATCCGCTGCTCACCGAGCATCAGCTTGTCGATTATGAAGGCAGGGCCTGGGCCAATGAAATTGCCAAAAGGGGTTATGTCGTCATGGTGAACGACGCATTTGCGTTTGGGAGCCGACGGGTTCTGTATGAGGACACCGCAGGACTACCGAATGGCCCATTGAGCACCAAGGACAAGTCGGACGCGGACCCGGAGAAAGCGGAGAACATCGAAGTTTATAATCAATGGTCTTCTGATCACGAACACGTCATGTCCAAGTCGCTGTTCTGCGCCGGAACCACGTGGCCGGGCGTTTTTCTGTCCGAAGATCAGGTTGCGCTGTCGATTCTGTGCGCCAGAAAAGATGTCGATCCGCAGCGGGTGGGTTGCGGGGGCTTGTCGGGTGGCGGACTGCGAACCGTTTACTTGGCGGGTCTGGATTCGCGCATCAAATGTTGCGTCTGCGTTGGCTTTATGACGACCTGGGATGACTTTTTGCTCAACAAATCGTATACCCACACCTGGATGACGTATGTGCCGGTATTGCCCAAATACCTTGAGTTTCCGGAAATTCTGGGGCTGCGCGTACCCCTTCCGACAATGGTTCAAAACAACAACCAGGATGAATTGTATACGTTGCCGGAAATGAAGGCCGCTGATCAAATTTTAAAAGAAGTCTTTGAGAAAGCGGGCGCGCGGGATCGGTACGCGGGACGGTATTATGACGGCGACCACAAGTTCGACAAAGCCATGCAGCTCGATGCGTTCGACTGGTTTGACCGCTGGCTGAAATAAAAGCCAGCCAGGCTGTTGCCTGTCAATGAGCCGCTTTCGTCCTGAAACCTCAGCTACGACAGGGACGCTTTGTTTTTTCGGGAGCGTTTGGCCAGGCTGACCAACAATTCGGTAAAGACTGACCAGTTTGCGGGTTGCCAGCGAAAGAAAAAGGAGTAGGTGCGTTGAACCGGAACCTTGATTTGGGCGAGAGTCTGGGTTACCAGAACTTGTTGTTCAGATGTGGGCATCTGCCGGTCGCGCACCTGCAACGCAGACACGACTGTACGCGCTAGTTTCAAATCGGCCACCCGTTCGGGGTTCGAGATACGCCAGCAGTGCCAGAAGGCATCGCTTTCCGACGTGGGTTTCAACACCCATTTTCGAAACGATTCGTTCCAGAGCAGTTTCTCAATATTCGGCGGAGTAGGTTGGGCTGAAAAAACCACTTTCCACTGCGATTTTACCTGCCGGATGGCGGTTTGTAACAACTCGGAAACCGCCGGGGAGGAAAGGCTGGCGACTTCCGCAATCTGATCGCAGTTTAACTCCTGAAAGTATTTCAGATAGACAACTTCCTGCTGGCGTTGGGACAGTTGTTCAATCAGTTGCCGCAAGGTGTCGACTACCGTACGCGCCGGTTCGTCTTCGGTTAAGCCAGCTTCCAGGGTAAATTCAACGGAAAAGTGCGCGGGATCAGCCAACGATTGCAAAGCGCCTTGTCTGGCTATAAGGGAACGCTGGATTTTTCGCCGGAGCAATCCAAACAAATAAGTTTTAATGCCAGCCGTTGCGGTCAAACTTTCCCGGCCGTCCCAGATATCCAGAAACAATTCCTGAACGCAATTTTTTACAAGCTCGGCATCCGGGACATGCTTACTGCCAAACGAAAAAAGTAACTGACTGTATCCGTTGATCAAGGCTTTGAACGCCAATATATTGCCTTTTTGAAGCCGGCGCCACCAATACAACTCTCTCGAAAAGTCCGGAATAATAGTTACTTCTTTCACAACGTGCATGTACTTAAAGGTTATCTACTGACCTTCTCTGGTCAAATATACATTTTTACCTAATTAGTTTTACTGCATATTGAAATAGTCATACAATAAACTACTTGTTGCGGAGAATAACCGGGCAGGTTATTGTCTGACAAATGGATTTATTTTCTTCTCCTGTCCAATTGTGGTGGTTTCCATATGACCTGCATATACCGTGTAATCATCGGGCAGGGTGTAAAACTGGGTCCGGATGCTGCGGGCCAGTGTCTCGAAATCCGACAGGGGAAAATCCGTGCGTCCGATGCTACCGCGGAACAACACATCACCACCGATGACGAAGCGGTCGGCGTGGTTGACAAACGCCACATGGCCCGGCGCATGACCCGGCACAAAACGAACTTCCAGTTCCGTATTGCCAAACGTGATGGTTTGCCCGGCTTCCAGAAAATGATCAACTTCGGCTTCTTCGTAGGCCGCCATACCGTAGTTGGGGGCCAGCACCGCAACGGCTTTCAGCACCGGCAGATCGCTTTGGTGCAGGTAGAGCTCAATACCGTAGTGGCGCTTTACAAACGCGTTGCCCAGCACGTGGTCAATGTGGGCGTGGGTATTGAGCAGCTTCACGGGTTTCAGGTTGTTTTGCTCGATAAATCCGGTCAGGGCGTTTCTCTCCCGCTGTTCGTAGCAACCAGGATCGATGATTACGGCTTCACGTGTTTCGTCGTAAAGCACGTACGTGTTTTCCGAAAATGGATTAAAAACAAAGGACTTTATCTGTGTCATATGCGGTTCAAAGCAGTAAAAAAAGGCTTGGTTTTTTGTGCAGATCTACGGTTAGGCTTTTCCATTCGCGGATGCTCAGCGTTCGGACCAGTTCGTCGGGGGCCGTCAGGTTGCAGGCCACGCACAGGCGCGTTTCGGGGTGGCAAACCGTCAGCAGATCGGCCAGCAACGGGTTGTTGCGGTACGGCGTTTCCATAAAAATCTGGGTCTGTTGCCGCTTGCGGGCGTCTTGTTCCAGTTGCCGGATTTGCTGAATCCGGGCCGGTTTGTCGATCGCCAGATAACCGTGAAACGCAAACGACTGCCCGCTCATGCCCGACGCCATCAAAGCCAGCAGAATTGACGACGGCCCCACCAGCGGCCGGACCTGCCAACCCGACTGATGGGCGAGCCGCACCGCCACCGCCCCCGGATCGGCCACCCCCGGACAGCCCGCTTCGGACAAGACGCCCGCGTCCTGATTCTGCTGCTTCAGGATGTTAAGCTGTTGCTGGGTTTCGGTTTCGGGTGTGTCTTTGTGGAGGTCGTAAAAGGTCAGCTCGTCAATGACCACCCCCGTTTTCAGGCTGCTGATAAAGCGCCGGGCGGTGCGGACGTTCTCAACAAAGAAAACCTTCGTCTGGCTGATGACCTCGCGGATTTGCGGGGATAACACCTGGTCGGCAGTGTGCTCGGCCAGCACGGTCGGAATCAGAAACAGAATCGGCATTATTACGGAAGAAGGTCCGGACACCCTAGAAACCCAAACAACACGAAATGGTTGGTGAACCGGAAAGAATACTCCTGCAAAGTAAAGGGCAATCCCGTTAAAAAGCATACCGTAGGGTTGATCAGCGAGAGAGTTTCCTGAACGGGGCGGCTAAATACCGTTGATTGAGTTAGTTTTGCAGTTTCAATCAAAACGGTTTTTAAGTAACCCATGGAAAACACTGTTGAGGTAATTAACCATATTATCCGCACGCGCCGGAGCATTTTTCCGCCGGAGTATATTGACAAGGAAATTCCCCGCGACGTAATTGAAGCCATCGTTGAAACCGCCAATTTTGCCCCCACGCACCGCCTGACCCAACCGTGGCGGTTTACCATTTTTAGGGGCAACGGTCTGGTAAAACTGGCTGATTTTCTGGGCGAGCAGTACCGCCAGACCACCCCGCCAGCACTTTACTCGGATGCGAAATACGAAACGACCCGCACCAAAATTCTGCGGGCTTCGTGCGTTATGGCCATCAACATGCAGTTGCATTCCGACAAAGTGCCGGAATGGGAAGAACTGGCTGCCGTATCCTGCGCCGTGCAGAACATGTGGCTAACGGCTACGGCCATGAATGTGGGGGCTTACTGGAGCACGCCCGGTAACCTGGAAGCCCTGGGCGAGTTTTTAAACCTTAGCCCCTCGCAGAAATGCGTCGGCCTTTTCTACATGGGGTATCACCAGTCCGGCGAAAAGCCGGCCGTCCGGAAACCCATTGAAGAAAAGCTGACCTGGGTGGAGGAATAAAAACGAATGAACGGTCTGCGATGAACGCTGTATGATCCTGCTAACGGAAAGCCGTTCATCGTAGACCATTCATCATTTATCCAAAAAACGCATCAGAACTGCTACGAATTCATCCGGTTTTTCGGCCTGCACCCAGTGCCCGGCTTCCTCAATGGTTTCGAGAGTACTGTTGGGAAAGATTCGTTTGATTTCTTCCTCATCCTCGTCCTTGATGTAAGGCGATTTAGCCCCCCGGATAAACAGCGTCGGTTCCGTGACGGTCCGGACATTGCTTAATTCACCCCCAATTCCGTGGAGCTCCTGTTCGATGACGGGCAGGTTGAGCCGCCAGTCGAATTGTCCGGCTTCGGTGCGGTACAGGTTCTTGAGCAGAAACTGGCGGACGTAGAGCAGCGGTTCGTACTGGCTCAGGATTTCGTCGGCTTCGTTCCGGCTTTTGATTTTCTGTAAGTCAATCGCTTTCAGGCCCCGGATCAGCTCGGCGTGGTGAATGGGATAGAATTTCGGCGCAATATCAACGATCACCAATCGGCTGTACTGGCTGGGGTAATCCATCGCGAACTGCATGACGGCTTTGCCGCCCATCGAGTGCCCAATAACAATCGGCTTCTCCAACTGGTGGTCGGTGATGAATTCCTGCAAATCGGCGGCCATGGCGTCATAATCAAAAACGTCGCTGCGCGGAGAGCGCCCGTGGTTGCGCTGATCCACTAGAAAGACGCGGTGATTGTGCTCCGCGATAGTTTTTGAGATGGTCAGCCAGTTGTCGGACGATCCGAAAATGCCGTGCAGAATGATAATAGGAGTACCGGTCTCGCCGGTCTGACGATAATAAAGCTTCATAGCAAAGTACCCACGGACGGAAGCGAACCGGTTCGGCCAGGCAGCGTCCATCCGTGATCGTTTCACAACGTGTTCAGGGGCTAAAGTACGGAATCTTGCTTACATCCAACACGAAACAGCGGCTACGCCTTGCGGTCGATGGAGGGATTACCGTACATAAACCACCTTTTCGCCTTTTTCAATCAGTTGTCCGAAAGATTTCAGGTGAAATTTGTGTTCAAAGGCAACCTGTTCAAACTCCGCTCCGCTTCGCGACTCAACCGCAATCAGCAAGCCCCCGCTGAGCTGCGGATCGGCCAGGATCAACCGCTGGTCGTTGGGCAGTTCATTGGTCTTTTCGCTAAAGCGTTCCCAGTTGCAATACGCGGCTTCCGGACTGCTTTCCTGCGCCAGATAATCGCTCGTACCCGGTAAGACGGGCACTTTATGGAAGTCAATATCGGCGCTCAGACCGCTGCTCTCCGCCATTTCGATCAGGTGACCCAACAGGCCGGACCCCGATACATGCGTAAGGGCTTTGACGTACGGCAGTTTACCGAGAAACGCCCCAAAGGTGTTGAGCAGCGCCATCTGGTTCAGCGCGGTTTCGGCTTCGTGCGGCTGGAGGAGTTCTTTTTGCAGCGCCGTCGTCAGAATCCCGAAGCCCAGGGGTTTGGTCAGATAAAGGCAACAGCCTTCGGTGGCCATGTTGATTTGCTTCAGGTGGTTCAACCGGACTTTGCCCGTTACAGTCAGTCCGAAAAACGGTTCGGCGCTCTCAATCCGGTGCCCGGTCGTCAGCAGAATACCGGCTTCCGCGCAGAGCGCCCGACTGCCTTCCAGCACGTGGTTGGCCACATCGGCGGGAATATGGTCGGTTGGCCAGCCCAGGATGGCCGATGCCAGCAGTGGTTCACCACCCGTCGCGTACACATTGTTCAAGGCGTTGGCCGAAGCGATCCGCCCGAACTCATACGGGTCGTCAACGGTGGGGGAGGAGAGGGCGGTGGTGCTGATGAGGGCATCGCCGTGGCCGATTTCCAGCACAACGGTGTTGTCGGACTGGTTTGTCCCAACCAGCTGTTGAGAAAAATCGGGCAGAGAAGTCGGCTGGATATGGAAGATATCCGATTCCTTTTTTTGAATGATCCCCGCCTTACGGCGGTACTGGGCCAGTTTGTATATTTCCGTTTGTTGAATCATATCCCTAGAAGTAAGAACCCGAAAATAGTTTCACTTAATGTACTACTTAAAGTTAAAAAGATTCGTTCGAAAAATCGCAAATGGGCTTGAGAGAAAATGATTGAGTCGTTGTGGTAATTAGCTGAATAATAGAATATTATGTAAGATTATTGCAAAAAAGCGAGCCCGTTCGATCGATTCTTAACAAAAAAATAATGGCGGGAAATTGAACGATAAAAACAGATTTGTGGAGTTTTTGTAGAAACCTTGGCGGCAAAATTGTTATTATAGTACTTTCCTAAGAAAGGGGGGTTGAGCCGCAAAGAAAAATGTCGTTTCTTTGTATATGAATAGCTCAGAGGAATCTGAAGGACTTCAAATTATTTTTAACCAAATAAACTGGATTATGTGCAAAAGGCTACGGTGGGTTCACGCGGTAGGCATTTTTTTGGGGCTGCTTTTTGCGGTTGCGAGTAGCAATCAGGCTCTAGCCCAGGTTACAAATTCATCAATAAACGGATTGATTACCGACTCAAAAGGCGAAGGATTGCCCGGAGCAACGGTAAAAGCAACGCACGTTCCATCGGGAACGGTATACGGAACCACTACCCAGGCAACTGGCCGGTTTACAATCCCGGGCATGCGGACGGGTGGGCCCTACACGGTTGAAATTACGTTCGTTGGTTTTGAACCCAAGGTAGTGGAAAACATCACGCTGGTGTTGGGAGAGCCTTATGTATTAAATCAAAAATTAGGCGAAAGCGCTCAGCAACTGGCCGAAATTCAGGTAGTTGCCAGTAACTCCATCCTGAACAACGAACGGACGGGAGCTTCGACCAACATCAACGCCAAGCAACTGACAACCTTACCGACCGTTACCCGGAGTCTGACGGATTTCACGCGGCTTACTCCGCAGGCCAACGGAACGGGTTTTGCGGGCCGGGATCCGCGTCTGAATAACGTCCGGATTGATGGAGCGACTTTCTCAAACGGTTTTGGTTTGAGCAACGACCTGCTGCCCGGTGGAGAAGCACAGCCTATTTCGCTGGATGCCATCGAAGAGGTGCAGGTAAACGTGGCACCGTACGATGTGCGGCAAAGTAACTTTACGGGGGCCGGGATCAACGCCATTACCCGCAGCGGTACCAACCAGCTGACGGGGTCGGTTTACGGCTTTTACCGGGATCAGAATTTTAACGGAAAAAAAGTAGCGGGAATTGACCTGCCCGAGCAATCGAAATCGTCCAACAAGGTGTACGGGGCCCGGTTGGGTGGGGCCATCATCAAAAACAAGCTCTTCTTCTTCGCCAATTTTGAACGCGAGAACTACGTTTATCCGGGTAACATCTGGGTAGCCAATCGTGGTGACAATGCCGGACTGCCTGGTGTATCCCGCACTACGGCGGCTGACCTGGAAGCCGTCAGTTCGTATCTGCGCACCAAGTACGGTTACAATCCGGGCGCTTACGAAAATTACGCCAACCAATACGCCAACTTAAGCACCAAATTTCTGGGCCGGTTAGACTGGAACATCAGCAACAAGCACAAACTGACGCTCCGGTACAACCAGGTGGTCGGAACGAGCGACGCCGGAACCAACAACAACTCGGGGCCGAACCCGCGGTCGAGCGCCAACCGGATCAGCTCTGAATCCATTGCGTTTGAGAACGCCAATTACGTGCAGAGAAACGTTGTTCGTTCCGTAACGGCAGAATTGAATAGTAACTTTTCCGCTAAACTCTCAAACCAGTTCCTGGCTACCTACAGCTACATCGAATCCCTTCGTTCAACGCCGGGAGCGCTGTTCCCGTTTGTCGATATCTGGGAAGATGGCCGGAACTACATGTCGTTTGGAACGGAGCTGTTTTCATACAACAACGGTTTGAAAAACACCAACTTGTCGTTTATTGATAATGTGACGTACCAAACCGGGAAGCATACGGTAACGGCCGGGGCCAGCTTCGAAATCATGAATTTCGACAACAGCTACGTTCGGTTGGGAACGTCGTACTACCGGTTTAATTCGGTGGAGGATTTCCTGAACGACCGGGCTCCGTCGGTGTATGGTGTTACGTATCCGTTTCAGAATGACACCTGGGCAAAAGTGAGATTCGGTCTGGCGGGTTTGTATGCTCAGGATCGGATTGCCATCAACGACCGACTGAATGCGACGGTCGGTCTGCGGGTGGATATGCCGATTTTCCTGGATAAACCGTTGAACAACCCGGCTATCGACGCGCTCAATCTGCTGGACCAGGATGGCAACCCAACAACATACAGCACCCAGACCTGGCCAAAATCGCGGCCGCTGTTCTCGCCCCGGATCGGTGTTAATTACGATGTCTTTGGCAACCGTTCGCTGCAACTGCGGGGTGGAACGGGGATCTTTACCGGGTTGATTCCGTTCGTGTGGTTCACCAACATGCCAACCAACTCCGGGGTGTTGCAAAATACCTTCGAACCGGTCAACGCGGCAACGCTGGCGGAAATCACCAACTTCAATGCCGATCCCTATTACTGGGTAAACCGGTTACCCAATCGGTTCCCGAAAACCGCCGGAGCCACTGCTCCCGGTACCGTGGCTCTGGTCGATCCCGATTACCGCATGCCGCAGGTTTGGCGAACGAATATTGGTGCCGACTACAAAATTCCGGGTACGCCCCTGGTGGCCAGCTTTGATGTGATTTACACGAAGGATCTTAATGCCACCTATCAGTTCAACGCCAACCGTAAACCAGCCACGCAAACGTTGAATTATTCCGGCGATAACCGTGACTTTTGGAACGGTGCAGCCAATGCGACGTATAATCCGGCCACGGGTGCCATCGTTCCTGTACTGGCGAATACCAAAAAAGGAAATTCACTGGCTGCTACGTTGGGGATTTCGTTGCCCGCCCGCAGAGGGTTATACGGTTCGTTCTTCTACAATTACACCGCGGCTCAAGACGTATCCGGCAACCCTGGTTCGGCAGCCAACTCCGCCTGGTCGAACAACTATTCAATCAACGACCCGAACGAACTGCTGCTGGGGCAGTCGCAGTACGCCATCCCTCATCGTCTGGTGGGTAACCTGTCATACCGGTTTGAGTACATCAAGCACCTGGCCACTACGGTTTCCCTGTTCTATCAGGGATCGAGCGCCGGCCGGTTTGCGTACACGTACAACGGCGACATCAACCGCGATGGAGTTAGCCTTGACTTGCTATATGTACCGAACACTTCTTCTGAAATCAACTTTGTTGACATTGTCAGCGGTGGAACGGTCCGGTTTACAGCCCAGCAGCAACGGGAAGCTTATGACCAGTTTGTTCAGAATACGCCGGAGCTGAGAGCGGCCAAAGGAAGTTATGTAGAGCGGAACTCCGGCCTGCTGCCGTGGTATCACCGCTTCGACTTCCGTTTGCTGCAGGATATCTTTACCAACGTAGGGCAGAGACGGCACAGCCTGCAGTTTAGCCTCGATATTACTAATGCCGGTAACCTGCTGAACTCCAATTGGGGGGTTCGTCAGGAGCTGAACAGCGGTTCTATTTACAACTATGCGCTGCTGAATGTAGCGAACGTTTCGGCGCAGGGCGTACCGAGCTTCAACATGGTTACCATCAACCGGGACGGGCAGACGGTATTACCGACCAATCCGTACCGCAACTACTTTGACGTCGCAAATACCTGGCGTATGCAGTTGGGTTTGCGGTACAGTTTCTGATCGTATTTAATCGGATGAAGACTGCCGCCATGATTCTCGTTAAAAGTTATAGCTCCTGTAAACAGGTTGTATTTAATCATTTTGCCGGTGTCAAGCGGGTTGTACTTTATCATACCTGACAATAGCCCGGCCCTTCTATAAAAGGGCCGGGTTTATTTTTTCTTAATCAAACCAATTCAACCAAAATCACTTTCATGAACAAACGTTTACAGTTCCTACCTCTCATTGCCTTGCTTTTGGGCCTGGCCATGACCGTGTTGAGCGGAGGTAGTGTACAGGCACAGGTGACATCCTCTTCCATGGCGGGGCTGGTGAAAGACCAGAAAGGCGATGGACTGCCCGGGGCAACAGTGATTGCCGTTCATACTCCCTCCGGGACACGGTACGGAACCGTTACCAACAACGAAGGCCGGTATACTTTCCCAAACATCCGGGTTGGCGGGCCCTATACCGTTACGGCTACATTCGTTGGCTTTAAGGAGCAGGTGAAAAGTGGAATCGAAGCCAGTTTGGGTACGGCTTCCAACGTTGATTTTGCCATGGTGGACGAAAGCACCCAACTGTCGGAAATCGTCGTGTCGGGCAACCGCAGCGATATTTTCAGTTCTGACCGGACCGGGGCAGCCGCTTCGTTCGGACGCGAAACCATCAACAGCATTCCCACCATCGGTCGGACGCTGACGGACGTAACCAAGTACAACGCTTACGGGAACGGTCAGTCGTTTGCCGGTCAGGACCCGCGTTTCAATAACTTTACCATCGACGGTTCGGTGTTTAACAACGGTTTTGGCCTGGGTAGCTCGGCACTGGCCGGCGGACGGACGGGAACAACCGCCGTTTCGCTCGATGCCATTGACCAGCTTCAGGTGAACGTAGCGCCGTTTGACGTTCGGCAATCGGGTTTTACGGGGGCCGGCATCAACGCCGTGACCCGCTCGGGTACAAACGAATTTTCGGGATCGGTGTATCACCTGTTCCGGAACAATAGTCTGGTGGGAAAAAAGGCGGATGGAGTAGAAATTACGCCGAAACCAAACATCAACGAAAAGACCTATGGCTTCCGGTTGGGCGGCCCCATCATTAAAAACAAACTGTTCTTCTTCGTCAACGGGGAGATGTTCAAAAGCAGCGCTCCCGCGTTGCTCTGGAGTCTGAACCGGGGTTCAAACACGGGCGGACAGGTATCGCGGGTAACACTGGCCGATATGCAGGACCTATCCTCGTTCATGCAAACGAACTTTGGCTACAACCTGGGCGCTCTGGACGGTTTCAACAATGAAGTAAATAGCATCAAAGGGTTGATCCGTCTGGACTACAACATCAACGACCAACATAAACTGTCGGTACGGTATTCACACCACAACTCGGATTCCGATCAGATCATCAGCAACAGCAACAGCAGCAACACGGCCGGAAACGGAAACCGGAGCAATAGCGCACTGGCAATTTCACCGGAAAACTCGGGATACAACATCGCGGACAATACCCGTTCGCTGGCGGCTGAATTGACCTCTAACTTCGGCGGAAAGTTTGCCAACAACCTGATTGTTACCTACAACAAGCAGTTGGAAGACCGGGCTTATAAAACCAGTTTGTTTTCGACCATCGATATTTTGAAGGATGGAAGTACGTACACGTCGATCGGTTTTGATCCGTTTACGCCGAATAACAAGCTGAATTATTCGACGTTTAACATCACGAACAACTTCAACTACTTCCTGGGCAAACATACGTTCACGGCGGGGCTGGTGTATGAGTACTACACCTCGAACAACGTGTTCTTCCCCTCGTCAAACGGGGTGTATGTGTACAACTCCATTGATGATTTCAAACAGGCGGCTCTGGCGTCTATCAACAACCCGAACAACCCGATTTCACCGGTACGGTTAGCCCGTTACAACCTGCGCTATTCGTTGATTCCGGGCGGGGGCGAACCGCTGCAGACGTTGAAACGCAGCCTGTACAGTGCCTATGTGCAGGACGAGTACCAGGCCACGCCGAACATTAAAGTGACGGCGGGTCTGCGGGCGGATATTTTCCACTACAACAACAGCACGGCTGAAGACTTTAACAACCCGATTGTGGCCGGGCTGACGTTTAAAAATGAAAACGGGGAGGATTACAAAATCACGACCGGTACGTTCCCCAAACCCCGTCTGCTGCTGTCACCCCGGATTGGTTTTAACTGGGACGTAAAAGGTGACAAAACGACGCAAATTCGGGGTGGTACCGGTATCTTCGTATCCCGTATTCCGGAAGTATTGGTGTCGAACCAGTTGGGTAATAACGGGGTAAACACCGCCGTCATTAACCTGACTGATACCACGGCGGTTCCGTTTGTAACGGATCCCAGCAAGCTGCCGGCGGCCATCCGGCCCAACCCGGATAGCGTTGACATTTCCCGATTGGCACCTTACGTTATCAACGCATCGGATCAGAACCTGAAATACCCGCAAATCTGGAAAACCAACATTGCCATAGACCAACGGTTGCCCTGGGGCCTGATTGGTACGCTGGAGTTTGTCTACAACAAAAACATCCAGGCGCTGCGGTACATTGATGCGAACCTGCGGGCACCGCAAGGCGACCGAACGTTAAGTGGTCCGGACAACCGCCCGGTTTTCCCGGCTTTTGGTCTGACGGGCTCGGCGTTGTCGGCGGCTCGGTATTACAACCGGGAAATTACCAACGCCTTCGTGCTGCGCAACACCAACAAGGGTAGCTCATACATCGTGACGGCGAAACTGGAGAAACCGGCTGTCCGGGGTCTGGGCTTCTCGCTGGCGTATACTTATGGGCAGGCGCGTGACCTGGCCGTGGTAGGTAGCACGGTACAGGCCAACGTTCCGTCTGTATATGGCCAAAACTACCTGACAACGGCGTATTCTGATCAGGATTTGCGGCACCGCGTAATTGGATACGCTACCTACCGGCTGAACTATGGCGGTAAGCTGGGCGGTTCAACAGCCATTACGCTGGGCGTGCTTGGAAACAGCGGAAGCAAAATTTCCTATGTTTACAACCAGGATGTCAACTTAGACGGTCAGACGACCAACGACCTGCTCTACGTACCGCGTAACGCGTCTGAACTGACCTTCGCTCCGCTGACGGTTGCTGCCGTTCCGGCTACGGCTACGGAGCCAGCCATTCCGGCGGTGACGTATTCGCCCGAACAGCAGGCTGCCGCGTTCGAAACGTACATCCAGGACAACAAGTATCTCAATAGCCGTCGCGGTCAGTACGCCGAGCGGAACGGGGGTGCTTATCCGTGGTTGACCCGCTTCGACCTGTCAGTGGTGCAGGAGTTTTATGTCGCTGTAGGTAACAAGGGCAAACGGAACACGATCCAGTTCCGCGCCGATATCCTGAACTTCGGAAACCTGCTGAACAACAGCTGGGGCCTGGGCTATGCGCTGACGGCTTCTACCTCGTCGTCTACCTCGAACCCGCTGACGCTGGCGAGTGTGAACACGACGACTGGCGTTCCGACGTACCGACTGGCGACCCAGACATTCAGAGGGCAGCGGCAGGCCGGCTTGCTGAAGGATTCCTTCGTACCGGCTCAAAACCTGAACGCAGTTTATCAGGCGCAACTCGGTATCCGGTATATTTTCAACTAATTGGTTAAACGTTTAGTAAATATGTCCCCCGCCGAGCTTATCCGGCGGGGGATTTTTTGTGAAAGATGAAAAAGTATATTTTTTGGAGTTGGTTTCTGCTGAACAGTGTCAACCTGTATGCGCAGAAAAAAGCCAGATTCACGACGGCCAGGGCGTTGGAGAAAGTACTAGCTTACCGGCCTGACCGAAGCCAGCCGCTGATTCTGGCACACCGGGGTGGTCCCGAACCGACGGAGACGGAAAACAGCCTGGAGACGTTTCGGCGTACTTATCAGCAGGTGCCGGACGCCATCATCGAAATGGATGTTCGGATGACGCGGGACAGTGTGCTGGTGCTGTTGCACGATGACGAAATCGACCGGACTACAACAGGTAGCGGCTCGCTGAAA
This sequence comes from Larkinella insperata, assembly GCF_026248825.1. Classification (NCBI taxonomy): domain Bacteria; kingdom Pseudomonadati; phylum Bacteroidota; class Cytophagia; order Cytophagales; family Spirosomataceae; genus Larkinella; species Larkinella insperata. Next base: position 149,605 of record NZ_CP110973.1, on the reverse strand, counting down.
GCCTCGTCGTGGGCAGAACTGAAAACGGTTTCACTGCGCGATCTGCGCGGCCAGCCGACCCGCCAGCGCATTCCGCTTTTTGAGGACGTGCTGAAATGGGGAGCCGGTAAGGCCGTCATGGCAATTGATGCCAAACCGGGCGTTGATTTGCGCAAAATGATGAAAGCGATTACGGATCACAAGGCGTTGCACAGCGTATTCATCATCTGCTATTCGGTGGACGACGCGCTACGGCTGCGGAAACAATACCCGGATGTTTGGGTGGCGCTGGGCTTCAACCAGGCCGATCACGGCGAAACGCTCCGCAAGGCCGGTCTTTCCCTGCCCCACCTGATTGCGCTGGCGTCGCGGCAGGAAACCAGTTTCTACGAGCGACTTCACCGCGACGGCATTCCCTGCACGGCAGGCACCTACGGCCCCGGAAATCTGGACGAAAAACCGATCACCGAAGTGGCCGCTGAATACCGTAAGATCGTCCAGACCGGTGCGGACATCCTGACGACTGACCGGCCGGTGGAGGTCAACGCGTTGTTTACCAATAAAAAATAATTCAGACCCGAAGGAGCCATGCACTTTAATCACGAAAAGTTTGATTACTGGCCGATTTACGACAGCATAAAAGCATTCTATCCGATCGGTATTCCGAAGGGCGATGGGTACGAAATGTACCAGCATTATCCAGGCTTGAAGAAGCTGGAGTCGCTGGTTTTTGAAAACATTCATCAGGACGGAAATTACACCAGCCGCTGGCATGTAGTAGAGAAAACGCTGGCTGATCAAACCGGCAACGAAGTAGTGGGCACCACCTATGGTCAGGTGCCTTCGTTCAGTGCCCGGCTGATTCTGAAAAAAATACCGTCGGGAAACCTGACCCGCTACCAGGAGTTATTCTTTACCGTCAGCCTGTTAGAACCGTATTATACCGTGTTGGGCCGTGATGTAACCGAAATTGTTTTACAAGACGAGGACGCGCCCTACCCCTCATTCCTAAACAAACGGTATTGTTCGACCACCATTCTGACGCTTGCGCCGGAAAACGAATACGCGGATGTATTCAAACGAATCTGTGCGCTTATGGAGGAATCCTTTGATGGGTACCGTTTTGTGCCATATAGCATCTACAGCCAGCCATTGCCGGGGCTGGAAGTGAACTACCGGGACCAAAAGCAGAACACCATCTTCCACGGCCTTTTTAACGATCAGGTCGACCTGAACGCCCAGACAATTGGTGACGAATTTTATAAAAGTGAGGATTGGATTCGAGAAGGATATGATTCGAACAACGAAGGTGGCTGGGTCATTTATCCACCAACCAGTCAATTCGACTGAACCGCAAAACGAAGCCAACGATGAGCGGTCCAGGCGGGGAAGCGATTGCGCGACTGTTCCCGGTGACAGGGCGACCACCGATCAGATGCGGGCGTAGCATGTCAGGTGTATTCGTTTGATTGATTTGTTGGTCGGGATTTGTTACGGGATCAGCAGGAGTTGGACTGCGGTTTTAGACGACTGCGAACTGCCCTGCTTGCTTCTACCCATTCGTCATTCCAAACTACTTCGGTAATTCTTGACAGGCAGTACCAACTGCTTTCACACTTTCCGTCTGACGCCCCCGGCCCGCAGCACTTCCGTCGCGTGCTCATAGCCCTGAACGATCAGTCGCCCGATATCCTCGGAGGTGAATTTCATCAGGTTCAGGTACAGGGGCTCGTGGGGGCGGATGAGTGTCAGGTGCATCTCGTTGCCCCGAAGTTTCTCCCGCTCGATCCAGCGTTCGGCCCAGGCAATGTCGTTGTTGACGATCTGATTAACGGTAATGTCCTTCACCCTTTCCGCCAGGTTCAGCAGGCTGCGGTAGTTGAATTTCTCGGTAAAAATTCGTTTGGCGTGACAGGCAACGCAGACCAGTTCATTCGCCCCGTCGTCGATGGCTTCCCGCAGCGGAGCCACTTCCCGCAAACCGCCATCCAGAAACATTTTCTGGCGATCTCCACCGATGCAGACGGCGGGCATCAGAAACGGCAGCGAACTGCTGGCAATGACGTAATCCAGAATACTCTCGTCTTCGTTGGTGGTGTAGATCATATCGCCCTTAATAATATCAACGGCGCCCACCTTCAGCTTCACGGGGCTGTTGACGAGAATGGGAAGCTTGATGTGGGTCCGGATCAGCGTTTGAAGCGGGGTGTTGTCGAGCAAGCCGTCAAAGCGGCTCATCAGCGTGTTGTAGCCCATCATAAACCGCGACCGGATTACGGCCACATCTTCGGGCTTTGTGATGTTTCGAATCCAGAATTCGATCAATTGCCGCCCGGCTCTGGGCCAGTCAATGGCTCCGTGCTCCGCAAACTGTTTTCCGGCTTCGTGCGTCAGGAAAACTGCGTTTAAACTACCAACCGAGATGCCGTAAATTGCTTCGGGCTCATAACCGGCTTCCAGAACGGCCTGAATGGCTCCTGCCTGAAACGCACCCTTCAGGGACCCGCCCCCTAACACCAATGCACGCATGGAAGACGAAACTAAGATTGATAAATCAGCAACAAGACGTGACGAACAAAAGCTTAAATAACACCTTTCCGGGCATCGTTCATAATTCATCCTCCATAATTTTTTGAAGTTTTGTCCTGATGTTCACGTTTCGGTGGTATACTTGCGCCCTGAATACGGTTCGTCCTAGTTGACGGACTAGTTGCACTGATGCCACTATCAATCCGGGACATACAAGCGCCGATTGCTGCCGAAATGGAAACGTTCGAGCAAAAATTTCGGCAGTTCATGAAAAGCGAAGTCATGTTGCTGGATCAGATCATGAACTACATTGTGCGCCGGAAAGGCAAGCAACTCCGGCCCATGTTCGTCTTCCTGACGGCGGGCGTGTGCGGTTCCATCACCGAATCGACCCATCGCGGGGCGGCTTTGATCGAACTGCTGCACACGGCCACGCTGGTACACGACGATGTGGTCGACGATTCGAATTACCGCCGGAGCTTTTTTTCGATCAATGCTCTCTGGAAAAACAAGATTGCCGTGCTGGTGGGCGACTACCTGCTCGCCCGCGGTTTGCTGCTTTCGGTCGATAACAACGAACATGCCCTGCTGAAAATCGTCTCGACCGCCGTGCGCGAAATCAGCGAGGGTGAACTGCTGCAAATCGAAAAGGCCCGCCGGTTAGACATTACGGAAGAGATTTATTACGAGATTATCCGCCAGAAAACGGCCTCTCTGATATCGGCCTGCTGCGCCGTGGGTGCCCGTTCGGTAGGCGCTACGGAAGACGTGGTGGAAACCGCCCGGATGTTTGGCGAAAAAGTGGGCATCGCCTTTCAGATCAAAGACGATTTGTTTGATTACGGGGAAATGGAGGTTGGCAAACCGCTTGGCATCGACATCAAGGAAAAGAAAATGACGCTGCCCCTGATTTACGCGCTCAACCACGCGGGCTGGACCGAAAAACGGCGGATGATCAACATTGTTAAAAACGAGAGCGAAAATCCGAAACGGGTGGCCGAAGTGATTGACTTTGTCAAAAAATCCGGCGGCATTCAGTACGCGACCACCGTCATGACCCGCTACGTCGACGAAGCCCGGGCGCTGCTGTTTTCGCTGCCCGAGTCCGTTTACCGCACCTCCCTCGAACAACTGGTTCAGTATACCATCGAGCGGAGTAAATAAGTGAAGTGTCAGGCAACTCTTAATTCTTCATTCTTAACTCATCACTCTTCACCCGCGCTTCCGGCAATTTCCACCAGGGCAGATACGGCCAGTTGTGGTGTTCGGCGTGGTACCCGAAGAAATAACAGCTCAGAAAGGCGGTTATGTGGTTTAGCTTCTGGCTGCGGGCATTGTGGGGCGGGTTGTGGTGTTCACCGCGGTGGGGGAGGTAGGTCCCGAAATAGAACAACTGGAACGTGCTTAGAATGGCCGGAACCATCCAGAATACGATCAGATTTTCCATCGGAAACCAGATCTTCAGAATGTTGTACGTAATGCCCATCAGCACGATCTGAATCACCGAAATGTACTCCTTCAGAAAACTGTAATACCAGGCAAGAAAATGAGGGTTGCCGTCGTGGAAATCGGGGTCGTCGTGGGTGGCCGAATGCTGGTGGTGCAGGTGGTGCTTGCGGCTGAGCCGGTTGTAGTTGTTGAAGGCAAACAACGTGGTGCAGAGAAAGCCAATCCAGTAGTTGAGTCGTTTGTTGTGCGGAGCCACCACGCCGTGAATGGCATCGTGGGCCGTAATGAAAACGCCGGTGTACAGGTGCGTCTGAATCAATACGAAAAGATAAATCAGCGGATTTTTCCAGTCAATGGGGAAATTGAGCAGGAAAATCAGCATTCCCAGCCAGCTCAGCAGAATGAGGGTGGCCGCAAGCAGGCCCCGGTTGCCGATTTGGGCCGGTTTGAACGAAATGGCAGATGGCGTCATTTAACAATTCATTTACCGGCTAACGACACGTGAACGAGAAATGTTCACTACTTTTGGGTTGGTAACCCGACCGATTTTTAACAGTTTCCTTTCATTAGTATGAAATTACTCCATTTTGCGGTATTTCTGTTGGTGCCAGCCCTGTCGTTTGGGCAGTCGGCAGCCCAGAAAAAGGCACCTGCTTCCTCTCCCTTAAGTCGCCCGAAACTGGTTGTTGGTATCATCGTCGACCAGATGCGTTACGATTATTTATACCGGTATTACAACAAATACAGCGAAGGTGGCTTCAAACGAATGATGCGCGACGGGTTTAACGCTCGCAACAACCATTACCATTACGCGGCTACGATTACGGCCCCCGGACACACCCACGTATATACGGGGTCGGCGCCCGCCATTTCCGGCATCGTGGGCAACGACTGGTACGACCGGCAGCTGGATCGGGATGTCTATTGCGTCGAGGATTCAACGGTTTCGGCGGTTTCGACCAGCGGAACGGTTTCGTCGGCGGGTAAAATGTCACCCCGTAATCTGCTGGTAACAACCGTAACCGATCAGTTGAAAATTGCCACGCAGGGTCGTGCGAAAGTGATCGGTATTGCCATGAAAGACCGGGGGGCTATCCTGCCCGCGGGTCATGCCGCCAATGCCGCCTATTGGTATGATTCAAAAGACGGTAGCTGGATTTCGAGCACGTTTTACATGAAGGAGCAGCCGCAGTGGGCCAAGGAATTCAACGCCCGCAAACTGGCCGATAAATACCTGACGCAAACCTGGGAGACCACCTTGCCGCTGGATCAATACATCGAAAGTACGGCCGATGATACGCCATTCGAAAATCCGCTGGCCGGGGAGCAGAAGGCCATATTTCCGCACCAGGCGGTTGCTTCGCTGGGCAGTAAATATGAAGCCCTGCGCACCAGTCCTTTTGGCGATATTCTGACGAAGGAAATGGCCCTGGCGGCCCTGAAAGGAGAAAATTTGGGGAAAGGTACCGAAACCGATTTTCTTTGTGTCAGTTTCTCATCGCCCGACGCCATCGGCCACCGCTTCAGCCCCTCGTCGGTTGAGGCCCAGGACGAATACCTGCGGCTCGACAAAGTCATTGCCGACCTGCTGACGGCGCTGGATGCGCAGGTGGGCAAGGGCAATTATCTGACGTTTCTGTCGGCTGACCACGGTGCCGCCGACAACCCGGGGTATTCGATCAGCCTAAAGCTGCCCGGTGGCTTTCTGGAAGGAAGAAACGTCAGCGCGGCTACCGACAAAGCCCTGACCGAGGCTTTTGGGCCGGGCAAATGGGTTTCCGGAAATGCAAACGGACAAATCTACCTGAACCACGACCTGATGCGGGAGAAAAAAATCAAAGTGGCGGATGCGGCCGAAGTGGTGCGGCTGGCCTTGTTGAAAAATCCGGGCATTCAGGACATTCTGAATCTGCACGATATCAACGGCAACTCGGTACCGGAATACTGGCTGCCCCTGTTGCGCAACGTGTACAACCCCAAACGGAGTGGCGATTTATACATTGTTACCCAACCCGGCTGGCTGGAAGGTTATCAGAAGGGCGGCACCTCACACGGTACGTTGTTCAATTACGATACGCACGTCCCGCTGCTGTTCTACGGCTGGGGTATCAAGCCGGGCGAAACCACCCGCCGGACACACATTGCCGACATTGCCTCGACGGTTTCGGCGCTTCTGCACATTCTGGAGCCCAGCGGAAACATCGGTAACCCGATTGCCGAAGCAATTAAGTAGCGTCTAACAGCGTTAGAATAAAAAAACCGGCCCTGAAAGCCGGTTTTTTTATTCTACCCGAAGGCACATCGGATCATGACAGCAAACTTTCAATGGGCACCTGATTGACCACCGCCCGAATCCCATCCATCCGTTTAATCACGACCTGCCTGCCCGACAGAATCGACTCGTCGGTTTCTGAGATGGCGATCCATTCGGTGCCCCGGTAAAAAATCCGGCCTTCGCCGTGGGCCGGGATGGTTTGGGTGACGTTCGCGCGGTCGCCGACGTATTCGACGTATTCCTGCTTCTTCGTCCGCGACTCAAACCAGCGCCGGAGCGGTTTCCGTCCGGCCACCAGGGCAATAATGGTAACGACCGAAAAACAAAGCAATTGAGCGCTGACATCGGAGGTTAGTCCCAGCCAGGTGAGCAGGGCCGTCACCAACGCCCCCGCGCTCAAAAAGGCGAAGACGAACGAAATGCTGACCATTTCAGCGATTAGAAACAGCAGGCCCAGCACGGCCCAGATTTGCGACGGTGTCATAACGGTATACGGTTAATGGCTTTCAGTAACTGGGTGTTTAACCCGGGTCCTCGTCAGCTCCTGTGAGCGAGAACCGGAACAGGGAAACGTTAAACGGTTTTGTCCTGCTGCTTGACGACCGTCATGGCGCTGGCGATGATCGACGACAGATCGCCGAAGTTGGCGGGCAGAATCAGGGTGTTGTTCGTACGGGCCAGGTTGCCGAACTGATTAACTACCTGCTCGGCTACGCGCAGTTGAACGGCATTCATCCCGCCATCCTCCTGAATCGCCAGCGCAACTTTGCGGATGCTTTCTGCGGTTGCTTCGGCAATGGATTTAATGGCTTCCGCCTGCCCCGCAGCTTCGTTGATTTGCCGCAGCCGTAAACCTTCCGATTCCAGCACGACTTTTTGCTTCTGGCCCTCAGCCAGGTTAATTGACGATTGCTTCTGCCCCTCGGACTCCAGAATAACGGCCCGTTTCTCGCGTTCGGCCTGCATCTGTTTCTCCATTGCATTCAGAACGGTCTGTGGGGGCGTAATGTTCTTGATTTCGTAACGCAACACCTTGACGCCCCAGCCAATAGCGGCTTCGTCGATGGCGTTCACCACCGCCTGGTTGATCGTCGTGCGTTCTTCAAACGTTTTGTCCAGTTCAATTTTCCCCATTTCACTCCGCATGGTGGTCTGCGACAACTGGCTGACGGCAAATCGATAATCGTTGATACCATAGGACGCTTTCATGGGGTCTATAATCTGAATAAAAATAACCCCGTCGACGCGCACCTGCACGTTGTCACGCGTAATACAAATCTGCTCGGGGATGTCCAGCGCGGTTTCTTTCAGGCTGTGTTTATAGGCAACGCGGTCGAAAAACGGTATAATGAAGTTAACGCCCGGTTGCAGCACGGCGAAGAACTTGCCGAGCCGTTCGACCACGTAGGCCGTCTGCTGAGGTACCACCTTGACCGTAGCAAACACCACAACCAGGGCCAGAAAAGCGAGCGTGAGAAATACGTATCCCATGAGAAAAGAAGGTTAAGTTTAATTCCGTGCGGTAAATCTCGGATAAGTCGGGGGATACCCCAAGTTCTGTGATGATAGACAGAAAAAAGCATAAATGAAAGGTCGCCGGGGTGGATGGATAAAGGACACCCGCGAAAACCGTTGACAAGCTTTAACGGCTTTTTAAATCCGAATTAATACCGGTTTAATTCACCCGGCTCATCTTGCCCGTGTAAAGTCGATGCTTCGGTGAAAATCAGATTGACAGCAATGGCAACGGACGAAACCGGAAAGCCGACTTTATAGAGTTGGAGTATAAGGTGATAAAGTAATCAGCTAATTTAGGTTTAATTGTGGAAAGACAGAAAAGGCGGAGTTTCTCCGCCTTTTCTCTGTTCAGGCAAGCAGCAGGCGCGAAATAACCACCCGCTGAATCTCGCTGGTACCTTCGCCGATGGTGCAAAGCTTGGCGTCGCGGTAATATTTCTCGACCGGATAGTCTTTCGTGTATCCGTACCCACCAAAAATCTGGACGGCCTCGTCGGCGGTTTTAACGGCTACTTCCGATGCGTAAAGCTTAGCCATTGCCGATTCTTTCGTGACAAGTTTACCCGCATCCTTCAAATCGGCAGCCTGGTAGGTGAGGAGTTTGGCGGCTTCGATGGTTGTGGCCATATCGGCCAGTTTGAACGCAATGGCCTGAAAGCGGGAAATCGACTGTCCGAATTGCTGGCGTTCCTGGGCGTATTTCAGCGCGTGTTCGTACGCCCCCTGCGCAATCCCCAGGCTCAGGGCTGCGATCGAGATCCGGCCGCCGTCCAGAATGGTCATGGCCTGCACAAAGCCGTCGCCCACTTCGCCCAATCGCTGGCTGTCCGGAATCCGGCAGTCTTCGAAAAGCATTTCGGTGGTTTCCGACGCCCGCATACCCAGCTTGTCTTCCTTCCGCCCGCCCGAAAAACCGGGTGTACCCCGCTCGACCACGAAAGCCGTAGCGTTGTGGGGCGTGTTGGGTTCGCCAGTGCGGGCAATGACGACGGCGATCTGCCCGCTTTTCCCGTGGGTAATAAAATTTTTGGCTCCGTTCAGGACCCACTCGTTGCCCGCCCGAACGGCGACGGTCCGCATGTTGCCCGCGTCGGAGCCGGTATTGGGTTCGGTCAGTCCCCAGGCGCCAATCCATTCGCCGGTGGCTAATTTAGGCAGGTATTGTTGCTTTTGCTCGGCATTGCCAAATTTTAAAATGTGGTTGGTACACAGGGAGTTATGGGCAGCCATCGACAAGCCAATCGCGCCGTCGACTTTGGCTAGCTCCACGATGGCGCCCACGTATTCGCGGTAGCCCAGGCCCGCTCCGCCGTACTCTTCCGGTACCAGCACACCCAGTAGACCCAGTTCACCCAGTTGCCGCATGGTTTCAATCGGAAAATGCTGAGCCTCATCCCATTCCCGAACAAACGGCTGAATTTGACGGGCGGCAAAGTCACGAACCGTTTGTATGATCAGTTGGGAAATATCATTTACTTGGTTTTCTCCAATTTCTGACGTCATAGACGATTTTCGCTCGTTGGCGATTTTAAAGTGATCCTCGTAATAATTTACAACTTTAAATCGACAGTCTCAAGTCCTTTTGAAAATCCAACTGAAACCATTTGTCTTTGTCTAATAAAACAGTGGCTTAAGGGCGTAACGGGCAAAAAGCTAATTTGCTATCCGTATAGAATTGACCAGTAAATACAAATTTGAGCCAAGATCATCAGAATTATGTAAAAAAATCTATTTTTGTGTTCTGCAAGCAACGTATATAAAAAGTACAAATCTGTTGTAATCCAACCTTCTATCATATCTATCATTTAATCTATGAAATTAGCCGTTATAGGAACCGGGTATGTCGGACTGGTGACCGGTACCTGTTTTGCTGAAACCGGAAATCAGGTAACCTGCGTCGATATTGACGAACGAAAAGTTGAAAAACTCAACAATGGCATCATCCCCATCTACGAACCCGGACTCGATGTCCTCTTCAATCGGAATACCGCCGAAGGCCGCCTGAAGTTTACCACCAACCTGGCCGAAGGCATCGAAGGCGCCGAAGTTATCTTCCTGGCCCTGCCCACTCCGCCGGGTGAAGACGGCTCCGCCGACCTGAAGTACATCCTGAAAGTAGCCGACGACCTTGGCCCGCTGCTGAAGCAGTACGCGGTGGTAGTCGATAAAAGCACCGTTCCGGTGGGAACCGCCGAGAAAGTCTGGAATAACATTTCAAAGGGCGCTCAGGTGGAGTTCGACGTGGTGTCGAACCCCGAGTTTCTGCGCGAAGGCGTGGCCGTGGAAGACTTCATGAAACCCGACCGCGTGGTGATCGGTACGGAGTCGGAGAAAGCCAAAGCGGTTATGAACAAACTGTATGCTCCGCTGGTGCGCCAGGGCAACCCCGTTATCTTCATGGACGAGCGCTCGGCGGAGATGACCAAGTATGCCGCCAACGCCTTTCTGGCCGTCAAGATCAGCTTCATGAACGAGATTGCCAACCTGTGCGAGAAGGTGGGGGCCAACGTCGACGATATCCGCCGGGGCATCGGCACCGACAGCCGGATCGGCAAGCGGTTTTTGTTCGCCGGCATCGGCTACGGGGGCAGCTGTTTTCCCAAGGACGTGCAGGCGCTGGCGAAAACCGCGCAGGACAATGCCTACGATTTCAAGATTCTGAAGTCGGTGATGGACGTGAACGCCCTGCAGAAGAGCAAACTGCTGCCGATCATCAAGGCTCATTTTGACGGTGACCTAAAAGGAAAAACCATCGCCGTCTGGGGGCTGGCTTTCAAACCGTATACCGACGACATTCGCGAAGCTCCGGCCCTGGAAAACATTCGGGCGCTGTTGAGCGAAGGGGCGAAGGTAACGGTTTACGACCCCGAAGCGATGGAAAACGTGCGGAATGTGCTGGGCAACCAAATCACGTACGCCCACACCTCGTACGCAGCCCTGGACGACGCCGATGCGCTGGTGATCATGACCGAGTGGCCGCTGTTCCGCACGCCCGACTTTACCAAAATGAACCTGCTGTTGAAAAACAAGGTGATTTTTGACGGCCGGAACGTCTACGAACTCGACCAGATGAAAGAAGTAGGCTACACCTACTACAGCATCGGCCGGGAAACGGTAAAACCGGAAGTCCACCAAAGTGCCTAGGTTCAATCAAACACAGCTTTAAAAATACGAGCAACGGTTTATAGCTTACGGTTCGGCCGTGCTGCTGAGCGTTCTTTGCCGAGCATAAGCTATAAACCTTTTACTTAGAATAACCAACGACTCTATGAAACGCGTACTAATAACGGGCGGGGCTGGCTTCCTGGGATCACACCTCTGCGATCGCTTTATCAAGGAAGGTTACCACGTCATCGCAATGGATAACCTCATTACGGGCGATATCCGCAACATCGAACACCTGTTCCACCTGCCGAATTTTGAGTTCTACCACCACGACGTATCGAAATTCATCCACGTTCCGGGTGAACTGGATTACATTCTGCACTTTGCGTCGCCCGCCAGCCCGATCGACTACCTCAAAATCCCGATTCAGACGCTGAAAGTGGGTTCGCTGGGGATTCACAACTGCCTGGGACTGGCGCGGGTTAAAAATGCCCGGGTTCTGATTGCATCTACTTCGGAGGTGTACGGTGATCCGGCGGTTCACCCGCAAAATGAAGATTACTGGGGGAACGTCAACCCGGTCGGTCCGCGGGGGGTCTACGACGAAGCCAAGCGGTTCCAGGAAGCAATGACGATGGCCTACCATACTTTCCACGGTCTGGAAACGCGGATTGTGCGGATTTTTAACACCTACGGCCCCCGGATGCGGCTCAACGACGGACGCGTACTGCCCGCCTTCATCGGCCAGGCGCTGCGCGGGGAAGACCTGACGGTTTTCGGCGACGGTAGCCAAACCCGTTCGTTCTGCTACGTCGACGATCTGATTGAGGGTATCTATCGGTTGTTGCTGAGCGACTATCCATACCCGGTCAACGTCGGAAACCCCAACGAAATTACGATCCGGGAGTTTGGCGAAGAAATCATCAAACTGACCGGTACTACGCAGAAACTGATCGTAAAACCGCTGCCCACGGACGATCCCAAACAACGCCGTCCGGACATTACACGGGCGAAAGAAATTCTGGGTTGGGAGCCGAAAGTGTCGCGGGAAGAAGGCTTGCGGATTACGTATGAATACTTCAAGAGCCTGCCCGAAGAGGAGCTTTTCAAAGCCGCTCATCACCGCGAGTTTGAAAAGAAATAACGAACGTAGCCCCGTCATCCGGGACTACATTCGGAGCGATACTCCGTCGCCAAGAAATACAGAATTCCACGGACGATAGCCTGCGCGGCCGGGCCCGGGGATGCGTGAGCCTTCGTGATCTTGACCATCACGGAGGCTTTTTATTTTTTGTCTGGTATTATTCCTGATTTAAAAGAGTTGGTTTACCTTTGGAATTCCCTTCTCTAACCCTATCTCAGGTATGGTAAAATCACCGCTGACTCGGTGCGACTCGACGTTATGGATGTGGTCAAACAAGCTGATAATTAGTTGTTTGTCTGTTTTTTTTACTGCTCAAGTACCCGCCCTGGGCAGCCCGAATCGTCCGATGGATGACTCTCTTCTGGTGCGGAACGGGCGGCTGGTGACCCCGCAAACTACCAGTTCGAATGATACCGTTTCGGCTCGAAAACTCCGCCGGATTGTGACGGCAAATCCTCTGCAGGCGTTACAGGGACAGGTGGCAGGACTGCTCGTTCGGTCAAATTCCGGGGAACCGGGTGGGCCGGCAACCCTGCAAGTGCACGGCCCTGGCCGCTTCGGGGACACCACTCCGCTGGTGGTGGTCGATGGCTTGATTGTCGGACAGTGGGATAACCTGAACTGGCTGGCCCCGAACACCATTGAGTCGGTCGAGGTGCTGAAAGATGCGGCTTCGACGGGGTTGTACGGGATGCGGGGTAGCAACGGCGTCATTCTTATCACAACCAAAAAAGGAACGGCAGGAGGCCCCCGGGTCAGCCTGGATTTATACACGGGCGTCGGGCGGGCGGGCCAGGGGCCGCAGCTCCTCAACACTCGCCAGTACATCGACTTCATCAACGACAGCCGCTCGAACGGCGGACTGATTCCGGCCTTTAAACTGACCAATCAATCGTCGCTCGATACGTTGCTGGGCACCACTACCAACTGGCTCGGCGCCCTGATGCGCCCGGCTCCGGTTCGGAACGCCTTCCTTTCGGTGGCCGGTGGCAACGAATCGGCCCGGTACCTGATGGCGGCCGACTACTTCAGGCAGGATGGGGTTATTCGGGGATCCGATTTTGAACGGTTGTCGCTCCGGCTTAACACTGATTTTGATCTTGCCGAAAACATAAAAGTTGGTCAGCACCTGACGGTTGGTCAGTCGGTGCAGCACGCCAACGACGGTGTCAGTGGGCGGACTCCCATCGAACTAGCCCTGAAAAGCGCACCTTACCTTTCCATTACCAACCCGAGATGGGTGGGTGGTTACAACGGAACGACTTACCTGGATGCCAACAACGACACGCCCAACCCCATTGGATTAGCGGCCCTGACCAACGACCGGCGAACCTCCCTGAACCTGACCGGCGATTTATTTGGCGAATGGACGCTGCTGGAGGGGCTGACTTACCGCGCTACCCTGGGCTTTGACCTGCGTACTATTGACCGGGCGTATTCCCGTCCGGCCTTCAATATGGGCGAATACAATCTGAACCCAACGGCGTCGCTGGCCCGGGCCAAACAGACGGATTACAACACGCTGCTGCACCACCAGCTAAGTTATACGCGGACCCAGGATGTGCATTCATTTGGCGTTTTGCTGGCTGGAAGCCGCCAGACGTACCGCAGCGACGATGTGCAGGCTTCGGCGGATGATTTGCCCGGCAACGACATCCGCTCGCTGACGGCGGGGCAATCGTCGCGGAACCGAACCGTGGGCGGTACTTACGGCTTCTACCGCATTGTGAGCCTGCTGGGTCAGGTAGCGTACGATTACGACAAGAAATACTGGCTGACAGCGGCCGTCCGGCGTGATGGGTCATCGCGCTTCGGGCCGGGCCACCGGTTTGGCGTTTTTCCGTCGGTGGGTGCGGCCTGGTCCATCAGTAAAGAAGCCTTTATGGAAGCGTTGCCCTACCTGAATACCGTCAAGCTGCGGGCGGGCTGGAGCAAAACCGGTAACGATAACGTGGGCGATTTTCAGTACGCATCGCTGATTGCCCAGAATTACAATTACCCGTTCGGACCCAACAATTCGTTCCTGGGCGTCGGTGCTTTTCCGAGTACGTTGCCCAACCCGGGTGTTCGCTGGGAAACCACGACAACCAGCAACGTTGGACTGGATGTTAACGCCCTGGATAACTGGGTGAAACTGAAAGTTGATTACTTCCGCCGACGGACGACGGACTTGCTGGTGGAGGTCCCGCTACCGGCTTCGGTGGGAGCAGCGGCCCCGTTGACCAACGCCGGGGTAATCGATAATTCCGGAATCGATCTGAGCCTGGCGGTCGAACAAAACACGGACCTTATCACATACAGCGTGGGCGGTTTTGCCAGTTGGCAGAAAAACAAGGTCGTTTCGCTGGGCGAACGGCCCGGTCCGGCTTTCTCCGGGCTGGTGTACGAGGAAAATGTGACGGCCACGGCCGTTGGTCAGCCGGTTGGCAGCTATTACGGTTTTCGGCGAGAAGGAATTTTTCAAAACCGTACCGAAATCGTCAACAACCCGAGCCTGATCGGTACCGAGCCGGGGGATATTCGCTACGCCGATCTAAACGGCGATGATCGGATTTCCGACGACGACAAAGCGTTTCTCGGTAGCCCCGTTCCAACGTTTTACTACGGCTTTACGGCCTCCGTTAGTGGCTTGGGCTTCGATCTGTCGGTATTGCTGCAGGGCGAATCGGGTCGGCAGCTGTACAATGTCACTTCCTACTGGCTCTACGGTTTTCAGGGGCGTTACAATGCCGGAACCCAGGTGCTCAACCGCTGGACCCGCGACAACCCGTCGACAACGGAACCCCGTGTGGATGCGTCGGGCACCCGCAACTTCCGGCCCTCCGACCGTTTTATCGAGAACGGCAATTATTTTCGGGTCAAGTCGTTGCAACTTGGCTATACCTTGCCCGAGCAGGTAACCTCACGTTTTGGCGCCAGCCAGTTGCGGGTGTACGTTGGGGCACAAAACCTGTTTACCCGCACCCCATACAGCGGTTTTGACCCCGAGTTTGCCAGCAATCAGGCCGTGGCCGAGGGGATCGACCGGGCGCAGCAACCTCAATCGCGGATGTTTCTGGGCGGGATTCAACTCAACTTTTGATGAACTACAGTATGAAAAAGATAAACACCCTGTTGCTGGTGGCCGGGTTGATGGCCGGTTGTGGCGAAAAGGCGCTGGATGTTCAGAATGTCAATGAACTGACCACCGACAATTACTACAAAACGGAAGAAGATGCCGTGAAAGCCGTCAATGCCGCCTATGCGACGCTGGCGTCACCGGAGCTTTATTCCCAGATGATGCATCTGACGCAGGAGTTGATGTCGGACGAAACCAGCTCAACGGCTTCGACCAGTCCGAGTCTGGTGCAGATGCGGGAAGCCGAAGCCGATGCGTCGAATGAAGTGTTCAATATACTCTGGTCGGGGTGTTACCAGGGCGTTTACCGGAGCAATCTGGCGATCAGCCGCATTCCGGGTGTGCCGATGAACGAGGATAAAAAGAGCCGTCTGCTGGGTGAAGCGTATTTTCTGCGTGGGCTGTATTATTTCACGTTGGTAACCAATTTTGGGGATGTTCCACTAATTTTGAAAGTGGTCGATGTGAGTAACCCAGTCGAAAAACAACCCAGTCGAACCGGCACCGCGCAGGTTTATGCCGCCATTCTGAAAGATTTTGAGGAGGCCGAAAAACGGTTACCGGTTTCGTACGAGGACGACGACATTGGCCGGGTCACCCGCGGAGCTGCCAAAGGATTTCGGGCGAAAGCCCTGCTGTACCGGGCCAACCTGACCAACAACCAGGCCGATTATGCCGTGTCCGCTCAACTGTTCAAGGAAATCATCGACTCGAACGTGTATGACCTGGTGCCGGAGTACCGGGACAACCACACGAACACAAACGAAAACAACCGGGAGTCGCTTTTCGAAGTGCAGTTCTCAACCACGGTGGACCCGGGCGCTTTCTGCGACGAGTGCGGTACGGGCGGGTTGCGGCCGCTCGAAATGGGCGTGCGGGGGCGGGCCTACAACAACGTTATCCCGTCGGAATGGTACGTCAAGCAGTTTGAAACCGGCGATACGCGCCTGCTGGCGTCTGTTTTTGGTCCGAGGGGCAGCAAGTTTGACGGACTCGATTACTTCCGGGTGCTCGAATACGATTCCTGGTTTGATGTCAAACCCACCGATTATGCTATCCGCAAATACCAGAAAGACGCCGGTAACGAATTCGATTGGACGACGGGTTCGGACGTTAACATCCGGTTGCTGCGCTTCGCCGACGTGTTGCTGATGTACGCTGAAGCCGTTAATTCGTCCCAGGGACCAACCGCTGACGCCTATGCCGCCGTTAACCGGGTGCGGGAGCGGGCGGACCTGAAACCGCTGGACCCCGGCTTGTCGAAAATCGCCTTTATGGAATGGATCATGCACGAGCGGGTGGTGGAATTGGGCATGGAAGGTCACCGCTGGCGCGATCTGGTGCGCTGGAAGAGAGCCTACATCGAATTAACTTCCAAGGGCCGACCGTTTGACGAAAAGAAACATTATCTGTTTCCCATTCCCGCCAAAGAACGTCAATTAAATCCGAACCTGACCCAAAATCCGGGCTGGTGAGACGGGATAGGCGGAATTTTTAAATTTGGGTTAATACCGCCACCAAATGGGTTTTTTACCAGTTCGGATGGCGCTTTCGATGCAAGGTTCGCAGGGGGCAGGCTGCGGAAGCGGGGGAGGAGACGGAATGACATCAGGATAAGTCGGGGCTGTGCGTCGGTCGACGTACAAAGGGCGGATCGTCATGGCAGAGGCACCAAAATAACCCAGCACCCGCTCTTCCGGATCGTTTACGCGGCTCATGTTGCCCACCAGCGTCGCCGGGGCCGCATCGAAAAGCCCTCCGGTGTTTTGGATCTGATCTTTCAGCGTTGCCAGGTATTCGTAAGCTTCTTTGGTCAGGGATTGCTGCTCAATCTCTACGTAATACGTTGAGTAACTGTTGAAAGGAGTTCGCAGGATGGACCGGCGGCTGATGCGGTTGCCATTGATAGCCTGGTCACTGGTAATATTAATTAAATTCTGGTATCGCACAATGTCCCAGCAGGATCCGCAGCAACTCATCCCGAATTCCAAGTGATCCAGACAGTTCCCGCAGACCGGAATTTTAACGATTTTACAGTACTGCGGTATTTCATAATGCACCCAGCTCCAGCGGTAATAATCATTGGGCGTGGCCGGGTCCTGAAGGTCGAGGTAAACATCAAATCCTTTGTCGTAGGTATCCGTACCGTATTTCAATTGCTGCGAGTATTCAACGTACATCGAATCGATGGAAGCAATCGGGCGGATCAGTTCCGGTTTTGATTGGTACTCTCGTCCGTCGGAAAGCCGGACATGAAGTGTGTATTGGCGGCCAATCGTACCGCGCCAGCTTGAATCAGGCTGGTAAAAACCAGGCGATATTTCGTTGAAAGCCGTTCGCTGATCGGTGTTGTCGGTAACAAAGACAGCTGCTCCCTGAACCACATAATTGAGCGAGGTAGCGGTATAGTCGGCCGTCAGGCTAAGCGAAACCCGGCTGCGGCCCGGCTGGTCGGTCACCAGTCCGTCTACAACCAGCGAAGGAGGTAGGGTACGTGTATCGGGGTTGATGGGGGTAATACACTGGCAAAGTAGTCCGGCCAATACAAAGATGAGAAGAAGAGAAACGGGCTTCATTCGGGAGTCTTTTACAGCTTAAAATTGTAAGTCAGCGACGGAATGGCCGAACCAAAAATGGACAATTTATTGGCATCGCCCGTTGAATAGCTGCTAAACCGGTAAAACACCGAGTACGCGTTTTTGCGGGCGTAAAGGTTGTAAACGGAAAACGTCCAGCTGTACCAGTAACGGGTTTTGCGGGCCGGATTCTTCTCCCAGGTAAGCGAAAGGTCCAGCCGGTGGTAATCCGGAATGCGCTGCTGATTGCGGTCGAGATACACTGGCAGCGTCACTACGTTGCTGACCCGCGCCTTGGCGTACGGAACGGTCATCGGTCGGCCCGTACTGTAGGTGTAATTGGCCGAAAAAGTAAACTTGAGCGATGGTCGATAAATGGCCAGAACGTTTACGGCGTGCGGCTTGTCGAAATTGGCGGGATACCACCTCCCGCTATTGATTCGCTCCCCGGAAAAAGGACCGTCGATCAGCAAATGGGTACGTGTAAAGGCATAACTGGCCCAGCCCGTCAGGAATCCCCGATTTTTTTTCAGCATCAGTTCTAGGCCATAAGCTCGTCCCTGACCCTGCACCAGATCGGTTTCGGGGGCGGGGTTGAGCAGCAGTTTTGCACCGTCGCGGTAGTCGATGGCGTTCTGGCTTTGCCGGTAATACACTTCGGCGGAGGCCTCGTACATATCGTTCTGGAAATTGCGAAAATACCCCGCCGAAAACTGGTCAGCGATCTGGGGGCGAATGTGGTTGTCGCTTAATTTCCAGCGCGAAGTGGGCAGGGCAGCCGTGGTGTTGGTAACCAGTTGCAGGAATTGGCGCGTGCGGGTGTAGGCAAGTTTCAGGGATCGGTCGTTCCGGAGCGCCCAGCGCAGGGCCAGCCGGGGTTCGAGGCCCCCGTACTGTTGCGCAACCGCGCCCGATCCGACGTTTTCCCGGTCCAGCAGCGTTTCGGGCCGACGCGGGCCGTTGGGGGCGTAGGTACGCACTTCCGTTGGCCCCAGAAAGAGAAACTGCGAATACCGCAGGCCGGCAATCAGCGACGCTTTTTCGTTCACCGTGATCTCGTCTTCGGCGTACAAACCGGCTTCCAGGCCGTATTCGGTTGGCAGGTTGACGGGCAGCACATTCGAGAACGGCCCGGGCTTCAGGGTGTTGGGTTCCAGACGGTAATGGGTGGCCTGAAGGCCAATTGCCCAGCGGTGTCGATCGGTCTGGTAATTCATTTCAATCTTTCCAATCTTCGACAACAACTCCGACTGCAACCGAAATTCGTTGCTGCTGTCGGGTACACTCATGGCCGATCGGTAACGGGAAAACACCGCCGAGACGGACATGCTGAGCTGCTCGTTGAACGTGTGCGTCCAGCGGAACGAACCGTTGGCGGTCTGGTAGTCAAAACCCGTTTGCGAAGCCGACACATCCACTGCCAGCAGCGAATCCGAGGGCAGCAGCATCCGGTCGTTGCTGGCGTAACCGGACAGGTAAACCGTATTCCGTTCGTTGGGTAAAAATTTGAGCTTGGTCGTCAGGTCATAAAAACTGGCTTTAACATCCCTGATGTTGGTTGGTCCCAGTTTAAATAGAAAGTCGTTGAGCGCTAGCCGGGCGTCGGCCAGAAAGGTGAGCTTGCGACCAGCAAGCGGACCTTCAAGGCCAAGTCGGTTGGAGATAAGTCCAACACCGCCACTGAGCCGCAGCTTTTCGGCGTCGGGTTCTTTCGTTCGAACATCCAGCACGGCGGAGGTTCGGCCCCCGTAGCGGGCGGGCAGGCTGCCTTTTTGCAGGGTTACATCGCGGACGGCATCGGGGTTGAATACCGAAAAGAAACCCATCAAATGCGAGGAGTTGTAGATCGGGGCGTCGTCGAGCAGCACCAGATTCTGGTCAACGCTGCCCCCCCGCACGTTGATGCCGGTGGCTCCTTCGCCGACGGTTGTAACGCCCGGCAGCAGCAGCAAACTCCGCATAACATCCACTTCGCCCATGAGCGCGGGCATTTTAATGATGCTTTGGATGGGTAACTGGGTAACGCCCAGTTCCACCTTTTTAACGTTTCGGTCGGGCGACTCGGTTTTCACCGTCACTTCATTGAGCAGTTGGGTGTCGGGCGCCAGTGAAATGTTGTTTAGATTTCGGTTGGGCGGAACGGTTACGGTTTGCTCAAAACGCAGGTATCCCAAGTGCGAAAAGAGCAGATTGTAGGTACCCTCCGAAACCGTCAGGGTGTAGAAGCCTTGCCGGTCGGTGGTGGTGCCCCGGCGGGTTTCCCGAATAAATACCGAAGCGCCGGCAATGGGTTTGTTCGTGCCCGTTTCCCGCACATAGCCTGAAATAACGCGGGAAAGCGTAGACTGGGCGAAAAGAAGATCGGTATTAGCAACAATCAGAAATCCGGTGATCACGAGCAGACCGGCGCAGCGTAAAAATTTCACAAATTGGCATAGGTTTAGATCTAGCTACAAGATAAGAAGAAAGGGGGTGTTTGCAATAAAGTATGATCGTTTTGGAGTATTCGGTTTTTTAAAGGGCGATTTTGTCCCCAAATCACCTGCTGTTTGCTATTGGAATAAACCGATGCCAAGCCAGCAGCTTTAGTCAATGTTGCCTATTGCGATGAAAGCAACCCAAAAACCATTCGGGCTTATTTTACCATTACTGGGCATTCGTCTAAGTGGAGCTGGTCCGGTTTTGTCGGCCAACCGGGAACGCTACTGTGCCAACGTTAGTAAAACGGAGTGGCTTAGCGGAAAAGAAGAAACAACGGAGGCATTTCAGGAGAAAGCTTACTAAAAAAGCTTCGGAATCCTCGGGTCTAGCGCCTTTGAGGATTCCGAAGCCGGTAGCAAAAGGTCGAAACCGTTTATACTGACATAATGTCCTGTTCTTTGGCTACGAAAATGCTGTCAATTTTGGCGATAAAACTATCGGTTAGTTTCTGAACGCGCTCTTCACCCTTTTTAACATCGTCTTCCGAAACGCCCTCTTTAGTCAATTTCCGAATGTCTTCGTTGGTGTCTTTGCGTATGTTACGGATGTTGACTTTACCGACTTCAATTTCCTGCCTTACCTTCTTGACCAGATCGCGACGGCGCTCCTCGGTCAGGGGCGGGATGTTCAGCCGGATGTTTTCGCCGTCGTTGGTGGGCGACAGACCCAGGTTGCTGTTACGAATGGATTTTTCGATTTCAGCAATCATCTTTTTCTCGAACGGCTTGATGGAAATAGTCCGGGCGTCGGGCGTTGTGATCGAAGCCACGTTGTTGATCGGAGAGTTGACACCGTAATACTCCACCTGAAGACCGTCCAGCATCGCGGTTGAGGCCTTGCCCGCCCGGATTTTGGATAATTCGATGTTCAAATGTTTTAACGCCTTTTCCATCGTATCCCGGGCGTCCTCGAGATAAAGCTCAATTTCTTCCATAGTTTTACATAAATGATGAAGTATGAACGATGGGCGATGAACGGGCTGACGGTTTATTTACCGTCGATCATCGCATCAGCGACCCATTCCGGATTCATCGTTCATCATTCTTAATTCGTCATTTAAAAAATTAGCCCG
Source organism: Larkinella insperata (assembly GCF_026248825.1). Lineage (NCBI taxonomy): Bacteria > Pseudomonadati > Bacteroidota > Cytophagia > Cytophagales > Spirosomataceae > Larkinella > Larkinella insperata. The sequence goes on along the minus strand of NZ_CP110973.1, from coordinate 128,359 downwards.
TAATCAGCGTGCCGATGTCTTCGCCCTCCACCAGTCGAACCAGGTTGTTGGAACGGTTCATGTCGAACACGATGATCGGAAGATTGTTTTCCTTGCACAACGTAAAGGCAGTCAGGTCCATTACGTTCAGTTTCTTCTCGTAAACGTCCTGAAAGGAAATCGTCGTATACCGGGTGGCGGTTTTATCCTTGAACGGGTCAGCCGTGTACACTCCGTCAACTTTAGTGCCTTTCAGAACCACGTCCGCTTCGATCTCGATGGCGCGCAGGCTGGCCGTTGTGTCCGTCGTGAAGTACGGGTTTCCGGTTCCGGCGCCGAAGATGACGACGCGGCCTTTTTCGAGGTGACGAACAGCCCGCCGACGGACGTACGGTTCGCAAACCTGCTCCATCTTGATGGCCGACATCACGCGCGTGTACAACCCGTGCTGCTCGAGCGAACTCTGAATGGCCATGGCGTTGATAACCGTTGCCAGCATGCCCATGTAATCGCCCTGAACCCGGTCCATACCGCTGCGTTCGCCCTGGATACCCCGGAAAATATTGCCCCCGCCGATAACGATAGCAACCTGGACACCCATTTCGACAACCCGCTTGATTTCCAGACTGTACTGTTCTAAAACTGTCGGATCGATACCGTACCCTTTTTCTCCGCTTAATGCTTCTCCGCTAAGCTTCAGCAGAATTCGTTTATATTTTAGTTGAGCCATGAAGGAAAGTTTGGCGGCAAATATAGTGAACTGTGATGAGTTAAGAGACAAGAGCTAAGAGTTAAAATGCGCTGCGCAAGAGAATACGCCTGCCAATTCCTCTCTTCTGATTCTGCCAGCTCAACTGAATTCTACCAGGACCTGGTTTTTCTCAACGGTTTGACCGCGGCCAATCCGGACGGTTTTGATCGTGCCGTCGCCGGGTGATTTGATGACGTTTTCCATTTTCATCGCTTCCAGAATCAGGACGATATCGCCTTTACGCACCACATCGCCGGGCTGAACGCTCAGGCTTAGGATCAGGCCGGGCATCGGCGCCTTGATCTCGTTGATCTTCGTCTGGCTGACCGTACTCATACCCATCTGTTCGAGCAGCAGATCGAAACGGTCTTTGAGCTGAACCTGATGAATTGACTCGTTAATCTTGATTGTTGCGGTTTTGGCCGCGTGGTCCAGGTGCAGAATTTCGGCGATGTACGAACGGTTCTGGTGGAGAATGTGAAACATCCGGTCGTTCAGCCGAACCAGATCCCAGGGAAAAGGCTGGCCGTTTAGAACCGGTTGGTTGCTGGCAAAATCAATTTCAAAGGGGGGCTGATCGTTAACGGAAGCACGAAACATGAAGCAAGGGCTAAGGCGTTTTATTTTTTGTTGATCAAATATACACCCAAGAGGCAAATTCCCATACCGGCAACCTGCGGCCAGTGCAGCGGTTCGCCGTCGAACAACCCCCAGACGACCGCCACGACGGGAATCAGATAGGTTACCGTTGAGGCAAAAACTGCGGAAGTAAGCTGGATAACCCGGTTAAAAAGAATGGTGGCGAAGCCCGAACCAATCATGCCGAGGGTGATGAGCATCAGCAGGGCGGGCGTTGAACCCGGAGCGGCAGCCCGAGTCGGGAAGTCCGTCGTCGCCAGCCCGAGCAGGGCAATCGGGCCAACCATTGCAAAGGTGGAGGCCGTGGAAAGCAGGGCCGGCAAGTCGGATAAATACCGGGAGACGATGTTGATGTTGAAGCCGTAGAAGAGGGTGGCCAGCACAATCAGAAAGGCGTACCCGTTGTAGGAAAAGGAGCCGGTTGCGCTGAAAAAGACCAGAAAGACCGATCCGGCGAAACCCAGCAGAATACCACCAACCTGCAGCAGCTTCGCCCGTCGGCCGAATAAAAGCACGCCGATCAGGAAGGTAAACAGCGGGCTGAGGGCGTTCAACGTTCCGGCCAGCGAGCTATTCAGGTGCGCCCCGGCGGTAGCAAACAGCATGGCGGGGATCAGGTAACCGAGTGCCCCCGACCCCAGGAGGGGCAGCCAGCGGTCGCGGGGAAACTGGTTCCTGCGAACGAGCAGATACGGGAGGAAAAAGACCAGCGCCAAGAAGATGCGACCTGTTCCGACCTGGATGGCCGAAAAAGCCGTCAGACTGTGTTTGATTAAAATAAAAGAAGTGCCCCAGATCAGAGCGACCAGTATAAGCAACAACCAGGCTTGTAACCGGTGGTTTGGGGATGAAGAAAGATCCGGTTCGGGTAGAGTGGGGGATTTTTCGGTAAACAGTCTTGTCATAAAACGAAAACCATCGGTCGCCAGAATTTGGTTCGGTCGATTGTAAAAAAGTGTCCAGCGCTAATGGGTTGAATGAAAGTCGGTTTGGGTAGGCCAAGCCAAGCAAACCACCCGCCACTGAAAGCTAAACCCCTTACTCAAGAGCCCAGAGGCTGACGAAGCGGCTTTGCAGCATAAAAAAGCCCCTGACGGCTTGCAGGGGCTTCAGGTTTCTGTTTAGGTGGAATGGGCACCCGGATCGGCCATGTCCCGAGGCACCAGTACTTTTACAATTAAAACGGTAAAATCGTCAGTACTTCGGAATTCGTACCTCAAAGCAGGGCTACCTCGTACGTTTCGGTGATTTCGTCCAGAATACCGCTGATTTCCGCCAGCGTATCAGCCTGCACCAGCCGGAGCCGGAACGGTTTGAAATTGTCGAGGCCCTTGAAGTAATTGGTATAATGACGACGCATTTCGAAGATGCCGGTTTTCTCGCCTTTCCAGCGAATCGAAAACTCCAGGTGTTGTTTGCAGACGGCCACCCGGTCGGCCAGGGTAGGAGCGGCTAAATGCCCGCCCGTCCGCAGGTAGTGCTTGATTTCGTTGAAAACCCAGGGGTAGCCAATGCTGGCACGGCCAATCATGATGCCGTCGACGCCAAACCGGTTTTTGTACTCCAGCGCCTTTTCAGGGCTTTCAATATCGCCGTTGCCAAAAATCGGGATGTTGATGCGCGGGTTTTCCTTCACCCGGCCAATGAGTGTCCAGTCGGCTTCGCCTTTGTACATCTGCACCCGCGTACGCCCGTGAACGGTCAACGCCTGAATACCGATGTCCTGCAAACGCTCGGCCACTTCCTGAATGTTTTTTGTGTTTTCGTCCCAGCCCAGGCGGGTCTTTACGGTGACGGGCAGGTGGGTGGCTTTCACGACGGCTTCGGTCATTTTCACCATTTTCGGAACATCTTGCAGCAAAGCCGCCCCGGCACCCCGGCAAGCCACATTCTTGACCGGGCAACCGTAGTTGATATCGATCAGATCCGGATTCGCGCGCGTGGCAATTTCGGCGCAGACCCGCATGGTTTCGATGTCTGAACCGAAAAGCTGAATACCAATCGGGCGTTCGTATTCGAATATGTCCAGTTTCTGAACGCTCTTGGCCGCGTCCCGGATTAATCCCTCCGACGAAATAAATTCCGTATACATCAAATCGGCTCCGTTCGCCTTGCAAACCGCCCGGAACGGCGGATCGCTGACATCCTCCATTGGCGCCAGCAGCAGCGGGAAGTCGCCCAGTTCAATTGTTCCAATTTTAACCATATATCGCTAACAACGCCGTTTCTAAAGATGTTCGGTTTGAAACCCCCGGGGCCCAAAAATCGTACAGGTGTTGGGATTAAAAATTGTGTACTTGTAAGGACCTCACGGTTTTGGCCGTAAATTTACAGCAATTATGGAAGACTTCCGCTCTGCATCCCCGTCAACGAATCCTTTGCATCCTTTACGTAGTCTATTGGTCCTGTTGGGCTTTATCTTGCTGGGCATGTCGCTGGGCGGTTTGCTGGCCGGCGTGTTCCTGGCGGGCTGGGCTTCCACGAGCGGTTATGAGGTGGGCGAAATAACCGATATTTTAAACAATCCCGCCGATTTTCCGGGCAGTTGGCAGTTGCTGATGCTGATTCAGGCCGTCAGCCACCTTTGCTCATTTCTGCTGCCGAGCCTGCTCTACCTGCGCTGGATTGAACACCGGGGGTGGACCGACTTCAACACCCGGCCGCTCAGCGCCGTTCGGGCCGTGGGGCTGGTGGCTCTGCTAACCATTACCTTCATGCCTTTCAACGGGTTGATTATCGAATGGAATCAGAACCTTGATCTGCCGGATGCGCTCCGCGGACTGGAAGAATGGATGAAACAAAAGGAAGACCAGCTTTCCGAACTGACGACCTTCCTGACGGATTTCTCCTCACCGCTGGAGCTGGTAATTGCTCTGCTGGTGATTGCCATCATTCCGGGCATTGGCGAAGAGGTGCTGTTTCGGGGGCTTTTGCAACGAAAACTGGCGCAGTGGACCGGCAACGTTCATGTCGCCATTTGGGTAGCGGCCATCATTTTTAGTGCCATTCACGTGCAGTTTTACGGCTTTGTACCGCGGGTTCTGCTGGGCGCTCTGTTTGGCTACCTCTACGTCTGGTCGGGCAATCTTTGGGTGGCTATTCTGGCGCACACGGTAAACAACGGTTTTACGGTTTTTATGGTCTGGCTCTACCACCGTAAAATGATTTCGATTGACATTGAGAATACCGATAGCGTTCCTTGGACCGGCGCGGTAATTTCACTAATTTTAACGATAGGTTTTTTAGTTTTTTTTCGAAAATCAAATCAATCGTCGTCCCAGCCGTATGTCTGATCAGTGGGAAAAAGTACTGGTGACACCGACCATGCACCGCGCCGAACTGGCCAAAGTCCTGTTGGCCGAACACGCCATCAACGCCGTTGTCGTTAATAAAAAAGATAGTAACTACCTGTTGGGAAACTGCGAGGTGTATGTGCAGGCCGAAGATGCCGCCCTCGCCAAAATTCACTTAATTTCTGCGGATCTGGAATACTAGGCTTCTCCTTTAGCTATCAATCTTTTTGGCGTACGAAATCACCGTAAAAATGCCTTCGGTTGGTTTGCCGGACATTTCCAGCGTGATGATGGACCGGGCCGTTTCCCAGACATTGGACCGGGTCAGGTGACCCAGCAGCACGGCATCTCCGTAGCGTTCCCGACGCCCTTTGTACAGTGGGGAGTTCCAATTCCAATAGTCGCCCAACGGGTTCCCGTACCGATCTGTCAGAATCTTCACTGCGGCTTCGTAGTCGTTAAAGTGCTGCTGGGCGCGCACGTGCCGTTCGGTAAAAAAGTACTGGGCCCCCACCAGCTGATCCTTCACAAACGCAAACTTGATTGAAATCGGGAAGGTCTGAAACCACCGCCGACGGTATTGGAGGGTCGTGTCGGTTTTGACAAACGGTGTTGAGCGCTCAGCGGCCTGCACTTCCTTGCTGGTCATATCCCAGCGCAGGGAGCGAAGATCGTAATCCGGTTGCTGACCGTTTCCTGCCAATTGAAAAAACAGGCTAAGCAGAACAAAGAACATAGGTACGAATCGGTGAGTAGATTGCCCGAAACGGCAACTCTATAAATCGTGAGATAAACTGTAAATAAAGATAAAAATAGACGGAAAGCGAAACCGATGTATGAATGACCTGTCGGTATTTTGTTATTTTCGCCAGATAAACCAATCTGGTTTGTAGTTACCTTACTACATGAAAGCACGTTTGAGTCGGATGTCGAACCTTCAGCAGCGCGTTATTACCGCGGCCATCGGTGTCATCATCATCTTATTTGGAATTTGGTACAGTGACTGGACCTTTGCTCTGCTGTTCTGCATCATCAGTGCGCTGACACAGCTGGAATTTTATAAACTTCTGGGTTTGGATGGCAATCAACCCCTGACGTATTACGGAACGGCTGTTGGATGCCTTATTTGTTTGCTTACTTATTTGATTGAGAAACAGATTGTTGGTTATGATAGCTACTTTCTGATCTGCCCGGCGGCTTCCATGATTTTTTTAATCAAGTTATATAAAAAGCGGGATTTAAAACCTTTTACGAATATCGGGTTTACCTTCTTAGGGCTTATTTACGTGGCCGTGCCGTTTGCCCTGCTGAACGTGCTGGCGCTGCGCGGGGGCACCTACCATCCGGGTTTGATGCTGGGGTGCCTGGTGCTGCTGTGGGCCAGCGACATCGGGGCTTATTTTGCCGGCACTAAATTTGGCCGTCGGAAGTTATTCGAACGGGTGTCGCCCAAAAAATCGTGGGAAGGGGCCGTTGGGGGCGCACTAGCGGCTGCCGTCATCGCTTTTTTTCTAACTATTTTTGTCGACGATTTGCGGCCCTGGGAGTGGTACTGCGTGGGGGCCATCATTGTGGTGACCGGTACCTACGGTGATCTGGTCGAATCGCTCTTTAAGCGGAGCATTGCCATCAAGGATTCGGGATCGTCTATTCCGGGTCATGGCGGTTTTCTCGACCGATTTGACGGTCTGCTGCTGGCGGCCCCGTTTATTATTACGTTTTTAAAATTATTTGCCTGATTTTGAATAGGAAGACTATTCCATCAGCTCACAGGATTTGGACAATACGCCTTGTATATGGGCGTTTCTAAGAGGAGGATATGAAGACATTATTGATAAAAATTATAACTGTTCTGGCCGTTGTGGCGGGGTTGATGACAACCGCTCCGCAAACTGCACGGGCTCAGGGGCAGGAAAAGCTGATTATGTTTACCGGGATCATCACCGCCGGAAAAACGTCGGAACCCTTGCCGGAAGCGTACATCTCCATTCCCCGGGCGGGTCGGGGCGTTCTGTCCAACACAAACGGGTACTTTGCCATTCCGGTTTTGCCGGGCGATAGCATTGTGTTTAGTTACGTGGGGTATAAAAAACAATACCATATCATTCCCCGCCGGTTGACCGAAGCCTCTTACTCGGCGGTCGTAGCCATGCAGGAAGACGTGCAGATGCTGACGGAAGTAAAAGTGTACCCGTATCCGACGGAGGAGTTGTTCAAGCAGGCTTTCGTTAACATGAAGTTACCCGACGCCAAGGAACGTGAGAACATGGCGCGTAATCTCAGCGAAGAATCCATGCAGCGGTTGGCGGCCATGACGCCCATGAGTGCCGCTGGTAACTACCGATACTACCTCAATCAACAGTGGTTTGGCCGCGAATCCATGACGGGTCGATCTCAGATGACCACTATACCTTTCCTGAATCCGTTTGCCTGGGCTAATTTTATCAAATCCGTCAAAAACGGTGATCTGAAGAAGAAGGATTTCCGGCAGGAACTCAACGCTACTCCACCGGAAGGACTCTCGCGGCAGGATATTCTCAAGAATAACTGATTTTCGGCTATAGGCTTTTAGCTTTCAAACGTCAGCAGCTTCGTATCCTGGCCGTCAAACCGGGCGTAGGTGTTTAGGTTAATCCACTCACCCAGGTTAATGTACCGGCTATTGTCGTTTACTCTCAAATCCAGGGCAAGGTGGCGGTGGCCGAAAATGTAGTAGTCGTGGTGCTGACGGCTTTCCACTTCCCGGCAATACTGCCAAAGCCACTCTTGTTCGTCGCCTTTGAATTCTTCCGTTCTATGTTGTTCGGATTCTTTGCGTTTGCGCGACCAGCCATTGCCAAACGCCATACCGATATCGGGGTGAAGCCAGCTAAAAAACCAGCGGGCCATGCCGTTCTCAAAAAGCTTCTTGAGCTGCTTGTATTTAAAATCGCCGGGACCAAGGCCGTCGCCGTGGCCTACCAAAAACCGTTTGCCGCCAATTTCGTAGGATTTTGGTCGCCGGTAGGTCGGAATGCCCATTTCTTCGGCAAAGTAGTCGGCCATCCACATATCGTGATTCCCGGTAAACAGAATGATTGGTAGCCCGCTGTCGGCCAGTTCGGCCAGCTTGCCCTGCAAACGGCTAAACCCTTTGGGGATCACACTGCGGTATTCGAACCAGAAATCGAACACATCGCCAACCAGAAAAATCGCTGCAGCATCGGTTTGAGCGTTGGTTAGCCAGCGAATAACCCGGGCTTCACGCTCGCGGCTGGCGGTTGGTGAGGGAATGCCTAAGTGAAAATCAGATGCAAAGTATACGGCTTGACCCGGTGGGAGCGCTAATGATTCTGTAGGAAACATGAATAAATTTTCAGGAATACAAAAGTAATATATTGCTTCATTACCTCCGAAACTTGCATATTGCAACATCAAAAAGAAAGCTATTGATTCAAGAAAACTTGTACGTTACGTTACTATGAAAAAACGGTTTATTGCATTAGCCGGTTTGGTAGGCTTTATGGGGTTATTGGGAGAGGAAGTACCACCGGTTCACGCACAGTCGGAATTGGCAATGGTAACGAAAAGCCGCCCGGTAGCGCCCCAGAAACTGGTATTTGATCGGGTTCTGGTCTACGAACAAATCGATTACAACGGTTCGGTTGTTCGTTATCAGGTGTTACTGAATTCACAAACGGGGCAATTTGGATTTGACCGTAAGTTAGCCAATCTGAGTTTTCCGGGCGTCGTAGGCGGGTACACGTTTGTAACCGGACAACCGGACGGAAGTTACCGGGTGTACGTGGCCGACAAATACGAAGGAAAGGTAATCATGCAGTACCATGTCGGTAAGTCTTTTTACGCACCCAACCGTGCTGATGCGTGCCATAACCGGTTCAATCAACGCTACCGGGCTACGGGTCGTGAAGGAACGCAATACGGTCTGACGGCAACGGAATACCGGGCTAGCCTGGGGCCGAAAGATACGGAATGGCTTTGGGTAGCCGAGGTGCCCTTCAATTCGTATCCCCTGTATCTATTCAATGAACTAGCGCTGGAAGCCAAGCTGCCTGATGCCCACAGCATCAACTTCTCTTCGTCGCTCGCACCCAATGAATTGCTGGTTCAATCCAAAAAGGAATATTTTTCGGAGAAAGTAAACGGAAAACCCGCCACCAGCACGCTTAGACTAATCCACTTCGGCCCAACAAATTATTCTTTTGATGTGACTGGCTATAAGTTTAGGTAAGTCTAGATTGGTCACTTCGTATTGTTCTTAAATCCTTTGGGTATAAAAAAAGCCGACGTACGTCGGCTTTTTTTATTTAGTCAAACTGGCCTTATGATAACGCAGGCAAGTCCGGTGTCGGTAGCGGCTCGGTTTGTTCCGGCTTGCTGTTTGTACCAATCTCTTCTTCCACGATTTCACCGGAGTTTTTGTAAGCCTGGTAAGTCGTTTCTTTTAGGAAAGGACGTTTGCCAAGAATACGAACCAGGTCTTTCTGGAACAGAATCTCCTTTTCGAGCAGTTCTTTCGCTACGGCTTCCAGACCGGCCCGATTTCTATCAAGCAGATCTTTCGTACGAGCGTAAGCCGCATCAATGATCTTGCGAACTTCGTCGTCGATGGCTTCAGCGGTGGCTTCCGAATAGGGCTTATTAAACTGGTATTCGCTCTGTTTTGAATCATAGAACGAAACATTACCAATTTTGTCATTCATCCCGTACATCGTTACCATGCTGTAGGCTAGCTTCGTGATCCGTTCAAGGTCACTTAGGGCTCCGGTTGAAATTTTTCCGAAGATATTCTCTTCAGCCGCGCGGCCGCCCAACGTCATACACATTTCGTCGATGAGTTGCTCCGTACGATACAGGTACTGCTCACGGGGCAGGTATTGCGCGTAACCCAGAGCCGCTACACCGCGAGGTACGATCGTTACTTTCACCAGCGGATCGGCGTGTTCAAGGAACCAGCCCGTTACAGCGTGACCCGCTTCGTGGTAGGCCACAATCTCTTTTTCCTCCGGTGAGATGAGTTTGTTTTTCTTTTCCAGACCACCAATTACGCGGTCCATCGCGTACTGGAAGTCGGACATATCAACAGATTCTTTGTTTCGGCGGGCTGCAATTAGGGCCGCTTCGTTACAAACGTTGGCAATATCAGCTCCGGCAAAACCCGGTGTTTGTGTTGCCAGTTCTTTCGGATCAACATCCGAAGCCAGTTTGATGGGTTTCAGGTGGACCCGGAAAATAGCTTCACGACCTACAATATCCGGCTTGTCGATGCTGATCTGGCGGTCAAACCGGCCGGGCCGCAGTAACGCGGAGTCCAATACGTCGGGGCGGTTGGTAGCTGCCAGAATAATGATTCCGGAGTCGGTAGCAAAACCGTCCATTTCAACCAGCAGGGAGTTCAGCGTGTTTTCCCGCTCGTCATTGGCGCCCGGCATGGAGCCCCGACCACGGGACCGGCCAACGGCGTCAATTTCATCGATGAAGATGATACAAGGGGCTTTTTCCTTGGCCTGTTTGAACAAGTCACGCACCCGGGCGGCACCCACCCCAACAAACATTTCAACAAAGTCAGAACCAGACAGCGAGAAGAACGGCACACCGGCTTCACCCGCTACGGCTTTGGCTAACAAGGTTTTACCCGTTCCCGGAGGGCCTACCAGCAGAGCACCTTTTGGAATTTTGGCACCCAATTTGGTGAACTTGGTCGGGTTTTTCAGGTAGTCGACAATCTCTTTGATTTCTTCTTTCGCTTCATCCAAGCCCGCTACGTCGTTGAACGTAATCTTAACCCGGTTTTCGGCGTCAAACAGCGCAGCTTTGGATTTGCCAATGTTGAAGATCTGACCACCCGGTCCGGCGCCACCCGACATGCGGCCCAGCAGGAAATACATGGCCAGAATCATAACAATGAAGAAACCCCAGGTGGACAAGAATCCACTCCAGTCGCTTCGTTGTTCTATTTTGTAATCAATTCTCTCATTATCAGGTACACCCTCCTGAATACGGTCCAGGTCTTTCTTGAAAGACTCCGCGGACGAAACCCGGAATTGGAAATGAGGTCCGGAATCCGAATTGAAGTAGGACTTATCCTGAAACAGGTTGCGGTATTTTTGCTGTAATGCTTGTCTGGTCAGGGTTACTTCAACGACGTCATTGTTTACAATGACAACCTCTTCGACTTCCTTGTTTTTAACCATCTTTTCAAAACCGCGTATCGTAGTCTCTCGAACGGCGCTGCTGCGGTTGAAAAAGGTTATCCCGAGGATCGCTGCAATCAGGATCGCTACAATCCAGCCTTGGAAGTTAGGCCGACGGGGCGTTCTGGGTGATAGTGGATTTCTATTATTATCAGGCATTTTGGCAACAGAATTACGGCTAAATAGATAAAAAAGGAAACACCATTTAGGAATGGATTGTTTCTGTGGGGCTCTGGTTTCGATAAACGGAGTGTTTCCGGGGCAGGTGGTTCTCAGAGCGGATAAACACTCATTCCGTAGTCTGCTTACGGGTCAGACGTGAGTCTGACCCGTTATACCGTTCTATCGATCAGGCAAAGGTTTCTTCCACGGTGTGGATTTCGGCATCGCCCCAAAGTTGTTCAAGGTCATAAAAAACCCGGCGTTCCTTTTTGAAAATATGGACAACAACATCCACATAATCAAGAAGAATCCATTCCCGATTCATTTTGCCCTCTTCGTGCCAGGGATTAGCCTGGCTGGATTTGTATACTTCTTCTTCGACAGAATCGGCAATTGCGTCAATCTGTGTGTCCGACGTACCGGAGCAAATTACAAAGTAATCGGAAATGGCATTTTTAACTTCGCGAAGATCCATGACAACAATGTCAATGGCTTTCTTTTCCTGCATCCCCTTCACGACGAGTTTGCAGAGTTCTTCGGATGATAATTCTTTTGGTTTGTTAATTCTCATGCTACTGGTTTAAATTGCACAGACCGAATCAGCGGGTACGGGCTACAAACAAGGTTTTGTACCGTAATTCGGCATTCATCCAACTAAATGTATTAAAAATTTGTACAAGTTTCGACCCAAAACCTTATTTATTGGCCAAAAAATTAAATATCTGCCAACTTGTCAGTCAACCAACGACATTGCGGCCAGTCTGATTACCAATGAAGCCGCTTTGGATGGAACCGTCGTTGTAACAGACCACCAAACGGCGGGTCGGGGACAGCGGGGTAATCAGTGGGAAGCCCAACCGGGGCAAAACCTGACTTTCTCCGTTATTTTGCAACCTTCTTTTTTGCAGGCCAACGAACAGTTCTGGCTAAATATTGCCGTGTCGCTGGGAATCAGTGACTGGCTGGCTACGTACCTGAACGACCGGCTGAAAGTCAAATGGCCGAACGACCTGTATGTTGAACAACGAAAAATTGGCGGTATTCTGATTGAAAACACGTTATACGGCTATTCAATCGCCTGGTCGGTAGTAGGAATCGGGCTGAATATCAACCAGACACGCTTTCAAACGGCGACGGCCACCTCCCTCATTAATGAAACACCAAATGAGTGTGATTTCGTTCTCCCGGACGTCTTGCCGTCGTTATTAGAATCGCTCGAAAAGCGGTATTTGGCCTTACGTGCCGGGCAACGCGATGTTTTGAAAACGAATTACCTGCAACGTTTATTCCGGTATCAGGAAGAAAGCGAATTTATTGCGGATGAGGAACGCTTTCGGGGAATGATCGTCGGCGTTGAAGAAAGCGGCCGATTGGCCATCCAGGTGGGTGAGAAGTTAAAAAGCTTTGCGTTTAAAGAAGTAGAGTTTGTTATTCAATAATCCTGTCCGAACAACTTATTCAGCTATCCGGACAGGATTGAATCCTTATTAAGCTGTCCTCCGTGATCTTTTGATCAGGGCGGCAATACCCAGGATGATAACCGCACCGACAAAAGCCGTCAGAATCCGGTCGAGCATACCACCGGCTCCGGTTGCGAAGGTGTTCCCAAAAATCCAGCCACCAACAAAGGCCCCGGCTATACCAAGCAATATTTCGGTAAACAGTGAAAACGAAAACCGTTTAAAAACAAGGTCTGCCAGCCAACCGGCGATGGCTCCGACCAATATTGTCATTAAGAGTCCCATATCCTTGTGCGTTTTGTGTATGGGTATAGAACTCGGCACGTCCGGGTTTGTTTTTCAAATTCGCCTGATCGGTCCTATTGAAAATCAGAACGCAGCCCGATGATAGCCAGCATCCGACCCGTATTTCCATTTTCGGCCCGGAACGAGAAATAATCCTGGGTATGCAAAACCGTCGAATACGGTGAAACCCCGATCTGAGTAGCCGGGATGCCTGCCGCCAGCAGTTGGGCCATGTTGGCGGCTTTTAAATCAATCAGAAATTTCTGCCGCTCCGGGTCAAACCGTTTAAAGGTTTCACCAAACTGCTCGGCCACCTCCGGCCCGACTTCAAAAGACGCCTGATCGATACAGGTGCCGACGTAAGCAAAACACTCTTCCGGCTGCGTCCCAAATCGTTCGTGCATGGCCTTGACAGTTTTTTCAACCAGTCGGGCAACGGTTCCGCGCCAACCTGCATGAACGGCCGCCACCGCCCGCTGCCCAGCGTCATAAATCAGGATGGGCGTACAATCCGCTACGGTAACCGTCAGGAAATGATTGGGCAGGTTGGTCATCAGGGCGTCGTACCCTTCAAACCGTCCCGGCTGCGTAACCGTCAAAATCCGATCGCCATGCACCTGATACGAGGCAGCTACCTGGTCAGGATCTATTTGGAGACTGGAGAACAAACGTCGGCGATTTTCGGCTACGTTCTCGGGTGTATCGGTTGTGTTGATGCCGACATTCAGGGAGGCAAACGGAGCGGGGCTGACACCACCGTGCCGGGTGCTTTCGGCGGCCACCACTCCCTGGAAAGAGTCAAAAACGGGTGGAATGCGGTAAACTAGTTCTGAAAAAATCATTTCCAAATTTTATACTGAAATAGCAGGTTTTGTATGTCTTTTCTTGGGCTGTTCAGCGGCCGGCGTTGCGTGTTCATTTGTCAGGGGCGCAAAATAAAAATAGAATATTTAAGTGCAATCGGTTGTAAATGTGTTGGTTAAGAAATTGGCTTGGCGGTTGCCGTTTAATTATTCATCCAGAATTCAAACCGTTCAGCCATCCACAAAAACCGTTAACGTACTATGTTTCGGATGGTGTTGTTTCAGGCCGTTATCTTTGAATCGTCAAAGAAGACAAACAACAACAAATCTGAACACTCACAATCACACACCATGAAAACGTTCATTTCCTCTGTACTTGTAGCGCTGGCCCTCAGTACTTCCACCGCAACTTTCGCAAACAACGACAACGAAAAAACGGCCACTTCGTACCAGGTTGGCCTGTATCCTTCCGTTGAAACCGCCAAAATAAACGTAATGGTGGCGAAAGAAAAAGGCACAACCCTCGATGTTGCGCTGCTGGATGGTCAGGGTACGGTTCTGGCCACGCACCGACTGACTAAAAATGAAACGTCCACCCGTACCCGTTTTGACCTGAATCAATTGCAGGATGGGGTGTATACCATCGTCGTCAGCGACGGTTCTTCCAAAGTTAGTAAAGAAGTCAACCTGCAAACCAAAAAACCGGTTCAGGCCGAGCGTGCCGTTTCTTTGCGCTGATAATCCGATCTATTCCACACCAGAAAGAAAAAGCCCCGATCGCAGGACCGGGGCTTTTTCGTGTTTACTGCACTTTGTTGTAGGCGCTTCGGAAGTACTTGACGCTTTCGGCAATTTCGGGGCCGTTGTTTTCCCAATGGTGTTCGTATTCCACCGAAATTGGACCCTTGAATTTCTGACGTTTGAGTTCGGCAATGACCGCATCAACTTTACAATCGCCGGTTCCCCAGATCACGTCGTGGTATTTGCCGTCCGGCGTATCTTTCTTGACATCCTTGAAGTGCATACCCAGGATGTGTCCCTGGAGCTTTTTCAGGCAATCGACGGGGTCCATACCCGAGCGCACCCAGTGACCAATGTCGGCGCAGGCACCAATGTACTTGCTCGTTCCGATTACGGCCAGCACCGAGTCGGGGTGCCAGTAGTGCGACGGCTTGGGGTGGTTGTGCAGGGCAACATTGATTTTATACTCGTCGGCCAGCCGGGCGATGTATGGAATCTGCTCTACTTTGGGCTCGGTATTGATGTTTGAAATGCCCATGTCTTTGGCAAATTCAAACAGCGCCTTCCAGTCGGCTTCATTGGGAGCGTTCACCACGCCAAAAGCCGAGAAAGCCAATCCCTTTTCTTTCACCATCTTCTTAACGGCCTGACGGGTGGCTGCGTCCATTTTATAATCCATTTTGCCTTCAATGCCACCGCCGATGGTTTGGCCGGGAAACGCTTCGACGTATTTCAGGCCGCAACTGTCAATCTTGCGGAGGGCTTCGGCAAAGGTAAATAGCCGGAAGGAATAGGATTGCGCGCCGAGTCGCCAGCCAGCCTTGTCTTCCGGATTGCGCTGGGCATTCGCGCTAAAGGCACCGCAAGCCAGCAGGGCGATGATCAGCAAAAGAGGATTAATGCGTTTCATTTAGTAAGGATTTATTTGACGCTGTAAATGTAAAAGAAATCCAGCCTGGCGTTGCGCTAATTCAATGATTTTATATGATTTCTTCGACACATAGACCTTACATCAAAACACCCTGAAACACCTCATCCAGTTTGCTGACGGGCCGGATTTTGATTTTGAAGTTACTCGTATCCAGTCCTTTGATGTTGTATTTAGAAATAAAGATTTCTTTGAATCCCAGCTTCTCGGCTTCCGAGATGCGGGCCTCAACCCGGTGCACGGCGCGGACCTCGCCCCCTAAACCAACCTCGGCGGCAAACGCCGAGCTCGACGGAATGGAAATGTCTTCGTAACTCGATACAATAGCCGCGCAAACCGCCAGATCAATAGCCGGGTCTTCGACCTTCAACCCACCGGCCACGTTCAAAAAAACGTCCTGCTGGCCTAGCCGGAAGCCGCCCCGTTTTTCGAGAACAGCCAGCAGCATCTGCAACCGCTTGGCATCAAAGCCGGTGCTGCTGCGCTGCGGAGTTCCGTAGTTAGCCACACTCACCAGCGCCTGAATTTCGATCATCAGGGGACGGTTTCCTTCCACCATGGAGCCAATGGCGATACCGCTCAGGGCCTCGTCGCGCTGGGAAATTAGGATTTCCGACGGGTTGGTCACTTGCCGCAAACCCGTCCCCTGCATCTCGTAAATGCCCAGTTCCGAGGTGCTGCCGAAGCGGTTTTTGGTGGTGCGCAGAATCCGGTAGGTAGTATGCCGGTCACCTTCAAACGTCAATACCGTATCGACCATGTGCTCCAGTACTTTCGGACCGGCCAACGAACCATCTTTGGTAATGTGGCCAACGATGAAAACCGGCGTACCGTTTTCTTTGGCGTATTTCATAAATTCCGTCGTGCACTCGCGGACCTGCGAAACACTGCCCGCCCCCGATTCCACCAGCGAGGAATGCATGGTCTGGATCGAATCGATAATCAGGATTTCTGGCTCAAAATGCTCGACGGTGCGGAAAATATTCTGGGTCGAGGTTTCGGTCATGATGTAGCAGTCGCTAATCGGCGTGGGCAACCGCTCCGCCCGCATCTTGATCTGCTGTTCACTTTCCTCGCCCGAAACGTACAGAACGCGCATGTCTTTCAAACCAAGCGCAATCTGAAGCAGCAGGGTGGATTTGCCGATGCCGGGCTCTCCGCCGATCAGCACCAGTGACCCCGGCACGATACCGCCCCCCAATACCCGGTTCAGCTCGCTGTCGGGCGTCAGGGTTCGTTCCTGTTCCTCATAATTTATAGCGTGAATGGCTTTTGGTTTGGCCGCCGTTTTGGTGGTGGCGGTGGGGCGCCAGTTGCCGGCAACGGGTTCCTCTTTCGTAACCACTTCTTCCACAAAGGTATTCCACTCACCACAAGCTGGGCAGCGACCCAGCCATTTGGGCGCCTGGTTACCGCAATTCTGACAGAAAAATGTTGTTTTTGTTTTTGCCATTAAACCTTCGGTTACAATCGCGCTTCTAAGCAGCGTGCGGTAAAGAATAGGGGTAAGTTGTCCGTGGAGTGTCCTATCCAACATACGCTTCTGCAAAGAAAGCGAGGTGCTCATAAACTAACAATATACTAAAAAAAGCTGGTCTTTCATAGCACTATTGCCGTCGATCTCGTTTATCATTCATTCTAACTTCTCTTCCAACATGAAAAAACTCCTGTTGCTCGGTCTGGTTCTATGCCTGCCCGCATTAACGTTTGCGCAATTCAGTATCGGTGTGAAAGGTGGCGTGAACCTGTCGCAGTTTACGATGGGTGAATTTGTGAAAACCCGTTTGAATGCAAATGGTTCTCCTCAGGTAAGCGTTAGCGGCCGAACCATTCGCGATAACCTCAAAGAAAGTTTTGATAGCCGGACGGGCTGGGCCTACGGTATCTACACCCGGTTCGGAAAAAATATCTATCTGCAACCCGAATTGCTGGTTTCTTCAAAAGGCGGCTCGTTCGAGATTGTGCGCGACATTGACGGCCAACCCACTTCCGAAACCGTCAAGATCAACACCACCAATTTCGACGTGCCGATTTTGCTGGGTCTGAAGGGCGGCCCCATCCGGGTGCTGGCCGGTCCAATTGTTTCGTTTCGGATCAGTGATGACCAGTCTCTGCGCGATGCGCTCCAGGATTATACTTCCGGCAGTCTGAACAACGCACTGGCCAAAGCTACGTACGGATATCAATTGGGAGTTGGGCTGGATCTGGGCCGGCTGGGCATTGATGTCCGGCGGGAGGGCAGTCTGTCTAACATTTCGGCGGTGGACCTGGGTACGGAGAGCGACTCCGATCGCTTCAGCCAAAAGCTGAAATCCTGGCAGGTGACGCTGGCGCTGCGCTTGTTCTAGCGATAAAGTAAGTAAAGGAGCCGCCCGGTTTGGAAGCAAGCCAGGCGGCTTTTTTGCGGAATACGGTCGGCCATTACCGTTTGCACACTTCCTGGCGGGCGGTTATTATCTTTCTGCTACCTTGCGCTTCATTTTTCATTTTCTAACAACAATACGAATGAAGCGAGTTTTAGTACTGCTGCTCTTGCTGCCGGGGCTGACCTATGCCCAGGGCAAATTTCTCACCGTTGGTCTGAAAGTAGGGGCCAACTTTTCGCAACTCAAAACCCTCGAAATGCAGACGCCCCGGCTGACGGCGGGCGGCATCCCGGTTATGTCGGGCGGGCAGATTGTCTATGATTTTTTCCGGAACAACGACAGCCGGACCACGGGCATCGTCGGGGGCGCCTTTTTCCGGTTTGGCCGGAAGCTCTTTCTGCAACCCGAAGTACTAGTGTCGTCGAAAGGTGGCAAGTTCGACCTGATTCAAACCGGCCTGGCAACCCAATCCGTGAATGTGAAATTTACCACCTTTGATGTGCCGGTGCTGGTGGGCTTCAAGCTGGGACCGCTTCGCCTGAACGCCGGACCGCTGATGTCGCTGACGATCTCGGAAAACAAAGGACTGAAGGATTCTTTCAACCAGTACACCAGCCAGCCCATTGAAGAAACGTTTAAACAGGCGGTGTTTGGGTATCAGGCCGGAGCGGGTCTGAACCTGGGCGGTTTTGAGCTTGACTTGCGGTACGAAGGCAACCTGTCGGATTTGTCGCAGATCGGCATTAAAACGCCCAGCAGTGACGCCCGGTTTTCAACCAAAGCTTCACTCTGGCAATTGACGGCTGGTTTTGCATTTTAATGAAATTCAACAGCCCACGGTTGAAACCGTGGGCTGCGTTGTACTTTACAAAAAAACATGCCGTTGTCCCGTCCCTAAAGGGAGCCGACAACGGCTGTTCTGCTCAACTAACCCAAAATAAACCGTATAAGTAAAATTGTAATCATCAATTAATTGAAAAGCGACTGCATGAAGTAGTTCAGCCGCTGGCTGATTTCCTTCATCCGGCGCCGGGAGATCGTAACTTCCTGGCCGTCGGTCATGCGTACAATCCGCTCCGTTGCGAAAACACTAAACTGCACGTAAGCCAGGTTGATGATCGTCGATTTGTGAATCCGGAGAAACATCGACTGGTCGAGCATGGTTTCGAATGCCTTTAGCGTTTTTGAAACCAGGTAACGTTTTTTATCGCGCGTCGTGATAAACGTATAGTTGCCTTCTCCGTGCAGACTGACTATATCATCGACCGAGATCATAATGTTGCGGTTGAGGTATGGAAGCGCGATGCGGTTTGCATTACGCTGATACATCCGGGGAAACAACGGTTGTAATGTCGAAGAGGAAGGATAAGCTAACGTTTCCATAGCGAATGGCGATTAGAGTTTTGTGTGTGTGTTACTTGTTGTTACTGACATGACAAAACTACTTTAATTCACCGTTCGATAATAAGGAAGGCTTGACTTTGAGCGGCTTAGCCAGGGGGTTAAGCGTCTGAAAGTCAAGCCTTTAAGATGTTACTGATTGGTGTACTTCCCGTATATCTCCTCGACCGATTACGTATTTCTACGTGGTGGTGATACCCGTAAACTTCACGTTGCGATACGGGATCTATTACGGTTCAAATAACTACTGGTGCATTAATGTACGGCGCTGGGGAGGAAGTTGCGGATACGATCCACAAAGTTCTGCGCCCGGCGACGTGAAATTTTTACTTGCTGACCGTCGTTCAATTCCAGTTCACCTTCCTTCTTTACGTAGAACCGGCGGACATAGCATAGATTTACAATGCATGATTTGTGAACCCGTACGAAGGCCTCACCATCCAACAGGTCTTCGTATTCTTTCAATGTACGGGATACCAACATACGCGTACCGTCTTTCAGAAAGAAATTGGTGTAATTACCTGAGCCCTCCAGCCGGACAATTTCTTCCAATGAAATAGTTCTTTTGCGGTCGTAGAAAGGAATGAGAAGTTTCGGGGAAATTGGGGAGGTGGACTTTTTTTCCACACTTTTGGGGAATTTTGTGGACACTTGGTCAAAAATGTTTTCCTTCAGGATGGATTCCATAATAGATCGAGTAAGATAGTGTAACAATGGATACTGTTGATTGTTAACAGGTTAAGTGTTGAGGGGCGGTTTTTTCAGGCTGGATACCGCATAACCTGTCGTCAATACCGTGCCCAACAACCGTACCGTCGAGCTAATCAGCGGGTCAAAATGTTTGTTTACCGGAGCAGGGAATTTGGTTATCTTTGCGGTGAGCTGGATTGAAGAAAATACGTATGCTGGATAAAGTCAGAGAAATTTATCAGGAGATTGAACTCTGTGAAATTCAATCTAAAGATCAGTTGGAGCAGTTCCGACTACGGTATATAGGGCGCAAGGGAGTGATTACGGATCTGTTTGAGCAATTAAAGCAGGTACCGCAGGAAGATCGCCGGGCCGTGGGGCAGGAGTTGAATTCCCTGAAGGATTTTGCCCAACTGCGGTTTAAAGAATCCAGTACGGCGCTGGAAAACAGCCAGACGGAAGAGGTTCAATCGCCCGTTGATCTGACGCTGCCCGTTATTCCTAATTTATACGGTGCCCAACACCCCCTTAACATCGTTCGGCAACAGATTATCGACATCTTCGGACGGATTGGTTTCGGGGTTGCCGATGGGCCGGAAATTGAAACCGACTGGTATAATTTCGGGGCGTTGAACTTTCCGGATAATCACCCCGCCCGCGACATGCAGGACACGTTTTTCGTTGAGAAGAAGAGCGAAGGGGCACCGGCGGATTTGCTGCTGCGGACGCACACCTCAAACGTGCAGATTCGCCTGATGGAGCATCAGAGGAATAACACCACTTTCCGGCCGATCCGGTCCATTATGCCGGGCCGGGTATACCGCAACGAAGCCATTTCGGCCCGGGCTCACTGCATGTTTCACCAGGTGGAAGGGTTGTACATTGATAAAAACGTCGGTTTTAAAGACCTGAAGGATACGCTTTATCACTTCGTGAAGGAAATGTTTGCCAAGGACGTGAAGATTCGCTTCCGGCCGTCGTACTTTCCGTTCACCGAACCAAGCGCCGAAATTGATATTTCCTGCCAAATCTGCCACGGCAAAGGCTGCAACATCTGCAAATACAGCGGCTGGGTCGAAATTGGCGGTTCCGGCATGGTTGATCCGAATGTGTTGTTAAACTGCGGCATTGACCCGGAAACATACACGGGTTATGCTTTCGGGATGGGCGTTGAACGCATTACGCAGTTGCGCTACGGCGTCAATGACCTGCGGTTGTATACCGAAAATGATGTCCGGTTCCTCCGGCAGTTTCAGGGAGCGTAACAAAAGGGAAGAAGGGAAATTACTGGCGAAAAAGAACCGGGTTGAGCGAATAACTCGGTTCCTTTTAATTTTTTTCGCTTCTTTTTTGCCATTCCTTTCTTCCAATCCTTTTTTTGTCTAAAAGTTAGCCCGGATTTTAACTTGCCGGTCCGTACTTCTTTTTTTTGTCTAACTTTATCACTTGTATTGTACTCCTCAGCGTTGCGTTTGCGGATGTGGTTAGTAGATAGTCCTCATGCAATATCGTCTTTATGAATTTATTAATTGAATTAAAAGAAAACCTAACCGATACAGTTGTTTCCCGTGCGGCTTACTACGTGGACGAAAATCCGGAGAAAACCCGGGTTGCTCTGGAGGGGTTGGTGCATATAGTCGTTGCCGGTCTGATGAAACGGACAACCACGGAGATCGGGGTTAATCAATTATATAATTCGATTCAGAAAGGGAAATTTGACGGTACGTTGGTCAATTCGTTTCCCGATTTGCTTCGCGATACCGAGCAAACCAACCGGCTGGTTGAATCGGGCAGTAACAGCATCAGCCATTTGCTGCCTGCCATGAAAAGCGCCATTGGACTCGCCATTTCCGGATACGCCAACATTAAAAACTCGGCGGCCATTACGCTGTTGGGTCTGGTAACGCCCCTGGTGTTGGGAACGCTTAACCGGCTGGTAGTTGATAATAAACTGGATGCCGATGCACTGGCGGCCGTTCTGGCCGATCAACGGGATTACCTGATTGACACAACTCCCGAGAAACTGCTCGACCGGATCGCGGAAGGGCTGAATATTCAACAACTGCTGACGGTGGGGGTGCAGCCCGCCAAGCGTACGGCGTATGTCGAGCGGGCCCCCGTTCAGGAGCGCCCACGGTATGCAACCGAAGCGGAAGAAGAAGGCAACGGTTCGCTGGTGAAGTGGGGTGTGGGGGTACTGGTGATGGTGGCGCTGGCCGGAGCCGGTTACTACATCTGGAACAATACGCAGTCGTATTCATCGGCCGACGAAGAGGCTATGTCTACTGAATTTGTGGATTCAACGGCTACCAGCCCGGCCACAAGCGCGAAACCGGCGGCTCCGGCCCGGCTCGATTCGGCGGCACTTCTTACCTCGGCCGTTAAAACCTCCACAACCGCTCTGGCGGCTTATGTGACGAACCTGCAGGCCCCGGCCGGTCGGAGTTTCAGAATACCGGCGCTGGATTTCCAACCGGGTACCGATCAGCTAAAACCCGCCGGACTGGCCACCGTAACGGAACTGGCCACGTTGCTGAAGACTAACCCGACCATGCAGATCCGGCTGGTGGGGTACGCCAGCGACGCGGTGCCGCCGATGACCAATAAAGTGCTGTCTGTTAAACGGGTGCAGGCTATTAAGAACGGCTTGGTTCGGGCCGGTATCAACTACCTGCGGGTCGATGCCATTGGTTTGGGTTCCGGTGTTCGGCCGGGTGATACAACGGCCGTTGGAAAAACGCCGTTAAAGCAGATTGATGTTAAAGTAATTACAAAGTAAGACACGAATTATAGAAAGAGTCCGGTTCGTGCCGAAACGTTGAGGAACAGGATGTTTGCTCACGTTCCGGCCCGAACTGCTTTTGTCGGTTTCCACCGTCCACACGCAAAGATTTTTCCAACATCTGCCGTTTTTGGTTGTTAGCAGACCATGGACAGGCAAGCCGTCGGGATGTTGGCCGTCCGATTGTTCAATTGATTAATCAACGTTACGGTATGGAAGCACAAACGGCAAAAACGGCCCTGGTTACCGGCGCTACAAGCGGTATTGGTCGTGAACTGGCAAACTTGTTTGCGAAAGACGGGTACAACCTGGTATTGGTCGCCCGCAGCAGCGACGGCCTGAAGGAAATCGCCGGAGAATACGAACAGCAGTTCGGGATCACAGTAACTCCCATTGCCAAAGACCTGGCTGATCCGAAAGCCCCGGAAGAAATTTACGATGAAACGCAGCGGAACGGAATTCGCGTCGACGTGCTGGTCAACAACGCCGGTATGGGCGAATACGGGATGTTTGCGAAGGAAACCGATTTGCACAAGGAGTTGAGCATCATTCAGATCAACGCAACGGCGCTGGTTCACCTCACGAAATTATACCTGAAAGATATGGTGCAGCGCAACGAAGGCAAGGTGCTGATGCTGGCATCCGTCGCGTCGGTGGTGCCTCACCCGCTCATGGCCGTTTACGGCGCTACCAAATCCTTTATTCTGTCGTTCACGGAGGCATTGCAGAACGAACTGAAAGATACAAACGTAACCCTGACGGCCTTGATGCCCGGACCGACCAACACCGACTTTTTTGCCAAAGCCGGAGCCGAAGGAACGCGCGTTCACCAGATGGCGCAGTTGGAAGATGCCGCGAAGGTCGCCAAAGACGGTTACAACGCCTTGATGAAAGGAAAAGAAAAAATTGTGCCCGGACTGATGAACAAAGCGCAGGTAGCCATGGGACATATGCTACCCGATGAACTGGTAACCAGTTCGATGCGCAAGCAGTTGGAGCGTCCTAATGATTCGGGCGAGCAGGATCATTCGATGCTCGTTACGGCCATTGCGGTGGGTGTGGTAGCCGCCACGACGCTGCTGTGGGCCTTCGGAACGATGGATAATAGCTGGAAAGGCAAAGCCGCCCGGGTTCGGCGCAAAGCGGAATCGACGGGCGAGTCGTTGCTGGGCAAATTGTCGTTAAATTAATGAAGCTGTTTGGTCAGCGATCCACAAACTTAATCAGATCAGCATGAGAAACTCCTTGTTTTGGCGCATCGGAACGGCGGCCCTGGTGGTGGGCAGTATCGTCTATACGGTAACGGCGAATTTAGGGAAGAGAAAGAAAGAGGAAGAGGAGGAAAGTGATAACGTGTTGCCTGAATACCGGCGGGTATTTGACGCAAACCCGATTGTTCCGGATGGCTGGACGTTTGCCACCGTTTGGTCAACGATTTATGCCGGTACAACGGCGTACACCGTCCATCAGGCGCTTCCTTCCCAGCAAAACAACCCGCGTTACCGCAACGCGCTTCCCTGGCTGGCAACCAGTTATGTGCTGAACGCCGTTTTTGGCCGACTTTTCTCCGATCCGCGCCAGACAAGTATGATTGGGTCTGATCTGGTCACGAAAGCCAGCCTGCCGGTCGCCCTGGCGCTCCACCAGCAGCTGGAAATCGGGAAAACGCCGGTTGGCAGTCCGGAACAATACCTTCGCATTCCGTTTAGCCTGTACGCCGGTTGGCTCACGACGGCTTCGGTGGTCGGTACGCCCAACTTGCTGCTGAATCTGGAGGTCTGGAAACCGGAGCCGCGTCGGGATACGCCGGTGTTTGTTGGGGTGTTGGGGGCCACAACCGCGGTTGCGTACGCCGTGGCCCGTCGGCTGAACGACCCCTATTACCTGTTGCCGTTTGTGGCCGGTTTTGCCGGCATTGCCACAAAACAATACGGCAGAAACAACGCCGTGGCGCTGACGGCGGCAGTTTGTTCGCTGGCGGTTGGCGGTATGGCGGTCCGGTGGGTGCCGGGTGGGACGTTCAAGCCCCTGAAACGCCAGGTCGAGGAAGTGGATCCGGATGCGGAAGATGAACTCTGGTGGGAGGAACTCGAAAGTCAGAATCCTGATTCAGAGTCGTATTCTTACACATCAATCTAAACGCCGGGGCCTGAAGCTGAACTTTAGGCCCCGGTTTTTTACTGACAGTTGTATTTATAAACCTTCTGTTTGTTTACGGCTGCAGGGTTGCCGGTTTGCTGAAGCAGCAGCGACATCTCCGTTGGCAAATCATTGATATATTGATACGTAGCAGTATAGCCATACCCGTAATCTTTGTACTGAATCGGATTATTGGCACTCAGGTAATGGCTTTTATCCGTCAGGGATGAAATAAGCGGTATTAGGTGAAAAGCCGACTGACCGCTGAAAGGCGATTTCTTGTTATCGTATTTGTATTCCGCCCGTAATTCTTCGGCTTTGCTTCCTTCCTTGTAAAAGACCTTCGTCACATTTCCGGCTTCATCGTATTCCATGCGTTTGGTGTAGGTGCGCAGTCCGCGCGGATCAGCCACCGCAATCTGGCTAATCCGGCCCTTGCTGTCGTAGGTGGGCGTTGCCGTGACGACCTGACCATTGTCAGTAGCTGTGATGGTGGCAATCCGGCCACTGGCCTCGTGGGTGACGGTATGTTCTTCCCCGCCCAGACTTTCCAGCTGCGACAACCCAACCAGAAACTTTGTAATCCGGCCGTTACCGTCGTAAGTGAACGTAAAGACATTAAAGGAAAACTGCCGAATGGCCGTGACCCGGTTATTAGCGTCGTAACTGACCGTTACCGATCCCGAGTCAAAATAGGCATCCGGTACTTCACTAACCAGACAGGTCTCCGCCTGTGGGTCCGGCTCGCCGTTGTCGCTTCCCCCGCAAGCCAGTAGCAGGAAAGCCGTTGAACACATGAGAAAGCCGCTTCGCATCTTCATAAAATTGACAATTCGGGTTCAGTATGGTAAAATACGGCATTGTGCCGGTTATTTCATAGTGGACGAATTACTTTTGATCCAATGTCAAAATGGCAATAAATTGGCGTTTTTTGAGCTGAAATCGGTCATTTTGGCGTGAAAACACCACTGGCCTGTTGTTTGTTGATAAAGTAATTGTCAAACAATACGAACGCTGGCAAACCGCCGGTACAATGTAACCCACAACCATGAACCTGAATTCATACACCATCAAAGCGCAGGAGGTCATCCAACAGGCAGCCCAGATTGCGCAGGGTAATCAGCAGCAGACGGTCGAGACGGGCCACGTGCTGAAAGCCATCCTGGACGAAGACCCCAACACGATGGGTTTTCTGTCGAAGAAAACCGGCGTGAATGCCAGCCGCTTAACCCTGGCATTGGACGCCATTGTTAACGGTTACCCGAAGGTTTCCGTAGGGGCGGAGGCTGCTTCCAATATCTACCTGGGAAACGACCTGAACGCGGCCTTGCAACGTGCCACGGGTTATCTCAAAGAATTTGGGGATGAGTATGTCAGCATTGAACTCATCCTGTTAGGACTGATTACCGGAAAAGACGCGGTTGCCAGTCTATTGAAAGATGTCGGTTTTACCGAAAAAAGCCTGAAAGAAGCCATTAAAGAATTACGCGGAAAAAATAATCCAGTGAAAGATCAAAATGCAGAAGCCAAATACCGTTCGCTGGAACGGTATAGCAAAAACCTGAATGAACTGGCCGAGAAGGGTAAGATTGA
The DNA here is from genome assembly GCF_026248825.1 of Larkinella insperata. Classification (NCBI taxonomy): domain Bacteria; kingdom Pseudomonadati; phylum Bacteroidota; class Cytophagia; order Cytophagales; family Spirosomataceae; genus Larkinella; species Larkinella insperata. Next base: position 102,153 of record NZ_CP110973.1, on the reverse strand, counting down.
CCCCGTCATCGGTCGGGATGAAGAAATTCGCCGGGTGCTGCAAATCCTGAGCCGCCGTACGAAAAACAACCCCATTCTGCTGGGTGAACCGGGCGTTGGAAAGACGGCCATCGTGGAAGGGTTGGCTCAGCGGATTGTACAGGGTGACGTGCCCGAAAACCTGAAATCGAAAACCATCGTTTCACTCGACATGGGTTTGCTGGTGGCCGGTGCCAAATACAAAGGCGAATTTGAAGAACGGCTGAAAGCGGTCATCAAGGAAGTAACCGACTCGGAAGGTGAACTCATTCTGTTCATCGACGAGATTCACACGCTGATTGGAGCGGGTGCCGGGGGCGGAGAAGGTGCTATGGACGCGGCCAACCTCCTGAAACCGGCTCTGGCGCGCGGTGAACTGCACGCCATCGGGGCCACGACGCTGAAGGAATACCAGAAATACATCGAGAAAGATAAAGCGCTCGAACGCCGGTTTCAGACCGTTATGGTGGACGAGCCGGATGTGCAGGACGCCATTTCGATTCTGCGCGGTATCAAGGAAAAATACGAACTGCACCACGGGGTCCGGATCAAAGACGATGCTGTGATTGCCGCCGTTGAGCTTTCCAACCGCTACATCTCCGACCGGTTTCTGCCCGACAAAGCCATTGACCTGATGGACGAAGCGGCCGCCAAAATGCGGCTTGAAATTGACTCGGTTCCCGAAGAACTCGACGAACTGAACCGCCGGATTATGCAGTTGGAGATTGAACGCGAAGCCATTCGCCGGGAAGCCGACCGGGAAAAGGAAAGCGCTCTGAACAAACAGATTGCCGACCTGAACGAGCAACGGAATAGCCTGAAAGCCCGTTGGGAGGTGGAAAAACAGTCGGTAAACGAAGTCCGGACGTTGAAAGAACAACTCGATCAGCTGAAGTCGGAAGCCGAGCAGGCCGAACGGGCCGGTGATTATGGCAAGGTCGCCGAGATTCGCTACGGCCGTTTGCCCGAAATGCAGAAACGCGTGGACGAGCTGGTGAAGAAAGAAGGCGACGCGCAAACACTGTTGCAGGAGGAGGTGACGGCGGACGACATTGCCGAAGTCGTTGCCAAATGGACCGGTATTCCGGTGAGCCGGATGATGGAATCGGAGCGTGAAAAACTGCTCCATCTGGAAGACGAACTCGCCAAACGGGTGGCCGGTCAGGAAGAAGCCATTCAGGTGGTGGCGGATGCGGTTCGCCGGAGCCGCGCCGGAATGCAGGACCCCAAACGGCCCATTGGTTCGTTTATTTTCCTGGGTACAACCGGGGTGGGTAAAACCGAGCTGGCGAAAGCCCTAGCCGATTACCTGTTCAACGACGAGAATTCGATGATTCGGATCGACATGTCGGAATTCCAGGAACGTCACGCCGTCAGCCGGTTGATTGGCGCCCCTCCGGGCTACATTGGCTACGACGAGGGCGGTCAGCTGACCGAAGCCGTTCGCCGGAAACCCTACAGCGTCGTTCTGCTGGACGAGATTGAGAAAGCGCACCCCGACGTGTTTAACATCCTGCTGCAGGTGCTCGACGATGGCCGTCTGACCGACAGCAAGGGCCGGGTTGCCAACTTTAAAAATACGATCATCATCATGACCTCGAACATCGGTAGCCACGTCATCCGGGAGCGGTTTGCGGCAATGGAAGACTGGAACCGCGATCAGATCATCGATGATACCAAGGAGGAAGTCTTCGAATTGCTGAAACAGACGCTGCGTCCGGAGTTTCTGAACCGGATCGACGAACTGGTTATGTTCCAGCCGCTGACCCAGCGCGAGATTCGCAAGATTGTTCACCTGCAGTTCAAACACATTCAGGACCGGCTGTCCGAACAGGGCATCACGATTGAAGCCGACCAGGAAGTACTGAACAAGCTGGCGGAAGAAGGATACGACCCGCAGTTTGGCGCCCGTCCGCTCAAACGCGTCATGCAACGGCGCATCCTGAACGCCCTCTCGAAGGAGATTCTGGCGGGACGGATTCAGAAAAATGCCATCGTTGGCATGATGCTGAACGAAACCGAAGACGGCAAGGAAGACATTATCTTCTACAACCTCGATAAGGTTGTGCCGGAATTGGACTAAGGTACATGGTTGCGTAAGGAAACGCCCGGCTTCTCTGAGCCGGGCGTTTTTGTTTTTAGACCTAAAATAGAAACAGCCCGATCAGAAGCCGGGCTGTTTCTAAATCGGTGTCTATATTGCGTCAACTTTTAAAGCGTTGATCCGGTTACTTGGCGCTTCCGCCTTTGATGTTGCCCTGTACGTCCTGCGCAACCTGCAGGTGCGTGCGTACCAGCGGATGGGCTGCCGAGGCTACACCTTTCAAGCTGGCATCCGTTGCCGTTGACTCCACTTTAGACATCACCTGATCAAGTTTCTGGTGGCCATTAACGCCACTCTCCGTTACGTAGTACTGATCAAATTCCTCCCCGGTAAGGCTTTGCATTTTGGTCAGCATCTCCTGGGTCTGGGGGTCTACGCTTGTCGGCAGGGTCACGCCCTTGGCCGATGCAATCTCTTTGAGTTTGTTGGATAATCCCGTTTGTTCGTCTACCTCAGCCTGGGCCAATTGCCGAACCTGGTCGCTGGTGGCTTTCTGCATGGCGATCCGGCTCAGTTCAAGCTGCATCATGCCGCCTTTGGCTACCTCCATCATCAGGTTGTTATCGGCCTGAGAGAGGGCATTTTTAGAAGGGGCGATGGCTGCCACCGCTGCGGCACCCTGCTTATTCTGATTGTCAAAGTCTGCCTTGTTGAGTTTGCCCACCATGGCCGAACCCGACCGCGTCTCCCGGCCCTGCTGACCCTGCTGAGCCATCAAAGGCGTTGTCATCATACAGGCCGCTACCAGCCCCACTGCACTCCAAAGTGTTCGCATCGTTTTGTGCTTTTTGGTTGGACATTGATTCGTCTACTAACGAACGGCCTGCGTTTGGAACTGTTCCTGAAAGACCTCCGCAGTAAGCCTACGGTCCACGAGAAAACGCACGAGTTGAAATGCTGATAGTTATTTGCTCAGTAAATTTTACAAAAACGGATTTCACTATTTATAATAAATTGGTTTGAAAAATGAGGTTTTCATATGACTAATACCTCACTTATAATCGTCTTTTTGCGCGAATATGACCGTTAAAAAAAGCCCATATACCTTTAAATAAATAGACAGGTAAGTCTGTATTCTATTTTTCTAGTTTTATCCCGTTCACCAGGCATACCTCATTTTAGAAGCGCTACGTATGGCAAGGGTTAAAACATTTTCCTCGCAATCCATTGCGGCAAAACGAGATCTTTTTGTGGCCGCCAATGGCTTATCCGTTGGTCGATTAATTAGCAAAGAACCCAAGGTGGTAATTGCGCAGGACCCACCCGTCTTTAGACCGGTTCCCAGACCCAGAAAACCGCGAGTGCCCCGAAGCTCCCTCACCGTACCAGTTTCGATGGAGCAGCCCGTGACGGATGAAATGTTGCTGGAAGCGCCCAACGATGAGGCCATTCGTTATTACATTCCGCGCCATAGACTTGCCACCCGACGCGTTGATCTTCAGCAGCAATTCCGGGTTTCGCTGGAACAATTCATCGACGCGGATGGTGGGCAGTTAATTGTATTTCTGGATAAGTTTCCCGCTCCGGCAATTGAGAATGCGGTCGGCAATGCCCGGCAAGTAGAAACCCAGCCCACGGTTGCGATTGAGTTTAAGGTCGATGCTATTACCAAGTTGCTGGGTTTTAGTGAGGTAACGCAGCAAATGAATGAGTTGAAGGCGGTGCTGAAAGTAACTTCCTTCGCGGAGTTTAATCAGTTGTTTCAAGCCCTCACGACCAGTTCGTACGAAACGAAACTGGTCGTCAATAGCTTAGTCAGTTTAGCCTATCCGGCAAACAAGCCGGTGGATATTAACCAGCTCGACCCCGCCCTGCATAAGCCGTATTTGGTGCTGAAAGGTCTTGAAAACTACGATGCAAATGGCACTGGCTATGCGGAAGTGTCACTTTCGGTGCGAAACCGCGAGTTGTATCCGGACGCGCTGTTTCAGGCTTCGCCGGATTTGCCGCCGTGTGGGCGTAACACCAATTCTTCGCGCACCTGGATCGAGATTTTTGATAATCAGCAACAATATATTTATGGGTTCTGTGCCTTCGGCAAGGCCAGTGATCTGGATCGTCTTTGGGCATCTTTTCCGCAAGGGCCGGATATGCCAACGTCGATTTATATTGTTTTGAATGATCGGCGTAAACAACAGCAATTTGTTTCTAACGAGGTTTTGTTAAGAGCAGATCAGATTACTTCCGGTGAACGGTTATACGTGCTGGAGAAGGAAGTTTTTTCGTCTCGAATTGATTTTGTATTTCCCGAAACGCTGCACAGTTATATCTACCGGAAAGCCGGTGGGCATGGCCCCGGTCGAAGCGGTTTTATAAAATATACCGTTACCTGGAAGGGTAATGAATATGCCTATTTTCAGGACGAAGTTAGGCCGGACCATTTTCTGTATCTGCCCGATTCGTTTAAGCTGGCCCAGGTTGAAGGTCCCGTTCGGGTGCCCTGGCTCTGGGTGAATTTTGAAGGACGGAATCTCTCGGATTTAAAAGCCAAAATTCAGTACCGTCTGGCCGGGCATGTTGACGTAGAACGCATCCAGGATGCGGCCAGAAAACTGCTTGACAAAGTGGAGGGTGGTGCCGTTGACGGGCTGGTTTTCGAATTGCTCAACAGCGCCGACGAAGCTACCTACAAACTGACGCTACCGGGGCTGAACGTTTCTGCCGATCGGCCGGATGCCATCATTGATCCGGGGAATTACATCGAGGATGCCCTGCCCGCGCTGTCCATCGACGATTTTCGGAATGTTTTCAACCTGTTGCTGAGTCCCGACGAGCGGGATATTACGCTCCGGGGGCAGGTGAATCTGAAACTGGGCGGTTTGCTCATTCCGCCAATTCCGGTTTCCATTCGTCTGAGCGATATTGCGGGCGAGGTTTTTGACATTTCGCAAACCATTGATGCGGCTGCAGGAAGCATTGCCGTGTCGGTGAAAAACGCCATCGAAAGCCCCGTACTAATGCTGGGGCTAGGCGTTGAAATTCAGGCAGGCAAGGTATTTCTTCCGGCCCACGCTGCGGGCGAAGGATTGACGTTTCCCCGTCAGATCGCTGCGGGTGAAACGCTAGTCTTCAACGTCATTCCGGATGCGCCGATTCCGGACTGGACCGCGCCGGAAGTGGTTCTCGACTGGGAGGACCTGACAATCTTGCCCGATAGCGCGGCCCTCTACGATTCCATCGTGAGCAAAAGCGTTCACGCCAGCTTCGAGAAAGCCATTACCATCAAGGTGCACGCTTTCAGCGACGACCCCACGATCTCGGACATTGGCATTAAATTCAGAAGCTCGGAGACCGGGCCGGTTTTGCTGACGACTACTTTTCCGCGCCCTCAACAGCCCGAAGAAAATCAGCTCCTGCAGACGGTGGGCAAGACGCTCAATCTGCCTCTGCCGCTTCAGGATTACATCAGGGATTTGCCCACGTTCGGGCAGTACTGGTACCAGCTTACGGTTTACCGGCCTTCGGGGGACGCAGTAGGCCAATGGGTGCTGGATTCCAGCGACTTTATTAATCTCACGACGGATAAACTGCCAGTTTTAACCGTCATCTAACGATTCGATCAGTAGCACGGTTGGTGTCCAATCCGTAATCCAATGAAAAAAGGTCTTCCCGATTTTAGCCAGGTTGTTGCCGGGGGAAACGGTATTGCCTACGCTCCGTATCAGGGCATTGGCGATGTCTCCGTGATTCCGCTGACGCTGCAAGTTGCCCCCCAGGGCAACGGAAAACCGGCTTTTTACCTGGAATTAATCCGGGGCATCACTCCCTTTGCCCTGCCCAAACCACATGGGATGATTGATCTTCGATTGGAAGTCGGTTCGGTCGAAACCGCATTTCTGGAAACGGTTCGGGCCGCGTGGCCGGAGCGGGCGATGGTACAACCAATGTTCAATCAGGGCTTTTTCCGGTTCCGGTCGCTGTCGGATCGTCTCGACAGCGCTGCGGACGATCTGCTGGCTCCGGTGCCGATGGGCGGAATGCTGTTGTCGCGGTTGCGGTACACGCGGCTGCTGTCGCTGGAGGCCCTTTCGGCCATCAAGCAGGCTCTGCAACAAGAGCTTTTGGTGCTGGATGCCTTCGCGGAACTGGAAGTGAAAGGGGTCGCACCCCGGCTACCGGTAACCGTGGAGTTCGACCCCGCCGATCTGATCCGGGCGCTGGAAACGCTGCTGAACGCAGAGCGAAAAATGCCCGTTAGGCGGCTGGCTGATTTTTTCGCCCAGGACCGTTCGGCGTTTCCGTTCCTGTCGATCCAGGCGGATGAACCGTATACGGAAAAGGAATTTGGCATTACGCTGTCTGACTGGATTCTGGCCCGGTTTGGAACGTTTACCCCGTCGCCCGACGATGATCCGCAACCGTATTGGTACCTGCCGGAATCCGGCGAGGAGGGAACGTTTCGCTGGCAGCTCTCGGAACCGCTGGAAACGTCCCGGATTCTGACGTTTCAGTTTGATGCGCTGGCCGAAGCCCGCAAACTGGTGCAGACGGCCGGGTTGAACACGATCTATTCCGAGCGTGTGATTCCGCCCCTGCAAACGGGTTTTCTGCGGGTTTTGGTGACGCACGAACTGCCCGAGCTACCCGAAAGTGTGCTTCAGATTGGGGTACGGTTTCAGGCCCCACCGAATCCGCCCCACCGGGTGCAGGCCATCAACAAAACCGTCATTTTTACGCCCGGAAAAAGCAGTGAAGTGGCCGAATTGCAGTTTTCGCCCGCCGAACCGCAGCAGTATGCGTATGCTCCTTTCGTGGTGTTTCGAACCGCCACTGGCTCGCAGGAGCTAACCGGCGAACCCCGGCAGTCGTCGGAGCAGCACGTGCGGATTCACGATTTGCCGGTCAATCTGCTAGCCATTGAAGCCGCCACGGACTTGCTGAATGAAGCGACCTTACACGGTTTGTACCAATGGGAGGTCGCGGGTGAACCCAAATCAGTCGCGTTCAATTTATCCGCCAGCCAGCCGCAAACAACGCTGGTAGTACCCGCCGGGGGCAGCACGTTGGCAAAATGCGTGGTAGAAGCCGTATCCATTGATTCGGATGCGCGTGTGCGGACGGAGTTTTACCCCACCGGCCGCCTGCGCCTGGATCGGTTTTCGTTTGCTGGTTACGGCCCGCACAGCGTTGAATTTGTCGGGCCGTTAACGGAGGAAGATTCGCTGATTGTGGTGCACTGCCTGCCGGAAAACGAACCGCTGGATGGCGCAAACCCCAGTGTGCTGACGCTGACGGCGGACCGACCCCAAAAAACCTGGACCTGGTTCGCCGAAAGCCTGTTCCACCCGGGATTTTGTTACCGGGTTCTGAACGCAGACGGGAAGGAACTGCTGCCGTGGTCGGAAATTCAGTCACCATTTGTAGGAACTGTTCGTGTTGATCCACCCCAAAAAGATTCAGAAGATATGTCCGACGGTAATCAGCTTTTTGATGGCTTGCGCTACTTTAAAAATCCCGACGAGGAAAACGCCTATTACTACCTTCCGGAGCAGCCCAAACCGCAGACCGGGGCCGACGGAAAACCGACTTTGTCGCTGATGGTGCTGGGCGGTACCGGCTTTTTGCAACTCGGAACGGTTTGGGAAGCCGATCCGGTGACGCTGGAGGAACTGCGGAGCCACATTGCCAATGAGCACAACGAAGCGACCACTTCGATTCGGTTAAACTTTGCGCCGGTGGAAGTCGAAAAGGTGGAGGTGGTGGTGCAAACCGGCTCGGAAGAAAAAGTCCTGGCGAGTTCCGGTTCATCGGGGTACCCGCCCTTTTCAGCCATATTCAATGCCTCAGTTGCCCAGGATGACCAGAATGCCGTTGTGGCGGCTCTGCACCAGCAGAAGGGCATGTTGCGGGTTGATTATCAAACCGTTCAGGAGGCCTTGGAATCGGTAAAGGTGACGATCCGGGGGGCAATTCCGACCGTCGGAGCCAGCCTGTCGGAGTTGTCATCATTACCGCGTTGCCGGGAGTGGGTGGTGGCCGCCATTGCGTCGGGGAAGCTGGAAAGGGAAAAAACCGGCAGCAAGAAAGCATCCGGCGAACTTTGGCGAGCCGCCGAAGAGGAAGCCCTGGACGCAGCGGCTGAGCAAGTTTTCCGGTACGCCAAAGGAACGGTTTTTCAGGCGGACGAAACCCGGATAAATGTTGTTGCTGAGAAATCAGAAACGGTATCAAATTCCGCTATTTTCACAACCGACGTAAGTACCTGGTTCTCCGGAAACGACGGCGATTCCCACATTCGGATTGGCGGCTAGACCCCGTTAATCTCCTTTCACGCGTGCTTTAAAACCATTAGGTAGCCATTCTTTGGTTACCAGAAACTCACCCAAATCAGATCGGAATTTAAGTAAAATGAGCCGGAATCCTAGGCAGGTTCCGGGTAGGGGAGCCGCTGCTCCAACGGCCCTGAAGGAACGGTTTTTACGCCTGTAGTGGGCAGATAGTCAGTTCAATGTGCATTTTATTTTTCAGTTTCATAATCCCTTTTCATCAAATCTTTTTCACTTAAAATTTAAAACGCAATGATCAAGTTTGAACCTTACGACACGGTAGAAGGAATCGTAGTGCACCGCGATGATGTCGATTTTAGCACCTTTTACCTGCTGCCTCCTCAACAGCCCAGCATCCAGGTCGATGACAACGGTAACCCGCTTTTTAAATTCATAAAGTATAAGTTACCCATCGACCGTCCGGATGGCCGGAAAGGGGGTGGATACGTGGCCTTTAGTGTCAGCTTTACCACACCCCCCGCCAAGGTTGAAGCCATCAAGGTAAAACTCCAGGAACGCGTCAACCAGGAAGCCGCCCAGCGAGGCATTAACCCGGCCCCGCCCGTGAAGATTGCGCCGATTAATTACACCGCCGGAACGTCGCGCATCAACATCACCAACGAGAATAATCTGTTTGTCGAGAAGGTGTTTGATGCCGGAAAACCGTCGCTGTACGGCAACAACGTGGCCGCGTACAGCCTGGAACTGACGCCCGAGGGTGCTACCTTTTTCGAGTCGGCTCTGCAGGGAAAAGGGGGGAGCGTTGTGGTGGTGTACGAGCTGACGTTTGAGGCCAAACTCCCGCCGTTGCAGGCCATCGCGACGTTCAACTCCAGCGCCTTCTATAGCTTCGTTCAGGACATTAACGTGGAAGAACGGCTTTGCAGCGAAGACGACTACAAGGAAACCCTGACCGAAATTATGCGCCGATCGGAGTCGCAGGATGTTAAAATCATCAAGGGCAGCTCCAAAGTCGATCCCAAAACGCTCGACGAAGTAAGAAGCTGGGCGCAGCAGGCCCTGACCAGCGCGGTAGAACGTCTGATGATCCAGGCCCTGCCGGTTGAGAATCCGGAAGAAGCCCGGAAATGGTACAAGGAAGAAGACATCGAAAACGTCCGGCGGGAGGTGATGCGGCATCAGGTTTCAACGTTTTCGTTTAAGTATACCGAAGACATGATTGTGGAGAAGCCCATTGCTCCGCAGGGACCGGTGCTAAACATCACCAACATGGTGGACAAAGACGGCAATCCAATCAAATGGGAAGATTACTCCCAGACCATTGATCTGAACGATCCGTTCTTCCAGCAGGTCAACGTCTCGGTGCAGGTGAACGCTCCCTTTGACACGTTGCCGATCAACAGCGTTGAAGTCCGGTTGAAATACAACGGTTTACCGATGGATGTCATTGGCAGCGAGATTAACGGCGAATTCCGGTTTACGAAAGCCGATCAGGTGGCCCGCTTCGGCAGTTTTCGGGTGGAGGGCCAGAATACCTACAGCTACAGCTACCAGGTGAACTTCAAAGGTGCGGCCCGGGCGTTCCAGTCGGAGGAAAAAGTAATGGACATTTCGGAAGGCATCCTGCAGGTGAACGTAGACGACACCGGTATTTTGCTGGTGGATGTGGCACCCGGCGATCTGAACTTCGATCAGGTGAAACAGGTACAGGTTGTGCTGAAATACCAGGATCAGCAGAATAATGTCGATCTGATCGAGCAGCAGTACATGATGACGCCCACGGAGCGGACTTTCCAGTTCCTGAACGTGATCTACGCCAAACGGTCGCAGCCCTTCCGCTACCAGTGCAAGTACTTCATGAAAGATGGCAAGGAGTTTCAGATGGACCTGAAGGAAAGCAACACCAAACGGCTTTACATCAACGATCCGTTCAGCAATACCAAACGCATCGGCGTCCGGGCGGCTGGTGATCTGGAAACCGAAATCGCCAACATTTTTGTGGACCTCAAGTACGTCGACGAGAAAAACCAGTATACCCAGGAGACTTCTCTGGCCCTGAGCAAAACGCAGCCGTTCTTCGACTGGTCCTTTCCGGTTATCGACGAAAACATCGGTAAGGTTGTCTACAGCGGCAGCATCGTTTACAAAGACGGAACAATTGAGCCCATTCCGGAAACCGAAACCACGTCCAGCACCCCGCTGATCGGGGAGGATATTCAGGACCGGCTGAGCATCTTCATCACCGCCGAAGCCCTGAATTTCAGCCAGGTGAAACTGGTCAGCCTACAAATGAAATACGCCGATCCGATCAACAACATCCTGGAGCGCAAAGCGTTCGTGTTCTCCAACGCCCGTCCGAAAGACCAGCTCTGGAACCTCAAACTGAAGGACAAAACCGTGATCAATTACGAATGGGCGGCCACGTACATTATGAACGATGATACGCAGAAACTGGTCGGGCCCATTACTACCGACAGCATGAACCTGCTGTTGACCAGTCCGGCTTAACCACCCTGGAGTCGGGCAACCGGATGAACCCGGCTGCCCGTCTGCTCCTCACTCAACTCTCGTATCCAGACTCCCTTACTCTCATGCTTTACCTAGAAGCTCCCTTCGAAGTCATTGAAGGCATATCCATTTTTAGTGACCATGCCGACCCGTTGCAGTTTTATTACATGCCGTTGATGCCTCATTTTACCACCATCGAGGACCCGGCGTTAGGCGTAAAAATTCCTCAACTTCAATTGATTAAGTACAAAGGCGACGCCGGAAACGGCGGCTTTCTGAATTTCGACGTCAACCTGGGGATCGACCCGGAATTGTTGAAAACCATTGCCCGAAAGTTACGCACAAAAAACAACCTGACTGCCGAACCGCGCGTGGTGCCGGTGCCGCTCATCGACGGCACCGTTAAGTTAACGCTGCTGGATCGGGAAACGGGCGATACCCCGCCCGAAGATTCGGAAACGGGTCCCCGGTTTGTCGAGAAAATCAGCCACTACGCCAAGCCGTCGCTGTACGGCGACAACCAGGCGGCTTTTTCGGTAGCCCTCGATCAGAACGGTGTAACGGTACTGGAGAAAGCGATGCAGGGCGAGATGTCGCCCATTGGGGTGGTGTATTCGCTGGACTATCTGGCCCTGCGCCCGGCCTATTCGGTGCGGGTGTCGGCGGACTGGGATCGGGTGCAGCACCATTTGCAGGATTCGTTCGGAACCAATTTTCTGATTTTCTCCTCCGAGATCGACAAGGTCGTCGATGAACTGATTGAGTCGCAGGCCATCAAACTGGAGATTGACAGCTTCATTCCGCCGGGCGACGATGCCGCCGAATTGCTGGGACGACTGGACCGCGCCATCAACGAGGTGAAAGATATGGTGCTGGAAAACTTCTTCGAACCGTCTGTGCAACCGATCACGGGGGAGGAGGAAGAAGACGGGTGGGACAAAGCCGCCGGTTTTGCGGAGCGAATTGCCCTGATGCACGCGCGGGGCGGACTCCAACCGGCTTTCACGATGAAGAAGGCCGACATTACCCGGATTGACCGAAAGCGGCTGGATGTCAACATGACGGAACGAACCACCGTCGTGCGCAGCATTTACCCGCAGGGGCACTTGCAGGGGTTGTTTCAACTGCTCCGGGACGGTGGCGTAGACATGAGCCGGTTTGTGGTGGCGGTCGATCTGGACGATCCCTGGTTCCGCGAACGGCGGGTGAACGCCATCGCCCGCGCCAACTTTACTACGGATAACGTCGAGTCCGTCAACGTCCGGCTGGAGTACGAGGGGGAAGCGCAGAACGCCATTCTCGACGCGGCCAACCCCCAGAAGACGTTAAAATGGAACAGCGAACTGGCCAACGGCGCCGAGATCAAAGCCGTAAAAGCCAGTTACAAAGTGTCTTTCAAAAACGTCGACGCGTCCGAACGGCCCGTGAGTCTGTCGTCGCCGGAGGTGGTGATTGATACCGAGAATTACGAAATCCGACCGCACGAACTTTACAGCTTGGTGCCGGTTTCGATCATCGCGCTGGATTTTCCGTGGACCGTCTACCCGCACGTCGAGGTGCAGGTCCGGTATACCGATGCCGCCCACCAGATCAACATCAACGAAACGTTTTTGCTGAACCAGCAGAAAACGTCGGATATCTGGAACCTCTTTGCGCTGGACCCCGCCCGCCGGAGTTTTCAATACAAATTGATTTTCCGGTCGGCCGACCACCGCGACGTCGAACGGCCGTGGGCGGAAAACGATACCGAGAAAATCATCATCCGCGACCCGTACCCCATCAAACGCAGACTCCAGGTAGTACCCGCCTTCAACTGGACCGAAGTTGAAAATGTGTTTGTGGATGTAACCTACGAAGACCAGGCCAACAGCATCCGGGAGGACCAGTCGGTCAATTTCAATCCGAACGCCAAAGACGTCAAGACGGTCGAGGTCAAGCAGTTTGTCAATCCCGAACACCGGTTTATGACCTACAAAACCACGATCATTTCCAAAGACGGGACCGTCCGGGAAACGCCTTCGTCGGTGACGCTCTCGGAGCGGGCCATCATTACGCCCCAAATGCGGGGGCATAAAATTCTGTCCATCCTGCCGGAAGCCGTGCCGTTTGCCGACCGGGGCATCAAAGAATTGACCGTGCTGGTGAAGTACGAAGATGCCCAGGCCGGACTGATTTTTGCCGACAGCTTCCGGTTTGTCTCCCACCAGGACCGCCCCCGGTATTTCGAGTATGACTACGCCGATCCGAACAACACGGGTTGTCAGTACCAGATCACTTACCTGCATACCAATGGCTTACAACGCGTCACCGACTGGAAAACATCGGATGAAGATACGCTGACGGTTGCGACGGCCTAGGAATGTTTAGATCACACCGAAAAAAACGTTAGAAAATGCTGGAAATTGGAAATAAGACCATAACCGTCGATGGCATCACGGTATTTGCCGATCATGCCGACCCGAATCAATTCTGGTACCTGCCGAATCCCGTACAACTGGCCCGCCGACCGCAGGACAACCAGGCCGCCTTTACGTTCATCAAGTACGGCGATGTGGAAGGCGAAAACATCATTGGCCGGGGATTTTTCATGTTTGAAGTGAACCTGCGGCTGACGCCCGATCTGGAGCGCAAGATTCTGTCCCGCCTGTCGTCCATTGCGCCGGACAGCCCCCGGTTGGCCGCGGTTCCGTTTGACGAAGGAACCGTCGAGTGCATTGCCCTGGATTTGCAGGGTGGGGGCGGAACCGTCGCCCAGGTCACCGATCAGGGAACGTTTCGGGCTGTTGAAACCATCCTGGGCGCTTCGGTGCCGTCCCTGCACGGTGATAATTCGGCGGCTTTCAGCCTGACACTCAGTCAGGAAGGCGCTACCATTCTGGATAGTGTGTTTAAAGAAAAGGGAACGCCGATTGGCGTCGTGTATTCGCTGAAATACAGCGGTTTGCGACCGGCTCTCCAGGTGGAAATCAAAGCGAATCTAAAGCGGGTCTACGACCACTTCAGCGCCAACCTCGAAGCGCAGTATTACTTTATCCGGGCGGGAATCGAAGCGGGATTTGAGAAGTTGAAACAGGATGGCGTCATCAAAATCAACGTCATCAATTTCTCAACGGCCGCCGATCGGCAGACCAAGGAAGACTGGGCGCTGAACTTCTTTAAGGATATGCTCCTGAACGACTGGTTTAAACCGACTCTTACCCCCGGCCAACTGGCGGGCGGGTTGGCCCAAGCCGAAAACCTGGACGCCGTTCGCACCCGGGCCGATAAACTCCGCCCCCCCCAGACCCCCACACCGCCCCAACCGCCCAGCGGCACGACCCCGGGCGGAGGGACTCCCGGCGGAACAAATCCGGGTGGAGGCACCCCCGGCGGAGGCACTCCAGGTGGTGGAACGCCCCCCGGTGGCGGTACCCCGGGTGGCGGTACCCCAGGTGGCGGAACGCCGGGCGGGGGCACACCGACCCCACCGGCAACGCCACCCGTTACCACGCCGGTTGATCGGGGATCGGGCGCGCCGGAGCAACCCGTACGCGTGACGAATCCGCCCGTTACCACGAATCCGGCTGCGGCTCCCACCGCCACGACGGCCATGCCGCCCCAATCGAGCCCGGCGGTCCCGGTTCAACAGGCGGGGTTGAATTTTACGCCCAGTACGGCACCCAGTCCGGCCAATATCCAGGTCGACTCGGCGGTGGTGTCGTTTAAGCTGAAATTTATTAAGCAGATCGAAGACAAGGAATTAACCTTTCAGTTTAACCGGTCGGACGCCGTTCAGCGGACGTACGCTCCGCAGGGCTTTTTCGGACTGCTGGCGCAGGATTTGTCCAAGGAAGGCCACTTTTTTGAAGTGGATGGCGATGATCCGTTCTTCCGGGAATTCCGGGTTTCCATCGAAACGCCCTTTGACAAAAAGCGGATTGGGCTGGCGTCGGCCCACGTTAAGCTCATGTACGGAACTGCCGGTACGCCCGAGCGGAAAATCAAAGACTTCGTGATTGATGAAGCCAGTCCGGAAAAGCTGGACTGGCTTGTGAAGATGACGCCCGGCATTCTGGAATACAGCCAGCAGATTCAGTTTCATTTTGATCCGGATGCGGACTGGACGGGCGAGCAGCAAAGTTACGAGTTGCCGGAGAAAATGACGGAAGACCGCACGCTGCTTATCCACCCGTTTGATTACCTGGGTTTTCTGGAAATTGACGTATCGCCGAGTCTGGTGGACTGGGCCGTGGTTTCGTCCGTTGATGTGCACCTTTCTTATACCTCGCCGACGGGCTGGAATCCGAAGGAGACGTTTTCGTTTGCCCAGGACCGCAGTGCTGTTCAGACCTGGAAACTGCGTTTGAGCGACCCCGAAGCCCGGGCCTTTACCTACCACTGCGAATACCGGCTCAAAGACGGTTCGGTGCGAACGATGGACCCCGTTACCGGCGAAACCACCAAAATTGCCGTTCCCAATCCCTTCTTCGTCATTACCGTTGATTTCGTGCCGCTGTTTGACCCCAACACCGTTCGGATGGTGTTCATCGACATTGAATACGACGATCCGGACAACGAATTGCAGGTTCGGGAGCGGTTGCGCCTGACGACCGAAACCGAACCGGTGAAATTCCGGCTGAACGTCGAAGACCCCAAAAAGCGCACCTTCCGGTACCGGTTCACGTTCGTCGGCAAGGACAATTCACTCCAGATGGGAGAGTTTGTGGAAACCAGTGAAACCCTCATCGGCGTGGTCGGTGCCTAAACAGCAATTACAACTATGACAAAGCGAGCATTAGTCGTTGGTATCAATAATTACACCATCCAGAGCCAGCACGATCAGAATTTATACGGCCTGAGCTGGCCTACCCTACAGGGGTGCGTGCGCGACGCCGACAGTGTATACCACCTGTTTATCGAAGCGTTTGGGTTTGAACGTGAGAACGTGATTCTGCTGAAGGATGCCCAGGCCACCCGCCGGAACATTCTCAGCGCCTTGACGTACCTGCATGCCAACTCGGCGGCTGGCGACGTGATTGCCTTTTTCTACGCGGGCCACGGCGGGCTGCTACCGGCCACTACGGATGCGAACAACAACCGCTTTTACGAGTCGATTATCCCGTATGAGGGCGACTGGATTTACGATTTTCAGTTGGATGCCATCGCCACGGCGGCCGGTTTCAATCCCCACAACGTCAATTTTACCCTGATCATGGATTCATGCCATTCGGGTGGTTTGCATACGGCGGATTCCATTGTTCACGGCACACCGCGCACGGTGCCGTTCCGGCCCGACATTGCCGCCAACATCAAGCACATGCAAACCTATTGGCCGTTTGGCGTCTGTTTGCCCAGCGGTTCGAACGAATTGTTTCCCAACGTCAGCAACCCCGTGATTGAAAATGGGCAGCTGGTCGATCTCGACATTGACCCGAACAAGACGCTGATTGCTTCGGCCAAAGCAACGCTGGTTGCTGCCTGCCGGTATGACGAAACGGCGGGCGAAAATTCCAGCCACGGTTACCTGACTCAGGCTCTGCTGGATACCGTCGACAGTTGCCCGTACCGGATCACGTACCAAAGCCTGATCGAACGGCTGGTGGCGCGGGTGCAGACACTGTCGGGCAATACCCAGACGCCCCAACTGCTCGGCCAGCTTGGCCGCTCGGGAGAGAATTTTCTGGACGGGTGGACGACCTCGATACCGGACTAACACATCAGTTAACCTTAATGCAAGACTAAGAAATGGCTAAACGAGCAGTGGTAGTTGGTATTGACAACTACCTGATATTCGATCCTTCGGGCAACAACAACCTGTTTAATTGCGTAAACAGCGCCCGGAGTATGTACCACCTTCTGAAAGACGTGTTTGGCTTTACGGAAATCTATTATTATGAGGACCTCCAAGCTACCCGGAGCCGCATCCTGCTGGCGTTGCGGCACGTTCTCTCGATTTCGGAAGCCGGTGACTCGGTTTGTTTTTACTACGCCGGACACGGCACCCGGCAGCGGGCCGATTTTTCCCAGCCCGACTGTGATCTGTACTACGAAGCACTCGTTCCCGCAGCGGAGGGCGTCATCACCGACCGCGATCTGTCGGATCTGACGGCAAATCTGTACCCGGATGCGGTCAATTTTACCGTCATCACCGACTCTTGTTTTTCGGGCGGGTTGCACGTGGCGGACACTACCGTCAAATGCCCGTCGTTACCGCTGGCAACCGATCTGCTGGAAGCCATCAGCACTTTTATGAAAACGCTGATTCCCTGCGGCCTCTGCCTGACGTCGCCCGGTGAGATGAGCAACAACGTATCGAACGTTCGGGTAACGTCGGACCATACCATCGATCTGGATCCGGACCTGGACAAGACGCTGGTGGCGTCCTGCAAATCTACGCTGCTGTCGTCGTGCCGGTTTGACGAAGTATCGTGGATCACGGCGAAGTACAACCACATGATTTTCACCCAGAGTTTGCTGGAGCTGGTCAACCAGAGCAATTTTGAGGCTAGCTACCACGCTGTCGCGGATCAGGTCCGGCAGAAGGTGGCCCAGAAGATTACTTCGGATATTCTGCCGGGCCACCCCGGTATCACGCAGACCCCGCAATTGTTTGGGCAGCGCAACCGGATGGAAGAAAACTGGCTGGCGGGCTGGACGTTTACGCCCGCCAATCCCTGATTTAGGGTTGGTTGGTTAAAATCGCGGTCGGGTAAAGTTGCGGTTTACAGCCGGTTGGTGTAGGTTCGCACCGGCGAATTGGCCGGAAGAGTTTTCGGCAACCAAACCTACACAGATCGTTGATGAAAAAATACGGATTTGCCTTTCTGATCGGAGCGTTGCTGCTGGCGGGGTGCCAGCAGAATACCGACCAAACGCCCTGCGACCCGACGCCGGTGAACCTTAAAGCACCGCAGGCGGAGGTGGCCGCGCTGAAACAATACCTGGATTCAAACCGGATTGCCGCCACGGCCGACGAGCGTGGTTTTTACTACACGATTCAGTCGCCCGGCTCGGGTACCAAACCCACCGTTTGCTCCAACGTGACCGTCAACTACAAAGGTCAGTTGACCAACGGCGAGGAGTTTGACAGTGGCAACAACGTGAGTTTCGGGTTAAACCAGCTGATCTTCGGCTGGCAGGAGGGTATTCCGCTGATTGCCCCCGGTGGGAGCATCACTCTTTACCTGCCGCCCACGCTGGCGTACGGTGCACAGGCGCAACCCGGCATTCCGGCCAACTCCATTCTGGTCTTTAAAATCGACTTGATTCGGATCAATTAGCGGTTTGGCCGAACCGTGGAGCCGATGGTGCCGTTTCTAACTAATGAGAGCCCGAAAGTAGAAACTTTCGGGCTCCTGTATTACTGGCCAGAAGCCGTTTATTCGCTGACAGTTTCGGTTTGAATCGCTGTGGGCGCGGGCGCCACGGGTAATTTTACCGCGACTTTCTTAACTTTCGGCGCTTTTCCGGTGGTTTTCTTCTGCGCCTTTTCTTTTTTCTTTTCTTCTTTGTGGTAGACCTTCACTAATTTCGTCGCCAGCTTCTCGGCCGACTTCTCAATTACTTTTTTTACTTTTTTCGACACCTCGCCCGCTTCGCTGATTTTAGCTTCCACGGAGTTGGTAATGTCGGTGATCAGTGCCTTTTTTTTGGCTTTCATATAGGAGATTGATTAGGTGCAACAGAGATACAACTCAAAGACCGTGCAGGGGTTTTATAAATTAGACGGCCCCGCCGTTATTTGGCCGAAGCCGCCGATTTCTCCGTGATCCGGAACGCCGTCGAGCCGGTGAAGGTGCGGCCGTAGGCGTCCTTAGCTCGGACTTCGACCTTGTGCTCGCCAACGGGCAGATTACCACTCAGACGCGCCCTCCACAGGTGTTTGGACTGAACCGGTGCCGACGGTTTGCTGCCCGCGAGCGGCTGTTCGGCCGAATCCCAGCGGTACCGCACGCCCAGCATGGTGGGGTCGGCTTCCTCCACCCGCAGCATCGGTTTCCAGTTTCCTTCGCCAATCCGGTATTCCAGCGAGTCGCGGTGGCTGCCCTGGAAGAAGTTGGCGTACAGATCGTTTTTACCCACCTGCCCTTTTTCAATGGCTTTCGGAGCATACAAGCCAATCTTGTAGGTTTCGGGCTGCCCGGCAATGCGGTAGTCGAAGGCGTACTGATTGCCGTTGAACGTCAGAAACAGGTAGCCCTTGGGTGTGCCGTCGCGCATGGTAGAAACCGGAACGCCCTGCGCGTTGTTCTCGCCGGAATACCAGTCGCCCGAGGTTGTACCGACGTTGTATTCGTGGTGGGGTGTTTCGCGGGCCAGACCGTCGGCCTTGCCGTGGAAATAATGCTGCTGAATGTGCGTATGGGCCGAAAGCGATAGGGTATAGGGAAAATCCTTCAGCAGGTCGAAAAGCCGTTGGCGGTCGGCCTTGCGGAATGATTCGCCGTCGCCCTCGCTAAACAGGGGGATGTGGTGGCACAACACCACCAGCTGATCTTTCGGAACGTGCTTCAAATCATTTTCGATGAATGCCAGCTGATCCGCACGCAGACCGCCCTGGTAGCCAGCCCCGTCGCGCGGATCGGGGGAGAGGATGTCGTCCAGAACAATGAAATGGACTTTTCCCTGCGTAAAGGCGTAGTTGTTGGGGCCGTACATGGCCTCGAAACTCTCGTCCGACAGACTATCCTGTTTGGCGTCGTGGTTCATGTCGTGGTTGCCCATCACCTGAAACCAGGGCAGGTTCAGTTTCCGGATGACATCGTTGTAGGCGCTGAAGAGGGGTGGATTGTCACCCACCAGATCGCCCAGACTGATGCCAAACCGAAACTTGTCTGTTTTGCCCTGCAACTCGGAAACCACCCCGCGGTCGAAGTAGCCAACCTGATCGGTGTTGTACACCTGCGGGTCGCCGAAGACCAGAATCTGGTACTGATCCGGTTCTTCCTGTTTCGTCAGGCCAAAATCAACCGACTTAGGCAGCGGCCCCGTCGGCGAAACACCCGCAAATTTGGCCTGGGGCGATCCCTGCGGTTTGTGGCGGTAAAAAAACTGCGGCAGGTTCTGGGAGTTGACCGGCAATTTGTAACCACTGGGTTTAATCACGAACAGAATCTGATCGTTCCCCGCCGGGAGTTCATAGCGGCCTTTGGCGTCGGTCAGCACCACTTCGCGTCCGTTCGAAACCGCCACTTGCGCCAGACCCGCTTCCTGACGGTCTTTCTTCCCGTTGCCGTTGCGGTCCTCAAAAACAAATCCCTGCGCTACCTGGGCCCGGAGTGAACCCGCGCCAATGACCAGCGAGCCCAGCAGGCATAAACGGAAGGAATGAACAAAGCCCATAATGTATAAAAGTTGTATGGATGAATGAAAAGAGAAAGCTGAAATACGATGGTAACTACCGGCCTGCCGGGTCGATTCCGGCCAGCAGCGAGCCGTTGGCCGGACTAAATGCCGCTCGGCAGACGGAGCACAGCGGTTTTTTCATACGGATAAAGACGGGCAGACGCATTGAAAAGCAAACCTACAGTTCCTATGTTACCCCTGTGTAATCCTTCCTCCCCCGGTTGTTAAGTTACTGTGAAATTAAAGGAGTAAAAATAAGGTTGACGACCGGAATCAGTGAAAAAACAAAATCCCACCGAAAGGCGGGATTTGTCGGAGTATGAGAAGGATACTGGTTTTTGAATGCTTAGAAATTATACCGGGCCCCCAATTGAATCTGGTAGGGGTTGCCCGACGGTGCCACAATCCCGGCGGTGTTGACCCGGTAGTTAAACCGTTGCGCTGCCTGATCGAAACCGGGTACTGTGGCCGACGTCGCCAGTGCGTACAGCGCCTGGTTGCCCAGCGATTCGTTGACGCCCCAGCTTCTTTTCAGCAGGTTGGCGAAGTTGAAGACATCCGCCGATACTTCCAGGTTGTGGTTTTTATACAGCCGGAACTTCTTGCTGGCCCGCACGTCGAACACGCCGTAGAAGCCGTTGATACCACCGTTGCGTTCGGCGATCCGGCCCGAGTATTTCTGAATGTAATCCTTGATGCTCTGGCTGGCATTCGGGTTGTCGAGAACCGCCTGTAACCCCGTTCTGACGCCCGCCGGAACGCTTTCGTTGGTGCGATCGAAGATGAACGCCAGGTCGTTGGTGCCCGAAACAAAGTCGGCGTTGCTGTTGACGCCGGACAGTAACGAATACCGGGTGCCGCCGATTCCGGAGTACCGAACGCCAACCGTAATACCGTAGAAGCTGGGCAGCGTACCGTAGAAGACAACTTTACTGCGGAAGTGGTTGTCTGAATACGTCATGCGGCTCAGGTTGCGCGGATCATCTTTCACGGGCAGCGACAGGGTGGCGGTGTTGGCCACGTTTCCGTTAAATGATGTGTTGTCGCGGGTGTCGTTCCAGGTATAGCTGAGTGAAAGCTCGCCGTCCTTGAAGTACTGGTAGGTGGCGTCGGCGACTACCGCAAACTGGTTTACTTTGCCTTCGCTGTTTAGTTCCAGAACCCGGCCCAGCCGTCTGCTGATCCGGCCCTGGAGCCAGTCGCCCGCGCCGTTGGTGGGCATGGTGCTGAGTGGTACGTAAACTCCGCGGTTGTCTTCGTTTGCCAGACGGAAGAACGGCTCGGCCACCATGTTACGATCCACGTACATGTAGTTGTTACGGCCCAGCGTCGCGAATCCGGCAATACCCACTTTTAACCGATCGGTCAGGAAGCGGCTGTACGACAGGTTCATTTTGTACATCACCGGCACGCGCGCATCGTTGCCCGTCATGTTGATGGTCGGCAGCTGATAGGCGTCCAGCGACGGAATGCTGTTGTAGTTGTTGCGGTAAGCCGCAAAATCCGGCGTCGGTACAATTGGGTTGCGGACATCGACTGTGGCCAGGTGTTTTCCGTCAAACGTGAGGTTGTTGATGATCACGTAGTTGTTGATGTCAGAGGCAAAAATACCGGCCCCGAAGCGGATAAAGTCCGTGTGCCGTTCGTTCACATCCCAGTTGAGTTGCAGACGCGGCTGCGCCACAAAAGACTTCAGCTTGTTGTTGGTGCGCAGTCCCAGATCTTCGAACACCACTTCGTTGAGCGAGGTTGACGGGTAGTGGGCGTAGTCGAACCGCAAACCGGCGGTCATGTCCAGGCCCGGCGCCAGTCGCGTGCTCATCTGGCCATACAGACCGGCGTTCAGGTAGCTGCCCCGCACCGTCGGGTCGGCCACGAGCGGCACCTCGCGGTAATACCGGTAAGGCTGCAACTGCTCGAATTTTTCCAGCGACGACATGCTGCCGTCGCCGATAAAATGGAAGCGGCCGTTTACCTCGCTACCGTACAATGACTTGGCGTGCGTGTACATCACGTCCAGACCAAACGTATACTGAATCTTGTCGGTGTTGTAGTACAGGTTATTCACCAGTTGCAGTACGTTGTTGGTAAAGCCTTCCTGCGCAAAGCGGTGACCGCCCATCTGGATGCTGGTTGCGCGGGTGGCTCCGTCACTCAACGTGGAAGAAATGTTCTCTACGATGGCGCGGGGAATGTTGGCCCCCGGTAGCTGATCACCCGGGCTACTTTTCTGGTAGGTGTACAGGTGTTGCAGTTTCAGTTCGTTCGTTATCCGCGGGTTTACCGTCGTCCGTAACGTTGCCAGTAGGCTGTTATCCCTGTTGTAGTCGTTTCCGTACGACTCGTAAATGTTAATCGCCGTGTTGTCGGCCAGGCCCAGCTTGTTGCGGTCGCTGGTGAAGTTGTTCCGAACCGTCAGCAGGTTGTTGGAGTTAATCTGCCAGTCGATCCGGGCGAAAGCCGCATCCGATCCGCGGGTTTTGTCGAACGTACCGTACTGGGGCGTGTTGGCAACGCCGTACTTGCTGCGGGCGATGCTAACGAAGCGGTCCAGGGTTGTACGGGTAACGTTAAACCGGTTCTCGTCCGCCTGCGACTGCACGTCGGCAATGATCAGCGGGCGGGCGTCGCGCTGGTGATCCCACACCACGAAGAAGTGTAGTTTGTCTTTGATAATGGGGCCGCCCAGCGAAAAGCCGTACTGGTAGGTGGAAAAGTCGTTCGTGCGCCGGTTGCCGCGGATGTCGTAGGGGCTCGACAACCAGCCCGTCCGGGTGTAGTTGAAGGCGCTCCCGCTCAATTTGTTGGTACCGGCTTTGGTGACGGCGCTCACCGTACCTCCTCCGCTGCGTCCGAAGGTTACGTCATACTGGTTGGTAACAACCTTGAACTCCCGAACGGCTTCGATGGAAATCGAATAAGGGGCCCCGCTGCGGCTGGTGGTTGCTCCGGCCGAGGTAGGGTTTTTGGCGCTCATCCCGTCGATGGTGTAGTTAGTCGAGGAACCCAACTGGCCGGAGATATTACCGCCCCGGCTCAGGGGGGAGAGGTCCATCAGTGATGTGAAGTTCCGACCGTTGACCGGCAGTGTGGCAATGGAGCGGGCCGAAACGGCGGTGGCCGCGCCCAGGTCTTCCGTCTTGTTTTTTAACCCCGACGCTACCACCTGCACCACCTCCAGGGATTGGGCGTCTTCCTGCATGCTCAGGCTCAGGCGGACGGCGTCGCCCTGGTTGAGCAGGTAGCCGGTTCGTTTCTGTTCGCCGTAGCCAATAAAAGTCGTCCGGACGGTGTAAGGTCCGCCCAGCGGCAATTCCTTAAACGAGTATTCGCCCTGCGCGTTGGTGACGGTTCCGGTCGTAAAACCGGTCGATTCGTTCCGAACCTGAACGGTGGCGCCGGGTAGGGGAGCTTTCTGATTATCGGTAATGACCCCGGCGATGGAAGCCTGGGTGGTTTGAGCCGCTACTTTGTCAAAACCAAGACAAATCAGCAGCAACCCCAGAAGGGTAGAAAGTAGATACTTATTCATGCAATAGGCGATAAAATTTTGTCGCTGCAAAGAGAGCGTGTCTACTTTACCTAACTGTTACCTGATCATTACGAATTTATAAACATCCGGCTGACACCCCCGCCGGACCCGGTACAGGGAAGCGGGGGGCAGAAGGCCGCTGGACGTTTTTTGAAACGCCCTTGCGCCAATAAAAACCCGCATCTATCTTTACTTACGAAACCCTACCAGACGGTTTCCACGTTCGCGTGCTGTTAATATCCTTTCCCATTTGTCCATGAACGAGCTGACCAATTCTGTGGAGCGTGATATGATTGTGGAGAACGAACGGCTCCGGTTTGCCCTGCAAGCGGCCGGGGTAGGCACCTGGGATTTTAATCTGGTCACCAGTCAGGCAGAATGGTCGGGAATTTGTAAGCAATTGTTTGGGCTGGCACCGGATGCGGAGGTGTCGGCGGCCATCCTGATGTCGCAGGTTCATATTGACGACCGGGAGCGGGTACAAAAGGCCAACGCTCTGGCACTCAACCCACTCAACTACAAGGAACACAATATCATTTTCCGGACGCTGAATCAGGAGGGAACACTCCGGTGGGTTCAGGCTCGCGGGAAAACCATCCGGGATGAGCAGGGGCGGCTGACGCGTTTCAGTGGTATTGTGCAGGACGTCACGCAGACGATAGTGGCGCAGGAAAAACTGGAAGAAAGCGAATTGTTCTCGCAAAACGTATTTTTTAACTCGCCGGTCGCCAAAGTCGTTCTGGTCGGAACGGACTTCCAGATTCGAACGATCAACGAGAAAATGCTTGAAATTCTGGGCTGTGACGCGTCCGTAATTGGCCGACCGTACGCCGAATTTTTGCCCGGATCGGTGTCGGCTTCGTTGCTGGATCAGCTCCGGCAGGTGCTCGAAACGGGGGAAACCTCTTACCGGCCGGAAGAAAAAGTGACATCTCTCCGCTGCGGTCAGCCTTTTACCGGCTACTACAATTATACGTATAAAGCCCTGTATAACACGGCGGGTGGGATTTACGGCATTATGGTAACGGCCACGGATGTCACCCAGCAGGTGCTGGTCCGCCAGCAACTCGAAGAAGCCCAGGAATCGCTTCGGAGCGCCATCGAGCTGGCTGAGCTGGGTACCTGGAGCTTCAACCCAACTACCGGCCAGACGCAGTACTCCGACCGGCTGCACGGCTGGTTTGGCGTTGATAATGAGAATAATCGGAACTCGGCTTTTGACCCGGTTCACGAAAAGGACCAGGCGCGAATTCAGACCGCTATCGCCCGCGCCCTGACGCCTGAGTCGGGTGGAATGTACCGGGCCGAATACACGGTTGTTAACCAGCATACGGGGCAGGAGCGGATTCTGCACAGCCAGGGCCGAACCTACTTTAATGAGCAGGGGAAGCCCATTCGCCTAGTGGGCATGTCGCAGGATGTTACCCAGCAACGCCAGCTTCAGCAGGAATTGGCTTTTCAGGTGGAACAACGCACCCAGGCGTTGTTGGAAGCCAAAAACAACCTGCAAAGCATCATGGACAGCGCCCCCATGGCGATTATGTTCTTTTCACCCCTTCGGGAAGCCGGGCGCATTGTGGATTTTGTGTGGGTCAACCTGAACAAGACCGCGGAGGAGTTGTACCACCGATCAGCCGAGGAACTGATCGGGCGTCGTATGCTCGAAGTGGCGCCTTACGTAGAATCGATGGCGTTATTTGATCGCTACGTTGACGTCGTGAAAACAGGCGTTGCCTTCCATACCGAGATGGAACTCAAAGAGTCCAGCATTCAGGGGTGGTTCGCCATTACGGCCGTCCGGCGCGAGGATGGCCTGACGCTGACCGCGCTGGATATTTCCGAGCGGAAACGGGCCGAATTGCAGGTCAAAGCCACGCTGGCCGACCTGCAACGCAGCAATGCGAATCTAGAGCAGTTTGCGTACGTAGCTTCGCACGATTTGCAGGAGCCGCTGCGCAAGATTCAGGCGTTTGGGGACGTGCTGATGGCCCAATACGGACCTCAGTTGGCGGGCGGTGTTGATTACCTCCAGCGCATGCAGTCGGCAGCCAACCGGCTGTCGGTGCTCATCAAAGATCTGCTGGCTTTTTCACGCATCTCAACCCAACGCGAATTAAATGCCTGGGTTCCGCTCAACGATGTCATCCAAACGGTGCTGCTCGATCTGGAAGTGGGCATCAGCGAAACGAATGCGCAAATCGAAGTGGCTCAGTTGCCCATCATTCGGGGGGATGCCTCGCTGATCGGGCAGCTCTTTATGAACCTGTTCAGCAACGCCATCAAGTTTCGACAGGCCGACACCGCGCCCCGGATTCAGGTAACCTGCCGAACCCTGGCGAGTGGTCAGTTGCCCGCTAGCGTCAGGCCAACCCGGCTAACGGCGCAGTATTATCGCATTCAGGTTGCCGACAACGGGATCGGGTTCGAGCAGAAATACGCCGAGCGAATTTTCCAGGTATTTCAGCGACTACACGGCAAGAGCCAGTACGCCGGTACGGGAATCGGACTGGCCATTTGTGCCCGAGTGGTCGCCAATCACGGTGGCGCCATCACGGCCACCAGCCAACCGGGTCGGGGTGCTACGTTTGAAATCTACCTGCCCGTGTCGGAGCCGGCAGCCAGTGCCGACTCGTAAATTTTCCGGCAACCAGAGCGGTATCAGGCCGTTCGCTCATTCGAAAATAAAGTATCCAGCAGTTGGGTCAGTGACGTCAGATCAACCGGTTTAATCAGGTGGCCGTCGAAACCGGCTTCCTGGGCTTTTCGTTTGTCATCTTCCTGACCATACCCCGTCAGGGCGACAATCACCATCTCTTTTCCCCAGTCGTGCTGACGAATCTGCCGACACGTCTCGTATCCATCCATTTCGGGCATACCAATATCGAGGATAATCACCTGCGGCTTCACGTTTCCGGCCGCTTCCAGTCCTGCCCGACCTCCATAACGGGTTTGCACCTCGTGGCCCTTCAGTTTCAGCAGCATGGTCAGCGTGGTGGCCGAATCCTGGTTATCATCCACAACTAAAATCCGGTAGCCCGGCGCTTTCGCGGTAGTATTCTTATTTTCCGTATTCATTAACGTTTCTGATTTTTCTACTATTGGCAGCTGGACAATGAACTCACTGCCTTGACCTAATCCAGCACTGGTGGCTTCCACCCGGCCACCGTGCATCTCAACCAATCGCTTAACCAGGGTCAGGCCCATACCCAGGCCGCCCTGTGCGCGGGCCAGAGAGTGATCGACCTGCACAAACAGATCAAAAATAACCGTTACCTGATCGGAGGTTAATCCGATGCCGTTGTCCCGTACGCGCAGGACGGCGTCTGTTCCCGCCTTTTCGAGCGTCAGCCACACCTCTCCGTCCTGCTCAGTATAGCGAACGCCGTTTGTCAACAAGTTGTTTACAACCTGCGTCAGCCGGGTGGTGTCGCCATGGAGATATATCGGGGAAGCGGGCAGGGTGACATGGAGCTGCCGACCGTGGGATTGGTAAAGCGGGCGGATGGTTTCGGCCGCCTGGCTCACCAGCGCCGTTAGGTTCAGGCGCTCCCGATGCAGCTCGATCTTACCCCGGCTAATGCGGCTTACATCAAGCAGATCATCCACGAGCCGCACCAGATGATCGATCTGGCGGTTCATCATTGAAACCAGGCTAGTGACCTCGTCTTCCCGGGCCGTCAATGACAGGATCTGCAGCCCGTTGCGTACCGGAGCCAGCGGATTGCGCAGCTCATGGCCCAGCATGGCCAAAAACTCGTCTTTCCGGCGGTCGGCTTCGCGCAGGGCTTCCATCATCTGCTGGCGTTCGGTCAGATCCCGTGTTACTTTGACGTAACCCAGCAGCTGTCCTGCATTGTTGTAGAGCGGAGACATCACGCCCGAGATGTACAGCCGGGAGCCATCTTTCCGGATATGATACCGTTCATCGGCGGCCCGGCCGTGTCGGCGGGCGGTATCGGTTTCTTTTTGCGGCTCGCCCTTGGCCCGGTCTTCGGGGGTGTAGATGAGCGCGCCCGGCTGCCCAATGGCTTCTTCGGCGGAATAACCAAACAGGTGCTGAGCCCCCGGATTCCAGCCGGTAATGATGTTGCGGATGTCGGTGGTGATGATGCCGTGGTCGGCGATGCTGGACAGAATAAGCTGGAGACTTTCCTGCGACTCGCGCAGGGATTCCTCCGATTGTTTGCGGGTTGTAATGTCGCGGCTGATTTGCGTAAAACCCACGAGCTGCCCGTTCGGGGCGCGGATGGCCGTCGTGATTTCGTTGACCCAAAGCCGTTTTCCGCCTTTTCGAACGCACACGCCTTCGCGCTCGGCCCGGCCGGTTTCGGCTGCCTGGGTCATTTCCTCTTCTATTTTGCCAGCCGTCTGGTCTTCGGGGGTAAAAAAGATGGAAATATGCTGCCCGATGGCTTCTTCGGCGGTGTAGCCTTTCACGCGTTGGGCGCCTTCGGTCCAATCGGTAATGCAGCCCTGGGTATCAATACTGAAAATGGCGTAATCCGGCAGATTCTGGACCAGTGTGCGAAACCGTTCCTCGCTTTCCCGCAAGGCATCCTGCGCCTGCCGGACCTCGGTGATGTCGTGAAAGTAAACCGATAGTCCGCCCATGACCGAGGGAAAGACGCTGACGGCAATCCAGCGGCTAATAATAGGCGAAAAAGTTTCGAAATGGACGGGCTGCCGATCCTTCATCACTTTCAGCTGCATCCGGTAGGCTTCGCTCCCAATTGCCTGCGGAAAGATCTCCCATATCGATTTGCCCAGCAGTTCGTCCCGTTGCCGCCCCCAGGTCAGTTCGGCCTTGTGATTCAGGTATTTAAAAACGAAATTTCGATCAACGGTGAAAAAAATATCGTCAATGCTTTCCAGGATTTCACGCGTTAGGCTATGCGCCTGGCTTAGGGCTTCTTCGGCCCGGATGCGGGCGTCGACGTTGATCACCACGCCGTGCATCCGGAGCGGCTGACCCGTATCGTTGCGCTGAACCTGCGCCCGTGACTCCACCCATAGGTAGGCACCGGAAGCTGTCAGGTTTCGAAAGGTCACCGTCAACTCGCCGTTGCCCACAATGGCGGTCAGGATGGCTCCGCGCACCCGCTCCTGGTCATCGGGATGGATGGCGTTGATGACCGTGCTCGGGTCACCCCATTCCGGTGGAAAATCCGTATAGCCCAACACGGACGGGGCGGCTTCCGAAAACCAGACTGTTCGTCGGACCAGATCAACTTCCCAGGCATACAATTGAGAAGCCTGGGCCGCCAGGCGAAATCGCTCCTCGGAACTGCGCAGGGCGGCTTCGGTCTGTTTAAGGGCGGTAATATCAATGTGCGCCCCGATCAGACGAACGGGTTTTCCGGCCGGGTCGCGCTCAATGGCCAGTTTGGCATTCAGCCAACGTTCCTGCCCGTCGATGGGCCGGATGATGCGGTATTCGTTCTCGTACCTATCGTCGGTGCCGGCCAGTGCGTCTTTCAGGACACGCTCAGCCCGTTCGCGGTCGTCCGGATGAAGCCGTTGCAGCCAGTCGGCATGTGTTTCATAAACCGTATCGGGTAATAAACCGTGGAGGTTACGGTATTCCGGCGACCGCCCGCCTGTCGATTCTTCGATACCATCACCTACCGTAACGTCGATACCGGCGATTCCACCAATTCGCTGCACGCGCGCCAGTTCCTCTTCGCGTTTGCGCAGTTTATCTTCCGTTTGTCTGCGGGGCGGAACATCCATGAGCAGACACAGCCATTTTTTTACCGAGCCATCCGGATTCAGAATGGGTGTAGCCCGCAGGTTGGTCCAGCGCCAGTTGCCATCCGGGTGGGCTAATCGGAACTCGGCATTGACGGGGGTGTGTTGCTGAACGGCTTCCTGCCATTGTTGCCCGGCGTAATCGCGATCGTCGGGGTGAAGAGCTTTCTGCCAGCCCTCATTCAGCCATTCCCCGACGGTCTGGCCGGTGTAAGCCCGCCAGCTGGGGGAATCAGTCACGATCATTCCTTCGGCATTGGTTTCCCAGTATGCCTGCGTGAAAGATCCCATCAGGGTGCTGAGTTCCTCACCCGACGGCATATCATCCGCAGCCCGCTTGGCGAAGGAGTGGGAAGATAAATCGCCCTGATGTTCAGCATAAATTGCCATAATATGTAGTCGACAAAGCTGGCAGCCAATCTTACGCTCAGGAAAAACCGTCACCTGGGGTGCTAAGTATCAGAACCACCTAAATATGGTAAAGTTTCTAATAAGAGAATACGGTCCGGGCGGTCCGGTCATTCGGACAAAAGTGTCCGAAATCGTACAGTTGTTTAACGTAAAAATCGCCTTTGCAGATGTATCAAGCCGGTTTTAATCGCGTGGTATGATTATTGGGCGAAGCTTCCCGGATTTACTTCACCCTTGCCTCCCCGGCCAAAGGCTGCTTTACCGGCACATAACCCTTACCGCCATGTTGTACAACTACTTAAAGATTGCCGTCCGTAATCTCTGGAAAAACCGATTGTTTACCACCATCAATGTGCTGGGCCTGTCTGTCGGGCTGGCGTGCGTGGTTGTGCTGATTCTGTTTGCGCAAAAGTGCCTGACATGGGACGGTTTTCACGCGAACATTGACCGGTTGTATTACGTACAGACGCAGACGAACGGGCAAACCTACAACCAGACGGTTTACCCCATTCTGGACCAACTGGTTAAAGAATATGCCGAAATAGAAGCCGGAACGCACATTCAGACCTGGAGTAACCCCTGGATTCGGTATGGTCAGAAAGACCTACAGCCTGCAACGGTGTACGTGGATACGACTTTTTTCCGGGTGTTTAGCTTTCCGTTGAAATTTGGGGATCGCGGCACCGCCCTGCGCGGCAAACGTTCGATTGTGCTAAGTGAAGAAACCGCCCAGAATCTGTTTGGAGCAATCAATCCCGTTGGCAAAAGCCTGACGCTAAACGACTCTTTGCAATATACCGTGACCGGGGTTCTGGCAAAAATACCGGAGAATTCCTCGCAGCAGTTTCAGGCCATTCTGCCTACCGCTACGCTGCTCGAACTGCCTTATTTTAAGGAGAATGCGGACTGGTACAATACGTTTGCCCAGGTTTATGTTCTGCTGAAGGAAGGGGTCGACAAGCGCAGACTGGAAGCAAAGTTTCCGGCGATGGTCAAAGCGCATTTCACGCCGGAAGGCCAGAATCGGGCGGTTTTGCTCAACGAGTACCGGAATTTCGTTCACGACCAGAACCCGACGTTTTCGGGCCTGATTTACGGAGCCATCACGATGGCGGCATTTCTGCTGTTGATAATCAGCATTAATCTGATAAATCTGACAACGGCATCGGCCTTACCGAGGACCAAAGAGGTCGCCATGCGGCAGGTGGTTGGGGCCACGCGGCTGATTGTTTTGAAGCAATTCTGGATTGAATCGGGGCTGGTGGTCCTTCTGTCGCTGGGGCTGTCCGCGCTGTTTGCTTATTCTTACCTGATTCCGGGATTTAATGAACTCCGCTCCGGGCACATGCAGCTCAACATTTCCTGGGCCAGCGATTACCCGACAATTACGGTGGTGCTGGGAATTGCCCTGGCAGTAGCGACGGTTTCGGGGACGTATCCGGCGCTGTATCTGTTGAGCCTGAAAACCACAGAGGCCGTAAAAGGCAAAATCTCCGCTGATCCAAACCGGGGCCGAATCCGCCAGAACGCACTGATTGTCCTGCAATTTACGCTGGCCGTTGTCTTCATCATCGGAACAATCGGGATGCGCCAGCAGATTCAGTTCATGAAAAAAGCAAATCTGGGCTACACCAAACAGAACATACTGGTTTTTAATACCGATCTGGCCTACCGCGACGAGCAACTGGCTCTGTCGCAGGGGCAGCGCATTCTGGACGCGCTGTACCAGAGCAGTGCGGTTCAGGAATTTACCACATCCGATGTTACTCCCGAACGGTATTGGAGCAATTACAACGAGTATTATCCCGAAGGAAAGGAAGGACAAAAAGTGAAGTTCCGGCATGTGGCGGGGGCGGTTCGGTACTTCGAAACGTACGGTATTCCAATAATTGAGGGCCGTGCGTTCTCAGATGCAACCCCTGCTGACTCGGTCAGCAATGCCGTGATTATCAACGAAGCCGCTATGAAAGCTCTGGGCTGGACCACCGCCGTGGGCAAACGGATTCGGCAGCAGAACAACGACCGGGTTTATACCGTAATCGGCGTCAGCAAAAACTATCATTACCAGAGTCTGAAAGAGCACATCGAGCCACTGCTGCACTGGTACGGCGGTCGGCAGAGGCTGGCGAGTTACCTGACCGTCCGGTTGACCGACGAGGCCAAGGCACCGGAGCTGATCCGGCATCTGGAAGCGGAATTTAAGAAATTACCCGCCCGTCGCCCGCTGAGTTATTATTATCTGAGCGACCAGGTTGACAAGGCGTACCGTTCTATCGACAACATCTGGCGTATGGTCGGCTTTGTCACGCTGGTTGCCATTATTACGGCCTGTGCGGGTATTTTCGGTCTTATTTCGCTGGTGACAAAACGGCGAACAAAAGAAATCGGTATTCGCAAAGTGCTGGGGGCTAGCGTTTTTTCAATCGCTACGTTGCTATCCACGGATTTTTTAAAGCTTGTTTTGCTGGCGCTACTGATTGGGTCGCCCATCGCCTGGTGGGTTGGGGAGAAGATGCTGAGTTATTTCGCTTACCAGTTTCCCATTCAATGGTGGTATTTTGCGGTCGGGGGCATACTGGCTCTGGGAATTGCGCTGTTAACCGTCAGTTTTCAGAGCATCAAAGCCGCCTTGTTAAATCCGGTTAAATCTTTGCGAAGCGAGTAACGCCGTTTCGGTCATGCATCTGCGCCCCGGTAAGCTAATGGCTTATCGGGGCGCTTCTTTTTCCGGCTGTTTGTTTGGAATCTAATCTTGTCAAATGGGCGCTGGATTACCCGGTTTTTTATCGGTATGTATGGTCAAGGCGTTGTTGTTTATTGTCGTTATCAGGTTAAGTTATTCCAATAGTTGGTTTGGTTTAAAAATTATAACGAATAATATAAATAATATAAATGATACGATAATCTTACCTGATAAAATCCATCATATTTTTATATGATATTCCCATTCATCAGTAATTAAAAAATTTAAAAGCAATTAGCTGAACCGATATGATCATAATTGGTAAATAAATAGCGTATACTATTTAAATAGATTAAAAGTAATTTAGCGAAGATTGTAATTTGCGGATATCTTAATCTTTACTAAATAACGACTTTCTTTTTTCATCAGGCTAAGCTAATTTGATACTTCATAATTTGAATTTCAGTACCGCAATAGTAGTGTGGTTTTTTGAGAGAATATAACTGTTTTATTTGATTGTGCCTGCAATTATATTAGCCCGTATATACGTTTAGTCTGATAATTTGAAACGTAAATAGTTAGCGTATAGATTACTATCTCTAAGGTAAGATGAGTGTTTGTTCGGTTATTATTTTGTTTTAAATAGTTTATAACTTCTGCAAAGGCCGTTTAAAAAAAAACTGTATTATCTGAGCAAAAACAGTTTTTGGTTTTGTTAATTTTGTGGACCTATCTAGCATTAGATTCAATAATGAGTTTCTAACAGTAGAGTTAGAAACTCTTCTCCAGTGATCTAATTTATTTGCGATTCGGAAGCGTAAAGTCAGTTGTACATATTTAGTAGTAGGCAACATTGCCTTGTGTATAGCTTAAATCCAGCCATAGAAATTTCGTAAGGGAGTGTTTTAATCTAAGGACTATCCTTAGATTAAAATTTCGTATGTAAGTATAATCATTTAAAATTTTCTTTTTGCATCACTTATCCACCTAACTTATACAATCGCATGAAAAATACGTTTACTGAATTCAATTCAGTAATGCGCAGTGCCTTACTATTTACCTTCTCTATTTTAAGTGCATTAAGCGCATTAAGCCAAACAGGCGGTCTTAATCCCGAGCAAGTGCCGCAAGCCTACACGCTCAAGAAAAAACAACCGAAGAAACCGACGGAGGAAGAGTTGAAGAAAGCGGGTTTCAACTTTATCTCCAGTCAGTTAAAGGGTGACAAACAGGGGCGTTTAAACATTTCAGCCTCCTTGCAAAATCCCACCTCGTTGCAGTTTGGACCGGACGGTAGGCTCTACGTTACTCAGTTGAATGGGCTGATCAAGGTTTTTACCATTGTCAAAAACGGCCCGAACAATTATTCCATCGCCAATCAGGAGGTTATCAACCTAATCAACGAAATTCCGAACCACAACGACGACGGTTCGTTAGCCCCCAGCATTACCGTCCGGCAGGTCACCGGGCTGGTGGTCACGGGGTCGGCTTCCGTGCCTATCATCTATGTCAGTTCGAGCGATAGTCGCATGGGGGGGCCTGCCGGCGATTTGAATCTGGATACCAATTCCGGTATTATTTCAAAGCTGACGAAAACTTCCACCGGCTGGGACAAGATCGATTTGGTTCGGGGATTGCCCCGTTCGGAAGAGAACCACTCGGTGGAGGGCATGGCCAAAGACGGAAATATGCTCTACCTGGCAATTGGTGGCCATACCAACGCCGGTTCGCCCTCAACAACGTTTGCCTATACGCCCGAATACGCCTTGTCGGCGGCTGTGCTGTCCATTGACCTGGCGGCCATCGAAGCCATGTCAACGAAAGGAACAGGGCCTAATAAATACAAATACGACATTCCAACGCTCGACGATCCGACCCGCCCGGGTAACCCGGATGCCAATGATCCTTTCGGTGGAAACGATGGGTTGAACCAGGCCAAAATTGTACCGGGTGGCCCGGTGCAGGTCTTTGCTACCGGTTTCCGAAATGCCTATGACCTGGTGATCACCAAAGCCCGGAAAATGTACGTTACAGACAACGGAGCCAATCCCGGTTGGGGCGGACACCCGCAAAATGAAGGGACCCCCAATGTCAATAATAATTATGTTTCCGGCGAGCCCGGTTCGACAACCGCTGGTCCGAACGACCCCCGGGTGAATAACCTCGACCATTTTCACTACGTAGGCGATCTTAGGAATTATGTGTCGGGAAGTTATTACGCCGGACACCCCAACCCAATTCGGGCCAATCCCGCCGGAGCCGGACTCTACACGCACGATGGGCAATTGGGGGTGTGGCGTACCACAAAATCTGGTCTGGACCCGCTGCCAGCCGACTGGCCACCCGTGCCGGTCAGTATGGCGAACCCAATCGAGTCTGATTTTCAGAATCCGGGTGAGACCAACAACGCCCTGCTGACCTTTAACAGTTCAACAAACGGGATCGCCGAATATACGGCTTCCAATTTTAACAACGGCTTGAAAGGCCACTTGCTGGCCGCTTCCTTCGATGGTACGATTCAGGATATTGAGCTGACGGCCGACGGGACGGATGTGCTCAACAGCCGGGGCGCCAAGCGGAGGAACCTGAAAAACCCCTTTGCTTCCAATTTTGCGCCGGACCCGGCACAACCGCTGGATATTACGGCCCAGGGCGACAACGATATTTTTCCCGGCACGGTGTGGGTCGTGTGCTACCTGCAGAACTCGATCTATGTTTTCGAACCGCGCGAAGATCCGGAAAATTGCGTAGCGGCTTACAGCACCAGTTTTGATGATGACGGTGATGGCTACAGCAATGCCGATGAAATCGATAACGGCACCAACCCGTGTACCTCGGCCAGCCGGCCCAGCGACGCCGACGGTGATTTCCTGTCCGATTTCAATGATCCCGATGACGATAACGATGGCTTGAACGACGATGTAGATTATTTCGCTCTCGATCCAAATAACGGGATGACCACGCGCCTGCCGGTGCATTATGAGATGTTTAACAACGATCCGGGAACGGGTTTGTTTGGGCTGGGTTTTACGGGGCTGATGCTGCCCAAACAAACCGGAATAGATTACCTGGATTTGTTCGACGACGAGAATTTGATTGCTGGCGGGGCCGTGGGGGCGTTAGGGATCGAAGAAACATCACCCGGCGATGCGTTTCAGGGACTCAATACGCAGGAGAACGGTTTCCAGTTTGGGGTCAATACCAGCGCCAGCGCAGGACCATATACCGCCCAGACCCGGTTGCTGGGGGCTTTCTTCAACAGCCAGATTCCCAAGGCTAACCAATCGGAGGGCTTGTTTATCGGGGTGGGTGATCAGGAAAACTACCTGAAAATTGTTTTGGGGGCAAATGGTACGGTACCGAGTCTGCAGGTGGTGTATGAGAATAACGGTGTTGCTACGAGCAACTCGTATTCATTGCCCGGCGGTATGCCGGCCGGAACGCTTGATCTGTTTTTGTCGGTTGATCCGGCAACGGGTAAAGTTCAGCCGAAATACTCCAAAGACGGAGGGCAGATTACTAACGCAGGCCCGGCCATTCAGGTGAGTGGCCCGCTGCTGCAATCCATCAAAGGGCAAACGGCTCTGGCGGTGGGAATTATTTCAACCGCGCGTGGGTCCACGCCGTTTACGGCTACCTGGGATTTTATGCGCGTGACTCTGGACGCCCCGACAAACATTGCCCCGGTGCTGGCTGCAATTGGAAACAAGGCCGGAACGGTAAATCAGGCAATGACTTTTACGGCCCAGGCCACCGATGCGGACGTGCCCGGACAAACGCTGACGTTCAGTGTAGCCGGTCCGTCGGGAGCCAAGATCGGGGCCGCTACCGGGGTGTTTACCTGGACGCCGACGGCAAGCGGGGTGTATAGTCTGACGGTGAAAGTGTCCGACAACGGTTCACCGGTGCTATCGGATGAAGAAATCATTACCGTCAACGTAGCAGATGGTGCCATTCGAATTAACTCGGGTGGACCGGCTTTCACGGCATCCGGTGGGCGGGTTTTTAGTGCAGATACCTATTTCTCGGGTGGTACGAACTCGTCGGTGTCGGCGGCAACGGCCATTGCCAACACCGAGGATGATGCCTTGTACCAAAACGATCATTACGGTACATTTACGTACAACGTGCCCGTCACGAATGGCTACTACAAAGTCATTCTGCACTTTGCCGAAACCTTCCCGCTCGTTGTCGACGGTTCAACTACCCGCGACTTTCACCTGGATATTGAGGGCGTCCGGAAATTGACTAATTACGATATTGCGCAGCGGGCAGGCGGTGTGCTGAAAGCCATTCAGGAAACCATCGGAGTTACCGTCACGGATGGCGTATTGAACATTAGTTTCATCAAGGGTACCTCACAAAGTCCCACGATTTCGGCTTTTGAAATTGTACCCGCCAGTGCTCCTGCCAACGAACCGCCAATTGTCACGACGCCCTTTATCGACCAGTCTTCTGTTGCTGATGAGGCATTCAGTTATACCTACAGTGCGACGGCTTTCACCGATCCGGAAGGGCAGCCCATCACACTGACGGCCGGATTGGAGGACAATTCTTCCTTGCCGTCCTGGTTAAGTTTCAATACCACAACCCGGGTGTTTAGCGGAACACCCCCGAAAAATTGTCCTAACCTAGCGATAAAAGTGACCGCCACGGACAGCCAGGGGGGGAGCGCCAGTGACATTTTTTGGCTTACGGTAATTACCCCCACCGAGAATGTTCCGCCCATGTTGGCCCCGATTGGTAACAAAACCGCTACCGTAGGCCAGCCGCTGAATTTCCGGGTTCGGGCCACTGATAGCAACCTGCCCGCTCAGACCATTACGTACAGCGTTGCGGGACCGGCATCGGCTACGATGAATCCGACTACGGGAGATTTTAGCTGGACACCGGCTACCACCGGCACCTTCAGCCTGACCATCAAAGCAACCGACAACGGCTCACCGGTTTTATCGGCTCAGGAAGTCATCACGGTTACCGTCACAGCCGCCCAGACCGGCAACTCGGTGGTGCGGATTAATGCAGCCGGGTCTGCCTACTTTGCTTCGGGTAATCGGGTTTTTGTAACCGATACCTATTTTGACGGAGGTCTTACGGCGACCGTTGGAAATGTGCCTATCGACAATACCGAGGATGATGCATTATACCAGGCCGAGCGGTACGGAAATTTTAGCTATAATATTCCCCTCAACAGCGGTTACTACAACGTCATTCTGCACTTTGCCGAAACCTACTCCGGGGTGATCAACGGCACAGTGAGCCGAAAATTCAACGTAGACATGGAAGGAATACGGAAGCTCACCGAGTATGATGTGTTTCAAAAAGCTGGTGGAGGAAGGACGGCAGTTCAGGAGACATTCGGGATTAGTGTGACGGATGGCACGCTCAACATTTCCTTTAGTCAGGGTTCGTCGCAAAGCCCCAAGGTCAATGCCATTGAGGTTACCCCGACAACTCCTCCCGCGAACCAGCCCCCGGTTGTCGCCAATCCCCTGCTAGATCAGACCGCAACCGTGGGCACCAGCTTTGCGTATCAGTTTGCTGCAAACAGCTTCGCCGATCCGAATGGGGATGCCATGACCTATACGGCTACGCTGGCAAATAATGCAAATCTGCCAAGCTGGCTAAGCTTTACTGCCAGTACCCGCCGATTTAGCGGCACTCCGCCTTCGGGCAGCGCGGGCAGCATCACCGTTAAGGTGACGGCCCGTGATGGCAAAGGCGGCACGAGCAGCGATGACTTTGTAATAACGATCAATGTCCCCAACCAGGCCCCGGTCTTAACGGCGCTTAGCAACCAGACGATAGCAACAGGAGAGACGCTGAATGTGACGGCGCAGGCTACCGATGCCAATGTGCCGGCTCAGACGCTGACCTACAGCCTGACCGGACCGAGTGGTGCCAGCATCAACGCCAACACGGGGGTGATCAGCTGGACGCCCACTAGGACGGGAACCAGCAGTTTCACCGTCAAGGTGACCGATAACGGTTCTCCGGCCTTGTCGGATCAGAAAGTTTTTACAGTCACGGTAATTTTGCCTGCCATACGGATCAATGCCGGGGGACCTTCCTTTGCGGCCAGCGGAAGCCGGCAATTCGCGGCTGATGCATACTTTAGCGGAGGCAGCACGGCCAACGCCGGCAATGTACCCATCGATAATACCGTCGATGACGCGCTATACCAAACCGAACGCTTTGGTGACTTTAGCTATGCCGTTCCCGTCAGCAACGGCTATTATAACCTAATCCTGCACTTCGCCGAAACCTTCTCGGGGGTGATCAGCGGGTCAACTACCCGTAAGTTTCATGTGGATGTGGAAGGGGTTCGTCGACTGACTGAGTATGACATTGCTCAGAAAGCGGGGGGCACGCTCAAGGCCATGCAGGAAACGTTAGGGGTGAATGTTACGGATGGGACGTTAAATGTTGCCTTCAGTACGGGCAGCTCGCAGAGCCCCAAAGTCAATGCCATTGAGATTGTACCAGCTACTGCTCCGGCCAATCAGGCACCGGTTTTAACGGCGATCAGCAACCAGACGCTGACGGCCGGCCAGACACTGAGTCTGACAGCCCAAGCCACCGACCCTGACTTCCCTGTTCAAACGCTGACCTACAGTGTGTCGGGTCCATCGGGTGCCAGCATCAACGCCAGTACGGGGGCCTTCAATTGGACGCCGACAACCACCGGCACCTTCAGCCTGAGCATCAAAGCAACCGACAACGGCTCACCCGCACTGTCGGATCAAAAGGTCTTCAGCGTGACGGTCAGTGCGGCTGCTCAGTCGCTGGTCAGCTTCAGTTTGATCAACGCCACCAGTGATCAGGAGATTAAGGTGATGAGTGATGGGGAGACGGTCAACCTGGCTACGCTGGCTTCGCGCAGCATCAACATCCGGGCCAACACCAGTCCGGCCACGGTGGGCTCGGTGCGGATGGTGTTGAGTGGACCACTTAACCGCACCCAGGTTGACAACGGGGCACCTTATGCCCTGTTTGGCAACTCTGGCAGCGATTACACCGGCTGGACGCCAGCGGTGGGCAGTTACACGCTGACGGCCACGCCATACACGGCCACAGCCGCCGGGGGCACGGCGGGTACTCCGCTGACGATCAGCTTCACGGTTATCGATCAGGCCCCTGTCACCAACACGGCCCCGGTGCTGGCATCCATCGGCAATAAAATCGTTACGCTGGGTCAGCCGCTAAGCTTCACAGCTCAGGCCACCGATAGTGACGTGCCGGCTCAGACGCTGACCTACAGTGTGTCGGGTCCATCGGGTGCCAGCATCAACGCCAGCACGGGGGCCTTCAGCTGGACGCCGACAACGACCGGCACCTTTAGCCTGACCATCAAAGCAGCCGACAACGGCTCACCCGCACTGTCGGATCAAAAGGTCTTCAGCGTGACGGTCAGTGCGGCTGCTCAGTCGCTGGTCAGCTTCAGTTTGATCAACGCCACCAGTGATCAGGAGATTAAGGTGATGAGTGATGGGGAGACGGTCAACCTGGCCACGCTGGCTTCGCGCAGCATCAACATCCGGGCCAACACTAACCCTGGTACGGTGGGTTCGGTGCGGATGGTGTTGAGTGGCAAGCAGAGCCGTAACCAGGTTGACAACGGGGCACCCTACGCCCTGTTTGGCGACAGCAACGGCAACTTCAACAACTGGGCACCAGCGGTGGGCAGTTACACACTGACGGCCACGCCATACACGGCTACGGCCGCCGGGGGCACGGCGGGTACTCCGCTAACGATCAGCTTCACGGTTATCGATCAGGCCCCTGTCACCAACACGGCCCCGGTGCTGGCATCCATCGGCAATAAAATCGTTACGCTGGGTCAGCCGCTAAGCTTCACAGCTCAGGCCACCGATAGTGATGTGCCGGCTCAGACGCTGACCTACAGTGTGTCGGGTCCATCGGGTGCCAGCATCAACGCCAGTACGGGGGCCTTCAATTGGACGCCGACAACCACCGGCACCTTCAGCCTGAGCATCAAAGCAACCGACAACGGCTCACCCGCACTGTCGGATCAAAAGGTCTTCAGCGTGACGGTCAGTGCGGCTGCTCAGTCGCTGGTCAGCTTCAGTTTGATCAACGCCACCAGTGATCAGGAGATTAAGGTGATGAGTGATGGGGAGACGGTCAACCTGGCTACGCTGGCTTCGCGCAGCATCAGCATCCGGGCCAACACCAGTCCGGCCACGGTGGGCTCGGTGCGGATGGTGTTGAGTGGACCACTTAACCGCACCCAGGTTGACAACGGGGCACCTTATGCCCTGTTTGGCAACTCTGGCAGCGATTACACCAGCTGGACACCAGCGGTGGGCAGTTACACGCTGACGGCCACGCCATACACGGCCACAGCCGCCGGGGGGACGGCGGGTACTCCGCTAACGATCAGCTTCACGGTTATCGATCAGGCCCCTGTCACCAACACGGCCCCGGTGCTGGCATCCATCGGCAATAAAATCGTTACGCTGGGTCAGCCGCTGAGCTTCACAGCTCAGGCCACCGATAGCGACGTGCCGGCTCAAACGCTGACCTACAGCCTGACGGGCCCGGCATCGGCCAGCATCAACGCCAGCACGGGGGCCTTCAACTGGACGCCCACCACAACGGGTACGGTGAGTTTGACCATCAAGGTGACCGACAGCGGTTCGCCCGCTCTGTCGGCGCAGGAAGTCATCACGGTGACGGTCAACACGGCCGCCCCCACCAACCAGCCCCCGGTGGTAGCCACGGCGTTGGTGAATCAAAGCGCCAAGGTGGGTACGGCCTTCAGCTACCAGTTCAGCGCGGGCAGCTTCACAGATGCCGATGGGGATGCCTTGACCTACACGGCCAGCCTGGAGAACAATGCGGCCCTGCCGGCCTGGCTGAGCTTCAACGCCAGCAGTCGCACCTTCAGCGGTACACCGACCAGCAGTACACCGGCCAGTCTGAGTGTGAAGGTGACGGCCAATGATGGCAAAGGCGGCAGTGTCAGCAGCAGTTTTGTGATCAGCATCAGCCCGGCCAACAGCGCCCCGGTGCTGGCCAGCGTTGGCGACAAAACCATCACGCTGGGTCAAACGCTAAGCTTCACGGCTCAAGCGACGGATAGCGACGTGCCGGCTCAGACGCTGACTTACAGTGTGTCGGGTCCATCGGGTGCCAGCATCAACGCCAGCACGGGGGCCTTCAGCTGGACGCCGACAACGACCGGCACCTTTAGCCTGACCATCAAAGCAGCCGACAACGGCTCACCCGCTCTGTCGGATCAAAAGGTCTTCAGCGTGACGGTCAGTGCGGCTGCTCAGTCGCTGGTCAGCTTCAGTTTGATCAACGCCACCAGTGATCAGGAGATTAAGGTGATGAGTGATGGGGAGACGGTCAACCTGGCCACGCTGGCTTCGCGCAGCATCAACATCCGGGCCAACACTAACCCTGGTACGGTGGGTTCGGTGCGGATGGTGTTGAGTGGCAAGCAGAGCCGTAACCAGGTTGACAACGGGGCACCCTACGCCCTGTTTGGCGACAGCAACGGCAACTTCAACAACTGGGCACCAGCGGTGGGCAGTTACACACTGACGGCCACGCCATACACGGCTACGGCAGCCGGGGGCACGGCGGGCACTCCGCTGACGATCAGCTTCACGGTCATCGATCAGGCATCCGGAGCACGTATACTGACTGATCGAGATTCAGAAACAGCGGAGATTAAGGTGACGTATTCTCCCAATCCTTTCTATCAGTATTTTACGTTAAAGGTACAAGGTAAAGGAAACGAAAGCTTGCCCATCGTTATTTATGATATGTACGGCAGGGAAAGCTTGAGACTGGAGGATGCGCAGCCCGAACAAACCATTCATATGGGAAAAGAATACGTTCCGGGTGTTTATCTCTTACAACTAGGTGTTGGTAAGACGGCCAGGCGTTACCGAATCATAAAAACGCAATAATCATTTATAAAAAGCCATAAGAACGGTCCTGAATTTCTTCAGGACCGTTCTTATATATGCTGGTTTCATACCATCCAGTAGGCTTAGTTGTGGTTGAGACTGTTTCCAACAAGGTAGTCGTTGCTGAATGCGGTTTGTCGCTTAGCATCCAGGTAGAGGTGATCTTATCTTAAAATTGCCAACGGATGTAAGATTGTCAGCTCGGTCGTTTAAAAATACCTGATAAATTGGACTAGTGAATTATTACCTAAAATACCAACTGCTTAATTTTGAAAACAGTTGGTAAATCCAATGATTGTATTGAGCGTTAGCTTAGTTACCGAATGCTTTGAAATGTAAACATGAATGCCATAATTCTAGTAAATGGTTGACTTGCTACGGATTTTTTTTCGTTTCTAAAGAACTGGTTTTTAATCAGTAGAAGCATAATCCAGCTGTTTTTCGCCTGAATTTGTCCTCTCTTGAAAATTATTTTGCGGTTTTTTTCTTATTATTTTTTAATTTGCTTCTAATAAGTTTTTAATTCCAGTAGCCGCCCACATCATACTCACTCTCGGAGCCTAGGATTTGCTTTTTTTATAAGTAGTTGTAGAATAAGTAAATACTCTTAAAGTAATCAGGGTTTCAATCGTTTAGTTTTAAATTTAATACAGAATTATGTTGCAAATTCTTCTAAGAACTTTTTAATTTGTTTTTAATTCCGTTTTAATCTAGGTCTGGAAGACAAGGCTTCGTCTATATCGATCATAATGCCGGCCTGAATCACAGTTGGCATTTTCAGTTCCAATCACTCAACGGTTTAAATCTTAAATAGGCTTTCTTACCTGCTAGGCTTAACAACTGAACAAACAAGGTACGGGCTTACTTGTAACAAAGGTCTAAAAGATTTGATGTCAATACATTAGTTGAGAATAGATGGTTATTCAGCGGAGATAGGCCAGTAGAAAGTCCAAATGGAGTGATTCCAGAATCAGCACATAAATACGTTATAAGCAGAAGAAGAGCTAATCTGAAATGCTATTGAATTTGAAGTGTAACAAATCATAAAGCTGACACCGTTATGATCAGAAAACCTTTACAAAAAATCACTCGAAAAAATTTAACTAGAGCCTTACTTGTCGCGCTTGGTTTTTTCTGTAAGTTATCTGTTCAGGCTTCTACCTTATGGCATTGTCCAAATCATTCAGCCGGCGTTGTTCCTATACTTGACATCAACAGTTTCAACAACATCGACCGGATCCCTTCCCAATTAACAACAACGTATATACCTAGGGTAAGTTGCTATACTGAAAATACAGGGTCATGTACAGGCAGTAACGTATTCAGTATATCGTTCGACGTAATAAATGACCGAACCGTTCAATTGGCTGGTTATGCATACCCCGAAATAGAGTACGTACATCGTCAACGTCTGATTTTTAAGCCGGTTACAGATTGGTTTGAGCAAGAGAAAAAAGTCATCTATGTAAGACCGATCCAGGCAAATGTTTTTGATAATCTACTCATCAGGCCCGTCCGAAATTCAGCGGCAAAGCCGCAAGCGCGGCCGGTAAAATGGGCGCGCAAACTGACAACTGACCAGGATCAAATCGAGCATCTACAGAAAAAGTCGCAGGCCAGTCGGGCAAAGAATAGTCATTCTACTATCTATATATCTTAATTCTATCATCAATC
Source organism: Larkinella insperata (assembly GCF_026248825.1). NCBI lineage: Bacteria > Pseudomonadati > Bacteroidota > Cytophagia > Cytophagales > Spirosomataceae > Larkinella > Larkinella insperata. The sequence continues at coordinate 57,980 of NZ_CP110973.1, read as the reverse complement.
CACATCCTAAATTTCAACTAAAAATTTTATTTTAATAAAAGCCTCATTTTGGGTCAACTAACAATGAAACAGAAATTTAAAGTTAGGTTATCAGAAATTGGTTTTCGATCATTTTTAGTACTTGGCACAGCAATTGCCTCATCTTGTATATACATTGAGGCTGCGAATAATGACTGTGTACTCCGAAGTCATTTTTAAAGTTCAGGTGAATAAAACTCCATCCAGGTCTACTTGAAAGTGTGAATCCTAAATTATCATCGAGTAATTAATTCACATTCTGTGTGTTGATGCAGTAACGCCCGCCGGCTTTACTACACTAGTACTGTGCATACCGTAACTTGTAAATCATTTTAAAATGGCTCAACGCTTTATTTTCTATCTACAGACTGGATCGAGTAAACAGTTAGCGACTGATCAAACCGCCATCTACAACATGCATTCTTTAGCCCCGTTCGTTTCTGCGGATTTGCTCGCGAAAGACGCCTAGAATCGCGGCTAAAGCTACATAACTAACACCGATCACCCTCTATGGATCGCAAAGCTCTAAAAGCCTTGCCTGGGAAACTTTTGTGCTCATCGTAACTTGTAAATCAACCTGACAATGACTCAACGCTTCTTACTCTTTTTGATCTTTGGATTAAGCACCGGCATTTTTGCTCGGGCGCAGACCGCCATCTTTAACGCCAGCCTGTCGGCTCAACCCGGTTCGGCCATCAGCCTGCAGGGCAACTTCGGGGCGTCGGCCAAAGCCTACCTCAACAAAGGCACCTCCTCCTCCTCGGTCAGCTTACCCATCCTGGTGCAGAGCGCCAACCAGGCCACCGTCCAGATCCCGGCCGACCTGGGCCTGGACCTCTACCAGGTCTGGGTCTCCGACAATGGCCAGAACAGCCCCAAAGTCTTCATCAACCAGGCCTGGGGCATGCACTTCGACTCCCCCGAAGTCGCCCCCGAGGGCACCCTGCGCATCTTCGGACGGAACCTGCAAGTGAGCGGGGCTACGGCTAAGGTGCGGTTTGTGGCTTCCAATGGCACCTCGCTCAACGCCACCGTCAGCGGGGGCGATGCCTATGCCCTCACGGTGAAAGCCCCCAGCGGCCTGCAGCCCGGCACCGTCTACAGCGTCTGGGTGAGCAATGGCTTTGGGGGCTCACTGGGCGAAACCAAAATGAGCAAGACCATCACCGCCATCAAGGCCGGGGCCGACTACTTCAAACTCAACGTGGGCTGGGCCGCCAAGCTGGACTTTTACAAGAACGTCTACAACGTCAAGACCGACTCGCGGCTGAGCACCAAAGCCAAAGGCGACGGCAACACGAGTGACTACAAAGCCCTGCGCGAGGCCATCAAGAAGGCCAACGCCGACGGGGGGGGCATCGTCTACCTGCCAGCGGGCACCTACAAGCTGGACTTTCCCGACAACTTTGAGGGCATCCGCATGCTGGACCGGGTGGTGCTCCAGGGCGCCGGCAAGGACCAGACCATCATCAAGTTTGGCTACAACACCAACTCCGATAAAGTCGGGGTTTACTGGGATTCAGGAATCAAACAGGCTGGTATTGCGGACCTGACCTTACTGAACATTGATACCAGTGGTGACCTGGTTACTAATATGCGGGGTAAAGGCAGTGAGATGTTCCTGCAGCGCATCCGCTTTGACCTGGCCAAAAGCAACTGGATCTGGTTCAACGGCAGCGATAAACTCGTCATCGCCAACTCGGACTTCACCCACGGCGTCGACAACCAGTTCAGCTACCGCGGCCCCTTCATGCTCAACGAATGCTCCAACTACGTCTTCACCGGCAACCACGTCACCTTCGCCGTCGATGGACTCAACTTCGACCGCAGCCACGACGGCATCATCGAGAACAACACCATCCTGCGCGATGGCTCGGCCCGCTACCCCCTCGAGCGGGTCAACCACGTGCTGGTGATGAACTTTGCTCTGGATGTGGCCGTCCTCAACAACACGCTGAAAGTTATCAATGGGCCCGCCCAGAACAACTTCGACGGCGAAGCCATCATCGCCGAAGGGGGCGGGGCCACCCGGCCCGACGAAGACACCGGCACGGTCAGTGGGGCCTCGGCCAGCAGCCTGCGGGACGATGCCAAGACCTGGGGCAGTCTCAAGCAAAGCCCGGTGGTGGCCATCGTGCACGGCAAGGGCATGGGCCAGTGGCGCCGGATTGTCAGCCGCAGCGGCAACACGCTGACGGTGGATCGGCCCTGGCAGGTGACGCCCGCGGCCGGCAGCCGGTATGCGATCTTCAACTGGGGCTCGGAGAACTGGCTCATCAAGGGCAACAGCATGGAGGGCAACTACCGGGGCATCACCCTCTACAAGAACGCCACCACCCAGGTGGCCATTGTGGACAACACGCTGTTGAACAGCGGCTCGATCGATCTAACGCCCTCCCAGCAGATGCGGGGCAGCACCCAGACGTTTATTCCCATGTACAACAACCAGCTTGTGGGCAACCGGGTGAGCAACACCAACGTGCTGGTGGGCAACTTCATCGGGGTGCACACCGTCCAGCAGTCGCAGGAGAAGTGTTTCGGCACCTCGGTGCTGGGTCTGGAGATGCGCGGCAACACGCTGCGGGCGGGTCAGCCCAACATGGGGGCGGACATCCACGGGGACCCCTACCCGGAGGGGTATCTCAACACGCTGGAGTTTCACTCGGCGGGTAGAGATTACGTTGACGAGGACATTGCAGCGGTGTTGGGCACGATCCTGGAGAACAACACGGCCATCAACAGCGAGCATGCCATCCATTTCAACAGCGGCAGTTACAACACGTATGTGTGCAACACGCGAATGACGAATGTAAAGAACTTAGTGAATGACGTCTTCTTCAATAGAGTAACGCACGGGGCGGTACGGACGGGCTCGTGCACGCCGATCCCGGCGCAGCTGACGGCTGATGCGGGTCCGGATCGGAGATTGGTTTTACCGACGAACAGCATTGTGTTGCCGGGCAAGGCCACCAGCAGTCCGGTCGGCAACATTGCCAGCACAGCTTGGGTAAAGGTATCGGGTCCTAATCCGGCCATGTCGAGCATGAATACCCTCACCCCCTTGGTGAGCAGGATGCCGACAGGCACCTACGTCTTCCGGCTGACGGTAAAGGATAAGGATAATCGGCAGGTTACTGATGATGTAACTATTGTCGTGGCTTCTTCAGGTACTCCGTCGGAGGTACCTGATCCAACGGTTCCATCAGAACCATCAAATCCAACGTCACCCAGTCCCAGTCAACAAGCCGTTGTTAGTTTTAGCTTAATGAACGCTAATACCGACAAAGAAATCAAAGTGTTGTCCAATGGCGAAGAGTTAAATCTTGCTAAGTTGCCGACGCGAAATTTAAACATACGAGTTAACACGAGCCCAACTGTGGTAGGTTCGGTGGTAATGGAATTGAGCGGAAGACAAAGCAGAAATCAAACCGAAACAGCCGCTCCCTACGCTTTGTTTGGGGATACCAATGGTGATTATAAGAGTTGGACTCCCAGCACAGGTAGCTATACGTTAAAAGTAACTCCTTACACAGAAGCAGGAGGAAAGGGAACAGCTGGCAAGGCGCTAACAATTAATTTTACGGTCGTCAACCAATCCTCTGCCCGTATGAGTGCAGAAGATGACCCGGAGATTGCCGGATTGACGGTCAAAACATACCCTAACCCTTTTGTGGATTCATTCACTCTGGAAGTAAAAGGCAGAGAAGAAGGAAAATTACCAGTGGTCGTCTATGATAGCTATGGTAGAGCGGTCTTACAACTAGCGGATGTTCAGCCAGACCAACTAATTCAATTTGGAAACGAACATGCACCAGGCATGTATATACTACAGGTTGGTGAAGGTGATATGACTAAGCGGCACAAGCTGATGAAGAATTAGTGATCAGTTCAAGAGTCGATCCTGATTAAAAGATTCGTTTCTAAACATGTATGCCTTAGCACGCCGACCAGATTGGTTAGCATGCTAAGGCATACATGTTTAGAAACGAATGGTGCAAGTGTCATTCAAATAGTAATAGCATAGTTGTTCGCGGGCATGGTAAGTTCTGGTTTGCATTTCAATTAAAGATATCATCCACTGTTAATATGATTCTTAGACTTGGGTATAGCTGCATTTAGTTTATTAACTATAACACATTCTAGAACAGCAAAAAATAAAGTTAAGATTAGATAATGTCTGATAAATACGTTTCTTTCCAAAGTATCGAAAAAGAATTGCTTATAATTGGTTGTTAAGCTAAAAGCCTTATTTGTCTGATAAATACTGGTACTTAATTAATGTTGTCTTCAGGGATTGGTAACATCTTGAATTCTAAAATCTGTTAAAAAGCCGTTAACTAAATGATTATTATCTTACAAAAGGTACTAAGGTTACATTTTGAAATTTAATGGCAACATAAACCTTACTATTCATTTGTAATTGGAAATACTTAAAAGGCCTGTCTGGTAATTAAAAAGGGGTGAGTGGTTGCCTTGTCAATGGCATAAAACTCATATTTATCTTGTTTGAGGATTTGGCTTACAACTTACTGACCGGATTAATTCATGATTACCAAGGGTCTGGTTATTCTTTGAAGCACTATTGGTGATATTTTAACCACCAAAACCCATTAAGGCGTTGGTTATTAAGGCTATAAGCTATTTAAGCCTGAAATTTGCTAGGCCGTAATAGGAGCGGTTTCTGAACCGTCATTTTCAAATTTTTACTGAACGGTATTATATATGTTTAAATTAATTATTTAAAAAATGTGATTTATTTTAGAACTGAGTCATTTTATATAGGTATGTGATTGTTTTGAACCTCTTGTTGACTTATTTAGTAGTACGGGAAATTTACATCATCCTTCATTCGCAGTCAGATTTTCATTCTCTATGATGGTTATTGGCTTATCGATCTTACTACTGGACCAAACGCACCACAAATAGTCTTTAATTTTTTTTATACTTCTCTCTAAGTAATTGCTACTGAGTACCCAAAAGAACAACCCAAATATGGATTGAAGGACACGCCAAGGTGGCCTGAACATTTATTATAAAGGTCGGTTTTAACCCCAAAACCTACTCTATGGTCAGTTTCTGTTGAGTTTATTTTTAGTGTTTAACTGAGTCCTCGCTCAGGCATTTATTGTAACATCTTTACTTTAAAAATTTGTCCTATCTTATGGAACAACTATCCCAAAGGTGGAAGAGGTACAAGCTCTTTCCTTATTACTTAGTCCTGCTAACGCTACTTCAATTTCGGAGTTATGCTCAAAGCCTAACGGGTTTCACACTCCTCAATTCAAGGACAAATACCGAGTTAGGAGCTTTGCAGGATGGTAGCGTCGTTAACTTAAGCGTTACAGGCAATCTCCTCAATGTCCGGGCTAACGCTAGCTCGTCTGCAGTCACTCAGGTGGTCTTTGCTTTAGATGGAAACGATAATTTCAGAACGGAAAAAGAGGCTCCTTTTACTTTAGCGGGTGATAATGATGGAGATTACTATGATTGGACCCCCTCAGTGGGTGCTCATACCCTGAAAGCAACACCCTATAACGCTGACGGGGAAGCCGGTACGCCACTCACTATTAATTTTACGGTGGTTGCTACCGCGCCAACGGGTGAAGAGAAGCCCGACATTGATGCGCTGACGGGCTTCACCCTGATTAATGCCTCTACAAGCACGGATCTAAATCAGCTGAAGAATGGTGATGTAATTGACCTGACTCAGACGGGTATGATGCTAAATGTGCGGGCCAATACCAATTCGTCGCGCATCAGCAAGGTGGTCTTCGCGCTGGATGACAACGAAAATTTCCGTACCGAAACCGTAGCGCCCTATACCTTGGCGGGTGACACCGATCAAGGGCATTACGACTGGACGCCTTCCCTGGGCGCCCATACCTTAAAGGCCACACCGTATAATGCTTCTGGCCAGGCGGGTCTTCCCCTGATTATTTCTTTCACGGTAATTGCCAGTACACCCGACAATGCCGCGCTGACGGGTTTCACGCTGATTAACGCCAGCACGAATTCCGATCTGGGGCCTCTGCAAAATGGTACCCAGATAGACCTGAGATTGACGGGTAATCTGTTGAACGTGCGGGCCAATACCAATTCATCAACGATTAGTAAAGTGGTTTTCGCCCTGAATGGTAATGAAAACTTCCGCACTGAAACCGTTCCCCCTTATACGATGGCCGGTGATGCCGACCAGGGTCATTACGATTGGACGCCCTCGCTGGGATCGCACACCCTGACCGCTACACCTTACAATTCCTCAGGTGAAGCGGGTACACCGCTAACGGTTAATTTCACGGTTATTTCCAGCGTACCACCTCAGGAAGAGCCCGGTGACAATCAAACGCCGGCCAATGTAGTCGTGCAGGGAGAACTAAGAAAATGGCACAAGGTTACGCTGGCCATTCAGGGGCCTGAAACTGCCGAAACCGCAGCAGAAAACCCTTTCCTGAACTACCGTCTAAACGTCATCTTCACCAAAGGTGCCAAACGTTACGTGGTGCCGGGCTACTTTGCCGCCGATGGGAACGCAGCCAACACCAGCGCTAATGCCGGTAACATCTGGAAAGTTCATTTCTCTCCCGATGAGACCGGAGTCTGGAATTATACCATCTCCATGCGCAAAGGTTCTAACGTTGCTGTCAGTGACGATGAAAATGCTGGTGAGGCTGTCGAATCAGTGGATGGAAAATCGGGGCGGTTCACCGTCCAGGCGACCAACAAAACCGGTACTGACCTCCGGGCAAAGGGCCGTCTGAAATACGTTGGTGAACGGTATATGCAGTTTGCCGAAACCGGCGAATATTTTCTAAAAGGCGGGGTTGACTCACCCGAGAACTTCCTCTCTTACGTTGATTTTGACAACACCACCAACATTGGCAATCGGCGTAAGACCTGGAACCCGCACGTGCAGGACTGGAAAGAGGGCGATCCTACCTGGCAAGGTGGCAAAGGTAAGGGCATCATCGGGGCGGTTAATTACCTGGCCAGCCAGCAGATGAACGTCTTTTCCTTCATTACACTAGGTATCATTGGGGATGACCGCAACGTGTATCCGTATGTCAGTTCGAACGATTACACCCGTTTCGACTGCTCGAAGCTGGATCAGTGGGAGACGGTGTTTGAGCACGGCGAAAAGCTGGGCATGTACCTGCACTTTAAAACTCAGGAGCGGGAAAATTGCAACCTCTTGGATGGTGGTAATGTTGGCACTCAACGGAAGCTGTACTACCGGGAACTGATTGCGCGGTTTGGTCACCACCTGGCCCTGAACTGGAACATGGGGGAAGAGAACGTTCAGACTACGCAGCAACGCAAGGATATGGCTCAGTACTTCTACGACCACGATCCGTACAAGAACCACATCGTCATTCACACTAACGTCAAACAGCAGGGTGAAGTGTACACGCCTTTGCTGGGCAACAACGCAGATTACACGGGCGTTTCGATCCAGACTGACTGGAACAATGTCTACAAGGAAACGCTGGAGTGGGTAGAAAAATCAGCCAAAGCCGGTAAGAAGTGGATTGTGGCCAACGACGAACAGAATTCAGTTGGGGTAGCCTGTGATGCGGATTACAGGGGTAATCGCGGAATTATTCCCGATAACCAGGATCAGATTCGCAAAGAGTGTTTGTGGGGTAACCTGATGGCGGGCGGTGCCGGTATTGAATACTACTTCGGAGGCTATACGGGCGAAACCGATCTGGCCGCTGAAGATTACCGTTCGCGGGCTAAAATGTACCGCTTTACCCGCTACGCCATGGATTTCTTCCGGAGCTACGTTCCTTACAAAGACGCTGTTCCGATGGATAACTCCAACCGGGGCTGGGTGCTAGGTCAGGAGGGAAAAGTGTATGTCCTGTACCTGAAAGATGGTGGAACGGCCCACATTAACACGGGTGGCGGTACTTACACGGTTCAGTGGTATGATCCCCGCAACGGCGGCAGTCTGCAAAACGGGACGGTTCGCAGCATTTCGGGTAATGGCAGTAAGTCGATTGGCTTGCCACCCAACTCCATTATTCTGCAAGACTGGGTTGTCCTGATCAAAAGCTCCTCATACGAACCCGACGAACCGGAGCAGCCCGCAACAAGTGTTTACCGGATCAATGCCGGGGGAGAGGCTTACACGACATCTGACGGCAAAGTGTTCAGCGCTGATAGCTACGTAAACGGAGGCAATATCTTCTCCAACTTTGTTGGTGAAGACATCAAAAACACGGAAGATGATGACCTCTACAAGAAAGAACGGTTTGGAGATTTCTCATACAACCTGCCGGTAGCCAACGGTACTTATAACGTTATACTGCATTTTGCCGAAGTTTTTGCAAAAGGAGCCGGTCAGCGCAAATTTAACGTAGACATTGAAGGAGAACGAAAACTGACCGAATTCGATATCTTCAACAAAGCGGGGGGTGGCTTCGTGGCCATTAAGGAAACGTTTACTACTACGGTACGTGATGGAATGCTGAACCTTAATTTCTCACGAGGTAGCACCAACAACGCGAAGGTGTCGGCTATTGAAGTAATTGGTACGGGAGCAACTACGGCGCGGCTAGGCTCCATACCGAGCGCGGAAACAGTCGATCTGCAGATTGAGTCTTACCCGAATCCGTTTGCCGAGTCGTTCACAATTCGGGTGAAAGGTCGGGGAGAAGGCAAGTTGCCAGTGGTTGTTTACGATACGTTTGGGCGGATTACCCATCAGTTAGCGGATGTACAAACCGAACAGGTCATCCGCTTAGGGCAAGGGTATGCACCTGGTTTATACATCCTACAGGTAGGTGAAGGCCAGCAGGCTAAACAGTATAAGCTAATGAAAAAATAAATAATAGCTGATCATTTAAAAAGCTGCTCATCTTATGAGCGGCTTTTTTTTGCTAGTAAATAGACTTCCGAATTAAAATGATTGTGTTCCAAGGTAGAAAGGCAAGTAGGAACTCAGGACGTAAATTGCCTTGCATTCGTCGATTGCTAGTAATATGCTTGTGGGTAAGCGATAGCGTTTGAGACACGCCATTAAGTAAATAACCACGTGGATCAGCAGAAAGAAGCTAATTGTTCTTTATACTTACAAGTTAAATAAATGCCCTGTTCGTTTATGTTACAATAGATACAGGAAAAGTTATAGTTCGAGCCTTAACGTGTCATAAAAAATAGGGTCTATTCCTGAATAACCTGAATTCAAATCTGCAAAAGCTTATCTGCGCTACAGTTATGCGGTTATCTTAACCAGTCGTGATTAATCTATAGTAAACCGTGCGGGACAGTGTAAACTTTTCTGTGCTGTCATTCAGAATACCGTAACTAGTGAAATTTTATTTAACGCAGGCCATGCGAAGACATTACGCTCTCTTTCTAGTTTTTTATTTAATCGTTAGTACACTTTTCGCTCAAAAGACGACCAACTTTACCGGAGGCTATTCGGCTGAAGTCGGGGCTTTCATTTCTTCGACTAAGCGAATGCCGTTCTGGTTGCGAGCTAATCAATACGGTATTGTTCCACTAACTGCTCCCGTGGGAACGGTTCGATTGGGCGCACACGGAGAGTGGAAAGCGGACAGCACAGTTAAACGCAGCCGGTGGTTTGCAAACTATGGTGTGTATGCCGCAGGTAACGTTGCCCAGACCAACCAGATCGTGCTTCCGGAAGCGTATGCCATGACTGGCGTCGGAAGCTTTTACATTTATGCCGGAAAACGGCGGGAAATTATAGGGTTGGGCGATTCAACCTACACGTCAGGGTTTTATTCCTGGTCGCAGAATGCCACGCCCATTCCAAAAATACAAATAGGGACTAACGGCTTTGTTCCTTTAAAATTCACGAAAAGTATTGTCGCGTTCAATTTTCTTTATGCTCACGGATGGTTTCCAAACACCGATTCGGTTCAGGGTTCGTTTCTGCACCAAAAGTCACTGTTTGTCCGGTTTGGGAAGCCAACGTGGAAAGCTAAGTTCTACGCTGGCATTATTCATAACGTGCAATGGGGAGGAAGGTCTGACTATTTGAAGCAATCCTTAACCGTTGACGGTAAGCTCCCTTCTTCTTTCAGGGATTACACGGACCTTATTGTCGCTAGACCGCCCAGAAACCGACCCGCCAATTACCCGGGAATCGATTCGAATAACCAAATAGGAAACCACTTGGGATCTTTGGATTTCGGTGCGGAACTCATGGTTGAAAAGTGGAATTTACTGTTGTATTATCAACATCCATTTGAGGATCGATCGGGGTTAGCTTTTGCCAATTCATTAGACGGTCTATACGGTATTCGAATTAAAAACACAGGAAATAGGAGTGATTACAAATTCCGTATAAATCAGCTAACACTCGAATATTTTAATACTACCAACGGCGATAAAGTGCCGGAAGGCTTGACGGGACGCTATGAAGGGGACACTTATTTTAACCACAGCCAATACATTGACGGTTGGTCAACCCGGCAGCGTATAATTGGTACCCCATTCATCACTCGGGGAAAAGATATTCGCCAGGAATTTTCACTACCGTTAAATAGATCCAGGCGAATGATCATTAATAACCGAATAAAAATGGCACATTTTGCCTTTGCGGGCGGTTTTAACTCAGGCGTCCAATTGGAGACTCATCTTGCTGTTAGTCAAAATTATGGCCCCTTCGTTAATCCGGTATACAGAAACAGACACGTTAACCAGTTTTCGGGTGTGTTGCGCACATCAATTCCAACAACTTGGTTAGGTGGAGCCGAACTACAAGCCGCCGTTTCGTTGGATTCTGGACAGTTGTACGACAATGCAATTGGGGGGTACCTAGGATTAAGAAAACGGTGGTGATTATAGTCTTCTTGCTTTAGGGCAAACGCAGATGGGTGTGTAGTTGCTGTGTATACGTTTAGGGTTTCCTAGAAGTAGAACAGCAACTATTTTTTTTGCTCCAGAGCAACTGGCTGCTACATAGAATCAGAAGTTTTGAAGACCGACCCTGCTTCTCTTTTATTGATCTTCCTTACAAATTTAAACTTAAGCCTTCGGAAAGTGTCCTTGATTTCATATAATTTGTAACCTGATCGTTACACGGTCAGGCAATTTATAAATGAAATGATTAATTTAAGAAAGACTGGTTCTTGATTTTAAAACGGCCTTTCATCTCCTATTCTTATTAGGATGGGGCCTGGAGTTCGTCAGAATCTTCGTGAATCTGGATATTCATTAAATAAGTCATAAGCCATTCTAGCTCAGGATCTTGACAGCTTTCAGAGATTTTTTTCCAGACACCCGCCTTCGTCCAGCGTCGAAACCGACGGTATACAGAGTTCCACATACCAAAACGTCTCGGTAGATCGCGCCAGGGAGCGCCACTACGGGCAATCCATAAGATAGCGTTGATAAAAAGCCTATTATCGGTTGCTGTACGTCCTACATCACCTGGTTTGCCGGGCAATAAGGGTGCTAATCGATACCATTGTTGGTCTGTAATTTCGTAGCGTCGCATCAAATAAAAATAACAGTTGGCATTATCCTAGAATAAATTGTCAACAAATTCCCTTCCTAATTGTCAACACAGCTCCTGCTCTATCCTCAAATTCGTTATTGACCGTTAGATAAATTAATTAATATTTATGAGTTGGGTCATAGTGTCTGATAATTATGCCAGTTGGCTATGATAAACACTAGTATAGCTAACTTTTATCGAGGTTTTATGTCTATAATCCAATATTGAACATGACTGATAATTGAGAAATGTCAATCAGCGGTAAGGGTATAGTTCAACTTTTTGAAGGTATATTCATCAACGCTTAGCTAATTTAATTGACAACATTTAGTTCTTTTTGAGAATTTCTTTTATGTTTGTTTATCAATAAGCGAGGATGTGTAAAACTACTCACTTTAAGCTTAGATATAAATTTTTTTAGCGAAAAAAAATGTATTTTTTATTAATCAAACTAAAAATATCTGAGGTGATTAATAATTTGCCGGATTCAATATTTATTCTTTGAATTATAGGTGTTAGTGCTTTCTTATTGACATTAGGTTAAAAAAGTAAGTTTTCATATTTTTAAGCTATCAATCGATGAGTTAGTATGCTTAAGTGTGCGTTTTTCGTAGAATAATAAATTAGAGAACTTGTAAATTTTACTATTAAAATAAAAACTTGAGTATTTTTTATTTCGACTTGCTGTTGAACGGGATGGAAAGTGACAATGTTTGCTAGTTAGTTCTAGATCAGAAAGTTGACATGAATAGTTTAAGAGATTTTATTGTTTATTTATATAACTATAATAAGCTATGGGTTATAAATCAAAGAAGTATTTTTAGAATAAGCGCCTGTACTAGGAGTAAGTGGCAAGTTGAAAAAATAAAAATCACTAGAGCTCATCCGTATAGTGTTGTATATTCGTATATTAAGTAAACTGGCTTAAGCCAGACAACGGATTTTAATAAAAGTAATTAACCCAGCGGATGAAGGCTAGCAAATACTAGGAAGCATTTTTAAGTGCATATAAAAAAAGATGAAGAGTTTTGAGTAGCTTAAGCACTAGGTGATTATCAACTAAATTTGATCTATTTATTTGGTAGATAATTCCTAATTAACGTATATGTTTAACCGTAACTTAAACAAAAACTTTGAAAACGTTCTCCTAGACTCGCTGCCATTCATCAGTAGCCATACGTATGGCTACTGATGAATGGTCAGATCATCTCCACATAAAGGTGTTGGATTGATGCATCAAACTTGTTTCATCATCTAAAATTGGCCGCAGAACTAGCCGCAATTGTTTGAATGTAATGTTTAAAGTGTTGAATATGAATTTACGTTTACGTCATTCTTGGTTTGGGTATTGCTTTATTGGCTTAATTTTGAGTCTGGGAAGTTGTATTTCCAGTAAAGAGTTAGTGCTGTATCAGAAAGAGTTAACGGATAAGGACACCATTGTGGCTACAGCCCGCTACATACCGAAAATTAAGGCTGGGGATGTGTTATCTGTGCAAGTAAGTAGTTTAAGTGCGGAGGCAACCGCACTTTTTAATCCTTATGCTACTATTTCAGCGATGGGAGGAGCTCAGCCTGGATCAACAACTACACAACCATATACCCCTGGCTACACGGTCGATGAAGAAGGTCAAATTGAACTACCAATCGTTGGGAAAATAAAAGTGCAGGGGTTAACCAACACACAGGCGGCTACACAAATCCGACAAAAGCTATTAGAGTATTTAAAGGAACCTGTTGTGAATGTTCGTAATACGAATTTTCAGATTTCAGTAACGGGTGAAGTTGCTCGGCCAGCTCTTTTTTCTATTCTAAACGAACAGGTTACTTTGCCGGCTGCCTTGGGTATGGCGGGTGATATAACAATTTACGGAAAACGAAACAACGTATTGGTTATTCGAGAAGAAAATGGTCAGCGCACATTCAACCGGGTTGATTTAACCAAACGCGATGTCTTTCTGTCTCCTTACTTTTATCTACGACCAAACGATATCGTTTATGTGGAACCTGGCAAAGTAAGATTGGCAAGTGCTGACCGTACATCCCAATTAATACCCCTGGTTTTAAGTTCATTATCCATTATAGCGCTTATTCTATCACGTACTGCACTAAGATAAAAGTTAAGATCATGACAAATTCATACAATCCCTACCAGGTCTACGAAGTAGAGCAGCAGCCTGATCTGCGAGTCATGTTGATGCGGTATGTCCGCAAATGGCCGTGGTTTGTGGTTTCATTAGTATTGGCATTAGCCGGCGCTTATGTTTATCTGTTGTATCAAGAACCAGTATACAAGGTCCACGCAACGGTGTTGATCAAAGACGAAAAGAAAAGTGGATTATCAGGTGATGGCTTGATGAAAGAGCTTAATCTGTTCGGTAGTAACAAAGTAATTGAGAATGAGATAGAAATTCTCACTTCATTTACTCTGATGGATCGAGTGGTAAGTAATCTGGGCCTTGATGTTCGCTATTATTTTCCGACAGGGACTTATGATCGGGAAGTTTATGCAGAATCACCCATCCGGCTTATTCTCGAAAACCCGAATTCACAACTCTACGCAAACAAGCTGGAGATTTCATTCGTGAACAACAACTCGGTGCTTTTAAATGGCCAAACGTATCCCGTAAACCAGAGTATTAAAACTCCATACGGTCAGCTACGGATCTTTACCCGTAAAGCTATAAGCAACACTACATCACCGGTTATAGCAATAGTAAAGCCGCATTCTAAAGTTGTTAATGCGTATCTGGCAAGTTTAAAGGTTGAACCGGCTTTGAAGGAATCAACCGTGTTGGAAATGAGCCTTTCCGAGAGCGTGCCAGATAAGGGAGAAATGATTCTTACTCAACTAATCAATGAGTACAACAAAGAGTCTATCTCTGATAAGAATCAAGAAGCTAATAATATGCTTCGTTTTATTGAAGAACGGCTGAGTTTGATCTCGGGTGAACTTTCAACTGTCGAGAAAGAAGTTGAAATGTACAAGTCAACCCAAGGCATTACAGATCTGAGTGCCCAGGCACAGACGTTTCTGACAAATGTGCAGACTAATGATGTTCAATTGAACGATGTTAATATGCGCTTAACTGGCTTAAATGAAATTGAGCGTTATATTGAAAAGCAACCAGGCGATAAAAGTATAGCACCGGCAACGTTGAGTTTGAGTGATCCTGTTTTGAATGGATTGTTAACGAAAGTCTCCGAGCTTGAACTAAAGCGGGAAGAATCTTCGCGTATCATGGCTCCCAATAGTCCTCTTTTGCAGTCGTTGGATAGCCAGATTAAAGCGGTTAAATCAAGTATCTCGGAAAACATTCAGAACATTCGTCAGCAACTTACCAGCAGCCGAAACCAATTGCTGGCTAATAACCGTCGGATTGAGAGCATGATCCGCACCGTCCCAGGTAAAGAACGAGCCTTATTGAATATCACGCGTCAGCAGGTTATCAAAAATGGCTTGTATACTTACCTGCTTCAAAAAAGAGAGGAAACTGCTTTATCCGCTGCCTCAGCGGTATCCGACAGCCGAATCGTTGATAAGCCACGTACCGATGATGTTCCGGTTCAGCCTGTTAACAAGACAACCTATCTGCTTTTCAGCATCTTAGGCTTATTGGTTCCGGTTGGACTTATTGCCGTAAAGGACATGCTCAATAATCGGGTTTTGCGTCGTTCGGATGTGGAAGAAGCTACTCAGACGCCGATCTTGGGAGAAATTGTTAAAAGCCGGCAAAATTCGGGTGATAACTTAGTATTTAAGCCCCGGATGCAGTCTGTTATTGGTGAACAGATTCGGGCATTGCGTACAAACCTGCAATTTATGCGGTCTGATCCGGCAAAAAGCCAAGTATTGCTTTTCACCTCTTCAATTAGCGGGGAAGGGAAATCATTTATCTCGCTTAACCTGGGCGCTAGTTTAGCGCTGGTTGATCGTTCAACGGTAATTCTGGAGATGGATATGCGCAAACCTAAACTGCATCAAAGTCTTCATATGGAAAACCGTATGGGTTTGAGTAACTATCTGATCGGGGAGGCAACTATTGATGATTTGCTGAGACCGATTGCAGGATATGAAAATTACTTTATTATCACTGCAGGACCGCTGCCACCGAACCCGGCTGAATTGTTGAGTTCTCCCCGATTAGCTCAGCTCTTCGATGAATTAAAGGCACGCTTTGATTATGTATTGGTCGACTCACCACCAGTTGGTCTGGTAACCGATTCGCAGTTAATTGCTCCTTTTGCCGATGCAACCATGTATCTGGTGCGGCACGACCACACGCCGAAGAACCACCTAAGAATGGTAGATGCACTTTATAGAGAGCAACGCTTCCAGAAACTCAACATTATTCTCAATGGAGTAGGTGAGGGTGAGTCTTACTATTATAATTATGGGTACGGAAACTATTATGGTGGAGGGGAAACCAATAAAAAACGGCGCTTAGGGATTGGTAAATAAAGAAAGCTTGCCAAATCTTGAGATTCTTGTTTCGACTTCTACACACTTAATATAAAACGGACTTATATGCTTAGTGTTGACTCAGAGTACCAAACGTTGTATGTGTATGCAGAGCCAAAGCCCCGGCACTACAAACTGGCTTATAGGACACTAGGAAAGCGTGTATTTGACATTTTCTTTTCTCTGCTTGTCACAATTCTTGTTTTATCCTGGCTCATCCCGATTATTGGATTTCTAATACGGTTAGGCTCGCCAGGCCCTGTTCTGTACATTCAGAAGCGAACGGGTTACAAGGGCCAGTGGTTCTATTGCATCAAATTTCGGACGATGACATACAGTCCGGAAGCTACTTTCAAGCAGGCCACGAAAGGAGATAACCGAGTGACATCCATAGGCCGGATCCTTCGTAAAACGAATCTGGATGAAATGCCTCAATTTCTAAACGTGCTTATTGGTGATATGAGCATTGTTGGTCCAAGGCCACACGCTGTACAGCATGATCTCCTATTTTGGAACAATATGCCGAACTATCGGAAGCGGTATCGAGTGAAACCCGGAATTACGGGTTTGGCTCAGGTGAGAGGTTGCCGGGGTGAAACGTCGCATGACATGCAAATGCGTCACCGCATCACGTTAGATCGTTTTTACATCCGGAAACGGTCAGTATGGCTGGATCTAAAAATTTGCTGGTGGACGGTAGAGTCAATGATGAAGGGAAACGAGAACGCATGGTAAGAATGTATCAACTCTTTACCGTTGATTGTTTTCTGAAAAGTTTATAGCAAATGTCCACCGTATCACGGATCGTTTCTGGAAGTGTTGCCTCTTGGGCCAAAATTGGGGTTACAATAACATCCCAAATGGCAATTGTACCCCTGTACCTTACGTATTGGAGCGCTAAAACGTATGGGGTAAGTCTTGCTGTATTGGCTTTGACAAACCTTATCACAACGCTGGATTTTGGTCATCAAACTTATCTTCAGTTTGAATTTTTGCGCTGTGGAAAAGAGAATCGGGCGGAGTTGAGCCGGTATTTATGGTCGGGCGTTTTTATGGGAATTGCTATCTGCCTGACCCAGTTGACCATAATAGGCTTGATTCTGACCACCGGGCTGCTTCCCCATATCCTGGATAATGCCAACAACCTGGATTCTCAAACCATTCATGATGCGGGAATTTTGCTAGTGCTGCAGGGATGCGCATGGTTTATCAGCACCAGCATACCGGGTTTGTTTCAAAGAGCCCTGGCTCCTTTCGGGTACTATCCGCGGATGTCATGGTGGAACTTTCTGTATGCGTTGATTTCGACCTTTGCTCCGGTGATCGCTGTGATGTCCGGGGCAGGACTTCTCGAAACCGGTATGGTGAGTTTCGGAGGATCGTTGCTGTACAGCAGCCTTCTTTACAGAGATATGCTGCGTTTATTGCGCAAGGAAGACGTTTCGTTCAGGAGCCCGGATTGGAGTTTGGGCTTTCGTAACTTCTTGAGTTCGTTGACTTTATCTGCTAAGAGTTTGATAGAAAGCATGCGTCATCAGGGAGTTCGTCTGGTGCTTGTTCCATTGTTGGGAGCCAACGGTCTGGCGGCTTTCTCAACCATGCGGACGGG
Organism: Larkinella insperata; assembly: GCF_026248825.1. Taxonomy (NCBI): domain Bacteria; kingdom Pseudomonadati; phylum Bacteroidota; class Cytophagia; order Cytophagales; family Spirosomataceae; genus Larkinella; species Larkinella insperata. Next base: position 40,418 of record NZ_CP110973.1, on the reverse strand, counting down.
AGCTAATGCTGCTTTACAGGGATTAAATACCCTTACCAACCCCCTAATGCCTGAGCTCATGCGGTTCTTACATCAACGGGACCAAGCCAGAAGCGAAGTAGCTTTTGGAACCGTATGGGTAGTTGTTGTATCGGTTATGGCTCCAGCAGTAATAGTTATGCAAGCTGTTATCGAGCCGTTATTTACGGTGTGGACCCGCGGACAGATCGCTTTCGATCCTTTACTTTTTGCTGTACTATCGCTTAGTATACTCGTCTATGCAGCTGCTCAGCCAGCCATGGCAGTAATTGTTGGTAATAATTTGCTAAAACCTCAATTACGGTTATCGATTACAGCCGCTTTGGTTGTAGTTGGAGGTATTCTACTACTGGTGCCGATGATTGGTATGCTTGGTGGAGGTATTGCTTTGTTATCAGCCGAAGTTGTTGCAACCATTGGGTATCGAAGAATTGCTCAGCGCTGGTTGCAGGAAAACAGCATGGAATGGCCAAAATATCCTGCCGGCATAGCTACTATGTCGGTTTGGATCGCAGCGGTCGGGATGGGGGGGATGATACTGTTCCCTAATGCTAAAATCGCAGTTTTGGCGGTTTCTTTACTAGCACTGATCTGGAATGCATGGCGGTATTGGAACGCTTTACCTCCGCTAGCCACTGAACGTGTCCGGAAAATGCTTGGAAATGTACCTGGCGTAAGAAAAATATTGACTACTTAAACTTGCGATAAATTATGGCAAAAGTAGGTATTTACTATCCTGAATGGATCTTAGCCAGACATAATACTGATTATAAGATTGCAAAGAGTTTCTTTCGGTTGCAAGATTATTCAGAGAATGAGATGCTATCAGTAGCATCAAATGCCTACACGTGGTCCTTCAATCTGCGTCGAATAGCTAACCAGGTTATCGGACTTAAAACTCCCCTAGTTAAACACGGTTTGAGTAAAAAGGGAATGGAAGCTGACGTGATTTATCATTACAGTTCGCCTGTATATCCCAATTTATTTTTTAAAGCATTAGCTGACAAACCGGTTCTTGTAACGACAGGTTTCATGACTGATCGTTATATGATTGAAAAGTTCGGTTCGTTACCTGATCGGCAGAAGGAGGCAGATCTTCTGGCTTCAAAGCTTGAACCGGCCAGTATGATTCATTTTCATACGGAAAATGGCCGCCAGAGATTTCTAAGATACCGTCCTGAGTTTAAAGAGAAAACGATTTCTATTCCTTTCTTTCTGCCTGATCTTTCAGGAGACATAGAACCGGTAAAAGGTCTGAAAAGTGAAACAATTCACATTTTATTTGTTGGAAACGAGGGTAATCGAAAAGGATTAAAAGAACTGATAGCAGCTTTCGATTTGCTGGGCGCTACCTATTTAAACGAGAAGAAAGTCGAGCTAACCGTAGTTTCAAAGGATAAACCAGAGCCAAAAACAAACTTCGATATTACTTGGCATGTAAAACTTCCACATGCCGATGTGATGCAACTCATGCGGAAGGCTTCCATATTTACACTTATACCTAAAAGAGAGTCTTATGGATTAGTGCTTGTGGAAGCAATGTTGTCTGGGTGCGCTATTATTTCTGATAATGATGAGACCCGTGAAGAGATAATAGGCAATGCCGGTGTATTATTGTCATCAAATACTCCTGAAAGTATCTCAATCGCTTTAAAACAACTGATTGAAGACGCTCCGCACCGAACATTGTTAGGAGAAAAGGCTCGTCAATCCGCCAGAGATAGATTTTTGCCAGGTATAGTAGCCAATCAGTATGCCACTTGCTTTGAGGGTTTACTAATCTAAACTGCGGCATAAATTAGTTTTTTATGAAAAGATATATTAGTTCAGAAAGCAATTCGCGTACAGAAAAGACAATTCATCTGACAAGAAAGGAAAACAATAATAATTACTTTCTAGAAAGTATTAGAAGGTTTTCCTGGGCGATCCTTGGGGTTTGTGCGCTTCTCCAGTGCCTACTTTTTGTTAATTTTGAAAATATAATAGTCGTATTACTGGTATTGATAGCGTGGGGGCTTGTTACTAAGTTCTTCTTAAATAATAAGCAGCTTTGGGCTTTCCCACTTTCGACCTTCTTGATTGTTGGCTTTTGTGTAACACATTTTTATTTTCCACTAGTCTTTACCTTACTGGAAGGGAAACCGGTTGTATACAATTTGACTCAACCATTATCGGTTTTTTTGCATTCGCTTATTACACTGTTTGTACTCATCATTACACATAGCATCTACCGCTCATTTGACGCGCGATCACGTCTAGGAACTGCTCTCAATAAAGTTAAGTTATACGAGCCACCGACCGATATTCAAGTATGGGCAATGGGCTTCATTGGCTTAGGAGCTATGTTTTATATTTACTTTTACTCCCCTTCTGTTGGTCGAGAAGCAACCGGAGCTGCAGATAAGGCAATTCAGGCATTCGTTCCTTTTACATATGCCCCCTTTTTTATTCCATTTGGTAAGCTGTATGGCAAGAGAGAGCCGGTTTCGAAGCGATTAATATTCATGCTAATTGCGTTTACACTCTTGCTATTTGTTGTGAGTCTTGGTAGAAATAGCCGGGGCGCTTTTATGTTGGGCTTCACATCTGTAGTCTTTGCTTATGGATTAGGTCTGTTGTTAGGTTTATTTAAAAGCCAGTTGTTGACGTTTAAAAACGTATTTATAGCTGGAAGCATCGTTTGGCTCTTAACGGGTCCAATTGCCGATTTAGGGACGGCAATGGTTCTAGTCCGTGCACAACGTAATAGCACTGCTCGTTCAGAATTAATAAAACAAACTCTGGAGGTTTACCAAAACAAGGAAGCTCTGGAGGCTGCAAAGAATGTTGGAAAGAAAGAAAAGAAAGACTGGGATGAAGATTATATGGACAACATCTTCCTAGCGAGATTCTGTAATATGAAATACAACGATGCCAGCTTAGTTATGGCAGATAAGTTAAAGGAACATGATGCAGATATCTTAGATTTCTCTATTGATCGTTTGATAACAACTCTTCCAGCCCCGTTTATTGAAGCATTAAATATAAACGTTGATAAGAAGTCACTTAGTTCGGTATCATTTGGGGATTACCTGTATGTTAGGGCAGGGGCTGGTGAAAGTGCGCTTGGAGCGTTCAGGACTGGCCATTATGCAGGCACTGGCATGGCTGCTTTTGGTTGGTGGTATGTCTTAATCCTTGCACTGCTAATGTTGCCTGTCTATTTGTTGATTGATAAGTTATCCTTTAGAATAACTAATAATCAGTACCCTTCCTGGAACCCCAAAAGCAAAGAGCCAGGTTTTAGTCTTTGCGCTCTGCTGTCGCTAACGCTTGTGTTCACTTTTCTGCAAGCAGAAAGTGTAGTTTCCATTGCCACGTTCATTATAAGAGGGTGGGCACAAGTTGTTCTCTTATATCTTGCAATATTTCATATAACAAGATTTATGATAAGCGCTTTTCGAGGTTCTAGATTCAAAAAAACTAGTAATCGCGTTAGAGTAAACGTCAACACTGAAAGAGCTATTTTAGATAGTCAAATTAGTTTGAAGTGAGGTATTTCTTTAAATTTTGACCAACCTTTACATAAGGTAAAAAGATCTTATGTTTCACAATTGGAATTATAACTTCTGATTTATGAAGGTATTAGTAACTGGTAGTGCTGGGTTCATTGGTTTTCATACTGTAAACCAGTTTCTTAAGCACGGTTTTGAAGTTGTAGGTTTAGATAATATAAATGATTATTATTCTCCTCAATTAAAATACGCTCGATTACAAGAGGCCGGTATTGAGCAAGACGAAATAAAATGGTATAAGCCTGTAACGAGTACAATTAACTCAAAATATCGTTTTATACGGATGAATCTGGAAGACAAACAGCAATTGTTTAGTCTTTTTCAAACAGAAGCATTCGATTACGTTGTTAACTTGGCTGCACAGGCTGGCGTTAGATACTCAATAGAAAATCCCGATGTTTATATACAGTCTAACATCGTTGGGTTTCACTTTCTTTTAGAAGCGTGTCGGTATTTTAAGCCTACACATTTGGTTCATGCTTCTTCTTCGTCCGTTTATGGAGCCAATGCAAAAATTCCCTTTGAGGAAGAAGATAAAGTTGATGCTCCTGTCAGTCTTTACGCAGCTACGAAGAAAAGCAATGAGCTAATGGCACATGCATATAGCCAACTATATCATATCTCTATTACATGTCTGCGCTTCTTTACAGTTTACGGACCTTGGGGGCGTCCTGATATGGCTCCTATGCTTTTTGCTAAAGCCATCTCTACAGGTAAATCCATACAGGTGTTCAATAATGGAGAAATGGAACGGGATTTTACGTATGTTGGAGATATCGTTAATGGAATTTTTAAAACTACTTTAAGCGAATTTACAGAGAAGCCAAATTATAGAGTGTTAAACCTCGGTAATGGATCGCCGGTCAATCTATTAGATTTTATTACTGAACTTGAACGGGGTCTAAATAAAGAAGCATTGAAGAAATTTATGCCCATGCAGCCAGGCGATGTTCCTAAGACTTGGGCTAATCAGGAAAAGTTAATTAAGATAACTAAGTATTCACCTGATACAACTCTAAAGGAAGGATTAAGAAGGTTTACAGAATGGTACAATGAGTATTATTCAAATGGGAGAATGGACCACATAGCTTAATAGAGGTTATACCAGAACCAGAGTTCAAAAATCTCTGTTAACGAGGATTCTAAGTACTTTCTTTGCAATGGCTAAAATTATTTATATCGGTGAGTTGAATCAGGGTTCAAATGCGTATTTAAGGGCGCTAAGTTTACAGCGCATCGGAGAATATGTCGTTATGTATGACCCTAAAATGGTGGTTCAAAAGGATCTGAATTCACCAATTTTAAGTGCAATTCATTTTAGAAGTGGTTATAGATTCCTGCAATCGAAGATTTTAAAATGGGTTAACGAAATTGTAGTAAAGGAAAAGTACGCGGATCTAGTTTGGGTCAATAGTGGCGAGTTACTGGGCAAGCAATGTTTACAAACGTTGCAGCTATTAAATTGCCCTATTGTCCTTTATAACAACGATGATCCGACGGGGGGTAGAGATGGCCGGCGGTTTGATATGCTCTTAAAATCTGTTTCATATTACTCTTTGTGCAGCGTTTTACGCGAAGTGAATATTGAAGAGTATAAGGCGTTAGGTGCAAAGAAAGTTGTACGGGTATTAATGTCGTATGATGAAGTTATTCATAAACCCTTTGAAAGTCTCGAAGATATTGATCCAAAATACCGGTCAGAAGTCGCATTCATTGGTACTTGGATGAGACATGAAAAGAGAGATGAGTTTTTGCTTGAACTTATCCGGCAAGGAGTTCCTGTAAGTATTTGGGGTGGACGGTGGCAAAAATCGCCATACTGGAAACAACTTGAACCTTATTACCGTGGAGGAGCGTTGAATGGTCGTAATTATGTTGCGGCTATACAAGGGGCGAAGATCTGCTTAGGCCTATTGTCAAAAGGCAACAGAGATCTGCATACACGACGTTCCGTTGAAGTGCCTTTCTCAGGAGGAGTTTTGTGTGCTGAGCGTACTTCTGAGCATCAAGAAATGTACAAGGAAGGTGTTGAAGCCGTCTTTTGGTCGGATGCAGCCGAGTGTGCCGCAATTTGTAAAAGGCTGCTGAGCGATGAAAGTCTCCGCGAGAGAATCAGAGTTGCAGGTATGCAGAGGGTGAGAGAACTTGGAGTAGGCAATGAAGATATTTGCCGAAAGATTATTAAAGTAGTAAATGAGGACAATATGGTTTTACAGAACCGTAGTTCTTTTTGAATAGTTTTTTGAAAAAAAAGTTGCTTGAATTGTAACAATTTATGTCGATAAAATTCTATAAAAAGATAGTACTTTCAATAATACTGATATTTATAGTAATTGAATTAGTTGCTAGATATTACGGTTTAAATCAATATCCGTTGTTTCAGGAAAGTAAAGAATTTGAATACATTCACAAGCCAAACCAGGATTTAAAAATTTATAGAAATCGCTTTGTCACAAATGAGTTTTCGATGAGGAGCGATCCTATAAATAAGGAAGATACTTTAGTCGTGTTGTTGATAGGAGATTCAGTTGTCAATGGCGGAAATCAAGTTGATCACAAAGATTTGGCTTCAACCATTCTTGAGCAGAGACTGAGAAAAGATCTGAACGCTACTATTCGAGTATTAAATATATCATCCTACACGTGGGGCCCCGACAATATCTATGCGTATTTAAAGAAGTATGGGACGTTTAATGCCGATTTGATTGTAATGGTTAACAATAGCGGAGATGCTTTTGATAACATGACTTTCAAAAAAGTCGTTGGAGTAAAGTCCAGTATGCCGTCGGATAATTACGCATTGGCAAGTTTTAAGCTCTTTAAGAAAGTCAATGATACGTTGCTGAGTAAATTTAAAAAAGGGATTTCAGAAGATCAGGACGTTCAACCCGAAGGACGGAGCTTCAACACAGGATTCAATGACATTGATAGTCTGGCTACTTGTCTTAAGGTTCCTTTAATTGTTTATCTTCATGCTTCACAAAAGGAATTAGTTGAAAAGAAATACTCGCAGGAAGGACAGTTGATTATTGACTTCTTCACGAAAAGAAATCGAAAAGTGATAAAAGAGCTAGATTTTGCCTTGGATAAGAAGTACTATCTGGATGAAATTCATTTCAATTCTGAAGGCCAACACTTTATGGGCGAAAATTTGTATCGCTGGATTTATAAGGCCATGAAAGGCTAGTTGCGCTTGATTTCTGGAGTTCGGAGGACAATAGCTTACTTCTGAACTTACCTAAAAAGTTAAAAGTAATTTTGCCCCAAGTCTTTTTAAAACGTTTAATCAATCCGGAACTTATAGTAGCTGTATGCGTATAATCTTCTTTAACCACCCCACCTTCCTCGGATCACAGAGCATGCCGCGTTTTGCGCATATGCTGACAGAAGGAATGCGGGCTCGCGGCCATGAAGTAGAATCCTGGCTGCCTACTCCAGGATTGTTCCGGCTTCCTGCGCCACAGGGTTTGAAGAAATGGTTGGGATATGTTGATCAGTTTGTTCTCTTTCCTAATGAAGTTCGTCGGCGTTTGAAAAGTTGCCCTCCAGACACTCTTTTTGTATTTACGGATAACGCACAGGGACCCTGGGTACCGCTCGTAACGGACCGCCCCCATGTTGTTCACTGTCACGACTTTCTGGCGCAGCAATCGGCGCTTGGCAAAATATCGGAAAGAAAAACCAGCTGGTCTGGGAGGCAATACCAGGAGTTCATCCACCGCGGTTATTCAAAAGGAAAAAATTTTATTTCGGTTTCGCAAAAGACAAGGGAAGATCTTCATAAACAGCTTTCTTCCGTTCCGGCGCGTTCCGAAGTTGTCTACAACGGCTTAAATCAGTCGTTCACCCTTTTGGACGCCATTCAGTCAAAAACTGCACTCGGACAGAAGCTAGAATTGGATCTGACGGCGGGTTACCTGTTGCACGTGGGTGGAAACCAATGGTATAAAAATCGACGTGGCGTCATTCAAATTTATGACGCCTGGCGGGGGCTGAGCGACCAGAAACTGCCGCTGCTGATGATCGGTATACCGCCCGGTCAGTCGGTGAAGGACAGACGAGAAGCGTCTCCCTACACGTCGGATATTCATTTTTTAACTGGGTTAGATAACGAAGCCGTGCGCCTGGCCTATGCCGGTGCTTCGGTGTTTGTCTTCCCATCGTTGGCCGAAGGGTTCGGTTGGCCGATTGCGGAAGCCATGGCTTCGGGATGCCCGGTTGTTACAACGGATGCTGCCCCTATGACCGAAGTCGCTGGTGAAGCCGGATTCCTGATTCCACGTCAGCCCGCAGATCAGTCGGAACACGAAAGCTGGGCGAAAGCAGCGGCTCGGGTTGTTGATCGTGTCGTGCGGTTAAGGGGCGCTGAACGGGAAAAGGCGGTCCAGGCTGGCCTTGAAAATGCGAAACGGTTTGATGCGAATCAGGCATTAGATCAAATCGAAGCGATCTATTATAGTCTTTTGCAGACAGAAAAAAAACATGAACATACTTCGGATTATCGGTAGCATGGATCCCGCTTCGGGCGGCCCTTGCCAGGGTATCAGAAACTCCTGCAATGAACTACAGAAAATGGGGGTTCATAATGAGGTAGTTTGTCTGAACCGTCCTGATGCAGATTTCCTGGGTAAGGATTCATTTCCAATACATGCCTTGGGCCCCAATAAAGGGCCCTGGAATTACGCGCCCAAACTCATTCCCTGGCTCATCGAGAACCTTGGTCGGTTCGATGCTGTCATTGTGCACGGACTCTGGCTTTACCCAAGTTACGCGGCTACCAAAGCTTTAAAAGCGTTTCGGGCTAAGCAGTCTGGCCAAAAAGGCACGGGGAAGACTCCCCGGCTTTTTGTTATGCCACACGGGATGCTCGATCCTTATTTTCAGAAAGCTGAAGGTAGAAAACTGAAGGCGTTACGGAACTGGCTGTATTGGAAAGCCATTGAAGGCAGCGTGGTCAAACAGGCCGATGGCGTATTGTTTACCTGTCAGGCCGAACTGGAACTGGCCCGGACTTCCTTTAGCCCGTATCAGCCCAGCCAGGAAATCAACGTCGGTTACGGCATTGTGACGCCACCCGCCTTCCAGCCGGAAATGCAAAAGGCATTTTTGGATAAATGTCCTGGTTTGGGTCAACAGCCCTATTGGTTGTTTCTGAGCCGGATACACCAGAAAAAAGGGGTTGATTTACTGATCGAAGCGTACAAAAATACAGTGCTGAAACAGCAGGAGCTTGGGACCGAAGTTCCGAAGCTGGTGATTGCCGGTCCCAAGCTGGACACTGCTTACGGACAGAAAATTCAGCAAATGGTGGCCAGCGATCCGCTGTTGAAGTCGAATGTCTTCTTGCCCGGTATGCTTACGGGAGATGCCAAGTGGGGCGCTTTCTACGGTTGTGAAACGTTTGCGTTACCGAGCCATCAAGAGAACTTTGGTATTGCGGTGGTAGAGGCTCTGGCTTGCGGGAAACCCGTCCTGATTTCGGATCAGGTTAATATCTGGCGTGAAATTGAAGCCGCCAAATGTGGCATCGTGACGCCCGATACATTGCAGGGAACCGAGCAAGCATTATCAGCCTGGCTGCGGTTGTCGACCGCCGAAAGAGAGAAAATGAATCAGCGGGCGCGGGCTACTTTCGAACGGGAGTTTGCTATTCCGGCTGCGGCTCAGCGGTTGTCGGAAGTCATGAAGTCAGCCAGCAGCAGCATGGCCGATGAAAAAGTATCTGTGTAAGATTTAACCATTTTCTAATGCGTATAGCCATTTTTCAGGGAGCTTTTTTTCCGGTTCCGCCCATGTTGGGAGGAGCTGTTGAGAAACGATGGTTTGCCTTAGCGAAAGAGTTTGCCCGGCAAGGACATGAAGTTGTTCAAATATCCCGGAGCATGAAAGAATATCCTGACTCGGAAGTGATTGATGGAGTGCAGCACCTGCGCATCAAAGGATACGATACCCCAAAATCGGGTATTGTTCTTAAGATGCTGGACCTTCTTTATACGTTGCGGGGCCGCAAACTGTTCTCAAACAATTACGATGTGGTGGTAAGCAACACGTTCTGGGCACCACTCGTTCTGCCGAAGCGGTCTCAGAAAGTCTGCATGGTAGATGTAGCCCGGATGCCCAAAGGGCAATTGAAATTATACCGGAATGTGGCCCGGCTTCGGGCAAACTCAAGCCCGGTGGCGACGGCCTCTCGGAACGAATTGCCCGATGTGTTGCGCGACAAGGTGGTCATGATCCCGAATCCGTTGCCGTTTACCCCCTCCAGAGAAGTTGACCTGACCCAGAAGAAACCGATCATTTTGTACACGGGTCGGGTTCACCCCGAAAAAGGGCTGGATTTACTGGTGGAAGCCTACAGCAAGACCAACCAGGCTTACAAACTGCAGATCGTAGGCTCCTGGAAAGTGGCCGCCGGCGGGGGAGGAGAAGAGTATCTGGAAACGTTGCGGCAAAAGGCAAAAGGAGCCGAGATTGAATTTGTAGGACCGGTTTACAACACCGAAGCACTGAACAAATACTACGAGGAGGCTTCTATCTTTGTGTACCCCTCGGTAGCGGAGCAGGGTGAAACATTCGGACTTGCCCCATTGGAAGCAATGGCGTGGGGGTGTGCACCGATTGTCTCCAAACTGTCCTGTTTTCAGGATTTTGTCAAGGAAAACCAAAATGGTCTGATCTTCGACCACCGTTCGCAAGACGCTGTGGATCAACTGGCCAGCCATATCATGAATTTGCAGGAAAACCGTTCGCTGCGGGAGAGGTTGGCGACCAATGCCGTTGCGGTGCGAGAAAGCCACTCGACGAAGCACATCGCCAACCAGTTTCTACGGGAGTTCGAACAAATGCTGAAAAAAAATGACTGAAAGTATCGTAACAAGTCAAACCGTTCACGTTCAGGATTCGCCTTATTCGAGTCCCTGGACGGTTAAGCAGCGGATTAAGATGTTGCTGTGGGAGTACGTGTGGACGCTACTGTGTTCCTGGACACCCAAACCCGCTAACCGGTGGCGGGTCTTCTGGCTGAAAGCATTTGGGGCCACGATTTACGGCCGTCCTTTTGTTCACCAACGGGCCCGCATTCAAATTCCCTGGAATCTGATTTTGCACGACCATGCTTGCCTGGGCGATCGGGCAAACGCTTATTCGTTGGGTATAATTGAAATTCGGGAGCACGCAACCGTAGCTCAGGAAGTCTATCTGTGTACGGGTACGCATGCGTTCGACCAGCCCGCCATGAACCTGATTACCCTGCCGATCGTTATCGAACCTCATGTATTCATTGGGGCGAGAGCGTTTATCATGCCCGGAGTCACGATTGGCGAACGGTCCATTGTTGGGGCCTGCAGCGTCGTAACCAAGTCGGTACGGCCCGGAACAACGGTAAAAGGGAATCCGGCAAAGGCATAACGCATCACTAATCAGACGGAATCGGATGACAACGGCAATCGTACAAAAAAGTCTTAAACTCTTACGCCAGCTGGCCTTGCAGGTTCAGGTTGGGAACGTAAAGGGTAAGGCCCCGGAGTTTGCTTTTGAACCGGAAGAAAACGAAAAGCTTTTTGGCCCTTATGGCGGAGCGGAAAATCTTCATGTCTGGAAGTTGAACGATGTTGTGTGCAGCGGTTTATACGGAGGAGCCATCATCAATAAATTCAACCAGCTCTACCTGCGGTTTATTTCATTCCCCTGGGGAAAGACACTGCATCCGGCTTCAACTTTACCATATGTTGGTAAAAACGTCGGGGAAATTGAGAAGGCCATCTACCTGATTACACCGGAAGCTCCCAATAACTACTACCATTGGGTGGTTGATTTGCTGCCCCGGTTGCTGGTTCTGACTAAATACAGTTTAAGTGATCTCAAAGACCGGGTCATTATCCTGCATCACACGGCCAAGTCCTACGAAACCAATTACCTGGCCATGCTGGGCATTGAAAAGGAGAAGGTGTTTCGGCTGAAGCCGTTCGAAACAGTGAAAGTGAAGGATCTGGTGGTCGCCGATTACTACGGTTTGAACAAACCGTTTGCCGCCTGGAAAAAAGAAATTCTGGATCAGTTGAGCGCGAACAAACCGCGGCTGCCGAAAAAGAAGATCTATCTTCTGCGGGGAAAGCAGGCCAAAAGAAGCCTGATCGGTGAGGAGAGGTTGGTCGCAATGCTGGAAAAGCTGGGCTTCACAATCGTTAATCCGCAGGGAATGACGGTTGAAGAACAAATCAATACGCTGAGAGAAGCCGAGGTCGTTGTGGCCTTACACGGTGCTGCTCTAACCAACATCATCTTTTGCGAACCGCAAACGCTTGTTGTGGAACTGAGAAGCACTCACCTGCCTCCGGAGCATTATTCAGCTATTGCTAAGACGTACAATTTTCGGTTTAAAACCGTCAGTTTGCCCCCGGAACGCCAAGTGAAAAAGAGCAATTCAGCCAACAAACAAAGTCTGGTCTTGACTGAAGAAGCGGTTGCTGAATTGATGACGCTGCTTGGTGAACGGGAAAAACAGGCAAGTTTCAAGTAAAGCTGTCCCTGACAGCGCGTGGTAGTAGTCGTTTTGCATCGAAGAAATAAAAGATATTTGTAGCCCTTATCACTTTGCTGTTAATGGACACATTCAATGACGAAATGTTATGATTGAACCTCTGGATCTAACGATTGCAATTCCTGTCAAAAACGAGGAAAAGAACCTGGCCATCTGCCTTGCTTCCATAGGGCCTGACCTGGCGCGCAACATAGTTGTGATCGATTCCGGCAGCACTGATCGTACGAAGGAAATTGCGCTGCAATACGGCGCGAAAGTGGTGGATTTTGTCTGGAATGGGCAATTCCCCAAAAAACGTAACTGGTATTTACGGAACCATACCCCTCAAAGCAAATGGGTAATGTTTCTGGATGCGGACGAGTTTCTGACCGACAAATTCAAAGCTGAATTACGGCAAGCCCTCAAACGGGACGATAAAGTAGGCTACTGGTTGCGGTATACAATCTACTTTATGGGAAAACCGATGAAGGGAGGCTACTTTCTGCACAAGCTGGCCTTGTTCAGAGTAGGTGCCGGAGAGTACGAACGAATCGACGAGAAACAGTGGAGTAAGCTGGATATGGAAGTGCACGAACATCCCGTACTGGAAGGGGAGATTGGCACCATTAAAAGCAAAATCGATCACCAGGACATGCGAGGTATCTCGTATTATGTGACGAAGCACAACGAATATTCCAGCTGGGAAGCCGCCCGTTTCCTGAAAATGTCGAAAGACACCCAAAGCGTTAATAAATGGTCGTGGATGCAACGCATTAAGTATGGCCTGATGCGTACCCCGTTGCTGGGCCCGGCTTTTTTCTTTGGAAGTTTTTTTCTGATGGGCGGTTTTCGGGACGGTAGCCGGGGCTTTGCTTTCGCCCTGTTGAAGATGGCCTATTTCACCCAGATGTATTGCAAAATACGTGAGCTGTCGGAGGAAGAACAGGAAGTTGTTTCTACCGTAGTGCCCGAATCACTTAAAGTTTAATAAAAGAGCAGTTAACTTTTAGGAATAGACAGCAAACTGTTCAGCATAAAATCTACCTGTTTCTTATCCCACAATCGTGCGTTTAAGTCTGCTATTCATTGTAATCTGGGCAAACGTAGTCTCCATATTCTACCTCAGTTGGATGCCTGATCTGAGGGTGGGTACGTATGGATTTCTGCCGGCCTGGCTGACGCGCTGGTCCAACGCCGATACCATGATGAATGCATCCCTGTTTGTATTTCTGGGGTTATTTAGTGGTCTATGGCTGGACCGAACCCGGCAGCCGATGCACCGTTGGGTCGTTACCTGGGTTGGGCTGGTGGGCGTCATATTTCTCTCGGAAGTCGGACAGCTGTTATTACTGAACCGGCCTTTTGATTGGGATCATAGCCTGTCGGCAGCATTCGGGACCCTCTGCGGCATGGCAGTTCTGGGAATGAGTAGATGGATGCTGAAGAGGGCTGGTATTCGAAAAGTCTTCGACAGACGTTATAAAAACACTCCGAGTATGAGAATTTTAATTTACGGGATCAACTATTCACCCGAACTGACCGGCATTGGTAAGTACACGGGTGAAATGGGGGCCTGGCTGGCAAAGCATGATCAGGAAGTTGATGTCATTACGGCTCACCCTTACTATCCGGAATGGGCTATACATGATTCCCACAAAAATAAAGGATGGCATACCGAGCAGATTGGAGGAGCACGGGTCCACCGGTGTCCGTTGTATGTTCCCAGGAAGGTAACCTCGCTCACCCGGATTCTGCACGAATTTTCATTTGTCGCGAGCAGTCTGGTGTATTGGTTTCGGATACTATTTCGCAAACGGTACGATGCAGTTATCTGTCTGTCGCCCCCTTTTCACCTGGGAGTCATTCCGGTGCTATACAGCAAATTGTTTAACGTACCCCTCTGGTGTCATATTCAGGATTTGCAGATTGATATGGCGAAGGACCTGGGCATGATTAAAAACAAGCGGTTTTTAGACATCATGTTCAAGGTGGAAGCGTTCATTCTGAAGAATTGCACCGTCGTATCGACCATCAGCGAAGGAATGGTGCGGAAGGTTACTCAAAAGAAAGTGCTTCAGTCTGAATGTGTGCTGTTTCCGAATTGGGTCGACGGAGAGTACGTCAGGCCGTTATCCCGATCGCAATCCCTCCGGGCAGAACTGGGGTTAAGGGAGTCGGATAAAGTTATTCTCTACTCTGGAAGTCTGGGCGAAAAACAAGGGTTGGAAATCATCATCGAAGCCGCTCGTTCCTTTACATCCCGCCCCGACGTTCAGTTCCTGATTTTTGGATCAGGCGGAGGAAAAGATAAATTAATGGCGCTCGCTCAGAGCTACGGGTTGCCTAATATCAAATTTTACCCCTTACAACCATACGAAAAGCTGTCGGCCTTGCTGGCCACGGCAGATATACACCTGGTTTTGCAGAAGAAGTCGGCTTCGGATCTGGTATTACCCTCTAAGTTGACGGGAATATTAGCTGCCGGAGGGTGTGCACTGGTGTCGGCCGTTCCGGGAACCACCCTGCACGATATCGTGAGCAAACACAACATGGGAATACTGATCGAGCCGGAATCGGTTGAGGCTTTGAAAGATGCCATCAACGAAAACATTGCAACCGACCTGACCTCGTACCGGATGAACGCCAGACGGTATGCCGAAAGAAATCTGGATAAAGAAAATATCCTGAATACCTTCCTGAAGCAACTAGTCGAAGTAGCAGGTGTCCCTGATGCTGATCCTGTTGTCGAGAAAAGCATGGTTTTGGCTGATGCTGATCGACAACTCAACGTAGGAAAATAAAGAAAATAAAACACAATGATCACAAGCTCAACGGCATTGGCGGTTGGATTGTGTTTTTGCTAGCCTGATTCTAAAGCCCCCCTTACTTGAATATTTTAGTAGAAACCAACTTTTGTTTACGAAACCATTTTAAGCTATGAAAATTGCAGTTGTAGGAACTGGTTACGTGGGACTCGTGACCGGCACCTGCTTTGCCGAAACCGGCAACCAGGTTACCTGTATTGACATCGACCAACGCAAGGTCGAAAAACTCAACAATGGCATCATCCCCATCTACGAACCCGGTCTGGATGTCCTCTTCAACCGCAACACCGCCGAAGGACGCCTGAAGTTTACGACCAACCTGGCCGAAGGCATCGAAGGCGCCGAGGTCATCTTCCTGGCCCTGCCCACTCCGCCGGGTGAAGACGGATCGGCCGACCTGAAATACATCCTCAAAGTGGCCGGCGATCTGGGCCAGATCATGAAAGAATACGCCGTCATCGTCGACAAGAGCACCGTGCCGGTGGGCACCGCCGAGAAAGTCCACGAGTACATCTCGCTGGCGGCTCAGGTGGAGTTTGATGTGGTGTCCAACCCCGAGTTTCTGCGCGAAGGCGTGGCCATCGAAGACTTCATGAAACCCGACCGCGTGGTGATCGGCACGCAGTCGGAGCGGGCCAAGGCCATCATGACCAAGCTTTACGCTCCGCTGGTGCGCCAGGGCAACCCCGTTATCTTCATGGACGAGCGCTCGGCGGAGATGACCAAGTACGCGGCCAACTCGTTTCTGGCCGTCAAGATCAGCTTCATGAACGAGATTGCCAACCTGTGCGAGAAGGTAGGAGCCAACGTCGATGATATCCGCCGGGGCATCGGCACCGACAGCCGGATCGGCAAGCGGTTTTTGTTTGCCGGCATTGGCTACGGGGGCAGCTGCTTTCCCAAGGACGTGCAGGCGCTGGCCAAGACCTCTGAGGAGTACGCCTACGACTTCAAGATCCTCAAGTCGGTCATGGAGGTCAACGCTCAGCAGAAGACCAAGCTGTTGCCGGTGATCAACCAGCACTTCAACGGGGATCTGCAGGGCAAGACGATTGCGGTGTGGGGGCTGGCCTTCAAGCCCTACACGGATGACATCCGGGAGGCCCCGGCCCTGGAGAACATCCAGGCGCTGCTGGCGGCCGGAGCCAAGGTGACGGCCTATGATCCGGAAGCCATGGAGAACGTCAAGCAGGTGCTGGGCAACCAGATCACCTATGCCCACACCTCGTATGCGGCCCTGGACGATGCCGATGCGCTGGTGATCATGACCGAGTGGCCGATGTTCCGCACGCCGGAGTTTGGCAAGATGGCTTTGCTGTTGAAGAACAAGGTGATCTTCGATGGTCGCAACCTCTACGAGCTGGATCAGATGAAGGAGTTGGGTTACACCTACTACAGCATCGGACGGGAAGCCATCGGTACGGATGTGAAGCAACCCGCCTAAGTAAAACAGATTCGAAACCGCATTTCATAAACCTCAATCAGGAGTGAATCAAGACGCAAAAATCTACGTAGCGGGTCACCGGGGCATGGTGGGCTCCGCGCTGGTGCGCAACTTGCAACGCCGAGGCTACCAGAACCTGGTCACCCGCACCTCGGCCGAGCTGGACCTGCGCAACCAGGCAGCCGTCGCCGACTTCTTTGCCGACCAACGGCCCGACTACGTGCTGCTGGCAGCGGCCAAAGTGGGCGGCATCTGGGCCAACAACCGCTACCGGGCCGACTTTTTGTATGACAACCTGCTGATTGAGGCTAACATCATCCACAGCGCCTACCAGTTTGGGGTCCAGAAACTGCTGTTTCTGGGCTCCTCCTGCATCTACCCCAAGCTGGCCCCCCAGCCCCTGAAGGAAGACTACCTGCTGAGCGGCTACCTGGAAGCCACCAACGAGCCCTACGCCATCGCCAAGATTGCCGGCATCAAGCTCTGTGAAGCCTACCGCAGCCAGTACGGCTGCAACTTCATCTCGGCCATGCCCACCAACCTCTACGGCCCCAACGACAACTACGATCTGAACGGTTCGCACGTCTTGCCGGCGCTGATCCGCAAGTTTCACGAGGCTAAACTCCACGGCGAGCCGGTGGTGGAAGTGTGGGGCACGGGCTCCCCGCGCCGGGAGTTTCTGCACGCCGATGACCTGGCCGACGCCTGCGTGTTCCTGATGGAAGGCTACAACGAGGAGCTGTTTGTCAACATCGGCACCGGCCAGGATGTGACGATCCGGGAGCTGGCCGAACTGGTCAAACAGACCGTGGGCTTCGAAGGAGAACTGCGCTGGAATCCGGACAAACCCGATGGCACGCCCCGCAAGTTGATGGATGTGTCGCGGCTGCACCACCTGGGCTGGCAGCACCGCATCGACCTGTCAGCAGGCATTGCCGCTACCTACCAGGATTTCCTGGCTAACCAGGAGGTATACGTTTAGGATCTATACAACATGAATTACGATTATCTATGAAAAAAGCATTAATTACGGGCATTACGGGCCAGGATGGCACCTACCTGGCCGAACTCTTACTGGAGAAGGGCTACGAAGTGCACGGCATCAAACGCCGGAGCTCGCTGTTCAACACCCAGCGCATCGACCATCTCTACGAGGATCCCCACGAGCAAAACGTGCGCTTCAAGCTGCACTTCGGCGATTTGTCGGACTCGACTAACATCATCCGCATCATCCAGGAGGTGCAGCCCGATGAGATCTACAACCTGGGGGCCATGTCGCACGTGCGGGTGAGCTTCGACGAGCCCGAATACACGGCCCAGGTCGACGGGATCGGCACGCTGCGCATCCTGGAAGCGGTGCGGCTGCTGGGGCTGAGCCAGAAGACGCGCATCTACCAGGCCTCCACCTCGGAGCTCTACGGTGGGGTGCAGGGCCACGCCCAGTCGGAGCTGACGCCGTTCTACCCGCGTTCGCCTTATGCGGTGGCCAAGCTCTACGGCTACTGGATCACGGTCAACTACCGGGAGGCATACGGCATGTATGCCTGCAACGGGATTCTGTTCAACCACGAGTCGCCCTTGCGGGGGGAGACGTTTGTGACCCGCAAGATCACCCGGGCGGTGGCTCGGATTGGCTTGGGTCTGCAGGAGAAGGTGTTTCTGGGCAACATCGATTCGCTGCGGGACTGGGGCCATGCCAAGGACTATGTGGAAGCGATGTGGCTGATCTTGCAGCAGGAGCGGGCCGAGGACTTTGTGATTGCCACGGGGGTGACGACCACCATCCGGGACTTTGTCAAGATGGCTTTTGCCGAAATTGGCGTGGAGCTGGCCTTCCAGGGGGAGGGTGTCCACGAGAAGGCGTACGTGGTCAGTGCCCGTGATCCGGACTTTCCGGTGGCGGTGGGTCAGGAAGTGCTCAGCATCGACGAGCGGTATTTCCGTCCGACGGAGGTGGACTTGTTGTTGGGGGATCCGACCAAGGCCATGACGCAGTTGCAGTGGCAGCCCAAGTATGATCTGGCGGGTCTGGTCAAGGACATGATGCAGTCGGATGTGGCCTTGTTCCGGCGGGATCAGCTGCTGGCTGAGCAAGGTCACCTGATGCCCAATTACTTTGAATAGCAAATGACTGCCTTATAATCACTGGTCGGTTGGCCGATCTGAATTGCTGGCTCGTCAAAACCAGTCGACTGGTTTTGACGAGCCTTTTTATTCTCATTGATAGTCGGAGTTGAATAGGGTAATTATTAGATTATTTATTTTGTCTGATAAATGATGCATAGTTATTCTTTTTTATTCTTTATAGTATGATATAATGACGATTGAAGGGGAAGGGATAAGATGAATTTGTCTGATAAATAGGGTGGAATTGAACTTGAAAAACTGCTCTTACAATCTTGATACCGATAAAATCTGAAATTATTTTTATTTCTGTGATAGGCGCTTCTTAATAATTAAGCCTTTTTTCGGTTTTTAAAATGCAAGTTGCCATGTAACATCTACTCAATGAAAGTTAAATCGGTTAATCAGACGAAATCATTCACCCAAATTAATACCACTTCTACAGCTTCACTTAAATTTTATATAATCTACAGCTAGACTTATTTTTGTATACTCAAGCAATTGATAAAGATTGGTCAATAAGTTAGTTGGCAGTTGGAATCATAAATGCTTACCACAGATAGATTAATTTGAATAGAATGCTCAATCAATGGCAGATTTTTAATTTTTTATTAATGTAATTAAAGTAAGAAAAATTTATACAATGGATAATATTTATTTTACGGAATCGGCTAGTAGTTACTTACTTTTAATAGTGAATATTTATAATACGGCATGAGCATAAATGATATGTTTATTGTTGGTTTTTTATATATTAAAAGGTTTTATTTTTTTCGATAAGTTATTAATAATCAATAAAATACACATGATTGAGTTGGGCAAAGTTAATCTTTGTATGATTTTTATGCTGTTCGTTAATTATATACGGGCTTATTTTTTTTTTACTAAATGGCCAGTTTAGTTGTTTGTGCAATTAAAGTAATCGTGAAAATTACCGGATTTGTCATTTTCACACAGTATAAAAATTACCTATAAATTACTTTACTTTACCGTCAGCAGTAGATTAGTAAAGTATTGGTAATTCAACTCCCCAAGAAAAATCATATCGCAACGAAAGTTGCGTTTAAGGAGTCACTCTAACAAAAGACTACCAAATTACTATTTGGTACTATGGCCGGTTTAAAAGAACAAGACTAGATTGCCGGCTACCTCTTGAAATTATTCAATTCGGAAACGTAATAAAAAATGTTGATCTAAGTAATACTTCATTTTTTTGAGTAAATTTGCCACGTTTATCAGCAAATTTACTCAAGTGTGGGGGTGTGCTTAATCTTCACTGTGATGTTTAACCAGGGCTAAAAAAGGCCAGTAGTTAGGTCTTCGATTTACAAGTTCTCTGTATAAAGCAAGATTTTGAATAAGGGTCAACTTTCTATTTTATATTTTTTAAGTCGTATGAAAAAAAGATTTACGGAAATCGCATTCTTAATACGCACCTCCTGCACCTCTTTTTTTTGGGTATTTATTATTGCTTTTTTGAGTATACAACTAGCAAAAGCCCAGAATAACGGACCGGACCGGAGTAAGTTCAAAAGTCCTTACGTACTTAAAAAGAAGGATCATACCCAAAAGCTTACCGGCGAGCAGTTGAAGAACTCAAAATTCAGCTTTACGCCTAGCGTTTTAAAAGAAGAAAACAACAAAGGTGCTCGTCTGGCAATTTCGGCTGCTTTAAAGAACCCAACGTCTTTGCAGTTTGGGCCGGATGGGAAACTTTACGTTTCGCAGAAAAACGGCCTGATAAGAATCTTTACCATCGCCAAAAATGGACCTAATGATTATGCAATCGCTAGTCAGGAAACGATTAGCCTGATCAACGGGATTCCGAACCATAATGACGATGGTACCTTGGCGTTAAATATTACCGTTCGGCAGGTCACCGGCTTGGTCGTAACGGGTACCGCCACAAACCCCATTCTTTACGTTAGTTCCAGCGATAGCCGCGAAGGTGGACCAGAAGGTGACCTGAATCTGGACACGAACTCCGGCATTATTTCAAAACTGACGAAGACTGCCACCGGCTGGGATAAAGTGGATTTAGTTCGGGGCTTACCCCGTTCGGAAGAAAACCACTCGGTGAATGGAATGCAGATCGATGGTAACATGATGTACCTCGCGGTAGGGGGGATCACGAACGCCGGTTCGCCTTCCACCAACTTTGCATTTACGCCCGAGTATGCTTTAACCGCCTGTGTGCTGTCGATTGACCTGGCCGCCATCGAGGCCATGCCCACGCAGGGAACTGGCCCTAATAAATATAAGTATGATATCCCTACGCTTGACGACCCGGATCGCCCCGGTAACCCCGATGCCAACGACCCCTTCGGCGGGAATGACGGTTTGAACCAGGCTAAGATCGTACCGGGCGGACCGGTGCAGGTGTTTGCGTCCGGTTTTCGGAATCCGTATGACCTAGTCATT
Source organism: Larkinella insperata (assembly GCF_026248825.1). Classification (NCBI taxonomy): domain Bacteria; kingdom Pseudomonadati; phylum Bacteroidota; class Cytophagia; order Cytophagales; family Spirosomataceae; genus Larkinella; species Larkinella insperata. The sequence goes on along the minus strand of NZ_CP110973.1, from coordinate 19,514 downwards.
ACGAAATCCCGCAAGATGTACGTAACCGATAACGGGGCTAACCCCGGATGGGGAGGACATCCGGAAAATGAAGGAACGCCGAATGTTACAAACAATTATGTTCCGGGTGAGCCCGGTTCGACCAAAGCAGGTCCTCATGATCCGAAGGTAAACAACCTTGACCATTTTCACTACATAGGGGATCTCAATACGTATGTTCCCGGGTCGTACTATGCGGGTCATCCCAACCCAATTCGGGCCAATCCGGCCGGAGCAGGATTATATACGCATGCCAATGGTCTCGGGGTGTGGCGGACCACTACAACCGGCCCAACCCCGCTTCCAGCCGACTGGCCTCCGGTGCCGGTCAACATGGCGAATCCCATTGAGTCTGATTTTCAGAATCCGGGTGAAACCAACAATGCTCTGCTGACGTTCAACAGTTCCTCAAACGGAATTACCGAATACACGTCTTCACTTTTTAACAGCACCTTAAAAGGTCACCTGCTCATCGCGTCTTTTGATGGTAACATTCAGAACGTTACTCTGACGGCGGACGGTAGTGGTGTTCTGAATGCAAGGGGAAGCAAAAGGAGTAACCTGGAGCCACCCTTTGCGTCAAACTTTGGCTCGCAGCCCCTGGACATTGTAGCTCAGGGTGACAACGACATTTTTCCGGGTACGGTTTGGGTTGTCTGTTACCTACAGAGCAACATTTATGTATTTGAACCGGAGAATACTTCGGGTGAGTGTGTGGCGGCTTACAGCACCAGTTTTGATGACGACGGAGACGGCTACAGCAATGCCGATGAGATCGACAACGGAACGAACCCTTGTACGAAAGCCAGTAGACCAAGCGATGCCGACGGGGATTTTTTGTCGGATTTGAACGACCCCGATGATGATAACGATGGGCTGAACGATGATGTGGATTATTTCGCTCTCGATCCAAGCAACGGAACAACCACCAACCTGCCTATTCGGTATGAACTCTTTAACGGTGATCCGGGTACGGGCTTATTTGGCGTTGGCTTTACGGGTTTGATGCTGCCGATGAAACCGGGTATTGACTACCAGGATCTGTTTGATCCGAAAAATCTTATAGCCGGTGGCGCTGTGGGGGCGTTTTCGGTCGAAGATACGAGCCCTGGCGATTCTCACGGAACACAGAATAACCAGGAGAACGGCTTCCAGTTTGGCGTAAATACAACAACCAGCACAGGAGCCTTTACGGTACAAACCCGGTTGTTAGGGCCCTACTTCAATGATCAGACTCCCCAATACTGGCAGTCATTGGGAACCTTTATTGGTACGGGTGATCAGGACAATTACCTGAGGGTGACCTTGGGCGCCGACGGCGGAGCGGGTGGCGTTGAAGTGCTGTACGAAAATAACGGCGTAGTGTCGAGTCATAACTATTCGCTGCCGGGCGGACGGCCTTCCATTACCATGGACTTGTTCTTGGCGGTAAACCCAGTAACGGGTATGGTTCAGCCAAAGTACTCCAAGGACAATGGACCGGTTACCAATCTGGGACCGGCCATCCAGGTTAGCGGGCCGTTGCTGGAAGCCATTCAGGGGCCTCCCGCGCTGGCAGTCGGTATTATTTCCACTTCCGTAGGCTCTACACCCTTCACGGCTACCTGGGACTTTATCCGTGTTACGCAGGATGCACCCACCAACATCGCGCCTGCTCTGACGGCTATTGAGAGTACAACGGCCAACGTTGGTCTGGAACTGGCGTTTACTGCCCAGGCGACGGACAGCGATGTTCCGGCGCAAACCCTTACTTATAGTGTATCGGGACCGGCAGGAGCCACCATTAATCCTACTACGGGAGCTTTCAGCTGGATACCAACTACGACGGGCACGTATAGTTTCACGGTCAAAGTCACGGACAACGGCAAACCTGTGTTGTCGGATGAGGAAGTCTTTACCGTGACAGTTAGTCCTGCTCCGGGCATCCGGGTCAATGCGGGTGGACCCATCTACACCACCTTGGACGGCAATCAATTTGTGGCTGATACCTATTTTAGCGGAGGAACTACGGCCAAAGCCGGCGCAGTACCCATCGATGCCACGGACGATGATGCCCTCTATCAAACCGAGCGCTACGGCAACTTCAGTTACAATGTGCCGGTGAACAACGGCTACTACAACGTCACGCTGCATTTTGCCGAGACCTTCTCGGGCGTTATCAACGGTACGACCACCCGTAAGTTCAACGTGGATGCCGAGGGCGTGCGCCGGTTGACCGAATACAACATTGCTCAGGAAGCGGGGGGGACGATGAAAGCCGTCCGCAAGACCATTGGTGTCAATGTGACCGACGGTACTTTGAACCTGTCCTTTACGCAGGGCAGTTCCCAGAGTGCCAAGGTCAATGCCATTGAGATCGTAGCCGGCACGCCACCACCCAACCATGCCCCCATCCTGGCATCCATTAGTAACCAGACAGTAACTCTAGGCCAAACGCTGAACCTAACGGTTCTGTCAACGGACAGTGATGACCCTGCCCAGATTCTGACGTATAGCGTTTCGGGTCAGGCTACAGCCACAATCAATCCAACAACTGGAGCACTTAGTTGGACGCCCACTTCAACGGGTACCTTTAACTTAACCGTTCAAGTAACCGATAACGGTTCGCCGGCTTTGTCGGATCAGAAAGTTTTTTCTGTAATTGTTAACAGCCCGGGCGGAGGTCAGCAGGTCGTCAATTACAGTTTGATGAACGCGGACACCGAGCAGGAAATCAAGGTGCTTACCAATGGTGAGCAGTTAAACCTGAGCACACTGCCTACGCGCAACCTAAACATTCGGGCCAATACCAGCCCCAGCCCCGTAGGTTCGGTCAAGCTGGTTCTAAGTGGCAAACAGGCTAAAACGCAAACGGACAACGGGGTGCCGTACGCCTTGTTTGGTGATATCAATGGAAACTTTAATAGTTGGACACCAGCAGTTGGTAACTACAACCTAACTTCCACGCCCTACACCGGTGCGAGTGCATCCGGAACGGCCGGTACGCCCCTCACGATCAGCTTTACAGTAATAGACCAGGCTCCGCCATCCAATCTGGCGCCGGTACTGGCGTCCATCGGCTCTAAAAACGCTACGGTGGGTAAGCCGCTGACGTTTACGGCCCAGGCGACGGATGCGGATGTTCCCGCACAGGCACTTACCTACAGCGTCTCAGGACCGGCGGGGGTAACCATTAACCCCAACACCGGTGCCTTCAGCTGGACGCCGTCGACTACGGGTATCTTTAATTTGACCGTCAAAGTCACGGACAACGGAACGCCCGTACTGTCGGCTCAGGAGACCATCTCCATTACGGTTAATCCGGACGTTCCGGGCATCCGGGTCAATGCGGGTGGACCCATCTACACCACCTTGGACGGCAACCAATTTGTAGCTGACACTTACTTCACTGGGGGAGGAACGAGTAACGCCGGTGCAGTACCCATCGATGCCACGGACGATGATCCTCTCTATCAGACCGAGCGCTACGGCAACTTCAGTTACAATGTGCCGGTGAATAACGGCTACTACAACGTCACGCTGCATTTTGCCGAGACCTTCTCGGGCGTTATCAACGGTACGACCACCCGTAAGTTCAACGTGGATGCCGAGGGCGTGCGCCGGTTGACCGAATACAACATTGCTCAGGAAGCGGGGGGGACGATGAAAGCCGTCCGCAAGACCATTGGTGTCAATGTGACCGACGGTACTTTGAACCTGTCCTTTACGCAGGGCAGTTCCCAGAATCCCAAGGTCAATGCCATCGAGATTTTGGCCGGCACCTCACCTCCCAATCATGCACCGGTGCTGGCTTCCATCAGCAGCCAGACCGTGACGCTGGGTCAGAGTTTAACATTTACGGTCGAGGCCACCGATGCCGACGCCGATCAGTCGCTGACGTACAGCCTGACGGGTCCGGCTTCGGCCAGCATCAATGCCAGCACGGGCGCCTTTAGCTGGAAACCGACGGCAACGGGCACGACTAGTTTTACCATCAAAGTAACCGACAACGGTACGCCTGTATTGTCCGATCAGAAGGTTTTTACGGTCACCGTTGTTCAACCGCCGTTTGCCGCTGGTACGCGGATCAATGCCGGTGGACCAACATACACGGCGACGGACGGCCGACCGTTCAGTGCCGATACCTACTTCACAGGGGGCAGCACCACAGGCGTGGGTAATGTGCCGATTGACAATACCGAAGACGATGCGCTGTATCAAACCGAACGATACGGGGCCTTCAGTTATGACGTGCCGGTAACCAACGGCTATTACAACGTCACGCTGCACTTTGCCGAAACCTACTCCAAAGTGATTGACGGTACGACGACTCGCAAATTCAACCTGGATGCCGAAGGCGTTCGCCGACTGACCGAATATAACATTGCTCAGAAAGCGGGGGGGACTCTGAAAGCCGTTCAGGAAACCATTGGCGTGTCCGTCAGTGACGGCACCCTGAACTTGGTCTTCAGCCAGGGGTCTTCGCAGAGTGCCAAGGTCAACGCCATTGAGATTGTGGCTGGAACCCCGCCCCCCAACCAGGCGCCGATCCTGACGACCATTGGCAGCCAGACAGTAAGTGTCGGTCAGCCCCTGAGCTTTACGGCTCAGGCCACCGATGGCGATTCACCCGCCCAGACGCTGACCTACAGCGTGTCGGGTCCGGCTTCGGCCAGCATCAACGCCAGCACCGGAGCCTTCACCTGGAAGCCGACCACTACCGGAACGTTCAGTTTGACGGTAAAAGTGACAGACAATGGTTCACCGGCGTTATCGGCCCAGGAAGTCGTCAGCGTGACGGTCATCCAGCCCCCGTTTGCGGCTGGCACGCGGATTAATGCCGGCGGCCCGGCCTATACCATGATTGACGGGCGACCCTTTGTGGCCGATACGTACTTCACAGGGGGCGGTACGAGCAATTCCGGCAACGTATCGATCGACAACACCGAAGACGATGCCCTGTATCGGACCGACCGGTACGGTAACTTCAGCTACGATGTACCGGTTACGAACGGGTATTATAACGTGATCCTGCACTTTGCCGAAACCTACTCGGGTGTCATCAACGGTACGGTAAGCCGTACGTTTAACGTGGACCTGGAAGGCCGGCGGAAACTGACCAACTATGACATTGCTCAAAAGGCGGGGGGCACCCTGAAGGCTGTCCAGGAAACCATCGGCGGCTTTGTCACGGATGGTACGCTGAACCTGGTCTTCAGCCAGGGATCGGGCCAGAATCCGAAAGTCAACGCCATTGAGATTGTGGCCGCTACGGCTCCACCGAATAAGCTACCGGTTCTCGCCAATGCGTTGCCGGATCAGAACGCCAACGTCGGCAGCAGTTTTACGTACCAATTTGCGGAGAACAGCTTCACGGATGCTGACGGCGATATCTTGCTGTACACGGCAACCTTGGGCGATAATTCGGCCTTACCGAGTTGGTTGAGCTTCAACGCCACTACCCGGACGTTCAGCGGGGTACCGCCCGTTGGCAGTCCGGCCAGCTTGACCGTGAAAGTAACGGCCTCGGACGACAAGGAGGGCAGCGTTAGCGACAGCTTCGTGATTACCATCACCACGCCGGTTTTTGTGGGTACCTGGCAAACCATTACGCCGACTTCCGGTGCCCCGACGGCCCGGCAGGAAGGTGCCTACGTACAGGCGGGTGACAAGTTTTACCTGATGGGGGGGCGCGGCATCAAACCCGTGCAGGTGTACGATCCGGTGGCTAAGAGCTGGGTGAATGCCGCCGAAACGCCGTTAAACATGCACCACTTCCAGGCCGTTACGATGGAAGGGCTGGTTTATGCCGTGGGTGCATTGACCGACAATTATCCCGCCGAACCCACCATTCCGAACGTTTACATCTACGATCCGAAAGCCGATAAATGGATTCAGGGCCCGGCGATACCGGAAAACCGGCGTCGGGGAACGGCGGGCGCGGTGGTTTATAACAACAAAATTTACCTCGTCGGTGGAAATACGAAAGGCCACAACAACGGTTACGTCGCCTGGTTTGACGAATTTGACCCAGCCACGGGCGTTTGGAAAACGATGCCGGATGCTCCGCATACCCGTGATCACTTCCAGGCCGTTGTGATCGGAACCAAACTGTATGCCGCCGGGGGGAGACGTTCCTCCGCCAATACCAACCAGACGTTCATGCTGACGGTGCCGGAAGTGGATGTGTATGATTTTGCGACGGGGCAGTGGTCGACCATGACGGATCCAATTCCGACCCAGCGCGCCGGTGCGAGTGCCGTGGCCCTGGACAATGAACTGGTGATTATCGGGGGAGAAAGTCCCCAGCCCGCGGCACACAACGAAACGGAAGCCCTCAACGTGACGACCGGTACCTGGCGGAGATTTGCCAACCTGCAACAGGGACGGCACGCTACGCAGGCCATTGTCGCCAACGGTACCATCTACACGGCCGCCGGTTCGGGCGCGCAGGGTGGTTCTCCGGTACTGTCTTCGCAGGAGATGTTCTATAAAACAGCACCGACCACGCCAACCGGAACCCCGTTGGCGCAAAGTGCCTTCACGGCACCTTCGAGCGTGACGGTTGGGTATGCGCTGCCCAATACGACCAAAGATACCACGATTACCGTATCGAATACGACTGGGAACCAAGCACTCGTGATTTCGGCCATTGTGCTTTCGGGCAGCAGTGAATTCACGGTTCAGGCTCCGTATACGCTGCCTTTTGTGCTGCCCGTTGGCAAGAGCATTGCGGTTAATGTGAAGTTCAAACCAGTGTCGGTCGGTGACAAAACCGCGACCGTGACCATTACCCACTCCGGGGCCGGTGGCAGTACGGCGATTGTGCTCAACGGAACCGGCGTTAATACGATCAATACCGCTCCGGTATTGACGGCCATTGGCAGCAAAACCGCCACCGCAGGCCAGGCGCTGACCTTCACCGCCAAGGCCACTGATGCAAACACACCAGCCCAGACGCTGATCTACAGCGTAACGGGCCCGGTTTCGGCCAGCATCAACGCCAGCACGGGCGCTTTCACCTGGACACCCACGGCCACCGGCACGTACAGTCTGACCATCAAGGTAACGGATAATGGTACGCCGGCTTTATCGGCTCAGGAGGTTATTACGGTAACGGTTAGTCCAGCACCGTTCAAACCGGGTACCCGGATCAATGCGGGTGGAATTGCCTATACGACGGTGGATGGCCGGCCGTTTGTGGCTGATACCTACTTCAATGGGGGCGGCACCAGCAACGCCGGCAATGTGCCGATTGATAATACCGAAGACGATGCGCTCTACCGAACCGAACGCTACGGTGATTTTAGCTACGATTTGCCGGTGAGCAATGGGTATTATAATGTCACGCTGCACTTTGCCGAAACCTTCTCGGGGGTTATCAACGGCACGACCACCCGCAAATTCAATGTCGATGCCGAAGGCGTGCGCCGGTTAAGTGAATACGACATTGCTCAGAAAGCAGGTGGTACCCTGAAAGCCGTGCAGGAAATCATCGGGGTATACGTGACGGATGGCACCCTGAACCTGAGCTTCAGCCAGGGGTCTTCGCAGAGTGCCAAGGTCAACGCCATTGAGGTGGTGGCCGGTACGCCCCCGCCCAACCTGGCCCCGGTGCTGACGGCTATTGGCAGTCAGACCGTGACGCTGGGCCAGACGCTGACGTTTACGGCTCAGGCCGCCGATCCAGATTCGCCCGCTCAGACGCTGACCTACAGCATGTCGGGTCCGGCTTCGGCCAGCATCAACGCCAGCACGGGCGCTTTCTCTTGGAAGCCCACCGCGACGGGCACAACCAGCCTGACCATTAAGGTAACCGATAGTGGGACGCCGGTTTTGTCAGCGCAGGAAGTCATCAGTGTGACAGTGATTCAACCGCCGTTTGCGGCTGGAACCCGGATTAACGCCGGCGGAGTCGCTTACACAGCCCTCGATGGCCGACCCTTTGTGGCCGATACGTACTTCAGCGGAGGTAGTACCAGCACAATTGGCAACGCACCGGTTGACAACACCGAAGATGATGCACTCTACCAGACCGATCGATACGGAGCTTTCACCTACGATGTACCGGTAACCAATGGCTATTACAACGTCACGCTGCACTTTGCCGAAACTTTCTCGGGGGTTATCAACGGTACAACGACCCGCAAATTCAATATTGATGCCGAGGGCGTGCGTCGGTTGACCGAGTTTGACATTGCTCAGAAAGCGGGCGGTACGCTTAAAGCCGTGCAGGAGACGCTTGGGGTGTACGTGAAGGACGGTACGCTGAATCTGGCGTTTAGTGCGGGAAGCAGTCAAAGTCCGAAAGTGAATGCTATTGAGATCGTTGCGGCTACGGCTCCCCCGAACCAGTTGCCAGCAGTGGCCATTGCGCTGCCGGATCAGAGCGCTACGCTAGGAACCGCCTTTAACTACCAGTTTGGCATTGGCAGCTTCACGGATGCTGACGGCGATGTGCTGACGTACACGGCGAGTTTAGAGAACAACTCCGCGCTGCCCGCCTGGTTGACCTTCAATGCCACCACCCGGACCTTCAGTGGCACGCCGACCAGTGGTACTCCTGCCAGCCTGACGGTAAAGGTCACGGCGAACGATGGCAAAGGAGGTACGGTGAGTGACAGCTTTGTAATTACCATCGTGACGCCCGCGAACAGCGCACCGGTGTTGACGGCCATTGGCAGCAAAACCGTTATTGTTGGTCAAACGATCAGCTTTACGGCCCAGGCCACCGACAGCGATGTGCCCGCCCAAACGCTCACTTACAGCGTGAGTGGTCCGGCTTCGGCCAGCATCAACGCGACCACCGGCGCTTTCACCTGGACACCGACGACCACGGGCACGAGCAGTTTGACCATCAAAGTGACCGATAACGGTTCGCCGGTTCAGTTCACTCAAGAGGTGATCAATGTAACGGTCAATCCCCTGCCTTACCCCGCCGGAACGCGGATTAATGCGGGTGGAGTGGCCTATACGGCGCTGGACGGACGGCCGTTTGTGGCCGATACGTACTTCACCGGCGGCAGTACCAGCACGATTGGCAACGCACCGGTTGACAACACCGAAGATGATGCCCTGTATCAAACCGATCGCTACGGAGCTTTCAGCTACAGTGTACCGGTTACAAACGGCTACTACAACGTGATTCTGCACTTTGCCGAAACCTTCTCCGGTGTCATCAACGGCACAACGACCCGTAAGTTCAACGTCGATGCCGAAGGGGTGCGCCGACTGACCGAGTTTGACATTGCTCAAAAGGCGGGCGGAACGCTCAAAGCCGTGCAGGAAACCATCGGGGTGAACGTGACGGACGGTAATCTGGATATTGCCTTCAGTGCCGGAAGCAGCCAGAGTCCCAAAGTCAATGCCATTGAAATCATTGCCGTAACGGCACCGGCGAACCAATCACCGCTGGTGGCGAACGCCTTGCCCGATCAGAATGCGACGGTAGGCACAGCTTTCAGCTTCCAGTTTGCTACCACGGCGTTTAGCGATGCCGACGGTGATGCGTTAACCTATACGGCGACGCTGGAAAACAATTCGGCCCTACCGACTTGGTTAAGCTTTAATGCCAGCACCCGGACGTTTAGCGGTACGCCGACCAGTAACAACCCAGCCAACGTTAGTGTGAAAGTGACGGCGAACGATGGTAGAGGAGGAAGCGTCAGCGATAGTTTTGTGATCAGCATCGGGACAACGCAAGCAACGAATACGGCTCCCGTACTCACGGCGATTGGCAGCAAAACCGCCACGGCCGGTCAAACGATCAGCTTTACGGCCCAGGCCACCGACAGCGATGTGCCCGTACAAACACTTACTTACAGTGTGAGCGGTGCTTCGGGAGCGAGCATCAACGCCAGCACGGGCGCTTTTAGCTGGACGCCTACGACCACCGGTACCTACAGCCTGACCGTCAAAGTAACCGATAACGGTTCACCGGCGCTGTCGGCTCAGGAAGTTGTTAGTGTCACTGTTAATGCAACGGCACCGGCGAACCAGCCACCAGTAGTGGCCAATGCCCTGCCCGATCAGAATGCGACGGTGGGCACGGCTTTCAGCTACCAATTTGCCGCTAATAGCTTCACCGATCCGGATAACGATGCCTTGTCGTACACGGCCACGCTAGAGAACAACGCGGCCCTGCCAAGTTGGTTAAGTTTCAACGCCAGCACCCGCACCTTCAGCGGCACGCCGACCAGCAATAATCCTGCTAGCGTTAGTGTGAAAGTGACGGCGACTGATGGCAAGGGCGGAACCGTCAGCGACAGTTTTGTGATCAGCATCACAACTCCTCAGGCTACGAACACCGCGCCGGTACTGGCTTCGATTGGCAACAAGATTGTGACGCTGGGGCAGACGCTGAGCTTTACGGCCCAGGCCACCGATGCCGATACGCCCGCTCAAACGCTGACTTACAGTGTGAGTGGTCCGGCTTCGGCCAGCATCAACGCCAGCACGGGGGCCTTTAGCTGGACACCCACGTCGACGGGCACCTTCAGCCTGACGGTCAAAGTAACCGACAACGGCTCACCAGCGCTGTCGGCGCAGGAGATCATCAGTGTGGCCGTTAACGCGGCAACGCCGACGAATCAGTCGCCGGTGGTGGCCAATGCGCTGCCCGATCAGAACGCAAAAGTGGGCACGGCTTTCAGCTTCCAGTTTGGTAGCGGTAGCTTCACGGATCCGGATGGTGATGCGCTATCGTACAGCGCGACGCTGGAAAACAACTCGGCCCTGCCGGCCTGGTTGAGCTTTAACGCCAACACCCGGACCTTCAGCGGCACGCCGACCAGCAATAATCCGGCCAGCCTAACCGTGAAAGTGACAGCAAACGATGGCAAGGGCGGAACCGTTAGCGACAGTTTTGTCATTGCTATTTCGCCCGCTAACACGGCGCCGGTGTTGACGGCTATTGGCAGCAAAACCGCCACGGTGGGTCAGGCCCTGACCTTCACCGCCCAGGCTACTGACAGCGATACGCCCGCCCAAACACTTACTTACAGTGTGAGCGGTGCTTCGGGAGCGAGCATCAACGCCAGCACGGGCGCTTTTAGCTGGACGCCCACAACAACCGGTACGGTTAGTCTGACGGTGACGGTGACTGACAACGGCTCGCCCGCCCTGTCGGCCCAGGAGCTCGTCAGTGTGACAGTGAGCGCGGCTCCGGCTCCCCAGCAGGCCGTCATCAGCTTCAGTTTGATCAATGCCACCAGCGACCAGGAGATTCGGGTGCTCACGCCGGGCGAGCAGATTAATTTAGCCACGCTGGCCTCGAAGAGCATCAACATCCGGGCTAATACCAACCCGGTCACGGTGGGCTCGGTGCGCATGGTACTGGGTGGCAAGCAGAACCGCACGCAGACCGACAACGGGGCACCGTATGCCTTGTTTGGGGACAGCAACGGCAACTACAACAACTGGACGCCAGCGACGGGCAGCTACACGTTGACGGGCACACCTTACACCGCTTCGGGCGGTGGCGGTACGGCGGGCGTGCCGCTGAGCATCAGCTTCACGGTCTGGCCACGCTGGCTTCGCGCAGCATCAACATCCGGGTTAATACCAACCCCGGTACAGTGGGCTCGGTGCGGATGGTGTTGAGTGGCAAGCAAAGCCGTAACCAGGTTGACAACGGGGTACCCTATGCCCTGTTTGGCGACAGCAACGGCAACTTCAACAACTGGACACCAGCGGTGGGCAGTTACACGCTGACGGCCACGCCATACACGGCCACAGCCGCCGGGGGCACGGCGGGTACTCCGCTGACGATCAGCTTCACGGTCATCGATCAGGCATCCGGAGCACGTGTCTCGGCGGAAGAGGATGGTGGTCTGCAGGTGGTGTTGTTAGGTAACCCGATTACCAATGATGAGGTAGTAGTAGAAGTGAAGGGAGCCAGCGGTCGTCCGTTGCGAACGCAACTACTGGATGCAAAAGGACAAACGGTAGCTGAGCTTCAACTTCAGGAAGCGACTTCGTTGGAACAGCAACGGTTGTCAGTTAAAGGGCAGGCTGCGGGTATTTTGATTCTTCGAGTCAGTACTCCGGAACAAAGCCGAACCCTGAAGGTGATCAAAACTCACTAACAATTATATTTTACGAATACAAAAACGGTCCAGGAGCATTCCTGGACCGTTTTTGTATTCGTAAAATAGATTGGTTCTGCTTCACTACATTAAATATGGGATTTGATTGCCTTGGGAGCTGTCAGTCGTAATTTTTGATGGTGCCCGAAAGTTGCTTCTCATGTTTTGATTCAGAAAAAAGCCACAAATTAATCCGCATCAGAAGATCGTCATCATCCAGTTCCTGACCACGTTTCTTTAGTGCCGCCAGAAGTTCCGGATCAGCTTTCATTTTAATGCAGACTTTAATGAGTGCGTTGATCAGACTGTTTTTGGTTTTTTGCTGGCTACTGGATAAGCTGGATTTATAGATAGCCGCAACCGTTGCTAGTAAAGCGAGTATTCCGAGGATGATATATTCCATGGTATTGATAGCGATTTAATGGATATATGATATACAAACGTCAATCTATTTTCGAATGTTTTACGGGATATACTCAATCTTTTTATAATTAAAATATGAAGGAATTGGTAAAAAACAGTAGAAATGGTGTTTTTACAAGAAGAAAAAGTTGAAAAGGCGTTTTATCGTCAAACAGGCCCATAAAAGCTAGCAAGAGATTAAGCCGAAAACTATGAAGAAGGAATTTGGTAAAGAATTAAAAAACATCTGATCATCCAATTCTATTTCGGGCGGTTATTACCCAATTATCAGAAATACGATGGGTGTATTTTTGAAGCTTAGAAAGGGGTTTGAAGCAAAAATAACCCACCAAATGTGGACAATTGCCACAAATGATGGGTTTATAACTTTCAGAAAAAAAGGAAAAAGCAGACTTACAAGTTCATCCCGCCGGATACTTCAATTCGTTGGCCGTTGATCCACCGGGCGTCATCTGTACACAAGAAAGCCACGACACCGCCAATATCGTCGGGAAGGCCCGCGCGACCTAAAGCCGTAACACCGGCTACCCACTGGTTCAGTTGAACATTGTCCCGCACTTGGCCTCCGCCAAAGTCCGTCTCAATGGCGCCCGGAGCGACCACATTGACGGTTATTCCTCTAGCACCCAATTCTTTAGCCTGATATCGGGTCAGCATTTCAACGGCGGCTTTCAGCGCTCCGTAGGCCGAAGAGCCAGGAACGGCGAAGCGAGCCAGTCCGCTCGAAACGTTGACAATCCGTCCGCCGTCATTCAGCAGCGGCAAAGCCTTTTGCGTCAGAAAAAATACCCCTTTCAAATGGATATTCGACAGTTGGTCAAACTGTTCTTCGGTGGTTTCAGCAAATGGAGCGTGAATACCGATACCGGCATTATTAATCAGGAAATCGAAACGGTCCGCGCCGAATGTGGTTTCCAGAATAGTTTTTAACTGTTCAAAAAAGCCGTCAAAGCTCCCTACATCACCGGTGTTTAGTTGCAGAAATGCCGCTTTCTGCCCAATTTGTTCGATTTCGTTCACCACCGCCGTTGCTTCATCTTTTTGGCTGTTGTAGGTGAGAATAACGTCAATCCCTTTTTGAGCCAGGCTTAAGGCCATATTTTTTCCCAGACCACGGCTGCCGCCGGTTACCAGCGCAATCTTACTGTTGTTCATCTTTGTTTTGATTGGTTATGATGATACAAAAGTAGAGTGCCTCAAGATTCAGGTGTTTGCAAGCATCAATCCATCATTTGCAAAATTCAAAGTCGCTTAAGCCCGGAAGGCCAGTGGTGCAAAGGAAGTCTGCTTCTTGAAAAAATTGGAGAAGTGGGCTACTTCTTCAAAGCCGAGGGAATGAGCAATTTCGGAGATATTCCAGTCAGTTTGTTTGAGCAGGATTTTCGCTTCCTGTAGAACGCGGCCGCTGATCAGGTCGGTGGTGGTTTTGCCGGTGTTTTCCTTCAAGACTTTGTTGAGGTGGTTGACGTGAACCGCCAGCCGGTCGGCAAAATCCTTCGCCGTGCGCAAGCTTAACCTCTGGTGGGGCGACTCAATCGGGAACTGCCGCTCCAGAAGTTCAATGAACAGCGACGAAACCCGGGCCGACGCATTATGGGTTGGGTATAAGGCCGTTGCGGGTTGCAGCTTCTGGCCAAGATGGATCAGTTCGAGGACGTAATTCCTTAGTAGATCATACTTGTAAGCGTAATTTGAAGACAATTCGTTGTGCATTTTTTTGAATACGTACGATATGTCGTCGGCCTCTTCGTCGGAAAGCAGAAAAATAGGATAACCACCGGGATGATAAATCGGCAGCTCGTCCAATACAACGCCACTTTTACTGTGAAGCAGAAAATCGCTCGTAAAAATGCAGAAATAGCCAAACTGGTCGTCATCCTGCGGTACGTAGTGATAAGGAATTTTCGGGGTTGCAAAAAGCAGCGCGTTTTTTTCGATATCGATAACCTTGTCGGCATATTCAGCCCGATTGCGACCACTGATCAGACTGATTTTATAATAGGCACGGCGGTTATACGGCATAACCGGTTTAGGGTTTTTGCGATTTTGCGCGTGTATCTCGTCAATCTTAAAGACATTAAAATGACCAATTTCCTTGTTGATGCCTTCGGGAATTAACGCAGCCGTATCCTTGTAAAAACTTTCCAGGGTTTTAATCTCCATGACAGGACAAAATTTGCAAGAATCAAATATACGCATTAACAGAGTAGATGCTTCCGGACCGGCCTAATCTGCTATTAACCAGTTGGGGTTTTCTTTATCTACAAGGCATCCCTGCAAAAGAAGTTTCAATGCCTGGACACAGAACTTGCTCGAATATCCATACGGGAGCAGTTTCGTTCAGGAAAGTGATTCTACAAAGCCGATTAATCAGACAAGAGCGGGGTGTTTTATAACCGGTGTCTGCGCTAAGTTGTCATAATTACGAGGTAGAAATTCGAGTAGTGACTTTGAATAATAAGACAAATATTTTCTGTGATGCGGAAGAGAAGCCTTTGCCGTAGGTATAATGCGTTAAAATCTGTTGAATTGTGAAATTATTAAGAAGATTTATTGGCTGGCTGACGACCTGACTAAGCTGGTAAAGTTTGAGGCTTTGTATGGCAATTATGTTATCAGCTAAGTCTTTGTAGATTTGAGAAGATATGTTTTGTTCAATATTCTTTAATGGCGAGAAGGGATAATGTGGATTTGTTTGTCTGATAAATAGGCGGTCCAGGGTAATAAATAAGACATAAGCCTCTATATATCAGAAGATATATTTTTAATATTACTAAAAAAACTGTCTATTTATAGGCGGGTAGATGAGGATAGGTTATATGAAATTTTATAATTCTATATAAATTTTTAGCGTATCTATACTGTGATATTTTAAAGGGTCAACAGTTAGGTTAATTGACACCGTATAATTAATTTTTATTGTAGAAAAATAAACCGTCTAGATCTACTTAAACCGGTTTTTCTTTAATACAAATTAGTCCAAAGTTTATATATAAAATATTGAAAATCTGCTAGTTAAGGCTTGGGTGTTTTGTGTTTGGCGGTATGAGTAGCAAGTCGAAAAGATAGCGTACAGATGGAAGTTTAATGATATATACTTAGAAGTAAAAGCTAGATTCTTGCAAAAGCTTATTTAAATGTCACTTGTAAATTAAAATTAATAGGTATTTTTATGCTCGAAATTAAAGGCAGATTAAATGTGCATGTAAGTAGTAGAAAGCTTATTGTTCTGATCGGATTCTGAAACCATAGCAAATAAGTAGAGAGAGTCCGCCACTACTGCAGAATATAAGCAAGTTTCGGCTGTGTCCACATGAAACGAATTTGTCCACTATCCTAACCAGATTTCCTAGCCTGATTTAATTTTCAAATTAAGGAGAGCCATACCGCTGAACTGACGTTCCAAACGGGCAACTAAACGGTAGTTTTAGCCATTTTTTGGCTGTCCAGAAGTGGGGTACTTACGGTTTGTTGGTATTAATTCGACCGTAAACAACAGGACCAGTATCAACCGGTATAGCGTAGTTTACTCAACGACTTTAAAGATTTATTATTATCAAAAAGGGCAGGTCAGCTCAGCCCAATAAGATTTCTATGCAAATAAGGAGTATGCTTTTTAGTCATTAACGCTTGAAAATCTGATTATCAATTTCGTTTTGTTTCACTTATCTAATCCTATTCTTATTCAAATTCCATTTACTTCAGTATGAAAAATTATCTTTACCTTTTTCTAGTGCTGTTGGTGTCACCTTTGTTGACATCATCAAGGACCCGGATCAACGATGGTCCCGGCAGTAGCGGTAGCCGGGAGCCAGGCAACGCAACCAAAATTTCCGCTGTCAAAGTAGGCAACTTGCCCAACGCAGCAGCAAGAGTAGCCTTGGCCGACTGTCCTTCTCCTTATGAAGAGAAAAATGGTCTGGTCGTTATTGAAACAGAGAACTTAACGCTCCCCACGGGCTGGCAGAAGAGAACAACCGAATCCAATTACACGGGAAGTGGCTACATTACCTGGGTAAACGCCGAGAACTTCGCGACCCCGGGAATTGGAGTAATCGAAACCACCGTCAAAATCACCAAAGCCGGGAAGTATACGTTCCAGTGGCGCAGTAAAGTCGGTCTGGGAACGGCTGGTAATGAGCATAATGACTCCTGGCTGCGTTTCCCGGACGCCAGTGATTTTTATGCGGAAAAAAACGGCCTCATCGTATATCCCAAAGGAACGGGTAAATCGCCGGTAGCCTTCGGTGCGGGTGGAGACGGCTGGTTCAAGATTTTTTACAATGCCGCCGGTCTGGTTTGGGCCTGGAACTCCTTCGCCAATGACGAAGATGGCATGCCTGTTAAGGTTGAATTCAACGCACCAGGTGTTTACAAACTGCAAATCTCAGCGCGGGCGTCGTACCACCTGATTGACCGGATCGTGCTGTTTCACTCCACGATTACGCAGTCAGCCGCTCAGTTGCTGACCAATGCTGAAACAACCAGCGAGTGTGCAACGCCGGGCAACAGCGCTCCGGTTGTTACCGCGCAAATTCCCGATCAGACAGCAACGGTTGGTGCCAATTGGTCTTATACCGTCCCTGCGAATACCTTCACGGATATCAATGATGATGCCATGACGTATTCCGCTAGTCTGAACAACAACGCTGCCCTGCCCTCATGGTTAAGCTTCAACGGAGCTACCCGGACGTTTAGCGGTATCGCGCCCAGCAACACCGCACCTATTACTGTAAAGGTGCTGGCCAGCGATGGGAAAGGTGGTTCAGCCAGTGATGACTTTGTCCTTTCGTTCACCAATTCCACCACCAACACCATTCCGGTGCTGACGGCGATTGGTAGCCAGACTGCTACAATCAACAAGCCGCTGACGTTTACGGCTCAGGCGACGGATGCCGATGCCGGCCAGAGTGTAACGTATAGCATCTCAGGGCCCAGTGGTGCCAGCATCAATCCGACTACGGGTGAATTTAGCTGGACGCCAACTGCGCTCGGTACGTATAACATTGCCATCAAAGCAGCCGATAACGGAAGTCCCGTGCTGACAGCGCAGGAAATTGTTACGGTTTCGGTGGTTCCGCCGGTGAGTCAGCAATCGGTGGTAAGTTTCAGCCTGATGAACGCCACCAGCGATCAGGAGATCAAAGTGATGGCTAACGGCGACCGCTTGAATCTGGCAACCTTACCCAGTCGCAATTTAAACATCCGGGTTAATACGAACCCCAGCCCCGTAGGATCGGTACGGATGGTATTGACTGGAGCACAAGGTCGTACGCAAGTAGATAATGGTTTGCCGTATGCGCTCTTCGGTGATACCAACGGTGATTTCAAAAACTGGACACCGGCAGTTGGTACTTATACGTTGACCGCCACACCGTACGTCGGTACTGCCGCAACGGATACCGCCGGTCGCCCGCTCACCATCAGCTTTACGGTAATCGATCAGGCGCCCCGCCCGCCAGTAGTTGCCAATGCAATTCCGGAACAACACGCAACAGCAAACCTTGCTTTCACCTTTGCGTTTGATGCGAATGCCTTCACGGATCCCGATGGCGATGTGCTGACGTACTCCGCCAGCCTGAGCGATAACACGGCTTTGCCGGAGTGGCTGAGCTTTACCTCGGATACCCGGACCTTCAACGGAACACCGCCTGCAGGTGGCCCTGAGAGCATTACGGTGAAAGTAACGGCCAACGATGGTCAGAACGGAACGGTAAGCAGCAACTTTGTAATCACGATTGCTCCGCCGATCGTTGCGGGTGGCTGGCAAAACATCATTCCCAACACCGGGAAGCCAACCGCGCGTTTCGAGAACGGATATGTACAGGTGGGTGACAAGTTTTACCTGATTGGTGGTCGTGGAATTAAGCCCGTACAGGTTTACAACCCCATCACGAAAGTGTGGACCAACGCGGCCCAAACCCCGGTTGATATGCACCACTTCCAGGCCGTTACGCTGGATGGATTGGTTTACGTTGTGGGTGCTCTCTCGGGTAGCTATCCGCAGGAGCCCACGGTTAATCAGGTTCACATTTACGATCCTAAAGCCAATAAATGGTATTTAGGACCCGATATCCCAGTTGATCGACGTCGGGGAACCGCCGGTGTAGTCGTCTACAACAAGAAGATTTACATTGTTGGCGGAAACACAAAAGGCCACAACAACGGATATGTAGCCTGGTTTGATGAGTACGATCCGGCAACCGGTATCTGGCGAACACTGGCCGATGCACCACACGCCCGCGATCACTTCCAGGCCGTGGTTTATGAAAACAAATTGTATGCGGCTGCGGGCCGTCGCACGTCGGCCAACACCAATCAGACGTTCACGCTAACCGTGCCGGAGGTTGACGTCTATGATTTCACGACCGGACAATGGTCAACGTTGCCCAATCCAATTCCGACCCAGCGCGCTGGAACAACCTCAGTTGTTTTGGATGGTGAATTGGTGGTCATTGGGGGAGAGAGTAACCAGCCAGCGGCTCACGGTGAAACGGAAGCTCTGAACTTTGGTACGGGTATCTGGAAAAAGCTGGCCAACATGCAGAAAGGACGGCACGCTACGCAGGCAATCGTCAACAATGGCGGTATCTACGTCGCTGCGGGTTCCGGTGCGCAGGGAAGCAACGCCATCAGCGAGCAGGAAGTTTACTTCAAAGGTGAACCCACCACGCCGACCGTTACGCAGGTTACGCCAGGGTCTATCTCTGACGACGCAGGTTCAAGCAAAGTGCTGTCAGCGATCCCTGTCAACGCGACCCGGACGAGCATTATCAAACTGTCGAATACGGGTGGAAACCAGGCCATCGTCGTTACGTCAGCAAGCTTTCCGCAGGGTTCTGAGTTTAAGGTCAATTACCCGGTACCATTTGTAATACCGGCCGGAGAGACCGTAAACTTGCCAATCAGCTTTAGCCCGCTGTCAGAAGGCTTCAAAAACGCTACGTTAGCCATCCGCAGTTCTGATGTAGATGGTGATATCAACATCTCGGTACTCTGCGAAGCAAC